>NZ_JAGEVF010000010.1 GCF_017581965.1 Winogradskyella pelagia
AACGTGTATAATTAATTGCTTTGGTCGTTGCCTACTTGGAAAATTCCTTCGGAATTTTCTCGCGTTCGTTTTTGTTTACTAAATTAGTTGCTTAACCACGCAACCAACCATACACAATCACGTTGGCCATAAGCAAAAAGATCAAAACTTATGAAATACAATTTTAAACGAAATACAAAATTTGAATTCCAAATTTTAATGGGTTTGTCTGTAATTTTTGTAATTATGTTATTGGCCTCTTGTAAGGAGGAATCCAACTCGGCTAAAAATACAGAAAGTGATTTAATGCTGAAAATTAACGCTGTTCAGGAACAAGTGATGGCGCAAGGAAATGTGACTGCAAAAGAGGAACAGGCATTATTAAGTTTATGCAGTATAGTATCGCAGGATGATGGTATGGCCATCTATACATCTGACGATAGCATAATATTGAAAGATGTAGAAATTGCGCCAGTGTATGATGGTTGTGAAGCCCTCTCTGTGGAAGAAACCAGAGAGTGTTTTCATGATAAGATATCCAAATTTATTGAACAAGAATTCAATTTGAGTGTATCTAAAGATTTAAACCTTTCAGAACCAAAACAGGTAGATGCATTTTTTATAATCAATAAAAACGGAGATTTGATAGGCATGAAAGTAAGAGAGGCAGAAGTCACCGTTCAGGCAGAAATCTTAAGAGTGCTTAGAAAAATACCAGTTATGAAATCCGCTACTAATAATGGAGAAAATGTTTCTGTATTATGTTCGATACAAATAAAATATGGAGATAATATTGAGGTTGATGTTGTTTATATTCCTGAAAGACCGGTTTAATTTTATACACTAATCAAAAAAGCCAATTGCCAACAATGGCTATTGGTAATTACTGGTTTTCGCCTACTTCTGAAAATCTTCTCGGACTTTTGCTCCGCACAGTTCGCGAGCTCTTATCTAATTGTGATTTATTTACTAAATTACGTTCTTAACCACGCAACGACATTAGAGGCACAGTCTCGAACTGACGAAGTAAATCATATACAACTACGTTAGACTCAATAAAAAACAATAAATATGTTAAACTATAAACTGTCATTAAAGGTACTTTTCACTCTCAGTTTGCTTCTATTCGTTGGATGCAAAAAACAAGTCAAAGAGCCTACATTAGAAGAAAAAATTGTTTTAGCTATAGAATCAAGAAAAATTCCTGCATTAAAAGACCAAAAAATAAACTTTACAATTCCTGAATCACTCATTGGAAGAGGACCTCAGATAACAGAAGTATTTAGGCACATGGAAAACTATATTCCTACGATTCTCATAGAAAAAGGACATACAAAAACAACGAAGCTTCCAGAAAATATCAGTCGTACTCTCGGTCAAGAGATTCTCACCAGTGCCTATTTTGAAAAGGAAACGTCACTTGACCAAATTTGCGATGAAAAACAAATTAATGGTGTAATTGTTCTTCACAAAGGGCAAGTGGTTTATGAAAGATATCCCGAAATGGAACCTTCTGACAAGCACTTTTTGGGCTCTGTGAGTAAAACATTTTTAGGAACCATAATCGCACACTTGGCAGATGAAGGAAAACTTAACGAACAGGATGCGATTGGGAAGTATCTTACAGAATTTAAAGGCAAGCCATTGGAGAATGTAACTATTGAAAATTTGTTAAGGATGACCTCAGGAATCAACTGCAGAGAAAGCGATGAGGGGTCCTTTACCGACCCAAACCATTGTTTTTATAAATTACTTCAGCATTCGGCGGTTTATACAGAGCCAAATCCTGGATTTGAAGAAAGCCTAATAGAATTATTGGCTAATTCAGGACAAATTGAACCTGCTGGGCAAACCTTCGATTATACCTCCGCCAATTCTGTTATTCTGACTACCATTGCTGAAAGCGTTTCCTCTAAACCTTTTCATGAGTTGGTTCAGGACTATATATGGACAAGAATCGGAGCTGAAGATGATGCAAGGGTAACACTATCAAGTACTGGTGTTGCCGGAAGTTACGGTCCAATGCTAATGCGCCTGAGAGATCTTGGCAGATATGGACTGGCTTTTACAGATGATGCCAGTACAAAAATAGCATCGACACGATATATAAATCAAATTCATACTGGAGATAGCGCATTATTTAGATCTGAAGGAGGAACAGATCAGCATTTGAGGAAAAAGTATTTTGAAGGACAAGGTGCAGATTTTCAAAGCTATCATTGGGATGTGATTTTTGAAGATGGCGACTTCCTTAAAACTGGGTTTGGAGGTCAGGGTCTTTACATATCACCAACAAAAAGATTGGTTATTGCTTTTTTTAGTACAAAAAAGGATGAGACAAATAAAAACATGTATATGACAGCCCTTGTACGTAGTTTGGCATTACTTGAACAATTTAAAGAATAAATTGGTCAAATACTGAGCCTAATACCATGTATAATTAATGACGCCGTCAATGCCGACTTACGAAAATTGCTCCGCACAGTTCGCGAGCTTGTGTCTAATTGTGATTTATTTACTAAATTATGTTCTTAACCACGCTACTATTCATAGCTGAGACCGTTGGCAATAATTATGAAAAAAATATACATTAAATTGATAATAGTAATTTTAATTTACTCTTGTACATCAACAGATGATGACTCTTCAATAGAGTGCTTTCAAAATTGCACAGTAATTGAAGGTAAAATACTATCGAGTGAAAATCTTAATGGAATAGGAAATGTTGAAGTCATTTTTTATTTCAAAAGAAATGGATTATTCTCATCAAACGAAAGAATTATAGCGAGGTCTTTTACAGATAATAATGGAGACTTTACTCTTGAGGGGTTTATAAATGATGATGAAATAGAGGCCTATTCGGAGGGAAGTTTTATAATCGACATAGTAGATGAATCTTTAACGGATGAATATTTTAAAAGCAAAGAAACCGTTGTTTTAGAACAGGGTCTCTTCCCTACTCAATTTATTGACAACAAATTAAGAATAAATGAAATCTCGACAAGAGACACAATTATTAATTATGAAATTATTATTCCTAAAATAGAAATTATTTCACTTAACATAACAAACTTTGAACCTACTTTAGAAACAGACAAGTTAGAAATTTCAAATAGAATACAATCAGGAATTCCTTCTTCAAATTTTAATTCGCAATCAAGTTTTTCTATAAGGAACGATTTTAATGAAGAAAATTTCACTCTAGATTTAGTAGGTGGAAAAAACCTGTCAAATTTATTAATAATAAGCAAAAGGAAAAATAACATTCAATCTCAAGAAATAATCGAATTAGATTTAGAAAGTTCTGAAAGTTTAAATATTGAATATTAACCATTGGCAACGATACCTATAAGTAATTGCCTATTCTCCAATACTTTGGAAATTTGCTAACGCACAGTTCGTACTTCGTACTCGTGTCTTGCGGAATTTCCAACTTGGTGTTTTTACTTGCGAAGTTAAGTGCTAACGCACGCAACAACCCATAGCAGTGACCGTTGTGCTTCATAATCTCACTCAAATTAATTAATTGTTCTACCTTTAAAAAAACAACTAACCACTAATAAAATAAAGAAATGAAAATCAAAACCAACAAGTGTCAGTTTGAAGCCCTATTAAAACATGTGTTATTGTCCTTTTTAACCCTTTTTACTACCCTAACTTTTGGGCAAATTAAAGACCATAGTGAAGCTGTTAATAAAAAAGCTGACAAGATAGAGCAGAAAGTTATCGCTTGGAGACACGACATCCACCAAAATCCAGAATTGGGAAATCGTGAATTTCGTACGGCAGCACTCGTAGCTAAACATTTAGAATCTCTTGGTATAGACGTACAAAAAGAAGTTGGTGTAACCGGCGTTGTCGGAATTTTAAAAGGAGATAAACCTGGTCCTGTAGTGGCCCTTAGGGCAGATATGGACGCCTTACCTGTTGAAGAGAAGAATGACCTGGAATTTGCTTCAAAAGTTAAAACCACCTATAACGGCAAAGAAACTTATGTGATGCATGCTTGCGGACATGATGGGCACGTCGCTATTTTAATGGGAGTTGCAGAAATACTTTCGGAAATGAGAAGTGATTTAAAAGGAACAGTGAAGTTTATTTTTCAACCAGCAGAGGAAGGTGCGCCAAAAGGCGAAGAAGGTGGTGCTGAATTAATGACAAAGGAAGGTGTGCTCGAAAACCCTAAAGTGGACGTCATTTTTGGACTGCACATGGATGCCTTAACCGAAGTTGGACAAATCACCTACAGACCTGCAGGGATTATGGCTGGCGTCAATGACATGAAAATTACCGTTAAAGGAAAACCCGCCCATGGATCAACACCTTGGCTTGGAGTTGACCCAGTTCTAGTTTCAGCTCAAATTATTACTAACCTACAAAGCATTGTAAGCCGAAATGTAGCGTTGACTGACAATGCTGCAGTTGTAACTGTAGGTGCTATAAATGGTGGAAATCGCAGTAACATCATACCTGAGCAAGTAGAAATGCTAGGGACAATCCGAACCTTCACCGAAGAAGACGAAGCTTTTGTGATTAGAAGGATAAAAGAAATTGTAGAATATACATCAAAAGCTGCAGGAGCAACTGCAACTGTAGAAGCACCTTACTCAGCTAGTTATCCGGTAACCTTTAATAATGAAAAATTAACCGAAATGATGTTACCAACTTTAGAAAAGTCTGCAGGAAAAGAGAATGTTACTCTGATACCTGCCATCACTGGAGCTGAAGATTTTTCTTTTTTCGCTCAAAAGGTACCAGGTCTTTATTTTTTTGTTGGTTCAACTACCATCGGTACAGATATAAAAACCGTTGGAGACCATCATACACCACAGTTTCTCATGGATGACAGTTCGTTTAAAACAGGTGTAAAAGCCATGTGTAATTTGGTGTTTGATTATATGGCGTTGAAAAGCCAATAAAAAAACGAATCAACTAATTTAGTAGAATGACTGGATAATCATATTTTAATACAACTTGATACGTAAATTAAATACCAGAAGTACAACTATGGCCCTAATCCATCATGGTTTTGTACCACATCAAAATAAAAGTATAAATCAAACGGCTGGATTTCGGTGAAATAATACTTTTGCTTTATGCATAAAATCATCAAAGCCATACCATCAGATGCTAAACAGTTAGCCCAAATGATTCCCAAAGCATTTTTGGTAGCACACGGCTCAGCAGGTTCTGCAATAGAAATGGGCAATTATATTTTTCAAAATTTTAGCCCAGAAAATCTGGTCAAAGAAATTGCCAACCCAAAATTTGAGTATCACTTATTATATTACCAAAATCAATTGGTGGGGTTTTCTAAAATTATTTTTAATACGGCGTTTCAAAACATTTCTAAAGAAGGAAATACAAAAATGGAACGTTTGTATTTGTTGCCCGAATATCATGGTTTAGGTTTAGCTAAAAAACTTTTCGATTTTAATGTACAACTTGCCAAAGAAAACAACCAAAAAGGAATTTGGTTGTTAGTTTGGATAAAAAATTTACGGGCCATTCGCTTTTACGAGAAAATGGGTTTTGAGAAGGTTGGCGACTATGATTTTGAAGTCTCAAAGACCAATTACCAACCCAACTATATTTTACGCTTAACCATTTAAATGCGTTATTGTTATTTGGTCTTGCATCAGACTACCAGACATTTTAAGCGTATTATTGTAATATTAAAAGATTCCCATTAAAAAGACTAAAGTGTTCCTAACCATTTTGATAGCCCTATTATTGATAGTGTCTATATTCTTATTTCTAAATAGAGACAAATTTGCTTACGTTGGTTCGGTTGACTATGTAGAAGTGGACTGCAATAAAAAAAGTGAAATTCTTAGTGAGGTTTATAGAAGTGATATAAAAATTAGACGAGAGAACAACCTAATTAAGTACGCAAAAGAAGATCACAGGAATCAAGAATTAGTTATAAGTATCCTTGAAACATGTGGTATGCCAACGTTGAATGAGGTAACGCAGGAGCAAATGAATGCGATTTGGTTAGGCTTGCAACATAATGCTGAAAATAAATATAGATTGAAATATTTTCCGCTGATTGAGAAGGCTGTCAAAAATGGCGACTTAAGCAAACAGCAATATGCTTTAATGAAAGATAGAATGTTAATGGATGAGGGGAAAGCTCAAATATTTGGGAGTCAAATTAAGAACGGTAAATTATATGATTTAGACTCGCCTGAAACTGTTAATGAGAGAAGGCAAGAGATGGGATTAGAACCCATTGAAGATTATTTGAAGAGATTTGGCATCTCATTTGATACTGATTAAAACTACCACACACAATGTGCAAAAGAAATAGCTATCTAAACTCTAAAAGAAGGTGAACCTATATGCTTTGCCTTTAAATACGAGACACTCCCCTCCTGCTTGCTTATTTTGGTGAAGCGATGGTGAATGGTGAGCTGTATGCCTTGGCGCAAGGTCATGCTATGAAAATTGTTATAATGGTTTTCGATTCCCTTACCCATACCCCCTAGAATAACAATGTCTATCTTTTTATCTGCATAGTAAACGTTATTCATATATTTATTGATGATTAAATCCCTTCAAGTTCCAATTCCTTATCTTTAAAGATACTGTACCAATTGCCTTTTTCTACTAAAGCCTCCTTCCCTGCCAAGAAGAACAAGTTTTTGATTCTTTTCTCCTTCTCATCTTTAGGTAAATCTGATTTATTAATCAAATTGATTTTACTTTCAGTGGCCTTGAAGACATTAAGCATTAATTCGTACTGGTTGGAAATTTGATTGAAACCACGTTTTTCATAATAACCTTTAATTAGAATAAAACAGCCAATTAATATACTAATCACCATAATTAATGATGGTTCTATTGCCCTGTAATCCCCTGTCAGCTCAATACTAAATATTGCTATGAATATGAGCAATGAAAAGCCTACTAGACTTCCTGTTAAATACCTATGAAAGTTTCTTCTTTTATCCAACTTAAGGAGTGCACTATGAAAAAACTCTTTTTGGTCAGTTATCCAATACTTTTCAATTCCATCAAAATCAATGGAGTCCCTGGTACTAGGTTGGTAAGACAAACCTTGAATGGCGTTTAAAATGGCATTAATCCAATTGTACTCTTTTTTATGAATCCTTAATATATACTTCGTTACTTGCTCCTGAATACCTGCCTTATTCCAGAAAAATTGAACTCGGATTGATTCAGCCAATATTCGGTTTTCTATATAATAGAGATGTTCATTTTTACCTCTTATTTTTTGATAAATAACAAATATTGCAATCGCCAAAGCAATGATAACCAATGGATAAAATTCATCCGTTGTTTCTTTTCTGTAGATCTCAAAAAAAACTAATAAGAGTAATCCAAAAACTGAGAGTAACTTCAAGTTCAAAAAGTATTTTTTTTGATAGTATTCAGCACAGCTATCCCAAAGCCCATAAGATAACTTTAAAAAATTCTGTTTTTTTGAAGTTGGTTCATTGGGGTACAATGTATTACTATTTGCCTCGATTTTTGTTTTCAATTTTGAATATATCCTATTTCCAAAATCCACTTTTTTCAGGGTTTTTTCAATTACCCTACCCTTAATGTAATTCTTATAAACATTTGCTAATTGGAGGCTTATATTTTCAGCATTGGATGATTTTTCTCTGCTACACCACAGTTCAACCACAATTCCAGTGCTGCTTGACAAGGTTTTATCCAAGTCATTCTTAAACACTCCATTCTTTTTATAGTAGACTATATCAGCAGTGCCTCCTGTAAGGTTGTTTTCCTTACCATCAAATAATGCAACTAAAATCATTGTACTATCAGCAACAAATTTTCCTCCATTCCTGTATTTTAAATCTAGATTATTATCTGAATTGTCTAGTTCAAAACATCTATCCGATTTTTGAACTAATACTTCAAATTCAATGCGCTCTTCAGGAGAAAAATCTTTCATATAGTCCTCAATTGGCATAGGTAGAGGTACAAATAGTCTATAATCTCTATTATTTTCATCACCATGTTTTACAAATAACCGCGCCGCCCACATGTCTGCTCCTGCAGCCAATTGAGAAAAAAGTGTAATAGGTGAGTTTGGAAATTTATTGTAGATGCTGTTTAATAAATCTAAAAAGGCCTTCTCGTGGTCTTTTTTAATAACCGCATCCCTGTGGCCAATAATCCCTACTGTGATGGGCATTTTATTCATACTGTTGAAGATAAACAATTGATTAATACTATGAAACTATCCAGCATAAAACAGGTATGCTCTACTCCAAATGATTTATTTCATTTGAAACTATATTCTTTACTCTAAAGACCTTAAAATTTCATTTAAGCAATTGGGTGAATTAAAATCCACCAGTTGGTATTGCATTAAAATTAAATCAAGACCGTTGATTAAATCACCTTTATCCATTTTAACTGGTGTTATTGCTATGTTTTTAATATCAGCATATTTTATTTCACGATTTACCCATTTTGACTGAATTGCCTCATCAGAAAGAAATGCTACCACACGATGGCAGGAGCGAATCTTAGACTCAATCACATTATGCCAATCTGCACCACCAGGAATCCCTTGATCAAACCAATATTTAATACCTACTTTATCAAAATGGTCTAAATATGGTTTTATTTTATTGTAATCATTCTTGGTATAACTTATGAAAACAAAGCCATCGTTTAATTCAGGAGTATCCATAACAGGCTCTGATTTAAGTTGGTCATTAGCTCTTGAAATTGCTAACATAATATACTCTAGACTTATTGACGAATCTAAGCCCTTATAGGTATAAGTATAGCCACTTTTTAATATCACTTTAACAGTTTTTGTCCACCATCCGCTTTCTTGACATGAAGACATGTCTTTTAGGTCATAAATATCGAAGGATTTAGACCTTTTTCCTCTAATAAAAAATCGATAGCTAGTTAATAATAAATGTGGACTCTTTTCATCGTCGAAGCCATATATCCATTCACCCCTTATAGCTGGCACATCCTTTAATTTCATTTGCATTCCCGAAAAATCTCCCATGAATTCATGAATAGGAAGATGCTCATTTTTATCAGCAATTTCCATGTGTTTTGAACTTACGGGCGAGAGCTTTCCTGAAAACCAAGCTTCCCTAGTGTTAATCATTAGGTTTAGAAAATCATCAGAATTCATTTTTAAAACTATTTTGCTTGAAATTAATAAATATAATTTGGTTTGAAATTACATTTCCATTTCCTTATTGAATAATTCAAGCAATTTATTAGTTCATTTTAATATAAAAATGAGAATTTAGTATCTGTCTATTGGCTCTAATAGGAGATTTGAAAATTTAAAATCAAGTTTGAATCAAAAATGTAAAGTGTTTATATCGAACGCCCAACACCTAGCTCTAATGGACAACTTAAACAAGATAATACCCCTATGGTATTGCAAAAAACATTTACGATGTTTTTGAAGATAAAAAAGTAAAAAAATATTGCTCTATGAATTTAAATACGGTCTTGAAGCTGTTAGGGTGAAAATGGTTCTTTATAGCCTTGGTTTAGTAAAATGGATAAAATATGCGCTACTTCTTTGGAGTAAAAGCGAAAACTAACAAAAAGTTTAGATTTGTGAAATCTCGATGAATCATGATCATTTCTTAACATGAAGGTCTAAACTAAACCATCAATATTACTGCATAATTTAATATCTTTTCATTTCTAATACTAAATTGCTTTTTAAAGAGTATTAGCTTTTAAACTTAAAATCAAACATGATTCCTGTTACCGACTCTAGACTTTATTTAAAACAACTAAATATTACCAATAGAAACTATGGTGGATTAGATGTCTTAAAGTTATTATTCCCTAGTTTTCTTGATCCTATTATTAGTTTCGAAGATTTTCAATGGCGCTTATTTGGAGAGATTAAATCAAATTCTGAACTTTTAGTTCCTGAGGGTATTACCTTCTCTACTCAATACAGAAGGAGGTTCGATGGTGGAGAAACCCTTGACTATAACTGCTACTCCACAGTATGTAACGATAGAAAAGGTAACGATAAATACACGCTTCGCAATGAATTATTTGGTTATAATCATTTTGAAACAAGCGGAGTAATAAGCATATGTGATTTTGCAATTAAAGAGTCAAAGAACAGTTTTTTGAGCCAACAATTAAATTATAAAGCGCATCATGATGGTATATATATATTGGCCGTTGATAATGGTCTAAAAAAATCACCTTTTATTGAAAAATGGATAGAAGCTGGAATGTTCATTGTAAATTCTAGAAAATATCCACATTTAAGGTTTGCTATTATGCACTTTCCATATACAGTTAAAGAAGTGTTTTGCAAGAATATCTTAGACCTTAGGCAGCGAAAAGCTCAACAGTGGCTAGTAGACGAGTTAAGATGCTTTGATATTTTGAATTCAAAATTCAAAGGTTGTGAAAAATACGATTGGTTTTATGCTCTTAGCTTGATTATGGATAGTATTCATGGCGGAAATATAATCACTTCAAGAATAGGAACTATTCTAAGAAAGGCTAGTGTAAATGGTCTGGTATTCCCATCAGCTCGATCCAACTGTAGTGTATCCTATAAGGATGGAGAATTGGTAGATTTTAAAGGTTGGAATTTTGTTCAATATGACACTTCTATTTCAAATTATACATGCAAAATTGAAGGAGGCAATGTCACACCGCGATTCGACCCAGACCTTTTTGACCTTAATGATAATTTAGAGGAAGGTTGGTATGTTAATATGATTGAAAAGCCATTCTTTGATGAATTGAATGAAAAGCATAAAAAAGCATTCCTATAGGCTCCTAAATATGGAAAATAACTGAGAATACAGAAAATTAAATCCGGTAAAAACTTGCTAACTAAAATCCTCAGGGATTTTCTATTTTGTTTGTATTAATCGGTTTCCTGAAATGGTAAAGAAGGGGTCGTAACCTATCCCCAAACACTATGGCGGTTTAGGTAAAGCTATTGCAAATTATGATGGTGAACTGAGCTATAGCGACCATTACCCTATTTCGGTGAAGTTACGGGAGTCATAACTCATATCTTAGTGCGTTCTGTTTTGTGAAAGATTATTGATAAGGTTTTGATGGGGACTTTACAGTACCGGTGTACTATTGCATACAAGATTTGTACAGTCTGTCAAAGCGTTCACAAACTTTTGTCACTACATCTTCAATTTCATTAGCCATAGATGAATTATGAAATAGTAAAGCCTCTAAAGAATCACCAGAAGGTGGATATATAGTTAACATCTTATTGTAATCGTTTAAATATATCCTATATGGTAAAAAGGAATCAAAACTCATATTATATAGTTCATCAAAAACCATTGTTAAAACGTGTTGCTCATAATTTGGCATAATTGAAATCCTATTTGAGATTGCAACACCTATGTTATCATAATATGACAAACACGTTGGATGATTACCTTCTTTTGTATTTATGATTTTAAAGCTTTTAGTTTTGAAAAGCTTATTCAGCTTTTTTACCTTATTTTCTTTCTTATCCTCTTTTAAGAGCAGACAATTGAATCGTAAGCTATTCGCAGAAACAAAATCTGAAAGCTTAATAACTGTGGATGCATTAATAATCTCTAGTATTTCCTGTTTGCAATTCTCTGAGCTATCATCTGACTTATGTTTGCCTCCATTTACTGAAAGCTTAATGCCCGCTTCTCTATTGAATTTTTCGGAGTATTCATATAAGTTCATAGAACCGATAATAATATGAAGCTCATTAAGGTATATCTTAGAATGTAAATTAGGATGTGATAGTAGCGTTAGATGTTTTAACTGATTAAGCTTATTGAATTCCTTGTCCGTTAGACCATCTTCGCGGCATACCATTAATATTTCAACGCCTCTCTTATCACAGTTTTGAAGTGCCTTATAGACTTCTTCTGACGTTTTTATATAAGGTACAACAAGCACGATTTCATCTTTTGCGTCATCAAAAAGACGAAATAAGTGATTAACAAAATTGGATTTATTTAAGAACATGATGTAGGTTTGATAATTGGGGTAATGGCTAATTTAAGTTTTCAAATATAATAGGGATTTCCAATTAATAAAACCTGAATTAATTAATTATTAATTGATACGCTATTGTTTTAGAAATCCACTTAATTTTTCGCGGCGGAAATCTATAAACAATTCTACATTTTTGGTGTCTCCTACAGGTTCTCCCCACGTAAAATTTGAAAAATGCCATTTGTTCTTAGTTTCATTTTCAATTTTGAATTTTGGAGGTAAAATAGAACAATATGGACCATATAAATCGTTAGCCTTTTCTATTAAAATCTTTCGAAGAACATTTGAAAAATCCGAAGGTCGAATCAAACTTGTTGGTAAATAGACCAAATTAGTTGGTGCCGTATACAACCCGTAATTTGGAATAGAATTTTCATTTTTTTCAACACCGAAGCTATCATAAAGCCGGTTTTTTCCGACGTTGTCGGAATGGGGTTTGGTTTCACCACGACTTGGAATTGAGGCCGCGGGTTTCTTTCTGCGCAGGAATTGGGTTATTTAATGTTCATTTTTGAGAGACCAAAAACGAACCAAAACGTCTTTGCTGAAAAAAGGAAATTACTCAGGAAATGCCAAGCATTTTCCTTCGTACCATTCGCTCTAGTACCTGGGTAATTTTAACTCCATTTTAGTATAAGATTTCAATCCTTGGTTTTCTTCTCAAGGATGGTTCTACTGCTCATTATTTCTGCTTTTCAGCGGTTTCCGACGTTGTCGGAATTGGGTTTTCTGGTTTATAGCTAAGATTAGAGTGACCTTAAGAATCCTTTAAGCCCTCGAAGTTCTGTTTTACTTAGACATGGTTCAAAGTATTGAATATAGCCATTGACTTCTTTAAGGGTTTTTATTGATACGTACTGAAAATTTTCCTTAGGTTTATTATTGACCATCACAATGAGGTTTCTTATTGGTATTTTCTTTTCACCCCAAGGGTGGTAGCCTAAAAACACATGGTCGCTTATGGTGTCTGTATGTACCATTCTGTACAAAGCATGACTGGTCCGTTTTATTTGTGCCACTGGTGAGCGCAAGTCGAGATTATTAATGGACTTTTGACTCCAGTTTTTTGTTTCAATGATAAATATCCCTGATGGTCCTAACACCAAATGATCTATCTGAATGCTGGAAATATAGCTTCGCTCGGCTTTATAAAAGAGTGGTTTTTGAAAGTGCACATTGAAGTCATTGATTACAATAAAATCCTCTGGCAATTTTTCCAATTCCTTTTGAACTTTATGCTCTCCAATAGCGCCATACATTAAGGGCTTAAGATTTTCGAGGGTTGTTTTTGTTCTTTCCAATTTTTTGATTTCCGGTTGTGCTTTTTGGGCAATGACCTCAGTTCTATGGTCTGTGTAATGGTTGATCTTCTTATTTAAATGGGTCATCTTTACAATGACACCTTGCATTTTTTGCCTCAGCACAGCATTGAAATTATGTTCGAATTGGTCAATTTGGCGATTTACACGAGACAATTTTATAGTGTGAAATAATTGCCACAAAAAAAATGTTGGCTTGTTATCGCTTAGGGATTTACGTCTTTCTTTAAGTTGTTCTAATTGTAACTTTAACTGTTCTGAAGTGAACAGCGTTTGTTTTTCATAGGTCTGTTCCGTTCTTTGCAGCTCTTCCTTGAACTGTATTAATTCTTGTTCAAGTTCTTGCTCTGCTTGCTGCTTTATATGCTGTTTTTTGGCCTTGTGACTCGACAGAAACGCCTTAATGTCGCCTACTGAGGAAAACTGGGTAAGGCCTTTATATTTTAATTCTTTTTTTAAGGTTTTTAAGGACTCTATTTGGCCAATTACTTTTGCCATTTATGAACTTTAAAAATTATAATTAACAGGAAACAATTATACATGTTTTTTTCTTACACAGAGATAGAATATCTTTAAATCCTATTGCCTCTATCAATTCATAATCCAAATTAATATTGCATTTAAGAATACTATTAATTGAATAACTTTTCTAATATAATCTGAACAATGATGGGCAAAATGGTTATTCCAAATAAACTTAAGCTATTCCAAACTGTTTTCATACCAACTGGTAACGAAGGAATGTTTGCTATTTTCCCTCTTAATTCTAACAAAGAGTGGTACTTCTCCGATGAAATAGGTTGATCATTTTTTGCTTTAGTTAGCATAGACTCAAATTCCTGTTGTAAAAGCTCAGAAACCTCATCTTTTAATTTACTTTTTTGTTTTTGGATTTTGTTACGAATTGGAATCATTGGAATTATATATGCAGACACAATGACTATTGCCGCAAAAATGCCATATCCAATTATTAGTGAATTGAGAGGGTATTTTGAAAAGTAAATACTTCCCATTGAAAACGCTACATAAAATGCTGCCACGACACTCATTTTTTTTGACAGTTCTGTGACATATCTGATGGTAATATCGGTTCTGTCATAAATTTTAGCCTTAATATTCTTCGACGTCTTATAAAGCAATATGAAGAGTTGCGAAAGGGCATAAATACTTGCTCCAGTCAAAAAATTAACCAAAAACAGGAAAAAACAAAGGAATAAATTGAGTTTAAAATTATCGTCCCATAAATTGAAATAAAATGGAGAAAGGCCTATTAAAAGGCCATACCCTACTCCAATTATTGCAACCTTGGACTTGTTAAAAACAGCTCTATATAACTTAGTTACAAAAGAATGATCAAAATCTGATAAGGCTTCAATAAATTGAATTGAATTATTACTTGTGTAGTTTTGAATCCATTTTACTCCTAAAATAAGAACAAAGGTACCTCCTAATAAAAGTCCAATAAAAATAGAATCTGTAACATTTTGAATGCTAGAATATTGTAATATAATATATGCCAGTGAACTCACGATTAACAACACAAGATATACTGTAATATTCCTTGTTTTACCTAAAAACCAGGCATCAATTAACTTCTGTACGTCCATAGATAATGTTATTTTTAATTAAAGAAAGTGCTTCATCATCGAAAAGAATTGAATTATGTAAGGTTACATTTCTAACTAGTATGTTTTTCGAACAAGTAAGTAAACTTTCCTTAGGACAAATTAAATTATCACCATTCGAAAAAATATTGAGTCTCCTTGATTTTTCAAATTCCGTAATACTATTTATAAAGCTGCTATTTGGAATCATTTGATTTGAACTCACACCAAATCCAAATCTTCCAAATTTAGTGCCTTTATGAGGTGTACTTAATGTAATCAAGTTAATATTTTTCTCCATTTCTAGAGCTGTCATAGCTTTTTTAGCAATTAACCCTCCCATACTATGCCCTATTAATGTAATATTATGATGAGGATTTTTTTTAACCAATTCGCTTACCACCTTATTTAAAGTACTTACTTGTAAATTTAAATCCCCAGTAAATGGTTTATACCTAATTATCTTATATCCAACACCATGCTTCCTTAACATTAAAAACAACTTTCTATAGGCTATAGGTGTAAGTGTATATCCAGGTAAGATTATAGCAGTTTTATTAGTTTGGGCATCATAAGGTCTCCATGAACCAATAAACTCAAAAGGAAAAGCAAAAAAAATGAGGCACTGTAAACCCATTTCTTTGATAACCGCATACAATGGAAAATCCTTTTTACTATATATTTTCTCTTTATTAGCCCACGAGCACAAAACATAAGTGAACAAAACATAAGAACAAGCAAGGCAAATAACAATCGTAACTGAAACTAAAATTATAATTATAACATTACCCATATCCAACATTAGGCTATTAGAACTTAGTTAAGCACTCCAATCACTAAACTGACCTTCGGCTTGTTCCATGATTTCGGCGAGTATGTCGTTGAGCTTTGTTATGGATACTTTTCCTCGTAATTCTTTCTTAACAGCTAGTCGAATAGCAGCTTTGGCATTTTCTTTCTTTGTCCAATCGAGTTGCAGATTGGATTTTACCGCTTTTACTACACCATGTACAATGTCTTGCATTGGGCCTTTTTCTTTAATGATGTCCTTTTTTGCCGCAAGGATATCGTAAAACGCCAATTCTTCTTCTGATAAGCCTAATTCTTCCGTACGCTTATCGTCTTGTTGTAATTCCTGAGCGCGTTCTACCAATTCTGCAATAGTGGCATAACTATCCAAAGCGTTGTTGTGATAGCGCTCAATTACCTTTTCTAATTCTTCTTTTAATGAGGTGTATTTTTTTATGTTTTTATGCAAGCGCAGTTTGATTTCATCCTTAAGAATATTCTTGATGATTTCAATTTTTAAGGCATTGCCATCTTTTTCTTTTTTAGCACCTAATAAGAATGTTTCGTCCAGTATAGAAATGTCTGGTTTTTCAATGCCTGCCATAGCAAAAACATCAATGATATCATCGGATTCTATACTTTGAGAAATCAATTCCTTGATTTGTTTTTGCTGTTCACTTCGAGATGATTTTACAGACTTGGCGTTACGAACAGCCTTCGAAACATGCTGAACAAATAGCACATCGATAGCAAATTCTTGAATGGCTGGCTGACTTTTTACAATGGACAATAAGCCTGAAAGCTTCTTCTCCGCTTTCATAAAGTTATTGGCATCCTCATCGTACTTCACCAAATGATTGACTGCCTTTTTAACTAATAGAACTTTATCTGCATCACGTAAGGCTTTCCAATTGCTGTAATCAATAGTGTCTGGTATCATGGTCTTGCAATAGTCCACCTGATTAAAGAACAGTTCTAAAGCCTGCTCCATGTCGATGGTTGGCTTGCCTTCTCCACCACCTCGTGTATATTTTTCGGTTGCAGATTTTAAGTTGTCACCAATACCAATATAATCGACAATCACGCCGTTTTCTTTGTCCTTAAATACTCGGTTGGTTCGTGTGATGGCTTGCATTAAATTATGTCCTCGCATAATCTTATCCACATACATGGTATGCACGCAAGGTGCATCAAAACCTGTGAGCCACATATCGCGGACAATCACAATTTTTAATGGGTCTTCTTCTTTGCGGAATCGTTTTTTTAAGGCTTCCTGAGCATCTTTAGTTCTAAAATGTGGATTCCATTCGATGGGGTCTTTTGAGATGTTGCCTGTCATTACCACTGCCACTTCAGGGCAATCGTCTAAAGCCGTTAAGGCATCGTACATTTTTACACAATTACGACGACTCATACAAACAACCATGGCTTTACCATCTAAGGTTTCAATACGTTTGGTAAAATGTTGTAAAATGTCCTTGGCGATTTTATTTACACGGTCTTCACTACCTGCGGCATCTTCAATAGCGGCCCATTTAAGGTTGCCTGTATCTTCTTCACCTTCGGTAATAGTATCAACCTCATCATCTATGTTTTCATTCCAAAGGTGTAGTTTGGCTAAACGTGGTTCGTAATAGATATTTACTGTGGCTTTATCTTCAACCGCTTGTTTGATATCGTAGGTATGAATCACATTTCCGAAGACTTCTTCCGTATCGGCATCTTTAGAATCTACTGGTGTTCCTGTAAAACCAATAAAGGATGCTTTAGGTAAGGCTTTTCGCAAGTTAGAGGCAAATCCATCGAGTAAGCCGTATTGGGTACGATGGGCTTCGTCTGCCATGACGATGATATTCTCACGTTCGGATAAGACAGGGTGTTCCAGTTCACCTAAGGCTTCATCTGTGGTTTGTTTGAGACGGAACTTTTCAATCGTGGTAAAAATCACACCACCAGCACCTACGGATAAGAGCTGTCTTAAATCGTTAGTACTTTCGGCATGGTGCACATCACCTACCAAATCTTTCGCGAGGACAAAATTCTCATAGAGTTGCATGTCTAAATCGCTACGGTCTACTTGCACCACAATGGTAGGATTTCGCAATTCTGGTAAACTGCGCAAAATGCCTGTATAGATGGCCATGGAAATACTTTTACCAGAGCCTTGGGTGTGCCAAATGACACCAATACGACCATCGCCAAAAGGTCGAACCGATTGTTTAGCAGCTGCTACGGCAAAGTTGACCCCAAAAAACTGGTGGTACTTGGCGCCTTTTTTAATGAGTGTGCCGTTATGGTCTTCGTGAAAGATGAAATTCTTGATATAGTTGAGCAAACGGTCTTTTGGGAAGAGCCCAAACAAGAGCGTGTGCATTTGGAAATCGTCTTCCTGAACCGTGTCCTTGCCATTGATGCTTTTCCAAGGGGCAAACCACTCCATACCCGAACTAAACATACCATGTTGTGCCTCATTACCATCGCTTATGATGGTGAGGGCATTGTACTCAAACAACTGCGGGATGTCTTTTTTGTAGTGCTGTATTTGGTTATGGGCTTCTTTTAGGTTGGTGTTTTCGTCGTACCAGTTTTTGAGTTCAAACACAATAAGCGGTAAGCCGTTGATGTAAATGATAATGTCTGGCCGGCGTTTGTTTTTGCCTGTAATGCTAAACTGATTAACGGCCCAAAAGCTGTTGTTTTCTGGGTTATCGTAATCTATAGGATAGACATGCACCGCTTTTTCGTTGCCTTGGGCATCCTCATAATTAAGGTCGATGCCTTTGGTGCATTTAAGGTGGAAGCTACGATTGCGATGCTCCAGATCTGCACCGACATTATTGGTATACTCTGCCACAGCCAAAGTTTGCATATCGGCAGGTAGTTGCGGATAAGTTTTTTTAATAAAAGCCAACAACTGGTCTTTTAGCACCACAGCTGCAGGTTGGTGTGCAATTTTAGCACCATCTTTATGGGTATAGCCTAAATCGTCTAACCAGTCTATTGTTGCCTGTTCTATGGTTGCTTCTGTGGTCATAAAACGGTTTCGATTTGGTTTTGAAACTCTTTCAAACGTACTTCTCCGCTAATGAGATTAGGCAAAAGTGTATCGCGTAGTTGGGTTAAAGTTTGGTTTTCAAAACAGTTTAATTTGATAGTTTCAAATAAATCAATTATTTCTTTCTGAAACTCAGCTTTTACTTTAACCGATGGTTCAACTATATTTAGTTCACCAACATCATTTTTATTTACATGCTGTTGTGCTCCACCAGTTGATTGTTTAATTAATTCATCCATTGCCTGATGCATCCATAAATAAATAAACTCATCAGAAAATATTTCATTTCCTAAAACACCAATTACTGATTGATTTGCACAAAATTCTTTTTCTATTCGACTTATTTGTCCTAAAGTAGCACCAGTAATTGCTATTACCGTTGTACCTGCCTTCATTAATTTAGTTGAAGATTTTGATACCGCTTCTAAAGTTATCATTGAAGTTGGTTCTACAATTCTAAATTCATTTACTTTACCAGAATTTAACCAACCAATAGTTCCATTTTCCCAGAATGACTCATTTTTACGTGCAGGTGTTCCGCCTAAAACTAATTTATTACAATCAGCCAACCGTTTCACTTCCCAACCTTTAGGGATGGGTCCGAGTTCGCTGTCGATGAATTCGCTGTCTTGAAAGGGTCCAAAATCTACAAACCAATGTTTGTAGAGTGCCATGGCCATGTCTTCTAAGGTTTTGTTTATGGCTAGGTTGTTTTCTATTTTGTCGTCTATGGCTGAGAGGATTGAAGCTATGGCTTTTTGTTCATATAATGTGTCAGGCAAATCAATCTCAATAGATTTAAAGGCTTTATGATTTAAATCTTTTTGAACAGAACCAGAAGCAATATTATTGGCATATTCAATAATATGCGGTTGTCTCAAAAACCAATAGATATAGTCTTTACTCAAAAGATTTTCATTTGGAATTATTTTAAAACAATTATTATGAATGCACCCTTTTTTACCTTTAAAAATTAAGCCAACTTGACCAGTTCTAGTATATATCAACTCATCTTCCTTCGCAATACATTGTTTTGGTACTTCATCAGATTTTACATAATGCTTTACAGTATTATTTATTAAATCATTAATCTTGAAAAGTGGTAATTCTGAAGTGTCTTCTGTAAGTAAATGTTTAGTCTTTTTATTTATAGCAAGTCCTTGCTTTAAATCTACTAAATCTCCTAGATTATATGTTTTCCAGTTTTTGGGCATTAGAGTCCTTTTATGGTTTTAATGTCTGCAATTGTTATCTCGCCTTCCATAAACTCTTCTTCGCCTTTTAATAATTTGAGGCAGTTGTTGCGTTTAATGACATCGTTATTAGTATTTATTATTTCTGTAAAGTCACTAATTTTCTCGATAGTTGTAACAATAGTCTTTACTTTTGGACATAAGTCTTCTATAACCAACCATCTAAACAAAACATGTTCGTTAAATTTTACACGCTCAGCCATTAAAATTGAGCGTGCCATTGTGTAATTATTAGCTAATCTTATAATTGACCTTGGATTTGTATCTATATATTTATGATAATCTTGTAGCAAATGTTTTAATTCTTCCGTATCCTTATTTTTTTCTCCAATTACGATGTTAGTAGCTGTATCTCCAGTTAAGTTATATTTTTCTTGTATGTTCTGTACGAATTCAGGATTTGTAAGCTCAGATTTAGATTGTTTTAAAACGGACTTGATTTCAGTCTGTTGGGCTTCTGATAGTTCTTCAATAGATTCAATTTTATCTTTTTCACCTTCATCTTTTAATCCTAAAATATGATTCCAGTAATTCTGTTTAGATTCCTCTGAAATATTAGGAAGTCGAAAGGATAGTTGAAATGCCTTTTGTATAAAGAACTCGCCGAGTTGTTTCTTATCGACACTTTTAGTTTTGAACTCCTCATAGGTATTTCCAAAACTAGTTGAAATCCAGTTTTTATCGCCTGCGACTATATATAAAACTCGCTTATCTTTAAATAAAGTTTGAATGCCTTCTAGTAATTGCACAATAAAACCTTTATCACAACGGTCTATATCATCAATGAAAATAGCGAGTTGTCTTTTCTTATCCTTGTTATTAATATTATCAACTAGGTCATTAAAATGTCGCTTTACTTGATTCATTGGGTCGCTTGCCTTCAAGACAAAAGACTCAGCATCTTTACTAGAATTAATAAAGAATGGAATAGTAATGAATTTAGTAAATCCATAGAGCGTACCAAGAAGAGAGGCAATGGTCAATATAAGTTTACCAAAATCACCTAATTTGCTTGCAAAACTCTTTTTACTGATATCATTATCATTTTCAATTACTTGTGTAGTCTCTTGAAATAAATTAATTATATCCTCTCCAAAGTAAAAGATGCAAACTAGAGATAGTGTGAAAAGAAAAAAAGCAGTAATTTTTTGCCAACCGCTATAACGCCAAATACGTCTTAATACTTCTTTGCGCCATAAATGAAAACAGGCTCTCCAATTTAATTGCTCTTTTGACTTTAAATAGACTTGGTCTATTAAAGACCACCATGGTGGTGTTATATGTTGGTTTTGCCATGCGTTGTATTCTACAACTATCCAATTTTCATCATCCGCATTTAGATTCTTCTTTATGAAATTTAAAAAAGATGATTTTCCTGAGCCCCATTTACCTTGCAAATGCACCATAAATGAATGATTGAGTTTTTCTGTGAAAATGTCTTCTTTAATTAATCTAACAAATGCCATGGCAACGGGTTCTCTTCCTAATTTGTCTTCATCTACGACTTGGTCTAGGTGGAATGGAATTTTGTCATTACCATTATCAGTTCTATTAGAATCTTCAACTTGTCTATTTAAACTGTTTTCAACATCAAAATAGTCTATCAACTTGATACTATGTTTTTCAGCCAAAAGAGTAATATCTGACATTGTCAAAATTTGAAAAATATCGGTATCATAATCCGATAATTTGTTCTTTACGAATTCAATATCCTCATTATCAAAAGAGCTATCAAAGAACACAAAGTATTTAATAAAAGAATTATCTAAGCCTAATAACTTTAGTTCTGTTGTTATATCAAAGGCAATTTTTGATACTACTTTACCATAAGTTACACCTCTGCTCTGTGCCTCTATTATTAAATCATCCTTATTAATAATTTTTACATATGATTTTTCTTTCTCATCTGATAAGTCTATTCGAATGTTAAAACCATTTTGTGTTCTTGTTTCTTCTATTACAAGATTTAAACTATACTCTTGGTTTAGAACATCTCTTACAAATCGATGTATTCTGTATTTTTCATTGAAAATAACATCTGAATCACTTATTGTCTTTGAACTATTATTATCTAAATTATGTTTATTAGATAAGGTCTCAATATCCGTTTTGTCATAAAGAACAACCTTTTCATTTTTTAATAGCCTAAGGTTTGTATCATAAAATTTTCTATCGTTATTTGTTAATAAACCATTTATTACAACTACAAGTCGTGATTTTTTTTTCGGGCTTATTTGACTTAAACTAGATATTAAACTATTTATTTCCTTACGAAGATTAGCTCTGTCAGCTGCACTTTTTTGCTCCTTAAATTCAACAAAAGTTAAATTATTTAAATCTGCTAAATCGAAAAAATACTTTTTATTTCCACTACTTATTGGTACTTCCTTCTCTAATGCGATTGAATATTCTAAATTTAATAGCTCTAATATAAAGTCTATATCAATATCATTTTGTTGACCTTGACCAGAGTTAATACTAATAAATTCCATTCCTCTATCATCATTGGGAACAGCAATTGTAAAATTAGTATTAGGATAATTCTTTAATTGCCCTCTTATAGTATTAAAGCTATCAATAAAATCTAATCCACCAGCTCCTGTTGCCATTAACGGCACCCAAACGTTTTTTGATTTCAAAAACGATTGGTGTTTTTCTAAGGCTAATCTTAAATTTCGTTGTAATGTAATACCACTAAACTCATTATTTCCAACAGTTACAATAAAGAGTATAGGCTTGTTTCTGCCATTATTTAATAGATAGTAACCATTTGATACATCTATTTTTTCAATTTCAGCATTATCATAACCTAATTCTTTTAAGACATATAAATTCAATTGACCTAAACCACCTCTTGAATTGATAGAAGTAAATGCAACATTGTACTTGACTGGTGAAACACCAACCTCGATTTTAATATGACTGTATTGATTTTGTTCTGTCATTATCTAGAACTTTTCAAAATTCTCCAAAATCTGTTTCTGCAATTCATTGCTTTTGGTAAACTGCTTTTGTAATTGCGTTTTTAAGGTTTCCATTTTATCTTCAAATGGGATGCCGTCGTCTTCTACGGCTTCGGTACCAACATAAATACCTGGTGTGAGTTTGTAGTCTTGTTTGGCTACCTCTTCTATGGTGGCGCTGTAGCAGAAGCCTGGTTGGTCTTCGTATATTTGTGGCCCTTCGACTGCGCTCAGGGTGACATTGTCTTTTACATTACGCCAAGCGTGGTAGGTGTCGGTTGCTTTTTCTAAATCGACTTCATCAAAAACACGCAGTTTACGGCTTTCCATACGTCCGAGTTTGGACATGTCAATAAATAAGACTTCGTTTAAACGTTCTCTGTGTTCGCCATCTTTACCATCTCGGTTTTTACTCAAAATAAAAATGCAGGCTGGGATTCCTGTGGTTAAAAAGAGCTTGTCTGGTAAACGTACAATACAATCTACCATACCATTATCTACCATATGTTGGCGTACGTTTTTTTCGCCTTTATTGTTTGAGGTCATCGCGCCATTTGCCATCACCACAGAGGCGGTTCCTTTATCACTTAAATGACTCCAAAAGGTTTGCATCCACATAAAGTTAGCATTGCCATCTGTGGTGAATTCTTCTTTAGGTCCAAACAGTCTTGGGTCGTTTTCTGGTAAATCCTCTGGGTGCCATTGGCTCACATTAAAGGGTGGATTTACGATAATATAATCGGCTTTTAAGTCTGGGAATTTGTCTTGTAGTAACGAGTCGCCTAATCTTACATCAAAGGATAAGTCGCGTAATGCGAGGTTCATTTTACAGAGTCGCAACGTGCCATCGTAGCGTTCTTGTCCGTAAATGGAAATGTTCTTTTTATCGCCACCATGCGCTTGTAAAAACTTTAAGGATTGTACAAACATACCACCAGAACCACAGGCGTTATCAAAGATTTTACCTTGGTAGGGTTCAATCATTTCTACCATTAAGCGTACAATACTACTTGGTGTAAAGAATTGTCCTGCACCAGAGCCTTCGGCAATGGCAAATTTGCCAATATAGTATTCGTAAACACGACCAAGTATATCAGAACCTGGGTTTTCTTTTTCAGAAAGCTTTGGATTGGCTAAGAGGTTGATGAGTCCAGCGACTTGTTTTGGTGTGAGTTGGCTTTTTACAAAAATACGTGGTAGAATCCCTTTGAGGTCTGGTCGGTATTGTGCAAGTGTATCATCTAATACATCAAAGGCATCATCGACCAAGACCTTGATATTGTCTTGTTCGGCATTGTCCTGTAGATATTGCCAAGTCGCTTCTTTTGGGATGATATAAGTATTCTTAGAAAGATATTCGTCTGGGTCTTCTAAAACGTAGTTTTGCTCTTCTTGGTCTGTGGTATAATAATCAGAACTTTCATCTTTGAAGGCTTGTTGCAATTCTTCTTTTCGATTTTCGTAACGCTCTGATAAGTGCTTTAAAAAGATAAGCGGTAAGACGTAGTCTTTATATTGGTTTTCGGCAACGGCTCCGCGCAGTTCATTTGCTGCTTTCCACAATTCTTGTTCGAAGTTGATGTCGGCTTTGGTTTTGGTTTTAGGCATTAATTTAGCTATTGGTTATTAACTTGGATAAATATAAAGAACCCTAATTAAAATTCTACAATCTGCGGACTATTCCTCACTTGGTTCTAAGAAAATTGCTTTTAACAGCGCCTCATTGGTGTCTGTATTTGACTCTAAGAATTGGTTTAAACTAGATTGTGTTAATCCATATGGATTTAAGTATGTGACCGTTGTAGAAACCAAAAGATTATGTATGGTTATTTTTTCATTTTTAGCAGTGGCTTGGGGTAATATAAAAGCAGACTCGTTGACAATTCTAGTTTTGGACGCTATAAAACTTGGTACAAGTCTTGTGATTTTTGCTGTCCCTAATTCTTTAATTTCCAAAACTTTAGTAGAATCTTTTTTTATTGTTGACATTTCAGCCTTAATAGTTACTTCAAACGTTTCTAGAATGAAATCATACTTTTTCTTGATTTTTACAGGGATATATTTTTCTTGAATTGTAACTGTATCAAGACTGATTTTTAGAATATTATCGCTCTTATTTAAATTAAAGCCATATCTACTTGCTATAGCGTCTTTACTTTTACCTCTACCAAAGTAATGCAGAACAGCTGAAAACTTCCTCTCTTTATCAAGATTTGAATAAGGAATACTTACACTGTTAATAGAGTGGTTTGAAGAGTTGTAATCTTTTTCGTCAACAGACGTGATATTCTTAAGAATTGAATTTCCATAACTTATAGCATAAGGTATTAAGGCACCGGCTACTGTGTTTAATCCAATATTTAATAACTTATTATTAGAGCTGTCAACAGGTTCATTGTATTCTAGTTCAAGGTAGGTTCCTTTAGTTTTAATTTTATCCCTGTCTTTATTCCATAATTTAACCTGTGAAAAACATTGGGCAGAAACAAAAGCCACAAGGGTAATTGAAATAATTCTATTCATAATCCGCTGGTTTTATGTTGGTTAATAGCTTAATTTAAACCACATAAGGTATTCTCTCTCAATAAGAGACCTTGCAATGGTTTCGTGCAGTCAACAACGAATTATGTAATTCTTACCGTTTAAGGAGTCGGTAATACGTGAATTAATGTAAAGTTAGAAATTATACTAAAAGATTCAAAATGGAAAGTCATTGTTTATTAACAAGATATGCAAAAGCGTTCCGCGTTGAAGATCAAACTTGGATTGCATATCCTGATAGCACGCCGTGCTGAAAATAAAAAACCCATTCTAAAAAATTCAAGCTGGTCTTGCTGAGAACTTAAACCTTTGCAAAACAGAACTTCTTCAGGATTAAATTTTCTGGCAGCTCGCCGTGCTGAAAATAATTCAGGATTGAATATCCTGATAGCACTCCGTGCTGAAAATAAAAAACCCATTCTAAAAAATTCAAGCGAGCTTGATTTTACGAACGGGTTTTTTATTTATTCGTGATCGCGACAGGATTCGAACCTGTGACCGTCTGCTTAGAAGGCAGATGCTCTATCCAGCTGAGCTACGCGACCCTTCAAGGATTAACGTTGTTTATCCTGAAAAATGTTGTAGGATGACGTCGCTACGCTCCGTGATCCTTTATTGGCGGTGCCAATTAAAGCAAACTCCTATTCTTCTTAAGAAAGCGAGCTTTCTACGAAAAATTCTCATTTGCCTTGTTTGTCGGGGTGGCAGGATTCGAACCTGCGACCTCCGCGTCCCAAACGCGGCGCGATAACCGGGCTACGCTACACCCCGGACTGAGCGTTTAAAAAATGTCTGGTAGACATTTTTAGCGAAAGGGCCAGCCGGCGTGTTGGCCTTTCTATTCTCATTCTGGCGGAGAGACCGGGATTCGAACCCGGGCAACACTTACGCGTTGACAGATTAGCAATCTGCTCCATTACCACTCTGGCACCTCTCCTATTCAAATTAAATGAACGTTTCGCAAATTTTGCGGATGCAAATGTAACTTATCATATTAAAGAACGCAACAATTTAAACAGTTTTTTGGAAGTAAATAATCTAATTTAAAACTAGAGTTTATTCAGGATACTCAATTCTAAGATGATAGATGTTGGCAAGCTTTAACTTAAGGACCTTTTTTATGGATTGTATTTCCTTAAACGTAATATTTGCATTCAAAAATTGGCCTGTTTCCAGTTGCTTATTCACAATGTTCTCAACAAAATCGTTAAGCTTTGAACTTGTAGGTTCTTTTAAACTCTTTGATGCGGCTTCCACAGAATCGCACATCATTAGTATGGCGGTTTCCTTGCTAAATGGTTTTGGCCCAGGATAAGAAAAATCTTTGATATCTACATCATCATTTTTTGCCTTTTCAGTCCTGTAAAAATAATAAACAGCGCTGGTGCCGTGGTGCGTTCTAATAAAGTCTATGACCCGATCTGGCAAATTATTCCTCTTTGCTATCTCAATACCATTTATAACGTGGTCTATAATGATCTTTGCACTTTCCCTACTTGATAATTCCTCGTGCGGATTAATTCCGGTACTTTGGTTTTCTGTAAAATACGTGGGATTCTTCATTTTACCGATGTCGTGATAGAGCGCACCTACCCTCACTAACATTGCGTTTGCTCCTATTTCGTTCGCTGAAGCTTCTGCCAAATTTGCGACGTTTAATGAGTGATGAAATGTACCTGGAGCCTTATTTGATAATTCCTTAAGTAATTTGGTGTTAGTATCTGAAAGCTCCAGCAAGGATACATCAGAAACCAAGCCAAAGAGTTTCTCGTAAATATAAATAAGAGGCTGTACAAATAAAGTGGCCAAACCACATAAGATAAATAACCCAAAAGTCTCCCATTTTAAATTATTGATTTGCCCTTCATGAATTACGAAAAATGCAAAATATGCAATGATATAGATGAAGGTGATCTGACCAACAGAGATAAATAAATTTGCACGCTTATACAGTTCTGAAACCGTCAATATAGTTACAATTCCTGCGATAATTTGAAGAAATATATATTCATTACTATTGGGTACTATAAAGCCTAACAGCAATACCGTAAGGACATGTGCAAAAAGCCCAAGTCTAGCATCGAAAAATGCTTTTAGTACTAAGGGTAAAACACATAAAGGGACGACATAAATGTATTGTGAATTATAATTAATAACTATTGTGGTTAACAATATAATTAAAGCGATATTGAAAAATATAAACGTAACCTTGGTATTGTTTTCAAAAACTTCTCTCCTGTATTTTTGCAGAAACAGCAATAGCATTAACAAAGCCAGTGCAACCAGAAGTGTATAGGATAGCACAACAAGATTGTAATTTTGAGAATTCCAAACCTGAGATTCGTACTCTGACTTTAAAGAATTTAAAATATTATACTGTTCTTGCTCAACGACCTGGCCCTTAGACACAATGAGCGTTTCTTTTTCTATACTGCCTCTTGTTAGGGATATATTGTCTACGGCTTCTTTAAGAGCACTTTCGCTCAATTCTGAATTTAAGGTGAGGTTAGATTCTATAATGTCAAAGAAAAGTGCTATTAGCCTATTTTTACTTTGACCATCCTCTATGGCTTCATAGGCTGAATTTAACTTAGATTTTAATTCGGATTTTTCAAAAAGTAAGCCAAATTCAACCTCCTTTTTGATTGTATTGGACTCAATGATATTAACGGTTCTATTTGGACTATAATTATACTTAGAATCCACAACTCCTGTTTCGTAGAGTTCTTCAATTAAATCTTGCCCAATATTAAAGAACTTTGTTCGGCTTAGTGAGGACAAACTATCTCCAAATACTAATTTAAACCGCTCTACATAATCTGAAATAACTTTCTCTTCTACAGTAGGGTCGATATTAAAATAAATAGGAGTATTATCCTTCAACGCTTTGGTTTCGGCATCTATTTCGTCTTGATTTTTCTTTATGGCAAAATCAAACGGTGCATATAAGTTCTCCGATTGCCAGGGTTTTCCCTTTTCAAAGGAATAACGGAATTTCCCAGTTTTAGGAAATAAATAAACGATAAACGAAGTGGTTACCGCAAATAGGAGAATTTTATAGACCAGCGAATGGTTCTTGTACCACTTATTTAGAAGTTTACTCATATGCTATCAAATGTAACAAATAAAGAAAAAATAGAACAGCATAATACCTAAATACCTCCTAAATCTCTCAAAAAATCGTTAATTTCGCGGAACTAAATAAAACTAAAACACAATGAATAGAGAGGTTGTAATTGTATCTGCCGTGCGTACTCCAATAGGGAGTTTTTTAGGAAGTTTATCTCGTGTACCGGCACCAAGATTAGGGGCTAGCGCTATTAAAGGTGCTCTAGACAAGATAGGCCTAAATCCAGAATTGATTGATGAAGTTTTAATGGGTAATGTTGTTCAAGCAGGAACAGGTCAAGCTCCTGCAAGACAAGCTGCCATTTATGCTGGCATTCCAGATACAGTGCCTTGCACTACCGTTAATAAAGTTTGTTCTTCTGGTATGAAAGCCGTTATGCAAGCTGCACAAGCTATACAATTAGGTGATGCCGACATTGTTGTTGCAGGAGGCATGGAGAACATGAGCGCCATACCTCATTATTACCATGCACGCTCTGCAACCAAATTTGGACCTGCAACCCTGGAGGACGGCATGCAGAAAGATGGATTAGTGGATGCTTACGACAAAAATGCCATGGGCGTTTGTGCAGACTTATGTGCGACAGAACACAATTTCTCTAGAGAAGAACAAGATGCTTTTGCCGTACAATCCTATAATAGATCCAAAAACTCCTGGGATTCAGGAAAATTTGATAATGAGGTGGTGCCAGTAGAGGTTCCTCAAAGACGAGGAGAACCTGTTATTGTAAGTAAGGATGAAGAATACTCTAATGTAAAGATGGAAAAAATACCTTCTTTACGCCCAGCTTTTACTAAGGACGGTACCGTAACCGCTGCCAATGCTTCGACCATTAATGATGGTGCAGCTGCTTTAGTACTAATGAGTAAAACAAAAGCAGAAGAACTTGGTTTAAGTCCAATTGCAACAATAAAAAGTTATGCCGATGCTGCGCAAGAGCCACAATGGTTTACAACAGCACCAGCTAAAGCCTTGCCGAAAGCCCTTGATAAAGCTAAAGTAAGCCTAGATGATATTGACTATTTTGAGTTTAATGAGGCTTTTTCAGTTGTAGGCTTGGCAAATATGAAAATCTTGGGACTTTCAGATGACAATGTCAATGTCAATGGTGGCGCTGTTTCTCTAGGACATCCATTAGGTTGCTCTGGGGCGAGGATTTTAGTAACTTTAATTAATGTACTACATCAAAACAATGCTAAGCTTGGAGCCGCGGCAATTTGTAACGGCGGAGGTGGCGCATCTGCAATGGTGATTGAACGCGTTTAAAGCATTTCAATGCGATACGGTATTTGTAATTTAGGTATTGTTCCTATTAGGCTAGAACCTCAGGATTCATCTGAAATGGTTACACAAGTTCTTTATGGTGACCAATTTAAGGTGTTGGAACAGCGCAAGAAATGGAGCCGTATCCGTATAGCATTTGACAAATATGAAGGCTGGATTGACAACAAGCAATATCTTGAAATCAACGCGGAAACCTATGACAAATTAGTTAATGCAAAACCTTATTTATCTAAGGATTTGATACAATATGTGTCAGACAAGTCTAATAACCTATATCCAATACCTATAGGGTGTGATTTAAATATATTAGACGTTTTAGACCATTCTTTTGAAGGTCATTCTGCATTTACAGAAAAGGATAAAACTAATATTATCCCAACAGCCTTTCTTTATCTTAATGCGCCTTATTTATGGGGTGGAAAAACACCGTTTGGAATAGATTGTTCTGGCTTCACTCAAATGGTATATAAACTAAATGGAATAGCACTAAATAGAGATGCCTCGCAGCAAGCTGCACAGGGCGAAGCTTTAAGTTTTATTGAGGAGAGCGAACCAGGTGACCTCGCCTTTTTTGATAACGAGGATGGGCAAATCATCCACGTAGGCATTATAATGGAAGACAACTATATCATCCATGCCCATGGTAAAGTGAGAATTGACAGATTGGACCATAGTGGGATCTACAACATAGATAAAAAACTCCATACCCATAAATTAAGGGTTATAAAGAAAATCGTATAAAAAAAGCGACTTATGTAAGTCGCTTTTTTTATTATTTTTTATGGTTTTTTGGACCTTAGTTACCTCCAGCAGCAGCTTCCATAGCCTCAACTTTAGCTTTCATATCGTTGTAATTATCCATGTCATTCAATTGACTGTAGATATTCATCAATGTTTTCGCCGCCTGGATGTTATTCTTATTTAACTCCAACGCTTTAGTAAGATACGGGATAGCGTCTTTGTAAATCTGTGACCTCTTACCTTTAAGCTCATCATATCGTTTATTGTCTGCAGCACTCATACCTAAAGAGTTCATTTCTTCAACTATAGAAGCTTCGCCGTCTAATATACTAACCGCTATGTTTGTATAAGCATCAACATAACTAGGATCTAACTCAATAGCCTTTTTGTAATACGCCATTGCCTGCTCTTGGTCTCCTCCTTCTGCTGCTAGAACACCCAAGTTATATTGTAACTCGGCATTATTTGGATCCTTAGCTGTAGCTTCTTCCATTAATTCTTTAAAACGCTCTTTATTGCCCATTTTTAAGTAAACATTGGCCTCAGAAAGAATTAATCCCATATCATCTGGGTTTTCTGCTCTCGCATCTGACATCGCTGCCAAAGCCTTTTCATCTTTTCCTTGAGAAACATAGATCAAGGCTATATTCTTAGTTATCTCTCCTCTTTTAGATGTCGCTTTTTCATCCTTTGGATTGGAGTGGGTTTTAATAGTTTTTACTGCAAAATCTCTAGACTTCTTATCGTTAAAGGATTCTTCTTGGCCATTTTCTTTATTTGTGGCGTAATAATTCATTTTAATACCTGTATAGCCCAAATTTTGAAGTTCCGTGTAATAATTTAGAGCCGTATCATAATCTTGACTCGTTACGGCAGAGGATGCTGCATAATACAGATACGTCGTATCCTTTGGAGACATTTTATAAGCCTTCTCAAACCCTGAAGCTGCACTTGTATAATCTTTTCTACCAATAGCTGCGTTTGCCTTGGTTAAAAAGTTATTGACCATTGTAGTCTTCATTTCATTGGCATCTTTAGTATATCTAAACTTACCCATACTAGCTTCTACCTCTTTTAATTGGTCTAAGCTTTCAATGGCCTTGTCAATATTATCATTTGTTCCTGCACCATTTGCATACAACGCTTGAGCTTTCACATAGTAGTAATTTGCTTTAGTCTTGTCGTCCATATTACCGATTAACTTATCCGCCTCAGCTACCGCAGATTGTGCGTCTGCCCAATTCAAATTTTTAATAGCTTTCTCAATGGCCTTAATTTCTTTTTTTTGTGCAAAGGACATTGCTGTGACGGTTAAGAGTAACACTAATGTCATTAATTTTCTCATCACTTTAATAATAATTTATATGTTAATTTTAGTTTTCAGTTTCGTTAGTATCAATAGCTGTGCCATCTTTTTCAGAAGTAGGATTGTCATTTAATCCGTCTTCTTCAATAGAATCTTCTTCATCATCCTTCATAACCTTTGCAACAGCAGCTATAGAGTCATTACCCTTAAGGTTAATGAGTTTAACACCTTGAGTTGCTCTTCCCATTACACGAAGATCAGACACTGCCATTCTAATGGCAATACCAGACTTGTTGATAATCATAAGATCATCTTCGTCCGTTACATTCTTAATGGACACTAAATTACCTGTTTTTTCGGTAATAGAAATGGTCTTAACCCCTTTTCCTCCACGATTGGTAATCCTGTAATCCTCTAAACTAGAGCGTTTTCCATAACCATTTTCTGAGACTACAAGGATATTGCTTTCCATATCATCAACAGCAACCATACCTATAACCTCATCAGTTTTTTCGTCTTGCAATCTAATTCCTCTTACACCAGATGCATTACGTCCCATTGGTCTTGTCTTAGCTTCTTCAAAACGAATGGCTTTACCAGATTTTAAGGCAAGCATTACTTGACTCTCTCCAGTTGTTAACTTAGCTTCTAATAAAGTATCGTCTTCTTTGATGGTAATTGCATTAATACCGTTGGTGCGAGGTCTAGAGTACTGCTCTAACGAAGTTTTCTTTACCTGACCTTTCTTAGTTGCCATAATGACATAATGGCTATTAATATAGTCTTCATCTTTTAAGTCTTGAGTACAGATGAAGGCCATTACCTTATCATCTTGCTCAATATTAATTAGATTTTGAATCGCTCTCCCTTTAGATGTTTTAGCGCCTTCTGGGATTTCATAAACACGCATCCAGAAACATTTTCCTTTTTGTGTAAAGAACAACATATATTGATGGTTTGTACCAACAAATAAATGCTCTAAGAAATCTTCATTCCTAGTAGTAGAGGCTTTTTGACCAACCCCTCCTCTGTTTTGTGTTTTATACTCAGTCAGTGACGTTCGTTTAATATAGCCAGCATGAGAAATGGTAATTACTACTTTCTCATTAGGTATCATATCTTCAATACTTAAATCACCACCAGCATATTCAATTGTTGAACGACGCTCATCACCATACTTGTCTTTAACCACCAAAAGTTCATCTTTGATGATATCCATTCGACGCTCTTTTTTATCGAGAATATCCTTGAGGTCTTCTATGGTTTTCATCAACTCTTCATATTCACTTCTTAATTTATCTTGCTCTAGACCGGTTAATTGTCTCAATCGCATTTCGACAATCGCCTTAGCCTGTATCTCAGTAAGTTTAAAGCGCTCTATTAACTTTTCTCGTGCTTCATCTGCATTAGAAGACGCTCTTATTAAGGCAATGACTTCATCAATATTATCAGAGGCAATTATTAATCCCTCTAAAATATGTGCGCGCTCTTCTGCTTTACGTAATTCGTATTTTGTGCGTCTTACAACTACATCATGCCTGTGCTCAACAAAATGATAAATTAAGTCTTTAAGATTAAGAAGTTCTGGCCTTCCTTTAACAAGTGCTATATTATTTACACTAAAGGAAGATTGTAATGCCGTATATTTATAAAGCTTATTAAGTACTATATTAGGTATAGCATCTCTCTTTAAAACATATACGATTCGCATTCCTTTTCTATCTGACTCATCTCGAATTGTGGAAATACCTTCTAGTTTCTTATCATTAACTAAATCTGCCGTTTTCTTTATCATATCAGCCTTATTAACCTGATATGGAATTTCATTAACGATTATACATTCACGACCATTAACTTCCTCAATATTTGCTTTTCCGCGCATCACAATTCTGCCGCGACCTGTATGAAATGCTTCCTTTACCCCATCATAACCATAAATAATTCCTCCGGTAGGAAAATCTGGCGCCTTGATATGTTGCATTAATTCATCAATCTCTATGTCTGGATTGTCAATTAGAGCAATTGTCCCATCTACAACTTCAGCAAGGTTATGAGGTGGCATATTGGTTGCCATACCTACTGCAATACCTGATGCTCCATTGATTAATAATCCAGGAATTCTTGTTGGTAGCACCGTAGGCTCTTCTAGCGTATCATCAAAGTTTAATTTATGATCTACGGTTTCCTTATCGATATCTGCCAACATATCCTCAGAAATCTTTCGCATTCTGGCCTCTGTATAACGCATAGCTGCAGGACTGTCTCCATCAACAGAACCAAAGTTTCCTTGACCGTCAACTAACATGTATCTTAAGCTCCACTCTTGCGCCATACGCACCATAGTATCATAAACAGAGGTATCGCCATGAGGGTGATATTTCCCTAAGACCTCACCAACAATCCTTGCAGACTTTTTGTGAGCTGTATTTGATCTTACTCCTAGCTCATGCATTCCGTAAAGTACACGTCTATGCACTGGCTTTAAACCATCTCTTACGTCCGGTAAAGCACGTGACACAATGACCGACATTGAATAATCAATGTAGGCAGATTTCATTTCATCTTCAATATTAATCGGAATCAGTTTCTCTCCTTCTGACATATATTAATTATATTAATTTTTATAGGTTTTCATAACGTGCTAATATACTTATTTTAGTAGTGTTTAAGGGAACTCATACCCGTCTTTTTAAGACTTTTTATTAACAATTTTTGATATCTTTTTAGTTAATAAGTAAATGCTAAATCACTTTGATTTACTTAGGTTTTTTAGTCTATTAGTTGCATCCTTATATTTAAGGTATAGTTTTTGACATATAGTACCATATGTTTTATTATTTTTAATGCAGAAAGGCAATTTAGATATGGATGATAATTTTTCCCCAAGAGTTAAAGATGTAATAGCGTACAGCAAAGAAGAAGCGTTGCGACTTGGCCATGATTTTATTGGAACCGAGCATTTAATGCTTGGCCTTTTAAGAGATGGCAGTGGTAAAGCAATAGATATTTTAGGTGCATTAGATGTAGACTTAAACCATTTAAGACGTAAAGTTGAGATTTTAAGTCCTGCTAATCCCAATATTGTTACCGCCTCAAATGAAAAAAAGAACTTACATCTCACAAGACAAGCAGAACGTGCCCTCAAGACAACATTTCTTGAGGCTAAATTATTTCAGAGTACATCAATAAATACGGCACATCTATTACTCTGTATCTTGCGAAACGAGAACGACCCAACAACAAAACTTTTAAATAAATTAAAAGTGGATTACGATAATGTAAAAGAAGAATTTAAATCAATGATAACAAGCGAAGACGACTATCTAGAAGCACCTAAATCAGAATCATATTCAGACGATGATATAAATGACGAAGATGATGCGAAGCAAAACCCATTTGGCGGAAGCCAAACAGGTAAATCGAATAAAAAATCTAAGACTCCAGTTTTAGACAACTTTGGTAGGGATTTAACCATTTTAGCCGAAGAGGGTAAATTAGACCCTGTAGTGGGAAGAGAAAAAGAAATACAGCGTGTATCCCAAATTCTCAGCAGGCGTAAAAAGAATAATCCTTTATTGATTGGCGAGCCTGGTGTCGGTAAATCCGCAATAGCAGAAGGCTTAGCCCTGCGTATTGTAAAACGTAAAGTCTCACGTACATTATTTAATAAGCGTGTGGTAACTTTAGACTTGGCAAGTTTGGTAGCCGGAACAAAATACAGAGGTCAGTTTGAGGAACGCATGAAGGCGGTAATGAACGAATTAGAAAAAAATGACGATATCATTTTATTCATTGATGAGATTCATACCATAGTTGGTGCAGGTGGTGCCACAGGAAGTCTTGACGCCTCTAACATGTTTAAACCTGCCCTTGCACGAGGTGAAATTCAATGTATAGGTGCCACAACTCTTGATGAGTATAGACAATATATTGAAAAGGATGGCGCTCTTGAACGTCGTTTCCAAAAGGTAATAGTAGAACCAACTTCGGTTGAAGAAACAATAGAAATCCTTAACAATATTAAAAGTAAATACGAAGAGCACCACAATGTCGATTATACAGACGAGGCAATTCAAGCCTGTGTAAAATTGACAAACAGGTATATGACGGAGCGCTTCTTACCGGACAAAGCCATTGATGCCCTCGATGAAGCAGGCTCTAGGGTTCATATTACTAACATAGATGTTCCTAAACAGATTATAGAACTAGAGAAAAAGTTAGAGGAAGTAAAGGAAACTAAGAACAGTGTTGTAAAAAAACAGAAATACGAAGAGGCGGCAAAACTCCGTGACGACGAAAAGCGTTTAGAGAAAGAATTAATGGCTGCCCAAGAAAAATGGGAAGAAGAAACAAAACAACATCGAGAAATTGTCACGGAAGACAATGTGGCTGATGTTATTTCTATGATGACAGGAATCCCAGTGAATAAAATTGCACAAACTGAAATAAATAAATTAGCACAGTTACCAGAGCTAATCAAAGGCAAGGTTATTGGTCAGGATACAGCAGTAGCTAAGGTTGTAAAGGCCATTCAAAGAAATCGAGCTGGTCTTAAGGACCCAAATAAACCCATAGGATCTTTCATTTTCTTAGGTCAAACTGGCGTTGGTAAAACACAACTCGCTAAAGTTCTAGCTAAGGAATTGTTTGATAGTGACGATGCGCTTGTTAGAATTGATATGAGCGAATACATGGAAAAATTTGCTATATCTAGATTAATTGGTGCACCTCCAGGTTATGTAGGCTATGAGGAAGGCGGACAGTTAACTGAAAAAATTAGACGTAAGCCATATGCCGTGGTACTTTTAGATGAAATTGAAAAAGCGCATCCCGACGTTTTTAACATGTTGCTTCAAGTATTGGATGACGGTTATCTCACGGATAGCTTAGGAAGAAAAATTGATTTTAGAAACACTATAATCATTATGACGTCCAATATTGGTGCTAGAAAACTGAAAGATTTTGGTACTGGTGTTGGGTTTGGTACTGCTGCACGAGAAGCTCAAGAGTCTAATCATGCGAAAGGGATTATTGAGAATGCTCTCAAAAAAGCATTTGCACCAGAGTTTTTAAACAGAATAGATGATGTAATTGTTTTTAATACCTTAGAAAAAGAAGATATTAATAAAATTATTGATATTGAATTAGTTAAATTAATAGAACGCATCAAAGACCTTGGCTACGAGCTTAAATTAACAGCTAAAGCCAAAGAATATATTGCAGATAAAGGATTTGACAAACAATATGGTGCAAGACCTCTAAAACGTGCTATCCAAAAGTACGTAGAAGATGCACTTGCTGAAGAAATTATTAATTCTAAAATCCAGGAAGGTGATACCATAACCATGGACCTTGATTCTAAAAATGAAGAACTGAAAATTAAGGTAAAAAGTTCTAGTAAACCCACAGAATCTTAGAACAGATAAAAATAAAATTCAAACTCCTCTTTTTTATATGAGGAGTTTTTTTTATCTTAATAATAGTTTTAAAGGCTAAAATCATGGAAAAAACCCTAACATATGATTTCTGCGAAATGACCATTCATACTAATTACGTCATTGTAGTTATGAAAGAGGGGGTTGACATTACGCCAGAACATAACCATGTTTTAGTAGATGTTACTAATCAATATTTTAAGAATACACCATTTGTATATATTACACATAGAATAAACTCCTATTCTGTTAATCCTAAAATCTATTTTGAAACAGCAAAAATTAAAAACTTAAGAGGTTTTGCTGTAGTCTCAAAGGATTATAAGGCAAAAGTCAACGCTGAAATAGAAAAAATGTTCTTTAGCAAACCTTTTGAAATCTTCGGAGACTTGGATGAGGCCAAACAATGGGCAGAGGCCTTAGTAAAACAATAAGCATCTCTCTTTTAATAACAGTCTAGTCCATAATTATTTAGAAACAATTCTTCAATTTCAATATCTATAGCTTTTAAAAACTGAATAGAAGCTTCAATAGCATCATGAAGAACTTCATCTTCTTTGATAAAAGGAACTAATTTTCGGTATTCTTCTATGAATGATTCTAATAAAGGTGATGTTTTATGAGGTCTTCTAAATTCTATAGCTTGAGAAGCATTCATTAACTCAATAGCAATGACGCGCTCTACATTTCTAATAACATCAAAAGCTTGGGTTGCAGCATTGGCTCCCATACTAACGTGATCCTCTTGTCCATTGCTAGAAACTATACTATCTACACTTGCAGGAGTCGCTAATTGCTTATTGGCACTAACTATACTTGCAGCAGTATATTGTGGAATCATAAATCCCGAATTTAATCCAGGATTATCAACCAAAAAAGGTGGTAAGCCTCTTAAACCTGAAACCAATTGAAAAATCCTCCGCTCAGATATATTACCAATTTCTGCCATCGCAATCTTTAAATAATCCAAGGCCAGCGCTAGGGGTTGCCCATGGAAATTACCTCCAGATAGTATTAAATCTTCTTCAAAGAAGATATTAGGATTATCAGTTACAGAATTGATTTCCGTTAAAATAACTTTCTCAACAAAATCTAAAGTATCTTTTGTGGCTCCATGAACCTGAGGGATACATCTAAATGAATAAGGATCTTGGACATGTTCCTTTGACCTTGCAATTAATTCGCTTCCCTTTAGCAATTCATTAAATCTACGTGCAACTTTTCGCTGACCAGGGTGAGGCCTAATAGCATGAACTAAGTCGTGAAAAGGGTCGAGTCTACCATCAAAAGCATCTAATGAAATACTAGCTACAATATCAGCCAAATATGAGGTTTTATGTGACATTAATAAAAGATACACACCATAGGCGCTCATAAATTGGGTACCGTTTAATAATGCCAAACCTTCTTTGGCTTCTAATTTTATTGGTTCCCATCCAAATTTCTCTAAAATTTCCGAGGCCTCATAAACGGTTTCATTGTGCACTACCCTTCCCTTTCCCAATAACGGTAAAGCTAAATGTGCCAATGGCGCTAAATCTCCAGAAGCACCCAAGGAACCTTGCTTAAAAACAAACGGAAAAATATCATTATTAAAAAAATCAATGAGACGCTCCACAGTTTTTAACTGTATGCCACTATGACCAAAGCTCAGAGAACGAATTTTTAAAAGAAGCATAACCTTTACAACAGATTCAGGCACTCGGTCACCTGTGCCACAAGCATGCGACATCACTAAATTTTCTTGAAGTTTAGTTAAATCTTCATTAGATATTTTTACGTTATATAAAGACCCAAAGCCTGTATTTATACCATACATTGGATCTTTGCTATTAGCTAATTTATTGTTTAAATAAGTCTTACAATCTTTTATTTTTTTAGTAAGCTCATCGGACAATCTCAGCTTTTTGTTCTCGTTGAAAATATTATATATGGTTACAATATCTAACGGTTCTGATGAAATACTATGGAAATTATCCATTATACGATTGATTTAGTTATTCAATATTATTATTAATTGTTTTCGTCGTTTTCAGCCGATTCAGAAGATTCTTCTGGTTGCTTAAATAGGTCTATGTAAGCTTCACCTAAAGAATCAATAATATGTCCCGCAATAAGGCTTTGATAACCGTAACTCTCAACAGCTATGTCTCCTGATTTTCCATGTAAGTAAACACCGAAAAGGGTAGCCGCTAAAGGCTCATAGCCTTGAGCTATTAATCCTGAAATGATACCTGTTAAGACATCTCCACTTCCAGCTGTTGCCATTCCAGGATTACCAGTGGTATTAACGTATTTTTTATTTCCGTTTATTGTTATTGTGTGTGCCCCTTTAATAACGATTATGACCTTATGTGCTTTTGAGAATTCAACAACTTTGTTGAGCTTATCAAAATCATCATGCCACTCTCCTATTAATCGTTCGAGCTCTTTGGGATGTGGTGTTAATACCGTCTGCACGGGTAGATATTTTAGTAGTGCTTTATTTTGCGCCAATAAATTAATAGCATCAGCGTCTATTACCAATGGTCTTTTGTTGGTTTTTAAAAAAGCTTCAAAAGCCTTCATAGTTTCCTCTGAGGTTCCTATACCTACTCCAATTCCAACAACTGTTGCATCAAAGTCATATGTTATAGATTCTATTTGCTTTTCGCCTTTATCGCAGACTACCATAACCTCAGGTAAAGCAGACTGTAAACTTGTATAACCACAAGTAGGTAAATACGCCGTAACCATGCCTGCACCGGCTATTAATGCCGAGCGACTTGCTAAATGTACGGCACCAATTTTACCAAAACTACCACCAATCATTAAAACATGGCCAAAATGTCCTTTATGTGAAAATTTATCCCTTGGTTGATAAAAGGGTAAAACTTCATATTTAGAAATGAGTTCAACAGCTGCCTCTGTTTGGATTAAGTAATCTCTATCTATACCAATATCTAAGACCTCCCACTGTACTGTATATTTGGCCGTATTGGGCAAAAAGAAAACTAATTTGGGTGATTGAAAGCTTAAGGTGTAATTGGCATAGACTACGGCTTCAGTATCATTAACGACTTTGTCTGTGTATAAACCAGAAGGTATATCAATGGACAAGGTAAAAGACTTGGATGCCCTAAACTTAAGAAAGAGGTCTTTGACCCAATCGGCTGGCGGACGATTTAAGCCTATACCAAATACTGCATCTACAATAATATCGTCTTGATTGATTAACGGAAAATCATTGGAAGAAGTCAATACCGTCGGCCAATCCTTAGTTGTATTCTTTATTCGATCATAATTGATTAAGAAATCTTTAGATCGTGTTTCACTGTAGTTTACAATGTAAGTTTTTACGTTGTAGCCATGAATAATTAATTGACGACTCAAAACTAGTCCGTCCCCTCCATTATTACCAATACCACAAAAGACATGGATAGGGACCTGAGCTCCTTGCATCCTCAAATGCATCCAATTAAAAATCTGAGTTCCTGCCCTTTCCATAAGGTCGGTAGAGGAAATATTTTGGCGCTCTGTAGTTAATCGATCTCCTTCGTAAATCTGTTCTTTTGAGAATACTTTCATGCAAGAAATAAGGTTCTAAATTGCTGGTAATAAAGTTGAAACTTTAGGTACAGAAATATTTTTTTATTCTCGTAAAAATAATACATTTGACAGGTAATGCAGAAAAAAATAAACATAACCTTCAATACCATTACTACGTCAAATTTTTCTACTGATTTGATGTATTTTATGACGACCATGACAACCCGATGGGTTATTCGTTAAGTTGCCGTCGTTCCCTTTTCTATTCGTATTTTTTTTAAATTATTCTTATGAAAGTTCTCAAATTTGGTGGGACCTCAGTAGGTTCCGCAGAAAATATCAATAAGGTTTTAGACATCTTAAAATTAGAGAGTCCATCAACTCAGACTGTGGTTGTTGTTTCTGCAATTGGTGGAATTACCAATAAATTAATACGTGCTTCTCAAAAGGCATGTGACGGTAAAGCGTCTTATGAAGATGACTTTATTGAAATTTCAAGTATTCATCACAAGGTAGTAGAAGAACTTTTTTTAAAGGAAAAGGACAGCGACACTATTAAAAAATTGGTAAATGCTAAGCTCAACGAACTCAAACAATTACTTGATGGTATATTTTTAATAAATGAAATCTCACCAAAAACCTCTGACAAATTATTGAGTTTTGGCGAATTATTATCATCTACAATAATATATCACACCCTTTTATCAAGAAGCTTTAACGCTGAATTTAAAAATGCTCAAGAGCTCATCATAACCGATGATAATTTTACTAATGCTAATGTAGACTTTGAGCTCACAAATTTAAATATAGACCTTTGTTTTAAAAGAAATAAAGCAGATATTACTGTACTACCAGGTTTTATTGCCAAATCAGTACATAAAGAATCTACGACCCTTGGTCGTGGAGGCTCAGATTATTCTGCAGCTATTTTAGCCGCAGCACTAAATGCAACCCAGTTACAAATATGGACCGATGTTAGTGGCATGTACACCACGAATCCAAAATTGGTAAAACAAGCAAAACCTATTAAGGAATTATCCTATCAAGAAGCTATTGAATTATCACATTTTGGAGCCAAAGTATTATACCCTCCAACGGTATTGCCCGTACTTCAGAAAGAAATTTCTTTAGCCATTAAAAACACCTTTGAGCCAAAAGCTCTTGGTACAACGATTACGCACAATTCTGCAAATGACGGTTTGCCCGTAAAAGGTATCAGCAATATTGATAGAATCGCACTAATGACTCTTCAAGGCAACGGCATGGTTGGTGTACCAGGCTTTAGCAAGCGGTTATTTGAAACACTCGCGCAAGAAAAAATAAATATTATTTTAATTACGCAGTCATCATCAGAACATTCTATATGTTTTGGTATTAAAGATGAGGATGCAGACCAAGCTCAAACAGCTATTGACGGAGCCTTTGAATATGAAATTGCACTTAATAAACTTGAACCTATAATTGTAGAAACCGATCTGTCAATTATTGCCCTTATTGGTGATAAAATGAAAAACCATCAGGGCATTAGCGGTAGAATGTTCAGTACATTAGGTAAAAACAATGTTAATATTAGAGCAATAGCACAAGGTGCCTCAGAAAGAAATATATCAGCGGTAATTGCTAAGGCTGATGTAAAAAAGGCACTGAACAGTTTACATGAAACCTTCTTTGAAGTTAAAACAAAACAGATCAACTTATTTATAACTGGAGTCGGTAATGTTGGAGAAAGACTCTTAAACCAGATTAAGCAACAACATAGTTACGTTAAAAAACATCTTAAACTGAACCTTCGTGTGGTTGGTTTATCAAATTCTAGAACTATGCTAATTGATGACGATGGAATAAAACTAGAGGATTGGAAAACGCAACTAGATCAAGGACAACGAGCAAGTCTACAAGGCTTTTTAGATTATGCTACTCAATTAAATCTGCGTAATTCAGTATTCATAGATATTACAGCAAATAGTGAAGTAGCACAAATTTACCCTGATTATTTAAGGCAAAGTATTTCTGTAATTGCATGTAACAAAATTGCATGCTCTGGAAAATTACAATACTACAAAAGCTTAAAAGCACTTTCTTTAAAATATAATGCAGCCTTCTTATTTGAAACAAATGTAGGAGCTGGCCTTCCGGTAATTGATACCCTTAATCATCTAATTACGTCAGGAGATAGGATAAATGAGATACAAGCGGTTTTATCTGGTAGCTTAAATTTTGTGTTTAATAATTTCAACGCCACAACCGCTTTTCATGATGTCGTAAAACAAGCTAAAGAAGAAGGTTACACAGAACCAGACCCAAGGATTGACTTAAGCGGTGTTGATGTAGCTAGAAAAATATTAATCCTAGCCCGGGAAAGTGGCTATGAGTTGGAGCTGGAAGATGTTAGTTTAGAAAATTTCTTAACAAAAAATGCTATGGACGCTAGCAGTGTCGAAGACTTTTTTAAGACGCTAATCGAAGATGAAGGGCATTATCAAGCCTTATACCATTCTGCCGTTAACCACAATGCACAACTTAAATTTGTAGCAGAATTTAAAAATGGAAAAGCAAAAGTTGGTCTAAGAGAAATTGCTAAAGGACATCCTTTCTACAATTTAGAGGGAAAAGACAATATTGTAATGTTTTATACAGAACTTTATCCTGAACAACCGATGATAATAAAAGGTGCTGGTGCCGGAGCAGATGTTACGGCATCTGGTTTATTTGCAGATATTATTAGAATTGCTAATAACTAAATAATGGAGCTTAACGAGATAAGACTATTTTCTCCAGCCACTGTGGCAAACGTGTCCTGTGGTTTTGATGTCCTAGGGTTTTGTTTAGATACCGTTGGTGATGAAATGGTGATAAGAAAAACTGACGAAAGAGGTATAAGGATTACCAAAATAACAGGATATGATTTACCCTATAAGGTTACAGAAAATGTAGCGGGTATATCTGCTTTAGCCATGTATAACACACTTAAACCAGAATGTGGTTTTGAAATTGAAATACATAAAAAAATCAAGCCTGGCAGTGGTATAGGAAGCAGTTCTGCCAGTGCAGCGGGTAGTGTTTTTGGCATGAATGTACTCTTAGGAGATCCGTTAAATAAAACAGAGCTAACATCTTTTGCCATGAAAGGGGAAGCTTTTGCGAGCAAAGCAGAACATGCTGACAATTTGGCTCCTGCAATATTTGGAGGGTTTACCATAGTAAAATCAATACATCCTCTTCATATCATTGAACTGCCGACACCAAAAGATTTATATGCTACTATAATTCATCCACAAATTGAAATTAAAACCTCCGATGCGAGAGCTCTACTTCCACAAAAAGTACCATTACGTGATAGTATTACCCAATGGGCCAACCTCGGAAGTTTAGTACATGCGTTGCATACCTCAGATTATGATTTAATCGCTTTGAGTTTAAACGATGTCATCGTTGAACCTCACCGTAAGTCTCTTATCCCTGATTTTGACACTCTAAAGGAAAAAGTCATTAAAGCAGGTGCTTTGGGTTGCGGTATATCTGGTTCTGGGCCATCAATCTATACACTAAGCCAAGGCATTAAAGTTGCAGAAAAAGTGGAAGATGCTATGTTTATGATATATGAATCAACATCAATTCCATTTGATACCCATGTTTCAAAAATCAATACGGAAGGAATTAAAATTATAAAATGACCTATTACTCTCTAAATAGAAAAGCACCAGAAACTACATTTAAAGATGCAGTTATAAGAGGATTAGCCCCTGACAAAGGCTTATATTTCCCTAAGGAAATCAGTCCTCTTCCTAAAGCCTTCTTCGCAACTATTGCACATAAAACTAATCATGAAATAGCCTTTGAAGCTATTAAGCAATTTGTTGGTACAGAAATACCCGAACCTATTCTCAAATCAATAATTGAAGAAACCCTAAATTTTAATTTCCCAATCATAAACCTTAACGACCAAATATCTATTTTAGAGTTATTTCATGGGCAAACTATGGCCTTCAAAGATGTAGGAGCAAGATTTATGGCGCGTTGTCTTGGCTTTTTTAACCGAAATAACAATAATGAAGTCACTGTGTTAGTTGCTACCTCAGGCGACACAGGCGGTGCTGTTGCCAATGGTTTTTTAGGCGTAAAAGGAGTTAATGTTGTTATTCTCTATCCTAGTGGTAAGGTCAGTAAAATTCAAGAAAAACAATTAACCACTCTGGGTAAAAACATAACCGCTATAGAAGTAGATGGTGTATTTGATGATTGCCAAGATATGGTAAAACGTGCTTTTGTTGATACAGACCTGACTTCTACCATGCAATTAACCTCAGCAAATTCCATTAATATCGCTCGGTGGTTACCTCAATTATTCTATTATTTATTTGCCTATAAAGCATTAAAACCAAAATACGATGATATTGTATTCTGTGTGCCAAGTGGCAATTATGGTAATATCTGCGCCGGCATGGTGGCCCAAAAACTTGGCTTACCCGTAGAGCACTTTGTAGCAGCCAATAATGCCAACGATGCTGTGGTAAGGTATATGGATACAAAAACGTACAATCCAAAACCTTCAATGGCAACTCTTAGTAACGCCATGGATGTTGGTAATCCAAGTAATTTTGTTAGAATTCAAGAATTATATAACAATTCATTTGAAGATTTAAAATCGCATTTATCCACTTTTAGTTTTTCGGATACTGAAACCGAAGGAGCAATATTAGAATTATTTAATGCTCATAATTACATCGCAGACCCTCATGGCGCCATTGGTTATTTAGGAGCTAAAGCTTACCTAAAAAAGAATCCAAAAGCTCATACCGTTGTCTTAGAAACAGCACACCCAACTAAATTTTTAGATGTTGTAAAACGTGTTATACAAAACAAAGTTGAAATACCTGTACAAATTAGGGCAATAATGGATAAGCCTAAATCAAGTATTAAAATTGCTACATACAAAGAATTAAAGGCTCTTCTTTTAGAAAGCTAAACCACAAGAAAACTTTTTAAGGTTTCCTCATATATAGCTTCGTACATAGGAACTATTCTATGAATATCGAATTTGGAAGATTGTGCTTTAGCGTTGCCCTTGAACTTTTCCAGTGTTTTTAAATCCTTTAAGATTTTAACAGCATTGGCTGACATTGCCTCAACATCTCCAACATCGCTTAAAAAACCAGAAAATCCGTTTATATTAACCTCGGGCAAACCACCTGTGTTGGATGAAATTACAGGTGTACTGCTTGCCATGGCTTCTAATGCTGCTAAACCAAAACTTTCAGTTTCAGATGGTAATAAAAATAAATCGCTAAAGCAGAGTATTCTATCAATTTCGGTGCTATTTCCTAAAAACACTACGCGGTCCGTTATGCCCAACTCATCAACTAGCAATTCTGCGGCTTCCTTTTCTGGACCCTCTCCTACCATCATCAATTTAGCAGGCAACTTTTTTTGCACTTCATTAAATACCTTGATAACATCCGGAATACGTTTAACCTCCCTAAAGTTACTGATATGCGTAATAATGCGTTCATTATCTTCAGCCATCATGGCACGTTGGCAATCTGTAAAACTACCCAGATGCTTTTCTAAGTCGATAAAATTAGGTACCACATGGATTGGCCGCTCTATCTCAAAAAGCCTCATTGTATCTTCCTTAAGACTCTGTGATACTGAGGTCACTGCATCTGACTTATTAATACTAAAAGTAACAGCAGGTTTATAAAATGGATGACTTCCAACAAGTGTTATATCAGTTCCATGAAGGGTGGTAACTATTGGCACCAAAACATCTTCATCTAACAACATCTGCTGTGCCATATAAGCCGCATAAGCGTGAGGTATAGCATAGTGCACATGTAAAAGTTCAATACCATGAAGCTTTACCATATCCACTAATTTACTAGATAAAGCTAATTCGTAGGGCTGGTAGTGAAATAAAGGGTATTCTGGCACGTGCACCTCATGAAAATGAACGTTATTACCCAATAATTCTAGACGAACGGGTTGACTGTAGGTTATAAAATGGATTTCATGACCACGCTTAGACAACTCAAGTCCAAGTTCTGTAGCAACAACGCCACTTCCTCCAAATGTTGGATAGCAAACAATACCTATTTTCATAATAATTATTACTGTGTATGCGGAAGCAAGTTATTTAAATGTTGACAAACCAAGTAAATTTTAACGTAATATTCTTATTCGCTATTCAATCACCGATTCGTAAATCATTCTTTGTATTTCAGTTCTTATATTTTCTCTTAGCAGCAAGTTTTTACCCGCTTCAGGAAATGTTCTGTTGGCGAGAAAAACATATACAATTTGTTCTTCTGGATCTGCCCAAGCATATGTGCCTGTAAAGCCAGAGTGGCCAAAGCTTGTCATTGAAATACATCCACAGGTCGGACCTTCCTCTCCCAACTGAGGCTTATCAAAACCTACACCACGCCTGTTATCTGCATGGCAATAATGGCATTCGTTGAATTTATCTATAGTTTCTGGGTTCAAATAGCGCTTACCACCGTAATATCCCTTTTGCAAATACATTTGCATAATTTTTGCAACATCGTTGGCGTTGCTGAATATTCCTGCATGCCCGCCAATACCACCCTGCATTGCCGCTCCCATATCATGCACATAACCATGCACCTTTTTATATCGGTAGTAATTATCCACCTCTGTTGGAACAATATCCCTTAAACTAAATTTGTCCCTTGGATTATAGGTGGTGTAATTTGCGCCAAGCGACTTATAAAAACGATCTTGAGTTATTTCGTGTAGTGATTTATCATAGAATCCTTCTAGATAGTTTTTTAAAATGTAATAAGGTAAATCACTGTAACGATACCTCAATCTTGAGAGAAGGTCGCTTTCCCTAATTATTTTTTGAATAGAATCTTGGTAATCATTTCGCATGAAGAGTGTGTTTGTAACTTCAATACTGAAATTTTTAGAAGGTTTTTGTCGGTAATATTTTACGTCAGGTTTCTTAGTTACCGTATCTAAAGTTGCATAGTAGAAGGGAATCCAAGGCTTTAAACGTGCGTAATGCGATAACATTTCTTTTAATGTTATGTCCTTTTTATTGGTGTTCTTGTAGTCATACATCAATGAACCCAATTTGGAATCCAAGGACACTGACCCTTGTTGCTCCAACTCCATCAATACGGGTAAGGTGGCCAATATTTTAGTTAATGATGCTACGTCATAAACATCATCAAAATCAACCTTGTTTTTTTTAGCATAAGTATGGAATCCAAAATTCTTGTTATAGACAACCTTTCCTTTTCTTGCTACTAAGAGCTGGATACCTGGAGTCATTTTTTTTGAAATCGCATAATCGGCAACAGAATCTAGTTTCGCTAACTTTTTAGAATCCATTCCAACACGTTCTGGCAAAGTGTAACCTAAGGCATTTATTGCCGTAAACGAATCACCCGAACCGACAGGGAAAAACTGACCAACACTAACTGGCAATTTCCCTTTTGCTCCAATAGCACCGAATAAAAGCTGAGCAGACTTCTGTTGCGACATAGGACTGTTTTGATAGCTCATTACAATACCCTCTACATTTTCTAAAGACAATAAGTCGTTTAATGCGTAAGGTTTGGCAAAAACATCAAGGATCACAGTATTGGTTCTTGCAATTTCATAAAGCCAACCCATTTCCTTACGGGTGAATTTATAACCTTTCCAAGGTGATTCATTTGATTTATGAAATCCAATAATCACTGTATTATAATTTTGCAATTTTGTAATCAAACCATCTAGCTGTTCCGCTTTGATATGGTGAACCTTTGTGTATTTTTTGAGTTCATTATAAAATATAGACCCATCGTCATCTCCTAACGACACATAGGCAATATTCTTGGTTTCTAGTTCTCGGAGCGGTAACAAAGAACTTTTGTTTTTTACCACTGTTATTGCATTTTCCATGAGTTCCTCATAAAGAATATCGTCTTTAAGACGATTTAAATCCTTACTCAAATTAGCCAAGCCAATTGGACTGTACTCATTAAGGCCAACTTTATATTTAGCCATTAAAATCTTCTTTACAGAATGTGAAAGGCGCTCTTCGCTAATAACGCCACTTTTAAAAGCTTCAATGAATGCGTTTATTCCTTTTTCTGGATTTTCTGACATAAGCATAACATCATTTCCCGCTAAAAATGCCATTAAATCAATCTCACCACCTTTTTTGAGTGATTTAGCTCCTAAACCATCAACATCCTTTTCTATGTAATCTGCAGCGCCCTTCATTGTTAATGCATCTGTAAAGATTAAACCGTTAAAGCCAAGTTTATCCTTTAAAATATCAGTAACTATATACTTAGACAATGAAGAAGGAAAACCACTTCTTGTCTCTAAACTAGGTACGTTAAGGTGAGCTACCATGATACTCGATAGTCCCTTTGGTATTAAAGTGCGGTAAGGATAAAGTTCTACGGAATCTATTCGTTCTTTATTGAATGAAACTGTTGGAAGTGTTTTATGGGAATCATCTTCTGTATCGCCGTGCCCGGGAAAGTGTTTTGCATTTGCCAAAACTCCAGCGTTTTGCATCCCCTTCATAAAGGCTAGGGATTTTTGGGTAACATTAATTTTATCTTCACCAAAAGAACGGTTACCAATAATTGGATTTTTAGGGTTGGTATTGATATCAACAACAGGAGCAAAATTAAAGTGCACACCTAACCGCCTGCAGTGCTCACCTATGTGCTGACCTGTTCTTTCAATGAGCTTAGCATCAGTCACAGCTCCTAATGTCATGTTCCATGGAAAGGCATAAGTAGAATCTAAGCGCATGCTTAATCCCCATTCTGCATCCATACCAATGAGTAATTTCACCTTTGAAGCAGCTTGAAATTCATTATTTAATTTAGCCTGTCTATACGGCCCTCCCTTTGAGAATATAATACCACCAATATGTTTATTTTTTATAAGATTTACAATTTGATTTTTATGGTTAACACTTTTGTTAGAAAAAGCCTGAATCATGAACAATTGACCTATACGCTCTTCCAAGGTCATAGTATTGTATAAACTGTCTACCCATTTTTGCTGTTCCACATTATCGTCGGTTAACAACGGATTAAATGCTTTCTCTTGAGAAAAACCAAACTGGATAAACGAAAAAATCAGAATGAGGGCTGTGTAACGCATTGACATAATAGATATACGTAGGTTAACGAATATAATGCCAAATTAGCATATTTAAGAGGAAGTAAAAAACCTTTAAGAATGTTTTATTAACCGTGTAACCAACAGAATTTAGCTGGTTATGCTTTTATAACAAATCGATATGCCGATCGTGATAACCTAGAAGGTACAGAATACCATCTAGTCCAATACTCGAGATAGAACTTTGAGCATTATCCTTAACCTTAGGTTTTGCATGAAATGCTATACCCAAACCTGCTACATCAAGCATTTCGAGGTCATTGGCCCCATCACCAACAGCTATGGTCTGCGCAATATCAATGCCTTCTTTTTCTGCTAATAACCTCAGGTACTCAGCTTTCTTGGCTCCATTGACTATATCGCCTACATAACCGCCAGTCAATACACCGTCCTTTATCTCTAATTGATTGGCGTAAACATAATCTATATCTAATTTTTCCTTTAAATAATTTCCGAAATATGAAAACCCACCAGACAATATAGCCGTTTTAAAACCATAATTATGTAAAGTATCTATTAAGCGCCTTGCACCTTTAGTAATTGGCAAATTAACAGCAACCTGATGAAGAACATCTTCACTAAGACCCTTTAAAAGTTTCATGCGCCTTTTAAAACTTTCATTAAAATCTATTTCACCTTGCATAGCCATTTCCGTAATTGCTTTTACCTCCTTACCTACTCCAGCCAACTCGGCCAATTCATCTATGACTTCTGTTTGAATTAGGGTGGAATCCATATCAAAACAAACTAAACGCCTGTTTCTTCGAAAGATATTATCTTCCTGAAACGCAATATCCACATCTAATTCTCTAGATATTTCAACAAATCTTGCTGTAAAAGAAGATTTATCTTCAATCCTTCCTCTTACTGACAACTGTATTGAAGCACGCGGATATTCCTCTGGCTTTATTAGAGATAAACGTCCCGTCAATCTTTTTATGGAGTCTATATTTAGATTTTTTTCAGATACTACTTTAGTGACTTCGGAAATTTGCTCTGCAGAAAGGCGCTCTCCAAGAATAGTAATTATATAACGGTCTTTGCCCTGAAGACCAACCCAATCTTCATAACCTTCGGAGCTAATAGGTGTAAATTTTGCTGTAATACCTAATTCATAGGCCTTAAAAAGTAAATCTTTGAGTACAGAAGCTGATTTTTTCCCGGATTTAATTTCAAACAGAATACCCAAAGACAGGGTGTCGTGAATGTTTGCTTGGCCTATATCTAAAACTTTAGCACCGTATTCAGCCAGAACGCTTGTTAAACCAGAGGTTAGGCCAGGTTTATCTTGACCGGAAATATTTAATAAAAAGATGTCAGTACCCAAGATTATTTTTTTTGAAGTATGAAAATGAGTGTTCCGTAATACATATAAAAAAATTAGCCAGTTTAATTTAAAAATCGCCCATGCCAGCTCTGACTCGCAGGTACTTCCCAATTCTCATTAAACTCGGCGATATTTGTTACTAGATTATTAAAAACAATGGTGTTTTTAGAAACGGCCTTATCCTTGGCCATCTTTCTAAAATCCTTCAATGGTTTGTAGGCCACATACTCGCCTTGTTTATATGACACATTCATTTTATCCATTAAATCCACATTATATTTATGTTCCAAGTTTTGAATAAAGCGCACCGAAGCGTCAATTGAGCAACCAGTAGCATTATTTAAGTTTTGGTTTAATGCCAGCACTATAAAACGCTTATAAACAATTTTATACCCTGACTGCAAATTCTTTCCATGTGCAGTCCAAGATGCTATAAAATCGTCTAGATGCGTTGTTATTTCTTTTATTTCATCATCAGTAAATGAACGGCTACACTGATAAATCCAAACTCTAGACTCGAGCGGTAATTTTTCAAAATCTACTAACATAATTAAGAAGAAAATATTTGCGTCAAAAATACAGATTTACATCCAATTTTTGTTTTGAGACTCAACCAAATACAAGATAAAGTTAGAAATTTCTACAGCCTCTGTTTTATCAATATGTGGGATTGTTATAGACTTAGAGGCTGAATGCACCGTTAACGAGGCCAGTCGTCTTCGTTTCTGGAAAATAGTCTGCTTAATTTCAACAGCTTGAGTTTTATGAACCTCTAAATATTTTGAGATAGTCTCTATCAATCCACCACCGCCAAGGACGATATAATTTTCGTCAACGTGGTAGTAAGTTTTTTTATACATATAGTAGGTATTCAACGCAATGTAAAGCAGAAATATAAGGTTGAGAAGTAAAAACTCTGCAGGGAGAAAATAAAGTCCAATATTGACTACAAGTAAAATTATTGAGTTTATCCATAACCTCTTGTATACAATATAAATATTTGGCTTGTGCCTTACTAGGCGATTAAGACCTTTAGGATAAAACTGTTCTAACAACTCATAGATTTGGCTGTGATTAAGTCCAACGATACTGAACTTAAGTTGCTGCTTTTTGTTTGCCATCGCCTGAGTAAAGGAGAGCTTATACAATCCAAGAGCCTTTTTTAACTTGTTGGTTGATACTGTCGTTGTCTGAATACGACTAGATGTAAGACCTAAATTTATTTTGTTAAATAGTCCTTTTGATATTTCTAATCCATTAGCCTTGCGCAATACAGTTAAATTAAAATTTTGGACAAACATTCTTATCATCGAAAAGAAAAAGGATACCACTAACAAAATGCCTAGAAGCGTAAGGTTAAAAAGCAAAAGTGCCATCATGGACTCACTTTCTAACTGAAACCACTCTCTGAAGCGCTCAGCAAATTCTACATTATCAACAAACTCCTTAAGGTCTTGGTATATCCCAACTAAGAATGCAAAAATCAGTATAAAGCTTTTTAAATGATTTTCACTAATGCCTTCTAACAATAATTTCTTTATGGAAGCTTTAAAATATACTTCCTCTTCTACATTAGAATCTTCACTGCTTTCAGTTAAACCTTGTTCTTTAGCCCCAACCAATAGCAGTTTTTTAAGCGCCAAAGCTTTTGGTCTAGACAAGGCTGTAATTTCAATTTCTGTTTTGTCATCGCCAGCTGTTTCAATGGATAGTGAAACTACATCTATTAGCTGTTGCAGCAGGTTCTGCTTTATATATACATTCTGAATTCTAGAAAAGGATACTGAAATTTCCTCCTTATTGATAATTCCTTTTTTAAGAAAGAAATACTCTTCCCTTATATAGAACTTAAAATTCAGAAAACGTAAAATTGCTATAAACAGAAAGAAAACTACTATAGCTGCAATAGATAAAACAAATTTTGGCTGTGTAAAATCGGGGCCCTTACCAGACTGCAAGTATTTTAGAAGTAAGGCAGCACTCGCAATAAGTATTCCTTTACTTACTTTATATACACTTACTCCAAAAATAACAACTATACCCTTGACAGATTGCCTAGACGGATTGTTAAAATTAAACGCGGTCATTTATGATTTGCGTTAAATGTGCATATTGACGCTCTGCTATGTCCATAGGTAGACCACGAATGGCAAGGTCTCCACCTGATTCACCTGCAGAATATATTTTCAAAGTAGATAAACCGAATTTCCTGGCTAAAAATGATCGCCTTATTTCTAAATGCTGGATTCTATTGTATGGTAATGTTATGATTTTGGTAACCAAATAACCATGTGTATAGGTCATATCTTGTTCCCGAATTGCATATTTACGATTCTTAAAACCTAAATAATAAATCAACATGACTATGAGCCCAACAACAACCAAAACCCCTTGTAGATAAAATGCAAAATGACTAAAGCCATCATCTTCTGACACCCATCTCGCAAAAGTTAAACCTCCAACTGCACCGACGAATATGGTGCCAATATTTATTATTAAAATATAGAGAAAATTTTTATGGATTGGAATTAATTCTAATTCCTCCAGACTAGGAAGGGTATTAATATCTATTTGATTATTAGAAAACATTTATTTCCTTTTATTTATAAGGTAGTATCTTCTAAACCCACCTGTGACAGCAAAAAACAGAAACCAAAACGGAGCGTAATTCCAGTTTAATAATCCATTTTTAAAATAGGTTAGCACTAATAAAACGAAAGACCAGAACAATCCATTTTTAAGTGCCGATATTAGTATTGCCTTTCTATTTGAGGCTTCCACTATAAATCTTCGGCGTTAGCAATGAGCTCTGCCACATCCATAACAGCTATTTGTCCTTCTTTTTCTTTATTCTTAACACCGTCGGTCATCATTGTATTACAAAACGGACAACCAGCAGCGATAATTTCTGGTTTTGTATCTAAAGCCTGTTCTGTGCGCTCAATATTCACCTCTTTATTTCCAGGTTCTGCATCTTTAAACATCTGTGCACCACCTGCACCGCAACATAATCCTCGGCTCTTACAGCTTTTCATTTCTACCAATTCGGCATCTAGTTTACGGATTAACTCACGAGGCGCTTCATACACATTATTGGCACGACCTAAATAGCACGGGTCGTGAAAAGTGATGCGCTTTCCTTTAAACTGACCACCTTCTATTGTTAATCGTCCTTCCTCCAATAAATCTCTTAAAAATTGTGTATGGTGGACTACTTTGTAATTACCTCCAAGTGATGGGTATTCATTTTTGAGCGTATTAAAACAATGCGGACACGTCGTTACAATGTTTTTAATTTCATAGGCATTTAAAACTTCGATGTTAGTCACCGCTTGCATTTGAAACAAAAACTCATTTCCCGCACGTTTTGCTGGATCGCCTGTACAACTCTCTTCGGCGCCCAACACCGCGAAGTCAACGTTAGATTTATTTAATAGCTTAACAAAAGCTTTTGTTATTTTTTTGGCTCTGTCATCAAAACTTCCTGCACAGCCCACCCAAAACAATACCTCCGGTTGTTTTCCTGCCGCCATAGATTCTGCCATTGTTGGCACTTTTAGTTGCTCGCTCATATTTTTGTTTTGATTTATTTCTTTATTCGTTAGCCCAGTTTAATCGGTCCATTTGATTGTAAGGCCAAGGTGCTCCATTATTTTCAATATTGGTCATCATGTTATTTAATTCCATAGGTGCAGCGCTCTGCTCCATGACTAAATAGCGTCTCATTTCCATTATAATGGATAAGGGATCTATGCTCACAGGACAAGCTTCTACACATGCATTACAACTCGTACAGGCCCAAAGCTCCTCTGCAGTGATATAGTCGTTTAATAGTTGCTTTCCATCGTCTTTAAATTCGCCATCATTAGCGTCTATATTTCTACCAACCTCTTCTAAACGGTCGCGAGTATCCATCATTATTTTTCGTGGCGACAGCTTCTTACCTGTTTGATTCGCAGGGCACTCACTTGTACAACGGCCACATTCCGTGCAGGTATAGGCATTTAACAACTGAATACGGCTTAAATCCATAACATCACTTGCTCCAAATTTAGAAGGTTCCTCTTCGTCCTCACCTTCTGGAGGTGCAGCAAAAGGATCCGCATTGGGATCCATCATTAACATCACTTCTTTGGTGACCGCTTCAAGATTATTAAATTGTCCCTTAGGTTTAAGATTTCCGAAATAGGTATTTGGAAAGGCTAATAGAATATGTAAATGCTTTGAAAAGTAAAGATAATTTAGAAAAACCAAAATCCCGATTATATGAAGCCACCAAGCGGTACGCTCTACAATGGTTACAGTATTTTGATTTATTCCATCAAACCAAGGTGCAATAAATTGAGAAATCACATTTCCAGAATTCATTTCTTGAAACGGAATATCAGTAGCATTCATAGTAAGAAATAAGCACATCAATACCACCTCAAAATACAATATAATATTACCGTCATTTTTAGGCCACCCTGTCATTTCTGCACTCATAAAACGCTTGAGTTTGATTGCATTTCTTCGAAGCCAAAAGACAACTACTGTAACTAAAACCAGTACAGCTAAGATTTCAAAAGTCCCGATTAAAAAACCATAAACACTTTCCCCAATAAGATCTAAAAATAACCGATGCGTACCAAGCAGGCCATCTAGAATAATTTCTAATACTTCTATATTTATTATTACAAATCCAACATAGACTACTACGTGAAGCAACCCTGCAATTGGTCTTTTAACCATTTTACTTTGTCCAAGGGCAATACGTGCCATATTTCGCCATCGTTGCGGTTTATTATCACTGGCATCAACTTCTTGTCCAAGTTTAATATTTCTTATTAGCTTTTTTACATTTCTGGCAAAGTAACCAACACCCAATGCTAGGGCTATTGCAAAAAGTATGTTTGGTAAGTATTCCATATTGAAATTCTAATTCTTTTGTTGTTCCGTTGGTTCTTCGTAGGGAATTTCTTTTTTCGATAAAATTCTCCTATATCGTGCTGGGTGCAATTTTATATCTAAAAGCAACATCTCCAATTCCTTGGTGGCTGATTCTAAATTATTATACAGTGCATCATCGTTAAGCAGCTTACCAACAGTTCCTGTGGGATTATCTACTTTGGCTAGAGTTTCCTGTAAAGCCAATAAAGTATTATCTAGATTATTTAATGTGTTAGAAAGTCCCGCTTCTTTTAATTCTGCAGACAATGTATTGAGATTACTGCTGGTCTCTTCAAAATTATCTAGCAGTAAGGCTATTTTATTTTCGTTTTGTTTTACCATTCCCTCAATGGTACCAGATAAACTCTTAAATGCTTTTAGGGTTGCGTTTAATTCTGCAATGGTCGCTTTAATACCCTCGTTGGAATCATCTACGACCATTTCATTAAGATTCCCCATTAAAGTATCTGCCGTTCTTATAGCACCATCTAAATCAGAACTAAGACCAGAGAAATTCTTCTTTAAGGATGTAATTAAGCCAGGCTGAACTTCGGACTTTAAAAAATCACCAGGTTTTGCAATCTCTCCGTCATTGACACCTACAATTGCCAAAGCGTTACCACCCATGATTCCAGTTTCATATAATCTAACAATACTGTTTTTTGAAAATTCTAATTTTGGGTTCACGGAGAATGAAACAATTGTTTTCCCAGTTTCGAAGTCGTATTTAATATCTTCTACCTTGCCTACTTTATTTCCTTTTACGGTAACGGAGGAGGACATACTCAAAGCGTTATAATCAAACTCTGTGTAGTAAGTGTCTGTGTTTGTAAACAGGTCTTCTCCCTTGAGGTATGTGAAAAGATATATAAAAAGGGCAATACCAGACAGCACCAATATTGCTGTTTTAACTTCTCTTGAAATTTTCAATCGTTGTTGCTTTGATTAGAAACAAAATTAGGAATAAATTTTAATTCCTTTTACTGTAGGCAGAAGTTATTTGTTGGCATCATTTTGGAGTACTTCTGAAAGACTTATTTGCTCACCGTTTTTAAAAGCGACAACAAAACTTGAAGGGTAACCTTTTTCCCTAGCCTGCTGCTGCAAACGTTTGATTTCATTATAATCTGAAGTGTTTCCGTAATAGTACTTATAAAGGTTCCCTGCACTCTGTTTTGAAATAGTATTGAGACCTTTAAAATTATAAGCCTTCGTTTGAAGATTTTTAGAACTCGCTGCAATTTGCACCTTGAAGGTAATATCTTTATAAATAGTTGAAGCGCCTTCAGATGCTTCTGAAGCATTTGAGTCTACACCAAGAATATTTGCTCCTACATTTAAATCGAGTTCTTTTTTGTAATCTAAAATGGCATCTCGTATTGCTTTTGCCATGGTAGATTGGCCCTTACCAGAATTTAAGTAAGCTCCTTCTCGTTTATTAGTTAAAAAGCCAAGTTCAACAAGAACACTGGGCATATAGGTGTTTCTTATAACAAGTAGACTCTCTTGCTTAAGACCTCTACTTTTTCGTTTTGCCCTTTTGATAAAATTATCTTCAATTTTTCTTGCTAATATAATGCTCTGTTCTACATACACTTCTTGTTCAATTCCAATAGCAATGGTGGACTCAGGTGAGCTTGGATCGAATCCTGCATAATTTTCCTCGTAATTTTCCTCTAAAAATATAACTTCGTTTTCTCTTTTTGCAACCTCAAAATTCCGTGACGTATTGCGCTCTCCTAATACCCAAGTTTCGGTTCCGTGTGGATTTGGATTACCCACGGAATTACAATGTATGGACACAAATAAATCGGCATCGGCTTTATTAGCTATATCTGCACGTTTATATAACTCAATGAAAACATCTGTTTTCCTTGTATAAATAACTTTAATATCTGGATTCTTCTCTAATTCCTTCCCTACTTGCAGCGCAACTTTTAAAGCAATGTGCTTTTCTTTATGTCCGTTGCCAACATTACCTGGGTCACCTCCACCATGCCCAGCATCAAGAACCACTACAAACTTATCATTTTGCCCATGCAGGTAATTCATAGGTGTTAAATATCCTATAAATAGAAATAACCAAAATACTATTATGTAATTTACCTTCGTTTGCATAGAAGTTTTAAAGGTTTGAAAAGCATTATTTTTATATAACGATAATGACGATTTGTTATTTTGAACTTTGAATTATAATTCAATTAAACACAAAAAAATATCTGTACTTTTGGCGTTTCAAAAACCGAGCCATACATTTACAAAAATACATTTAATAGGATTGCGTACAAACAGCCTACACATACTTTTTGCGTTGAGTTTTACCATGTTTATCAACACTATTGGCTTGGCACAAGAACTCCCAAAGCAGTCCAAACCCATTCCTGCCAATAAAGCTAAAGATTCTGTGTCTATTGCTGTTGACTCTATGCTAGCAGAGCCTGTTAACAACAAGGTTATAGATACAGTAAAAACAGACTCCCTTCAAAAAAAGGAATTTTTAGAAGATGTTGTAAGCTATAAGGCTAAAGACTATGTCTCAATTAATCAGAAAAAACAAAAAATCTTTTTGTACAATGAAGCTGTTGTGAAATACCAAGACATGGAGATTAAAGCTGGTAAAATAACAATTGACTATAGTAATAATCTTATATATGCTGGCCGCATAAAGGACTCTACAGGTTACTCTCAAGCACCAGTGTTTACACAAGGTGCCAATGTTATTGAGCCAGACTCAATAATTTTTAATACCGATACTCAAAAGGCTAAAGTATTTAACTCAAGAACAGAGCAACAAGGCTTTAATGTTTTTGCCCCAGATACAAAACGAGAAAACGACTCTACATATTTTATGGCAAACGCACGTTTTACAACTGCTGAAAATATGGATGACCCAGAATATCAGTTTATCACTTCTAAGTTAAAAATGGTTCCGGACAAAAAAATAGTCGTTGGGTCCACATACATGGAAATCTACGGCGTACCAACTCCTATTGCCTTGCCTTTCGCGTTTTTTCCATTGACTAAAAAACAAACATCTGGAATTATTTTTCCATCCTTTGGCGAGGACACAGGAAATGATAGGGGATACTTTTTACAGAATGGCGGCTATTATTTTGCCATTAATGATTATGTAGATTTAGCCATTCTGGGAGATTATTACACCAATGGAAGTTATGGACTACGTGTAGAAAGCAATTATGCCAAACGTTATAAATATAGAGGTCGTGTCAATTTCAGGTATGAAAACTTGCTCAACAGTGAACGTGGATTTCCTGATTTTTTTCAGACCACAAATTATAATATCCAATGGTCTCATACGCAAGATGCAAAATCAAATCCAAACTCGAGATTTTCAGCGTCTGTTAATATAGGTAGCAGTCAGTTCTTTAGACAATCTGTAAATCAAGTCAATCAGGCTAATATTTTAAACAATACGTTTCAGTCTTCAGTATCATACTCTAAAACATTTCAAGGCGAACCACAGGTTAACCTAAATTTAACGGCCACACATTCTCAGAATACAAATACAGAAGCTATTAACTTAACCCTGCCTACTTTGCAAGCATCTATGACTAGGGTTTTTCCTTTTGCACCAAAGTCTGGTATAAAAAAAGGAGCTATACAAAATATAAACTTCCAAGTTAACACAAGAGGCGAATATCGCATCCAAACAACGGATTCTCTTTTTGGCAAAAGTGAAATGTTTGATGATGCCCTTGCAGGCATGCAGCACAGCATACCCATAACCACTAATTTTAAAGTGTTTAACAATTTTAGTGTAAGTGCAAGTGCAAACTTGCAGGAAACTTGGACGTTTAAGACCATAAACCGTTTTTTTGACCAAGGTACCGAAGACGTCATTACGCTTGACCAAAACGGTTTTGACCGATTTTTAACTTATAATGCAAGTGCCAGCATCGGTACAACCTTGTATGGGTTATTTAATTTTGAAAAAGAAGGGAAAGACCCAAAAATTAAAGCGATTAGGCATGTTATTAGACCTAATTTAAGTTATACAATCACTCCTGCATTTGACCAATATTACGAAACCTTTGAAATTATAGATGCTGATGGCACAACCACCCAAGAATATACGCGATTTGAAAATTCGATTTTCGGTACGCCTAGCAACCGGTTTTCGAGTAGTGTTGGGATTGGAATCGGTAATAATATAGAGGCCAAAGTTAGACCAAAAGACTCTACCGCCACTGAAGATAAGAAGATTTTCATTCTAAACAACCTCAACCTTAATACAGCATATGATATTGCGGCCGACTCCTTAAATTGGAGTCCATTAAGTATTAATGGTGGAACCCAGATTTTGAATAAAAAAATGAATGTCAATTTTGGGATGAGCTTAAATCCTTATGCTCTAGATAGCAACAATAACATTACAAATACTTTTAACATTAATAATGGCGGTAGTCTTTTTAGACTAACTTCTGCCAATTTAAATATTAGTTATTCCTTATCTAACGATAGTTTTTCGGGTAAAGGAGATGATATTGATGATGGTGTTAACCAGGAACGTGCAGCCTTAGCTAATGGAAGAGTAGATGGGTTATTTGGAAAAACCGAGGACTTTGCAGATAAACGACTATCAGACTTGGACAGAGACAGTGATAAAGAAGAAGTAGATTCAGAACTTTACAATTACAAAATCCCTTGGAGTCTGAGGTTAGCCTACGCGGTTAATTACGCAAATACGAGAAGGCAAGATCAGATATCGTCACACTCATTAATGTTCTCCGGTGATATTGACCTGTCGCCGCGATGGACTGTTGGTGTGTCTTCTGGATATGATTTTTTAAACAGAGGATTTACTTTTACCCAGTTGCGCTTTGAACGCGACCTCTTGAGTTGGCGAATGAACTTTACTTGGATACCTATTGGTACGCGTACCTCATGGAACTTTTTTATTGGTATAAAATCGAACCTCCTCAAAGATTTAAAATACGACCAACGTCGTCAACCAGACTTAGAATTAGGCAACTAGATTTTATTTTTAAGTGTTAAGTCTATGCTTCTTTTTAGTTATTTTTGATAGCATAAAAAGACTGTATTCTTATGAAACGAATTATAAGTACATCGAAAGCTCCAATTCCTATTGGCCCATACAACCAAGCTGTTTTAACAGGTAATACCCTGTATACCTCTGGACAAATTGCATTACACCCTGAAACAGGAGAATTAGTTAAAGACACTATTGAAATGGAAACCGAGCAGGTGATGGAAAACTTAAAAGCTGTTTTGTTTGAGGCTGGAATGACCTTTGAAAATGTTGTAAAAACCTCCATTTTTATTAGTGATATGGAAAACTTTTCTAAAATCAACACTGTCTATGCCAAATACTTCGATGAAGAAACCGCACCAGCTAGAGAGACTGTAGAAGTGGCAAACCTGCCCAAATATGTGAATGTAGAAATTAGTATGATTGCTATAATATAAATTTTAGCTAGCTATTAATCAATTTTCTTTTTTTGAAACTTAAAAAATCCGAACTTAAAATTTTTCTAGATAGTAAAGTTTCACTTTACAACAATACCAAATTTCTTGAGAGCGACCCTATACAAATACCTCATAATTATTCAAAGAAAGAAGATATTGAAATCTCAGGGTTTCTAACAGCAACGATTGCGTGGGGAAATCGTAAGAGTATTATTAATAATGCACAAAAGATGATGCAACTTTTGGATAATGCACCTTACGATTTTGTAATGCATCATAAAGTTAAGGATTTAGGGCAGCTTAAAAACTTTGTGCACAGAACCTTTAATGGACAAGACTTTGCGCAATTTGTAAAAAGTTTAAATCATATTTACAAGCTTCATGGTGGACTTGAAAATGTTTTTGCTAAAAATGCAAAACAGCACTCCCTACAACAAAGCATTCATCATTTTAAATCTATTTTTTTTGAAATTGACCATTTAAAACGGACTCAAAAGCATGTTTCTGACCCCTTAAAAAATTCGGCAGCCAAACGTATTAACATGTATTTACGTTGGATGGTTAGGCAAGATAATGCTGGTGTTGACTTCGGTATATGGAAAAGCCTTTCTCCGGCACAACTCAGCTGTCCTTTGGATGTACATTCTGGGAACGTGGCACGACAATTAGGCTTATTGAAACGCAAACAAAATGATGCCAAAGCCTTAGCCGAACTGGATAAAAATCTACGTAAACTCGACCCAAACGACCCAGTAAAGTATGATTTTGCCTTATTTGGCTTGGGTGTTTTCGAGGGATTTTAAATGATGAATAGTATCTTTAAACCTAAACTAATTAACTATGAAAAAAATACTTACGCTTCTTACCCTATTGACTATTAATGTTTGTATGTCCCAAGATTTGCAAATCCCTGTAGATACAGCATATATTACTACCAATACGGTAAAAATTAAAGGGAAAGCTATCGAATATAATGCTGAAACGGGCTTTCAACCTGTTTGGGATGACAACGGAAAACTTATTGCCTCATTAAATTATACCTATTACAAACGCACCAATGACAGCCAGAATAATCAAAGACCATTGTTGTTTTCATTTAATGGTGGTCCAGGTTCTGCATCGGTTTGGATGCATTTAGCTTACACAGGCCCTAAAATCTTAAAGATTGATGACGAGGGTTACCCTGTGCAGCCTTATGGTGTTAAGGATAATCCTAATTCTATATTAGACCTTACTGATATTGTTTATATCAATCCTGTAAATACAGGGTACTCGAGGAAAATTGCTGATGCAGAAGGTAAAATGCCAGATGACGAGCTCTTTTTTGGTATAAATGCAGATACCAAATACCTAGCCGGTTGGATGAACACTTTTGTAACACGGCATAACCGTTGGGAATCACCTAAATTCATAATCGGTGAAAGCTATGGAGGTACGAGGGTTATGGGATTGTCCTTAGAATTACAGAACCGTCAATGGATGTACCTTAACGGTGTAATAATGGTGTCGCCAGCAGATTATAAAGTTCTGCGTGTAGGTGGACCTTTATCCTCAAGTTTAAACCTCCCCTATTATACTGCCGCTGCCTGGTACCACAAACAGCTTCCACAAGAATTACAATCTAAGGACCTATTGGAAATACTTCCAGATGCAGAAGCCTTTGCCATAAATGACCTTATGCCTGCCATTGCTAAAGGTGGATTCATTTCAGATATCGAAAAAAACGCCATAGCCGAAAAAATGAGCTATTTTTCTGGGCTCTCTAAAAAAGTTATACTTCAACAAAATTTAGATGTCCCAAATAGTTTTTTCTGGAAAGAATTATTGCGCAATACCTCTGCAATGACCATTGGAAGATTGGATTCTAGGTATTTGGGCATTGATAAGGTGGAGACAGGTTCTAGCCCTGACTATAATTCCGAAATAACATCATGGTTACACTCGTTTACACCAGCTATTAATTACTATATGAAAAATGAACTTGGGTTTAGTACAGATGTTAAATACAATGTATTTGGTAATGTTGGTAATTGGGATAGAAGCAACGACAATACTAGAGATAATTTAAGGCAGGCTATGGCCCAGAATCCATATCTTAAAGTATTAACCCAATCTGGATACTACGATGGTGCTACAACTTACTTTTCAGCTAAATATTCGCAATGGCAAATTGACCCGAGCGGAAAACTAAAAGACCGCTTTTCTTTTAAAGGTTACCGCAGTGGGCACATGATGTATTTACGAAACGAAGACCTTATAAAAGCAAATGATGATTTAAGAGACTTTATTAAGAGTGCACTGCCAAATGGCAAATCAGCTAAATACTAGTTATTTATAATTAAAAAAGGCTGCCTAATCGGCAGCCTTTTTTTAAACATATAAAATTAGAATCAACCTTTTAACCAAGCCTTCCGTAATTCTATTTGATCGTTAGTTGCTTCTGTATTTTCAATTATGCTCTCATCAATGGCCATTGGCTTTGTCAATGTTGCCTTTATAAGTATCGGTTCTCCGTCGCGTTCTAAGTCCATAGTTATCTCCTGTCCTTCTTGCCACATAAACATACCACCTATAACCTGTTGCACATTCTGAAGTGTCAATTCTTGACCATTGACTTTTTTAATAATATCTCCTGACTTAACGTCTTGTGAGGCCCAAAAGGAATTCTTCAAAGCCATATCCGAAAAGAAAATAGTCCCTGCCTGTTGATCGCCATCAAAAATTACGTTTTGTCCTCCTGCAAAAATATAATTGGTCTCAACTTCGGTTTGCCCTTTAGTTAAACCAACCATTTCAAAAAACTCGTCGTAATTAATCGGTACGTCACCTTGGACATGCGTTTTAAGAAATTCTCCAACACTTGGATAGGTCATTGCGGTAATTTCAGTAATGATTTTATCATCCTCAAAAGGTTTGTTCTTACCATATTTCATGGAAAGCTCTTTCATTAGAGACAACATGCTACGCTGACCATTACTTTCTTTTCGCATTAAAATATCAATGCACATACCAATTAAGGCCCCTTTCATATAGACATTTCCATAATTGGACGCATAAGGCTCGTCAAGCACATTTTCACTCATAATAGTAAAACTCATGGCATCATCCATCATTCTAGATATTCCAATCTTCTGGTTTATTGTACCGTAAAACTCCTCATTAGAGACCAATCCTTTATATACCTGGAAATGCTGGGCAAAATATTCCGTAACTCCCTCATACATCCACAAATGCTTAGAAAAGGTTGGCTGATTGTAATCGAAATAGTGAATATCTTCAGAATGAACCGATAATGGTGTTACAATATGAAAAAACTCATGTGCCACAACATCTATGAAAGAACTCTTTAGACCTTCTAAAGGTGTACTTTCTGGAAATACCGCAACTGTTGATGTGTGATGCTCGAGTGCACCAAATCCTTTAGGTGAATTTTCTTTACCCTCAGAAAGGTACAAGAAGATGTCGTACCTCGCTGTAGTATTAATATCTCCCAAATAGGCTTTTTGTGCTTTCATCATTTCAAAAGCTGTTTCTTTAAGACTTGCAGCGGTATGCACTTTGTTTGGAGAATACAAGCTCAATACAATTTTAATATCACCAACCATAAACTCCTCTACATCAAGATTACCATACATCATGGGATTATCAGTAATATCAAAGTAACGCGGTGCAAAATAAGTTGTTGTTATAACGTCCTCTGAAACATTTTTAGAACCTGTACTGACCAAGGCAGAAGTTCTATCAAACCTAGCAGGTGCAGTCACATCTAGCGTGTATTGATTAGATTTTAAAGAATCGAAATAACCAATGAAACCATGTAAATTAAGCACATAATTCTCTGGTTCTATGTTAGTACCTGCGGGAGAGAACGGCTGCTCACCTCCAATTCCTCCTGAAGTCTCAATATCAAAAGTATCATTGACAAAATACTCGATCTTATCTAACTGAGTGGCGTTTTCAATAGCCCAACTATTGGTGTCTATTTTTTCATAAGCCAATTCATTTCCATTGTAATCCAATGCTTTAAAATCATCTATATATTTTCCAAAATCACTAACGGAATAAGTACCCTGTACAACTCTTGGAATTCTGTAGGTTACAGTCTCTACAGTAAATCGCCCTGGGTTTACCACTACAGGAACTTTATCATTTTTCACTGCAGTTAAATCTAGTGATGTTTCAATGGGATTGCTGGTAGCTAAATCATCTGCTTTCGGTTTTGCAGATCCACAGCCAACCAATATTAGGCTTAAACTAAGTATGGCAATGTAATTCTTCATATTCTAATTTTAATTTTTTAACAAGTCGCACAAATCTACAATCTGTTACAAGCCAATGTCCAAAGTTTATGTTAAAATGAGATTATTATATTCGCAGCATGAAGGCATTAGTAAGTATTCTTATTCCATTTAAAAACACCTCTTTATTTATTGAGGAGTGCCTGCTTTCTATTTTATCACAGTCTTATGCTTCCTGGGAAGCCATTTTTGTTGATGACTTTTCCACAGATAATTCATACAGTATTATAGAAGCGTATGCCAATAACGAGTCTCGAATCAAACTAGTAAAAAACAATGGTAAAGGCATCATAGATGCTTTGAGAACGGCATACGGTGTATCCAAAGGTGTATTTATTACGCGAATGGACAGTGATGATATTATGACTTCAGATCGACTTCAATGGATGGTATCTCAACTTCATACGCACGGTAAAGGCCATATAGCAGTAGGTCAAGTAAAATATTTCAGGTCAGATGGTGTAAGTGATGGATACGCACGTTATGAAACATGGATCAATAGTTTAACCGAAACAGGTTCAAATTATTCTCAAATCTATAAAGAATGTGTTATCCCTTCACCCTGTTGGATGGCTTATAGAGACGATTTTGAAGCCTGTGATGCATTCTTACCCGATAGATATCCTGAAGACTATGACCTCACTTTTAGGTTTTATCAAAATCAATTGAAGTGTATTCCATGTGATCAAGTGCTATTGCATTGGCGAGATTATGCAACTCGAACCTCCAGAACTCATGAGCATTATGCTCAAAACTATTTTCTTGACATAAAAACACATTTCTTTTTAAAATTGGATTATGACGAAAAAAGGCCGCTTACAATTTGGGGAGCTGGTTATAAGGGTAAGACTATCGCCAAATTATTGATTAAGGCCAATGTGCAGTTTTATTGGATTTGTGATAACCCAAAAAAAATTGGTAAGCAGATTTACAATCAATCGTTATTTAATTTCGATTTCCTTTCAAAACTATCACATCCACAAAGTATTGTCACCGTTGCCAATGAAACTGCTCAGCAAGAAATAAAGCTCTACTTTGAGAGTCAAGATATGAAACCAATGACTGACTATTTCTTTTTCTGTTAAATTTCTCAAAAGCAGATATTTTCGATCCCTTTTCATTTTCTATCTTTGAGGCATAACTGAAACTCTAGGAATGCAATTTAAACACCCTGAATTACTTTATGCACTTTTATTGCTTATCATTCCTATTCTCATTCATCTCTTTCAGCTAAGGCGATTTCAAAAGGTTAAGTTCACTAACGTTAAGCTTCTAAAGCAAATCAACTTACAAACCCGTAAAAGTTCTAAACTAAAAAAATGGCTAGTTTTATTTACTAGGCTTTCAATAATTGGGTTTGTGGTTTTGGCATTCGCACAACCATTTATTCCAAACACTTCAAATTATAACAAGGCGCAAGAGACTGTTATTTATTTAGATAATTCCTTCAGTATGCAGGCTATTGGTAAAAATGGTTCCTTGTTAAATGAAGCCATTCAAAATTTGTTGACCTCATTACCAAATGATGAAAAATTAAGTGTATTTACAAATGACAATGTCTTTAAAAACACCTCAATAAAAGCTATTAAAAATGATCTTATCGCGTTATCGTTTTCACATAGTCAAATCGGTTATCAATCGGCTTACCTGAAGGGAAAGCAGTTGTTTTCGGATGATAATTCATCTACAAAAAATTTAGTGTTAGTTTCTGATTTTCAGCAACAAAATGAAGGGTTTAATATACCTACTGATAGTATTATTAATTTGAAATTGGTACAACAGAAACCTAATATAAATTCTAACATTAGCGTTGACAGTGTTTATGTGAAATCAACAAACGGAGAGACCTTAGAATTGGCCGCTGTTATTCGAACTTTTGGAGACATAAAAAACGATGTTTCAGTTTCTCTTTTTAATAACGAAGAACTCTTAGCCAAGAATATGGCATCTTTTGTTAGCAATACATCTGAAGTTGTATTTTCAGTACCAAACAATGCTATAATTAATGGGAAGCTAACCATTGAAGATGGTGGGTTAAATTATGACAATACCTTTTATTTTAATATTAACGAAAAACCAAAAATAAAGGTACTTTCCATTTCTGATGAAACCGATAATGGTTTCTTAAATCGAATCTATACCAGTGACGAATTTGAATTTTTAAACTTTGATTTGGATAAACTCAATTTTAATCTTATTCCGAATCAGAATTTACTGATACTTAACGAAGTTAGAAATATATCTGACGCCTTAAAGTTAGCACTCGTAGAGTTTAAAAAGGATGGTGGTTCAATTGTAATTATACCCAGTATTGATGCAGATTTAGACTCTTATAATGGATTGCTGAAACAGTTGAATGCAGTTTTGTTCACAGACGCAAATAACAGCGCTAAGCGCATCACAAAAATTAATTTCAATCATCCTTTACTAGAGAATACCTTCTACTCGCAGGTTACTAACTTTCAATATCCTAAGGCAGAAATGAGCTTTACATTTTCTGGTCAAAATAATCCTATTCTAAGTTTTGAAGACGACACGCCTTTTTTAACAGGTAGAAATGAGGTATATACATTTGCTGCTCCAATTAATAAGACAAATTCAAACTTCATCAATTCTCAATTAATCGTGCCCGTTTTATATAATATGGGATTACAGAGTCTGCCTTTGGCAAAACTCTATTACCAATTGGGTACTAAAAACGATATCGCCATAAAGACCACGTTAGGCCAAGACGATATCCTAACCTTAGAGTCTACTAATTCATCAGTAATTCCTTTGCAAAAGACCTACAGTACCTCGGTTGTTTTACAAGTAGACGAATTTCCTAAAGAAGCTGGAATATTAACGGTTAAAAACAATGATTTAAGTTTGCAAAACCTGAGCTTTAACTATCCAAGACATGAAAGCCAATTGGCTTATTTTAATCTAGAGGATATGCCAAATGTCAATATTGATAATAGTTTGATTGAGGCCATTGACAGTATAAAAAGTAATACAAATGTTAATGCTCTATGGAAATGGTTTGTTATTTTTGCACTGGCATTTTTAATGATAGAAATGTTTCTACTAAAGTATCTTAAATGAACACACTGATAAAATCTGCTACAATTGTTGATTCTAAAAGTGATTTTCACAACGAAAAAGTCGACATCTTAATAGAAAGAGGTCGTATTTCTAAAATTTCTAAACGCATAACCAATCAAAATAATTATCGTGAAATACGTCTAGATAATCTGCATGTATCGCGAGGTTGGTTTGATAGTAGTGTTTCATTTGGAGAACCAGGCTTTGAGGAACGAGAAACTATATCTAACGGTTTAAAAACTGCTGCACGATCTGGTTTTACGGCTGTAGCCTTAAATTCTAATACACATCCTGTAGTAGATAGCAATCCAGACATTACATTTATTCAATCAAAAAGTGCTGGACATGCCACTAACCTATACCCTATTGGAGCTTTAACTAGAGCAGGAAATGGTGTTGATTTGGCAGAACTCTTTGATATGCAATCAGCTGGTGCTGTTGCGTTTTATGATTACAAGCAACCCATTGAAAATCCTAATTTATTGAAAATTGCTTTGCAGTATGCAAGCAATTTTAATGGGTTAGTTCTTTCTTTTCCGCAAGAAAATAAAATTTCAGGTCTGGGTGTGGTAAATGAGCATATTAATAGTACTAAATTAGGCCTTAAGGGCAACCCTGCGCTCGCCGAAGAATTGCAAGTAGCGAGAGATTTATTTCTTTTGGAATACACTGAAGGTAAACTACATATACCAACTATCTCAACAGCAAAATCGGTACAATTAATTAGAGAAGCAAAATCTAAAAAGATGGATGTCACCTGTAGTGTTGCTATACACAATTTGGTTCTAACTGATGACGAGCTTGCTGATTTCAATACCAACTTTAAAGTGTTACCGCCACTAAGAACCAATGAAGACCTAGAAGCCTTGATAGAAGGATTGAAGGACGGCACTATAGATATGGTAACCTCTGACCATAACCCAATTGACATAGAAGGAAAAAAAGTAGAATTTGAATACGCTAAATACGGGACTATAGGTTTAGAATCTGCATTTGGGGCTTTACAAACAGTTTTTACAACAAAAAAAGCGATTGCTTTGCTTACTAAGGGTAAAGAACGATTTGGGATAGAATTAAATCCTATCAATGAAGGTGAACGTGCAGAATTGACGCTATTCAATCCAGATGTAAACTACAACTTCACGTCATCCGATATTTTATCAAAATCCAATAACAGTATTTTCTTAGGTCACAGACTAAAAGGAAAGGTCTATGGTATAGTCGCAAACAACAAAATTAGTCTAAGTAATGAATAATAAAACTGTACAGGAGGGTAAAACCTACGCAGTAGTAGCATACTTGACCATTATTGGTGTGCTCATTGCTTATTTTATGAATCAAGAAAAAAAGAACAATTTTACGGCGTTTCATGTGAGACAAAGTCTTGGATTATGGCTCTTATATTTCATATTCGGTTACGTTGTAAGCGGTTTTGATGATTGGACAATATCTTATTCATTTTGGATTGTTTTTGCTTTACTTTTTATCTATGGTATTTTTGGTGCATTTTCTGGAAAAGCCAATAGCGTGCCAATCCTAGGTGATGTATTTCAGAAACTTTTTAAATCTATGGGATAAATTATGTCTTCGAAACTGTTTTACATTAAAAGACCTTCTACCCTAAAAGAAAATGCTCCATTATTAATTATGGCTCATGGTTATGGTAGTGATGAAAACGATTTGTTTTCTTTTGCTTCAGAGTTACCAGAAGAGCTATTTATTATCTCCCTACGCGCACCTTATGCCATGCAGCCATACGGTAATGCTTGGTACGCAATTAATTTCGATGCAGAAAAAGGCAAATGGAGCGATAATGAGCAAGCAAGGCGTTCTGTAAATATTATCGCCAAATTTATTAACTACGCCTGTGAAACTTATCCTGTGAATCCCAAAAATGTAACCCTTTTAGGATTTAGTCAAGGTACTATTTTAAGTTATGCCGTAGCACTGAACTATCCTGAGATAGTCACTAATATCATTGCACTAAGCGGTTATATTAATGAGGATATTCTACCGGAAAGCGTTAATCCGTCAGAGGTTAGTCACCTTAATTTTTATTGTTCCCATGGTAGTGCAGACCAAGTTATACCTGTAGAATGGGCGCGGAAAGCACCAGAATTTTTAAAGGCACTTAAAATTAACCACGTCTATTTCGAATATCCCGTAGGTCACGGTGTAGCACCACAGAATTTCTTTGATTTTAAAAGGTGGTTATCGGAGCGAATCTAGTTTAGTTTCGGATACATAAAGTACTCTACCAACTTATATTTTAATTCGTTATTTGCATCAATTTCATAGGTGAGAAATATTTCTCCCCAATACTGTCCGTCCGTAAAATTAGCGACAACCCATTTATGGTTAAGAATCCTAATTTTATTGATAACTAATTTTGTTCCTGTTAGGGATACAAAAGGTACAATGGGATGATCATCACCCTTATAATCGTTCATATTATAAAGGCCTTCTTTAATGGCAGGTATGAGTTCATCGGTATCATAACCCTGGGATTCAAAGTAATCTATCGCATCCTGATTTCTATCAATATTGAAATAACTCAACTCAAAATTCTCCTCCTCTAAAGCTTCAATAATCTTTGTATTCTCTTGTACAGATGCATTATAGGAATTAATATCCTTTTCATATTTATCTATAATGTTTTTTGAATTCACATATTGAAATATGATTAACAATAGAGAAAAGATGAACAAATACATAAAAACTCTTTGTTTCATTGTTATATGGTTATTTGAAGGTTATCGTATGCTAAAAAAACGTTCTTAGGCAATTTTTGTTGCACCTCATCATGAAATCCGAGGTGATGACTTATATGGGTTAAATAGGCTCGTTTTGGATTAACTTTGCTAATAAATTCTATAGCTTCTGCAAGGTTAAAGTGAGACATATGAGGTTCTTCTCTTAAGGCATTTATGACAAGAACGTCTGTGCCCTTAAGCTTTTCTATTTCTTCCTGAGGAACTGTTTTCATGTCAGTGAGATAAGCAAACCGATTAAACCTAAAGCCAAAAACTTGGAGTTTATGGTGTAAACCATCTATTGGCAATACTTTAATATTACCTAACTTAAAAGGCCTATTTTTAATTTTAATGCGCTTTACACTAGGTACTCCTGGATATTTGTCTTCTGATGTAAAAATGTAATCAAATCTTTTTCTTAAAGCTTTAAACACTCGTTTGTGAGCATATAATGGAATATCACCTTGCCTAAAGAAAAAAGGCCTAATGTCATCTAAGCCCATAGTATGATCCGCATGCTCGTGAGTAAACAAAATACCGTCAATTTTAGAGACATTAGCATTGAGCATCTGTTGCCTAAAATCCGGACCACAATCCACCACGTAAGCGTATTCATCCCATTCTACCAAGATAGATACACGTAGCCTCTTGTCCTTAGGGTTATCGCTTAAACAGACAGGGTGTTTACTCCCTATTATTGGTATGCCTTGCGATGTTCCTGTACCAAGAAAAGTTACCTTCACACGATTTAAATTTATGACAAAAATACTGTTATTTTTTTGTTTACTTAGGTAATTGAGTACCTTTGCTAAAACGTTGTAATCCCGAAATCTATGGAAGAAATCACGTATGATGGCGATTCTAATTTTGAGAATATTCCTTCGCTAAAAGACAAGGCCTTAAGGATAAACCTCAATAAAGACATCTATGGTACTTTTGCCGAAATTGGAGCTGGTCAAGAAACGGTGCGCCAGTTTTTTAGAGCAGGAGGTGCTTCGGGTACAATTGCAAAAACCATGTCGGCCTACGATAAAGACTTTAGCGATGCCATTTATGGTATTGAGAACGACAGGCGCTATGTCACTGAGGCTCGGCTAAGAAAAATGCTTAATCATGAGGTTGATCTCATTGAACGACGTATTGTTAGAGAAAAACATCCTAACAAGATATTTTTTGCCTATGCTAATACGGTTGCCACTATTGATTTTGCTAAAAAATATAAAGGTCACGGTTGGGTTGGTATAAAGTACCAAGTTGCACCAGACCAAGAGTACAATGACATCGTTCTCCATATTAGATTTAAGGAAAATGATGCACGGTTACAACAAGAAACATTAGGTAAACTAGGTACCAATCTCATTTATGGTGCTTTCTATAAATACAATCAACCTAAAAAGTTATTACGCTACTTATATGATCATCTAGACAAAGATCAACTAGAAATAGACACCATTAACTTTGCTGGTCCTGTATATCAAAATATAGATAATAGGCTCATGAGCCTTCAACTTGTTAAGAATGGTATGACTGATGCCGTAATGTTTGCTCCAGATGGCAACAACGTTCTCCCAGCAGCAGTACTTTACAAAAAGAATATTTTGGCCCTTAGAGGTAGTTTTAGACCTGTTACCAAGGTAAATATGGATATGTTTGAAAAATCATACGAAATGTTTATCAAGGAAAATAAGGTAGATAAAGAAAAAACTCAGGTCATTTTTGAAATAACCTTATCCAATCTAAGAGCTGAAGGTGAAATAGATGAGCAAGATTTCATGGACAGAGCACGTTTATTATGTTCGCTCGGTCAGACAGTATTGATTTCGAATTTTCAAGAATTTTATAAGCTTGTTGAATACTTCTCGCAATATACGAGAAGCAGAATGGGTCTTGCCATGGGTGTTAATAACCTAGTAGATATTTTTGACGAAAAATACTACCGTCATTTAAGCGGTGGAATTCTTGAAGCCTTTGGTAAGCTATTCTACAAAGATTTACGTGTTTATTTATATCCTATGAAGAATAAAGATAATAGCGTAACGAATAGCGAAAATCTGAAGGTTCACCCAAGAATGAAAGAACTCTATAAATTCTTTAAATACAATGGTAAAGTTGTAGATATTACAGATTACGATAATTCCATTCTGCGCATTTTCTCTAGGGAAGTGCTAAAAATGATAGCTAGTGGTGAGGATGGTTGGGAAAGTATGCTCCCAGAGGGTGTTGCCAAATTAATTAAAGAAAAAAGTTTATTTGGATACGAAGCAGAGGAAGTAATGCACTAGACAATTCACAACAAAAAAATAAAGCGGCTTAGTAACAGTCTATCTGTAATTGGCCGCTTTATTTTTTTTGTAAGGTCTTGGTTAATTTAGCCTAAAATTTGTTCAGCGTGTGCTTTGGTTTTTACTTTAGTAATTACATTTTCCAAGACACCATTCTCATCGATAACAAATGTAGTTCTATGAATACCTTCATATTCTTTGCCCATAAACTTCTTCGGACCCCAAACACCAAAAGCATTGATGACAGATTTATCTTCATCAGCTATTAAAGGATATTTAAAACCATATTTATCTTTAAAGTTAGACTGGCGCTTAGCACTATCTGCACTTACGCCCAATATGTCGTACCCTGCATCTTTAAAGCGGTCAATATTATCATTGAGGTTACAAGCTTCTGCAGTACAACCAGGCGTACTTGCTTTTGGGTAGAAGAAAACTACCAATTTTTTTCCCTTGTAATCGGACAATGAAACAGTATTACCTTGTTCATCTAATCCCTTGAAATTTGGTGCCTTATCACCTATTTTTAAGTGCGTCATGATCTTTGATTTTATGTTTAAGTAAAAATACGATGTATCAGCAAGCTACAAAAGGCAGGCCTTGTTATAAATACGTTAAATGCGCATTAATTCGGATGCAGTTCTTCAAATAAGTCTTGCCAAAGCTTCATAATTTTTTCCTTCGCAAATCTCTGTATGTTTATTTGAGCCTTTTCACCCATCTCTTTCCTGAGATTGTTGTCCTTTATTAAGTGCTGGATAGATTCTGACAAAGCCAATACATCTTTTGGAGGGACCAAAATACCATCCTCTCCATTTTTAATAATTGCTCTCGGACCATAAGGGCAATCAAAAGAAACTACCGGAATCCCAAAAGACATCGCTTCTACAATTGTTAAAGGGAATCCCTCTATAACCGAGCTACAAACTAAAATCGAGGCATTTAGATATTCCTTTGAGATCTCCTTAGTATGTTCTAAGAATTCCACATTATCAGATATCCCTAAATCCTTGGCTTGCTTTCGTAAATCAATAACAGTTATTCTTTGACCAACAATTCTCAGAGTCCATTCTGGAAAATGTTCTAGAACCGCGGCCCAACTATCAATAAGCATATCAAACCCCTTTACAGGGTCGTGCCGTCCTACTGCAAGTACCACTTTGTTATTAAGTTCTGCTCTATTTCCTTCGGCATCTAAGATTATTGGATTGCCTATAACGCTAAGTCGCTTAACAAATTTCCAATCTTGTCTATGGTCATTGGTTAAAATTACAAAACGGTCATAGCAATTACCACCAAAAAGCACAAGTTTAGATTTTATTACGTTACTGATTTTTGTTTTAAGCCCTTTATAATATCTGTTAAGATTAATATCCTTTGTACTATGTCTTTGATAGACAATTTTATAATTCTTTTTTAAAAAATACGGGACGTAAAGCCAAGCAATATCATCAATACAAACCATTACAATATCAGGCTCTAAACCTGGTAACAGGTTATTTAGGGATTTTACTAATTTAAAATAACTCTTTTTTGGTCCTTTTTTGGCATTAATGAAATGAAAAGGAATCTTATTATCTACTTCGAAGAAGGTTCTTTCCAGGTTGTTTTCGTTCTGTTCAATTAATACTAATTGCACATCATAACCGAAATTACGAACGAAATAATTAGACTGTACACTAATCATTCGTTCTAGGCCTGTGGTACCATTAATTTTATTTGCAATATAAACTATGCGCATTTCTAGGTCCAATTAAATAAGATTAGAATTTAAAATTAATACAATCAATTTTTATTCATACCCGTTTAATTTGTTTATTTGTTTAATAGCACATAAAAGAGATTAACACCATTTAAAACTTGTATTCTTCGTATGACTAAGCAACAAAAGGTAGAATTTGTTATAGAGACTTTAAGCAAGCTTTATCCAAAAATTCCCATTCCTTTGGAGCACAAGGACCCTTACACCCTACTTATTGCAGTATTAATGTCTGCACAAAGTACAGATGTAAGAGTAAATCAAATTACACCTCTACTTTTTAAAAAAGCAGACAATCCATACGATATGGTGAAACTGAGTGTTGAAGAAATTAGAGACATCATAAAACCCGTAGGCTTATCTCCAATGAAAAGTAAAGGAATCTATGGCTTGTCTAAAATATTAATTGAAAAACATAACGGAAAAGTACCTCAGACTTATGAGGATTTAGAGGCTTTACCCGCTGTTGGCCATAAAACTGCAGCTGTTGTCTTATCACAAGCGTTCGGCATACCTGCTTTTCCAGTAGACACACACATCCATAGGTTAATGTACAGATGGAATCTAAGTACAGGGAAAAATGTGGTACAAACAGAAAGAGATGCAAAACGGTTATTTCCAAAAGAACTTTGGAACGACTTACATCTTCAAATTATCTGGTACGGGAGGGAATACTCTCCTGCAAGGGGTTGGGACTTGGATAAAGATATTATTACAAAAACCATCGGTAGAAGGTCCGTCATTAATGCTTATCACAAAAACAAAAAATCCTGATACATGATCAGGATTCTTTACCAACTTAATTTAGAAGTGCTTCAAACTTCAATTTATTATAATTTATAACACTTAAAGCCTTAGAGTAATTCAAAAGGAAACTTATGGTTTCATCTTTTGGTTGTAGGTTGATTTTTTTTGAGGTTTGTTGTGAGTAAATTTTTGCCATATTAATAATTTAGGATTTATTATATGACAAGAACGCAACAGAATTATGTTTATTGTATCAATTTGTTAAAACAATATTATTCTGCTCTATAACCTTTCTCATATTAATTAGGGCGTATCGCATTCTACCTAATGCTGTATTAATACTAACTCCTGTGCGTTCAGAGATTTCTTTAAAACTCATGTCTTGATAGATTCGCATTTTAAGCACCTGCTTTTGATCTTCAGGTAGCTCTTCAATAATCCTTCTAACATCAGATTCTACTTGATCCTTAATTAAGGATTTCTCCGCATTAAGACTAGAATCACTTAATACAGAAAAAATACTAAATTCTCCAGCATTATCAAATTTTGGCATCCGATTATTTTTTCTGAAATAATCAATTACCAAATTATGAGCAATACGCATAACCCAAGGTAAAAACTTACCTTCCTCGTTGTATTTACCCAATTTTAAAGTCCTGATGACTTTGATAAAAGTATCCTGAAAAATATCTTCAGTTACATCTTTGTCGTAGACTTTGGAGTAAATGAAACTGTATATTTTTTGCTTATGTCTCCCAATCAAAACTGAAAGTGCATTTTCATCGCCGTTAATGTATCTTGAAACCAAAGCTGCGTCTTGGATAAGTTCTGTCTTCATAATAATTACTTTAAAACCTAAATGATTAGGTCTGGGGTTTAAAATTTTCTTTAAAGTAATATTATGCTATACGCAGCTGTTTTATATATGAATAGGAACCAAATATAACAACAATCATTCCGAAAAAACAAAATTTGCCTCTAAAATTTAACATTTTATCCCATATTTCAACGTTTTACCGAGACAAATAGAAGTGGTATCTTTGCAAAATCTTGTTCAAAATCAACTTATGAATACTAACATATTAGATGCAAACCCTAAGGATAACATCATTATAAAAGGTGCTAAACTTCATAATCTTAAAGATATTGATGTTGTTATACCTAGAAATGAACTAGTAGTCATAACAGGGTTATCAGGATCTGGAAAATCTAGTTTAGCCTTTGATACGTTGTATGCAGAGGGCCAACGACGATATGTAGAAAGCTTATCGAGTTATGCTAGGCAATTCTTAGGACGCTTAAATAAACCAAAAGTTGATTATATAAAAGGTATTGCTCCTGCAATAGCTATTGAACAGAAAGTAAATTCAACAAACCCAAGGTCTACCGTTGGTACAACAACAGAAATCTACGATTATTTAAAATTACTCTTTGCCAGAATAGGAAAGACCTACTCTCCTATTTCAGGAGATTTAGTTAAAAAACATAGGGTTAAGGACGTTATAGACTACGTCTTAACATTTAAGGAAGGGACCAAATTGCTATTGCTTTCTCCTATTCAGTTGGAAGAAGGCAGAACTATAGAAAACAAGCTTCAAACCCTTCAACAGCAGGGTTATGCTAGGATAAAAATTAAGGATAGTGTAGTAAGAATAGATGATGTCTTAAAGAAAACTATTTCTCCTGATACCAACTTGCACCTTGTCGTAGACCGTATCATTTTTAAAAATGATGAGGACTTTTTAAACCGTCTTGCAGATGCCATTGAAACTGCTTTTTTTGAAGGTGTTGGAACATGTATTATTGAATCATTAACTGATAACAAACAATCGGAATTCAATAATAAATTTGAGCTTGACGGCATGAGCTTTCTAGAACCTAATGCTCATCTATTTAGTTTCAATAATCCTTACGGCGCCTGTCCTAAATGCGAAGGTTACGGCGATGTTATTGGAATTGACGAAGACCTTGTGGTTCCAAATACAGCATTGTCCATTTATGAAAATGCTATTTTTCCGTGGCGCGGCGAGAGTATGAGTTGGTATAGAGATCAATTAGTCAATAATTCTCATCTTTTCGATTTCCCTATTCACAAGCCCTACTTTGAATTAAGCGAAGCCCATAAGGCACTTATATGGTCGGGTAATAAGTATTTTGAAGGTTTAGATAGCTTTTTTGCTGAACTTGAGTCTAAAGCTTATAAGATTCAAAATCGCGTAATGCTGTCACGTTATAGAGGCAAAACCAAATGCAGCGTTTGCAAAGGTAAACGTCTTCGTAAAGAAGCTAATTATGTAAAAATAAATGGCTCTACCATTACAGATTTAGTAGATCTGCCTATTGGAGAACTTACGAAGTTTTTCGAGAATTTAGCACTTTCAGAACATGATAGAACTATCGCCAAACGTCTACTAACCGAAATTAACACAAGGCTAGAATTCCTAAGTAACGTAGGACTGGGCTATCTCACCTTAAACCGTAAATCAAACACACTTTCTGGTGGAGAAAGCCAACGTATAAATCTTGCAACCTCACTTGGTAGCAGCCTTGTGGGCTCTATGTATATTTTAGATGAACCTAGCATAGGATTACATCCTAAGGATACGAAACGGCTAATCGATGTTTTAAAATCATTGAGAGATTTAGGCAATACCGTTATTGTTGTTGAACACGATGAGGATATAATGAAAGCAGCCGATACTATAATAGATATAGGACCAGAAGCGGGTACTTTTGGAGGTGAGGTTGTTGCTAGCGGAGATTTCAAAGATATTTTAGCCTCGAACTCACTTACAGCAAAGTACTTAAACGGCGCATTGAAAATTGAAGTTCCTAATAAACGTAAAACTTCTAAATACAACGTAGAAATCATAGGGGCTCGAGAACATAATCTCAAAAATATCGATGTCAATTTCCCGCTCCAGATGCTTACGGTAATTACAGGAGTTTCAGGGAGCGGAAAAAGCACCTTGGTTAAGAAGATTTTATATCCTTCTATACAAAAGAAATTAACTGGGTTCAGTGATAAACCAGGCCAGTTTACAGAACTAAAAGGTGATTTTAATAATATAAAACAAGTTGAATTTGTAGACCAAAATCCAATAGGGCGTTCTTCTCGTTCTAATCCAGTGACATACATTAAAGCTTATGATGACATTAGAGCACTATTCGCGTCACAGAAATTAAGTAAGATAAGAAATTACCAAGCCAAACACTTTAGCTTCAATGTAGATGGTGGTCGTTGTGAAACCTGCAAAGGTGAAGGGGAAGTGACTATAGAAATGCAATTTATGGCAGATGTGCATTTAACATGTGAGACTTGTGGTGGCAAACGCTTTAAAAAAGAAGTTTTAGAAGTAAAATTTGAGAGTAAATCAATTGATGACATTTTAAACCTTACCATTGATGATGCAGTGGATTTCTTTGAAAGTCACAAACAAACAAAAATTAAAAATAAGCTTCAACCTCTAAAAGATGTTGGATTGGGTTATGTCACCCTTGGTCAATCTTCTTCTACCCTGTCGGGTGGAGAAGCCCAAAGAATAAAATTAGCGACGTTTTTAGGTAAAGGAGCTAATGCAAATAATGCTTTATTCATTTTCGATGAGCCTACTACAGGTTTACATTTTCACGATATTCAAAAACTTCTAAAATCGTTTAAAGCTTTAATCGATAAAGGACATTCAATCATTGTTATTGAACACAATATTGATTTAATTAAATGCGCAGACTACATTATCGATTTAGGTCCTGATGGAGGTAAATATGGAGGAAATTTAGTAGCTTGTGGTACGCCAGAAGAGATTACCGCCAATCCTAATTCTATAACAGGCCAATATCTTAAGGACAAAGTTTAAACTGAAATGAGTACGCTAACAAATCCACACCAACACAATACAGACGTTGATGGTAGTGATGTTAATTTCTCAACTGAAACACTTAAAACCAATATTGCTCTTACCCCTCTGAAACATGGAGGCTCAAGTTTTAAGACCCATGTTTTAATAAGAGTCTCCGATGATATCTTTTCTTATAAACCTAGCTATGGAACAGCTATTTTTTGTTGGGTTTTTGTTTCTATTGGTTTGAGTCTGCTATTTTTCGGTGTAAGAGAAATTTTAGTAGGCATAAGTGAGGTGAAGTTTCCAGTGCTTCTGTTAGTAGGCATCGGACTGATCTTTACCTCGGTTGGAGCCTACATGTTCTATAGTTTTTACAAACCCATTGTTTTTGATAAGTCCAAAGGCCTATACCGTAAAGGATATAACACTAAAAAGCGGGCTGAAAACGTATTCAAATCTGCCCAAAAAATTAGACTAATTGAAATTATTGCATTTCAGATTATTGGCGAACGGGTTAAAGGGGATAAAAACACCTTTAATAGTTTTGAACTAAATATGGTTTTAAAAAATGGCAAAAGAAAGAATATTGTTGATCACGGTAATCTAAAATCTATAATCAATGATGCCCAATCACTCAGTGAGTTTTTAGACGTCCCTATCTGGCACGCAAAATCTAAAGAAATTAGTAAAACAGAAATGCAATAAAACCTAGCATCACAAAAGACACTGGCACAACAAGTAATAAAAAGAAGAAACTAATTATTCCACTTTTAATAAAACTCAAAATCCAATTTTGTTCATAAAATCGTATAACTGAAGCAACCAAATAAAAGAAGGTTGAAAATGCCAAAAGCCAATCTATCCAGTCCGGTATATCCCAAATCCATCTATTAATAGCAAAGATTAGACTGAACAACAAAAATAAAAACGAAAAATAGTAGAAACTGAATACTAAATGATGTGCATAGCGACCTCGTTTAAAAAAGAATACCTTAAAAAACAGTGCAAACAAAGGCATAAGGAAAAACATAGCCAACGGAATACTATCAATAAAGGTTTGATATATCTGACCTAGTCCCATCGTTTTATAAAACTTAAGTCCCTGTACAAATATTTTTCGTTGAAAATATCCCGCGTCTTCAGCCATTCCCATGGCCCTATAGATAGTCTCATTAGATGCACCAGACTGTATAAGGGAATCAATCTCAGATTCATTAAATCCAAAATCTGTATTGATTTCTTCGGATCCTATCTCAACCGTCGTGATGGAATCTAGGCGTCGTAAATCTTCTTCCTTTAAACCTAAGGCATCTTTTTTCAACTTTATGGGCTTAAGAGCCATTTGTCGCAAGGAATCCATATAAATACTATCAGAAAGCTTTTCTTTACTCACTTTACCCTTATTTTCTCTGCTGGCTACAACCTCCTCCATGGTTTTGTCTAATTTTTCACGCCCTTCCCTAACGTAAAAATTAAAAATAAAGAAAAATATAACCGCAACGAAGAGATACATCTGGGCAGGATGCAGGTATAACAAACGTTTACCTTTAACAAACTCCTTAGCTAAATAACCTGGCCTAAACATTAAAGGAACAAAACTCTTTAAAAATCTAGCATCAAATGAAAAGTAGTTGCTTATGGTATTATAAAACAATACGCCTATTGTTAGTTCGTCATTTGTTTTTTGACCACAATGAGGACAAAATTGAAACCCTTCTTCATAAGGTTGTTCGCAATTTTGACATTTCACTTTATTTGGTTCCATTTTTTCAGACATTAGGGACTTCTTCTAATTTATAGAAGAATTACTCATTAATTTGTTTCAGTCAAACTAATCAATCAGTTATTTAATTCATTTTATTTGAATAATTCTGGTGTGATTTACTTCGAATTACATTTCCTTTGGCATCTCTTTCAAAGACTGTTTCCTCTGCCAGCTCACCATTAGATTTTACGCGTCTAAACGTGTCACCCTCAATATGCTTATACATTGTCATAGATTCTGACAAATCATTTGTAGGTAGTGAAATACTGACCAATTTACCATTCCAGGTACCACAGTAGCTTTCGCTACCCCAAGGTTGTGAGTTATAAAAACCTACGTAATCGTTAAGATTTACGTCATTATCTTTTTGCTCTTCCAACTTCTCTGTCTTCATTAAAACTTTATGTATGGTTGAGGAATATTTTCCGGGATTTGTACTGCTGGCGTTAATCATAACAGCATAAGCCATCTTAGTTTTTAAATTGAGTTGAAGTGTGCTGCGGTAACCTGGACAACTACCTCCATGACCTACCCATTTGCTACCATCCGATCCTTTATATACAGAAAAGCCTAATCCCCAGGTTAGATTAAAATCTGGATTTGTCCAATGTACATTGTGCATATTTTTTAGCGTTGATGGTCTTAAGATTTCTGCTTCTTTTGACGCTCTAAGTCTAAATTGCCATGAGGCAAATTTTGCTAAGTCCAAAACATTTGAAGAATACCCTGCCGCAGGTGTGACTCCTTTAGGCTCATATAATGCCACCTGATTTCTTTCTAACTGACGATTTAACGCGGAATATCCGATTGCCAATTCTTTACCATATAAATCCATGGGCATATCTGGCCTTGTATCTTTTAAATTTAAAGGGGTTAGAATATTCTCAATAACATAATCTTCGTAAGACACTCCAGATAATTCGCTGACAACTTGCCCCAAAAGACCCATAGCTAGATTAGAATATTGAAAGTTATAAGAAGCAGGATAAAGCGTCTCTTGATTATTTAAAGCTTCTGTCATTTCCTCAACGGTTGGAAATGGAAAATCTGGACCAGTCCAATATGGGACATCAGCTTGTCTTGGTAAACCCGAAGAGTGTGTAAGTAATGTCCTAATGGTAATAGGTCCACTATCGGAAAATTGTTGTTTTAAATTAAATCTCGGCAAAATATCTTTCAATTGGTCATCTAATCTCAATTTGCCTTCATCGTAAAGTTTCATTATAGCTACTGAGGTAAACAATTTTGAAATTGAACAGATACTGCACAATGTTGTGGTTTTGGTACTTACGTCTGCGTCTTCATTAGCCTTTCCATAGGCAGCACTCCAAATAGTCTCTTGATCTTTGACTACCGCTACAGAAATACCAGGCAATTTTTCATAATCTTTTTGAGCGTCTAGCCAGACTTCTATAAGTTTAAATGCTTCATCATAATTCTTCGTCTCTTCTTGTGCATTGAGAGAAGATAAAACAAGGAAATAACAGAAAAGGATAACAATACTTTTTTTCATGAGGGTTGGTTTTACATTTCTAAAGTTACTTAAATTTTACTTTTTAAATTCTTCAAATAGCCTATATCAGATATAGTTCAGAATTACCTACTGAAAATCAAAGCTTTATAGATTTGGCACGCTGTTTGCAACTCTGTTAATGAGTTTAATTTAAAACCCTTTAACTATGAAACGGATACTATATCTATTTGCTCTGTTAGTGACGGTTAGCACTACGGCAAAAACGGAAACCAACACAACATTAGGAGCAGATGCCTCCATTAACAATTATGTGAGAGGTTATGGTAATTCTTTCATATTTATTGAAGGTGGTATTGAATTCGCGGTTTTCCCAGACGGTCAGTTTGATTTTTACATGCCTAATTATGGCCCTAATGTTAATTTAGGAATTAATAGCCCTGGATTCTCACTAAGCTTCAACACTGGATTTAATTACAACCCATTTGTTCAGTACGATAGCTTTGGTGCTATAATTCAAGTTGAAAACACACCGATTTTCTATGATTTCTATGGTAGAGTGAATCAGATTGGAAACATCTTTATAAACTATAACGGGTTCGGGCGAGTAAACAGAATTGGAGGACTAAATATTTTTTATAGAAATAATGCATTTTGGAGATATTCTGGATTCATTAATATATACAATAGAGCATATGTCTGGAGACCTTGGCATCGATTTTATGCTTTACCACCTGTAGGATTTTATGTGGTAAACACATGGGCTTATAGACAGTATTATACACCTGTAAGGCACATATGGTATAGACCGTATAGAAATAATGTAAGACACTTTAATGTTAATGGAAGACGCGGTAATGCACAATATGGAAGACGCCATAACTCTAGAGTTAACGAACGCTATGCCCAAACACCAAGAACACGGTCTGAGCGCGATACTAGAAGACGTATAGAGCGCAGAAATTCTGAGATTGAAAGAACAAGAAATACGCGTATTACTAATAATAGTGGTACAGTAAGATCTAGGTCTAACAGTAGTACTAGTGTAGCTAATACAAGGACAACAACTAGAAGCTCTAATAACTCGGTCAGAGGAAATAACAGATCTAATGTAACACGAAGCAAAGTAACTTCAACAACACGTTCTAAATCAAGGGTTAATGCACCAAGCAGAGGAACAAGATATAATGTGACCAAATCGCGTACTAACGTGTCCAATAATAGAACAGCCTCGGTAAGAAAACCAAAAGCGACTCAGACACGTAGTTATAATAGAACGTCATCGCAAAACAGTAAACAGCGAAGTGTTGTTCAGAATAAAAGAAAATCCTCGTCAGCAAGGACGAAGCCGAACACAAGTAGAAATAACAGTAGAAGCTCGGCCAAGACAAGCTCAAGACGAAGTCGATTCTAAAATATGATTTTTTTGGTTGGTTAGTAGAAGTCCCGTTTGATGTATGCCTCAGAGCACCTTACGGGACTTCTCATTTTAAAAAGTATTTATTATAATTTTAGATGCTTTTTTATTTGAATTGAAATATCTTCCGATATATTCCATTTATAAATTATAATGAAATAAGCAAGTCCTACAACTAAGGACTTCAGTACAATATTAATTACAGGATAAAATGGGAAATCCCAAAAGTAAAATACAAAAGACAATATTATTACACTTATAACTACTTTTAACGATGCCAAAGTAAAGGGCTGCATGTTAAACTTGCGTTTAACATAAATCAACTTTACAGTATTGTAAACAGCAATTGCAAGAAACGTAGCTATTGCAGAGCCATTGATGCCAAATAATGGAATAAAAATTAGATTGAAAAGTACAGCTACTATTGTCAATAAAACACCAAAAACCAGAACCATCCTATAGTAATCACTATTAAACAATATGGCATTGTTATTACCTAAAGCATTGTCATACAATTTAGCTATACTAATAATAATAACCACAATTAGACCTCCCGTAAATTCTTTAGGTAATATTTGATACAACTGATTGATGTTAAGGATAATGAGTAAAAATATAAAACCACTAACTACCAAAAGATTTAGAGAGCTGCGTTTATATAAATCTTTAAGTGCCTTAAAATCGTTTTTATTCAAATATTGTGCTGTTAATGGCATCATTATTTGATGCATAGCACGCTGAGGAACAGCGATTACAGTGGCAATAAAAATAGCGACACTATAATAGGCAACATTTTCAATGTGTTCTAACATTAAGCCAATCATAAACTTATCAATATCTAAAATTACCATGGCTATCGAACCTGCAACAATCATAAGCAAGGCATAGTTTAGCACATTACTTATGTTATCAAGTTTTTGAAATCTAAATTTTGGTAGTCTTATGGCATAGGCATATAGCTTCATCAGCATCATCCTAACTACATAAACAGCTACTAAACCTAAAATAAATTCATCTGCCGTAAGCCATTCTAGATAAACGCCGTATAATAATATCATTATTAAAATTCGATGGAAAATCTCCTTCATAATGTTTCCGAATACCGTTTGCAGCTGAACCTTTGTCCAAGCATAAAAAATTTCGAAATACGCCATGGCAATAGCTATTACAAATATGTGCCATATGTAGTTTTTAACAATAGTATTCTCTGATGCTAAAACACTAGAAATAGTCTCGTAAGAAACAAATCCTATTAATCCAACAGGTAGAACAATAAGGAATGGTAAAAACAACATTAAGGTTAAGAAACTATTGATACTATTCTTTGATTTATAACCTGAATAAAACTTAACAATGGCATTATGAACACCAAATGCCATAAACGGCATCATTATATTGGCAGCGGACAGTACAAAAGCTACTAGCCCGTAATACTCATCGCTTAAGAAATTGGTATAAAGAAATAAGGTGTTAATAGCCCCTATTCCAAATCCAATATAGGTGCTTATGGTATTCTTAAAAGATTGCGTAAAAACCATTCCCATAGAATGACAAAGTACAACCAATTAGCACTAGAATCCAAAATCAAACTCTAATTAAATAAGAGCCGCTAATTTACGCGTTAGTTCTTTTCTGCCGTATGGATTTAGACCAATGGCATTGACTTGAAGTGTTCCATTCTGAAAACTCTCAAATACACTTAAAACGTGATTTTTAAGTTGTGATTTTTGGTTATATGTAAAATAGGACCCTGTATTAGTAGATTTTATTATTTGTTCAATGTCAGAATTCTCAGGACCTATAGCCAATATAGGAGTTTCAGAAATAAGATATTCAAAAACTTTACCAGGAATAATTGCTTTTGTTTCTTCAGAATCAATTTCTACAAGTAATAATACCTGTGACCGCATCTGATATTTAATAGCTTCAGCGTGGCTAACATATCCAACTACTTCTAAATGGTCGTTTAAATTGAAACTCTCTATACTAGTTATAACATCAGCACTCACTACACCTATGAAACGCAATCGAAACAACTCTGAAAACGCTTTGTTTTCATCTATTAGTTCTGATAGCACCTCCCATAAAACAATAGGATTTCGTTCTGATAACAGCGAACCAATGTGCGACATTGTAAACAATGAATCCTTGTCGTTAATTTTAACAGAATGAGTGTCGTAACCGTTAGTAATAAGTGTTACAGATTGATTTGTCTTCCTTTCAAACTCCTGTTTGGTATGATTGCTTGTTACAGTAATCTGATCAGCCTTATTAAGAACTTCAGATTCGAGTTCTAGATGTTTCGCTTTAGAACTAGATGTAAGCTTTAATAATTTATGGTATCCTATGGTTGTCCAAGGATCTCTAAAATCTGCAATCCATTTTACTTGGAGTTTTTCCTTTAGGCCCAAACCTATTAGATGAAGACTATGCGGTGGCCCAGTTGTAATTATGGTATTTATTTGATGTTTACGGATGTAGTCTGAAAGGAAACCTACCGAAGGCTTTACCCAATTCTTACGTGCATCAGGTATAAAGAAGTTTCCTCTTACAAATAACATTAATTGTTGTAAAAGAGATTGTTTTTCTCGCTTTGGAATTACTCCAGAGCTTATAGTTTTAGTTTGCTTTTTAGAAAATAATCCTGCTAAATTATATGGCTCTTTAATTGGTGTTTTAAGAATTTCTAAATTGTTTGGGATTTCGGCTAATAGACTTTCATCCAAAATAGGGTAGCTTGGATTTTCTGGAGAGTATATAATTGGCTCAACCCCAAATTCTGGAAGATACTTTGCAAATTTCAGCCAACGTTGAACTCCAGGTCCTCCGGCAGGTGGCCAATAATAAGTGATTATAAGTACTTTTTTGGAAGCCATTTAAATAAATTACGCTTCTGGTCTTTTTGGTTTAAATTGAAAATACAATCCAAAAATTATTAGCAATCCAAGAATCGCAGAACTTGCCAAGGCAATTCTACTACCTATTTCAACCACTTTTGGTTCAAACTTAAATTCTATAGTGTGATGTCCTTGGGGAATACTCAACCCTCTAAGGACATAATTAACACGGGTATGAGGAACTACATTACCATCTATATAAGCATTCCAACCTTTACTATAATAAACCTCCGAAAATACGGCAAAACCATTATTATTGTTTTTTGAGTCATATTTAAGATAATTTGGCTTAAACTCCTTAAGCTCAATAGTTGCCAAAGAGTCCAAGGTAAATGTTTTAGAAGCTTCTATTAAAGTACTAACAGCTTTTACTTTTGTATTTAAACTGTCAAGCATTTTTATTTCTTCATTTGCTGTATTTACCTGCTTAAGATTTTTTACAAACCATGCATTACCGTTAGCTTCAGTATTGGTATAGGGTAAAATTTTACCTTGCTCTTCAACGATAATGTATTTGGTATTGAGCATATTTAAGACATTCATATTATTGTCATAAACATAAAACTCAAGAAGTTCATTGTAACGTCCTAATTTTGCAGCATGGTAGCCCATAAGTGAATTATGGAAATAGGCAGCACGTCCTGGTCTTCCCTGACCTTCATTGGATATGTCAAAAACTCTAAAATGACTTTTATCCTTTAGAATTTCTTTATCGGCTTCAGTGGCCCTATAAGGTCTATCTACTTGAATTGCAGATATGAAATCGTCATTATTTACATATTGCTTATTGATTGCAACTAAGTCGAAAACTATTAAAAAACCCAAACAGACAATAGCACTGTTTTTCTTAACCTTTTTATTAAAGAATAAATAGAGTGTACCAGCTGACAATACAACGAGTATCAATGTCCTAATTGTATCAGATGTAAGAAGTACTTTCCTGTCTGCAATTAATGCGTCAACAAAAGGCTGTCCATAGGCTTGCACATATCTATCGTCCCTTAAACCTTCAAAATCAAATAAGGTAGATTTAAAAAGTAAAAACAAAACACACAAACCAGATGTAAGTATTACAGTATATTTTAAGGCTATTAGTTTTTCGTTCTTACTTTCAGTTTTTCCAAAGAATTGAACCAAGCCTAAAATGCCAAGGACAGGAACACACAGCTCCAAAATTACTTGAATAGAACTAACCGCACGGAACTTATTATAAAGGGGGATGTAGTCTATAAAGAAATCTGTTAAAAACTCTAGGTTTTTGCCATAAGATAATAATAAGGACAAAACCGTACCTCCTAATAGCCACCATTTCATTTTACCCTTTACCAAAAATAGTCCCAGCACGAAAAGAAAAATCGCAACTGCTCCGACATAAGCCGGTGCTTCGACAATTGGTTGGTCGCCCCAATACATTGGCGCATTTCTACTCGCTTCTAAAGCTTCTATAGGTGAAGCCCCAAGATTTATATAAGCCTTGTAAGTTTCTGAATCCTTACCAACATCTTCATAGTTGCCACCACCCATAAATTTGGGTATAAATAGATTAAAAGTTTCTACCAATCCATAACTATACTCTGTAATGTATTCTCTGCTCAAACCTGATGTAGTTTCCTTAGGCGAGCCATCCGAATTAATGGTCAGTTCACTTTTTCCTCGTGTACTTTCCTTTACATATTCTTGGGTAGCTAGAATATTTGTAGCATTCAACCCTACGGCCAAAATAGCAGCGATACTCAAAATCCCGATTGATTTTAAAAAATCTGGTAACTGCTTCTTTTTGTAGGCATCGACTAAATAACTTATTCCTAGTACAATAACCAACAAAAATAAATAATAGGTCATCTGATAGTGATTGGCAACAAGTTCTAGACCAAGGGCTACTGCCGTTATAAGAAACCCTATTATATATTTCTTTCTAAAGGTGAGTACAATACCAGAAAGTACCAATGGCATATAAGCAATGGCGTGCGCTTTAGAGTTATGCCCTACACCTAGAATAATTATAAGATAGGTAGAAAAGCCAAAGGCCAACGCTCCTAAAGCCGCTAACTTAAAATCTACTTTTAAGCATAAGAGTAAAATATAAAAGCCTAAAAAATATAGAAATAAATAATCAGCAGGACGCGGCAGAAAACGTAGTGAAAGGTCTAGTTTCTTTATGTAATTATGTGGATACTTTGCTCCCAATTGATATGTGGGCATTCCTCCAAAAGCACTATTTGTCCAGTAGGTCTCTTCGCCTGTATTTTTGGCAAATTCCTTTTGCTGTTGTGCCATACCAATGTAATGCATAATATCACTTTGGAATATTTTTTTTCCTTGTAATACAGGACTAAAGTATACTAAAGACACGATGACAAAGCCAATAATTACTGAGATGTGGGGAATTATGCGTTTGATGGAATCGGACATTAAAAAGCTTAATTATTTCAAAGGAAAGTTACTACTTTTTTTATAAGACGCTAGGATTTTTATTTCAACTAGTCCACCTCTTCGTAATCTATATATTCACCTACGTCATCATTCGAAGATTTATGATTCTCAGGCATTTTATCAATAACTGTTTCACCCTCTTTTGCACGTTTTTGGTTGGATTGTTTTTGGTTTTGAAATCCACCAAATTGTTGGCCGAATTTTTGTTCTGCTTTTTTGGCAACAAACCTCAAAATTAAGGGCGCAAAAAGACGTGAGAGAATCTTAACACCAAAGTAAATAAGCAGTAATATTAAAATGGTCCTTAAAAAACCCATAGCTGAAGCTTCGTAAATCATAAATTCTTATTCATATCAAAAATACAATTCTCGATGTTTATAATCGGATTATTAAGCCTAAAAAAAGTATAAAATATCTATATTTGAGGCTAAACCTATTTGTATGAAAGCTACAAAATCCTACCTTTTTGTATTTCTAGCATTATCTATCGTTGAGTTGCATGCGCAATATACAGAAGTTATTAATTCCAATAGACCAGGAGCTTCTGAAAGTGCTTTTTCGGTTGGTACCAACGTATTGCAATTTGAAGCAGGAGCGTTTTCGATTAAAGAAGAACATACGCCTTTGGAGTACGATGTCTCAGGATTTGGACTAGACTTTGCCGTCCGCTATGGTTTATTTTTTGAACAGCTAGAGCTACAACTAAATGGAGTATATCAAAACGATACTCAGACATTTAATAGTGGAGCATTACCATTTGAAAGGGATCGTGCTAATTTCACAAATCTCACCATTGGGGCAAAATACCTCATATACGACCCGTTTAAATCGGAAGACGAGGCCAAGCCCAATTTATACAGTTACCACGCCAATAGAAAATTCCAATGGAAATCATTAATTCCTGCGGTGGCGGTTTACGCTGGGGCAAATTTTGACACGAAAGACAATCCTTTTACTGCCCCTGATGTAGAAGGTATTAGTCCTAAAATAATGGTTTTAACACAGCATAATTTTAATGGAGGATGGGTGTTTGTCATGAATTTTAGTCAAAACCGTATAGGTTCTGATTTTTCTGAATTTCAGTATGTCCTTACATTAACACATTCTTTTACTAATCAATGGGTGATATTTGGAGAGACACAAGGGATAAAAAGTGATTTCTATGCGGATAATATATTTAGAGTTGGTGGTGCTTACCTCTGGAACAAGGATTTTCAACTTGATACGAATATTGCCTTTAATACTAAAGACACGCCATCTATTTTTAATATTGCATTTGGCGCTTCTTACCGTTTAGATTTTCATAAAGACAAAAAAATAGATAATGGTAACTAAGCCAGAGATTAAGCAAAGTGTTGAGTTTGCTGAAAAAACCTTTTCAACAATTTTTAATACGTCTATTTAGCATATGATCACTATTAAAGAAGCTGTAACCAAAAAACAAATCAAGGCATTTGTTAAGTTTCCTTTTACAATCTATAAGGATTCAAAGTATTGGGTACCACCAATAATTAAGCAGGAGCTTGAAACTTTTAATAAGGATAAGAATCCTATTTTTAAAGATGCTGAAGCTCATTTTTTGCTTGCTTATAAGGATAACGTTATTGTTGGCCGTGTTGCTGCAATTATAAATCATTTAGAAATCAATAATCAAAACATTAAAAAAATGCGTTTTGGGTGGTTTGATTTTATTGATGATCTTAACGTGAGCAAAGCGTTATTAGCTGAAGTTGAGAAGATTGGTAGAGATAAAAATTTAGAGTATACAGAAGGTCCCGTTGGATTTTCAAATTTAGATAAGGTTGGCGTTTTAACCGAAGGTTTTGATAGTCTTGGCTTAATGGTGAGTTGGTACAATCACCCTTATTATGTAAAGCATTATGAGGCACATGGTTATGTTATTGAAAAGGAATACTCTGAGAGTAGGTTTCCGTTTTCTAACGTTGACCCAGAAACATTTAAAAAAGCACAAGCTCTTATAAAAAGACGATACCAACTTACTGCATTAAAATTCACGAAAACTAACGAGGTAATGCCCTATGCAGACAGAATGTTTGATTTGTTTAACACAACATATGCATCGCTCTCTTCTTTTGTTGAAATAACGGATATACAAAAAGCGTATTTTAAGAAAAAGTTTATAAGTTTTGTTAATCCAGAATACATAAAATTTGTAATTGATAAAAATGATAATCTTGTGGCATTTGCTATAGTGATGCCAAGATTTGCAGAGGCAATACAAAAAACTAAAGGCAAATTATTTCCTTTTGGATTCAAACATATTTTAAGAGCGAAAAAGAACAGCAAAGATGTTATTTTCTATTTAATCGGTGTACATCCAGACTATCAAAATAAAGGCGTACATGCTGTTATTTTTAATGAGTATTATGATATCTTTAAATCAAAGGACGTACAAACGTGTTATAGAACGGCTGAACTAGAGGATAATGAAGCCATTAAAAAAATATGGAAACACTTCAGCCCTGAAGTGTATAAGAGACGTAAAACCTACAGAAAAAATTTAAATTAAAAAAAGCTGCTTCGTTAGAGCAGCTTTTTTTTTATGACAACGGTATTCTTTTACATTCTTATTCACCCATTGCAGCCATTAACGCAGCTGACATGCGCTTATATGTTCCATTATCCAAACGCTCTCTAATAGCATCAAAGGCATCTAGAGTATCTTCAACATCTTGAAGTGTATGAGTGGCCGTAGGAATCATTCTTAATAAAATTAAACCTTTTGGTATAACAGGATAAACTACAATAGAACAGAAAATACCATGATTCTCTCTTAAATCTCTAACAAGAGCCATAGCCTCAGGGATACTTCCTTTTAAATATACAGGAGTCACACAACTCTGTGTAGTACCTATATCGAACCCTCGGTCTTTTAATCCAGATTGCAGTGCATTAACTATTTTCCATAGATTCTCTTTAAGTTGTGGCATTGTTTTTAGCATATCCAAACGCTTCAAAGCCCCAACAGTTAACTGCATCTGTAAAGATTTTGCAAACATTTGAGAACGCAAATTGTATTTAAGGTAATCAATAATCTCTTGGTCACCTGCAATAAAAGCCCCTGTGCTAGCCATTGATTTTGCAAACGTTGCAAAATAAACATCTATATCGTCTTGTATACCTTGCTCCTCACCTGCTCCAGCACCAGTTTTGCCAAGTGTACCAAAACCATGAGCATCATCAACTAAGAACCTAAAATTGAACTTTTTCTTAAGTTCAACAATCTCTTTTAATCGTCCTTGCTCGCCTCGCATTCCAAACACACCTTCAGAAATAACCAATATACCCCCTCCAGTTTGCTCTGCCATTTTTGTGGCACGCTCTAGATTCTTTTCAAGACTTTCTATATCGTTGTGTTTGTAAGTAAAACGTTTACCCATATGTAAGCGAACACCATCAATTATACAAGCATGAGAATCTACATCATACACAATAATATCATCTTTAGAAACTAATGCATCAATAGTAGACATTATCCCTTGATACCCAAAGTTAAGAAGGTAAGCTGCCTCCTTATTAACAAATGCCGCAAGTTCTTTTTGTAATTTTTCGTGTAAATCCGTATGACCAGACATCATTCTTGCACCCATTGGATATGCAGAACCATATTGTGCCGCAGCCTCAGCATCCACTTTTCGAACTTCAGGGTGATTAGCAAGACCTAAATAATCATTTATACTCCATGTAATAACCTCTTTGCCTTGAAATTTCATACGATTAGAAATTTGACCCTCTAATTTTGGAAAAACAAAATAACCTTCAGCTTGAGAAGCCCATTTTCCTAGCGGTCCCTTATCTCTGTAAATCTTTTCGAATAAATCCTTCATCAATCTTAATACTATTAACCGTTGTAAAAGTGATGTTTCTCACAGTCTTACAAACTATTAATTCTATGTTAATTTAACTCTTTTAGTAAGTGCAAAATTAGGCAAATATATTATGACCTCATAATTTATTTATTTGAAGTCATTTCCATATTTTCTAGCTATAAAAAAGCCTGCTTCGCATTTGGTGAAGCAGGCTTTAGCTGTATTATTTTAAATACTATTTTATATATTCTATTGGAGTATGTACTTCGTTTTTACTGTCAAAAAAGCCTTGGTCTTCCATCCACTTATCACTGTATACCTTGCTCATATAACGTGAACCATGGTCTGGAAATACAACTACGACCTTATCGGTTTTATTAAATTCTCCTTCTTCACTCAGTTGCTTTACTGCTTGCATTGCCGCACCACTCGTATAACCAACAAAAAGCCCTTCTGTATTAGAAATCTCTCTTGCACAATGGGCACTTTCTTCGTCAGTGACTTTGATAAACTTATCTATTAAATCAAAATCTGTTGCGGTTGGAATAAGGTTCTTACCTAATCCTTCTATGCGATATGGGTAAATTTCCTTATCATCAAACTCTCTCGTTTCGTGGTATTTTTTTAAGACAGAACCGTAAGCATCTACTCCTATAACCTTAACATCCGGATTTTGCTCTTTAAGATATTTTGCAATACCAGATATAGTTCCACCTGTTCCGCTACAAGCCACCAAATGGGTAATCTTACCTTCCGTTTGTTCCCAAATCTCTGGACCTGTACTGTTATAATGCGCATCAATATTTAATTGATTGAAATATTGATTGATATAAATGGAACCTTTAATTTCTTCATGTAAGCGTTTGGCCACTTGATAATATGATCTTGGATCATCAGCATTTACATGTGCTGGGCAAACATAAACTTTTGCTCCCATTGATTTAAGCATGTCTATTTTGTCTGCAGATGATTTAGAACTTACAGCTAAAATGCACTCATAGCCTTTGATAATACTCACCATAGCTATACTAAAACCAGTATTACCTGATGTAGTCTCGATAATGGTGTCTCCTGGAGTTAAAATACCTTGTCTTTCAGCTTCTTCTATAATGTGTAATGCAATTCGGTCTTTCGAAGAGTGGCCTGGATTAAATGCTTCTACCTTAGCGTAAAACTCACCTTTGATATCAGCTGCCATTCGATTTAATTTGATCAAGGGTGTACTGCCTATAAGCTGCAATACATTATCAAATACGTGCTTTGCTTTGTCCATAAATGCTATTTATAGGTATCCAATTTAATTATTTGACACCAAAAACCTCGCAAAAGTAACAATTTTTTTTTATTGGGTTATATCTTCGAGCGCTAAAAGGAACGCAAACTCCCCTGCATCTTCCCTTATACTCTCAAATCTACCAGAGGCTCCTCCATGACCTGCGTCCATGTTTGTTTTAAGAAATAATTGGTTATTATCTGTTTTATACTCCCGTATTTTTGCCACCCATTTTGCAGGTTCCCAATATTGTACCTGAGAATCATGTAAACCAGCTGTAACCAACATATTCGGGTATGCTTTAGCCTCTAAATTGTCATAAGGCGAATAGGATTTCATGTAGTTATAGTATAACTTATCGTTAGGATTGCCCCATTCGTCATATTCTCCAGTAGTTAACGGAATGGAATCATCTAACATTGTGGTTATTACATCTACAAAAGGTACTGCTGCAACAATACCATGGTATAATTCCGGCGCCTCATTAATAACTGCACCCATAAGTAATCCTCCAGCACTTCCTCCCATAGCATATAGATGCTTTGAGCTTGTATAACGTTCCCTAATTAAGTGAATAGAACAATCAATAAAGTCGGTAAATGTATTTTTTTTGTTAAGCAGCTTACCATTATCATACCAACTTCTTCCAAGGTACTCCCCACCCCTTACATGAGTAATTACATAAATAAACCCTCTATCTAACAAACTCAATCTTATACTTGAAAAATGAGGGTCAACAGTGGAGCCATAGCTACCATAAGCATACTGAAGTAATGGATTAGACCCATCTCGTTTCATTCCTTTTCTATAAACAACAGACATTGGAATTTTTTCACCATCTCGCGCTTCAGCCCAAATACGTTCAGAAATATAATTAGATTTATCAAACTTACCGCCGAGCACTTCTTTCTCCTTTAAAACTTTTTTTGTTCTAGTTTCCATATTATACTCAATGACCGAAGGTGGAGTTGTAAGGGAATTATAACTATACCTTAAAAGTTTGGTTCTAAATTCTACATTAATTGTTGTATAACACGTATAGGTTTCACTGTTAAATGGTAAATAATAGTCTTCAGAATTGTCCCAACTTTTAATTCTTATTTGGTTTAATCCGTTTTCTCTTTCGCTAATTACTAAATAGTCCTTAAAGATATCTATAGCCTCGATTAGAACATCCTTCCTATGTTCTACAACAGGTTCCCAATTTTTCATATCCCTGTTAACCTCACCTGTTCGCATTAACTTAAAATTAGTGGCTTTATCCTTATTGGTTAAAATGTAGAAGTGATTTTCGAAGTGGGATATACTGTATTCTATACCTCTTACTCTTGGATGGAACACTTCAAAATTTTGTGTCGGGTTGTTTGCGTTAAGTATGTGATATTCATTGGTAAGCGTACTATAGCAGGCTATTATGATATATTTTTTAGATTTAGACTTATAAACCGTTACCCCAAACGTATCATCACCTTCTTCAAAAACTAAGGTGTTATTTTGTTCACCTACGACATGTTTAAAAACTTGATTCGCCCTAAGTGTTACTTCGTCCTTTTTAGTGTAGAATATGGTGCGGCTATCATTGGCCCAAGCCGATGACCCCGTAGTATTTTCTATGAGGTCTTTATATATCTCATTTGTTTCTAGACACTTTATTTGTAAGGTGTACTGCCGCCTTCCTGTTGTATCAGTTCCAAATGATACTTTCTTATTATCTGGACTAATACTTATTCCAACTAACTTAAAATAAGGTAGGTCCTCTGCCATTTCGTTACAGTCAAATAGTAGTTCCTCCGGAGCATTTAGACTATCCTTCTTCCTCGTATAAATCGGATAATCTTTTCCCTTCTCAAATTTTGTAATGTACCAATATCCATTGTATTTATAAGGTACTGAAGAATCATCCTCTTTGATTCGGGATTTCATTTCCTCAAATAAATCATCCTGAAAGGCTTTAGTGTGTTGGGTCTTTGATTCGTAAAAGGTGTTTTCCTCGTTTAGGTAAGCAATAACTTCGGGATGGCTTCTATCCTTCATCCAAAAATAGTTATCAATCCTAATATCATCATGTTTTTCTAAGCGATGAGGGATTTTCTTGGCAATTGGTGAATTTATGTTGGAGGATTTATTCATGAGATTTATGAAAATATTAATCTAAAAAAGTTGCGCAATTTACTAATTTTGAAACGTATTAATTTTAAAAAGAAAGATTATGTTTGGAGATATGATGGGTATGATGAATAAATTGAAAGAAGCCCAAAAAAAAGTTGAGCAAACAAAAGAGCGTTTACATACTGTTTTATTGGATGAAGCTAGTAATGATGGCAAACTCAAAGTGACTATTACAGCAAATAGAACAATAAAATCAATTGATATTAGTGAGGAGTTATTAGCGGATAAAGAAATGTTAGAGGATTACCTAATATTAACGCTTAATAAAGCTATAGAAAAAGCAACTAACGTTCATGAGGCAGAGATAGGTGCAGTTGCCAAAGAAGGTATGCCTAATATCCCCGGGCTTTAGTATTCTTTCAATTCCCCGAAATCAAAAGGGTTTGATTCTTCTGAAAGCGGCAAAGAACTTGTTTTCTGGATTATATAGGCTCCTAGTTGTTATTAGAATGACCATTTCGTTTAAAGATTTTCTATAATCTCTAGGAATCGGTCATGCAACTTATCTGTATAATCTAAATGCGTAACCATACGCAATTTATTGCTGCCCATTCCAATAATCTTAATCCCTTTCTCTGTTAAACTATCTAAAAATTGAGATTCATCAATATGCTTTTTTAGCTCAAAAATAATGATGTTTGTTTCGATGGGTTCAACTTTTTCAATAGCTGAATGTTTAGATAATAATTGACCTATTTCCGTTGCTTTCTTATGGTCATCAGCCAATCTTTCAAAATGATTATCCAAAGCATACAGACCAGCCGCAGCTGCAAAACCAACTTGACGCATACCACCACCTAAAATTTTACGCACTCTAACAGCTTTTTGCATTAATTCTTTATTGCCTATCAAAACAGAACCCATTGGGCAACCCAACCCTTTACTGAGACATACAGAAATAGTGTCAAATAATTCGCCATATTGTTTTGGAGATTCACCTTTAGATATGAGCGCATTCCATAGTCTTGCACCATCCAAGTGATAGCCTAAATTATGTTTAGTTGCAATCTGTCTTAACTTTTTTAATTCCTCAAAATCCCAGCAAGCACCGCCACCTTTGTTGGTAGTATTCTCCACTGCAATTAAAGAAGTTAAAGGACTATGGTAAAAATCTGGAGGGTTTACAGACGCCTCAGCTTGTTCTGCAGTGAACATACCTCGATGCCCATCAACCAACTTACAAGAAATACCACTATTAAATGATGCACCACCACCTTCATAATTATAAATATGGGCGTATTTGTCACAAATTACTTGCTCTCCTGGATTGGTATGCAGTTTTAAAGCGGCTTGATTAGCCATACTTCCGGTGGGAAAAAATAAAGCCTCATCCATGCCAAACATATCCGCCAATCTTTTCTCCAAGGCATTAATACTCGGGTCTTCTTTATACACATCATCACCAACTTCTGCATTAAGCATTGCATCTAACATGCCTTTAGTAGGCTTGGTAACAGTGTCGCTTCTTAAATCTATTGTCATTAGTAATTTGGATTATAGTTACAAACATCACTTCCAATTGGCGAACCATCTGGTATCTTTGGTGAAGGTATAACTTTAAACTTCTCTTGATTTTCAAAAAACTCTTTGATCATCAATTTATACTGTATCGTATAAGCTTCAGGTAGATTTGTAGATTCTATTGATTTTACAATATCTGACAAGGTTTTATTAGCTATGGCCTTTACCTGAAAATATGATTTTTCATTAACCGCTAAATTCATAATATGCTTTAGTATGTTGGCATTTATTTGGGCTTGTACTTCGGTTAAGTAAGCATCCTTTTGTTCTTCCTTAAATGATGTTTCTATAATCTCGTTAAGCATCTCTTGAAATCCAATTTGCTCAGAATCTAAACTCTTCTGAAGGACCATACGATTTGCACGCTCTGGATGAAGTAAAAAGTTCAGCGTTAGATCACTCGCCGTTGATGCTGCACTTAAAGGGTCAAAAGCGACACCTGTAAGTCCCTTGAACGATTCTCTTGTGCGATTAAAGCCATAAGCCCTTGGAGGAAATAAGTTTAGCTTATCTTTAGGTATGGCTATTGTTTCTGCCGACAAGGTTTTTAGAATAGATGATAAGGTCTGCCGCTGAATATCAGGGGCAACAGGCATGGTAGCGATTTGGTTATCTCCTTTTGTTTTATAGGCATAATTTAAACCGCCAATAACTTTTGTAGCAGCCTCAGTTTGATATCTATGGAAGAAATATAAGGGCACAAAAACATCCTCCAGGGTTGAATACGTTTCGGATGATTTAATATTATCTTCTGAAAAATTTGAAATGGCCTGTTTTCTCAATTTTAAAACCGTTTCCAACTCTTCGTTCGGATACTTTCCGTTATCCCATAAATGTGCAAACATGTGTGCGCCACCAGATGCACGAGCATCTGAATCTGAAATAAAGCGCAATCCTTGAGAAAATGCATCATCTAAAATAGACTGCAGTGCTTCTTCTTCCTCCACACCTTCTTCAAAATCAGAGTAACTATAAGCCACCGAAACTTTGTCCCACGCACCAATTCCTTCGTCATAAGCTTCACTAATATCCAATTGGCCATTCTTAAAGTCTAACTTAGGATGCGGATAATCCATAACGGAAGCTCTATTATTAGAACTAGCAGCGAAATTATGTGTGAATCCCAGCGTATGCCCAACTTCGTGGGCACTTAGCTGCCGAATCCTTGCTAAAGCCATTTCTAGCATGGGTTGATAAGCGTCATCTCGTTCTGCGTAAGGCTTGTTCATTAAAGCCTGAGCAATTAAAAAATCTTGTCGCACCCTCAAACTCCCAAGACTTACATGCCCTTTAATTATCTCACCTGTTCTTGGGTCAACAACACTTGCGCCATAACTCCATCCTCTTGTACTACGATGCACCCACTGAATCACATTATACCTGCAATCCATTGGGTCCGCATCTTTAGGTAAGATTTTAACCTGAAACGCATTTTCATAGCCAATAGACTCAAAAGCTTGGTTCCACCAACTTGCACCCTCCAATAAAGCAGATTTAACAGGTTCTGGTGTACCAGGGTCTAAATAATAGATTATGGGATCTTCGGCCTCACTTTTTGGTACATTTGGATTTTTCTTTTTTAACCGATGTCTAATTATAAATTGTTTTTTAATAGGTTCTTGAATTGGTGTAGCATAGTCCATATATGACATTGAAATAGCACCACTTCTTGTGTCGAATTTTCGCGGCTCGTAATTATCATCTGGTAATTTTATAAATGAATGATGTTGGATTACGGAAACCAAGGATGCTGTTGGTGTTACTGACCTAAGATTACGTCCTGTTGGCTGCCCCTTAAATGTGAGTAACACTTCAAACTCTACATTTTCCGGAAATGCCTTGGTACGATCTAATGAAAGGGCACTTTTAGAGGCATCAACACTATAACTGCCTTCTTTTTTTTGTTTTAAGGTATTGGCAACGCCTTGGGTATCTTGCATTAAAAAAGGTGTGAAATCAATGACATATTTCCCACCCTCAATTGATAATATTTTAAATCCAAACAGAACCGACTTTGCAAAGGCCTGTTCAATACTCTTTCGCTCTAGGTCATTCGTTGTATTAGCCCGATATTTTAAATTTGGTTGAATCAGTAACAACTTATTACCTGCCTTTATAAAGTGAACCAAACGCTTCTGTCCTAATTTGCCACGATCTAAACCTATATCGTTACTTCCCACACCGGTTGCTAAAGAATTGATGTATAGAAAATCCTCATTCAACTCTTCTACTTCCAAATAGATTTTACCCGAAGAATCATCGTAGTGAAAATTGAAGTAACCATTGTAAGTCTTAAGGTTTTTTTTGTCTAGTACTTGAGAAAAATTATAATTAGAAATAAGGATTAGACCTAAAAGGAGTGTTAGTTTTTTCATTTTTTAAATTTGAATGCTAAAGCTACGGAAAATAAAAAAAAGTAGCCTAAATTTTATCTGCTTCATTGCATCACATTATCTTTGTAAAAATTCAATTTTAATGATAACATCAGATCAAATAAAAAATCTTAATACACGCCTAGGGAAGCTAAGGCAATATCTTTGACTTAGATGCCAAACTTATAGAAATCTCTAACGAGGAAGAGCAGACATTTGATCCAAATTTTTGGAACGACTCCAAAAAGGCAGAACAGGTTATGCGATCTCTAAGAGAAAAGAAAAGTTGGGTCAATGATTTTGATGCTGCCAAAACCTTTTACGAAGATTTAGAAGTCATTTATGAGTTCTTTAAAGAAGGTGAAGCTCCAATAGAAAATCTTGAGGCACGTTTTGACAAGGCCCTTAATGCCATAGAAAAGCTAGAATTTAAGAACATGTTATCTGAGGAGGGTGACAGCTTAAGTGCGGTCTTACAAATTACTGCGGGAGCTGGTGGCACCGAAAGCTGCGATTGGGCGAGTATGTTAATGCGCATGTATTTAATGTATGCTGAAAAAAGTGGTTTTAAAGTAAAAGAACTCAACTTCCAAGAAGGCGATGTAGCTGGTATAAAAACGGTAACTTTAGAGATAGAAGGTGATTATGCTTTTGGATGGTTAAAAGGAGAAAACGGCGTGCATCGATTAGTTCGTATTTCACCTTTTGATAGTAACGCCAAGCGGCATACTAGTTTCGCTTCGGTTTATGTCTATCCTTTGGTAGATGATTCTATTGAAATAGAAATAAATCCAGCAGATATCGAAATAACCACCGCACGTTCAAGTGGTGCTGGAGGGCAGAATGTAAATAAGGTGGAGACTAAGGTTCAACTATTGCATAAACCAAGCGGTATCCAAATTCAGTGTTCAGAAACACGCTCCCAACACGATAACAGGTCAAGAGCTTTACAAATGTTGAAATCACAGCTCTATGAGATTGAACTTCAAAAACGAATGGCGCAACGTGAAGATATCGAAGCTGGAAAAATGAAAATTGAATGGGGAAGTCAAATTAGAAATTATGTGATGCACCCTTATAAATTAGTAAAAGATGTTAGATCCAACCATGAAACCGGTAATGTTGATGCTGTTATGGATGGTGATATAGAGCCTTTTTTAAAATCTTATCTTATGATGATGGGTCAAAAAGATACGGCATAATATTTGAAACGACAGAACTATGATAACAATACTCCATAACCCAAGATGTAGAAAATCTAGAGAAGGCCTTTCTGTTTTAGAGAATTTAGGAAAGGAATTTGAAATTAGAAAATATCTAGATGATAAATTAAGTGAAGATGAGCTCAAAACAATAATTTCCAAACTTGATATTAACCCAAAAGCCCTTATCAGAAAATCGGAAGCCATCTGGAAAGAAAATTACAAGAGTAAGACAATGTCAGATGATGAATTGATTACAGCAATGGTTGAGCATCCTAAGTTAATTGAGCGACCTATTGTAATCCATAAGAACAAAGCTGTGGTGGGAAGACCCTCAGAGTTAATTTTAAGTATAATTAAATAATTTAGTAAGAATGAAAACACTAGTAACCTTACTTCTGCTTTTTATAGGACTGAGTTCCTTTAGTCAGGTCATTAGAAATCCCAATGGCGTTCCTAATAACTATAGAGACCCTACAGAACAAGAATTGGAAAGAAGAGATGAAAAAATGGAAGAGCGCAAAGAAGAATATGTCAACAACTTTTTATTTACGCTTGAAGGTGACGAATTTCAGAAAGTATTAGTTAAACAGCGTCTTTACACCTACTATGATGCCAAAAAAGTGATTTTTACATCACAGTATGAACACAGTATTGAACGTGAAAGCGCCATTAAAAACTTAGACGATACGCATTTCAAAGATTTGGAAGATATCATTTCTGAAAACGACATGAAAAAAATCAAGGAATTTGTCAATGGCAAATTTGATGAGAAGGCGGCTGTAAAAGCCATGAAAAAGAAGAAGAAAAAGAAGAAATCATAATAATAGAGAAATCCCTTCTAAATAAAGGGATTTTTTTAATTATAAATTTTTAGGTGAATCTACACCATGCTATTCATATCTAGAAAGCACTGTTTAGATTTCGCCAGCATCTACATCTTTTATAAAATCAATTACCCCTTCAAAGTAAACCTTTTGGTCATCGAATTGAGATAAGTGACTGCCATCCGGACAAAGTAAAAAGCGTCCATTTTGCACCTCAGTCGAAATCCATTTCATGTGCTCTGGATCCATTGTATCGTGCGTTGCACCAATAGTTAATGTTGGCACTTTTATTGCCTTCAAACGGTCTTTTACATTCCACTGTAACAGATTAGCGTTACCCTTAATACCAAATTCACTTGGTCCTTGCATAGTTATGTAAACATCTGGATTCATATGCTTCACAGACCTATTCACCGGTTCTGGCCATTCTTCTAATGGCATCCTCAAAACATGTTTGGGATAATAATGCTCCATAACAAGAGTAAGGTATTCTTCATTTGTATAATCCTCTTTTTCTTCGTACTCCATAATTGTTTCAAGTACTTCTTTGGGTAATTTTGGGGCAAGCACTTCGGAAGAATAGGTGTTGTAATCTTCTATAGATGCTACCATGTTAGAAATAATTAGTCCCTTTAAATTATCTTGATATTTTAATGCGTATTGCATTCCTAAAATTCCACCCCAAGACTGCCCCATCAAATAGAAATTATCCTTATTCAACCCTAAGGCTACCCTTACCTGCTCTACCTCTTCTACAAACCGATCTAATTTCCATAAGGACAAATCCTTTGGTTGGTCACTGTAATAAGAACCTAACTGATCATAATAATAATATTCTATACCTTCTTGCGGAAAATAACCGTCGAAACACTCATATATCTCATGCGTAAATCCAGGTCCTCCATGTAAGAGCAAGACCTTTATTTTTGGGTTATTCCCTACCCGCTTGGTCCATACATTAAATTCCCCTTTTGGAGTTTCAATTGGTATCATTTTAATTCCACCTGTAAATTGATCATCCTTTCCAGAATAATCTAAATAGTCAGTGTTAATAACCGAAGTAGATTCTGTATCTTTAGATGGTGATTGGTTCTGATTACATCCAAAAAAACAAAGCAGTACGAGAATAAAAGCGTTTCGTATCATATTTTAAATTTTTATTAAAGTTACTAAATCTCACCTAGACCAAGATCATGACATTTCTCATAATTCCATTTTTAAAGAAACTGTACTTTTAAAAAATGAACACAATTGCAGAACGCATTTATGATTTCCTAAAGCACTTCCCTCCTTTCAATGTGTTAACACGTGAGCAACTCTTTGAGGTAGCAAAAACTGTTGAAGTAATTTATTTAGAAAAAAACACGTCCATTTTTGATATTGGTAAGCCTATTGGTAATCACTTTTACGTAGTTAAGGATGGTGCTGTTGGCCTCTTTAGAGCTAATGAGGTCTTGGTAGATGAATGTGATGAAGGTGACATTTTTGGCTTAAGGGCCTTATTGCGAAAAGGTGACTATAAGCTGCACGCAAGAGCCATTGAAGAAAGCATTGTCTATAGCATTTCTTCAGAAGTATTTGACAACTATATTACTAGCAATACAGAAGCCAGTCAGTTTTTAATGTCTAGTTTCATCTCCAATACCAGACCTTCACAAATAAATGATAGGGAGTCTATTAGTACTATAGAATTAAGCAAAGACCTTTCAGAGCTTCAATCCGCAGACTACTCAAAAAATCCAGTAACCTGCAGCAAAACTACTACTATACAAGACGCAGCCACGAAAATGACCGCCAAACATGTAGGCTCAATAGTTATTGTTGAAAATAAAAAGCCGATTGGTATTATTACGGATAAGGATTTAAGAACAAAAATAGCAACTGGTGAGCATGCAATTTCAGATAAGGTCACAAAAATAATGTCATCTCCTGTGATTACCTACCCAGAATCCTTAACCGTCGCAGAAGCACAAATTGCGATGCTTAAAAATAGGATAACCCACTTATGTATAACCAAGGATGGCACTTCTGAAACTGAATTAACAGGTTTATTATCAGAACATGATATTATAGTTTTAAGGGAAAATAATGCCTCTAGCCTATTAAAAGAAATAAAACGCTCTAAGACTACTGAACAATTAATGTCTATACGTCAACGTGCCGAGAAATTAATTGAAGGCTATCTAGACCAGGATATACCAATAGATTTTACAGCTAGGATTATATCTGCAATAAATGATGCTATCACTCAAAAAATTATTGTTAGCTCTATTGACGAGATGAATCATAAGCCACCTTGTAAATTCGCTTGGTTATCCATTGGTAGCCAAGGCAGACAGGAGCAGCTACTTCTTACTGACCAAGACAATGCCTTAGTCTTTGAACCAGTTTCGGATACTCTTTATGAAGAAACTAAATCCTATTTTCTGCGTTTAGCGAATAAAATAAATCAGGGATTAGCGATTGTAGGCTTTGAACTTTGCCCTGCTGAAATGATGGGCAATAATCCAAAATGGTGCCTATCTATAAATCAATGGAAACAACAATTTCACAGATGGATTGCTACTCCAGACCAAGACAATTTAATGCTCTGTACCATATTCTTTGATTACGAATATGTTTATGGACACAAGGCCTTGGTTGAAGAATTGTCCGATGGAATTTTTAAAAGCATAAATAAACATGATATTTTTCTCACCTACCTGGGCAGAAATGCACTACAAAATCCGCCACCCTTAAGCTTTTTTAGGCAATTTTTAGTCGAAGAAAGCGGAGAGCACAAAGACCATTTTGACATTAAGGCAAGAGCTATGATGCCACTAGTTGATGCCGCACGATTATTGATTTTGTCTCATAACATTAAATCCATCAACAATACTATTGAACGTTTTGAAAAGCTCGTAGAGATTGAACCTCAAAATAAGGACACTTACCTTTTTTGTATTGAGTCTTATAAAGACTTGCTACGTTTTAGAACCGAACAGGGCATTTCAAAAAATGACTCTGGTCGTTTTATAGACTTAAAGTCGCTTTCAAAAGGTGATCGCTTAAAATTAAAGCGCAGTTTTAAAGCTGTTAAATTAGTCCAAGAATTGCTTCAAACAAGATTCAAACTTACACAATTATTGTAATGCAGTGGTTTAAGCGAAAAGTGTATTCAAAATTCTGGGAAGATTATATTGCCCATTTTAAATATTCCCAAGATCAAGATTTAAGGGCTATTCGTTTTGTAGTTTTTGATACGGAAACAACAGGTCTTAGTACTAAGAACGATAGAATCTTATCCATTGGTTGTGTTGGGATTCAGAACTTAAGAATTAAAATATCAGATCAACTTGAATCGTATGTAACCCAAGACCTATTCGATTCTAGCACCGTAAAAATTCATGGGCTTTTAAAGGAAGGGTCACTAAATAAAATTACAGAGGCAGAAGCCTTACAAAACTTCTTAGGTTACATTGAAAATGCAGTTTTAGTAGCGCATCACGCTGCATTTGACGTAGGAATGATAAATGCAGGATTAAAAAGAATGGGACTTCCAAAACTCAAAAATAAAGTCTTAGACACAGGTGTTTTGTTTCAGAAAACCAAATTAGACCTATCAAAACCACATTTTAGTCTCGATGAATTGGCCAATCGCTTTAATATTCCTTTGCACGATAGACATACAGCCTCAGGAGATGCCTTTATTACTAGTTTATTATTTCTTAAACTTGTATCTGAATTAAATAAAAACAACACCATTCAATTAAAGGATTTATTAAGAAACATAAAACGTATAGGACTTCTCTAAACCAATTTATTTTGAAAATAAATCATCTTGTCTATTATACCATTCTTTTTTTATTCTGCCAATCATATGGGTTCGCACAGGAGGATAAAGATTTTAAATTCCAACTAGAAATATCTACCGATAATGATGCCTTTATAATCTGGGAAAATTTTGACCGCTATTACACCTATGGAGCTGGGTTTAAACTCAATTTTAAGGCGAAAAGACTATTAGGATTAGAAAACCTATTTCAGGATAAGTCTGCTTATTTCTTCAGTGCAGGAATTAGAAGCGAAGGCTACACTCCCACGAAAGAAACCTTTACGGTTCAAGAATTCTCTGAAGAGGGTTTTAATTTTGAAAGACCCTTTGCAGGACTTTTGTTTGGGACTTTTAATGTCAATTATTTATTTAAAAACGCTTTTGCAAAAGCAGAATTATATCTCGGAATAATGGGGCCTTCGGCCTATAGTCGCGAGATACAAGACTGGATCCATGAAAACATTACTGACGATGACCTAATTAATGGATGGGAGTTTCAAATCCCTGATCAAGCCATTATCAATTTCAACTTTTCAGCTGCTCAGGTTCTTTATTCAAATAACAAGTGGTTTGAACTATATGCAGACGGCCAGGCAAGATTTGGAAATTTATATATTGACGCTACACCAGGCATAGGCGTTAGGCTAGGTAAGTTTGCATCATTGGGCGAATCAAATGTATTCGGTAATGGACTTGTAGCACCGCGAAAAGTAAAGGAACTCTACTTAAGGAGCTCGTTTTCGGCAACTGCATCGTTATTTGATGGCACCGCACAGGGAAATATTTTTAGCACTGACTATGCCTATCGCATTGATGATTTAAGCCATTTTCATACATCAATGAGTCATGGTGTTTTTTATTCTGGCAATCGCTTTTCTGCCAGTTTTGACCATATTTTTACATTCGGTAAAGTCAATCAACGTGTAAGGCATATTTATGGTCGATTTGTTTTTAACTATAGATTTTAAAGTAAAACACACCCTTTTTGGGTGTGTTTTTACTAACAAAACTAATAAACAATTATAACAGATTACGAATACTAAATTCTTCTTTTTCTACTTTATGCTACTACAGCTAATTTCTGTTTTTTCTTAGGCCCTGACTTTAATTCAAACTGGTTTGAGGTATTTTTAGCACCGCCTGCTTTGAGCGCTTTTTCGCCTGCAAAGAAAGTTTTGTGGTCATCTCCTAAATCAGAACCGGCCATTCTCTGGTGCTTCACACAAGACACGCCTTTTCTTATTTCCTGACGTTGAACACCTCTTACATAAGCCAGCATTCCCTCTTCACCAAAATAGCCTTCAGATAAATCATTCATGTGCAAAGCAGTAGTATGATAAGTCGGTAAAGTAATAAGGTGGTGGAAGATACCAGCTTCTTTAGCACCATCTAATTGAAATGTTTTAATTTTCTCATCTGCACGCACACTTAAATCTGATGTATCATATTTAACATCCATAAGATTATCCTTGTCATATGCCGATACATCTTCACCATTTAATACCATTTCTTCAAAAACCTGATTGCGGAAATTCAACGTCCAATTAAATGAAGGCGAATTATTGTATACCAATTTAGCATTTGGCACGGCTTCTTTCACACGATTTACCATGTGTGCAATTTGCTTAACATTAGGTGTCGGTGTTTCTATCCAAAGTAAATCGGCACCATTCTGAAGACTTGTAATACAATCCAGCACTACCCTATCTATGTTGGAACCTTCCTTAAATTTGTAAAGTCCATTAGGTAATCGTTTTGGTCGCATTAATTTACCGTCACGCTTCAATAGCACATCATCTTCCTTGGCTTCTTTAATAGTTATTTCTTCAGCATCAACAAAGGCTAAATATTGAGAAGCTAAGTCTCCAGGCTCTTGGCTAACCGGTAATTTTTGTGTGAGCCCAGCGCCTTCAGAATCTGTTCTAGCGACTATAATTCCATCCTCAACACCTAATTCTAAAAAGGCATAACGCACCGCATTTAGCTTAGCAATAAAGTCTTCGTGCGGAACGGTTACTTTTCCATCCTGATGTCCGCATTGCTTGGCATCTGATACTTGGTTCTCAATTTGAATAGCACATGCTCCAGCTTGTATCATCTTTTTAGCTAATAGATACGTGGCCTCTTCATTACCAAATCCTGCATCGATATCAGCTATAATGGGAACAATATGAGTTTCAAAATTATCTATTTGAAATTGAACATTTTCGCCTTCAGCACGTCTTCTAAACAAGTCGTTTAATTCAATAGCATCTGCTTGACGCAAGAAATCATAAATCTCCTCTATCAAAGCCGGAACAGCTGTTTTTTCGTGCATTGATTGGTCTGGCAATGGTCCAAATTCCGAGCGTAATGCTGCTACCATCCAGCCAGAAAGGTAGAGATACCGCTTATTCGTGGTTTTGTGATGCTTTTTAACAGCAATCATCTTTTGCTGGGCTACAAATCCATGCCAGCACCCTAATGATTGTGTGTAATTTTCGGGATTTGAATCGTACTCTGCCATATCCTTACGCATAATGGCAGCAGTGTATTTAGCGATATCTAATCCTGTTCTAAATTTGTTTTGAAATGCCATTCTTGCAGCATTTTCTGGTTGTATGGCATTCCAAGTATTGCCATATTTTTTCTTGAGATTTTTTACAGTTTCTAAAGCCGAGCTGTAATTGTTTAGTTGTAAATTTTTCATAATTTTGAAATGTTATATTGATTAAATATTAGTCCCGTATTATGTTGCCGCATAAGCGGGATTAGTTTTTTATAATTGTCTGTAAGCTGAGATGGTTAAAAACTCCTCAAACTCATCCTGTGTTACCAAACGCTTAAATAAATCAATAGCCTGAGGGAATTTTGTAGATTCAATTTTATCTTCACCTACTTCAGTAATAAGTTTTTCAACCTCATCTGAAAATAAGTTTTCAAAGAGTGCCTGGTCAAATTGACGACCATCCTCTAAAAAAGCCTCATTCTTAAGCCATTGCCAAACTTGAGTTCTTGAAATTTCTGCAGTAGCAGCATCTTCCATAAGGTGGTATAAAGCCACTGCACCGTATCCTCTGAGCCAAGCTTCCATATACAATATACCTACATTGATGTTCTTTCTAATTCCAGCTTCGGTAATTGTACCCATAGGTAACTCAACCAAATCTGCTTCAGTTACTTCAATATCGTCTCGTTTTTTAAATATTTGATTTGGTGTAGGCATGTACTTATCAAATTCTTTCATAGCCACCTCAACCAGTGCGGGATGTGCTACCCAAGTACCATCGTGTCCATTTTTAGCTTCACGTTCTTTATCAATTCTCACTTTCTCTAAGGCTTCAGCATTTGCCTTTGGGTTATTCTTTATTGGAATTTGTGCCGCCATTCCTCCCATGGCGTGTATTCCCCTTTTATGGCACACTTTTATTACCAAATTGGAATATGCCGCCATAAAAGGTGTTGTCATGGTTACTTGATCTCTATTAGGAACAACAAAGCCCTTATGATTTCTAAACTTCTTAATATAGGAGAAAATATAATCCCATCGTCCACAGTTGAGCCCAACTATATGGTCCTTTAGCTCGTAAATAAATTCATTCAATTGAAAACTTGCTGTAATGGTCTCAATGAGCAGAGTCGCCTTAAATGTCCCGTTAGGTACACCTAAGTATGCTTGTGCATATTCAAAAACTGCATTCCACCATCTCGCCTCGAGGTAATGTTCTAATTTAGGCAGGTAGAAATATGGTGCAGAACCCTTATCCATAAGTGTTTTGGTGTTGTGAAACACATATAGCCCAAAGTCAAACAAACTACCAGACACTTCTTCTCCATTCACTAATACGTGTCTTTCGTTGAGATGTAACCCTCTTGGTCGTATAAGAAGAACCGCTGTTCTATCATTTAATTTATAGTGTTTGCCCCTTGCTTCATCAATGAGTTCAATTGTTCTTTTATTAGCATCCAATACATTTTGTTGTCCTTCCAAAGTATTTGTCCAACTTGGTGCATTGCTATCCTCAAAATCTGCCATAAATGTCTTTGCCCCAGAATTGAGAGCATTGATTACCATTTTTCGGTCCACAGGCCCAGTAATTTCAACCCGTCTATCTAACAAATCATCTGGAATTGATTCCACTTTCCAATCTCCTTCCCTTATAGCCGTTGTTTCCTCTGGAAAAGAAGGATAATTACCTGCGTCAAAGAAAGTTTGTTGTTGATTGCGCTTTTCTAATAATTCTAAGCGTTGTTTATCAAACCTCTTATGAAGCTGTTTTATAAACTCTAATGCTTCCTCGGTTAATATGTTTGGGTAGTAACTGGTAACATCTTCGGAAAAGGTCATTTTGTTTGGTGTGGCAACAGTGTATTCCATAATTATCTGATTTAGTGATACAATGTTACAATCTATTTTTGAAAAAAACAAGCGAACGTTCGCTATTTTTTATTTTTCGCTATTTATGATAGTTCGCAAATAGTGTTATATTTGTTTTTATGGAACAGGACTATATTAAGTTGATTTTTGGCTTAAAACTTAAGCAAATACGCACAGAACGCGGCCTCTCGCTGTTTGGACTGTCAAAATTATCTGGCCTCTCAAAGTCTTACTTAAATGAGATTGAAAAAGGAAAAAAATATCCTAAGCCCGATAAAATCGCCGCACTATCAGAACATTTAGACGTACCATACGATGATTTGGTATCCCTAAAACTAGATAAAAACCTTGCGCCTATTGGTGAAATTTTGCAATCTAAATTATTAAAAGAGATCCCTTTAGAGCTGCTGGGAATTCAAGAAAGCACTTTAATCGACATAGTCGCAAATGCTCCACAAAAAATCACAGCATTTATAAGTACTATTATTGAAATTGCGAAAAATTACAGTTTCAGTAAAGAGAACTTCTACCTCGCTTCTGTGCGCTCCTTTCAAGAAGCTAACAATAATTACATTGATGAATTAGAGGAAGCGGTAGTAAAGTTTGCAAAAACCTACCAAATAGACTTAACTCAACAAATCAGAGCTCAAGAATTGGAAGAAGTACTTGTAGAGGAGTTTGGCTATACCATAAATTATGATGAACTAGAAACCCACAGTGAGCTCGATAAGCTCCGGTCGATTTTCATCCCGAAATCTAAAACATTGCTAATAACCAAAAACATGGACGACGCCCAACGCGCATTTATCTATGGTAAGGAGCTAGCATACAACTACCTTAAAATAAAAGATCGCCTGTACACCTTTTCTTGGATCGCATTCGATAACTTTGATGAAGTCCTCAACAATTTTTATGCCTCTTATTTCTCAGGTGCTCTGATTATTCCAAGACAAAGTTTAGTCGAGCAGCTTAAGAAACTTTTCGCCAAAAAACGGTTTAACGAGAAAGAATTTCAGTCCCTGCTCAATCATTACAATGCATCTCCAGAATCAGTTTACCAGCGACTCACTAATATTCTCCCCAAAGATTTTAGCTTAAAGAATCTTTTCTTTCTAAGGTTTTCACACAAGAAAGACTCCAGTAAATTTGTGTTAAATAAAGAGTTACATTTAGCAAAACAACAATCGCCACGAGCTAGGGAAACGAATGAACACTATTGCCAACGATGGGTGTCATTAAAAACTTTAAACGCAATTAGTAAATCTGGCTCAGACCATGAATTTGATATTCAGATTTCTAATTATCCTGTAGAAGAACGACAATATTTAGTATTAGCTTCGGCAACCCCAGACCCTTTCAAAGCCAATCAATATCGTAGCATATCAATTGGTATTGAATTGAATACGCAACTGAAACGCAAAACCAATTTTTTGGATCATAGAAGTTTAAAAACTGTAGATGTTGGTGTTACTTGTGAACGCTGCTCTATAATTAATTGTAGTGAAAGACAGGCTGACCCAATTATCTTAGAAAAACGGAAAAAAGAAATGGATACAGCAAAGGTCGTTGAAGACATCCAAAAAAAATACAGTAAGTAATTACAGCAGTAATTTTGCCTTATCGTAATGAAGCTCTTTAAAATCCGAGATAACTAAATCTGCTTTTGAGTAATCTTGGCCGTGAGAATGGAGACTCCTATAACCAACACAAAATATTTCTGCTGATTTGGCAGCGATTATACCATTAGTGGAGTCTTCTATCACCATACAATTAGTCTTGTGATAGCCTGTATGTGCTGCAGCCTTTACAAAAATCTCTGGATGCGGCTTAGATTGCTTTAAATCGGCTCCGCTGAATTTACCATTAAAATATTGATTTAAGTCAAACCTATCGAAGATTCGGTTTATATTAGGCATGGATGCTGAAGAGGCCACCACCAAGGTCACATTGTTGGCATGGAAATCTTTTATTAAATCCAACACTCCAGGTATTAATGTCAACGCCTCGTCATTATCAAACAAATACTTAAAGTGCTGTCGTTTTAGCGCGACAAGCTCCTCTGCTCGATTGCGTAATTGAAAATGATTAACTAACCGACGACAAATATTTATAGTGGATTGCCCAGTGAAAGAATCATACAAAGCTTCACCGACATTAATACCCACATCTTTGAACATAAGATGGTAAGCCTTGTGATGTAATGGTTCAGTATCAACAATCACACCGTCCATATCGAACAAAACAGCTTTGAGCATAGCCTTAATTTTAGGACGAAGATAAATTTAATTCAACAATGCTATAAGTTTTAAAATTAAAAAATCCGAATTCTAGACTCTCACAATGCGAGTTGAATCCGGATTTACACTACTAATCAAAAGAGCTATTGGACATTATCCATGATTTCTTGAACAACTTCTGGATTGAGCAAAGTACTTGTATCGCCTAAATTATCCGTTTCGTGAGATGCTATTTTTCTAAGAATCCGTCGCATTATTTTACCTGATCGTGTTTTAGGCAAGCCAGATGTAAATTGTATTTTATCAAGCTTAGCAATTGGACCGATACGGTCTGTAATCAACTGATTAATTTCTTTCCGCACATTATCGTGCATCCTTGTTTCACCAACATCCTTAAGGGTTATATAGCCATAAAGCGCATTACCCTTAACATCATGCGGGAATCCGACAATAGCCGATTCCGCAACGGCATTATGCTCATTTATAGCATCCTCAATTGGTGCTGTACCTAGGTTATGGCCAGAGACGATTATAACATCGTCTACACGGCCTGTAATACGATAATAGCCTACCTCATCTCGCAGAGCACCATCACCTGTAAAGTACATATTTTCAAAAGCTGAAAAATATGTATCCTTATAACGTTGGTGATTGCCCCAAATAGTTCGAGCCATGGATGGCCAAGGAAATTTAATACACAAACGACCGTCCACTTGATTACCTCTGATTTCTTCACCATTCTCATCCATTAAAGCTGGCTGAATGCCTATGAATGGCAGGGTTGCATAGGTTGGTTTTGTGGGTGTTGAAAAAGGTATTGGCGTAATCATAATACCTCCAGTTTCGGTTTGCCACCATGTGTCTACAATTGGACTTTTCTTTTTACCAACATTATCGTTATACCAATGCCAAGCCTCTTCATTTATAGGCTCTCCAACTGAACCAAGAACTTTTAGTGATGATAAATCATATTTCTCAATAAGCTCAGTTCCATGTTTAGCTAGGGCTCTTATCGCTGTTGGAGCCGTATAAAACTGATTGACTTTGTGTTTTTCTACTATATTCCAAAATCGACCAAAATCAGGATAGCTTGGCACGCCTTCAAACATCACCGTAGTAGCTCCGTTGCATAGAGGACCATAAACAATATAACTATGTCCTGTTATCCATCCTATATCAGCAGTGCACCAATACACATCATCTTCACGGTACTGAAACACGTTTTTAAACGTATATGCAGTGTAAACCATATAACCACCCGTGGTATGAAGCATCCCTTTAGGCATTCCCGTTGACCCTGATGTATATAAAATAAATAGCGGGTCTTCAGCATCCATAACAACTGCAGAATACTCACGATACGCTTCATCTAGCAATGGCTGCAACCATTCGTCGCGCCCTTCTTTCATGCTTATTTCAGAATTAATGCGTTTCGCCACAAGAACAGACTCCACTCCTGGGCAATCCTCCAAAGCTTCATCAACAATTCCCTTTAAATCAATAGTTTTAGCACCTCTGTAAGAGCCATCGGAACAAATGACCATCTTTGCATCACAGTCATTAATTCTGGTAGATAATGCAGTGGAGGAGAATCCTGCAAATACCACAGAATGAATAGCACCAATTCTAGCGCAAGCCAATACAGCTACTGCTAATTCTGGAATCATAGGTAGATAAATACATATACGATCTCCTTTTTTAATGCCCTTATCATGAAGAACATTAGCAAATTTACAGACTCTTTCATAAAGTTGCTTGTACGTTATGTGCTCAGCAGGTTCATTAGGGTCATTTGGCTCAAAAAGAATTGCTGTTTTATCACCTCTTGTGTGCAAGTGCCTATCTAGACAATTTTCTGTTATATTCAATTGCGCACCCTCAAACCATTTAATTTCGGGCTTATTAAAATCCCAACTCAACACATTATTCCATTTTTTACGCCAGACGAAATGTTCTTCGGCAATTTCTTCCCAAAAAGATTGTGGATGATTAACGGATTTACGATAGACCTGGAAATATTCTTCGAAGTGCTTTATATGATAATTACTCATGGTTAATTATGTTTTTATGTATTCCTATTTGATTTTGTTTATATACGTGTTCAATTTCAGAAATTATTGTCACATCATCAATAGTTGACGGTACATTATATTCCAAATCATCTGAAATATTACGTAGTAATTTACGCAAAATTTTTCCAGATCTTGTTTTCGGCAAACGCTTTACCACAAGCACATCCTTTAAGGAAGCTACGGCACCAATTTCATGACGTACATCTTTTATAATTTCTTTTGAAATAGTTTGAGAATTAGACGAATTTCCAGATTTTAAGACCACTAAACCCAAGGGCTTCTGACCTTTTAAATCACAATGAACGCCAAACACAGCGCACTCTGCAACAGCTTCGTGGCTAGCAACTACTTCTTCCATTTCTGCAGTTGATAAGCGATGACCAGCGACATTAATAATATCATCTACACGACCAGTAATAAAAACATAACCATCTTCGTCCTTATAGCCTCCGTCCCCAGAAAAATAATATCCGGGAAAACGATTTAAATATCCATTTTTAAAACGTTCTGGGTTTTCCCAAAGGTTTAATAGACATCCTGGTGGTAAGGGTAACTTTACAGCCACAAAACCCTCGACATCATCAGCTACTTTCTTACCGTTATCGTTAAGTATCTGAATATCATAGCCACAAACCGGCAAGGTTGCAGAACCCGGTTTAACGGGCAACCGCTCAATGCCAACCATATTAGCCAACATAGGCCAGCCACTTTCTGTTTGCCACCAATGATCAATTACAGGCACATTTAAATGCTGTTCTGTCCAACGGAGTGTTGACACATCACAACGCTCACCTGCAAGAAACTGATATTTCAAACTCGCTAAATCATATTTTTTTATGAGTTCACCATTTGGGTCTTCTTTCTTTATAGCACGTATGGCGGTCGGTGCCGTAAACATTACCTTAACCTTATGCTCACTTATAACGCGCCAAAAGGTTGATGCATCTGGTGTTTTAATTGGTTTACCTTCAAAAACAACAGTTGTATTTCTATTGAGCAAAGGACCGTAGACAATATAACTATGGCCAACAACCCAGCCAACGTCACTAGCGGCCCAATAGACATCGCCCTCATCTACACCATAAACATGTTTCATGGAGAACTTTAAAGCAGTGGCATAGCCACCAGAATCGCGAATTATGCCTTTAGGTTTCCCTGTGGTACCTGAAGTATAGAGAATATACAAAGGGTGATTTGATTCTACCGGAATCGGCTCTATACTTACAGATTTTGAAACTAAATCAGCATAATCTATGTCATAAGTTTTAGAAGGTATTTCAACACCTAAATTTCTATCATATACAATGACATGCTCCGGCTTATTTTCTGCAAGGGCAATTGCCTCGTCCACAAAAGGCTTATAAGGTATAATGCGTTCAATTTCTATTCCGTTAGATGCAGTTATTATAGCTTTAGGTTTGCAATCATCTATTCTTATAGCTAATTCGTGCGGTGCAAAACCACCAAAAACTACTGAATGAATGACACCTAATCTCGCGCATGCCAACATAGCGTAAAGGGCTTGGGGAATCATAGGCATATATATTATAACCGTATCCCCTTTAGACAAACCAAGAGCCTGAAGTCCACCAGCTAACTTAGAAACCTCTTGATGCAATTTATAAAACGATATATGCTCTTTAGTCTTTGTCACAGGTGAATCATAAATAATAGCATCTTGATCACCGTGACCGTCCTCAATATGTTTATCTATGCAGAGATAGCTCACATTAAGTTTACCGTCAACAAACCATTGCGGATAGCCATACTTATCTTTCCCTAGAATAGTTTTTGGTTTTGTGTACCAAGACAAGGCATTTGCTTGATCTTCCCAGAATTGCTCTTTGTTCTGGATACTTTCTATATACTTTTTACTATAACTCATGGCTTGAGAGTTTTAGATTTGAACAAACCAAACCAATTAGGATTTAGAATATTTAGTTTTATGAGCACCCATAGAATAACTACAAAACACGCACCCATAACTAATGATTCTACAGGTCCTGTAGCTGTTTTACTTTCTAATTTAAAACGGAAATATAGGGTAATAACGACATAAGCACTGATAAGGATATCAGAGGTCATACCATTTAATCGAAGTTGTTTCATTTTAATATACTTTAATTACACATTGTTTGCTTGCACACAAAACCAATGGTTATTAAAGTTGAAATTAAGTAGTGATTAACTCATTAATTTCTGAAACTATTTTTTTTATTGAAAACGGCTTTGTTAAATATTTATCAGCTCCAAGTTTTACACCCTTTTCAATATCTGAAGCTTTATTTTTTGCAGTTAAAAACACAACCTTAGTGTTCTTCAACTTTTTGTTTTCTTTAATTAACTTAAGTGTTTGATAACCATCTACTTTTGGCATCATAACATCTAGTAGTATGATATCTGGAACAACTGTTTCTAATATCTCTAATGCTTCACCTCCATCTCTTGCAATATATACTTCAAAATTTTGCTTTTTAAAAGTATATTCTAATGTCATTACTATGTTTGGCTCATCATCAACGATGACTATCTTCTTCATTCTCCTAATTCTTATACAATTTACTTAAAAGGTAGTTGAAAACCAAAGGTTACACCATTTTTCTCATTATTTTTTACCCAAATTTTCCCGTTGTGATTTTCTACGATTGTTTTAGATATAGCTAAGCCCAACCCACTACCCTCAGGTTTTATAATATTTTGATTTTTTGATTGGTAAAACTTATCGAAAATAAAAGGAATGTCTTGATTCGGTATACCCTTTCCATTATCTTTAACACTAACTTCCAGAAGCCCCTTTTCATACTTATAATCTACTACAATTTCTCCTTGTTCCGGCTTACAAAATTTAATCGCATTAGAAATTAAGTTCGTTAATACCTGAAGTATTCGGTCCTCATCATATTGAGCAAAAACGTCACTGTTGTTAGAGTGGATAATTGTAATATGCCTTCTAGATGCAATGTGTTCTAAATTCTGAATAGCTCTTTGAATAGTTTCTCTAATATTGTGCTTTTTTAAACTGAGCTGTGCTCGTCCCTTTGAAAGTTTCTCAAAATCCAGAATGCTATGTATTAGTCTAGACAACCGATCACTATCTTGCATCATATTTTTGAGAAATTGCGTTCTAAGCTCCACTGGCATTTCGTCAGAATCGTCCATCAATAGCTCCGTTGCCGCCCGGATTCCAGTAATAGGTGTCTTAAGCTCGTGTGCTACTGTATCTAAAAACTCGTCCTTTTGTTTATCTTTCTCAATCAACTCACTATTTGCTTCTTTTAATTTTGAAGTTAATTGGGTCAACTCCTCTGATTTATCTCTTAACAATTTGTTGCGAGCGATTGTCTCCTTAGATTCCTCTAATATCTTAAGGACTTCAACTAAACTTACTTCCTCTTCTTTTACAACACTTGAGATTAGAATCTTTGCAGAAGCACTACCAATACTACCTGTCAATAATTTTTCTGAAAAATTAATCAGTCTGGCATCAGCCATTTGTGTATCTGAAGCTAGATTATATTTCCTAAAGAATAAACTAAGTGCACGTTCTGTGCGCGCTTGACCTAAAAACTTATTAAGGACATTTTTAATTTCGGCGACATAAGCTTCACCCTTCCAAACTAAAGCACCATCTTGTAAGTCCGAATAGTTGCGGCTGTCTACAAACATTTCGGCATAATTACGCTCTCTGTAATTTCCTTTATATAACAGTGAAAACAATAGATAGCATGAGCCATTTACTAGCATACTCCAGAAAAAAGCATGAGTCGGAGGACTTAGAAAATCAATTCCAAAAAGGGCGTGGGGTTTTAGTGCTTCAATTGGCACAAAACCATTTTGGGCAAAATCGTTGGACCCTGTAAATGCTTCAATTAGAAAAGGAAGAATTAAAGTGTAAAACGTCACGAGAAAACCTGCCGTTATTCCGATAATTGTTCCTTTTGATGACCCTCGATTCCAAAACAGTCCAATGAAAAAGGAAGGCGCTAATTGTGCGATAATTACAAATGCAATTAACCCTATAGAATATAAAGACAACTCATAAGAAAAATTCACGTAAAAAGCATAGGCAATTATTATGATTGAAAAAATTGAAATACGACGAATATTCTTTATATACTTGGCATTACGCTCGGGATGGCTTTGAATGAATCGATCTAAAAAGCCATAAGGAATCACAAGGTTATTACTTACCATTACAGATAAGGCCAAGGTCGAAACGACCACCATTGAAATGACAGCCGACAAACCTCCTAAAAAGACCAGAACTGCCAATGTGGTATTTCCGTTTTTAAGTGGCAGCAATAAGGCATAATACTCCGCTTGCTCTTCTATGCCAATGTTTAAATTACCTGCCCAGGCCACAAAAATGACAAAGACATTAAAGAGCAGTAAGTATAAGGGGAACATCCAAATAGCATTTTTTAAATGCTTCTCTCTAACATTTTCAACAACAGAAACCTGGAATTGTCTTGGCAATAAAAAAATGGCAAAGAATGACAGCAAAATCGTATAAAGCCAAATAAAACCGTTTTCGAAGCCGTTAATACTTATAAGGACACTAAAATTGGAACGCTCCACCATCCTGGTATAAATATCTTCAGTACCATCAAACAATATATAAGTCACATAAAAGCCGACGCATAAGAAAAACACCAACTTTAATACTGACTCAATGGCCACTGACATGACAATTCCTTTGCGTTTTTCTGAGGCATCTGTAGTTTGTGTTCCAAAAAACGTCGCGAAAATCGCTAGTAACAGAGCGATGTAAAATGTTGAATCGTCGTAAACTGATGTTGATACATAACTCGTATCGTCAGACAAGATTTGAAATGTTTCAGAAACTGCTTTAAGCTGTAAAGAAATATAAGGTACAATTCCAAGCAGACAGATTAAAGTTACCAATGCTCCTAAAAATCTATTATTGCCATAACGCAAACTTAAAAAATCGGCTATAGAACTTATTTTATGCTGTTTAGAAATTCTAATAATTTTACGTAAAACTACAATCCATAATGGAGCCGCTATAACTGGCCCAAGATATATAGGTAAAAAACTTATTCCCGAATTAGCGGCTATACCAATACTTCCGTAATAGGTCCAAGCTGTACAATAGACTCCTAAGGAGAGTGTGTAAACTATGGAGTTGTTAACCCATTTACTTTTGGCGTTTTTTTCAGCCAAAAAAGCAATGCCAAAGAGACTTGCCAAGTAAATTACAATAATGATGAACAACCAGTAATTACTCATAGTGACGCTTCAAGACTATGTATGAAATGATTATTGAAACAGACCAAATACAAAAAATTGAGAAGTATAATGTTGGGACGCCCAATACAGCACCTTCGAAATCAAATATGAGTAGTAATGGAATATTCAGCAATAGCAACAAAACTATCCCTAAGACTACTAATTTCTGTTCGTGTCGTTTTTTCAAGATATAATTCGTTTAAACGGAGATTTAAATATAAATGAAAAGATCCTTAATGAGGTTATGAATACATGCAAAAAACAGCATTGCACATTGCAATACTGTTTTTTCCTAACTAAAACATATCAAGATTAAAATGTATCGTTGATACTATTTTTAAGTTTTCCGTAAAGCCTTAATGAGACTGAGCTTCACCTGCTCCTGACGGGATTCTTATATTTTCTACAATCTCCTGCACATGTTGTGGTGGTGGTGGTGTCATCCGAGATACGATAACTGAAACAACTACGTTAACTAGCATTGCTACTGTTCCAAATCCTTCTGGAGAAGTTCCAAACCACCATTCACTAGCTGGTCTTGGATCCATAACTCCGATCAATCCAGTTTTATAAACAATCATATAAAACAGCATTAAGGTTATACCCACAATCATTCCTGCCACAGCACCTTGACGATTCATACGTTTATCAAAAATCCCAAGGATAATTGCTGGGAAAAATGATGCAGCTGCTAACCCAAAGGCCAGCGCAACTACCGCGGCAACAAAACCTGGCGGATAAATACCAAATAGCCCTGCAATAATAATTGCCACAACAATAGCACCTCTAGCCCACATCAACTCCCCTTTATCAGAGATGTTAGGCTTTAATTGCTTTTTAATTAAATCATGTGATATTGATGTGGAGATTACCAATAATAAACCCGCAGCTGTCGATAGAGCTGCAGCTATACCACCAGCGGCTACTAAAGCAATTACCCAGTTTGGCAAATTAGCAATTTCTGGATTGGCTAATACCATAATATCCCTGTCTACATAAAGCTCATTAGCTTCAGCATTAGGATTTGAAATGGTACGTTCGCCATATTGGCCTCTTGAATCAGTATATTTTGGTTTTTTGCCTTCTATTGAGCTTCCTGCTACGTATTGAATTTTACCATCGCCATTCTTATCTGACCAAGCAATTAAACCCGTATCCTCCCAATTCTTAAACCATTGTGGAATTTCCTTATATTCAGTATTACTAACCGTTTCGATTAAATTAGTTCTTGCAAAAACAGCAATTGCTGGTGCAGTAGTATATAAAATAGCAATTAACAATAATGCATATCCTGCAGACTTACGCGCATCTTTAACTTTTGGTACTGTAAAGAATCGAACAATTACATGTGGTAATCCTGCCGTACCTACCATAAGCGCTAAAGTAATCGCGAATACATCCCAAGTGGATTTACTACCATCGGTATATTCGTTGAAGCCTAGTTGTGTATGTAACGCGTCTAGTTTATCAAGCAAAAATGTTCCATCTTCTACTGTTCCCCCCATTCCTATTTGTGGAATGATATTCCCAGTCATTTGAATAGAAATGAAAAACGCAGGTACCATAAATGCGAAAATTAACACGCAGTACTGTGCCACTTGGGTATATGTAATGCCTTTCATTCCACCTAAAAAGGCAAAAACTAAAACTACGGTCATTCCAATAATTACTCCAAATGTAATATCAACCTGTAAGAACTGTGAAAACACTATACCAACACCGCGCATTTGCCCAGCAACATAGGTAAACGATACTATTAATGCACAGATGACTGCAACGGTTCGTGCTGTATTTGAGTAATAGCGATCCCCAATAAAATCTGGAACAGTGAACTTTCCAAACTTCCTTAAATAAGGCGCTAATAACAATGCTAAAAGCACATAGCCTCCTGTCCAGCCCATTAAAAATACTGAGCCGTCATATCCCATAAAAGAAATAAGACCTGCCATTGAGATGAATGACGCCGCACTCATCCAGTCTGCTGCTGTAGCCATACCATTGGCTAATGGCGAAACACCTCCACCAGCAACATAAAATTCTTTTGTTGAGCCCGCTCTAGCCCAAATTGCAATTCCGAAGTATAGTGCGAATGTCACACCTACTAATATCCATGTCCATACTTGTACACTCATAATTTTAAATTTTTATTAGTGGCTGACTATTCGTCGAAACCATATTTTTTATCTAGTTTATTCATCAATCGTACGTAAACGAAAATTAATATCACGAATACATAAATAGAGCCTTGCTGGGCGAACCAAAAGCCTAGCTTGAAGCCTCCTAATCTTATTTCATTTAAGGCATCTTTAAAGAGAATACCACAACCATAGGATACGATGAACCAAATGGCCAATAGAATGGAAAGGTATTTGACGTTCTCTTTCCAATATGCTGTTGCATGTTTTTGTTTTTCCGACATAATTTTAAGTTTTTATAAGAATATCATAGCTTGTACCGTGAACAACCCCGTAGCATCTGCGCTACCAATTTTAGTGTTGGTATATTCAACACTAATCTTAGAATGATGACCTGTTAAAAATATATTTCCACCTATACCAAGGCGTGTTGAATTATCATCAATAGCGTCTATCTGACTGTTGTTATAAGACACATAAGGCTGCAAACGTGTTTTTGTTTTGTCTCCAGGAATTAGATACCCCACATGGGTGTAAAACATATTACCTGTTGCATATGGTCCTAATCTAAAATCTTGACCGTAATCATTATTTTGAAAAACAGCATAAGCTGTTATAGCGTCATTATTTCCTCCAAGCGGTGCATCGTAAAAGGCATCAACAGCTAATATGGTAACATCTGCTCCTTCTCCATTGGATTCTACAACACCATTGGCATGATTAAAGAAACCTGCACCAACATTAAATACTTTTTTACTTCCTAGATAGGTTCCTACCTTGTAGGGGAGAAAATTAGACTCCTCGTCTAAAAAGTTATAATCAAAATACCCTTGGATTACTTTTCCTGCATCACCAGAACCGAGAATTGTTCGCCCGCCATAAACAGTTGTAGCGTCCACCACAGGATCTCTTGTGTCTAAAGTACTGGCATTTGCCTCATTATAAGCTACACGATATTGAAGCCGACCGATTTTACCTTTCAAATAAACACCAATATGTCTGGCAAATTGGTCTGACAACCCAAGAGTTGCCCAAGATTGACGGTTGTTGTCCAAGGTTAACATATTTAAGGTGCTTTGGTTGTTGGCGCGAGAAATACCATTCCAATAATGCAGACCAAATCCTGCTGAATGTTTATCTGTAAGTGCCCATTCGCCCCAAAAATCGTGAAAGAACAATTGAGAGTTTTCTCCGTAACCAAGTGGAGAGGTATTATTCCCATTTAAATTATTAAGGCCAAAATGAGTTAGAATTAAGAACTTCTTGTTAAGCTGGGTATAGGTTAATATCCTTGCTCGCCTAATGCTCAAATCTAATTTACTGTCCGTTGAGGGTGCATTATCATCGTATTGTGCCCAAAATTGGCCCCATGCTATAATGCGAAGGTATTTAGACCCATCCTCATTAAATTTAACCTTATAGCCTCCAGTATACTCGTCTATACCTTGAGCAAAAAATAACTGACAGGATAGAAGTAATCCCATCAGTATTAAGCTTGTTTTTTTCATACATTTAGAGTTTAGTTAGTTATACATTGGTTTTGTGTGCACTACTAAACTCTAAATAATAAGGACTTAAAAAAAAGTTAATATATTTTTTTGGTAATTTTTTATACTTTATTCTCTAAAACGTTCCCATTTTATGAGCATAAACTTATCACCAAGCTCAGTTACAACAGTACCTGCTCCCGATAAATTATCACGTTCTGAAAAGAAATTAGCAAGTTCTTCTGCATTAAGAATTTTATAGGTTGGATGATATTTTGAATTATAAGGGCGTTTTATATTGTACTTTTTTACCCAGTTCATAATACTAACGTGAGAAATACCTAGTATACGTTCTATTTCCCTATAGGTCAACCCCTCTAAATATAGCTGTAACGCCTTGTTAACATAATAATCATCGATTTTTTTACCAATCTTATTGACGGTGAAAAAGTAACTACAATCTTTACACTTATAACGCTGTCTTTGATTAACCACTCCGCTCTTAATGTACTGGTCGGAATTACAGTTAGGACAATTTGTAATTTTCATATATACTAAATTAGCATAAATATATCAATTTAGCAAACTATATAAAAACAGATGTCTTTTGTTTTATCTGAAGCTCTATGAACCTAAACAAAATCTTTTGTTTTTAAGCCTTTAAAATAGACTTTGGCAGCCTTTAAGACCTTAGGTGCTAAAATAAGCGTTGCGGTCATAGTTGGTACGGCCATTAAAGCAAATACGCCGTCTATAAGATTTATCATCATATCCAATGAGGTGGTGGCACCAATAAGTATACTAAGGATATAAAAATAAGTATAGTAGTGTTGGTTTTTGGCACCAAACAAAAAAGACATGCATTTAGAACCGTAGTAGGAATAAGAAAATAAAGAACTCATACTAAATACCGTAATACAAACCAGCAAACCATAAACACCATAATTAGGCATTACTTCTGAAAATGCAGAAGCTGTTAGACTTACACCGTTATTATCGGTCGTCTCCCAAACGCCAGTTACTAAAATTGCTAATGCTGTAAGTGTACAAACAACTAGTGTATCTATTGCAGGCCCAAGCATAGCAACAAGCCCCTCTCGTATAGGTTGATCTGTTTTAGCAGCTCCATGAGCTAAAGGTGCTGTTCCGATTCCGGCTTCATTTGAAAACGCTCCTCGTTTCACACCGTGCAAAATCAATGCTCCTAACACACCTCCTAAAAAGGTATCATCCTTTGGATAATAATTAGCTTCGAAAGCATCAGTGAAAATCAGCTTTAAGAAATATCCCAATTCATCGTAATGATGAAACAAAATTATAGCAACCAAAACAAAATAAAGAACAACCATGAGAGGCACCAACTTAGAAGCAACCTTTCCTATACGCGTTATACCACCTAAAATTACCAAGGCTGTCAACGCGACCAAAAAGATCCCTACACCTAAATTTGAAAGAAATGAAACCTCCACACCATTAGGCTCTAATAGAATATCATTAATAGCTTGGGTCAGTTGATTAACATTAAATACGGGCAATGCTCCAATTAAACCAAATATACTGAATGCAATGGCTAAAGGCTTCCATTTTTTTCCCAATCCTTCTACTATGAAATACATTGGACCTCCCTGTATATCACCTTTACTGTCCTTTCCTCGATACAATACGGCAAGTGTCGAGGTGAAAAATTTGGTATTCATCCCAATTAATGCGCTTATCCACATCCAAAACACCGCGCCAGGACCACCAACAGCAATAGCAACTGCCACACCAGCGATATTACCCATACCTATTGTTGAAGACAAGGCCGTTGATAACGCTTGAAAATGTGAAATCTGACCCGGGTCGTCTGGATTATCGTACTTTCCCCTTAATACATTTATGGCATGCCCTAAGTATCTAAAGGGTAAAAATTTAGAACGGATAGCTAAGTACAAACCACCTCCAACAAGTAGAATTAGCAATGGTAAACCCCACGCTAAGGATGAAAAACCCGCTAGTAATCTATCTAACCACTCCATTTGGAGCTAAAGGTAATAATCTCAACGATAAATTATTAGAACTTTGCTTTAATAAAAACGGAAAGTTGAAAGTATAAGTTTCTAATTTTATAGTAACTTATGCTCTCAAAAAACACCCAGCAAATGACATTAAATCATAGTTTTAAAATTTTACTTGTTTCATTCGTTCTCATACTCTTTAATTGCTCAAATCAAACAGAAGATAAAGCCTCAATGCTTATCTATGGAGGAACCATTTATACGGTAGATGACTCAAACCCCACTGTAGAAGCCGTAGCTATTAAAGACCATACAATTCTTTTTGCTGGAACACTTAAAGATGCGGAAGTATATAAAACAGATAACACAGATCTCATTGATTTAAAAGGCAAAACGATGACTCCTGGTCTTATTGAAGGACATGGTCATTTTATGGGGCTAGGCTATAACGAATTAAACTTAGATTTGCTAAACACCTCAAGTTACCAAGAGATTATCGATGCCGTAGCTGAACGTGTAAAAACTGCCAAGCCTGGAGAATGGATAACAGGACGAGGATGGCACCAAAGCAAATGGGATTCATTACCTGCTGAAATGGTCAATGGGTTTCAAACGCATCACAGATTAAGTGAGGTTTCACCTAACAATCCTGTATATCTCAGACATGCTAGTGGACATGCAAGTTTTGCTAATGAGAAAGCAATGGAAATTGCAGGTCTTGTTTCACTTGCTCAAGATGGCATTAAGAAATTTGAAATTGAGGGTGGGGAAGTTATTGTTGACGCATCAGGCAAACCCACAGGTGTTTTCAACGAACGTGCTATGACATTAATTACAAAACACATACCTGAGCGCACTGAAGCATCAGACCTTCAAGCTTTTGACCTTGCTGTAAAGGCATGTCACAAAAACGGTATAACCTCTTTCCATGATGCAGGTATTCCAAGAGAAACCATCAATCTGTACAATAAAATGAAATCTGAGAATAAATTAGATGTTAGAATTTATGCGATGCTTACAGGTTGGGATAAAAAACTTTTAAATGAATGGTACGATAAAGGTCTTATGATAGATAATGACAACCGTTTTACAATTCGCTCTATAAAATTAAATTGCGACGGAGCCTTGGGTTCACGCGGTGCTTGGCTTTTAGAGCCATATTCTGACAGACCAGATCATTTTGGGCACGAAACCTTACCCATGGAATTTGTTAGGGAAACCTCACTTAAAGGCTTAGAAAACGGTTTCCAAGTCTGTTCACACGCTATTGGCGATAGAGCTAATCGTGAAATTTTAGACCGTTATGAGATTGCCTTCAACGCGCTTCCAGAAAAAGCAAATGACCATAGATTTCGTATTGAACATGCACAACATTTACATCCTGAAGATATTCCACGATTCGCAGAACTAAATGTTATACCAGCAATGCAGGCCGTTCATATGTCATCTGATAGACCTTGGGCTATTGACCGTCTTGGTGAAAAACGGATTAAGGAAGGAGCCTACATGTGGCAAACCTTGTTACAAAGTGGTGTACCAATTGTAAATGGTACTGATGTACCTGTTGAACCCATAAATCCTATTGCAAGTTTTTATGCGAGTGTAAGCCGCAAAACCTTAAGAGGAACTCCTGAAGGCGGTTATGAACCGGAACAAAAAATGACTCGTGAGCAGGCATTAAGATCCTATACTCTCGATGCCGCTTATGGTGCTTTCGAAGAAGATATAAAAGGATCAATAACCAAGGGGAAACTTGCTGATTTCACCATTTACAGTCAAGATCTTATGACGGTGCCAGAGGCCGATATTCTAAAAACAAAAATTGAAATGACCATTTTTAACGGCGAAATAGTATACTCTGAAGAATAGTGAATCTATTTTACCAAAACCAATGAGGCTAACTTCCGTAATTTTAATTTCTTTTATTTTTACTTTTTCTTCGTTTAGTCAAGATTATACCTTAGAATCCCCTCTTGACAATACAGTAAGTGAGACTTCAGGACTTATTTTTTTAGATAATATCCTAATTACTCATAATGATTCTGGCAATAGCAACGAGCTCTATGAAATAAATACATCAACCGGAGATATTACACGTACTGTTACGATAACCAATTCTACGAATGTGGATTGGGAAGACCTCACCTACGATAACAATTATATTTATATAGGTGATTTTGGAAATTTTGATGCTACTAGGACCAATCTAAGAATTTATAGAATCTCTAGAAACGATTACATCAACTCTAATTCAGTAACTGCAGACGTTATTAATTTTAGCTACAATGAACAAACTGACTTTTCAGTACAAGAATTCACCACTAATTTTGACGCTGAAGCTTTAATTCATTACAACAACAATCTTTATGTTTTTACTAAAAATTGGGCAGATGGCAATACCAACGTTTACACAGTGCCAAAAACACCAGGAACTTACAGCATCACTGCTATTGATGTCCTTAATACCCAAGGGTTAGTTACTGGTGCCACCACGAGTGTTGATGGTTCCAGCATAGTCCTTTGTGGATATGACCTCAACGGTTCATTTTTCATTAATTTAAATGGATTTAGCTCTGGCCTATTTTCAAATGGCTCTTTGACAAAAACATCCATTAATCCACCTAATAGTTATTCATTTCAAACCGAAGGTATAGCACCCATTAATAATAATGAATATTATGTTTCTGCTGAAGCAGGCAATGGCAATTCACAAGGACTTTACAGCTTTAATTTGAGTACATTAAGTACTGAAGATTCTCAGCCAAACCGTGATGTGGATTTTTATCCAAATCCTGCAAAGAATTTTGTTCAACTAAATTCTGAAGAATATTTAGCTTCTATTTATACAATTGCGGGACAATTGATTAAATCCTTTGCTACAAGTAAATTAGATATTTCGGATATAAATAGTGGACTTTACATTCTAAGACTTACACCTAAGTCCAAAGTCGGCGAACCACTAACCCACACTTTTATAATAAAAGGTAATTAGAGTTTATTTTAGAATCTTAACTAATAATTCTTTTAACAAATCACCTTGAGGTACAGCATTAGAACCAACACCTTTTCCTTTGACGTCATACTCTCTTAATAATGAAATTATAGCACTTACTTTTTTCATTGGGTAATTGCGGGCAGCATTTAAGTATTCATTTACAAAATACGGATTAATACGAAGTGCAGAAGCTACACTTCTAGGAGACCTATCTGCCATTCCATGTAAATGAAGGAGTTGCGAAAAAAAATTGAACAATAAAGCCATAGTTACAACCAGAGGATTATCCTTTGGATTATCTCCAAAATATTTAACGATTTGGTGTGCCTTTAATACATTGCGTTCGCCAATAGCCTTTCGCAATTCAAAATTGTTAAAGTCTTTGCTAATTCCTATATTTTCTTCGATATGCTCTGGCGTTATCTGGGTGCCTTTGGGTAAAACTATTTTTAGTTTGTTAAGTTCGTTATCAATTTTACTTAAATCTGTCCCTAAGAATTCCACCAACATTTGGGCAGCTTTAGGAGAAATATCGTAATTCTTGCCAGATAAAACACGTCTTATCCAGTCTGCTACCTGATTTTCATATAGTTTTTTGCTTTCAAATACAACACCCGCTTTAGATAGGGCTTTATAAAGCGCTTTACGCTTATCAATTTTTTTATACTTGTAGTTAAGAACCAATACTGTGGTTGGTTGAGGTTGATTGGCATAAGACGCAAGTTTTTCAATACTACGGCTTAAGTCTTGAGCCTCTTTAACGATAATAACCTGACGCTCGGCCATCATAGGAAAACGTTTAGCATTACTTACTATATCATCAATACTTACATCTCTTCCATATAAGACCATTTGGTTAAATCCTTTTTCTGCTTCATCGAGGACCGTATTTTCTATAAACTCAGAAATCTTATCAATGTAATAAGGCTCTTCTCCCATTAAAAAGTAAATAGGCTTGATATCCCCTTTCTTAATTGATTTTACTATTTGCTTAACTTCTTCCAACTAAAGACTGATTTAATGCTGTTTTTAGATTTCATCCAATATCCAAAACCGTGTAGTTACACTTCATTACAGGTTGAAAATTATTAATCGTAATTTTGCAACTTAATATTCAACTGTAATTGTTTAAATATTTTTGTGCAAAAGTTAAATTTCCCCCCTTTCGACTACCGTTTCAAAAGTACTGAAAATAACACATCCATTTTTGATGTCATTCGCAAAAAATTTGTAGTGCTTCAGCCAGAGGAATGGGTTCGCCAACATTGCATACATTTCCTTTTAAAAGAAAAAAAGTATCCTAAATCACTGATTAATGTTGAAAAAGAACTCTATATCAACGGATTAAAAAAACGTTATGATATCGTAATTTATAATAACAATGGTAGTTTACACTTAATTGTAGAATGCAAAGCTCCATCAATTAGGATTAGTCAGAAAACATTTGATCAAATTGCACAGTACAATCTTGCATTAGATGCGTCCTTTCTAATGGTAACCAATGGAATAAATCACTATTATTGCCAAATAGATAATAACTTAGAAAAGTATGTGTTTCTCAAGGATATACCCAACTATCAAAGCAAATAAATGTATCTAAAAGAAGATATAGCGATCGTTATCTTAAACTGGAATGGAAAACAACTCCTAGAGCAATTTCTACCTTCTGTAGTACAGTATTCAAATGACGCTAAGGTATATGTAGTGGATAATGCGTCAACAGATAACTCTATACAATTTATAAAAGTTAATTATCCAGAGGTTAACATCATAAAACACAATAAAAATTACGGGTTTGCAAAGGGCTATAACAAAGCTATAGAATTTATTAGCGAATCTGTTCTTTGCTTACTTAATAACGATGTTGAAGTTACTCATAAATGGTTAGATCCTATTCTAAATGCTTTTAATAGTGATAATACTATTGGTATTATTCAGCCAAAATTATTAGACTATAACAATAAGCAACGCTTTGAGTATTCTGGAGCCGCAGGTGGCTATATTGATAGCTATGGTTACCCCTTCTGTAGAGGACGCGTCTTTGATTACATAGAAGATGACAATGGTCAATACAATGATACAAAAGACATTCTTTGGGCTTCTGGTGCTTGCTTTTTTATTAAAAACAGTGTTTATAAAAAACTCAATGGTTTTGACGACTCATTTTTTGCTCATATGGAGGAGATTGATTTATGTTGGCGCGCCTTCAATGAGAACATTAAGACGCTATATGTCGGAACTTCGGAAGTCTATCATGTTGGCGGTGCTACATTAAATAATCAAAACCCTCAGAAGACTTACCTTAACTTTAGAAATAGCCTTTACACTCTAGTGAAAAACACGGATAGGTATCTTCTTGGGAGACTTTTTCTAAGAATGGTCTTGGACGGAATAGCAGGTGCTCGCTTTTTATTACAATTTAAACTCTTGCATTTCGTGGCGATATTAAAAGCCCACGGAAGTTTTTATCTTAATTTTTCTCGATTATTAAGACAGCGCAAACAGTTGAATAGACGCTCGAACTACTATAAAGTTAACTCTATTGTTTGGTCTTATTTTATTAAGAAGAAAACCTTGTTTTAGCTGTTTATAAAACTTTAAAAAAAATTGTTAATGACTATAGGTGAAAATTATCTTTTGTCTAACTTTGAGTAGTTTTTATTAACTGTTAAACCTAAAATAAATTATGAAAAAATTGATAGTACTAAGCGTTTGTTCTATGGTGCTTTTAGCATCTTGCGTGTCTAAAAAAGAGTACGCAGCGCTTGAAGCAAGACAACAAGAAACGCAAGATTTACTAAATAGCGCTACCGTAAAATTAAATAAGTGTCTTTCTGATGCCGCCGCAGCAAATGCAAGAGTAGAGACTATGAAAGATCAATTAGCTGATATGCGTAGAAGTAACGAAGCTCTGATAAAAAACTCTCAGGATATGACAGAGCTTACTACTCAAGGAGCAAAGAACATTGAATCAACTTTAGAGAGTCTCAAAGAGAGTAACTTAAAAATAGCACGCTTACAAGACGCATTATCTAGAAAGGATAGCGTAACATTAGCACTTGTTACAAGCCTAAAGAAAGAAGTTGGTATCAATGACCCAGATATTGAAGTCAACGTAGAGAAAGGTGTAGTTTTTATCTCGATTGCTGACAAACTCTTATTCAAAAGTGGTAGTTATAATGTAACTACCCGAGCTAAAGAAGTGTTAGGTAAAGTGGCTACAGTAATCAAAGGAAAGCCAAATTTTGAAGCTATGGTAGAGTCTCATACAGACAACGTTTCCTATAGTAAACCTCCATTATTAGATAACTGGGATTTGAGTGTTAAAAGGGCGACATCTGTAGTTAGAGTTCTTGAAGACCTAGACGTAAATCCCGAAAAATTAATTGCTGCTGGTCGTAGCTCTTATGTACCCTTAGTTCCAAATGATACTGCAGCAAATAGAGCTAAAAACAGAAGAACAAGAATTATCGTTTTGCCTAAGATTGATGAGTTTTATGAAATGATAGAAGAAGAAATGAAAAATCTAGCTGAAGGAAACTAGGTCCTGGCCATATAAATAAAAAACCAAGGCAATTTGCCTTGGTTTTTTTTTAACATTATTGTAAGTTCTGATGGGATTTAATTAACCTAATAAACTCCGAACGATATCCATTTTCATCTTTACCTCTGCCCTTTTTTGCTAAATCAACAACCAATTCTATAGACGTATTATTAAAGTATTTAGATTTTCTTAAATGCATTCCAAATAAAGCAACAGCTGAAGCAAAGTTCATATCTGCTGAAGGCTCACTTATGTTTGTGTTTTGTACATGCACCATTTCAATGCTCTTTGTAGCGTCTGGCTTTTTGTATCTAAACTTTACAGTAAATAGCTCATCTAAATACTTATCGCTTGACCTATTGTCCGTATATTTTAAATTTGAAACGGCTTTAACATAATCCGTTATAATACCCACAGGCACAACCTCATATAATGCTGTTACGGTATGTCCGCTTCCCAATTCTCCAGCGTCAATGGTGTCGTCAATAAAATCTTCATCGTTTAGCAATCTGTTTTCATAACCAATAAGCCTGTAGGCTTGCACCTTATTAGGATTAAATTCTACTTGAATCTTAACATCTTTGGCTATAGTGTACAGGGTGCCACCAAACTCTTTGCCAAATACTTTTTGGGCCTCTTGCATAGTATCTATATAAGCGTGGTTGCCATTACCCTTGTCCGCAAGAACTTCAAGTTTTGAATCCTTATAATTGCCCATACCAAATCCAAGGACTGACAAAAACACACCAGATTTGCGTTTTTCTTCAATAAGCTCTTCCATAGCGGTATCACTTGAAGCGCCTACATTAAAATCGCCATCAGTCGCTAAAATAACCCTGTTATTACCGTTCTTTTTAAAGTTTTCTTGAGCTAATTTATAAGCTAACTCAATACCAGCACCACCAGCGGTAGAACCTCCAGCTCTTAAATTGTTAAGCGTACTAAGTATTTTCTCTTTATTATTACCAGATGTAGGCTCTAAAACAAGACCTGCAGCACCAGCATAAACAACAATTGAGACGTTATCTTGTTCTCGTAATTGATTAACCAACAATTTAAAGGCCGATTTTAAAAGTGGTAATTTATTTGGGCTGCCCATGGAACCAGACACATCAATTAAAAATGTAAGGTTAGACGGTGGTAATTTAGTATTGTCATAAGACTTACCCTGTAAACCGATCCTAACCAACTGTGTATCCTTATGCCAAGGCGTATTTACCACCTCGGTATTTATGGAAAAGGGATGCTTATCTATGGGCTGCGGATACTTGTAGTTAAAGTAATTAATCATTTCTTCAATTTTTACAGCATTAGGATTTATAGCCTGACCATTGTTTATTAAACGTCTTATATTACTATAAGAGGCCTTATCTACATCAATTGAAAACGTAGATAATGGTGAATTTTGAGTGTGTTTAAATTCATTTTCTTGAATCTTACTATATGCTTCATTGAGAAAATCTGACACTAAGCCAAAATCAACATCGCCGCGCTTTCCTCTTGTAGTTGCGCAAACAACACCTATTTTACCTTCATATCCAAAGGTCTTTCTACCTTGTTCAGCATCTAAAATTTCTAAACTTCTTACTTTTTTGGTTTTTAAGTTATTAAATTTTTCTTCTGAAATTGGTTCACCGTTGAGCACGTATAACGGTTTAGAAATATCTTGAGCTTCTGAAATCGACCCACTCTCCTTAATTTTTCTTGGATTTATGACTAATCGCTCTGACATTTTAATATTCATCTGTCGACTTCTATAATTAGGACCTGTTGTATAACCAGTAACAACCACTTCTTCTAATCTGGCATCAGGTTCCAAAGCAACATCATACCTGTTGGGATTACCAATTGTAATTTGTGCTGTTTTTAAACCAACATATGATATTTCCAAAATATCTCCTAAATGCACATTGAATTTATAGTTCCCGTCAAAATCTGTTTGAGTTCCGTTTGAAGTACCTTTTATGGTTACGTTAGCTCCTGGTAATGGTAAGCCATCCGATGCCATGGTAACTTTTCCTGTAATTTCCTTTTGTTGACTGTGTATAGACAAGCTCAACACAGTGAATATCAATAATAGATTGATTGTTTTCATAATGTTTGTTTTTAATAATTTGTTTTAATCTTTAATGACTTTAATAATCTCTGGCAAAAGCGCAATAGCCGTTAAGACGACGGCATTACCTCCTCCTTTTGTTTTTGGTTGGGTTGCAGTAAAGTTTTGTGTATTTACAGGAGGCTTTCCATTGGGATTTCTAACCAAAACAACATAATTCTGTCCTTCTTCTAAGTAGCTCTCCTTAGCCAGTTGGTAAGCCAATTCAATACCATCAGCGATATTATCATCTGGTCTAATGTTAGGGCTTTCAATACTACTAAGCAGTAACTTAATATTTGAAGCTTGAGTGTTTTGAAGTATTATACCATTTTGCCTTCCATAGCAAACAATGGTTATATAATCTTTGCTGTTGAGCTTTTCGGATAGGAATTTAATTCCGTGCTTTAATACTGTTTTATCTTCCGTATTAAAGAATGAATTATGGGTTTCAAATAGAAATGTAAGATTTTGTGGAGCTACAGTGTCTGAGACCTTTGTTGTATGATTAACCACATAATTAATAAAATTATCAATGGTAATAGATTTCGTTTCAATGTTTTGTTCTTGAGCTCTCACCAATAAAATTGAACTCAATGAAAAAAGAATGGTTAATAGCGTTTTCATCACTGTAGTGTTTAAAGTTTATATAAAACTATAAACCACTATGCCGACAAAAAAAGGCTATTGAGTGAAAAGGCTATTTGAGTGAGTTAACTACTTAAGAGCTTTGGAAATGGTCTTTTTACGTTGTATTTTACCATTTATGGTTTCCACAAATTTGTCAATGGCATACACTTTTTTTGGGACGTCAAAACGCGTAAGCCCTTTTAAGTGCTTAATTCTGTTGTGAATACTTTCTATAGAATCTCTTGGATTTTCAACAATTAATATCAGCCGCTCACCTAACTCATCGTCTGGTTGCCCTGCTACGATAAAACGCTCATCTATGACTGAGTGTAATTTCTCTTCGATTTGTTCAGGAAAAAGTTTAACACCACCAGAGTTAATAACATTATCGTATCGTCCAAGCAAATTAAAACTGGCTTTAGATTTTAAATCAACTACATCATTAGTTATTAATTCTTCATCAACCAATTTTGAGGCATTAATAATGAGGCAACCTCGCTTATCTTGACTAAAGGTAACGTTTGGCAGCGCCCTAAATAATGGTTCTCCCTTAGAAACTTTAGATTGAAGCTGTCTTACCGCAACATGTGTAACCGTCTCAGTCATGCCATAGGTTTCAAATACCTTTGAATTACATAATTTAATATCATCTAACAACGGCTCTGTAATCTTTGCGCCACCGACTATTATTGTTTTAATATTTTGAGTATACTTAATGGTATGACTCAATTGCAAAGGAATCATGGCACAAAAATCGTACTCCTTTTCGTAATCGAATATTGGATGGCTACTAGGTTCAACACAATCTATCTCCAATCCTAGAATCATAGCTCTTACTAACATCATCTTTCCGGCAATGTAATGACTCGGTAAGCAGTCTATTGCTGTATTTCCAGGCTCTAAACCAAAAAAATCTCCCGTTGCAATGGCAGAATTAACCATAGCTTGTTTCTTTAACCTAACAGCTTTCGGTTGTCCAGTAGAACCCGATGTATTCACTACTAAATAATCATCATCATTTAACCAATCAATCAAAAAGTTACCTGTCGTCTTTTCGTACGTTTCACCTTCCTTAATTAGACTATAAGCAACCTCTTTTAAATCTTCGTGACTGAAATGAAGACCATTGAACTTAAACCGGTTGTGAATTTTATTATACTGAGGTGTCATACTATTCTATGATTTTATAATTCTCTTGAACAGGTTCTTTCACTTTACCCGTTAAACGCTCCTTCCAATCACTCCATTTATAGCGCTTTGCTAATATCCAAAGCATAATTGGGTATATAACGAGAACAGGAACCAATAAGTCAGAAACTAAGCCCATAGTAGGATCGGCCGTGCTTTTAAAAATAGCATCGGTTTGCAAAGCAGTCCAATCTGCTGTTACCAAAAGTGAACCAATTAAATTATTACCCAAATGGAAGCCTAAAGCCAATTCAAGTCCGTCATCCATTAAGGTCATTATGCCTAACAAGAAACCGGTACCGATATAGAAAATCATCATTTTAAAGAAACCGATATTGGCAACTTCTGGATTAGCACTATGGGCAATTCCAAATAAAACAGATGTTAAAACAAGGGGAAACCACTTATTCTTAACTATAACCCCTATATGCTGCATTAGAAATCCTCTAAACAGATACTCTTCTAAACCTATCTGAAATGGGAATAAAATAATACCTATTAAAAATAAAATAGCAAATTTACCTAGGTTAAATTGAAATATAAGTTCAGAAGAATCAACGGAATAACCTATTAAGAATGAGCCCACAGTAAATATTGTAATCATCATAAAGGCAAAAAATACGCGTCCTAAATCTACCTTAGCCCTAACGGTTGTAAGAGATAATATACTACGCTCATGCATATACCTTACCAATAAAAACAAAAGACCTAATAAAGGCACAAAAAGCACCAAGTTTACAAATAAGGAGACACTATTGGGCATTTGCTTCATTAAATCGTATGCTGCATCTAACTCCGATGGATCTGTTGTTAAGTAGAATATAAAATTGAATAGAAAAACACCTCCAACTAGAAATGCAGTGATTAAAACCATCCAAATTTCTCGTCTTCCTTTATAGGCTAATTGTATATAATTCATTTACTAAGATTAAAATTCCATGTTTTATTAATATCGTATTGCAAAGTACCATTTTTTACTGTTAATGGCGAATCGAAATTATTGGTAAACAACCCACCTGTACCTAAGCCCTGAGGCATTGTGTTTTTTAGGGTATAGGTCCATTGGGCAATAGCATTTAGTCCAATATTACTTTCTAAAGCACTAGTAATCCACCATTTAATATTAAGACTTTCAGAGATATCAATCCATTCTGAACTTCCTCGGTAGCCACCTATTAAGCTTGGCTTAAGAATGATGTATTGTGGTTTAATTTTTTCTAAAAGCCTTAGCTTGGTTTTAACATCAAACACTCCTATCAATTCTTCATCTAAAGCAATAGGCAAAGGTGTATTTTCGCACAGCTCTGCCATAGCATTAAACTGTTTGGGCTGGATAGGCTGTTCAATGGAATGTAAACTGTATTCCGATAATAAATTAAGTTTTTCTAGAGCTTCATTGGGTTTAAAAGCTCCATTAGCATCAACACGTAATTCAATGTCAGAAACAGAAAACTCCTTTCGGATTGATTTAAGTATATCCAATTCTGCTTTAAAATCTATAGCTCCGATTTTTAATTTTATACAATCAAAGCCAGCTTCAATTTTTTCTTTGATTTGCCGGCGCATAAAGGCTTCATCTCCCATCCACACTAAACCATTGATGTTAATACAATCAAATCCTTTTGTAAAGGCTGAAGGGAATAAGCTAAAAGGACTCTGAGCGCTAAGAGATTTAAAAGCCATCTCTAATCCGAATTGAATACTTGGCCATTCCATCAACTCATCTCGAAGCTTCTCATAACCTAAATCTATATTATTACACACCCAAATTAGTTTATCTTCATAACCATCTCTGTCATCTACAGATAAGCCCTTCAATAAACCACACTCACCTATTCCAATTTGGTCATTTTCTTTAAGTACAATAAACCATGTCTCCTTGGATATCATAACACCTCTAGAGGTCCCACTTGGTCTTTTAAAATTGAGAATATAACGTTGGTAGGTTGCTTTCATAATCGATATCAAAATTACTTAATTAAATTTGTATTTTAGGTCACTGATATTTTAAGATTATGCCAAATTTCCCTAACATAATTCTTTACGCTATTCCATTTTTTATTGTGGCTATGCTGTTAGAACTATATGCTACCACACGAGAGAATTATAAGGCGGTAAAAGGTTATGAACCAAAGGATGCGTTCTCCTCCATTGCAATGGGCTTAGGGAATGTGATATTAGGTTTTGGCTCCAAGGCATTAGTGTTATTAGCCCTATTTTGGGTTTATGATAATTTTAGAATTTTTACAATCCCTATTGAATGGTGGTCCTTCATTCTAATTTTCTTTGCAGATGATTTCTCTTATTATTGGTTTCATCGTATTTCTCACGAATGTCGTTTGTTTTGGGCATCTCACGTAGTGCATCACTCTTCACAACATTATAATCTTAGCACAGCATTACGCCAAACTTGGTCTGGAGGATTCTACACGTTCATTTTTTGGCTATGGTTGCCATTACTCGGGTTTCATCCTGCAATGATATTGTTGCAAATGAGTATTAGTTTATTGTATCAATTCTGGATTCATACAGAAGCGATTGATAAAATGCCATCTTGGTTTGAGGCTGTTTTCAACACACCGTCTCATCATCGCGTTCATCATGGAAGCAACCCTATTTACTTAGATAGAAATCATGCAGGTATATTGATTATTTGGGATAAGATTTTTAACACTTTTCAACCAGAGATAAAGGAAGAAAAAGTGGTTTACGGTCTCGTGAAAAATATCAATACATACAACCCTATAAAAATTGCTTTTATTGAATGGTGGTATATGTTTAGAGATGCTTTTTTAGGCAAAAAATCCATCAAGGAAAGGTTTAATTACCTCATTAAACCTCCAGGTTGGCGGCATGATGGCCAAGGCAAAATTAGCTCAGATTTGAGAACAGAATGGTTGTCTAGTAAAGAACAAAAGACTTCCTAAAATGACATATTACAAGCATAAAGTTATTTGGATTACAGGAGCATCTTCTGGTATTGGTAAAGAGCTAGCATTACAACTTTCTGAAATTAACTGTAAATTAATTCTATCCTCCAGACGAGAAAATGAATTGCAAAAAGTAAAGGATTTGTGCACTAATCCTAATAATATAAGTGTAATTCCGCTGGATTTAGCTGAACATGACTCCATGGCTTCTCTTGTAGATAGAGCTATTGCGGAGTTTGGCAAAGTAGATATTCTAATTAATAATGGTGGTATAAGTCAACGTTCACCAATCATCGAAACCACTCTAGAGGTAGACCGCCAACTCATGGAAGTTGATTATTTAGGAACCGTAGCACTTAGTAAAGCAATTTTACCTTTTTTTGTGAAACAGCAATCTGGACATTACGTAGTTGTTACAAGCCTAATGGGTAAGTTTAGTTCGCCATTTCGTTCTGCCTATTGCGGTGCAAAACATGCCTTACACGGTTTTTTTGATGCATTGCGATTAGAACACGATAAGGACAATATAAAGGTAACCATGATTTGTCCTGGTTTTGTTAATACCAATGTAGCGCGGAATGCCCTAACAGCAGATGGTCGTCCACAAGGCTTTCAGGATGAAAAGACCCAGAACGGATTAAAAGTAAATACATTTGCTAGCCGAATGCTAAAAGCCATCTCAAAACGAAAGTTTGAAGCTTATATAGGAAAATTTGAAATATTTGGTGTATTTATTAAACGTATATCACCTAGACTTCTGCATTACATGGTAATGCGAAGTAAAGTGAGATAACTAAACATCCATACTCGCACCAATTTCCAATAAAATCAAGCGTTTTAGTTTAGAATCGAATTTTGCTTTAGCCCTTGGCTTATCAATTTCAATGTACCCAAACGTATCATAATGTACACCTAAAACACGATCACAATCTACATATCTCGCTGCTTGAATGGCATCCTCTACTCCCATAGTAAAGTTATCTCCGATTGGTAGAACAGCTAAATCTAAATCGAATTGCTTTCTTATTAGACGCATGTCATAGGTGAGAGCAGTATCTCCGGCTATGTAAATCGTTTTTTCAGATTCAATTATAAATCCACCTGGTTGACCTCCGTAGCTTCCATCAGGAAAAGAAGAGGTATGTACAGCATTAACGTATTTTACTTTACCAAAATCAAATTGCCAGGCTCCGCCATGATTCATAGGATGACCTTTTAACCCTAATTTTTGATAGTGAACAACAATCTCATAATTAGAAACAATTACGGCACCTGTTCGTTTTGCAATGGCTTCCACATCCAAGGTATGATCTTGATGTGCGTGAGTCACTAATATATAATCTGCCTTTAAGCTGTCAATATCAATATGAGATGCCTTTTCATTGCCAGTAATGAAGGGATCTACCAGAATATTTATATCCTTAATTTGAATACCTAAACAAGCATGACCGTAATATGTTATTTTCATGATAAATGTTTTTAAATCTTATTATAGTTGACTAAAATTAATATAAAATATAGCCAATACCTAAAAGTAATGAAAATAGAAAGGTTGATAGCGCAAGTACTTTTAGTTGACTATCGAAATCCTTGGCCTTTTTTGCTTTTCTAATTTTTGATAAATGCAGGCCTAAAGGAACAAATGCAATTAAAAATAAAAAATTATAAGGCTCTACAAAATAGAACAGTGAAAACATCAATGTAATTAGCATTGCACCTAATATGAGTGCATAATGGTACGTTTTTGATCGTTTCAAACCAAGTTTAACCGCAAAGGTTACTTTACCGACTTTTTCATCAGACTCAATATCCCTCATATTATTGAGGTTTAAAACACCCACACTTAGCAGCCCTAAGGCTACTGCAGGCATAAGCACAAGATGATCCACCTTATGCATATACAAAACATAACTTCCAATTGTACTTATTAGTCCAAAGAAAATAAAAACGAAAACATCGCCAAGGGCTTTATAACCATAAGGTGAATCACCCATTGTATAATATAATGCCGCATAAACCGATAGTCCTCCAAGCGCAACGAATAATAATAGGAATAAAAAATTAGTAGGACCAAAAGCTGCCCATATAAGAGATATGGTTAGAATAATGATAATAACAATATTGAACTTAATAGCCTCTAGCATTTCTTCAGGTGAAATAACACCACTTTGAATAGCCCTCTGAGGTCCGACCCGATCTTCATTATCAGTACCTTTTACGCCATCGCCATAATCATTCGCTAGGTTCGATAAAATTTGCAGACTTATTGTTGTTAAAATAGCCAATACCAAAACCCACCAACTAAATTTGCCGTTATAATAGGCAAAACTAGTTCCTAAAATAATACCAGAAACAGAAAGCGGCAAGGTTCTTAAGCGCATGGCTGAAAGCCAAGGTCCAATCTTTTTCATTCAACTAAATGAGATTTAGGGAATCCATTTTTTATCGAAATTAGGTTTACGTTTTTCTAAAAACGCATCTCTACCCTCTTTAGCTTCGTCTGTCATGTAAGCCAAGCGCGTAGCTTCACCAGCAAATACCTGTTGACCAACCATACCATCATCGGTTAGATTCATGGCAAACTTTAACATTTTAATGGAAATTGGCGATTTTTCTAAAATTTCTTGAGCCCATTGAAAAGCTGTTTGCTCTAAATCTGCATGAGGAATCACAGCATTTACCATACCCATTTCAAAGGCTTCTTGTGCGGAATAATTTCTGCCTAAAAAGAAAATCTCACGTGCCTTTTTCTGACCAACCATTTTTGCTAAATAGGCCGAACCATAGCCGCCATCAAAACTTGTTACATCTGCATCAGTTTGTTTAAAAATGGCATGCTCTTTACTAGCTAAGGTTAAATCGCATACAACATGAAGGCTATGACCTCCTCCAACGGCCCAACCAGGAACTACGGCAATAACTGCTTTTGGCATAAATCTGATAAGACGTTGAACTTCTAAAATATTCAATCTGTGATAGCCATCTTCACCAACATAACCTTCCTTTCCTCTAGCCTTTTGGTCACCACCGGAGCAAAAGCTCCAAACACCATCTTTAGATGAGGGGCCTTCTGCACTGAGCAGTACAACTCCTATACTTGTATCTTCATTAGCGTCATAAAACGCGTCATAAAGTTCAGAGGTTGTACTAGGGCGAAAAGCATTTCTAACATCTGGTCGATTAAATGCTATTCTAGCAACTCCGTCACATTTCTTATAAGTAATATCCTTGTAAGTTTTAGCAACTTTCCAGCTGATTTGGTTCATTGTTTTCAAGAATTTAAGTGCAAAAGTAAGGAATTAATAATAATGATGTCTACCCATTTTTTTCGTTTGTAATGTTGCCCCTAGAGACTATTTTTGCCAGCGATTTTAACAACGTTTAAGCCAATCTGTAAACGATGACAACTGAAAATTTTCAGAAGTACGAAACAAGTCTTGGGACTGTATATTTTTTCAATAATTATTTTATTGCAGAATTTAAAGAAGGTATAAATATAGATTTCTTTAATTTTCAAGAAATCCATGAATTAGTGCATAACAATTTTGGTAATTCGCCATTTGGATTTATATCAAATAGGATTAATTCTTATTCTATTGATTTAAATGAAGCTCAACTCTTTAATGAGTCTTACCCCAACCTAAAAGCATATGCTGTTGTTGCCTATAAGGCGTTTACTGAAAGAGTTTTTGAATTAGAAAATAGGTTTTTTCAGTTCCGCAGACGAGTCTTCAAAGACATTGACAGCGCAGTAGCATGGGTTGAGAGCCAATTATAGTAAAATCAGTTAATAACTCAACTACTATTTTAAATAGATACCATTGTCCTTTATTTCTATCTGTCGATTTTTGTAAAGGGTGCCAATCGCTTTTTTAAAAATCTTCTTACTCATTTGAAGTTGCTCCTTAATGGCTTCTGGACTAGATTTATCGTGTAATGGTAAAAAACCGTTGTTATCGGAAAGTTCGTTAAGAATCAACTGTGCATTGGGCTCTATATTTCTGTAGCCTATTTGTCCCAATGATATATCTAGCTTATTGTCGTTACGTACTTTTTTTACGATACCCTTAAGTCGATCACCGATTTGGATATCTTTAAAAATATCATCCTTGTAAATCAATCCCAAGTGTTTTTTATTAACAATAACATTCATGCCAATTTCAGACGGATGAGAGACAATTAAATCCACTTCATCAAATTTAGCGACTGTTAATTCCTTATTGTCTAAAAATCTATTGGTTTTACTTGAAGCCACAAGCCGTTCTGATTCTTCATCTAAATAGCAATGCACAAGATACCAACCTCCGGCCTTCATCTTAAAAGCTTGTTCTTTAAAAGGGCAAAATAGTTCCTTGACCAAACCCCAGTCTAAAAATGCACCATATTTATTAATCTGGTTACAACGTAATAAAGCAAAGCCTCCTCTGATAATAAAAGGGTTATCCGTTGTAGCAACTGGTCGCTCTTCATTATCGAGATAAACGAAAACTTTAATCTTTTCTCCAATCTCAAAAACCTTTGGGACATATCTATTAGGAAGTAAAACCTCGTTCCCATCTGCGTCACCCAGAAACAATCCTGGTTCAGTGTCCCTTAATATCTCTAATTCTGAATATTCCCCTAGTGTAATCATACTGTAAAGGTATTTAAATAGAGTTTTAATTTTGCAAATTATTTCATTAAATATAGCGCATAAAAAACGCCATAACTTCTGAAAGCATGGCGTTATTATTACTAAAAATTTTAGCTTAATAGACAGAAGCCTTATTAAAATGCTTTACCAACAAGTAATAAACTACAGCTCTATATTTATTTCTGTTAGATTGTCCATAAGTTTCCATTACCGATGCAATGGCGCCATCTAAATCGCTACTTTCAGAAAGGCCTAATTTTTTAATTAAAAAATTATTTTTAACAGTGGCCAACTCTTTCTCGTCAGAGCCTGAAACTGTTGATGAATCCGCATTATAAATTGAAGGCCCTAAACCTATAACTACTTTAGTTAGCAAATCCATATCTGCAGTAACTCCGCATTTGTCTTTTAAATCTGCTGCATACTTTGTAATTAACTCGTCTCTTTTACTCATTTTATTATGTTTTAAAATTAATTTTTTACGCTAATAAAGATAACTAAAAATAAGACACAATAATATGAAACGGGTCACCTTTTTAGAGATTGACACCAGGTCTTACCTAATAAAATTGAAGTATTCCAGCAGAATTTCATCATTCCTTTTAGATGGCGTAAAAACCTCGAGAAGTTTAGGTCCATTTCCAGTTGTGTAAAACGACTTGAGGCAATCGTCTAAATCAGAATTACTTTTCGCTTCTAAATATTCGAATCCATACATAGCGCAAAGTTGTTTTGCCGTAAGATGGTGTTTAGTTTCAAAATAAGTGTTGAAATTTGCAGTGTTTTTATGTCCAGGAAGAATCCTAAAAATGCCTCCTCCTTCATTATTAATAACTACAATTCTAAACGAATTAGGTATGTAATTATTCCATAATGCGTTACTGTCATAGAAAAAACTCAAATCACCAGTAATAAAAGTTGTTCTGTCCTCCGATGCAACAGCAGCACCAATAGCCGTGCTTGTACTACCATCTATGCCACTTGTTCCTCTATTACAAAAAACCTTAATATCCTTTCTAAGCTGAAATAATTGCGTGTACCTGATGGCAGAACTATTCCCAACCTGAAGAAAACTGTACTTAGGAAGCGATTTTAGTAATATATTGAAAACAGAAAAATCAGAAAAAGGAATCGTTTCTAAATATGCATTATGAGCTTTTCTTCGCTTTGACCGAACTGTAAGCCAACGACTTTTATAGTTACTTTTTACATGGTGTGTAATCAAGGAAAAAAACTGACTAAAAAACGCATTAGGTCTCACCTTAAAATGCTTCTCCAAACAAAAGAAAGTATCATTAGCATTAAAAAGACTAATATGCCAATGGTGCTTTGGTTTAAATTCCCTTAAAAAGGCTTTGATTTTTTTAGATACCACCATACCACCAAATGTCAGTAAAATATCTGGCTGCAAATCTTTAAAATCTTCTCTGTTTAGAGGTGCAATTATTTTATCAATTCCAGGGAAAAAGTCGGAATGATGCAAATTAGAGGTTGTCTCTGTGAAAACAAGAACACTATCGTCATTAGCGATTTCAGTAAGCCATTGCTGTTCAACGGTATTTGGTGATAATTCTCCAACTAATATCATTTTCCTTTTGGCATTTTGCCAAATATCTGCACAAGACTTTAATTCAAATTCGTTTATATGTCCTTTTGCCTCTTCAAGTTTATAAGGTTTGGGATGAATAATAGGTTCTTGCAATCGTTCGTACAAGGGTTCGTCAAATGGTACATTGACATGAACAGGACCAGATTTAATCTCGGAAATACTTAAAGCCTCATGTAATTCGGTTTCATTGTAGGATTGAATATCCTTTTGTAACCCTAAAAACCGTTCAAGTTTGTTCTCTATAGACTTTAATACCGGAATCTCATCGGTTATCTTATTGTTAGCCTCTGCGCGTAAGTCTAATTTTAAATTAGCCGAGTAATGTACATGCTCACCATAAACGTTTTTTTGTTTAATAGTTTGGCCGTCTCCTATGTCCACTAAGTGCTTAGGTCTATCTGCAGATAGTACCACTAAAGGTATATTGCTATAAAAGGCTTCTGAAATTGCAGGATAATAATTTAGTAAAGCGCTGCCACTTGTGCATACTAAAGCTACCGGTTTTTTAGTTTGTTGGGCAATCCCTAATGCAAAAAAAGCAGCACAACGCTCATCTACAATACTATAGGAGGTAAAAAAATCATCGTGCGTAAAGCCAATAGTTAATGGGGCATTTCTACTACCTGGAGAAATAACCACATTAGAAATACCATGCCATTTGCATAAGGCAACAACGGTTTGCGCTAATGGAATTTTAGAGTAATTCATCAGCGTGCAAAGATAATGAATTACCTCTGCGTTTTATCTTAAGATTGTACTAATTGTCTCGGCCTTATTTTGAGTTTCTTCGTACTCTTTCGCAGGGTTAGATTCCTTGGTTATTCCACCTCCAACATAAATGAATGCACTATCATCTTTAATTTGCATACAACGCAAATTCACATAAAAATTAGAAAATGTTTTAATCGCTCCGTAGGCATTATTCTCTACATTTCGTCTATTCGGATTTCTTGATACCGATTTTTTAAGGTTGAGCTCTCCTAAAAAGCCTGTATAATACGCTCTGTCATAACCTTCATTATTCAAAATAAATTCTTTGGCGCGGTCTTTAGGAAAACCACATACAGCAGGCGTTGGATGTAATGCTTCAACTATAGAAGTTAAGTTAGAATTAGATGATATTGTGCTAATTAAACGGGTTTTGAGGTGCCAAAGATTACCTGCTCTTATAGATTCCACTTCTGAAATTTTAGTGCTGCTAGTAAATGGAGCAATTTGTTGTGCTAAAAAGTCGGTTACAATTTGTTGTTCGTCCAACTCTTTTGGTGTCCAAGTTGGTTTCTTGTCTGGCTCATAAGGCTGAGTTCCTGCTAACGAAATAGCAGTAAGTTGCTGCCCTTCTACTTTAAATAGAAGTTCTGGAGTAGCACCAAGCCATAATCCTACTTTAGGATGATACCAACAATAAACCATGGCATTTTTATAGGTGTTAAAAAGGCGCTTAAATATTTCAATAGGCTCAAATTGTTCTAATTGCGTCTCTTGTACTCTTGATAATACGACTTTATTAAGATATCCTTCTTCTATATAGTTCAGCCCCTTTGAGACTAAAGACTCATGCTTTTTTTTATCCGTAGATTCTAATGTTCTATTTGCTTTAGCTGCGGACACAGATTGAATATAATCAATTTCCAAACTTCCATATTCGCAATCTAATTTTGGAAATAAAATTGGCGGTTCCTTTAAATCAAAGGGTGCAAAAACAAAACCACTTTCACTAAAGGAATTTGTTTTATGCAGAGCATCATCTTTTTGAAGCCAAAACTTTATTATAGAATTAATAGGACGACTGTAAACAACGAAAGGAAGTTTATTCTCTAGTTGTTTTTCCAAAGCTTTAAAAAACGCGTCTACCTTTGGCATTACCTACTTTTTTTTAGGTAATGAAATGGTAGATAACCGGCAAATGGATATTAAGTTATCATCATCGTCCGTAACTCTGATGTCCAATAACTGAGTGGTTCTACCTTTGTGTAAAAAAGTTGCTTTAGCATAGACAAAACCTTCTTTTACACTCTTAAGGTGATTAGCAGTAACCTCTAATCCACGTACAAAATAATTTTCAAGATCTGTGAAAATATGAGAGGCAAAACTGCCTACGCTTTCCGCTAGAGCCGCAGTTGCACCTCCATGCAAGACTCCGTCTGGTTGATGAACTTTTGAGGTCACTGGCATTCTAGCAATTAAAAAATCGTCACCATAATCTACAATTTCAATCTCTAAAGTCTCCATTAGGGTATCCTTGCTTACCTTATTAATTCTGGCTAAAAACTCTTCTTTAGATGATTGCATATAAAACACTATTTTTAAAGTCGTTTGCAAAGATACTTAGAATAATGAATTCCACAGAAAAAGAAATATCCTATACAAGCACCAACTCTTACTCGACCTTAAATAAGGTATCCATAAACACCAAAAGGGTTTGGTTGGTTTGTCACGGTATGGGGTATTTAAGCCGCTATTTTATGAAGTATTTTAAAGCTTTAGATTCGGATGAAAATTACATTATAGCACCACAAGCACCTAGCAAGTACTATCAGCAACCTTCAATGCATGTTGGTGCCAACTGGCTTACTCGAGATAATACCTCTCTAAGCATGGACAATGTAATCAATTATTTGGATGCGCTATTTAAAGCCGAAGAACTTCCTGTAAAGGATAAAGAATTTATTGTATTAGGTTATTCGCAAGGCGTGAGTGTAGCAATGCGCTATTTGGCCAAACGTCAAATTCAATGCGATAAATTAGTTATACACTCAGGAGGGATTCCTAAAGAATTACACCCAAAAGATTTTTACTACCTAAAGCCGCATGCCAAAGTTTTTCTTGTTTACGGAATTCAGGACGAATACCTAACCAAAAAGCGAATGGATGAGGAACTAAATAGGGCTAATGCCCTTTTTCCAAGCTGTCTTGAGATTAGGCCTTTTAAAGGTAAACATATCGTAAATATTGATTTTATCAATACTCTATAGATGAGTATATCTGAGCAATAATCGACAAAGAATTACCTCTTTTTTTGATGATACTCTTAAATTTTTATTCTGAAAAAAGATTTAGTTGGAGTGCTGAAAGGATTTGTTCTTTTCTTTTAAAATGGCAAGTTGTTTCTCTAAATATGTAATGGCCGAATCTGCCTTCTTACTGGCCTTAGCCGTAAACGCTTTCATTTCATTTTTTGCCGATGCTTTTCCGGAAGAGGCTGCCTTGGAGAGATTGTCTTTGACCTCTTTAAAGTCCTGAGTAATCTGATCTTTTACCGCATGACCTTCTTTTTTCAATTTTTCTCGTGTATCGCTACCCTTTTCAGGGGCTAATAATACACCAACACCCGCTCCGATAAGTACACCAAGTACTATAGCTCCTTTATGAATCATAATTCGTAATTTTATATTCCTGTATCTATAGGTATACGAAGCTACACTTTTGTTACAAAAAAAGCTTATAACCCTATTCTTCAGCTAATTGAGCTCTTACCAGTGTCATTAATTCGTTCAACTGTGCTTTTAATTCCTTATTTTCTTTTTCAAGGGAATTAAGTTTAGAATTCAATGCCTTAATAGATTGCACATAAAGCGCATCATAAGTTCCGTAAGCTGTTTGGTAAAAGCCCTGATTATCTAAACTTACATTCTCAGGAAATACCTCCTGCAATTCCTGAGCTATAAAACCATATTGAAGGCCTTCAGGACGATTGGTTCCGGTTTGATTGTCGTTCCATTCATAGGAAACGCCACGCATTTGAAGTAATTTATCTAAGGCCTCTTCTTCACTAAAAGTCTCAATATTGGTTTTTAGACGGCTATCGCTATTGGCTAACCAGTCACCAGCTGCATTTTTAGAGGCATTACCTTCTACTTCTAAGATATTGGTTACCGGAATCCTTGACAAACCTAATCTTCCATTTTTCAATAAGGTCATAGCATTATTTGGAGAATTATTTGCGACCACGAAGAACCGATCAGTTGCATTGAATACAGTTGTACTTGCAGGAGTGTATACAGCGCTTTCATAGCCAATAACAGTCTCAGCAAAGGAATACGCAGTAACATCCGTACCAATGGCTTTAGATTGGTTTCCTAATGCTGTCGTACCATTACCTATGGCTACAGCATATTCTCCAGAAGCATCTGCACCTCCTAAAGAAATAGCAGCATTACCTGAAGCTGTGCCTGACCATGCAAATGAGATATCGCCTCCTGCAACACCGCCATAATACGCTATGGAAGAATCACCAGATGCCTGCCCTAGCGAAAACGCTGTAGCGTTATCTCCAGAAGCATTGGCATTATTTCCCAGTGCTAGTGACCCTGTACCACTGGCTGCAGCATTATTTCCCATAGCAATAGCATCAGCAGCTGAACTAAATGTATTATTCCCAAAAGCAAGTCCTCTCGTAGCTGCAACATTGGTACTGCCGCCTTGAAGCGCAATTGAAAATTCGCCGCCAGCATCGGCACCTCCAAATGAGAGGCCGCCATTTCCACTGGCAGTTCCTTGCCAGGCTAAACTATTGGCTCCCCCTGCATTTCCTCCTGCAAAGGCCGTGGCCGTATTTCCTGAAGCTTG
>NZ_JAGEVF010000011.1 GCF_017581965.1 Winogradskyella pelagia
GGTTGACCTGCTAATTCAAAAGAAATAAAAGGCGCTGGATCGCCAGGAGCATTTGTAAACGGACTCACCGTAAATGCCGTTATATCTCCATTTGGCACTGCCGTTGTAGGCTCTTCAGATGGATAAACATCTAAACAATCACCTGTACATGTACTATTATTACTAGCATCTAGAACCGCCAGATTTGTACCTGGGTATGTTGCTCCTATTACTGTACCGTCTGGATTAGTAGCTGGAGGGTTTCCAGTTCCATAGGCTTCTCCATCACCTCCATCGGCGTTAGGATCTAAATAGGCCTCATTGGCATCACTACAACCGTCACCATCACTATCGGTGTCTAAATGATTAGGGATGCCATCATCATCGGTATCAAATACATCTGGAACTCCATTACCATTTAAGTCTGTATAATCTGTTGTTGACCCATCTCCAGCTCCACCATTATCAATGGTATCAACAAAGTTTGGAACACCATCTCCATCCTCATCTCCTATAGGATTATTTCCACCTTCAGCTTCAGCTGTATCTAAAATCCCATCATTATCGTCATCTAAATCTTCTGTATCTAGTACTCCATCACCATCTGAATCAATCACATCTCTAAAATCGACGTCATTTATACCATCAGTATTTTGTAATATAGACGTTGCATTAATTATACCATTAGGATCTTCCAATCCTGCGGTAACGTCTATGGCGTCATCCAGTCCATCGAAATCTGTATCATTTCCAGTAAGGGTAATTACTGCTTCAATTGTATCTGATTGACCGTCGTTGTCGGAATCTAAATCTAAGTAATCTGGTATAGTATCACTTGTAGCCAAAAGCCCATCAGTATTTACTGGTGAAATACCATTACTGCCAGCTGGACCACCACTTGGAGTGGTGTCGTAAGTATCTGCTAAACCGTCACCATCTGAATCGTCTGGAATTCCATCGCTATTTGAGTCTAAAGGTGCGACATAAGCTCCGGTAGTCTGGGCTTCGTTATTATCTGGAATTCCATCACCGTCTGAATCTAAGTCGTAACCGTTTGGGATTCCATCACCATCCGTATCCGTAAAGTTGGTAAGCGGGTTGTTATCTAAATCTATGTTTTCATCTTCCTCCGTATCGAGAATCCCATCATTATCATCATCAATATCTGCAGTATCTATAATACCATCTCCATCCCAATCCAGAGGATTCGCTCCAATCTCACAACCAAATCCATCATTCTGGCCTGATGGGTCAGCTATTAAAACTTTTGTAAAGGCAGAGCCTGTTGTGGCCGTGGTAACATCTAAAACTTGATAAATATCACCATTGCCATTATTAAATGCATAAAAATTGTCTTGTTCATCTTGCCATACAGCACCAAAAGTAGCATTTGTTATAGGGTCTGTATTTGTAGTTGCGTTAGCAAGGGTTAAATTAAACCTTTGCGAAAGACCCGTTGTAACATCAACTTTTGTTAATCGAGGTGTAGTTAAAGCACCATTCATTGTCATACCATAAACATGATTTCCAACCAAGGCGTAGTCAGCTGCACCGCTAAACCCACCATTAGGACCTGGATCATTAGACACAACTATTTCACTTGCCGCTACCGTCGCTGGATAAGAACTAATCCCAGTAACATCGAAAGTGACCAGGTAATTTGTACCTGCATTAGAATTTATGTAGCCAACTGTATTACCAATTGAAAATAACCTAAATGTAAAAGGTGCTGAAGCGCCTGTGACAGTTATTTCACCAACAAAAGCGTAATTATTACTTGGGTCATAAACTCTAACTACATTAGCAGCATTACTCGAATATATATATTGTGTAGCCGCACTGTATGCACTATTTGTAGCTGATGTATTTGGAACTCCAGGCAATGTACCTATATTTACATATGCCTGTAGAAATGGATTTAATCTAAATATCTCGGTAGTTCCATTGCCACTATTCCCTCTTGTTTGATACAGAGAATTAATCACCCCACATTGTAAGGAGGCCAACGCACAAACCGATGAGATTCCGTCCGTAACCGCAAAATTAGTTCCTAAGGAATATACCACACCAACTTCGATGACCAAACCATTGCCATCTACTGTGGCAGGATCACCAATTCCAAACTGGCCACCATCTCCACCATCAGCTCCGTTAAATCCATAAGCTTCATTAGCATCACTACAACTGTCATTATCGCTATCTAAGTTTTGAAAATCGAAACTACCATCACTATTTGTATCGATTGGTGTTGCTAGTTCTGCAATGTCGTCAGCTCCGTTTGAGTTAAAATCGTTAAAACCGGCATCATTAATATCTATACGACCGTCTGTATTAGTATCTTGAGATCCGTAACCAGCCTCCTGTAAATCATAAATACCATCGTTGTCAGAATCTAAATCTAAATAGTCTGGTATGCCATCACTATCTGTATCAGTAGGATTTGTTGAAGGATCATTATCAGAATCGGAATTTAAATCTTCAATATTATCTGGTATGCCATCGTTATCATCATCAACATCAGAAGCATTTAAAACTGAGTCAAAATCACAATCACCTGTCGGTGAAACATCAGCGCATTGCGCCGACAGACTCAAAGTGGTCATAGCAAGGAAAAATGCTAAAATAAATACGGTTCTGAATTCTTTGTAAGAAGACGAGTTTTGAGTATAGGTTTCCATATTATATGTAGTTGATGTTGTATTTAAATATATTTTGTATTGTAAATTTCTTATTATCAATACTTTAATCCTTTACCAAATAAAAATTGTGTTATAATAATTTCAATACACTTTTATCGATAATACGCAAATATATTCGATAAAGTGTATTTAACAAATTATAATTCTAATATTTTTAGAATATTTTAATAGTCTATATCGGCTTAATATCCTTAAGACACTTTAAGCCTAAGCCAAGTCACAAATAATAAAAAAACTCTGAGGGATAGTTTTAGAAGAGTATAGCTATTAATCTTCTTAAAAATAGGTTGTTTATTTCTGTTATTTGGGACAGGGTTGAAATCAATTCTATTTTGTCAATTCAATTTATTCGAAAGCAAAGTACAGATTATTACAATCTACTTACTAATTATTCGATTAAAAGTCAAATTTTCAACTGAACGAATCTTTTTGGGCGTTTTTAAGTCTTTATTTCTTTATCCAGACCACTTTAACTACTGTTTATTTTTACATTTGCAGCCAATAAAACGGCCATATGAATTTTAAAGCTGAAATAAATAGACGACGTACGTTTGGGATAATTTCTCACCCTGATGCTGGTAAAACTACCCTGACAGAAAAACTCCTATTATTTGGTGGTGCCATACAAGAGGCTGGTGCTGTAAAAAGTAATAAAATAAAAAAAGGCGCGACGAGTGATTTTATGGAGATTGAGCGTCAACGGGGCATTTCAGTGGCTACTTCGGTTTTAGCATTTGAGTATAAAGACATTAAAATAAATATTCTCGATACACCTGGTCATAAAGATTTTGCTGAAGATACCTTTAGAACATTAACTGCTGTTGATAGCGCTATTGTTGTTATTGACGTTGCCAAAGGTGTTGAGGAGCAAACAGAAAAGCTCGTTGAAGTTTGCCGTATGCGCAATATTCCCATGATTGTATTTATAAACAAATTAGACCGCGAGGGAAAAGATGCCTTTGATTTACTCGACGAAGTTGAGCAAAAGCTAGGGTTACGAGTTACTCCTTTGAGTTTCCCTATTGGCATGGGCTATGACTTTAAAGGTATATACAATATTTGGGAGCACAACGTAAATCTTTTTACAGGTAATAGCAAACAACATATAAATGACACGATTGAGATTAGCGATTTAACGTCTTCAAAACTCGATGAATTGGTTGGGGAAAATGGAGCACAAACACTACGAGAAGAAATTGAACTTGTAAAAGGTATTTATCCGGAATTTAAGAAAGATGAATATCTTGATGGACACCTACAACCCGTATTTTTTGGTTCGGCCTTAAATAACTTTGGTGTCAGGGAACTTTTAGATTGTTTTATTGAAATAGCACCAAAACCAAGACCCAAACAAAGTGAGGAACGATTAGTGCATCCGGATGAGGATAAATTCACAGGGTTTGTTTTTAAGATTCATGCTAATATGGATCCCAACCATAGAAACCGTCTGGCCTTTGTAAAAATCGTTTCTGGCGAGTTTAAGCGTAATACACCTTATTTACACGTACGGCATAATAAGAACCTAAAATTCTCTAGTCCCAATGCTTTCTTTGCGGAGAAAAAAGAAATTGTAGATGTGTCCTTCCCTGGAGATATTGTAGGTCTACAAGATAGCGGAAACTTTAAAATAGGTGACACCCTTACGGAAGGTGAAATAATAAATTACAAAGGCGTTCCAAGCTTTTCGCCAGAACATTTTAGATATATAAATAATGCTGACCCTTTAAAATCGAAACAGCTCAACAAAGGCATTGACCAATTAATGGATGAAGGTGTAGCCCAATTATTTACATTAGACTACAACGGAAGAAAGGTTATTGGAACCGTTGGAGCTTTACAATATGAAGTGATTCAATATAGACTTGAACATGAATATGGCGCTAAATGCACGTATGAGAATCTTAATGTACATAAGGCTTGTTGGGTAGAAACCAAAGATGAAAAATCTGAAGAATATAAAGATTTTCTGAGGGTAAAACAGCGCTTTCTTGCGAGAGACAAACAGAATCAATTGGTTTTCTTAGCAGATTCCATGTTTTCATTACAGATGACCCAGCAAAAGTATCCGAGTATTATCTTTCACATGTCTTCTGAATTCTAGTTATTGGATTGTGTAGTTCGTCGAATTATTATTTAAATTATTGTGTTTTACCGACGAAATTTACTTTTAATCGATAATGTAGACTTTGTATTTCTTTAAATCCTACCTTCTTTCTCAGATTAACCCCAAATAATCTACTTATTATGGAACCGAATCCTAATTGTTTCAGTAATGAAGAAATTACTGTAACCTACAACCCAAAGTGCTGTAAAAATGTTGGTTTTTGTGCGGCACAACTTTCGAACGTCTTTAGAACTACGGTAATCCCATGGATTGATTTAGATGGCGCAAGTAGCGATGCTATAATCGCCCAGATTAAAAAATGTCCATCGGGAGCGCTAACCTATTACGTCAATAAAAAAGAAGTGGCTTAAAACTTATTAGATGTTCTGAACCCCTCTAAAACCCGTAACCCAAAATAGCAGCTCTTACTCATTAAACTTGACCCGTTGGTCCGAAATTTAATGGTATTGGCGGTTGCTGCATGTAAACATGTCGAGCAACCTCTCATAACCTAGGCTTGACCCGTTGGTCCGAAATTTAATGGTATTGGCGGTTGCTCGTAATCCTTGATTTCTCCATGAGCTTTCTCAAAACGCGCAACGTTATCACCTAAAGCTTTTAATAACCGTTTGGCATGTTGTGGTGTTAAAATAATGCGGGATTTGACCTTACTTTTTGGTGTACCTGGCATAATACTCACAAAATCAACCACAAACTCAGATACTGAATGGTTAATTATCGCCAAATTAGAATAGGTTCCCTCAGCAACCTTCTCGTCTAATTCTATATTTATTTGTCCCTTCTTAGGGTTTTTTTTGTCTTCTGCCATTTCTATATGTTTTAAAAATTAAATATAAAAGCCTTCATGCCATAGGCTTGAAGGCTTTTTATTATCTCAAAGTCTAGATTTCCTTGAATTAATTAAAATTCAATTCTTCCTTTGCTTTCATCATTTCGTCAAACTCTGCTTTAGAGCCAACGATAATATTATCATAGTCCCTAACACCTGTACCAGCAGGGATTCTATGACCAACAATAACATTCTCTTTAAGACCTTCAAGACTATCAATCTTACCATTAACAGCTGCTTCGTTAAGAACTTTTGTTGTTTCTTGGAATGAAGCTGCCGAAATAAAGGATTTTGTTTGAAGCGAGGCTCTAGTAATACCTTGTAATATAGGTGTTGCTGTTGCTGGTTTTGCTTCTCTTGCTGTTACAAGATTTTTATCCTCTCTTCTTAAAATCGAATTTTCATCTCTCAATTGTCTTACAGAAACCATTTGACCAGATTTTAAGTTTTCAGAGTCACCCGCATCTTCAACAATCTTCATTCCGAAAATCTTATCATTCTCTTCAATGAAATCTGATTTGTGAACTAATTGATTTTCTAAGAATATCGTATCGCCAGAGTCTATAATTCTGACTTTACGCATCATTTGTCTAACAACTACCTCAAAGTGCTTGTCGTTAATCTTAACACCTTGTAAACGATATACTTCTTGTACTTCGTTAACTAAGTATTGTTGCACTGCAGAAGGCCCTTTAATATTTAAAATATCATTCGGTGTAATTGAACCATCAGATAAAGGCATACCCGCTTTTACATAATCATTTTCTTGAACAAGAATTTGATTAGATAACTTCACTAAGTACTTTTTAATTTCACCTAATTTAGACTCAATTATAATCTCACGGTTACCACGTTTAATCTTACCAAAAGACACCACACCATCAATCTCACTTACAACAGCAGGATTAGACGGATTACGTGCTTCAAATAATTCTGTTACACGAGGAAGACCACCAGTAATATCACCAGCCTTAGCAGACTTACGAGGAATCTTAACAAGGATTTTACCTATATCAATTTTATCACCATCGTCAATCATTATATGTGCTCCAACTGGTAAGTTGTATGAACGAATAGTTTCTCCTTTAGAATCTTCGATTAATAAAGTTGGTATTAACTTTTTGTTTCTTGATTCTGAAATAACTTTCTCTTGGAAACCTGTTTGCTCATCTATTTCTACTTGGTAAGTTACACCTTGCTCAATATTCTCATAACGTACTTTACCAGCAAATTCTGAAATAATAACACCGTTGTATGGGTCCCATTGACAAATAACATCACCTGTCTTAACCTTAGCACCAGGTTTAACAAAAATATGAGAACCATATGGTATGTTATTGGTGCTTAATACAATACCTGTTTTAGCGTCTACCAATTTAAGTTCTGAAGTCCTAGAAATTACTACGTCTACTTCTTTGCCTTCGTTATCTTTAGATTTAACCGTTTTTAAATCATCAATTTCTGCAACACCATCGAATTTAACAGTTAACTTATTCTCCTCAGAAATATTACCTGCAATACCACCAACGTGGAATGTACGCAATGTTAACTGAGTTCCTGGCTCTCCAATGGATTGTGCGGCTACAACACCAACAGCCTCGCCTCTTTGTACCATTTTACCAGTCGCTAGATTACGACCGTAACAATTAACACATATTCCCTTTTTGGCTTCACATGTCAGTGGCGAACGCACTTCAATTGATTCAACTGGAGAATTCTCAATTCTCTTGGCAATTTCATCGTTTATATGAGCGCCAGCTTCAACAAGTAATTCCTCAGTTAACGGATGATAGACATCGTTAAGCGATGTTCTACCTACAATTCTATCTTCTAACTTTTCTACGACTTCTTCGTTCTTCTTAAGGGCTGATACCTCAATACCTCTTAATGTGCCACAATCTTCTTCATAAACTATAACATCTTGCGATACATCTACTAAACGACGTGTTAAATAACCAGCATCGGCAGTCTTAAGAGCCGTATCTGCTAATCCTTTACGTGCGCCGTGAGTTGAAATAAAGTATTCTAAAATTGAAAGTCCTTCCTTAAAGTTAGATAGAATCGGATTTTCAATAATCTCGCCACCACCTGCATTAGATTTTTTAGGTTTAGCCATTAAACCACGCATACCGGTTAACTGACGAATTTGCTCTTTAGAACCACGAGCTCCTGAATCTAACATCATATATACAGAGTTAAATCCTTGCTGATCTTCTCTAATTCGCTTCATTGAAAGCTCAGTCAATTCGGCATTGGTAGATGTCCAAATATCAATAACTTGGTTATAACGTTCATTATTGGTAATAAGACCCATGTTATAATTAGCCATAATACCATCAACTTGCTTATTAGCCGAGTCTATCATCCCTTGTTTTTCTTGAGGAATGATAATGTCACCTAAACTAAAAGATAAACCTCCTTGAAATGCAAATTTATACCCTAAGGTTTTGATTTCATCAAGGAATTCTGCAGTTTCAGGAACACTAGTTACTTTTAAGATGTTACCAATAATATCTCTTAAAGACTTTTTGGTCAATACTTCATTAACATATCCTGCTGCCTCAGGTACTTTTTCGTTGAACAATACCCTTCCAACAGTAGTTTCAATAATTTGGCTTGTTAATTCACCTTCTTCATTGAAGTCTTTTGTTCTTACCTTAATGCCAGCATTCAAATCAACTTGTTTCTCATTGTAGGCAATAGTTACTTCTTCTGGAGAATAAAAAGTTAGGCCTTCACCTTTAACCTTATATTCCTTATCCGTTTTTCTATGCTTGGTCATATAATATAGACCAAGTACCATATCTTGAGAAGGTACTGTTACTGGTGATCCATTAGCTGGATTTAATATGTTATGTGAAGCCAACATTAATAGTTGAGCTTCTAATATTGCTTCTGGTCCTAATGGCAAGTGCACGGCCATTTGGTCGCCATCGAAATCCGCATTAAATGCCGTACATACTAACGGATGCAACTGTATTGCTTTTCCTTCAATAAGTTTTGGCTGGAATGCTTGAATACCCAGTCTGTGTAATGTAGGAGCACGGTTTAGTAATACGGGATGTCCTTTAAGAACATTTTCTAAGATATCCCAAACAACAGGCTCTTTTCTATCTATAATTTTCTTAGCAGACTTTACTGTTTTTACAATACCTCTTTCAATCAGTTTTCTGATGATGAAAGGTTTGTAAAGTTCAGCTGCCATATTTTTTGGCAATCCACATTCGAATAATTTTAATTCTGGTCCAACAACAATTACAGAACGTGCAGAGTAATCAACACGCTTACCAAGCAAGTTTTGACGAAAACGCCCTTGCTTACCTTTTAAAGAATCAGAAAGAGATTTTAATGGTCTGTTTGAGTCTGTTTTAACCGCAGACGATTTACGTGTGTTGTCAAATAAAGAGTCTACCGATTCTTGTAACATACGCTTTTCGTTGCGTAAAATCACCTCTGGAGCCTTAATCTCAACTAACCTTTTAAGACGATTATTTCTTATAATTACACGACGATATAAATCATTTAAATCAGACGTTGCAAAACGGCCACCATCTAAAGGCACTAAAGGTCTTAATTCTGGTGGTATTACCGGAATAGCCTTCATGATCATCCATTCTGGCTTATTCTCTCTATTCATATTAGACTCTCTAAATGCTTCTACTACTTGCAGACGCTTTAAAGCTTCTGTTTTACGTTGCTTGGATGTTTCGTTGTTTGCTTTGTGTCTTAGGTCATAAGATAATTGATCTAAATCAATTCTTGCCAAAATATCAATAAGGCACTCTGCACCCATCTTTGCAATAAACTTGTTTGGATCGGAATCCTCTAAGTATTGGTTTTCTTGAGGAAGCGTTTCTAAAATATTTAGATATTCTTCTTCTGTCAGGAAGTCCATTTTCTGAACTGGTTCACCTTCAGCATTCATGGCAATTCCTGGTTGAATTACCACGTATCGCTCATAATAAATGATCATATCTAATTTCTTAGACGGTAAACCAAGTAGATAACCAATTTTATTAGGTAGTGAACGGAAGTACCAAATATGAGCAACAGGAACTACTAAATTAATATGCCCCACTCTATCTCTTCGTACTTTTTTCTCAGTTACCTCAACACCACATCTGTCACAAACAATACCTTTATAGCGTATTCTTTTATATTTACCACAAGCACATTCGTAATCCTTTACAGGACCAAAAATTCGCTCACAGAACAAACCATCTCTCTCAGGTTTGTGTGTCCGATAATTTATAGTTTCCGGCTTTAAAACCTCACCTCTTGATGCCGCTAAAACGGATTCTGGTGATGCTAAACCGATTGAAATTTTATTAAATTTCACTACTGTGTTCTTATCTTGTCTTCTAGCCATGTTTTGTTTAGTATTCAGTCTCAGTCTCAGTAATCAGTTCACTCAGATTGTAAACTGAGTACTGCGACTGCCTACTATTTTATTATTCTTCTAATCTAATGTCTAATCCTAATCCTTTTAATTCGTGCATAAGTACGTTGAAGGATTCTGGAAGTCCTGGTTCTGGCATTGGCTCTCCTTTGACGATTGCTTCGTAAGTTTTAGCTCTACCTATTACATCATCTGATTTTACAGTAAGTATCTCACGTAAGGTGCTAGAAGCTCCATAGGCTTCTAATGCCCAAACTTCCATTTCACCAAACCTTTGACCACCAAACTGAGCCTTACCACCCAATGGTTGTTGTGTAATCAATGAGTATGGACCAATAGATCTTGCATGCATCTTATCGTCAATCATGTGCCCTAACTTAATCATGTAAATCACACCAACTGTTGCTGCTTGGTCAAAACGCTCTCCAGTACCACCGTCATAAAGATAAGTATGTCCAAACCTTGGAATACCAGCTTCATCAGTATACTCATTGATTTGATCAAGTGTTGCTCCGTCAAAAATTGGAGTCGCATATGTTCTACCAAGGTCTTGACCGGCCCATCCAAGGACTGTTTCATAGATCTGTCCAATATTCATACGTGATGGTACACCTAATGGATTTAATACAATATCTACAGGTGTTCCATCCTCCAAGAATGGCATATCTTCCTGACGCACAATTCTGGCTACAATACCTTTGTTACCATGACGACCTGCCATCTTATCACCAACTTTAAGTTTACGCTTTTTAGCAATATAAACTTTAGCTAACTTAATAATACCTGCAGGTAACTCATCTCCAACAGAAATTGTAAACTTCTCACGTCTTAATGACCCTTGCAAATCGTTCTCCTTTATTTTGTAATTATGGATTAGATCAGCTACGAGTGTATTAGTATGGTCATCTGTAGTCCATTTTCCCGATGTTAAGTGGGTATAATCATCTACAGCATTCAACATCTTCAAAGTATATTTCTTACCTTTTGGGATAATCTCCTCACCTAAATCATTGTAAATACCTTGGGCTGTTTTACCATTTACTATTGCAAATAATTTTTCAACTAAGACATTTTTTAGATCATCAAAACGGTTATCGTAAGCATTCTCTAAAGCCTCGATATCTTCTTTATCTTGAGCTCTCTTACGTTTATCCTTAACTGCACGAGCAAACAATTTTTTATCAATTACCACTCCATTTAATGAAGGAGAAGCCTTTAAAGAGGCATCTTTAACATCACCTGCTTTGTCACCAAAAATAGCTCTTAAGAGCTTTTCTTCTGGTGTTGGATCAGATTCTCCTTTTGGTGTTATTTTACCAATAAGAATATCGCCAGGCCTAATCTCTGCACCAACTCTAATCATACCATTTTCATCAAGATCTTTAGTCGCCTCTTCCGAAACATTAGGTATGTCATTAGTCAATTCTTCATTTCCAAGTTTAGTGTCTCTAACCTCTAACGAATATTCATCAATGTGAATGGATGTAAAAATATCATCTCGTACTACTTTTTCGGAAATTACGATGGCGTCCTCAAAATTATAACCTTTCCAAGGCATGAAAGCAACTTTCATATTTCTTCCTAAGGCCAACTCACCATTCTGAGTTGCATATCCTTCACAAAGCACTTGTCCCCTCGAGACTTTATCACCTTTTTGAACAATTGGCTTAAGGTTGATTGAAGTTCCTTGGTTTGTTTTTCTAAACTTAACCAATTGGTATTCTTTGGTATCACTATCAAAGCTTACCATAGCTTCTTCATCGGTGCGCTCGTACTTTATAACAATTTTATCCGCATCAACATATTCTACTACACCATCACCTTCAGCATTTATCAGAACCCTTGAATCTGAAGCCACTTGGCGTTCTAATCCTGTTCCAACAATTGGAGCTTCTGGTCTTAATAATGGCACTGCTTGGCGCATCATATTAGATCCCATTAAGGCACGGTTTGCATCATCATGCTCTAAGAAAGGAATCAAGGATGCTGAGATAGAAGCAATTTGATTTGGTGCTACATCTGTATAATTAACATTTGATGGCTCAATTACTGGGAAATCACCTTCTTGACGAGCAATTACCTTATCGTGAGTTATTTTACCTTTGCTATCAACATCAACTGTAGCTTGTGCAATTAGCATATCTTCTTCCTCTTCTGCACTAAGGTATGTTGGTACATTTTTAATATCGACTGCTCCATTTTCAACCTTACGATATGGTGTCTCAATGAAGCCCATTGAATTAACCTTTGCATAAACTGAAAGAGAAGAAATAAGTCCAATGTTTGGTCCCTCTGGTGTTTCTATAGGACATAAACGCCCATAATGTGTATAATGAACATCACGCACCTCGAAACCTGCTCTTTCTCTTGACAGACCACCAGGACCTAGGGCGGACAATCTTCTCTTGTGTGTTATCTCTGCTAGAGGATTAGTTTGATCCATAAACTGAGACAATTGGTTTGTGCCAAAGAACGAATTAATTACCGAAGATAAGGTCTTAGCATTAATTAAATCTATTGGTGTAAACACTTCATTATCACGGACGTTCATACGCTCACGAATAGTACGCGCCATACGAGCCAAGCCAACACCAAATTGAGAAGACAACTGCTCACCTACAGTACGTACACGACGGTTAGATAAGTGATCGATATCATCAATCTCTGCTTTTGAGTTGATTAGTTCTATTAAATATTTAATGATAGTTATGATATCTTCTTTGGTAAGCACTTGCTTATCCATACCAATATCTAACTGTAATTTCTTATTCATTCTATAACGACCTACTTCTCCTAAAGAATAACGTTGATCAGAAAAGAATAATTTGTCTATAATACCCCGTGCCGTCTCTTCGTCTGGTGGTTCTGCATTACGCAGTTGACGGTAAATATGTTCAACAGCTTCTTTCTCTGAATTTGTTGGATCTTTTTGTAAGGTATTATGAATTATTGCGTAATCGCCTTGTTGTGCACTTTCTTTGTGTAAAAGAATCGTTTTAACATCAGCTTCAAGAATTTCTTCAATGTTTTCTTTGTCGATTACAGTATCGCGATCTAGGACTATTTCGTTACGCTCAATAGATACAACTTCACCAGTATCTTCGTCTACAAAATCCTCATGCCACGTATTTAGAACACGCGCTGCAAGCTTACGACCAATTACCTTTTTTAATCCTGTTTTTGAAACTTTAACTTCTTCAGCTAAATCAAAAATCTCTAAAATATCTTTGTCCCTTTCAAATCCAATTGCTCGGAAAAGAGTTGTAACAGGAAGTTTTTTCTTTCTATCAATGTAAGCATACATAACACTATTGATATCCGTTGCAAACTCTATCCAAGAACCTTTAAATGGTATAACTCTTGCAGAGTACAACTTTGTACCATTAGCGTGAAAAGATTGGCTAAAGAATACACCTGGAGACCTATGTAATTGAGATACAACTACACGTTCTGCACCATTGATACAGAATGTACCACTCGGTGTCATGTATGGAATAGTCCCTAGATACACATCTTGGACAATCGTCTCAAAATCTTCATGCTCTGGGTCGGTACAATACAGTTTTAATCTAGCTTTTAACGGCACGCTGTATGTTAATCCTCTTTCGATACACTCTTCAATGGTATATCTTGGCGGATCTATAAAATAATCTAGAAACTCTAGTACAAATTGGTTACGAGTATCCGTAATTGGGAAGTTCTCCATGAAGGTATTGTACAAGCCTTCGTTCCCTCTTTCTTCTGACTTTGTTTCTAATTGGAAAAAATCCTGGAAGGATTTAATTTGGATATCCAAAAAGTCTGGGTAATCTGTCCTATTTACAATAGAAGAGAAATTAATTCTTTCAGCCTTTTTTGCTAACATTGATGAACGAGATTTTTATTAAATAAAAACTAAATTTTGTGCCTATCCTTTATATACACAAAAGGGTCTAAGTCTTATCCCGCAAAAAAATGCGGGATAGACCTAAACCATATATTGTAGGTTAAGATGAGCTTACTTAAGCTCAACCTCAGCTCCTGCTTCTTCTAAAGAAGATTTTAAGCCTTCAGCTTCATCTTTAGAAACACCTTCTTTAATTGTGCTTGGTGCTTCATCTACTAAACCTTTAGCGTCTTTTAAACCAAGGCCTGTTAATTCCTTAACTAATTTTACAACTGCAAGTTTAGAACCTCCTGCGGCTTTTAATACTACATCAAATTCAGTTTTTTCGTCTGCGGCGTCTTCACCACCAGCAGCACCACCACCAGCAGCAACTGCAACCGCAGCAGCAGCAGGCTCAATGCCATACTCATCCTTTAATATAGTAGCTAATTCATTAACTTCCTTTACGGTTAAATTAACTAATTGTTCTGCGAAATCTTTTAAATCTGCCATTTTTCTATTGTTTTAAATATATGTGTGTTTTCTTTTAATTGTATTTTTTATCCTTCTTTTTCGGATAAAGTTTTTACTATTCCAGCTATGGTACCTCCACTAGATTTAAGTGCAGAGATGACGTTCTTAGCAGGAGACTGTAGTATTGTTACTATTTCTCCAAGAAGTTCTTCTCTTGACTTAATGTTTACTAATGTATCTAATAAATCGTCACCAATATAAATAGCTTCTTCTATGAACGCACCTTTAAGTAAAGGTCTTTCAGATTTCTTGCGAAATTCCTTTATCACCTTTGCAGGAGCGTTTCCAGTTTCTGCATACATTACTGAAGTATTACCTTTTAAAGTCGTAGGCAAGTCTCCAAAATCTTTATCAGAGGCTTCCATGGCCTTTTCGAGTAATGTGTTTTTTACAACAGCTAACTTGATATTAGATTTGAAACATGCTCTTCTTAATTTTGAAGTTGTTCCTGCGTCTAATCCAGAAATATCTGTTAAGTAGATATTTGTATTTTCACCTAATTGAGCAGTTAACTCTTCAATTACTTGGGATTTTTCTTCTCTTGTCATAATATTCTAAGTTTAACTACTATCCTATTTTTGTGTCAATTGGAATACTTGGACTCATGGTACTTGACATAAAAATACTTTTCATGTAAGTTCCTTTTGAAGCAGTTGGCTTCATCTTTAATAAGGTTGTAAGCAACTCGTTGGCGTTACCAACTAGTTTTTCTGTACTGAACGAAGCTTTCCCTATTGGAGCATGTACAATACCGGTCTTATCAACCCTAAAATCAATTTTACCAGCCTTAACTTCGCTTACTGCCTTTGCTACATCCATTGTAACCGTCCCTGTCTTTGGATTAGGCATAAGACCTCTTGGTCCTAATACCCTACCTAATGGTCCTAACTTACCCATAACACTTGGCATGGTGATGATAACATCTACATCTGTCCATCCCTCTTTTATTTTCTGTAAGTATTCGTCTAACCCTACATAATCAGCACCCGCATCTTTAGCTTCTGCTTCTTTATCTGGAGTCACTAACGCAAGTACCTTCATATCTTTACCTGTACCGTGAGGTAAGGAAACTACTCCACGCACCATTTGGTTCGCTTTCCGTGGATCAACCCCTAATCTAACCGCTAAGTCTACAGAAGCATCAAACTTGGTAAAAGTGATTTCCTTAAGTAAAGCTGAAGCTTCTTCAAGAGAATAAAGTTTATTTCTATCGACCTTAGCTCTCGCTTCTTTTTGCTTTTTTGTTAATCTTGCCATTTCAAAAAATTTAGTTTGGGGCCTCGCCTCCTTTAACAGTGATACCCATCGATCTTGCTGTACCAGCTACCATTTTCATAGCTGACTCAATCGTAAATGCATTTAAATCCTGCATTTTGTCTTCTGCAATAGCCTTTACTTGATCCCAAGTGACTTTTGCTACTTTACGTCGGTTAGGTTCTCCTGATCCTTTCTTTACTTTGGCCGCTTCTAATAATTGTACTGCTGCTGGTGGCGTTTTGATTACAAAGTCAAATGATTTGTCTTTGAAAACGCTAATTACCACAGGTAATACTTTACCTGGTTTATCCTGAGTTCTAGCATTAAACTGCTTACAGAACTCCATGATATTAACTCCAGCGGCACCTAAAGCGGGTCCAACCGGTGGCGATGGATTCGCAGCACCTCCCCGAACTTGTAATTTAACTACTTTATCTAGTTCTTTTGCCATTTTTAATAGTTTATGCGCTTGTTATCTTAGTTGGAAGCAATAACTACACGCTTTATATAGTGTAACAATTATTACAATTTTTCTACTTGCATATAACTTAATTCCAATGGTGTTTTTCTTCCGAAAATTTTCACCATTACCTCAAGTTTACGTTTTTCTTCGTTTATTTTCTCAATGGTACCATCGAAACCATTAAAAGGTCCATCAATCACTTTTACAGTTTCACCTTTTGTAAATGGTATTGCCACATTAGAATCTGCTTCAATAGCCAGCTCGTCAACCTTACCTAACATTCTGTTAACTTCGGATTGTCTCAATGGTACAGGGTCGCCTCCCTTTGTTTCTCCCAGAAAGCCAATAACATTAGTTATAGATTTTATGATATGAGGAATCTCACCACTTAAATTAGCCTGAATCATAATGTAACCTGGAAAATAAACTTTTTCTTTATTAATTTTTTTTCCGTTTCGTATTTGAATAACCTTTTCAGTTGGCACTAAAACCTGTTCAACATAATCTTCGAGCCCTAACCTTGCGATTTCATTCTCGATGTAGGTCTTTATCTTATTTTCCTGACCACTTACCGCTCTAACAACATACCACTTTTTTTCAGACATCTTCTTAAGTATTGTTAGTTAATAAATTGAAAATAAGCTTTGACCGCTTTACTAAAAACAGTATCAACACCCCAAATCGCTAAAGAAAAAATAATTGAAAATACAGCTACTATAACCGTTAATCTTTGTGCCTCTGGCCAAGGGGTCCAAGACACATTATTCTTTAACTCTTCGAACGATTCTTTAATGTATATTATTAATCCTGTCATGTGTTATTCTTTTATTGGGTTGGGCTAACTCATCACCCAATGTTTAATCGCACGGGTTGAGAGACTCGAACTCCCGACACCTGGTTTTGGAGACCAGTGCTCTACCAACTGAGCTAAACCCGTAAATAATAATCAAGGCATCCCGATTTTTCGAGACACCTTAATTACTTATTTAACTGTAATGCTTAGTCTAAAATTTCAGTAACCTGACCAGCACCAACTGTACGCCCACCCTCACGGATAGCAAAACGTAAACCTACGTTCATTGCAATTGGCTGAATCAATTCTACAGTAATAGTAAGGTTATCACCAGGCATTACCATTTCAACTCCATCAGGAAGCGCAATGTTTCCAGTTACATCAGTTGTACGCACGTAGAACTGTGGACGGTAGTTATTGTGGAATGGTGTGTGACGACCACCTTCTTCTTTTTTAAGGATATAAACCTCAGCTTTAAATTTAGCATGTGGTGTTACAGATCCAGGCTTGGTAATTACCATACCTCTCGAGATTTGAGTTTTCTCAATACCTCTTAATAAGATACCTGCGTTATCTCCTGCCTCACCTCTGTCAAGAATCTGACGGAACATTTCGATACCTGTAATAGTAGATGTCAATTTCTCAGCACCCATACCGATGATTTCAACAGGATCACCAGTTGAAGCCACACCAGTCTCTATACGACCAGTTGCAACTGTACCACGCCCAGTAATTGAAAATACATCTTCAATAGGCATTAAGAAAGGCTTATCCATATCTCTCACTGGCTCTTCGATCCAGCTATCAACAGCTTCCATTAATTCTAATACTGTATCAACCCACTTTTGCTCACCGTTAAGTGCACCTAAAGCAGAACCGGATACAACAGGCCCGTTATCTCCATCATACTCATAGAAGTTTAATAAGTCTCTAACTTCCATATCTACAAGCTCTAAAAGCTCTTCATCGTCAACCATGTCAACTTTGTTCAAAAAGACAACAATTCTTGGGATACCTACCTGACGTCCTAATAAGATGTGCTCACGAGTTTGTGGCATTGGGCCATCAGTTGCAGCAACAACCAAAATTGCACCGTCCATTTGAGCAGCACCGGTAACCATATTCTTTACGTAATCCGCGTGACCTGGACAGTCAACGTGTGCGTAGTGACGGTTAGCTGTCTGATACTCAACGTGAGACGTATTAATTGTAATACCTCTCTCTTTTTCTTCTGGAGCGTTATCAATTTGATCAAAAGATCTAGCTTCAGAATATCCTGCATCTGCTAATACTTTAGTAATTGCAGCAGTTAATGTTGTTTTACCATGATCTACGTGTCCAATAGTACCTATATTAAGGTGTGGTTTTGAACGATCGAAAGTTGCCTTTGCCATTTTAAATGTATTTAATCTTATTTAATATTAGTGTTCAATTTTATTCTAAATCTAATTTAGAAAAAGAGCCAATGACGAGATTTGAACTCGTGACCTCTTCCTTACCAAGGAAACGCTCTACCCCTGAGCTACACCGGCGTAAAGTGTTTACTTCCCCATTTTACCAATGAGATTCCTGCCTTCGCAGGAATTTTAGAGCGGGAGACCGGGTTCGAACCGGCGACATTCAGCTTGGAAGGCTGACGCTCTACCAACTGAGCTACTCCCGCAATACTTACTTTTCAATACTTCAAATCCCAAACATCCACGCAATTCTTGATATTTGGGTCTGGAATCAATAATTCCATTTAATGTGGGGAGAGCAGGATTCGAACCTGCGAAGGTGAAAACCAACAGATTTACAGTCTGTCCTCGTTGGCCGCTTGAGTATCTCCCCAATTCGTAAAACAAAACCCAAAACTCAACGAAGTGGGACTTTTCAAAGAGCCGATAGAGGGACTCGAACCCACGACCTGCTGATTACAAATCAGCTGCTCTAGCCAGCTGAGCTATATCGGCTTTTCTTACTTTTTTTCCATTAAAAAATGACCATAAAAAAGCCCGCTATTTCTAACGGACTGCAAATGTAGTGTTTTATTTTTTTTTTCAAAACATTTTTGAGAAATTTTTGACTATGCTCTTGACCTTAGTTTTTGCTTTCTCTTTTTAATCTGCCTTTCTAAAGAAGCGATAGCTATATCTGCTCCTTCTTCAAATGTTTTGCACTGTTTTTTTACAATGAAACTATCACCAGGAACTTTGAGCTTGGCTTCAAAAATCTTATTCTCTTTGTCACTCGTGTTTTCGACCTTTAAATAAACATCTGATTGAATAATTTTATCGTAAAACAAATCTAATTTATCCATTCGTTTTTGAATGAAATCAATAAGCTTTTTATCGGCCGTAAAATTTACAGATTGGGTGTTTACTTTCATATATAAGATTTTAGGTTAAACAAGTCTTTAAGTTATAACACGGAATTTCATATTGATAATTAAACATCTACCTTTTGTTTCTTGGATGTGCCTTGACATAAACCTTTTTTAACTCTGCAATACTGTTATGCGTATATACCTGAGTTGCTGCTAAACTAGTATGTCCGAGAAGTTCTTTCACCGCATTTAAATCCGCTCCTCCATTTAGCAAATGCGTAGCAAATGAATGTCTTAAGACATGCGGACTACATTTTGCTTTTGAAGAAGCTTTACTAAAATACTTATTTATAATTCTGTAAACAAGCGTTTCATAAATTTTAAGACCCTTTTCTGTTAAGAACAAATACTCAAAATCCTCTATGTGTGATAATCCTTTCCTAAACTCTAAATAATTATGAAGCGATTGAATTGTAGAGTCTAAAAGTGGTATATATCTCTCTTTATTTCGCTTTCCTAATACTTTTAACTGCTTTAAATTAAAATCTAAATCTGCTATTTTAATATTAATCAGTTCTATTCTTCTTATTCCCGTGGTATAAAATAACTCTATGATGGTATAATTTCTAGAGCTAACGAAATCATCAACTAGTATTGTTTCATTTAAAACCAGCCTTAATTCTTCTTGAGAAAACGGTACGTTTATTTTTTTTCCAACTTTTAAGGCTTTGTGCTGATTTAATGGGTTGGTATCTGTTATACCAATTTTCTGTAGAAATTTGAAATATACATTGAGAGAAGAAACCTTTCTATTTATAGTTCTGTTAGATATCCCTTTTTCGACTAAAATTACAATCCACTGTCTTATCTCGGAATAGCCAATTTCTTTAATTTTTACGACATCATGCTCTTGTTTTAAGAAATCCTGGAACGCCTTTATATCGTTAAGATATGCCTTTACGGTATGGTCTGAATAGTTTCGTTCTAGAATTAAATAATCTGAAAATTCAGTTTTACTCACGGTTTAATCAAATATCCTTAAAGATAATCAAATGATTTTGGATTTTATATTTAAAAAAAATCCCACGGAAGTCGTGGGATCAATTTTGTTTATCTTAGTTTAAGACAACTCCATATCTTTCAAAATCTGAATGTACTTAGCCTTTTGGAGTTGTTTTCTCCTTTTAACTGAAGGCTTGGCAAACTCTTTACACGTTTGCAATTGGCGCTTTGCTCCTGCTCTATCAAACTTTTGCTTGTAACGCTTTAAAGCTCTTTCAATATTCTCACCTTCGCTAACTGCAATTTTGAACATATCGCCTTAACCTCACCTCGTTTAAATTTGCGGCGCAAATATAACAAGTAAATAATTATCTACAATTCATTTTACTTCATTGAGTCTCTTACTATAAATCTTTCTGATTCATCTTAGCGTTAATTTGGAATAATTTTCGCCAATCTGGCTATTTAAAACCTATGTTGCGGGCTTATAGTCTTTATCGTCGATTACCATCTTGGCGATAATTTGGGATAATTTTCGCCAATCCAGCTATTTAAAACCTATGTTGCGGGCTTATAGTCTTTTTCGTCCATTACCATCTTGGCGATAATTTGAAATATTTTTCGCCAATCTGGTTATTTAAAACCTATGTTGCGGGCTTATAGTCTTTATCGTCGATTACCATCTTGGCGATAATTTGGGATAATTTTCGCCAATCTGGCTATTTAAAACCTATGTTGCAGGCTTATAGTCTTTATCGTCGATTACCATCTTGGCGATAATTTGGGATAATTTTCGCCAATCTGGCTATTTAAAACCTATGTTGCGGGCTTATAGTCTTTATCGTCGATTACCATCTTGGCGATAATTTCTCTTAAAATTTCAGAAGTACCGCCTCCGATTGGTCCTAAACGACTATCTCTCGACATTCTTGCTAAAGGATACTCTTCCATGTAGCCATATCCTCCTAAGAATTGTAAGCATTGATAAATCACATCATCTGCCATTTTAGTGGATTGTAGCTTGGACATTGTAGCTTCTTTAACTACATAGTCTCCCTTATCTAGTCTTTTAGTTACATAATAATTGAATTGCTTACAAATCTCCATTTGGGTTTCGCAATCCGCAAAGGTGTGTCTTAACGCTTGAAATTTATCAATAGTTTTACCAAAGGCTGTTCTTTCGCTCATATACCGTTTTGCATACTCCAAGGCATATTGTGCTCTAGCATGAGCATTTACGCCCATAATTAGACGCTCAAGAGCAAAGTGCTGCATTATATAAGGAAATCCTTGATTTACCTCACCCATTAAATTAGTGGCAGGAATCTCAACATTGTCAAAGGCTATTTCTCCAGTATCAGAAGCGCGCCATCCAAGTTTATCGAGTTTTGTAGCTGAAACACCTGCAGTATCTCTATCTACTAGAAAAATACTAATTCCCTTATTTCCTAATTCAGGACTAGTCTTTGCTGCCACCACTAAATAATCACTATAAACACCATTCGTTATAAATGTTTTTGAACCGTTGATAACATAGCTATCTCCTTTTTTTACAGCGGTGGTTCTCATACCTGCTACATCGCTTCCGCCAAACGGTTCCGTGATACAGAGGCAACCTATCATATCTCCACTTATACTCGCAGTCAAATATTTATTCTTCATTGCCTCATCCCCTTCTTTATTGAGATGAGTCATAGCCAAATAGGCGTGTGCCCAAATAGCAGCCGCAAAGCCACCCGAATTTATTCGTTGTAATTCTTCTAATAGTATTATAGTATAGAATAAGTCTAGATCTAGACCTCCATATGCTTCTGGATAAGCCAAACCAAAGTAGCCCATATCTCCAAACTTCTTCCAAATAAAACGCTCTATCTGTCCCGTTTCTTCCCATTTTTCTATGTGTGGAACAACCTCTTTTTGCAAGAAATCACGCAGACTTTCTCTAAACAATTCATGTTCTTCGTTAAAGTATAGATTTGGCATTTTTTTATCAATTTTGATTATAAATGCAAATATAACTTAATAATCTCTATTTTTTTGACAGGAAATTGTTCAACTTTTGTTAATTCCTCAAAAGCTTTAAAGCCTTCTCTAAGGGTTCTTTCTTCGATAATATTATTAGCAATTTCGTAATCGATATACTTGATTTTAACCAAATCGTCTCGCGTGGCAGTATTTAAATCAAGCTTTGTAATTGATCTAGGTGTCTTTACAGTAAAGTTGTCTTTTATACGTTCTATGACTTCGGGTGTTAGCCCATAGACTTCAATCAACTCTACGTCGCTGTGGAATCCTCCCGAAAATTTACTTCTATATGCAACAATTCGTTCAGAAAGCTTTTCACCTACACCATAGACTTTTTGCAATTGAGAAGCCGAAGCCTTATTTAAATCTATTTTTTCATCATACGTCTTGGAAATATTATTGTCCTTTATATATGATGCTCGATTATTCCTATTTGAGCCAGGGTTTGTCACCCATTCAGGAAATTTGAAATATGGAGCTAATACTTTGAGTAGAGAATCTGAAACTTTTGTAACGTTCTGAAATTGTTTCACCGAATTTATCCATTGCTCCCTAGCCCTAAACTGATGGAGTCTGTCTATTTCTTCAGTAGACATTCCCAGAGTGTACCCTTTGTAGTCAGTAATATAATTAGGATTAAAAGGGTAAATTTTTGGCTTTCTATTTTCAATTTCTACTAGTATAATTGAATCTAACTCCTTTCTAAAGACGTCAAGTTCTCGAGCATCAATAGGAACATTATCTTTTGAAAAATCGACAAAAGCATAAACGCATTGTGCTAAAATGATAATAACGATCAATAAAAAAATCCCATTCCGTTCGTTATTAGAAAACTGAAAATGGGATTTCATATTAAGTTAATTTTTTTCTACAGCATTTCGTTCAAATCCTCTGCACCTTCTTCTATAGCTTCTTCTTTAACACTAATTGCCTTATAGTATTTATTCAATTCTTTCTTAATAATTGGCGAGAGCATTATAACACCAATGATGTTTGGCACTACCATTGCAAATATCATGGCATCCGAAAAATCAATTACCGCTCCAAGACTTATAGAAGCACCTATAACAACAAATATTAAAAACAAAAGTTTGTATGCCAAGTCTGAAACCTTGCCTTTACCAAACAAGAACACCCAACCTTGCATTCCATAATAAGACCATGAAATCATAGTTGAAAATGCAAATAATATAACAGCTATAGTTAAAATAATGGAAAAATGAGGTATTACCGAATCAAAAGCAGTAGCAGTGATTTCTACACCTTCCTTAATTTCAACGCCATATTCCATAAATGCTCCATCAAAGTTTGTAATCACAATTACCAATGCGGTCATAGTACAAATAACTACAGTATCTACAAATGGCTCTAATAACGCTACGATACCTTCGGATGCGGGATATTTAGTTCTAACAGCTGAATGCGCTATGGCAGCAGAACCTACTCCTGCTTCATTTGAAAATGCTCCTCTTCTTATACCTTGAATCATAACACCAATCAATCCTCCGGCGATTCCCAAACCAGAAAAGGCACCTTCATAAATCAGGCTGAAGGCATCATCTATTAAGGTAAAATTAGCTCCTAAAATAATAAGAGCAGCCAACACATATATTCCTGCCATAAACGGCACTATCTTCTCAGTAACCTTGGCTATACGTTTAATTCCTCCAATTATTACAATTGCAACAAGTACTGCCATTACAAGTCCAAAATATAAACCAGCATTAGAGCCTTCTAAATCAAATAATTTAATGAATTGTGCTGCCGCTTGATTGGCTTGGAACATGTTCCCTCCTCCGAAAGAACCACCAATAACAAATATGGCAAATAAAACAGCCAATACTTTACCCAAGCCCGCCATTCCTTTAGCCCGTAATCCCTTTGTAAGGTAATACATTGGACCTCCATAAACTGTTCCGTCTTCTCCAACGTCGCGATATTTTACGCCAAGAGTACATTCTGCAAACTTAGAAGCCATTCCCAGTAAACCGGCCAAAATCATCCAAAAGGTTGCACCTGGCCCACCAATAGATAGTGCCACAGCAACACCTGCTATATTTCCTAAACCAACCGTAGCGGACAACGCTGCTGTTAATGCCTGAAAATGTGAAACTTCTCCGTCTGCGCCTTCATCTCTAATGGTTTCAATTATATCTGCTCCTTCATTGGGTGTACTGTCGCCATATAAAGTATCAGCGCCATGTTTTTCAATATCTTCATACTTACCGCTAACCACTCTGATTGCAGTCCTAAAACCGGTTACATTGATAAACTTAAAGTAAATTGTAAAAAACAATGCACCTCCCACCAATACTATTAATACCCAAGGAATCTTATATTGTTCAGAAAAGGGTATTTCATAAAAAATGGCGTCGACAAACCATCCCGTATAATCCTTAAAAATAGTATCAATTTTTTCTGATATTGTCTCTTGAGCAAAATTGAGTAAAGGGAATAAAAGAGCACAAGTAAGTATGAATGCCTTCTTCATTTAGTTTATTTGTTAGTTAGATTATGATTTTTAAAGCTGACAAGATGCTAAAAAAAAATGAGGTTTTAAAGCCTAATTCGTTAAAATGGATTTAAAATCTAGCCAATATTGTATTCTGAATTTAGTCTTTGAATCTGTTCGGGGCGACCCAAGACCACAATTTTAGAACCTGATACGAGTTTTGTATCTGCCTCAGGATTTACTATGTATTCCCCTTTTTCATCCTTAAAGCCAATAACCGAACAGCCTGTTTTCTTTCTTAAGTCTAATTCTCTAATGGTTTTTACTTGTTTAGTATCATATAATTGGTCGGCCTTAACTTCTTCTACATTAATATTGCGTTCACCGACAATTCCTAAATTGTCGATAAACTCCACAAGATCCGGAATAACAACTAGAGAGGCCATATGGTCGCCACCAATTTTATCAGGTAAAATTACGTTGTTGGCACCTGCTAATTTTAATTTATTGTAAGAAGTCTCTTCTGAGGCCCTACTAATAATTATTAAATTTTTATTTATTTGCCTTGCAGAAAGCACCACAAACAGATTATCTGCATCGCTAGGCAATGCACTTATTAAAGTACTAGCCTTTTCAATACCAGCTTCAAGAAGAGTTTCGTCTTCATTAGCATTTCCATATACAAAGGGAATATTATCTTCTTGGAATCTTTCAACAATCTCTTTATCGCGTTCAATTATTACAAATGGTCTTTTGTAAGCCAATAGTTTTCTGGCAGCTTGCTTTCCGTTGCGACCAAAACCACATATAATAATATGGTCTGTCATTGAATTTATTCGCTTTTGCATCTTCCTTTGTTTTATATCTTCAAAATTATTTCTGCTTAATATATATTCGGTAATTATAGATATGGCATAACCGACAATAACCACACTTGCCAGTATTAAAAAAATGGTAAATATTTTTGAGGCGGTATCTAGGGGATTAACTTCCGCAAACCCAACCGTGGTAATGGTTATAACCGTCATATAGGCGGCATCAATCCATTCATAGCCAGATATAAATTTATAACCTAAAACACCTATGCACATTAAAATGATAAGCATCACTAATGCCGTATATATCTTAGAACGGAATAATCGGATTAATGGGTTACTCATAGTTTACAAATCAAATACCGACGTGCGTTTTGTATAGATAATGTCTTTAATTCGCATCCAGAATGCTAAGAATAGATATAGCGCAAAACCAAAGCCTAAGGTGACAAAGGTGAGGTATATAAAAGAAGTTCTTACTATTTTTGCTCTAATTCCCAAACGGTCTGCAATCCTTTGACACACGTAGTATCCACGCTTTTGAAAATATAGTAATAGAGCATAAAACCATTTCATATCGCAATGTAATTATTTTTTAAGGATTAGACTATTGCCAATACGACAATATAGGCATCTGTTTTTATCACAATATTCTTGTTTTAATTCTAGCAGCGCTTGTGAAACCAATGCACTTTTGTTTAAGGATTTTAGGTCTAAAAATTTATTGACAATCGAATTACTTTCAATTTTTATATTTTGAACAAGGTCTAACAAGTTATCTTCTACAGAATTACTATATGTTTTAGCATAACTAAACTTAATTGGAATTATGGTATTGATTAAAAGTAGGTCTATAAATAATTTTGAAAGTTTTTTATTTGATGATTTTGATGATTTTGAAAATGTATAGTGGGTCTTCCAAAATTCTGATGTGCCAACACCAAAAAAATCATAAAATTCCTTAAGCTCTTTCATCTCAATAATTTTTGAGAATAATGCCGTTCTTTGGGCATAAATATTTGCCAATTGCGATAATCTTATTGTTGGAAAACTAGAAGGTCTCAATCTAAAAAAATTAACTTGGGCTACACTAGAATTATCTAATGTGAATTTATGCCTGAGAAAAGTATATCGTTCCTTTAAATCCTTGAAATAACTTTCCTCAAAATCTTTCTCTAACAATTTTCCTTGTCCAAAAAACAAAGCCTCTATGTCTAGGTTATTATTTTGAAGTTTTCTAACAATAGAAAAATCAAATGAGTTTGAAATACTCTTAAAGGAATTAGCATTGACTTTAAGTCCAAAATTTTTAAATAGCATTTTAAACAATACAGCTTCCCAATCATTATTTGAAACTACCAACAACTCCTGTATTCTCTGTGATTTACGTTCTAGACGGTGCACGTACAATCGATCTAACCAGTTGTCTAATAAAAAATCATCGACTTCTGAAAAATTGGATTCGCAATTAATCCAAGATTTAGATTTAATTAAACTGAGATAATTATTTTCTAGACTACGGTCAACATAGGGCTTAATTTCTAAAGTTGGTATCTCGGTGTTATTGTTTCGGTAAACGGCTGAATCATGTACCCAAACCACATGTAAGATAACATTGTCATAGGCCTTATCAATTTCATGATGATGGGCGTACCAATCTGATGCCTTAATATGAATCTCAACATTACCAGCCCAAAGCTGACCTCCTATTCTAATTTTTGCATTGAAAAAATCTGGACCAGTATTTTTATTGTATTGCCCAGGATTTACAATTTCAATTGGCTCCTTGTCTGAAGAAACAAATTGAAGCGTATTGAATTTTTGATATTTCCAGATATAGTGAAGAAACTCTTCTTGCATACCAATAAAAATAAAAAATCTCAACTTCAAAAGTCAAGATTTTTTAATTCAATTTTATTTATTGATTCTTTTAGTCCCGTAGCTTAATCTACATATCCCATCTTTCGCATCCAATCATCATTAAACATCTTACCTACATAGCGACTACCATGATCGTGAAACAGCACCACCACAACATCTTCTGGTTTAAAATGTTCTTTTAATTGTAAAACGCCCTTTATAGCAGCACCAGCGGAGTTTCCCAAGAACATACCTTCTTCCTTAGCAAGCCTCTGTGTATAAATTGCCGCATCTTTATCTGTTACCTTCGTAAATCCATCAATTACTCCAAAATTTACATTGGCTGGTAAGATATCTTCTCCAATACCTTCGGTAACATAAGGGTAAATCTCCTTTTCATCAAAAATGCCAGTCTCATGATACTTCTTAAATACAGAACCGTAGGTATCTACTCCCCAAATCTTTACGTTAGGGTTTTTCATTTTTAGATAACTCCCTACTCCAGAAATAGTACCACCTGTTCCTACACCAACTACAAAGTGGGTGACTTTACCATCTGTTTGTTCCCAAATTTCTGGTCCTGTAGTTTTAAAATGCGCCTTGCAATTACTAGGATTATCATATTGATTTACATACCAAGCGTTTGGGGTTTCTTTAGCCAAACGTTTTGAAACGGAATAGTAACTCCTTGGGTCATCGGGTTCTACTTCTGTAGGACAAACAACAACCTCCGCTCCAACGGCTCTTAAGATGTCCATTTTTTCCTTTGACTGTTTATCACTAATCACAAAAACACACTTATAGCCTTTGACGATTGCTGCAAGTGCCAGTCCCATTCCTGTATTACCAGACGTACCTTCAATTATGGTTCCTCCTGGTTTTAATCTTCCATCTGCCTCAGCATCTTCGATCATTTGCAAGGCCATACGGTCTTTAACTGAATTGCCTGGGTTGAACGTTTCGTATTTCGCTAAAACCAGGCACGGCAAATCTTCAACGAGCTTATTGATTTTTACCATTGGGGTGTTACCGATAGTACCAAGTATATTTTCTGAGTAATCCATAGCATAATTTTGCGCTGCAAAAATAAGTTAATCTTATATTTTTATGGCAATAGTTCTATTATTGTTCTACAAAACTTTAGCTAAACAATGATAAATTCTTAATCAAATCTTATGGCTTTTACAGGAGAAATTTTAGAAATGATTACTGATGGAACCAATAACATAACTAAGCAACAAATAAATGTCCCTAAATTTAGAAGTAGAATATAATCTAAACTGAGATATACCGGAGCTTCCGTTACGTAATACGTTTCTGGATTAAGTGGAAATAGTTTAAAATATTTCTGGATGAATAAAATCCCTAAACCAATGAGGTTTCCCCAAAAAAGACCTAAACCAATGAGGTAAGACGCATTTAGCAGAAACACCTTTCTAATTGACCAATTTGAACTCCCAAGAGCCTTGAGAATACCAATCATTGTAGTGCGTTCTAATATGAGAACAAGCAAGGCGGTAATCATGTTAATACCTGCAACAATTATCATTATTACTATAATGCCAAAGGTATTATTATCAAATACCTTTATCCATTCAAAAATGGTATAATATTTTTGAGTTACTGGTGTTGCATCGAGTAGGGAAGGGATATCGTTGTAGACAGCCTCAGCCCTACCGTTAATATCATTAAAATCCTCAATAAAAACCTCGAAAGAACCGACTTGATTAGATTCCCACTTGTTCAAACGTTGAATGTGCCTTATATCGGCAATACAAAATTTTTCGTCCAATTCTTGAAATCCAGAATTGTAAATTCCAACAATTTTGTAATTTATAATTTGAGGTATACGGTTGAAATTTTCCCCAAAAAGAGTTTGAAATTTATCACCAACTTTAAACCCTAAGCGATTGGCAATGTAACTTGATACTAAAATCTCTTCGTTACGTTTTTTAGAAAAATCGGGCAATCGCCCATCTACTAAAAATTCTTCAAAATAAGACCAGTTGTAGTCATTACCAACGCCCTTTATAATTACACCTTCAAAATCAGATTCGGTTCGTATTACCGCGAACTTAGCAGCAACACCTTGGATATGAGTTATCCCTTCCACAGAATGGAATTTTGGATAGAATTTTTGCGCTGTTGAAATTGGAACCTGAGATTCATCAGAGTTATTAGTATCGTAGTTGGTAATTTCTATATGACCATTGAAAGCAACCACTTTATCCCTGATTTTTTGCTGAAGTCCTAATCCGGTAGCAATAGCTATAAGCATCACAATAATACCAATGGCAATAGCAGCAATACCAATTTTAATTATTGGTGCCGAAACACTACTTTTATACGCTTTACTACTTATTATGCGTTTAGCTATAAAAAACTCAAAATTCAAAGTCTAATAATGGAATTAAAGGTCTTCAAAAATACAGTTTTATTATTTGTCTTTATAGCAGTTTCATGCGTTAATAAGACAAAACAAAACTTGGCAATTTCAAAAGGAGGAGGAAATAAAAGCACCCATTCCAATAAACACGTTACACAGCATAAGGAAGTAATTGTTGGTGCAAACAAAACTGACCTCTACCTGCCTATTCTTGACGGCAAAAATATTGGTCTTGTGGCTAACCAGACCTCCGTGATTTTTAAAAGCACAACGAACAACTCGGCAAATGATTCTGAGAGGAACTATATTCATTTAGTCGATTCTCTGCTCAAACTCAATATTAGCGTTAAGAGTGTTTTTGCCCCAGAACATGGATTTAGAGGAACAGCTGATGCTGGCGAAGCTGTTAAAGACGGCATAGATATTAAAACGGGATTACCACTTGTTTCACTTTATGGCAATAATAAAAAACCAAACGCAAAACAATTAGAAGGTATCGATTTTGTGGTTTTTGATATACAAGATGTTGGTGCACGATTTTACACCTACATCTCAACATTGCATTATGTCATGGAAGCTTGCGCCGAATTGGATATTCCTGTTTTAGTTTTAGATCGACCAAATCCTAACGGACATTATATAGACGGCCCTATTTTGGAACCAGAGCATAAAAGTTTTGTGGGTATGCATCCTGTTCCTGTTGTCCATGGAATGACTATCGGTGAATATGCCAAGATGATAAATGGCGAAGGTTGGTTGAAAAATAGCATCACCTGTGAATTAACAGTTATTCCAGTAAGTAATTATACTCACAAAACCGCATACAGCCTCCCGATAAAACCATCTCCTAATCTTCCAAACGACGTTTCAATCAACCTTTATCCAAGTCTTTGCTTTTTTGAAGGGACCAATGTGAGCGTTGGTAGAGGAACGGACAAACAATTTCAAATAGTTGGTTCTCCGTTCTTTAAAATAGCACAAGAGACTTTTAATTTTACTCCTAAACCCAATGATGGTGCAAAATATCCCAAGCATCAAGACAAGGTATGTTATGGTTATGATTTGTCAAAATCTAAGTCATTAGATCAAATCAACCTAAGCTGGCTGATAGAGTTCTATGAGGCTAACACCAAAAAAGCCCCTAATAAACTATTTTTTACTGATTTTTTCACAACCCTTGCGGGTACAAAAACTCTGCAACAACAAATAGAGAAAGGTCTAAAGCAAAAAGAGATTAAGGCAGGTTGGCAAGAAGGTTTGAATAACTACAAAGAGCTACGACAACATTATCTTTTATATAAGGACTAAAAATTAGTTGTTCTCAGCTACTTCTACCTTAATAGGCTCAACAGCTTTAGAATTGCCCTGGGTAAACTTTTCTTCTTGGTCTAGATCCTCTAATATATGAACTACAAAAACAATTCGTTTAGGCGATTGTACCGCCACCATGACGTGCTTACCTTTTGATAATTTCTTCAATGGGAGTTTGAACGATTTGGCATTGACATAAAGGTCATACTCCCTACCGTAATTTTTGTTAATAGTGTATAGATAATTAATCTTCTTCTCACTTTCTAGAATAAGCGTATCCCTCGTTTCATTTAAATAGTGAACGAGTTCTTTGGCTTCAATATTTTTGTTTTTTTCGAGTTTGGCCAAGTAGGACTGGGCCTTCAAAGAGAAACTCAGCAGGAAGATAAGCACTACTAATAAGCAGATGCGAATAAAATTTTTCAAAAGCGTACTATTAAGTTAAACAATATGTTTGTACTCAACAGTAATTAATCAATCCACGCTAAACATAGAAGTATTTTCTTACCAAAAATAATTTTTCCTTTGAAATGCATAAAAATTAGAGCAACAGAACAAATTGTTAATAACTCTGTTAATAACCTCTATTTGAGAATATCTAGTAATATGTTTGGGTAGTCCGTTATAATGCCGTCTGCGCCCCAAGACAAAAGCTTTTTCATATCTGCTTTAGCATTTACAGTCCATGGAATCACTAAGAAGTTTTTATTTTGATATTTCCGAACACTTTCTTTAGACAGAAGTTTGTAATAAGGACTTAAAAGTTCTGGTTGAAAGCTTAACTGGCTTAGCTTTTTATCGATATCCTCATCTTCATCAACGAGCAAGGCTACTACCGTATCTGGCGACTGTAATTTAATTTCTTCAAGAATATTTAAATCGAAGGACTGCAAATTACTTTTCTCCTTCATACCGTTAGCCTCAATTTCATTTAGAACTAACATTACATACTCTTCAGGTTCTGGTGTATAAATTCCGTAGTATTCTGGCTTGGATTTAATTTCAATATTGAATCGTACTTTGGTATTATTTGCTTTTACCAAATCAAAAACTTCTCTTAATAAGGGTTTATAAACCGTAATTTTTTGCTGTTCTGGATAACCCTTATGAAATTTTTTACCACAATCAAAAGCCTTGATTTCCGTATGAGACATATTGTAAAGGTTATATGCCTTATCCTTTGACTCAGGAATCCCTTGCCCCGTTGAATCCAAGCATATCACTCGACTCATAAAAGGCTCATGAGAAACTACAACTTGCTTATCTTTTGTAATAGCGATATCTAACTCTAAGGTATTTACACCTAAATCAATGGCTTTCTTAAATGCAGGTAAACTGTTTTCTGGCATTAATCCTCTACAACCTCGGTGACCTTGAACATCAATATCTTCTTTTGTGGAACAGGCCATTATAAAAAGAATTAAAAGACATAAAAAGCTAGACTTCTGACTCTGCAGAAAGCGTGGGTTTTTCATATTTCTGAAAGGGCTGTTTTAGGAGTTCACCAATATGACTGTTCTTTTGTTCATCAGGAAATACATCAACGCCATAAACCAACTTCTCTCGATCTAAATACATATACGTGCCTAACAATCTATCCCAAATACTAAAAATGTTTCCGTAATTAGAGTCCGTAAATGGCAATCTGTAGTGGTGGTGTGTTTTATGCATATCTGGAGAAACAATGACATAACTCAATGCCTTATCTAATTTTTTCGACAATTTGAGGTTGGCATGAGTGAATTGAGAAAACACCAACGATAAAGATTGATATAAAAAGACCAATGCTATCGGTGTCCCAACAAGAAAGACACCTAATAATGTAAACGCAAAACGGATAACACTCTCTAAAGGATGATGTCTATTAGCAGTTGTAGTATCTACTTTATGATCGGTATGATGGACCAAATGCACCATCCATAAAGGTTTTACCCTATGCTCAACATAATGGGCCAAATACGCACCAAAAAAGTCTAGCAGCAAAACACCTAACAACGCATATAACCACAACGGCATTTCTGGAAGCCAGTTTATTATCCCAAATTTATTTGTTTTTACCCAATCAGCTGTACCTAAAAGCATCCAAGCCAGACCGAAATTGATAACCACAGTTGTTAAGGTAAAAAATAAATTCGGCAGTGCATGTCTCCATTTACTATACTTAAATCTAAAAAGTGGTAATCCACTCTCCAGCAACCAAAATAAGGTTAAACCACCAACAAGTATGATACTTCTGTGTGATGAAGGAATGGTTTCAAAATAGTTAATTATAGTCTCCAAACCGCTAATTATTGAGGTTTATAATTTTTTGAGATTTTTTCAAATTTACAGAAGAAATATTAGACTTCCATGCACTCGCCTCTTTTGGACGATCTAAACACATATTTGTGGTATAAAACAAAAAAGAGTACATGGTTAAATTAGCTTCTTCGATACCGTCTTTTTCCATACGTTTTAATTTACGGATTGCAGGTCTTGGCTTATCAGTAATCAAATCCTTCTGTATTTCCAATAATTCTAGACGCTGCCTTATCACAGGTTTTTCTTCCGTGTTGGTTTTATCTAACAAAAGATGAATATCATTAATGTAGAGCTCTGCCAATTCAATCACTTCAGCTCTTATATTCTTTTCCATTAACATGGCAAAATCTAAATATTTTGAAGCTAAATAATATCCAGAATATACATCTTTTTTATCGCGATAATTTCTTAATTCCGTATTTATAAATTCAGTATGTAAAGCATATTTCTGTATTATTTTAGAAATATTTTCATACATATCATAACTTGGAGAGGCATTAAGAATGTAGCCATTAACATCCATGATTTTTATACTGTCATCATTAAACTTCTCCAAATAGCTTTGCTTGCGCTTTTCTTCAAGATTAGCATACATATCCTCATACTGATCTTCGCTGACAATAACAGGAACAAAGTAATCCCAAATAATTGGGCTAATATATTCATCTGTAAACAAATCTCTTACAATTAGTTTACGGCCTTTATCATCCTCTACTATCACTGGGTAAGGATACCGTGTCGTTTCCTCCCAAACCATAAGAACCATTTTGTCTTGTACTAAAGCGAGGTTTTGAGCCACAGAAAGTGACCTCATCCATTCTTGACCTTTGATGCTATTGGAAAATAACGAGCAAAAAATTAAAAAGATAAAATACTTCTTCATAGTCACAATTTCTTTTTAGGCCGCAAAAATTATTCCGAATAAATTTATCATAATGTAATGCGTTTTTTCATTTCCTCAACGATGTTGAACGCCGCAGGACAAATAGCTATATTTTTTAATGTGAGATTAGAAATCTGCTGAAACTTTTTTCTATCTGTATGCGGAAATTCACGGCAGGCCTTTGGCCTGACATCATATATTGAACAATAATTATCGTCACCTAAAAATGCACATGGTACGCGCTGTAAAACATAATCATTATCCTCATCTAACCTCAAATAAGTATCTATGAAAAGTTGCGCTTTCATTTTGAAATACTTAGAGATACGTTGTATATCTTTATCTGTGAAAAGAGGTCCTGTAGTCTTGCAACAATTAGCGCATTGCAAACAATCCGTCCGTTCAAATTCTTGAGTATGCAAATCTTGCATCAGGTAATCTAATTGCTTTGGTGGCTTTTTTCTCAGCTTGGTAAAAAAACCCTTATTCTCATTATGTCTCTTTTTTGCCAATTCGGGCAACCTGTCAATTTTATCTTGCATATAGTAAAAATACAAAGTTGTAAGATTTCCTGTTGTACCTTTATGTTTTATTTAAGTTGATGAAAGACCTATTCGGCAAAGCACTTTTAGATTATTACCAAGGTAATTATTCGGTAGACATTGTCACATCTACCAACATTTCTGAGGAGGACACCTTACCCTTGCCCTATTTGTTCAGGGATTTTTCAGAGATGCCTACGCTAGAACAAAACGCTTTAAATTTATGCAAAGGTCATATTTTAGATGTTGGATGTGGAGCTGGCAACCACGCGCTGTGGTTGCAAAGTAAAGGATTCAACGTGAAGGCCATAGATAATTCGAAAGGTGCCATTGAAGTCACCAAAAAGCGTGGTGTTATCAATGCCGAATTTAAATCGCTTTTAAACGAAACCGAAACATTTGACACTATTCTCTTATTAATGAATGGCACAGGGATTTTTCAATACTTAGATTCAGCCCCAAGGTATTTAAAGCATCTAAAATCACTTCTTAATAAAGAAGGCCAAATACTAATAGATTCCTCTGATATTAAATACATGTATGAAGATGATGATGGTGGCTATTGGTTAGATATCAATGCTAATTACTACGGCGAGTTAGATTACTATATCTCTTATAAAGGAGAGAAAGACATTGCTTTGAAATGGCTTTATTTAGATTTCGACACCTTAAATGAACTATGCATGCACGCAGGATTACGTTGTGAAAAAGTAGCGGTTGGCGCACATTATGACTATCTCGCTAAATTAACTCACCTCATAAACTAGAAATCAAATTGATAGGTAGCTCCTGCCAAAACTTGAATGCCCTGAACAGAGAAATTTAAATACCTCTGATAATCCTGATTTAGCAAATTATTACCTTTTGCAAAAACAGTAAATTGATCATTTACCCTATAACCCAAGTGCGTATTAAGATCTAAATAACTATCTAAAGTAACAATACGTGCTGATGATGGGCCTAATGTCCCAATCAATTGCTCTCTGTCTTTTCGCTCTCCAACAAAAAAGGCACTTGCCCCTGCGTACCATTGGTCTGTAATTTGAACATCTGCAAAAATTGATGCGGTAACATCAGGTAAGTTCCAAGGCTCAGCTTGGTTCTCCATTGAATAATTAAAATATGCCCCTTTTATTCCTAAGGTTACATTTCTGTTAACATCGAAGTTAAGTTCTCCCTCAATAGATAAGGTAGTTACATCATCATAAACCACACCAAATGAATTACCAAATTGATAATCTCTTGTAGCAAAAGTTTGTGCATCATTTAATCTAAATAAGACCCTATTCTCTTCCGCGAAATAATTACCCTTGACATTATAACTCACACTGCTAGAGAGTTTACCTTTTAAACCAATAAAACCATTATACCTTTGGTCCGTAGGCGCAATTAACAATGTGGGTGACACAAAAGGATTTTCATTAGCTAATTGGTTATATGAATTTTGGATTAAACCTCCCTTAATACCACCATAAGCGATAAGGATATCACTTACTACTCTATAAGTAGCTTCAATATCAGGGTATATAAAGAATTTGTTTTCACTAAATTCAGTATCGTTTAAAAAAACCAAACCTACACCCAAATCAACCGTTAGATTATCTTGCTTTAATTGATAGCTTGGTGATAGGCCTACGGTAATATTGCCATAGTTTATCTCGGTATTAGAAGCAAAGTCATTATCAAAATTTCCACTAATATAATCGATATAAACATCTGTTTTTATCATCTCGCCGCTAATGGGAATATCTAAGCCTGTCTTAGCGATAAAACGGTTTTCTCCGGAGTCTTGGTCGTCAGAAAATCGCCTAAAGCGTACACTTCCTTTTTTTACAATACCATCATCAAATCCAATTACTCCTCCAATATTGAAACCACTAAAAGCATGACCTGGATCTATAAGATTGGCTTCTGCCTGACCAAAGAAATTCTCTGGCAATCCATACCAGTTGTACGACTGGAGGCTGAACCCTGTATCAACTTTCCAAGAAAAATCTCTCATCTTTTGAGAATAATAGGCATTGATATTGGTTTTTGTAAAATCGTCATCCAATAATAAGCCATTAATACCACCCTGCGAAGAGTGATGACTTAAATAACCACCAACATTTGTGGTATTATTGAGCTCATGGTTAAGATAAACCTCACCCAAAATTGTAGTGTAAGACCCAAAACCTAATGACGCATAATTATCATATAGCTTTATAGATTTTGCTTTTTCTACATTAGCAGCTTTGCCTTTAGCAGGCGTGAAGGTTGAGGCCACGGGAATAGAAAAGATATTGTACTTAACAACCTTTTTCTTAATTGCATTGGAATCACTCAAGCGAGGCACATCCTTAATTTTAAAAGCATCTGAAATTGTTGGCTTATATGGCTTTACCACATTTACAACCTGATTATCAATAGTATCCTTTTTCCGATCTTGTGCATTTATTTTACCAATAAAAGCGACTAAAAAAAATACTATTACATACTTAGATTTCATTTTACCCATTTTGATTTTTTGATTGATACAAACCGATAAAACCTTTAATTATCTTCGGTTTCAATTGATGAATTTGTTTTGGCCTGTTCTGCTTTAATTCTGTCCAGTTCTTGACTAGCTTCTTCTACTACATCTTCAAACTCAGGGAAATTAGAAACCACGCTTTCTAAAATATAGGTAGCCTGAAAAGCATCCTTTAGCTCATAAAAATTCTTAGCCATTATCACTAGACCTTTAGAGCTATAGTATTTATAGCCGCTATAGTCTTTTGCCAATTTCTGTATAGTAACATTTGAAGCCTCAAACTTCCCTTCTTTATGCTTAAAATACGCGTTATAATAAAGTGCCTCAGCAGCAATTTTGCCAATTGCTATCTTTTCAAGATTAGCGTAAGCAGCTTTGGCTTTAGAGTAATTGCCAGTTTTAATGGCCGACCTAGCTATAACTAACTGCGCATCACTTTTTACCTTTTTATCTAATTTGTCGTTACCTAAAACCTTATCTGCATAAGCCTCAGCTTTAGAATAATCTTGCATTTGATAATAGGCGTTCATAAGGTTGGATTGTGCATAAAGTTCATTTTGCGGATAGCTCGCCTCGCTCTCTAGGCGCTCAAGTAATGGCACAGCTTCTGTCCAGTTATTTGAAGTCAAATAAATTTCACACAATCTAACTAGTGCCTGTTCTGAAAATTCGCTTTTAGAAGCTTCAACAACATAGATGTAATGTGGCTGTGCATTTTCCAACAAATCCTTTTTGAAATATAATTGTGCTAGATAGAAGTGTGATTTTAACACATGAATACCGTTTGGAAATTGATTTAAATACTTATTGAATTGCCTAATACTTTTGTCCGTATCACCATCTAAGAAAGGTTTTTCAGCAGCTGAGTACATCGTATTATCTAATTCTACATCTGAAACCTCAACATAATCCAAACTACTCACCCAATTGGCGTAATCATCTACCCTACCAAGATCAATATAAATTAACCTGGCAGTAGCAACAGCCTGGACAGCCTCACCCGAACCCGGAAAATCACCGGCGACCTTTTTAAATTTTACAAGCGCTTTTTCATTTTCATTTGAATTGTAATATACCAAGCCTTGGCGCAATAAAGCTTTAGAAGCAAATGCACCGCTTCTGTACTCGGAATTTAAGCGATTATACATCATCATAGCTTTATCCAATTCATTACTTTTTACGTAAGAGTTAGCCAATTCGTACATAGCATCATCTCTGAGACCCGATTTTGGATAGGCCTCTATGAAGTTATTTAATTCAACAACCTTTGTTTTGCGATTCCCTAAATAACCGTAGCTCATCGCTTTTTGGAACGCAGCATAATCTATTTCAATTTCATTAATTTGAATGGCCCTGTCATAATTAGCAATAGCCTCGCTGTATTGACTTCTTACAAAATAACCATCGGCAAGTCGCAAATAAGCGTCATTGCGCCTTAATCTATCAGATGTATTTTTAGCTATAAACCGCTTAAAATATTCTGAAGCAGATTCGTAATTTTTTAGTTTGAAGTAGGTATACCCTAAGTTGTAATCTAAATTCTCCCTTTCTGGTAAAGCAGGCGTATCTTTCATACTTACGAATTGCTTGAACCCTATCAATGCATCATTAAAATTTGAGAGGTTATATTCAACCTCAGCTTTCCAAAATGTAGCTTTAGCAGTGAAAATAGGATCTAGAGGCTCTTTTAATGAATTATTAAACAACTCTAAAGCGTCATTGTAATTTGATTCATCATAAAGTTCTACACCTCTTAAGAAAGCTACTCTTTGATAGGCTAACTTATTATCGTAGCTCTTTTTTCTCTTTAACAAGACAAGTGCTTCCTGATAATTTTTAGATGTGATATAGGAATCTATGAGTAGAGTCTCTATCTCTTCTTTGTAGCTGGTCTCTGGGTAAGTATCTAAATATTCAGACAATACCTCGGGTACCGCTTGATAAGGATTTCCAATGTCATAGCTGATTTTAGCATAATTGAGCCAAGCGTCTTCTTGGATTTTTAAATCAAAATCCATTTGTGAGGCATTTCTAAAAGCGTTGAGCGCTTCCTGTTTTTTACCTAGGTTTATATAACTTTCCCCTAGGTGATGATAAGCATTTTGAGCGACTGCATTACTACCATCAACTATTTTGTTAAACTCCGAAATGGCGCTTTCAAAATCATTTTGTTTATAATAAGCGTAACCCAGTTGATAATAGTCTGTGTTATTCCATTTACCTACTTTACCTTTATAATTCTTTAAATAGGGAATGGCATCTTCATAATTGTTAAGATTAAAGTAACTTTCTCCAATGATCTTAGATAATTCAGAGGCTTCTCTTTCATTACTTTTTGGGAGTTGCTCCAAAGCCAATTCTATTGCCTTTTCAAATTTTCCGAGTTTAAAATTTAAATCCGCCTGATAATACGATAACTTTTCCTTGTACTTTTCATCATTGCCAACCTCATCAAAATACTGATTTGCCGTGTCGTAATCATCACCTTCATAGGCCATGTAGCCCAAATAGTATTTGGCTTGTGACCCATAAGCCTCTGTATCCTTAACCCGGTTAAGATATTTAGCAGCTTGTTGCTCACTGCCAGTGGCATAAAGACTATAACCAAAATTAAAATAAAAGTTATTTTTTTCGGAACGTGCTATACTTAGTTCATCTACCTTGTCGTACCATTTACGTGCATAAGCATATTTAGAATTTTCAAAATAATAGTCTGCAATATCCATAAAAGCCGAATTGCGCTTAGTACTTGTTGGATAGTCCTCGACAAATCCTTCGACTAAATCATCAGCATTATTTTGATTTAGCCTCACAGCACAATTAGCGATATAATACGAACAATCAGATTCTACGACACTGTCTTCTGAATTATACTTTATACTCTCAAACAATGATTGCGCGGCTTTAAACTGATTGTTATTGTACAGTGTTAATGCCTTTTGAAAATCTCTAAGTTCACTGGTGTATATTTCACTCTCTTGCGCGGAAATTGCGCATGAAATTGCAATAACAACATAGAGAATCTGTTTTTTAATGGATTGCATTAGTCTTGTTTTTTGATTGAAATTAAGTGAACACCCCAAATATATAGTAATACCAATTCTATAACGGAAGATTAGAATTGAAATTATAAACGTATTTATTAAATTTCTTAAAAGATGTAACTCCTCTAGAGCACTAATGCAAATAGAATAAACCTAATCACCAGACAATAATCTAATACTTAAAGGTTTTTTTTAATACTTTAAGTAATTTCCAATATTTGGGAATTGTTTTTTTAAACAATACTTTTACTCAAATCTAAAATAGATATATAAACTATGTCCGAAACGGTTTTACAGTTAAAAAATGTAACGATTTACCAAGGTGGAAACATGGTACTTTCAGAGGTTAATTTTGAATTACAAAAAGGAGACTTCGTATATCTTATAGGTAAAACTGGAAGTGGAAAAAGTAGTTTTATGAAAACGCTCTATGGCGACCTAGAACTCACAGAAGGGGAAGGTTCTGTGGTTGGTTTTAATTTAAGGACCATAAAAGAAAAGGATATTCCGTTTTTAAGACGAAAACTAGGTATCGTCTTTCAGGACTTTAAGCTTTTACCTGATAGAACTATTAACGGTAATTTAGAGTTTGTGCTTAAAGCTACAGGATGGAAGGAAAAAGATAAGATTAAAGATCGTATAGAACAGGTTTTAGATAAAGTAGGCATGAAAACCAAAGGCTTTAAATTCCCACACGAGCTCTCTGGTGGAGAACAGCAGCGCATTGCAATAGCAAGAGCTTTGCTCAATGACCCTGAACTCATCCTCGCAGACGAGCCTACAGGTAATCTAGATCCTCAAACTAGTATTGAAGTTATGGAAGTTCTACAAGACATAAATAAAAACGGAAATACGATACTGATGGCGACGCATGATTATGCTTTACTTTTAAAATACCCAAGCAAAACCCTAAAGTGTGACGAGAATAAAGTATTTGAGGTTGTTCAACGTAAGACCTCATAACACTATTGTAAAGCTCTGCAAACTCTCAATATGTCATTATGCTTTCTATTTTAATACCTGTTTATAATTATCCTATTGCAACTCTTTTAGAAGGCTTAAGTCAGAGCATAGAGCAGATTAACTTTAATGTTGAAATATTGTGCCTAGAAGATGGGTCAACTCAATTTGTAGACAATAATAAGAGCATTTGCTCAGGAATAAAGCATGCCTCGCACATAATATCCCAGAAAAATAAAGGTAGAATTACGTCTAGAAAACATTTAGCAGCACAAGCCAAATACAGCTGGTTATTATTTCTCGACGCGGATGTAGAACTCAAAGACAATCAATTCTTAAACAACTATTCAAGCTATTTTAAATCGGATTTTGAGGCCATTTATGGCGGATGCACTTATGATGTTGAGAAACCAATTGATAGTAAATTACTGCGCTGGAAATATGGCAAGACCTATGAGGATATAGAGGCATCATTGCGAAATAAATCTCCATATAAATACATAGTTTCAGCAAACTTTTTAATTAAAAAGACATTACTTAAAGATTTATTCTCAAGCATTGAAGACGAAGGTTATGGCTATGATATTCTTTTAGGTGCTTTGATGAAATCTAATAACACGAGAGTCCTTCACATCAATAATCCAGTTATTCATAAAGGCTTAGATGACAATAAAGAATTCTTCAACAAGGTTAGAAAAGCTGTAGTGACTTCCTACATGTTACATAGAGATGCCAGACTACAAATCTCTAGCAGCAGTCTAGTCAAAACCTTCAATTTTCTAAAAAAACTAGGATTAGTAAGATTGGTCAGTCTTATTTTTAAATTCACTAAAAGCAAGTTAACCCAGAATTTGTTAGGCATTAATCCAAATATTAAACTCCTTCAGTTTTATAAATTAGGCTACCTTTGTACTATAAGCTTAAAAGAGTAAATGACACCATATTTTTCGGTAGTTACAACAGTTTATAATAAAGCCCATTTTGTTAAGTCTACTATAGAAAGTATACTAGAGCAATCATTTTCTGATTTTGAACTTTTAATAGTTGATGATGGTAGCTCGGACAATAGTTTGGAGATATTAAATTCTATCGCAGACGATAGGATTACAGTTTATTCTACTAAAAACCAAGGGGTCTCTAAAGCAAGAAATTACGGCATCAGTAAAGCAAAAGGTAAATACATCGCACTTTGCGATGGAGACGATATTTGGTTAGACAATCATTTATCTGAACTAGATTCTCTTACTAAAGCCTTCCCAAATTGTGGTATATATTCCACAGCTTATGAGAAGCATTATTTTGAAACTTATATTAAAGCGCCAACTTTTAGTCATGTTGACCATCCGTTCTTTGGAATTGTTGAAGATTATTTTAAAACAAGTTTAGCTGATAGCATCTTATGGACCTCAGTGGTGGCCATTCCAAAAACGGTAACAGACAAAGGCTATATTTTTGATGATGAACTAGGATGGGGAGAAGACAATGATTTATGGATAAGACTTGCTTGTAATTTCAAAGTGGCCTTTTCTTCTAAACCAACAGCGCATAAGAAAATCTACGCAGAGGAAAATCATTTGTCTCTTACCAAAAATATACCAAACTTGTTAAAAATGTTAGCCAAACACAAGGTCGCAGAACAGGAGAATCCCTCGTTAAAAGCCTATTTAGATGTTAATAGATTTATGATTGCGATGGAGGCAAAACTTAGAGGTGATTATTCTAATTACAAAAAGGCGAAAAATGAAATTGACTTAAAACACCTAAACAAAAAACTTAGGCTTTTACTAATATTACCTTCAAGTATGTTACAACTGCTTAAGAGGCTTAAATTCTTCCTTTTAAGAAATCAGATTTATTCGTCTCCTTTTAATTGACAAAACGTATCGTAATCCCTAATATATTCAGATTCGTCAAATTCCGTTGAAGCTAAGACCAAGCATACAGCTCCTGAAGAAAAGTTATCTATCTCTCTCCAAATATGAGTAGGTATATACAACCCTTGAGTAGGTTTATTAAGTATAATACGTTTTTTAGATTTTCCATTGTCCACTATGACCTCAAAGCTCCCACTTAAAGCCAAGATAAGCGACTCTTGTTTTTTGTGTGCATGTCCTCCTCTATAGCTATCACTAGGTACATCAAAGAGATAATAAACACGTTTAATATGAAATGGAATAGCTTCCTTTTCAACAACAGCCAACGAACCACGTTCATCATGTACTTTTGGTATATCTATTAGTTTTATTCTATTAAGATTCATAACATAAAGACTAAGTTATAAGCTTGTTCCACTGTTGTGCTATCTTCTCCATTGAAAAACGCTCTACACTTTCTGCAGCATTGGCCTTACAATGTAAGTATAAATCTTTATCCTCTAACATTAGATTCATGGCGTTGGCAAAAGCTTCAGCATTATGATTTTCTACAAGTAAACCATTTTTCTTATGGATTATAATTTCATTAGGCCCAGTTTCACAATCTACTGAAACAACTGGCGTACCCATTGATAAAGATTCAACAATAACCATTGGAAAACCTTCATACCTACTTGTTAAAACAACAAAAATAGCATCGGATACAATTTGAAAAGGATTGGTATTATAAGACAAAAATTGTACATGAGAATTTAATCCTAAGGCTTTTACTTTGTGTTTTAGTTTAGTTTTATCTTCACCCTCTCCGAGAATTTTGAGCTTTATTTTAGCTTGTATTAGATTAGATTTTGAATAGGCCTCTAATAAAAGTGAGATATTTTTAATATCATCAATTAGGCGACCATAAAACAAAATATAACTCTCAAATTCTCGCTTATCCCTATTTTCATTTTGAACATAGGTTACATCCATAGCGTTGTAAATGGTCGTAACATTTTTTACCTTATAGATATCTTCAATTTTTTTTGCTATTGAGTTTGATACTGCCACAATACGATGTGCATTGCCATATAATAATTTCCCTAGTCGCTTAGAAGTATTGAGATAGGCCTTTAAATTAGAACTATGAACCACGTAAATAGTCTGCCGAGCTTTGTACAAGAATTTTGAGATTATAAACTCTTTTAAGCTCCCAATACGTGTTCTAGTGTCTATGATATAGTCAAAATTATGTTGCGCTAAATATCTTTTTAAAACGCCATATCGACTTATCCTAGATCCTATTGTATTTTTTTTGGGTTTAAGTGCCCCTAGATTTAATAACTGGCCCGAATAAGGAAACTCAATATTGTCCATAACGCTAACCACATGCACCTCATGGCCTAAATTATATAAAATCTTGGATAATAACCCTGAAGCTCTTTCTGCACCTCCACCTCCAAGTGAGGATACCACAATACATATTTTTTTAATTCTAGGTTTAATCATTAAAATGGAGGCGTTCTTGCAGAAAAAACTAATTTTTTTCTAAACATATTAAATTTTATAAAACTCAAGCCAACAAAAATTTAGTTCGCTTTTTTTCAATTTAATTTAAATTCTGAATGAAAAAATTCATATACTTTTGAAAACAAATGTAACGATATAAATGAAACATCCGCTTATGAGTGTTGGCGTTTTAAAACCATCGGAATAGGACTTTATAAATATCCTCTTCAACATTATAATCTATCCTATGAAAATCTTATTGGTTGGTGAATACAACAGAACGCATTGGAACTTAAAAAGAGGGCTCCAAACGCTAGGACATGAGGTCTTGGTCATAGGTTTTAGAGATGGGTTTAAAAAAGTTGATATAGATATTGAAATTAAAGACCCTTTAAGTTCTAGGTTTTTAAAAAAAGTTAGGGTCTTAATTTATAAATTTTTCAAAATAGATCTTCTTGCTCATTCGGTAAAAAAACAGATTTTATCAAAAAAAGATGAATTATCAGGTTACGATGTTATACAACTCGTAAATGAGTCACCTTTTTTAATCGACCTTAAATGCCAGCTTGAGATCCTTAAATGGCTTATAAACTGGAATGACAAAACCTTCCTTCTCTCAACGGGTCCGGATTACGTCAGTGTTATGCATGCCTACAATAAGAAGTTTAGGTATTCTATTTTAACACCCTATTTTGAGGGCAAAATAACTAACAAAAACTTTCAACATGTTTTAAGCTATTTTTCTCCAGAACATAAAAAGATTCATGCTTATCTCACTAAAACTATTGAAGGCATAATTTCTAACGACCTTGATTACCATATACCCTTAATAGACCATCCTAATTATCTTGGCATGATTCCACACGCTATTGAGCTAAGCCAACTTCATTATAAGACACCAAATCTGGATAATAAAATCGTGATCTTCCATGGTATTAACAGCAAGAACTATTATAAGAAAGGAAATGATATTTTTGAGCAAGCCCTTGATTTGATTTCAGTAAGACATAAAAATAAAATTGAAATAATCACAGTGACTGACCTTAAGTATGTAGACTTTATAAAATCCTTTGATAAAGCTCATATTTTATTAGATCAAGTCTATGCCTATGACCAAGGTTTTAATGCTCTAGAAGCCATGGCAAAAGGTAAAGTAGTCTTTACTGGTGCAGAACAAGAATGGCTAGAACACTATAACCTTGAAGAAGACAGTGTGGCCATAAATGCCCTACCTGATGCTCAAAACATTGCCGACAAATTAGAATGGCTGATTCTTAATCCCAATAAAATTATTGAAATATCAAAAAATGCAAGAGCATTCGTTGAGACCCATCACGACCACATTAATTGCGCTCAACACTATCTAAAAAAATGGTCAACTTAACCATTAGCTTTGGGAAAGCGTAATTCAAGTGAAATTCTAGTAGTATCTTCATTTTGATTTACAGCGGCCCCATGAATTAAAAAAGGAGAGAATAGAAGTGCTTCGCCCTCTTGTGGATTAGGTCTTATCATTTTCATTGCACCTAATTTAGTTTCTAATATACAGGGTACGTAATATACATTTCCATTAATTTTCGCCCCTTTACTTTCGGTTCTTAAGATCTCGTCCTCGGGCAATAAATGACTACCAGGTAAGACTGGCAAAGATGATTTTTGGTTACAACCTTCGATAGGTAGCCAAACATTTACTATATCTTCCCAATAACTTAAATAGCCATCGCGATGTGGCGGATTAATATCTAAAGAACTTGGACGGCTTATTCTAATTTGAATATGTGATTTTTGAAGTTCTTCTACCCACGAAGTGAGTTCATAACCCAAAATATCTCCGAAACGTTTTGCAAGAATTTCAATATCAAAATCAAAATCCGAAACTTCTAGGTTCCGGGTTATATTTATCAATTTATTGTGAAGCGAATCTGTTGTAACATATTTGTGGTAATCTGCAAGCTTAAAAGTATCCTCATCTACCCTAATTCCATTTTCTTTTAGGGCATTTAAAACAATCTTCTTTATTGATTTTTTCAACTTTGAAAATTCGTCTTTTTCAAAAGCACCTAAGGTCTTATAGCCATCATTTTGCCATTTCACTTTTGAAAGCACATTATCTACCTTAGGGTATAACAACACCTTTTTTCCCCAAAAAAAATCACCTTCAACTTCAAAATGAAAAGGTTCATTATCTATAAATAATTTACAAATTCTCTGCATTTAAACCTCTTTTCCCTGCTTATCAAAATACTTCCTAATGACAATGATAACAATTATTAAATAAATTACATAACGTATAAAATGAGCAATGACTATACCTTCAGTCCCATAATATTGGACAAATATTTTAGACATAGTAAAAAACAGCAACAAAGAAATTATTTCGGTAATTATAAAACTTTTTACCATGCGTTTTGCTAAAAACTGGTGTGCCAATACCAATGAGCAAAGACGAATAAAATCCCCTAATAATTGCCATTTGAATAAAGGCTCCATTCCTGTAAAATCTGGGTAAATAATTTCAATAATAAAATTTCTCAATAGGTAAACCAACAGCATACCCAAGCCAAAAATTGGTAATATGGTTTTATAAATATTTAAGACTTCGTTTTTAAATGTCTCTTTTTCATAAATATTTGCGAATCTTGGTATAACGTAGAGTGTAAATAATCCCGAAGCAAATACCATATAATTTTTAGAAATAAAGTTTAGAGCTGTCCAATACCCAGCCTCATTGATATTGAGTTCTGCGGTAATAAGAGTTCTTATATCCAGTTCTATGTAGTTTAGCATAAAAGTTGAAACAAAAGACATAAGAGTGAATGCGAGTAACTTATTCTTGTAAAACAAACTCCACGTCAGGGAGTTAAATTGAACATAATCTGAAAGTCGTGGACCAAAAATGGCTAAAACAACACCTAATTGTATTACAGGCGCTACAATAATTGCAATAAGAACACCTTCTAGATTCCCAGTATACAGTCCTATAATAATGGCAACTGTCGCTAATAAATAACTTATAAGTTCAATTTTTGCATACTTCTTATATTCGGATAACCCGTTAACAACCGCGCTGATAACCCTATTGAGAGCAACAAATGGAGTGAGTACTGCAAGTAACTGGAGCACAAAACCATAAGAATTGGTTCCGAAAAAATAGATTGAAAACGTTTCTGCTCCAAAAAAAAGGACCATAGCTGTTAAGGCCGATCCAATAAGAAGAAAAACAAGTGTCGTAGAAAATAATTTAGCAAGTTCCATTAGGTTTTGCCTATACTGTGCTACATACTTAACTATTCCACTAAAGGTCCCAAAAGTAGAAGTGCTGGTAACCATGCCTATTAAATTGCGGACCTGACCAATATTAGCAATTCCGGCTTCACCAAGATTTACAGCCAACAAGCGTTGGATAAATACTGAGACAATAAGCCTTATAGTAATCACGACCGCATTAAGAGAAGTGATTTTAAGTATCAAATTACCACGAAAAAAACGTTGAAGTTTCACATTTATCTAATTAATTGTCTTCAATCTCTTCCGGAGAGATAACACCAAACAATGAGCTTCCAAAAATCAGTAAAATAATAGCAAAGTGCATAAAATAACTAAGGCAGTGTCCCATCACCGCACCCTTTAGGCCAAAAATATCAATAAAGTAAATGCTAGATAGGTACATAATCACAAAGAGGAATACCTCTAAAACAATAAAATGTGCAAACATTTTTTTTGCTAAAAACTGATAAGCGATTACCATTGACAATACCCTCATAAAGTCACCTAAAATTTGATATCCAAACAGCTCTGTCACTGGACTAAACTCCTCTGAAAATAAAAGGGTAACAAGAACCGATCTACTCAAAAAAATGATAATTAATATTATGGCGAAAAAAGGCATTATGGTTTTATAAAAACTAAAAACCTCTTTTCTAAATTCTTTTCTAGTACTAATTTCTGAAAAACGTGGAAGTATATACAGCGCCATTAAAGAATTTACAAACATGAGATAGTAGTCTGAGATTCTATTCATTGCTTGCCAGTACCCAGCTTCTTTCATACCTATTTCATATATAATATAATTTCTTATAAGTATTAGCACAATGGGAATAGCAATGGAAGAGACTAAAGCCATCATCATGTAAGGGCTCAAATTCTTTATAACTGAAAAATCAATATTGGTTATCTTAATTGAAGACATTAAATTTTTTCGGTAGAGAATACCAACAAGCGTAATAAGTAAATTAAGGGCTGGTGATATTACTACTGCCACTAATGCACCATCTATATGTTCTTGCCAAATAAGAAGAAGTGTAACGGATAATCCTAAAATCTGGCCAATTATATTTATAATGAGTAATATCTTAAATTTGGAAAACCCATTCATAATAGAAAAGGCGAACATATTTAGTGCGTAGAAAGGCAACACTATTGCCATAGTCTCAACAACATAGGTGTAATTATAATTTTCCGCGAAGATGAAATTATTAATATGCTCTGCATTGAAGTAGCATAAAAACGCTAAGAGCATTGATGTAAAAAATCCAAAATAAAATACCGTTGAGAGGGTTCTAGCTAATGCTACGGCGTCATTTTTGCATCTTCCAATAAACTTTACTAAACCTTTATACAGACCTGCTATGGCTATAGACTGCACAGCGCTCAAAAAATTTCTAAGGTTACCAATAAGAGCCATTCCTTCTGGCCCAATAAAAATTGCTATGAATTTAGAAATTAGAATACCAGCTAATATCTTAAGACTAATATTGGCTGTTTTAAGTCCAGCCGCCTTAACAAGAACTTCATTATTTATGTATTGGATAAATTTTTTCAATTAGTAGGCATTTAAAACTTTTATCACGGCATCTACTTCATTTTCTTTCATCACAGGGCTTATTGGCAAACTTACAACCCTTTTATGAATTTGCTCAGCAACAGACAATTCTAGCTCAGAGAACTGCTTAAGGGCTTGCTGCTTATGTGGTGGTATAGGATAATGAATTAAGCAACCTACATCGTTAGCTTTTAGATAAATCTGAAAATCGGAACGATTCTCAACCTCAATCACAAAAGCATAAAAAACATGATTGTCTGAGCCATCAAAATAAGGCAACTCTATTTTGGGATTCTTAATTTCGCTAATGTATCGCTTTGCAATTTGTCTTCGCCTAGCATTATCTTTATCAAGCAGTTTTAATTTTACACTTAAAAACGCCGCTTGTATATCATCTAGACGACTATTATGGCCAATAATTTTATTTACATATTTCTCATTGCTACCATAATTTCCATAAAGCCTAACAACATCAGCAAGATGGGTGTCATTGGTTGTTACCGCTCCACCGTCTCCTAAGGCTCCCAAATTTTTGCTAGGATAAAAACTAAAAGCCGCTGCATCTGCTAAACTCCCAGATTTTCCCAATTTACTTTGAGCGCCATGGGATTGTGCCGCATCGGCAATAAGAAGAATATCTCTATCACGACTCAGATTTCGTAATCCTTCAACATCCGCTAATTGTCCATAAAGATGGACTATTATTATAGCCTTAATTTCTCTACTTAAGGACTCTTTAACACCGTGTTTATCTAAATTATAGGTTTTTGGATTAGGTTCTACAAAAACTGGATTAAGACCTGCATGAAGTACAGATAGAATAGTAGCTATAAAGGTGTTAGATGGCACCAAGACATGGTCTCCTTTTTTAAGCTTTCCTAAATGGATATACCCTTTAAGAATTAGCGTTAGCGCATCTAGTCCATTAGCAACTCCTATACAATGTTTGGTACCGCAATAATGAGCAAACTCTTCCTCAAAGGCCGAAACATTCGCCCCTAATACATATTGACCAGAAGTCATTGCATACTTTAGAGCTTGTTGAAACTGGGCTTCAAACCTTTGATTGATTTTATGTAAATCCAAAAACTTTATCATATCATTACATCCTCCAACAGCTTGTAGTTTTTAGTTGATATCTCAAAAAAGCCTTGTGTTATAGATCTTGCTCCAAATCCTTCTTTCCAAAATTGCAGTCCTGCATTTACTTGCTGCCCAGCGTTAATGTTAGAGGTTCCAAAACTAAAGAACTTTTTAGTGCTAAATACTTCTGTTATGAGATGTCCATGTAAAAAGTCTAAACTTCCAGAAGAGTTCTTACTACTATCGCCAGAAATGTATTGACAATGCACAATACTTTTCATCTCAAAAATAGTAGTACCTGCAATAATCCTATCTTGGTCATAAACGTTAAACTGCCTAATATTATTAGTAAATTTAGACTTAAGCGATTTTATTTCACTTAAGGAATGTACTGGAATTACACCATGTTTTGATTTTAAATTTGGAATCAAAATATCATTCCAAAATAACTCTAAAGTTTCTGATTCTTTTACAACCAAACCTGCTTTTTTACCTCTTTTAACTCCTTCTTTTCTGCTATTTGAAAGCTTGTATTGTTCAAGATTAATAATAGAATGCATATCGACCCTTTTACAAAGAGCCTCAGTCTTAAATAGGATATATGACATTGAATTATTAACGCTGTTTTCTAGATATACGTATGGGAGCTCTTTGAGAAAGAGTGTATTACATGAATTTTTATGCAAAAACTTTAATATCGCACACCAAATATTAATTGCATCAGAAGATTTTAAAAATTTCTTGTAAACCAAACCTCCATAGGTTAACCCTTGATGAGAAAACAAAATATCATTTTCCTTATTGGCAGGCAGTAATGCTACCAATTTTGAATCCCTGTAAATCATCAACGAGGAATCCTGAAACCTATCTTTATGATAGTCCATAAAATCCCTTAAGAACAAAAAGGTGTCACAATTACTTTGTGATACAAATTCATCCCATTCAGGTTTGTTAGCAGAAGAATATATGTTAACCTTAAACTCTTGCATGGTGCTAAAATATAGCAATTAAATGAACCTCCTAAATCAGAAGCAGACTAATTTTTAATCACCTAAGTCATTATTTAAGGGTAGATTTTTGAGATTTATAAATATTAAAATAAGAATTGCTCCAAACCACTTGATAATTATTGTAACTTATAAAGCGATTCATAGCTACCACCCTATTTCTATTGTAATAATAATTCTCTTGTTTGTCTTCAGACATATAATCGAGTACTGGAAGGGAAAAAGCATCAATAGTCTCAAATTTTTGCTGTACAATGATAGGTAGTGATTCAATTTCTAACGAAGCTCTTTGCAGTTGCTTTTCAAATGTTTGTCCATCGTAAACCCAAACCCAAGAATTATACATGTAAGGCATGGTTTCGGTTAAAAAGTTAAGCATTGGAATTTTGTCATATGCTAATAGATAATCTCCTTTTTTAACAAATTCATCGAGAGCTTCGAGGACTTCATTAGTAATTGCTGCTCGCTCTTTGGTCGTATAAATTCCAGAAGCTAGTTGGTTATCTATAGCATGGGTTTTATCCCATCGGCTTCCTGGATCAAAGTAAGCATTTTGTGCAATACTATTTATACGAGTTAATGCAAAACCAATCAATACAGGCAACACAATTTTTAGACATGACGCACCTCTAGAGTTTAAACTCCATTTAAAGCGAGATAACGGCGCATTAAAGCCATTTTTATTTAAAACCCACATAGTGATAGGAAGCATTAACCATATAGACATATACCCCACATTATTGACACCACCATCACTTCCTAATGGTTGCAAAATCATTACAGCAAACGCCAAAAAAAGAATGCTGTTAAACCGCTTAGATGCCTTCCCCTTGGTTAAAATATAAACCAAACAAATGATACAGTTTAAAGCATAAATCCCATAGATAGTTTTATAATTAAAAACATAAACAAACCCTGCTATTCCAATGACATACCATATACCTTGCCTAAATTTGCTCTGTTTTAAATATGGTTTTAAAATGATTAAACCTGCGAATAATAGCAGTAACTTAATGACTTTCTTGGCAACGAGGATATAGTTGCCCACATAGACTTTAAAAAGGGTTAAAAGATTATGATTACTATTATTTTGACCTTTGTTAAAAATACCTTTGAGCGACTTTTGAAAAATATCTTCATGCCCAAGACTATAAATAATTGTAAAAGATAAACCTATTCCCAATATAACCCCCAACCCATAACTAAGCAGTTGTTTTGCCGGGAATGTTTTACCATTGCCCTCTTGTAACCATAAATAATATAGAGGTATAACAAGAGCTAGAGCAAGAAGTGTAAAATTAGGTAGTCGTACAAAAATATTAATTGCGGTTAATCCTCCTGCTAGTGCAAAAAATGTGTTTCTATCATTTGTAAGCCCTCGCATTAAAAAATAAACTATAAAGACTGTAATGAGTGCAGACAAATGGTTGTAATAAAAGGAGAGGTAACCAAAATCGGTAACAAACATTACCATTAGTAATCCTACAATTGCCGCTATCTTGGATATATAATACTTTAGAATTGAATAGGACATATAAAAGATAGAAGTGATGGTTAATGCCGCTAAAATCCTAAAAGCCAAAACACCACCATCAGGAAAAAGCTCATACCACAGACCTCCGATAAGTCCTGTAAAGTAAAACACAAAATTATATTCTACGGTTTCTGGATGATTAAAAAACTGCTGGTAAAACGTAAGATACCAACCTTCATCAACCATATCGAATCCTTGCAAACCCAATAATAATAGAATACAAAATGCCGCTAAAGCCACATAAAAAAAAGGAATGGCCTTAATGCTTTTCAAAACAGGCTTTACCATTTTTGTTTAACACTTTATAAATGCCAACTGGAGCACCATTATCAATGGTAAGGTAACTAGAATTTTCTTCTAAATCGTCTAGCAAGGTTTTGTCTTCAGATAAAAACGAAAAAACAACCCTGAATAAATTGACTGAAGACTTTAGAGTGTCATCATAGGCTGTAGAATCCCCTGTCCATTTAATAGCCAATAACGTGGAGAAAACAGAATTTAAATCGGATAGTTTATCCGTTTTTATATGAGCGTCAGAACTGTATTCAAAACCTACAAAACCACCATGATCCGCAGCAATAATAATAAGTGCATTATTATCATTGTCTTGAATTAGCGCAATAATATCTTTAAGCCATGTATTAGCTGCATCCAATTTCTCTAGGTATTGCAATCGTTCCTTCTCCTTACCTTTTGAATTAGACTTAAGGTTTGCAATATGTCCTGGCAACATTTTTTCTATAAAATAAAAATGATGTCCTTCTTTATTATCTAAAATCTGAGTCTTTAAATTTTCCAACACATTTTTTTTCAGGTCAAACCCGTTGGACAGATACGAAACATCCCTATAATCTATATTACAGGTCTTTAAATACAATTTAGGCCTACTGACCATTAAATAAGGTGATTCTAAAATAGCGTGTGTCTTATAGTTGTTTTGATGTAATACCGATAAGACTGTGTTGTGCCCTAGTATATTCTTTCTTGCCCTAAGCATTTCAGAATCTGTATCTGCCAAAGAATTATAGAAATGGTGTTTCATAGAGAAAATGGCACTATTAGAACTCAATGTAGAAAAGTAATTACTTCTAAAGTCTGGATAGACTTTAAATCCTTTATTTTGCAGTATAGTATCGAATTTGTAGTTATCAATCATATAATGCCCCTTTTTAATTTCTGAAGTTCCTATATAACCATCTGGTTGTATAAAATAAATATTTGGTTTTGAGGTAAACCTTGCATCTTCAATAGCATCGTTGTGTGTTTTCCAATCTTCACTGAGATTTAAATACTCAATCAATATTGGGACTAAAAAAATGAAACCAATAATAGCCAAAAGCAATTGAAACCTCACAATTTTCATGATGAATTTAGAAAGCGAAATTCCGAGAATCACAGCCAATCCAAATGCTAACACTAAGAGTTTTTTATCAAAGTGATTTGTTGCGTATAGCACTAGTACTATAAAAACGAAGAGGTTAATAAATAATAGGATTTGTTTCTTTTTATTTTTAATAAACTCAAACTTGGACCCTATCAATTTAATTAGTACCGAAACTGCAATTGGAATAACAATAAACAAGCCCAACAATATCATAAACTGAGGCCAGGATGATAATAAGGTGTGATTAGACGTATATAAATACAAAAAAGGATATAAACCCGAAGCAAGCCCAATTAAAAAAATGTGGTATTGCCTCAATTCGATATCTCTACTATCTTTTTTAATAAGTCCTAGTTATTTATTTCCTCTTAAGAAAATATATAATTCTGTTTGAATCTTCAATTGGGACCCTCTCTACTAAGTTAAATAAATTTAGATAGGCATTTTCAAAATTTTCTTGATTGTAGAATCCAAAATGCGCTTCAAAATCTACTTTAGATTTTAATAAACGTTCCACCCAAGAATCGTTTCTTTTCGGAAACTCAATAATTAAATTTTCACTAAACTGAGCAAAGAATTCTGCTGACATTGAAAATGGAACATTACCTGTAATAGACATGTGATGAATCAATGCCAAGGCCATTGTAACATTGGGTTTAAAAGTGGTAATCCTATCTAAAAACGATTGGCGCTCTTTATTGTTAAGCCCTATGGCTGGTGATGGCTGAAGCACATCTAACACAAATGGAATTATTGAAGTTTCCTTATATCGTTTAATCTGTGAATAATTAAAGTCTATTGCATTATTATCAACATCACAGACCAAGGATTGTTTTGGGGCAAACTTTAGCTTCCTAACAAAAGTACCATCATTACCTCCTACATCTATTAAATTCTCAGGTTTTAAGCTAGCTATCCATTCATTAATAACCGTGGCCTTATGGTCAAAAGCAACACCGCTATAATTTATTTTATCATAATAATCTCCCCATTCAGAGGCTTCTTTGAGTTTTAAATTTTTAATAAAACCATAAAGACTTTCTACAATATTAAGCAAGCCCTTTTTTGATAATGTGGCCCTTTTAGCTTCAGATCTACTCTCCTCGTGGTATTTAGCTTCGGACTTAGCTAAAAGATGTATATTAGTTAAAACCGTAGGATTAAATTTTGTATGGAAAGGCAACATCTTACTTACCATATGTAATGGAACACCATCAATAAATTGCTTTAAAAACCCTAGAGACTCATTGCCATAGTGTTTGGCGAGCAATAAAGGCCCTAAAAAGTGCATTACAAACTGTTTATAGGCACGCCAAGGTGTGTTTTCTTCATAAAAATCAAAAGAAAGGGTATCGATAAAGATAGCCTTTCCCTTAAAAAAGGTAACATTAAAAGCAGTAGCATCCTTTAGAGAAAACCCTTCTTCTAAAGCTATTTTTTGAAGTTTTAGTGTAAGCAAAGCAGCCTCTTTATACATATTGAAGCTCCACTCGTATGGATAGGTAATAAAGGGAATCCGTTCAGCCTTTAATACAATTTGGTCTTCGGACGAAGCTATTTCTTTATGAGGCACTAAGAGTGCGTTCTTAATCAAAAAATCGTAAAATCCAGATGATTTTAAGGCCTCATACTGTTTAAAATAAATTGGGTTAATGACACGCTTAACTTCATCATTTTCAATAAAAATATAACCCGAAGGGTCCCTAAATGAAGAAGAATGTGGTCTATGGGAATTCACGTTACTCCGGCTGATCTTTGCTCTTATCTTCTAAATCTAAGTCATCGAAAATATCATCCTCTTGTGGTTTTGCCAAACCCAAAAATAATTTAATCTTGTACATTAGGTTTTTAGAAAACAAAATAAACCCAGCTACTGCCGCAATAATGGTTTGAATAATCATTGCTCCAAGACCTGGATCAAAATAAAGAAAATACATCATAAATATTTTTGTAAATATATAATATTAAAAGTCTTGCTTCTAGTAAATCTATAATTTTGAGCTATCACCATAATATCAAAGCTACTCCTTAAGGCACTTTATTAAAAACTATTTCACCAGTCTCATCGATATACTCATACACACCTTCAGGCGCACCTTGGTTAATGATGACATAGCTTTTATCCTCACTAAGATTTTTAAGATAGTTTTGGTTGTCACTCAAATAGGAAAAAACGGTCCTAAATAAATTAACACTAGTTTTTAAGTCCGTGTCATATAGACCATTATTGCTGTTTGGCCATTTAATGGCTAACGCTGATGAGAAAATAGATGCTATCAATAAAGGATTATCCTCTTTAATTTCACATTGTTTCATATATTCAAAACCCACGTAGCCACCATGGTCTGCCGCAATGATAATAAGGCTATTTGGGTCTTCTGTTTCAATGAATTCAATTAGTTCTATTAACCAGTCATTGGCATTTTTTAGGCGTTGTGCATAAAGCTCAGCTTCTTTTTCAATACCTCCAGAATTAGACTTCCATGTGGCAATATGCCCTGGTTGCATGGCTTCAATAAAAAAGAAATTAGGAGTTGTCTTATTGGATAAAATAGCTTTTTTAGTATCCTCTAAAAGGTTTTTTTGAAGTGAGAATCCCCTTGAAATAAACGAAATCTCATCTAATGAAATATTAGAATAATCAAAACCCACTTTCGGTCTGTTGGCGAGTAAATAAGGCACGTCTAGCATTAAAAATGTCTTGTAATTATTCCTCTTGAAAATATCCAAAACAGGATTATCCCCAACAATTTCGTTACGTTTATTATGAGAAGGGTTTATGCCAAATGTTCGGTTACCATAGTAATGATGGCCCATACCAAACAGCGCACTATTTGAGCTAAGAGTTGTTGCATAATTACTCCGATAATCATCATAATCAACAAAACCTTTTGAATCCAAGTAATCTTCGAAGCGGTCATTTTTAATCTGATACAACCTACTATTTAAGTCTGAAAAGTTGGTGTAACCATCTGGTTGAATGAGATAAATATTTGGTTTAATCCGAAATTTAACCTCAGCAATTGAATCCTGCTGTACCATCCAATCCCTAGAATACACTAACTCCCTATACAAATCTGGTATAAGCTTTGGCAATACTAATACGCATAAAATGAGCTGTATGGTAATTACTTTTACTAAATGGGCTGATAATATTCTTCCAAACACAAGGCCGAGAAATAAGGCCAGTGTAATCTTAAATGCATCATGACCAAATAGAGTTATTGTAACAAGCATAAAAAACACCACCAGATTAAACATAGGCAAAAGGTATTTAGCATACTTTTTCCCCTTGGTTATTTTTTTTAAACCGAATACGAGAAGGAAAGATAAGGTAGCAGGAATGAATAAATAAAAACTTAAAAAAAATAGAAGTTGCGAAGGTGAATTTATCAGCGCATAATTCTTGTCGTAATAATAAATCAAAGGATATATTCCCGCAATAAACACAACTAAAAAAGGGTATGTTACAATTCTATTAAGTAATCGTATGATACCCTTCATGTCTATCTTTTAGTTCTTTAAAATCAACAGGAAATTACTAATTATTATCCGATTAGCACAAAGTGTTATTAAAGTTTATATCGCACTCGATAAATCATCACCAAACCAATAGGTCCTATAAAGATTTAGCGCGCTTTCTGTCAACTTCTTTCAAGAGAATTTTTCTTAATCTTAGATGATTAGGCGTTACCTCAACATATTCATCCTTTTGGATATACTCTAAAGCTTCTTCCAGCGAGAATTTAATAGCAGGTACAATTTTGGCCTTGTCGTCTGCTCCAGAAGAGCGCACATTGCTCAACTTTTTGGTTTTGGTAACATTTACTACCATATCATCGCCACGAGAGTTTTCTCCAATGACTTGGCCCTCATAAATATCTTCTCCTGGATCTACAAAAAACTTACCTCTATCTTGTAACTTATCTATAGAATAAGGAATTGCCTGACCATTTTCCATAGAAACCAACGAACCATTCTGACGCTCTGGTATACCACCTTTTAGTGGTTGATACTCCTTAAAGCGATGTGCCATAATAGCTTCGCCAGCAGTAGCGGTTAGCAACTGGTTTCGTAAACCAATTATACCTCTTGATGGCACAATAAACTCACATACCATACGCTCACCTTTGGCTTCCATGCTCAACATTTCACCCTTACGCATAGTTACCATTTCTATAGCTTTACCAGAGACATTTTCTGGCAAATCAATAGTCATTTCTTCAAAAGGCTCACATTTAACACCATCAATTTCTTTAATGATTACCTGTGGTTGTCCGATTTGAAGTTCATAACCTTCACGTCTCATCGTCTCAATTAAAACTGATAAGTGTAAAACACCACGTCCAAAGACCATAAATTTATCGGCACTATCTGTTTCTTCTACCCTTAGAGCTAAGTTCTTCTCTAACTCCTTGGTAAGGCGCTCTTTAATATGGCGAGAGGTTACAAATTTGCCATCCTTACCAAAAAATGGCGAATCATTTATAGTAAACAACATGCTCATTGTTGGCTCATCAATAGCTATAGTTTTAAGACCTTCAGGGTTTTCAAAATCAGCAACCGTATCACCTATTTCAAAACCTTCTAACCCGACAATAGCACAAATATCACCTGTTTGTACACTATCTATCTTCTTGCGGCCTAATCCTTCAAAAATGTGTAATTCTTTTATTCTACTTTTAACAATAGACCCATCGCGTTTAACCAAAGAAATGGGCTGACCCGCTTTTAATGTACCTCTTGTTAATCGTCCTATAGCAATACGTCCCGTAAATGATGAAAAATCCAAAGATGTAATTAGCATCTGAGTGGTACCTTCTACTATTTTAGGTTCTGGAATGTGCGCAATAACCATATCTAATAATGGCTCTATAGAATCGGTAGGTTGTTGCCAATCTTCGCTCATCCAATTGTGTTTTGCAGAACCGTAAACCGTAGGGAAATCTAATTGCCACTCCTCTGCCCCTAATTCAAACATGAGGTCAAACACTTTTTCGTGCACCTCATCTGGTGTGCAGTTCTCCTTATCAACCTTATTAATAACAACGCATGGTTTTAAACCTAAATCAATGGCTTTTTGCAAAACAAAACGCGTTTGCGGCATAGGTCCTTCAAAAGCATCTACCAATAACAACACACCGTCTGCCATATTTAGTACGCGCTCTACCTCACCTCCAAAATCGGCGTGACCAGGTGTATCAATAATATTAATTTTAGTGTCTTTATAAACAACAGAAACATTTTTAGACGTAATAGTAATTCCACGTTCGCGTTCTAGGTCATTGTTATCTAGGATTAAATCTCCTGTGTTTTCGTTTTCTCTAAATAACTGACAGTGGTACATGATTTTATCCACTAATGTGGTTTTACCGTGGTCAACGTGAGCAATAATTGCAATATTTTTAATCTTGGTCATAGGAGCGCAAATTTATAAGCGCGCAAAGGTACAGTATAAAATCCTCATTGCGTTAATAATATGTTATATTTTAAATTCTAAACAATTACTCGTTGTATATTCCGTTTTGTAATTAATTAATAGTAAATGCCTACCCTTTAACATCAACCGCTAATTGGGCGATTTACATCTGAACCCTAAATAATTTTAACAGATGAACACCATTAGTAAGTACAGCAAATTTGTCCCGTATTTATACTTTATTTCAGTAATAAGCTACTGGTTTACTGCAGTTAACAAAACTGAAGGAATCTCTGCCTATATCATTTTGTTGCTTGGTATACCTTTTGCATGGCAACTTATTAAACCCAACAGAAAATTAAACTTTTCTCTAGGAATTGTATTTGTTTGTTTATCCTCATATATGCTTTTCGCCTATATATCTGACCTTCTAAATCTTATTCAATGGAGTGACTACGCTAAAGGCGTTCTATTTTACGGAGGTCTTTTAGTTATTGGAAATCTTGTAATGTCACTTTGGATAATTAGAAATAGTATTAAAAAGGTGTTTTAAAATAGTATCTTTGCGACTCAAATTAAAAGTTGGTAAAAGATGACTGTTCCTAAGCTTAAACATACAGAATCTAATAATTTCTTTTTGCTTTGCGGCCCATGTGCTATTGAAGGCGAGGATATGGCTTTAAAAATTGCTGAACAGGTATTGAGCATAACCGATAAGCTTAGTATTCCTTACATCTTTAAAGGAAGTTTTAAAAAAGCAAATAGGAGTAGGATTGACAGCTTCACAGGAATTGGTGATGAAAAAGCATTGAAAATCTTACGTAAGGTTTCTGAAACCTTCGATGTACCTACAGTAACAGATATCCACGAAACTTCAGATGCCGTCAAAGCGGCTGAGTACGTTGACGTGTTGCAAATACCTGCATTTTTGGTTAGACAAACAGACCTAGTAGTTGCTGCTGCTGAAACAGGAAAATACGTCAACCTAAAAAAAGGTCAGTTTATGAGTCCTGAGGCCATGAAACATGCCGTACAGAAAGTAAAAGATTCAGGAAGCGATAAAGCATGGATAACCGATAGAGGTACCATGTTTGGATATCAAGACATGATTGTTGACTTTAGAGGCATCCCAACCATGCAACAATATGCACCAACTATATTAGATGTTACACATTCACTACAACAACCCAATCAGAGCAAAGGTGTTACTGGAGGACGTCCAGATATGATCGAAACTATTGCAAGGGCAGGTGTCGTAAATAACGTAGATGGTCTCTTTATTGAAACGCACTTTGATCCTGCAAATGCCAAAAGTGATGGTGCCAACATGCTGCATTTAGATAATTTAGAAGGCTTGTTGACCAATCTAGTGGCTATTAGAAAAACCATCAACGCCTTTAACTAAATTTTTTTACACTACACCAAAAGTTGCCTATCTAGTTTTGCAAGATTTTTACTGTTAAAGTTTTTTGTGTGTTTGGTTGATACTATTTTTTTTTCTTAAGTTTATGAAAATTAAATAGTTATGAAAAAATCAATTGCATTTCTGGCCCTATTAATGCTGGTAATACTTTCATGCTCTGATGAAAATACAAACGTTACTGAATCTAACTCTGAGGTACCTGCAAAAAAAGCCATTACTAATGAAGATAAACTTAATGGTTGGGTTAACGTTGGTAAACTTGAAAATGACCGTATAGTATTTACAGCGAATAAAAAGAACCTTATCAATTCCTTAAACGACAATCTTTTAATGGGTAAGGAAGCTTATGTCAATGAGGTTACCATAGAACGAATTAAGGACTTTTATTATCTGCTCTTTAGCGGAGAAAAAATTAGGGTAACATTTTATGTACAACTTAGTGACGATGGCGTTACACTGAGGGCAGCAGCGAAAACATCCTGTTCTACTTCTGACCCAGGATGCCTACAGGAGGAATTAGGGTGCATACCTCAATATTCGGATACTCCCGCTGGACAGTCTGGTATAGGAACCTGCACTGAGTGCTCTAATGGCGGAACTTGCACAAAAATGGTTTCAGGTGACACACAAATAAATCCCTAATTAGATACAAATCTTCCATTATATGAAAAGCACTGTAAAATAAACAGTGCTTTTTTAATCCTACTTCGGCAAGACCTCAAATCATCACGTATTAGTTGCCTTAGACCGTCCAATCATTTTAAAGGGATTAGTATCAATTTTTAACTGTTGTTCAATAACATAAATAACCACTTCATCTTGTATATCATCTACCGTTTTATATCGTAATGAAGTAACAGCTTTTCTATTGGCTGTAACAAAGTGTTCTCGATATTTCAATAATTTTTCACCGTGCCAAAACGCTAAATCTACATAATCCCTGGAGTGGTTTAAATAGCACAAAGGCATACCGTTGTAATAATAAAACGGAATGCGCCATTTAAACAAAAGTTCAGCTTCGGGTACAATGGCTTCAATAACTGATTGCAATTGTAAAAGGATCGCTTTGTAGGGTTCTTCGGTATTTAAAATATAAGCTTCTGCTGGTTTCATAAACTAAATATAATGAATGATCACACAACAAAAAAAGCCTTGACAACTTCAATAGTCATCAAGGCTTTCATATGAATTATAAGCAATAACTATTTCACCACTAGCTTTTTAAAGGCATTACCGCTGTCAGTTTTAACACCGACCAAGTACATCCCAGAAACCAAATTAGACGAATTAACATTAAGCTCTTGATTATTAGAATTGGCCTTTATCACAGCAACTTCTTTACCAAATAAATCATAAATGGTAACAGTTTCGATAAATTGATTATTTACTTTAACTGTAAAATTGTTATCCGCTGGGTTCGGATACAGCACCAATCCTGTATTAAACTGATTATCGTTAATTGAAAGCGTTCCGGCAACATTGATGTTATCTATAATAGTAGAATTACCGTAGCCATTAATATTAACAAACTTAAATACAGCCTCTCCACTACCCTCAAATGCCGATAAATCTATTGATTCTGTCCTCCAATCTGACGCAGATGAAGGTCCCCATAACGAGCCTACGTAATTATCAACTGTAGAGAGCTCAAGATCATCCTTTTCATAAATAGGTATAAATGTTACGCCACAATCTGTAGAGATTTCTACTCTCAACCCATCATTTAAACTTGCGGAATATTGTGCTTTAGCCAAATCGAAATTTAAAACCAAATCTGTACCTCCTAAATCGTACACCACAGTTTCTAAAATATCCAATCCACCTTGATTATTATAATTGTAATTATTAATATAGGCAGCAGTTGTTGCTTGCCCATCTGCACCTAAACCTGTGGCTGCTTCCCAAGTTATACCATTATCTACATTCTCTATTTTCCATCCTGGAGGTGGTACTCCATTTGTATCAAAATCTTCTATTAAATTTAGAGCAACAGGATTTAATTGCAAGCTAAACGCCTCCTCTAAATCATCATTGGCAAGAAACTCATCTCCCGGTAAGGTTGTCCATACTTTTAGAACGTGATCTCCATCTGTGGTTAATTCCAAAGGTGTTGTAAACTCATAAATCGCTTGCGCTCCAGACGTAAGTGTCTCTGTAAAATTTTCTTGAACTATCGGTTCGGAATCTAATTGATAAGAAATTAAAAACCCTTGGGTCTGATCATTCTGACCTGAGTTTCTCACGTTCGCAGATACAACAATAGATGTATCATCAGAACAAACTAATTGTAAGTTGTCTAAATCATTATTAAGTGATTCTACCAACACGTCATTATTAAGTACACAATTCAATAATCCACCAGATTGGTTAATGGCAATACTACGCCTAGATTCCCACCCATTAGCTCCTTTGGCAACAACCGCTACCCAAAACTCTTGATTAGGGTCTGTAATAGAAATTGCAGCAGAATTGGTATTTGACGTACCGGCTACTTCCATAAATTTTTCTCCCAACAAATACACATCGTAGGACGTGGCTCCACTTATAGCATTCCAATTAACTGTCATCTCGTCCGGACAAATTTGATCTACATTAACTCCAGTTACGATAGGACTAATGGAAAATGGATTATCAGAAGTATAAGAATCCGAACCATTAGATACCCTTATTAGGCACTCTCCAGAGGCTACACTAGGTGTAAACCAATTAATGTTAGTGACATCACCTGACACTGACCCTATGGTAGTCCAATTGGCTCCATTATCAATTGAATATTCAACAGTTGTATTGCCGACACCCGAATTTAGTAGGTCCCAATGAATAACCTCTACATTTCCCGCTTCAAATTTCTCACCTCCACTTGGGTAAGTTACAACTAGGTTTTCAGTTAGAACTTCATACACAACATAATAGTGCTGCACACCTGCTGGTATATTAAAACCTGAGATTTCGATATTGTAATTCCCTGCTTGAGGATCATTGATTAAAACTTGTTCCATATTGTTTAAGCGATCTTCACCAAAAGAAGCTGGGAAATCCAATAAAAAGGAACTTGGCGTAGTATTCAGTACCCATGGTAATCTTTGGTTACTTGAGGGATCTGTAACTTTTAAATCTAAATCATTTACAAGCGCCGTTGAAGCTCCTGGAGCAGCTGCGGGATCATTCCAATACAGCATAAACCTCACCTGTTTAGTATCGGCAGGAATAGTAATAGAATGATTATTAGTATTCCCTTGAGAAATATTATCATCTAAATATCTGTTGTCTTCTAGTAATTTTACAGCTCTTAGACCATTAACAAGGCCCCATCCAAATTTAAAATCAGGACCAACATTACCATAGTCATTCGCTGTGTTTAAAAGCGCTGCTTTAATTAATGCAGATTCTGGCATAGCTCCACCATTTAACTCCATGTAAGCTTGATACAATTGAGCCGAAACACCTGCAATACCTGGTGCCGCTCCAGACGTACCACCAAAACTTAAGTAGCCATTATTCTCATCCGTAGATAATTGTCCTTGTCCATGCGCTGTAATATCAGGTTTAATTCTACCGTCGTATGCTGGACCTCGACTACTAGAACTCACAAGTCCTCCATTAGCAAAAACATTGGCTGTAGCAATAACGTTTTTACCTTGCTTATGACCTCCTGTGATATTTCCCCATTGGCCTCCTGCTCCATAACCGCAATCATTACCATTTGAATTTCCGGCAGAAAACACATGTAGTAATGATACATTAGTATTGGTCTGTGCGTCGACAGTTTGCGCTACAGTAGTATACCCTGCATTACAGCCATTGCCATAAGATGAATTTGTAATTTGAGCAGCACCACTATCTATGAAACCTATCGTGGCAGTATCTAAAAATGACGATGCGTAGTTTGTAACATAGACCTCTGCTCCGGCAGCCATTCCTCTTTTAGTAGGATCTAAATTCCCTGCTCCTGCTAAAATTCCTGCAACACCATCGCCATGAGTATTACCACTTCCGGCGGCTTGACTATTATTAATTCTACCTTGAAAATCAATATGTGGGCCCACAACCCCATCATCTCTTACAATAACTCCAACACCTTCACCTGTATAATTTCTGCCTGACAGTGTTTGGGTATCTAAATTACTAGATCGATGCAAAGAACGACCTCCATCGTCTTCCTTTACGTCTGGTGCTGGTATTAATTCTATCCATTTTATAAAAGGAATCTCCGCAAGTTGGTTAATATTAGCTTTAGCAACTGAGACTTGCATTATATTACTTGTCTTATAATTCTCGATAATAGAAAGGCCTGGAACCCTGCTTATTTCTGCGATAACCACGTTTGCATCTACCTTATCATGATATTGCACATTGACTAGGACTTTATCATTATCTATTGCCCAATCTCCAATGAGGTCTTCCTTAATTTCCGATACTTGCTTTAAACTGGTTGATACCGGAATAATGGATTTTACACCAGACACCTTAAGATAATCAATGCTAGTAGAGGCAGGAAAATAAAATAGGTATGCCCTATGAGGAATGTATTCTATTAGCTCTAATCCTTTTGTTTTAAAATCATTCTGAATAGCTAGCGTTGGTGTTTCATCGAACTGCAGCCAACCATAGTAGCCATCATTAAAAAATGCTGTCTGAGGCATCTGATTCCATTGAAACGTTTCAATGTTATTAGGCATGGTTATTAATTCACCCTGAAATACAATTTGATTATCATTTTGAGCCGTAAGGCTAAAAACTGAGAATAAGAGAATCGTAAATAGGATGAAAAATCTAAATCTGATTTTGGAAAAAATCTGGCGTAATGTTGTAATCATGTGTCTTGATGTATTGAAATGAAGCTCAAGGTAATGGATTATTACAAACATCGCAAAGTCTAGTGTTAAATTGTAGTATAATTCCTAAAAAAATAACTCGCGGTTTAAGAATTAAAAAAATCCTTTAAACAAAATCAATCAAATTTTATAAAAATCGGATACTCGACATAATAGAATCAAGAACTATCTTAATTCATTAAAACCTAGAATAAGGATAAAATACCCAAGACCAACAAAGCAATTCCAATAACGGCTTTAAATGGCATTAGTTTTTCAGAGATTGTACGCAAGGTATCCTCTAATGCTGGTACCTTCCCAAAAACATGAGTTAGTAATAATAAACCTCCTAAAATTCTAATAAGCGTAAAAATAAGGTTGACCCTAAATGTGACTAACGCCAGCACTATCAGAGCCACACCAATAAGCGTTTGAAACGGAGAAAGCTTATTTGCAATCTTATTGAAGACGTTTGTATCGCCATCCCATTTGTCTAGAGTAGATAATCCCAAGAGAATTCCTCCCGATATTGAGGCTATAGTAATTAAGAGTCCTATCATAATACTTTGATTGTGATTTAAAGTTACTAAAACACCTCTAATTTTAGCGCCAATTCAAAAATATTTATTTACTTTGTATTTCAAAGTACTTTTAATCATGGATAATGATAATTATTTAAAGGATATAAGCGAAATTAAATCACTTATGCACAAGTCCTCTCGGTTTATCTCATTGAGTGGTCTATCTGGCATATTGGCGGGAATTTATGCCTTAACTGGTTCGGCACTGGCATACTGGCTTGTGACTACCGATAACAACAACACCATTAATGTTAATGAAAACATTTTTAGTTTTATCTTAATAATTCTTGCAAGCATAGCCTTTCTAAGTATTATAACTGCTATTTTATTATCCATAAAGAAAGCCAAAAAAAATGGTGAAGCAATTTGGGACAGCACGTCAAAGCGATTGGTCTTAAATTTTCTGACACCACTATTAACAGGAGGACTTTACATTATCATTGTATTAAACACGCAACCTTACGGCCAGACGGCAGCCTTAATGCTCATTTTCTACGGACTAGCACTCATCAGTGCTTCAAAACACAGTATTGGCGATATAAAATATTTAGGCTTTCTCGAAATTACGATTGGTATTTTCTGTGCACAAATGCCAGATTACGGCTTCTGGCTATGGGTACTAGGTTTTGGAATACTGCATATTATCTACGGCATTTGGATGTATTTTAAATATGATTTAAAAACACAATAATTATGACGATTACTAAAAAACATTTGGTCTACGCTGCTATTATAATATTTATTCTTGCGATTCCCCTAATTGCAATGCAATTCACTAATGAAGTGCATTGGCAAATCAATGATTTCGTTGTTGCTGCATTTCTGTTAATCACCACAGTTTTGGTGGTAGAATTTATAACACGCATTGTTAATCACAAAAAACTAAAAATACTACTATTGGCATTAGTGGTTTTGGGACTCATTTTATTTTGGGCAGAATTAGCAGTTGGTATTTTTAATTCACCAATGGCAGGAAGTTAGACTTAATGAGTATTATCGGTAATATTAATAAACTTTTTGACCATCGCGTGCGACTAGGAATAATGTCTATTCTAATGGTAAGCGAACATGCAGATTTTAAGACTTTGAAAGAACTTCTTGGTACAACCGATGGTAATCTAGCCAGTCATACCAAAGCGCTTGAAAAAGCCCAATATATTTTAGTTGAAAAGCAGTTTATCGGACGAAAACCCAATACGCGCTACAGCGCCACTAAAGTGGGTAAAACGGAATTTAAAAAGCATATACAGGCAATTGAAAATTTAATTCATCAGAAAAAAACATAAGCTGTACTAAAAATCAATTAATGGAACCTTTTGTTCATCATAATTCTATTGTTAGAAAAATATGGGGAAATAGCGATACTATTCTTGTCGTTTTTGCCGGAGCCGCAGCAGAGTTCGCTCTCAACAAAGCGGTAGATTGGTTATACTTTACAGGCAAACTACCGAAAGACCCTTTAGGCCGTTTGTTTTCTACAGTTAATTATGCCAAGGCTATAGTTTTTGCGGACAAGGCTGAAGCCGTAAATGCTATTGACACCATTACGGCTATACACAAAAATGTAGAAAACAAAAGGGGCAGCACTATTCCTGATTGGGCTTACAAGGACGTTCTCTATATGCTAATAGATTATTCGATTAGAGCTTATGAGCTTCTCGAAGAACCCTTAAAAAACCGTGATAAAGAAGAGGTGCTTAGTATTTTTAGAGATGTTGGACTAAGAATGGGACTAGAAGATTTACCAAAAGATTATTGTGCCTTTGAGAAGGCCAGAGAACAGCATTTAAAAGATAATCTTCTAAATAGCAACTTTACAAAAGATTTATATCAGCAATATAATAAGCATCTGGGGCGCATGAGATACTTACTTTTGATAGAAACGCAGCGTCTTGTTCTTCCTAAAGCCATAAAACCTCTTTTATGGAAACGGCACTATTCATTTATTTCACCAGCTATTTACCTTTACAAGGGTCTTAGGACAATTAAACTAGATGGCCTTTTAAAAGCTATTATCCTGCCAAAGGCCTACAAAGCGGATATTGAGCGGTTGAATTACTCAAAATATTAATAAATTATTTTAAAAAGGTCAGTAGATTCTTATCTTTAGAATTCATTAAACCACATTTTAAATGAAGAATTATTTTATCCTTTTAGTATTTGCTGTTATGTTTTTCTCCTGTGAGAACGAAAAAAAACAGCCTCAACCTAAGACTATTGGAGATTTCACTTTTGCTTCTAATGAAATTATAGCTGGAGAACCATTCAGTATCAGCTACAATGGTGAAGAGGGCATAGAAAGTGGATTTTACCACCAAGTGGTGCACGACAAAGCCTATCCTGTTGATGTGATGTTTGAAAACAACAAAGCTACCATCACCGTATCAGACAGCATTTCTGTTGCTTCCTTTTATTTTAATCTAAATAATAGCATTGAGAACAATAAGGGAAAAGGCTATGTATTTAATGTCATAGATGCCGAAGGAAAAGTTCAGGGAGATTCTGAAGCGGCGCACCAGTTCTATTTAATAAATGATGGTGCCTTTTATGATCTTACAACAGGCGATGCCACGTTAGCTCTTAACGCTATTGAAACTACCCTTACGAAGTTCCCAGAACTAGAGGACAAATGGATGGCTAACCATATTTATACATCACAACAAGTAAGCACCGAAAAAGCTGAGGCAGTCAAAGACATGTATATCAATAAGGTTGCAGCAAAACCTGAATTAGACTTAAAAGATTACGAAATCTTATCTACGGTTTATGCAAGAATGCAGGATACCAAAAGATATGATAGCATAAATGCCATTATTAGTGAGAAATTTCCAGATAGTAAAATGGCACTTCAAAGCATTGTGTCTCCATATTTTGATCTTCAAACTTTAGAGGAAAAGGAAGTGTTTTTTAATAACTATAAAAACGCCATTTTACAATCAACCAATGCAGATTATATTGTAAGGGACTTAGCCGTGGAAAACTTCAATGCTAAAAACACTGAAGCCTACCAAAAGTACTTTGATATGATTCCAAGGGTAAGCACCAAAGCCGGTTTACTTAATTCCATTGCTTGGGCAAAAGCAGAAAAAGGCAAGGACCTTGACGACGCTGCCGAAATGTCTAGGTTGTCGCTAGATTTGGTAGAAACAGAACAAAATGAACTTAGTGAGCAACCAGAGTATTACAGTCCAAACCAATATAAGCAAAGTTTAGAACGCAGTTATAACATGTATGCTGACACCTATGCTCTTCTACTGTTTAAAAAAGGTAAGGTAACAGAGGCCATAGCATACCAAGAAAAAGCTGTCGGCGAAGGATATTCACCAGATAATAACGAGCGATTAGTACAATACCTAGTCGCTGATGAACAATATGAAAAAGCAGTTAACCAATCTAAAAAATATATTACTGAAGGACGCGCTACCACTACCTTAAAAGACCATTTCAAGAAGGCTTTTGCTAAAGTTAATCCAGAAGGTGATGTTGAAGCCGTTATCACTGAAATGGAAGAGGCTGCAAGAGTAAAACAGCTGGCAGAACTTAAAAAATCCATGCTCGATGAAAGAGCACCAGATTTTACGGCAAAAAATTTAGACGGTGAAGACGTAACCTTGTCTTCGTTAAAGGGAAAAACTGTTATCCTAGATTTTTGGGCTACTTGGTGCGGACCGTGTATTGCCTCATTCCCTGGCATGCAAAAAGCAGTGACTAAATATAAGGACGACGACAGCGTAGTATTTCTTTTTGTAGATACGTTTGAAAGTGGTGACAATCGCCTAACCGAAGTTCAGGACTTCATTGCTGAAAGTGCCTACGATTTTCATGTAGTTATAGACCCTAAAGAAGAAAATGGTAGCGGCCACGAAATTGCTAAAAAGTACAATATCTCAGGTATTCCAACTAAAGTTGTTGTGGGACCAGATGGTAGTATGAATTTTAAAGATGTAGGTTTCAGTGGCTCTAACGATAAGCTTTTAAATAAAATTGACGGTATGATACAGCTTCTTAAAGCCACACCATAAGTAGTATTCACCTACGGAAAAACTAAAAAAAGGAAAGCTCAGCAGCGTTCCTTTTTTTTATTCCCTTACTAGAAAATTTACTATTCTTTTTTAGGTCTAGGAAGAACTTCCTCTGGGAATGGAAACAATATTGTTGAATTTTTCTCTGCTGCTATGTTAGATAAGGTTTGATAGAGTCTTAACTTAATTGCCGAAGGCGACTTATCAATTTGCTTACCTGCTTGCAATAAAGCATCTGCTGCCTGTTCTTCGGCTTGTGCCAAAATAATTCGTGCACGACGAGAACGCTCAGCTTCAGCTTGATTGGCCATCATCCGTTTCATATTTTCTGGCAATTGAATATCCTTTATTTTAACATCAATAATTTCAATTCCCCAAACCTTAGTTTCTAATTCTACTATGGCCTTTATATTCTTGCCCATTTCCTCGCGTTTAGATAATATGGTATCTAATTCTACCTTACCACATACATCACGCAATGCGGCTTGTGATAATTGTGAAATGGCAAACTGAAATTCCTCTACTTCTAATACCGCCATTTCTGGGTCAACAACCTTAAAAAAAACCACGCCATCTATGCTACAAGGCACGTTGTCTTCGGTCATCACCTCTTGGGATACAATATTTACCGTGATTACCCTTATATCAACAATTTGAATAGTTTCAATAAGCGGAATAATCCATCTAAACCCAGGCCTTAAAGTACCGACGTACTTCCCAAATCTAAATTTTAAAGCGCGTTTATATTCAAAAATAATGCGGATTCCTGCTAGAAGAATTAATACAAAAATTACCGATAATAAAACGGGAGTGTTCATGAGACTAGTATTTAGTTATTATACAATTACTGTTTTATAAGTTCGGTCTTTATAGTAGATTACAAAATGATATTCATCATATCCAAAAACCCCAAAACAACCTAACATTTTCATTTTTAGAAATTTAGGTAATATTCACTACCTTAGTTATTGCATTCAAAAATTAATTGATTATGAGGTTAATACTTTCGGTCTTCGTCCTGCTGACTTCATTAGCAACAACATCTATAGTCTCTCAAGAACTTACAAATAAGACCTCAAAAGAATCTTTTATTGAATGGAATTTTGGAGTTGCCTATCTACCAGAAGGCAACAGCTTAGGTGATATCAGTATTTTTCCTGGAACTTCTGTCCTTTGGGGAACTACAAGCATTAACGAAAACGGATTTATTTTTGAATATTCTGCTGGCTTTGCGCTCCCATCTATAATAACTGGTAAGCTCGGTATTGGCCAAAAATTTGGCAATACCAAAGTCATCTTTGGTATAAGGCCCTTTCCATCTAATCTTTATTTATCATCGAGTTTCACTAATGGTGATAAAGGCTACTGGATTGTGTCAGTAGAATATAATCCTCTTGATTCTAATCTAGGGACATCCTTTGAATCTCAGGCTCTATTTACCTTAGGTTACAGATGGTATATCACTAAAAGAAACTAGCTACTTGCATTAAGCAAAAAGGAATATCGACCACCCAAAAAGATCTGTTTTATGCCTTCCCTTCCACGTAATCTTTTAAATACTTAAACCGCTCAGTCAATTGACCGTTTTCAGTAATTTTAGCCCGCTCTAGAATACCTTGGGCATCATCATTAAAAAACGAAGGAATCACCTGAGTTAAAAAGGTTTCACCAAAGCCTTCACTTGCATCTTTGGGCAGTTCACAAGGTAAATTGTCTACAGCCATTACAGTTATGGCACCGTCTGCATCAAAAGCTACCTCAGATTCAGTCTTGGCATCATAACCATAAAATGGTTGTGCAATGGTAGAAGGTCTCAGTGTACTAGCCACCGGACCATCGATATCACAAGAAATATCAGCTACGAGATTAATATTAAAATCGGGATGTTTGGCGTCTTCGCGTGTAAATAAATACGGTGCATTATTGCCATAAAAATGTCCGGCTATAAACATATCTGATTTCTTAGCGTAAGGCATAAAATTACTCTCGTAACCTGATGGGTCTTTATAGAACTCCATTCGATCGCCAACCTTACCATCTTTGCGTTTGGCATATTCCATAACATCTACCCTACAATAGACAGGTTCTGTAAATTGAGATGTTAAATAGAGCGCATCACTCACTTCCTTAATCCCTAAGTGGTCTAAAATCTCAGCGGCACCATTAGCCACCTTGCCCGTCCCTGAAAGTAGAATTTTAATATTTGGAATAGTGATGTTATTTAACTCCTTTTTGACCGCATATAAATCGGCCAGACTTTCACATTTTGGGAGAGTAAACAACCCATCACGTAGGCCTAAAGCTCTAAAGCCATTATAAGCCCCTACCAAGCCCGCATAACGGCCAAAACCAATAAGTCGGTAACCATTAGCATCAACGATAGTTTCATGATCGTAGAGAGTGATGTTTTTTTCTAGAATAGCACGGAGTAAATCTCTATTATAAGGTTGTTTTTTAATGGTGTGCGAAAAAAAGAAATAGGATTTGTTAGGTATCAAAGCCTCTACTGGGACCTCTTTAACACCAATCATAACATCGGCACTAGCAACATCATCAACGACATCGAAACCATAACTGCGGTACTGCTCATCTGTAAATACTCTTATCTCAGAAGATTCTACAACAAAATTAGCATTAGGGAATTGCTTTCTAGCTTGTGCTAAGGTTTCTGGAGAAAATACGACGCGACGATCTGGTGGATTTTTTCGCTCTTTAATTATGGCAAATTTCATGGGAACTTTTGTTTTATTTACTTATCGAGAAAGCAACCTAAATGATTACAACCTGACATGATGACCAAAACTTACTTTGGAATAATTGTTGCGCGAAAATAATGGGATTTAAGAGGTTGCACAACTTTTTTTGTAACTTCGCCATCCTTTTTAAAATTATCATTTAAGGGGCCGACTGGTTTTGACAGCGAGATTAATTAAATGGTAAGCACGTCGTGTAATGGCATTGAAACACGTAAAAGGCTAGACCAAATTTTAAACGGCGAGAATAACTACGCTTTAGCTGCGTAATCTGAATTACAGTAAGATTCTGCTCATTCCTACTAGGTAGGAAGGCTAAATGTCTCCAGAAAGCCTTGGTTAGTGGCGTTCTTTTTAGAGGCATCGTAAAAATTAACTAAGATTGGGTAGTGCTTCGATACCCTTTCGAGATTAAGAAGCTAAGCTGTAAGTAGGCTGTTTTTTGTCAGCTTATAGTCTAAAACCAAGAAAAAACTAAACGTGTAGAAAGCTCTTTGGTTACTTGTTTGGACGAGAGTTCGATTCTCTCCGGCTCCACGACACTCACAACTGTAATGTGAATGAAAATACAAAAACCCATCAAGTTTACTTGCATGGGTTTTTGTGTTTTTAGACACTAGTCGTGCAAAGACGGGCAGTTATATTTGCAAACTTAAAGTCACTATAGAACAACAAAGTTAATCTCTCCGGCTCCACCTGTGCCCTATGAAGCCACGCTGTTATGAGGAGCGAAATAGGGCTTTTTAAGGTTTTGTACTGAGATTAATATATGATATTTAGGCTTCGGTGGACACGTTCATTAAATTATAACGTTGAATAAACTTAACGATATGGCATTATCTTACACAGTTTATATTTTGCAATATAATGACAATGCTTATCATACAGGCTTCACTACTAATATTGAACAAAGATTAAAAGCTCACTAAAACAGACAAGTACACTATACCAAAAGGAAATTACCTGTGAAATTGGTTAATCATATTCAATTTCAAGATAAACAAAAAGCTTATAATTTTAACCGATATCTCAAAACATGTTCTGATATTGCCTTTAGAAATATAAGATTTGTCTAATTCTTGTATTTCCTGCTTTGGAGTTATTTGAGCACAGCAGCGCTAATCTCTCCTCCGGCATTTACAATCCAAGTGTTGTGTTGTTTAACTAAAAAGAATAAAGTATTTTTAATCCTCACGAGATGATTTCATATAAACCAAAGAGATTTGAAAAACATATTCATATCTCTCCAATTTGGAGTATTATGGAACATTTAATAACGCATATGCCCTAGTTGTGCTTCATTATGACCAACCGCTAACCAATGATAAAATTCTTTAGATTATCGAAACTTAATTTTGCAAAGCAAAATCAAAAGTCTAGTAGACTTTTGGTTGAGATAGCCGCTTGCGGAAAACTAAATGTTTAAATTAGACTATGATTAAGTTTTTTAGAAAGATTAGATACGACCTTATGCAAAAAAACAAAACAGGAAAGTATTTTAAATATGCTATTGGGGAAATTATACTCGTAGTAATTGGAATTTTAATTGCTCTTCAGATAAATAATTGGAATAATATTAATATCGAGCGTGAACTTGAATTGAAAATGTTAAGTGAAATTCTAACTAATCTTGAAAAGGACGTTTTTAACTTTAATTCAAAGATTACTTATAACGAGAACGCAATAAAACATAATTCGGTAGTATTGGAACATTTAATTCTAAAAACCCCTTTGACAGATACTTTAAGATTTTCTTATGCGAGATTGACAGGGCGAGGAACATTTGAACCGATAACTGTCGCCTATGAAAATTTGAAATCTAAGGGAATAAATATCATCCGAAATGACGCGCTTAGAATTTCTATTTCTGAATTATATGATTTCAAGTATTTCTACGTCACTGAAGATTTACGAATGGACTACGAGCCTATAAAGGATTTTCATATGAGTGAGATATTTAAAAATGTGAAAACGACTCTTAAAACAAACGATAACAGAGGGTTAGCTGAACCCGTCAAACTTACCGATGCCCAGAATAATATATATTTCCTAGAAGCACTAAAACGAGCAATTTCGTTTTATCAATGGATGAATCGAAATTATAGAAATGGAATAAGAGAGAATGAAATAGTTCAGAAGAAAATTAGAGCAGAATTGACCCAAATTGAAAAATAACGAAAGCACAACAATGGATATAAGAAATTGCTTTTTCTCGCCTACTTCTGAAAATCCTCGCGGATTTTCAGCTTGGTGCATACTTGCAAAGTTTAGTTCTAACCCACGCAATTCTTAATGCACGCAGACAAGATTGTTGTGAGCAACTTAAAACAAATAATCCAGATGAAAATAAAAGGCAAATCAATCAGACCATTTATTGGTTCTAAAAATTATAGCATGTCTCGACAATTTTATTCGGATTTAGGGTTTGATGAAATAGTAACTTCAGAAAATATGTCCTATTTCTTTATACAAGAATTCGGATTTTACTTGCAAGATGCCTACGTTAAAGATTGGATTGATAATACAATGATTTTCTATGAAGTGGAAAATGTAGAAAAATCTTTAGATCACATAAAAAGTTTAAAACTAACAGAGAAATATAATGGTGTTAGAGTGTCTGAAATAGTGTATAAACAATGGGGCAATGAATTTTTTCTTCATGATCCAAGTGGAATTTTATGGCACTTTGGAAATTTTAAACCTAAATGATAAACAATCAAAATCTACTTACAACCACGGTCATAGCTCAATACAGCCTGTGCTAATCGCAGCACCTTTGCTTATAATTCACTATATTATAACTGCTAAATATAAATTTTGAAATATGAGAGGTTCAATAATTATTATTTTTATCCTGGTTCTCTTTTCCTGTAAAGAAAGGAGTAACGAAACGGAATTAGGGTCGTTAAATACTATTGATATTGAAGCAGAATTGACTTCAATAGACAAAACCCGTGAGATATTTATGAAAGCTGTTAAAGAAAGTGATGGTGAAACCATAGGAAAAATGGTGACAAAAGATGCTGTAACCATTTCACCAGGAAGTAGTGATTGGAGCACAATGTATGAAGTTAGTAAGAATAGAGGTCCCTTTCCTTACGATAGCATTATTATGTTTCCGAAAGAAACAATAATTGCATCAGACACTATAGCGTACGACTTTGGCACTAGTCATGTTTATTATACAAATAGTGAAGGAACTGTTGTGGAATTGAAAGACAACTTTTTGGCTATATTAAAAAAAGGCGACGATGGCATTTGGAGACTTCATCGAGAGGTAGCGTCATCAAATGTTATTGAATAATAGCAGGTCTAATCGTAATTCAAACCTTATTGACTTTCTTTTATTAGAGTCAAAAAATAATGCTTACTTTACAAAAAAAGACATGCCTAAAACCGTTGGCACAACTTAAAAACGATATGACTTGAAACCTTGGACGTTTACATTAAAAAAAAGCCCTAGAGCTATTAGTGAGAAATTGCAGTCTGAACTCGGTTCTATTGGTGGATTTGTGTTTAACGCAAATACAGAAAAAAATGATTCAGTGACTTTTAAAATACGTAAACGAATGCTATATGTCTGGTATATGGCATTTCAGAATTGGACGGTTGTTAAAGGAGAATTATTGAAAAATGACGATGAAAATGTGACAAATGTTGCAATTACTTTTAGACAACACTTCTTTATAAAATTAATAGTGTCAATACATATCATTTTAGTCTTAGGGTTTCTTATTGCTATAATCTCAGGTATAAATACCAATGTTAACATGTACTTGCTGGGAGGAACCTTATTAGCTCTATGCATTGTATTATGGATTGCGCTGCAAAGAAAATTTAAAAAGGATACCCAAAAATATGTTGCATTAATAACAAAAATATTTGAGACCTAAGAGGACTATCTCCCTCAACAACCATTTAGGTCCACCGCAGTATAATTTCTCTTGCAGACAATCTGCTTTCAACACTATTTTTTTATTCTTTTCTCATAATATTCACTAAATTCACATAATGGAGTTTCACACTAATCAAACAGCACATGAAGGATAAAATCATAACACTATTTTTATTAATGCTTATCACAGCCTCATGTGATGAAAAAACGTTTCAGTTTGATGATATAATTCAAGAATGTTATGAGACAAAATATCAAGCAGAAGGCTATGACATAAAGTCTATAATAGATAATCACGAAAAATTACTAATTGAGCAGGGTGTTTTAAAGGATGGTTCTGGTGAGAGCTATTTAGAAGTATTTAAAAAAATAGCAATGGACAAAGACTTCTATATAGAGTCTCCTGCGTTTCAAGATTATGACCCAAAGTATAAAGTAAACAAAGAAACCTTAGTGGCTTTGTTTGAGTGTGAACGTAAAATGATTGAATTAGCAAAAGAAAAAGATTTTAAATGGAATAAGCTCTTTAACACTTTTGAATCACCAGAAGTAAAAGAAAACCCAAGTGAAGTCTATGAGGTTATGGTAAAGAACTTAACTGATAATGACTTAAACTCCTATTATTTTAAACTTAAAATGTTTACTCTTTTTGATATGGTAAACTCAAAATGGGTAAGCGGTCAATGAAACCTCTAATCATAGCTGAGTAGCAAATTTTTATTTCATCCAACAATAACAGAAGTAAGTTAAAAATAAAATTTTATACATCATAGTCAGTGCTCGTTTCACTGAAGTTTGTGCTTACCAAATTACATTTTTAACAGGAAAAATTTACCTAGGTAATACGCCTTATCAGTTGTCCACTGTTAAAAATAAAGTAAAAGAAAAGCTCCCAAACGGGAGCTTTTCTTTTACTTTAAAGACTAAACTTATGTGATATCTAAATCTGATATTAATTCTTCCATCCACATTAAATCATCCATTTCATGGTCTTCAATGGCTGTACCATCTGGCAAGTAAACCTGATGGCTCTGAATTGAATTATTAACAACTTCATACGTAACATAATACAGTAAGACACCGTTGGCATCGTAAATGCTCTCTTTGGTTTTCTTGTAATCGTTCGCCGCATCTCTTGTATCTACGGTAACATAACCTACCAAAACTAAATTTTCTGGTGTGCCTTCAAAGTATTCTTTTTTACTTACTAAGCGCATGTTGCCATTTTCAACATAGAAAAACTCTCGTGTTTTACAAAATTCAAATACTGCACCGTCATAGTCAAAATCCCAACGTTTTAGATCAACATCATAAGCGCTATAATCGGTCATATCATCAATTCTTCTGGTACCATTATACTCGTCATAATCAATTTCTCTAAAATAAGTGTCATAATACTCAAACGCTCTATTATCATAAATATCACCTTCATCATAGTAATTAATGACACGGCCCTGAGTATCATATTCAAAAATCTCAACGTAAATATTACCATTATCATTTTCTTCCTGTCGAGTCATATTACCATTAGTGTAAGTGTAATTATAGGTTTCTCCCCAACTCTCATTTTCATAACTCTTTACCGTGCCGTCAGTATTGTAAGTGAAAATTTCTTCCTCACCGTCACTGTAGTTGTAGTCACCTCTATGGATTTTTTTTACAAGTTCATTGTTGGTATTGTATTCCATCTCAACAATATCCCTAATCTGACCGTATTTTTCCTTTGTCAACTGAACAATTTTACCCTCGGTATCATAGAGATAGGTAAAAGTAATTTCATCGTCATCATCATAGTCATAAGTTTCTATTCTAGTTGAAGACGTAATTACACCATCTGAGTTAAAGTCGTGGTTAATAGTAAATACGCCATCTCCAAACTCACCTACAACTTTAAAGTTCTGATAAGACGTTAAGGCCTTACCATCTTGGACATCGTGAGAATAATCCCAAGTCCATCTTGCATCCGAGCCAAACATCTGTTCAAAAGACATGACGAACATGGTCATATTGAATGTTTGCGTTTGGTCAATTACAATATCAATATCCTCCAGTGCGTTAGGATCGATATAATTATTATCGTCATCATCACTACAACTGGTAAATGCAACTCCTATAACTAGAAGTATGGTCAAAAATTTTAAACTAAGTGTTTTCATAATTCATTGGTTTTTAAGACTGTCTACTCTAATAGCTTTTCGACTTCCGCTGGAGCAGTTTATATATCTAATATTAAACTTTTTAGATCTCGCGACTTTAATTGACCTAAAATACTTACAGAATAAATCACATTCAATGACCGCAATCAGTTTGATGATATTAATTAAATTTAAGCTGCAATTACAAGGCCTGTTTCTTCTCCATTAGTTATTTAGGTTTTAACTTCGTCTAAAAGACATTTATTAAAAACCTAATATTACCAATGACCAATACGATTTATCAAGTAGACGCTTTTACCAACAGTCTTTTCGGAGGCAATCCAGCTGCAGTTTGCCCCTTGGACAAATGGCTCAGTGATGACCAATTACAAAATATAGCTATGGAGAATAACCTCTCAGAAACTGCTTTTTATGTTAGAGACGGTAATCGCTATCTCATAAGATGGTTTACACCAGAAGTTGAAGTTGATTTGTGCGGCCATGCCACATTGGCTTCAGCTTTTGTACTTTTTAATCATGAGAATCATCTAGGAGATACCATTGAACTTTTTTCTGAAAGAAGCGGAAACCTCACAGTTACAAAACATGGCGATTGGTTGACATTAAACTTTCCATCCGATGACATAAAGCAATTGGAACTAACAGAAAACCTATACTCTGGTTTTAACATAAGACCAAAGGCCGTTTATAAAGGCAAAACCGATTATCTTTTTGTATTTGACAATGAAACTGACATTAAAAATCTTAATCCTGATTTTGCTGAAATAGGAAAATTAGATTGCCGCGGTATAATCGTAACCGCCAAGGGCTCTACAGTAGATTTTGTCTCACGCTTTTTTACACCACAATGTGGTATTAATGAAGATCCAGTAACTGGTTCTGCGCATACATCGTTAGCACCCTATTGGGCAGAACAACTTAACAAAACAAGCTTAACAGCGATGCAACTCTCCGAGCGGGAAGGATATTTAAAATGTAAGCACTTAGAAAGTCGTGTTGAAATTAGCGGGCAAGCCAAGCTCTACATGACAGGAACCATCATCTTGGAATAAAGAAGCCGACTATTTACCAACTATATTAATTAACTTTATTGCAGTAAATCAATCAAAAAACACTCATGAAAAAATTTATACATCTTGCCATAGTCCTACTGGTAATGCAAAGTTGTGCCCAAAAGGACAGCTCAGCTAATTTTGATTCTGAAATTAACACCATTGAAAATGGTCTTATAACATCCATTGTTATAGAAGGTGAAAAGCCAGTTACGTATTCCATTGAGGAGCGTATGGATTTTTACAAAGTTCCTGGGATGAGTCTGGCTATTGTAAAAAATGGCGAGCTACATTGGGCGAAAGGCTATGGTATGGCAAATACCAATGACTCAATAGAAGTAACTTCAACAACTTTATTTCAAGCAGGTTCTATTAGTAAACCAATTGCAGCCTTAGCGGCTCTAAAACTAGCAGAAGAAGGAAAATTGGATTTAGACACCGACGTTAACACCTATCTAAAAGATTGGAAGGTTGAAGACAACGAATTTACAAAAGATGAAAAAGTAACTGTACGAAGGTTACTAACACATACTGCAGGAATGACCGTCCATGGCTTTCCAGGGTATAAACCAACGGATACATTTCCGTCTATTACCCAAGTACTTAATGGCAAAGGCAATACGCCAAGAATTTTTGTGGATACACGTCCAGATTCTATTTGGCGCTACTCTGGTGGTGGTTACACCGTGATGGAAAAAGTAGTTGAAGATATTAGCGGAATGCCTCTCGAAGACTATTTAGAGGCCAATATCCTTAATCCTATGGAGATGCAAAACAGCACCTATGCACAACCTTTGCCAAAGGAATTTCATAATGAAGTAAGTGCTGCGTATGATTATGAAGGTAATATTATTGAAGGGCTTTGGCACAACTATCCAGAACAGGCCGCTGCTGGCCTATGGACTACGCCTACTGACCTAGCTAAATATTACAGTGAGGTATATAACATTAACAATGGTAAACCAGACGGAGTACTTTCAAAAACTACCATTGATAAAATGCTAACCAAGCATAAAAATAATTGGGGCCTTGGTCCTGCGATAAATGATGAGGGTGAAGCTCTAAAGTTTGGACATGGTGGAAAAAATGCTGGTTTCACCAACAACATGGTTGGTTTTGTAAATTCTGGCGATGCCATAATTGTTATGACCAATGCAGATAATGGCGGCAGTTTAGTTGAAGAAATCATTAGATCCGCATCTCAATACTACGATTGGAACCTTGCTGAACCTAGAACAATACGTTTAGCTGCACCTAGTGACTATGACTTAAACCCTTTGTTAGGCAAATACCTCTACACTGAGGAGATTCCTGATATCGGAAAATATTATGTGCACTTATCCCGTGATGGAGAACAACTTATTATTGACAATCCAAATACTGGTGAACGCGATGTGATGCGCGCTATGGATGCGTTAAGCTTCATTGATGTAAGCGATGGCGACGAAATGCGATTTACAAAGACTAAGGATAACATAGGATTTCTCTTTAACAACAGATTTCAATTTTATAAAGTTGAGGAGTAAAAACTTCCACAAGTTTGGCTCAGCTCCTAAATAGAAATATCCCTTGAGGGAATGATCAAACTAATATTTTACCAATTTACCTATTCGTTTTACCTCAAAAGGAATGATGAATATCATTTTAGACCTCAAAAGGGTATAGTATTTTTAGAAATAACTAAAATACAATACAAATGAAAACGGCAGAAAACACCAAAATTATTGACAAGGCTGTTGACTTTCTCAGAAAAGCAGCCGTTGAATTAGAAGAATTTCAGGTACAAGCCTCATTGGGTAAGGCAGAATTGGAAGACTCCTATGAGGATACCAAAAAGAAATTCAATCAATTTATTCACGACTCCAAATTTAAGATGCAACAAGGCAAGGATAAGTATGAAGATATGAGAACATCCTTTGACGAACTCATCGTACAACTCAACCTAGGAAAAGCCGAAACCCTAGACAAGTTTAAAGTACAAAAGCGTAATATCCTTCTAAAACTGCATGATATTGAAGTTAAGATCAAAACCAATGAAACACTAAATAAGCTCTATAAGTACATGCTTTTAGATATTGAAATGTTTAAAGTGAAGTTGGAAATTTTAGAAAGTAAATTAGAAAAGGGTAAGGAAGGTTTTAAAACCAATTACGAGAAAGGGAAAACCGAGTTTGTGGAGTTTGTAGAAAATTTTAAAAAGAAGTACGAAAAGGACAAAGAAGAATCACAATGGGACCACTTTCAAGGTGAAATGTCGGAGGCATTCCAGCATTTCAAAAAGGCCTTTAACAAAACTTAACTAAAGCGTAACCCAACAAAGTTAATCAACCTGTATGTAAAATAGAACCCTGATTTTACATACAGGTTTTTTATTTGGACCTACCATTGATAATAATCCTTCTTCCGTATATCCCTTAGCATCCCAAAACCAAGTACTACAGTTAGCGCAATTCCCAAAAGACCAATAACCGAAATCTCGTTCCACAATGGAGGAATTTCACTTATTATAAATAATGAAGACCCTATGATCAAAGCAACCATAATAAAGGCAGAGACTAAATGCGTAGTTAATCTTTTAAAGGTATGTATAATGGGATCTATTCCTTTGTGTGTGAGATCTACCTCAATCTGCCCTTTGTTAATCTTTCTTATGGCATTTTTAAGGTCCCTAGGGAATTCTTCCATATAATCCGTTAACTCAAAAATAGAATTAAACACCTTTTTACCCATTACAACAGGACTATAATTCCTAGTTATACTCTTAGACAGATACGGTCTTACCATTTCAAATTGGTCGAGTTGAGGATCTAGTTTTTCCAATACACCTTCTAGGGTTACCAAAGCTCTTGCAAAAAGGTAGAAATAGGTAGGTACTTTTAGTCCATGTGCTACGATGATATCTTTTAATTCTAATAAAACCGTACTCATTTCATTATCATGCACATCACGCACATAATATTTCTCAACAAACTCATTGACATCAAATTCTAAACCTCTTATATCCTTTATTACTGTAGCATCGGAAAGCTGTTGAATAGCATTAATTATTTGCTTTACATCGCGCTTTGTAATGGACGAAAATAATTGACCAAATATTTTAATATCCCTTGGTAGAATGGTTCCCATCATACCAAAGTCCAAATAACCAATATGCTTGTTTGGCAATACCAATAAATTGCCAGGGTGTGGATCTGCGTGGAAAAAACCATATTCAAAAATCTGCTTAAAAAAACTTATACTTAATCGCCGAGCCACAACCTTGGTATCAATTCCCTTATCTTGGAGTTTTTTTAATCGGTCAATTTTAATACCAGCCATGAACTCCATAGCTAATATTTTTTCTGTTGTAAAGTTTTGATAAACCCTCGGTGCACGAGCGTACTGCTCTTGGCTATCATCAGCTTTAAGATTATTATAAAATCTTTGAATATTTATGGATTCATTAATAAAGTCCAGCTCTTTTAAAATACTAGTTTCAAAATTCTTCACCAATCCTACAGGGTCAAAACTTTTTAATGAAGGGATTCTATTCTCTAGGATTTCGGCAATAGTGTACATGACCTTAATATCCTCTAAAATAACCTCTTTAATACCTGGTCTTTGAATTTTTAAAGCCACCCGCTTTCCCGTATGCAGCGTCACCTTATGGACCTGTGCCATAGAAGCTGAAGCAAAGGGTTTGGGGTCAAACCAAGCGAATAGCTCATCAATATCCTTTTTTAATTCGCTTACCACGACTTCTTTAACCTTATCATCAGGCATAGGAGGCACGTTATCTTGAAGTTTTTCAAATTCTAAAACGAGTTCAAATGGAATTAAATCTGGTCTATTACTTAAGATTTGGCCAAACTTAACAAAGGTTGGCCCAAGTTCTTCACACACCAAACGCATCTTCTCCCATTTTGTAAATTCCATAGCCTGAACTCTAGAACGTTTTGGAATTAGATTCTTAATAAAGGTGTACTTCTTCCGTTCCTCTAGATGTTGTACCAAATCCTCAAAGCCATATTTAATGAGAACTTTTAAAATTTCATTATAGCGCGATACAGACTTGTATTTACGTTTTATGGAGGCAACAATACCCATATTATTTTTTTGCTTCGATGTGATTTAAGCGTGCTTCTAGAAGAGCTATTTTATCTTCAGATTTTTCAAGTTTTAAATGCAAGGCCTTAATTTCGTCTAAATGGGCTACATTAATCTTTTTGTAAAACTTAATTATGAGTTCTTCGATTTTTTCCTCGAGTTCTTCTTTAGCTTGATTAGCTTTTAAAATCACCTTGTCTAAAAATTCAATTTCATTGCCTTCTTCATCCAAAATCTCTACCTCTGAAATCTTATTGAGATGCTCCTTTCCCTTTTCTGACATCTCATTAAGTCGGTCAAATAAATTATGCTCTTTTGCTAGAACATAAAGACTAGATGATAAGGTTAGTAATTCAATGATAGTTTTAGTTTTCATAACTGGGATGCATTGATGTAATAATAGTCTAAATGTATTATATAATGTAGACTCTAAATATGATTGCGGTCATTTATACAAAGAAATTCTTGAGTTAAATTTATAAGTGAAAATCAGTAATCATGAAAACACATTCAATCAAGAACCTAATGACCAAAAATGTCATTTGTGTATCACCAGACCAAAAATTATTGGATGTCAAACACATCTATGAAAAGAAACACTTTCACCATCACATTCCAGTAACTAAAGACGATAAGCTTATTGGCATGATTAGCCTCGCAGATTTTATGTATAGCTTAAATGGTGCTGGACTAGATGATAACGATAGTATTTATACAGATAAAACCGTGAAAGATATAATGATGCCTAATCCCAAATACATAGACTCTTCAACGAGTATTACAGAAACTGCACAGATGCTCTCTAAAGGAAGGTACCGCGCTTTACCAGTAGTTGAAAATGGAAAAATGGTTGGAATCATAACGACTGCGGATATGATACGCCACTACCTCAATGAATAGACAAAATCGCTATTTCAATTAGCAAAAAGCTTTGTATTACGCTGATTGATATCATTTTAGGACTAGACCTATCGCTGTATATTTAAACTAATAATAGATGTCATTATGCTTGGTTCTAGTAAGATTGAACGTTTTTTAATTGAAATCGGTGATTTAGCCTTTTTCACAAAGCGTTTTTTTAAGGAGGTCCTGTCCAGACCTTTTGAATTTAAAGAACTTTTAAGGCAATGTTATAATGTTGGAAACCGCTCGATGTTACTTGTTGGAGTTACTGCCTTTATCATTGGTCTTGTTATCACACTCCAAACACGACCAACCTTACAGGAGTTCGGTGCAGAATCCTGGATGCCCTCCATGGTAAGTATTTCAATTATTAGAGAAATAGGACCAGTGATTATTGCTTTGACCTTTGCTGGGCGAATTGCCTCTGGTATTGGTGCCGAATTAGGTTCCATGCGTGTCACAGAACAGATTGATGCCATGGAAGTTTCAGGCACCAATCCATTTAAATATTTGGTAGTTACACGCATATTTGCCACTACCCTTATGCTTCCTATTTTAGTCATTATTGGTGATGCAATCGCTCTATACGGCTCCTATATCATAGAAAACATTAAAGGTGATATATCGTTTAGGCTTTATTTCAACAAGGCTCTAAATGCTCTTGCTTTTAGCGATATTGTTCCCGCAACCCTTAAGACCTTTTTCTTTGGTTTTGCCATTGGTTTGGTTGGATGTTTTAAAGGATATAATTGTGAAAAAGGAACTGTTGGTGTAGGTATAGCCGCAAATTCAGCTGTTGTCTTTGCCTCGATGCTTCTCTTTATCCTAGATTTTATCGCAGTATTTATAACTGATATCTTTTTTGAAATCTAAGCTATGAAAACACAGAAGCAACATATTTCAAAATCACACGATGTAAAGGCGTCACTACCAATTCTTAAAATTGAAAATTTAAAGAAAACCTTTGGACAAAACGAGGTATTAAAAGGCTTCAATTTAGAACTCTATGAAGGCGAAAATCTAGTTATCATGGGTAAATCTGGTAGCGGTAAATCGGTAATGATAAAATGTCTCATTGGTTTGATGGAAGCGGACTCTGGCTATATAGAAATCATGGGGCATGATTTAATGGCATTGAATCGTGCAGAATTGGATGAGCTAAGAACAGAGGTAGGTTTCTTATTTCAAGGCAGTGCTTTATACGATTCTATGACCGTTAGGGAAAACTTGGAGTTTCCGCTTAGACGCCATAAACACAAATTTGGTATTGTTGACGAAACAACACCTTTGGTTGAAGAGGCACTTGAAAATGTGGGTTTGTTAGATGCAATCAACCTAATGCCTGCTGAACTCTCTGGTGGCATGAAGCGACGTATCGCCTTAGCAAGAACATTAATTTTAAAACCAAAAATAATCCTATATGATGAGCCTACTAGTGGCCTAGACCCTATTACATCAAAAGAGATAATAGAACTCATGCGTAACATTCAAAAGCAATACAAAACCTCATCCTTAATTATTACACATGATGTAGATTGCGCACGAGTTGTGGCAGAACGTATGATTTTACTGGTAGATGGGATTAATTACGCTGAGGGTACCTTTAATGATTTGGCAGCCTCTAAAGACAAGAAAATTAAGGCGTTTTTTAAACAGTAAAACCTTGAAATGATGAAAAAAACACGAAGTGAAAAATTAAAATTAGGTGCTTTTATGACCATTGGCCTATTAATTTTTATAGTAGCTATATACTTCATTGGCCAGAGGCAAAACCTATTTGCAAAGACCTTTCTTTTAAGTTCTAATTTTACTAACGTTAATGGGTTGGTCCCAGGAAATAATGTCCGTTACTCGGGCATAAACGTAGGAACAGTGAAACGCATTCAAATGGTAAATGATTCCGTGATTCACGTAGAAATGGTCATTGATGAAAAAATGACAAATCATATTAAAACAGATGCTATTGCCACTATTGGCACTGATGGTTTGGTTGGTAATGTTATTGTAAATATCATCCCGGGAGATTCTGGTAAAACTACAGTAAATGATGGAAGTTTTATTGCTTCTTACACTAAAATTGGTACTGATGAAATGCTCAATACATTGAGCAGTACCAATGAAAATGCGGCGCTACTTATTTCTAAATTACTCAATATCACCAATGAAATTACGGATGGCAAGGGCACCTTAGGTATGTTGATAACAGATTCTACCTTATCACAAAACCTCAAAGAAACTGTAAACTACCTCAAAAGAACAAGTGTAGAAGCTCACAAATCCGTTAAAGAACTTAACAAGCTCATTTTGTCTGTAAACTTTGACAATAGTGTGGCAGGTGTAATTTTAAATGACACTATTGAGGCCCAAAACGTAAGAAAAATTATTGCTAATCTTAACAAATCGACCGATGACATTAAAATAGTTATGGATAATTTAAACGCCACCTTAGAACAGCTAAAAAACGGTGAAGGCGTTATTAATTACCTGTCAACAGACAAGGAATTAGTCAATCAACTTCAAGAGATTATGTTTAATATCGACGAAGGTACTACCAAGTTCAATGAAAATATGGAAGCTTTAAAACATAGTGTTTTGACTCGTGGCTACTTTAGAAAATTAGAAAAAGAAAAGAGAAAAGCAGAAGAAGAGAAAAAGAATTAAATTTTAGATATGATTAAGTTAACTTCTTTGAATTAACAAAATACATTCTGAGCTGGCCTTTATTTTTAACATCCAATTCTCCCCTATATTCACATTCAAAATGATCTTTAATTTTAGTGTAGGTGGCTTCACTAATATTTATCTTGTTAATTTGAGATGAAGATTCCATACGTGAGGCAATATTTACCGCATCTCCCCAAATATCATAAGCAAACTTCTTAGTACCCACAACACCAGCAACTACAGGTCCGGAATTAATTCCAATACGGATATCAAAATTAAAGTCTTCACTGCCATTACTCTTTACAGAATTAATAAAATCAATCATCTCTAGTGCAGCACTAGCAATATCATAAGCATGATTTTTATTAGGACGTGGTAAGCCTGAGGCACACATATAAGCATCTCCAATGGTCTTTATCTTCTCGAGGTTATATTTTTCAATAATTTTGTCAAACTCAGAAAAATAAAATCCGATAGTTTTTACCACTTTTTCGGGTGTTAATTTTTCGGAATACGATGTGAATCCTTTAAAATCAGAAAATAAAATAGTAACTTCTTCATAGCGTTTAGCATCTACTTTTCCTGATAATTTAAGCTCATTTGCCGTTTGTTCTGGTAAAATATTGAGTAGCAATTCATCAGACCTATTTCTTTCTGCCTCAATGAGCTTTTTAGATTTACTAATGAATATGGTTCTTCTATAAAGGCCAAAGGCCAACAACCCTATAAGTAACAAACAAATGGCAGTTGCTAGTACAATAACCTGCTGTTTTTTTTCTCTCTCTGCTGATAAGTCTAATAAGTTTTGCTTTTTCTGCAGTTCTGCCTCTCTAGTTTGTTTGGCCAATTTCTGAGCTACTGTAATATTTTTTACGCTATCTCTATACCTAATATGGCTTTTGTAGAGGTCTAATGCAAGGCCATTTTCTGTTTTAGCTTCAGCAATTTCAGATAGCTTTAAATAGGCCTCGCTAATCTGATCTTTAAGTCCGTTTTGCTGAGCCATATCTAGACTATTTTGTGCATAAAAATTAGCCGTATCGTAGTCACCTTTTACCAAGAAAATGTCAGACATATATGCTAAATAGGAACTTATCGCATAATAATCGCCCAACTCAGCCAAAAGAACCATAGCTTCATTAATATTACTTTCAGCAAGTTTGGTCTGTCTTTTTTGAGCATAGGCAAGACCTTTATTCCCTAAGTTATATGCAATTCCAAGTTTATTATTTAGCTCATTAAATATTTTCCCTGATTGTTCAAAATAATACAATGCAGAATCGGGTTGACCGAGATTGAGATTATATTCGTCACCAAGGTTTTCCAGAGCTGAAGCGTAAACCAACTTATTTGGAAGATCTTCAAGTACTTTTATAGCCTTTCTATAATATCCAATGGTGTTTTCTTTGTTATCCATTACAGAATACACACCTGCAATGGCTATATAACTTGCTCCGAGCAGCTCTTGTTTTTTTGACGAATCAGCAATTTTGACCCCTTCTAGATAGGTCTGTAGCGCAAGGCTTAAATCTCCTTTTCGTGTTAAGGAATTTCCTTTTTGAAGCAAAGCTTGGAGCTGGTCATCGATTGAATTTTGAGACCTTGCCAATTGAAGTAATTTTTCACTGTATTTAAGTCCCTTATCAATATCAGGAGAATATTGGGCCAATTTACCTAATACATCCAATTCTTCCTCAACACTAAGACTCTTGGTTAGATAAATCTGTTCTAGACTATCTGCCTTAGTTTTATTCTGAGCAGTTAGAACAGCAAAGACTAAACAAATTACTACTGTTGTAGCAATCTTCTTTAGATTCATAACTTAAAAAGTTAAACTTTAGTTTTTAGTGCCTACTTTGATTTTTGGATCTATCTTAAAAGTATCTCGACCATTATTGATATTAAAATAGATACTGTATTTATAATCGGGCTTATCTTTTGTGCTATACAGAATTTTACTCTCAACGACTTTATGAGGGTTAACTTCTGTAAGCCTTCCGTAATTCGTTCTTTTTCTAAAAATCCTTGAATCGTTTTCCCCTTGAATTTTCGCTATATCAACTCTTGTACGACCAGAACTTGTTGACATACCTTCCCAAACAATGTTGTCGTCTACAGTTGCAGGAACAGTAAAGTTCTCTAAATTATCCCAAGCTTCCAAAACTTCACCACTTCTAGAATATTCTGCTTTAAGCGAACATGACGCCAGAGGGGTTTCTGGATTAAAAGATTGTGTATCTACCATAAGTGTTATAGTAATGGTCTGTTGAGAATAAGCAAATAAGGAGAAAACCAATGCAATAGCAATAGCATACTCTTTTTTAAAGAAGGATTCCATGAGGGTTTTGTGGTTTGTTAGGTTAATTAATAGCAATAATAGTTACAAGATAGCGAAAAGAATGTTAACGATGGTTTTAGTGTAAGACCCTTCAATACCTTCAAATTTTGATATTTTAGGCTTTAACATCTATTGGGAAGTACTATTATTCTTTTGTTAAAGCACCTCATAAATTTTATAAAACACTAAATATCATTATATTAATTAAGAACAAAAAGTAAAATCAAAAAATTAACCTATGAAGCTGATAAAGAAAAAAAATGAAAAACGAAGAGATTATATCTTTCAAAAAGATAGACTAACTATTCTAGGAGCAAGATTTGTTTCTAGTGTTCTAGTTTTATTAATAGTAGCTGTAGCATCTACTTATTTCGATTTAGTATAATCACATTCAACACCTTATACAAAACCGGTTTAGCGCCGGTTTTTTTTTATATCAATTATAACCTTTCAAACAACTCATTTGTTACCAAATCAGTTGCCTTAAACTTAGTGCGTTCTAGTCGATTCTTTCTCAACCAATCTAAAAAGGATTGTATTTTATCTAAATCCATTTCTCCCCAAGAATCAGGCTTACCATAACTTGGTGAGGTCATGATTTGACTTTTTACTAAATCTACATACTTATCAGCCTTAGAAACATATAAATCCAATATTTGAGCAGCGCTTTCCACATGGCTTATTGCGTATTGAAAACCTCTTTTAGTAGCTCGTAAAAAAGAACGACAAACTTCTTGTTGTTCCTCTAGTTGAGATTGTGAAGTCATAATTACTGGAGAGTAACCATAAGGTATTCCATAATCTGACATTCTAAATAAATTAAGTTCAATCCCTTGGGCTTCAGCTTCAACGCCTTCCCAATTGACAAAAATCCAAGTTGCATCAGCTTTACCATTAAGTAGGGTATTCCAAATCCCTAATTTTTCAGGATACTTTAAAATGATATCGCCCTTACCTTTATCATTCTTTATCATCTGCTGTACAATCTTATCTTCATATCTTGCTTTATATGAAGCATAAATATGATTATCTAAGTCTTTTGGTCTTTTAATGCCTCTTGACTTTAACGCACAAATTGCACTTATATCTTCTTGAAAAATAGTAGCAATAGCTATGGCATCAAAAGGATTAGCCTTTGTACGGTAACTAACCAAGGTTTCCATTGGGCATAAGGCAAAATGCACAAGCCCGAGTTCCACTTTTTTTGCTGGAGTCATGGCATAATTATCTTCTTCTGTGGAAATTATGTGAAGATTTAAGTCCTCTTCCTCATAAAACCCAAGATGTTTTGCTACAAAAAAACCTGTATGATTCGTATTTGGCCTCCAATCTAAGGCGAGTTTAAGAGTTTCCATGTTTAGCTTTTCTTTCAATACATTCAAATATAAAAACTTGCAGCGTTTCAAAGCAATACATTCTGTGAGAGGATGGACAATCTCGATTAAAATCACATTATTTTTTATGATTTTCTTAGTAAGGACATACCTCTTAATTCGACTATTTTTACAATAAAATGAAAAAGAACATATGTTAACTTGGAAAGACGTTATCAACTTCGCTGTCAATGGCAATCCAACACCAGATAAGCGCGTTGAAAAAACAGAAGAAGAATGGAAATCTCAACTTACCCCTGAGCAGTTCAGAATTACAAGATTAAAGGGGACTGAACGACCTCATAGTGGAGATTTATGCAGTATTTATGATGCTGGTAAATACAATTGCATTTGCTGTGATACGCCATTATTTGATTCTAGTATTAAGTTTAGCTCCGGAACTGGCTGGCCTAGTTTTACACAGCCAATAAAAGAAAATGCTATCAAATACGAAAGAGATAGCTCATTTGGTATGGTTAGGGTTGAAGTTATGTGCAACACTTGCGATGGACATTTAGGGCATGTTTTCTCAGACGGTCCAGAACCAAGTGGCTTACGCTACTGCATAAATTCTGAGTCTATGACATTACAAAAAGAGGTAAATCATGATAACTAAAAAGATACGACAAGCTACAGTTGGTGGTGGATGCTTTTGGTGTACTGAGGCTGTTTTTCAAGAAGTCAAAGGCGTTGAATCGGTTGTATCTGGATATTCCGGAGGACAGGTTCCAGGACATCCTACTTATAGGGAAATATGTTCTGGATTAACAGGGCATGCCGAAGTGATACAAATAACCTATGATGCAAATATTGTTTCCTACGAGGACCTGATAATCATTTTTATGACCACACACGATCCAACCACCTTAAATCGTCAAGGTGCTGATAGAGGAACACAATATCGTTCGGTTATTTATTATCATAACCAAGAACAAAAAGAAATTGCAGAAGAGGTATGTAAAGCTGTAGCTCCATATTACGAAGAGCCAGTAGTAACAGAAATTAGTCCTTTAGATGTTTTTTACGAAGCAGAAAAAGAACATCAAGATTTTTACAAAAGTAATCCCAATCAAGGCTACTGTAATTATGTTATTACGCCTAAGTTGATGAAACTTCGTAAACTACACTCTGATAAACTAAAAACTGCCGTTTAAGACATGACCTCCTTAGGACTTGGACTCGCAGCAATTGGTCGCCCAGACTATATCAATATTAGAGCAACCAAGCCTTTAGATAAATCTAAAGTGGCCTTTAATGAAAAAGCGTTAGAAGTCTTAGATGAGGCCTACAATCTGGGAATACGCCATTTTGATGTTGCCGCCTCCTATGGTTATGGCGAACAATTTTTATTAGATTGGATGTCAAGCCGTCAAAATAAGGATATTTCAATCTCAACAAAATGGGGATACACTTATGTGGCCAATTGGGAAATTGGGTATTCTGGAAAACATGAAATCAAAGAACATTCTCTAAATAAGCTCAATGAACAGTGGCAATTCTCCAAACAGTTCTTGCCTCAACTAAATATTTATCAAATTCATTCTGCAACTTTAGATAGTGGTGTGCTTTCCAATACGGATGTACACAATAGGCTATTTGAATTAAAGCAAAACCATGGCTTTAATATTGGAATCTCAACAAGTGGTGCAAACCAAGCAGAAATTATTGACGCAGCAATGTCCATTTACGTCGATGGTCAACCTTTGATTGATTCTTATCAAGTAACTTTTAATATACTAGAGCAAAGCACCTTAAAAACCCTGAGGCGATTAAGGGCCAATTCTAAAATCATAATAATAAAGGAAGCCTTGGCCAATGGTAGAATATTCCCATGGTATAAGTCCAAAAGGTATTCTGAAATCTATAATTTGCTGAAGCAATTATCAGATGATTATAAGGTTGGAATTGATGCCATAGCCTTGCGCTATGTTATAGATAAAGTAGAGCCTAATTGGGTATTAAGTGGTGCTTCCAATGTAAATCAATTACGTTCTAATATGGATTGTTTAAAAATTGAATTACCTTTAGAAGCCATTGAAATACTAAGTAAATTATCCTGTAACTCCAATGCATATTGGACAGAACGGAGTAACCTTACTTGGCATTAGAACTACTATGATTAAGTATTATATAATTGGTATTGCTATTTTAGTTGTTGCTATTATTGCAAATGCGACCGCTATTAAAATGGGCCTTAAAACCTGGTACGATTTTCTAGAAATTTTGGGTGATTCGGGAATAGGCGCATTTAAAAAGCTAAATATTTTCGATTATCTATGGCTTTTCATCGGTTACCCGCTAGTTTTAGGGTTTGGCTATTGGATTGGCCAAAAATTCTATGATTTACTCTTTTAATTAATTTGACATGGAAAAAACAGTTTCAGAAGCAATTCAATACCGAAGGTCAACTCGTGTTTATACTGAAGAACCCATAGATTCAGAAAAAGTAAAGGAATGCTTAGTAAATGCCTCCCTTGCACCAACTAGTAGCAATCTTCAATTATGGGAGTTCTATCATGTTACCGATAAAGACACCATGTCTCAACTTGCCAAAGCTTGCTTTAATCAAAACGCAGCTAAAACAGCACAACAAATCGTTGTTGTGGTTGCTCGAAAAGACTTGTGGCGAAAACGCGCTAAAGCCAATATTGAATTTCTAAACAAGGCATTTGACAAACCTAATTTGAGTGAACGTTTACTCAAACGAAAAAAACAAGCTACAGATTATTACAATAAAGTTATACCAACCATATATTTTGATGTATTTGGAATTTTAGGATTCCTCAAGTATTTGGCTTTTCAACTAGTAGGATTATTTAGACCTATTTACCGTCAAACGAGATTGAGCGATATGCGCATAGTAGCTCATAAAAGTGCAGGATTAGCTGCACAAAACTTCATGATTTCAATGGCAGCCGTTGATTATGATACTTGCCCCATGGAGGGAAGCGACACACTGCGCGTAAAGAGAATTCTTAACCTACCTAGAGGTGCTGAAATCAATATGATTATTGGTTGTGGTAAACGTGACGAATCTGGAATCTATGGTCCAAGATTTAGAGTACCTTTTAAAGACGTTTATTTTAAAGTTTAAACTACTTATTAAAGTTTTCTAGACCTGTTTTGAGCCATTCGTAATAATCCTCGGCATCTGGTTCGTAAGCATTTGTGGTGTTTAGCAACTCTAAATTGTGATCCATTAATACATAATAGGGCTGAGAATTATTTTGAAAATTAATCGTTTGTAACGTTGCCCATTTATCACCAATGGTCTCAATATCCTTTACCGTTCCATTTTGCCTTAAGTACTGGAACTGTTCATCTTCTGGTAATAACTTCTTGTCATCCACGTATAAAGAAATTATAACATAATTCTCACTCAACATGTCATAAACATCTGTTGTGCTCCACACTTGTTCTTCCATCTTACGACAATTAACGCATGCCCAGCCAGTAAAATCCAATAAAATAGGCTTGCCCTGTTGCTTTGCTTGCGCTAAGCCAACATCCAGGTCCTTATAACAGTTTAAATCTAATGGGCATTCTGAGGTTTTGTCATATAAGCTATAAAACAATGGCGGAGGAAAACCACTCAATAGTTTCAAGTTAGAATACTTACTATTGGATAATCCTGGAATAAGATATATGGCAAACGCCAAAAACAATAAAGCTGTTGTAATTCTGTATTTACTTAATTTGCCAATAGGACCATCGTGAGGAAATTTTATTTTGCCAAAAAGATAGAGTACTAAACCTAAAGCGATAATAATCCATAATCCTATAAACACTTCACGCTTCAATAACCCCCAATGTTCCACTAAATCAGCATTTGATAAAAACTTTAAAGCCAGAGCCAATTCAACAAAACCTAAAACCACTTTAACCGTATTTAACCAACCACCCGATTTAGGTAAAGAGTTTAACCATTTAGGAAACATAGCAAATAGACTAAAAGGTAAGGCCAATGCTAAGCCAAAACCACTCATTCCCATTGTTAATTGCATCGCTCCTCCATCTGCCGTAAGTGAACTCCCTAGCAAAGTCCCTAAAATTGGTCCAGTGCAGGAAAATGATACTATGGCCAGAGTTAATGCCATAAAAAAGATACCAATAAAACCACCAATTTTATTGGCCTTACTATCCATAGCAGCACTCCAAGATTGAGGTAATGTAAGCTCGTAGTAGCCAAAAAATGAGAACGCAAATACTATGAAAATGACAAAGAAAATAATATTGAGTGTCACGTTAGTAGAAATATTATTGAGGATTCCAGGGTCAAGGGAATCGAGTAAATGAAATGGGATACTCAGTAAGGCATAAATAATAAAAATGAAAAAGCCATATAGCAAAGAATTGACTAAACCCTTTTTAGAATCGCCACTACTCTTTGTAAAGAACGAAACGGTTAAGGGAATCATTGGAAACACACATGGCGTAAGCAGGGCTATAAGACCTCCTAAAAAACCGAGTAAAAAAATACTGAGATTAGTTTTTTCTTTAATAGTCTTAGCTTCGTATTTGTCCCATCCAACTATATTGAGTTTTAAATCACTTGATAGTTGTTGACTTCGTTCATCAATTACTACTTCTTTTTCCTTGATTTCAGATCCATCCAAAGAAATTTTAAAGGTATGGTCACCTGGAATACACTTTTCATCGTTACAGGTTTGATATTCTACAATGACATCAATAACATCTAATTCTGAGTTTAAAGTAGAAATACGCTGTTTAAAAACGGCTTGTCCTTCAAATTTCTTTAAGTCTAACTCAAATACCTTATCAAACTTGGGTGCTATTTTTGGTTCAGACGTTTCACCTATTAACTTATAGTTATTTTCGGCAGAGTTAAATGTAAACAAGGTGGGAATGGGACCAAAACCATCTGGCTCTTCTTGTGAATAGACATACCATCCATTGTCTATAGAAGCAACGAAAGTCAAGTCATAATCTGTTTCTGAAATTTGCTCTATGCTATGGGTCCATTTAACAGGCTCCAAAATTTGCGCAAATGAAACCAAAGAAAAGCAAATTGCTAAAATGGTAAAATGAAGTTGTTTTTTTATGTCCATAAAAATTATCCTCTATAACAAATGTAAATGTTGATCATTTAGCTTTTTCAAAAAATGGGCAAATTTATAAAAACCTTAAGATAGTATTTGAAAACTAACGGGTGTAAAAAAAACCGAGTATTACTCGGTTTGTATGTTATGATTTCCTCTTGATATTAAGTTTGTCACTATGCTGCCATTTCGATATTCCGCCTTCCAAATCATAGATTTTCTCAAAACCAGCCTCTAACATTTTTTCAGCGCATTTAGCACTTCGCCCTCCTGATCTACAATACAAAATTACTGGCTTCGACTTATCTAATTTTGAAATATCATTATCAAAAGTTGGAGACATAAAATCGATATTTTGCGCGTTTACAATATGTATTTCGTCATACTCTTCTGGTGTACGCACATCAATTAGTTGTACATCTTCCAACTCTAAAATAGACTTCATCTCTTCGGCCGTAACTAATTCTATTTCAATATTGTTTTCAGTCTCTTTACAACTGGTTGAAATTAAAACTCCAAGGGTTAACAGAAAAACTACAGTTATTTTTTTCATGACAAATAGTTAAATTAAATGGTAACTTCTCCCTTCCATTGGGTGAAACCTCCAATAAGATTAAAAGCATTTTCAAAGCCCAATTGATTCATTACCGCACAAGCTTGGGCGCTTCTTGAACCTGCCTTACAATAGACATAGTAATTTTTGGATTTATCAAGGTTCTTAACTTCATCGATGAACCCTTGCCCTTGATAAATATCTATATGCATGGCCTTAGGGATTATACCCATTTCAACTTCCTCTGCTGTTCTAACATCTAAAATAACAGCATCAGGGTCTTGTTCTAACTGTTTTGTCCAATCATTTTGAGTTAAGTCAGCCATTTCCTTACTTTTTGGTTGAACAAAATTAACATTTATTAATAAAATAGACATAAAAAAAACCGAAGTGTTACACTTCGGTTCAAATAAAACTTATACAAATTCAATATAATTTAACTCTTTACTTTAATAGAGCAGCCAATCGCTCTTGTTTCAGTTGTTTTAACCGACTCGCCACCTAGTAAGGCGTCAACAGCATTCTCTACATATTTTTCAGTCACTGCGTTGGCATCTTTATAATTATCATCGATAGCACCAATGTATTTAACCTCGTTTCCTTTTTTAGTTTTTTGCAAAAGATAGACATGTGGTGTTTTGGTTGCACCGTATTGCGGATAAATCTTCTGTCCTTTATCCATTAAATACGGAAACGTAAAACCTTTTGCCTTGGCCCTAGCCTTCATGGCTTCCATATTATCTCCTGGTTTTACATCGGTATCATTTGGCATAATTGCAATTACAGGATAACCTTTTTTTGCATATTTTTTATCCAGCGCTACAATTCGGTCCTCATAAGCCACGGCATAGGGACAAGTGTTACATGTAAAAATTACAATAAAACCTTTTGCATCTTTGTAATCTGCAAGTGACACCATTTTACCATCGATATTCTCTAAACTAAAATCGGTTGCCATATCGCCTACCTTATATCCTGTACTTAATGGCTGGGTAGAAAAAGCCATAAATAGTACAGCAATACCCACTACTGAAAATAATTTTAATGTTTTCATATTAATTTAATTTAAAAATTGTTCTAATTCTGTTTTTAGTTCGTCTTCTGTAAATGATTGTTCGTAAAACTTTCGCTTTTCACCTTTATAAATTATTGTAGCAGGAATGGCTCCAGACCAGTTTTCATTTATAGCAGGTATCCATCTGTTTTGATTGGTATCATCTAATGCAATTACTTCAGACTTTAATTGATACTTCTCCATGAATGGGAGTAACTTAGATTCATATTTATTAGGAAAATCCAAGCTCACCAATAAAATATCAATATTCTCGTTAGGATAAGTCTCACGTAATGCTTCAAAATAGGGTAACTCCTTTACACAAGGAGCGCACCAAGTAGCCCAAAAATTGACAACATGCAGTCGGTCATCCTTTTTATTTAAATAAGGTTCCAACCCATCATAATCAACAACTGTTAAGCCTTCAATAAAATTATTTTCAACAATCAACTCTTCGCTACTTTCCTTTTTTGATGGTGCTTCTTTACAACCAATAGATAGGATAACAGAAAAAATAATCAAATACCTCATACAATAAAGGTATCAATCGTCTTCTTGCCAAATTAAAATTTAACAAAATATTAATTTGAATTGAAAAATCTAAACATATATTTGTATATACAATTATTGTATATGAAAGAGTTAAATCAGCAATTACAGATAAAAGCTGATATTCCTTTACCTAGGGCATCAGTTATAAATGTGTTTTTCACCAACAATTGGATGAAAGATGAATTGTTGCTGTGTTTAAAACCCTATGACCTATCACTGGAGCAATTCAACGTTATGCGTATTTTAAGAGGTCAGAACAACAACCCTATCAACTTACAAGACATTCAAAATAGAATGGTTACTAAAATGAGTAATACCACAAGATTAGTTGATAAATTAATTACAAAAGGATTTGTAAAACGCACTATTTGTAAAGAAAACAGACGCAAGGTAGAAATAGTAATTACAAAACGCGGCCTTGAAACCTTAGATAAACTTGACCCAGTTTTTTTTGATAGAGAAAAGCAATTGACTCAGAACCTCACAACAATAGAACTCGAACAATTAAATAAACTTTTAATAAAACTCAGAAATTAATATTATGAAAACTAAACATTTAAAAATTACAACCATTTTGGTACTAGCCTTTTCTTTTATGTCGTTTACGGCCTTAGTAGAAAAAACTGTAAATGTTGACCAAAGTAAGGTTACATGGAAAGGATATAAGGTAACAGGAGAGCATGAAGGCACCATTAACTTAAAAAGCGGAAGTCTTCAATTCGATGGAACCACGTTAAAGGGAGGTTCTTTTACTATGGATATGACCAGTATAAACACAACTGATTTAGAAGGTGAATACAAAGGGAAACTAGATGGCCATTTAAAATCTGCTGATTTTTTTGGTATTGAAAAACACCCAACGGCGACCTTGAAAATAACAAATGCCAAAGGCAGCAATGGAAAGTATAGTGTTAAAGCAGATTTAACTATAAAGGAAATTACCCAGCCTGTTGAGTTCACAATGTATGTAAAAGAAAACTCCGCGACAGCGTTTGTAAAAATAGATAGAACCAAATTTGACATTAAGTATGGTTCAGCTAGTTTTTTCGACAACTTAAAAGATAAAGCTATCTATGACGAGTTTGATTTAAACGTAAATCTAAAGTTTTAGTTCCCTAAGGACGGATTAATAGCAACGTTTAAAGAAAGATTCCTGCTCTGAGAGCAGGAATCTTTCTTTAAAATAGTTTGAAATCATTATTTTGCTTTTTATATTTGACACTCAAAATGAAATTAGATAATAAAAATACTTGGTGGTGGTCTTTCACAAACATGAGTTCGTGACCCAATCCTTGTATTAGAAATAAAGTAAGAGGCTTGTCATTCACGACAAGCCTTTTTTAATTGAGCATATATGAAGACATTTAGTTTATATACCCACTACAAAAAAATCTTAGCGGATACCATTACACCTGTAAGTGTCTACCTAAAATTAAGGGATAAATTTCCTAATAGTATCTTGTTGGAGAGTAGTGATTATCATGCCAATGACAATAGTTTTTCATATATCTGCTGCAATCCTATTGCTTCTATTAAAGTTGAAAACGAAAATATTCTTCAAACTTATCCTGATGGAAGCACCAAACTCAACCACACTAAATCGACTAGTGTTGTAGAAGAAATACACAAGTTTACCAAACGCTTTAAAGTAGATTCTAATCCAGATTTTAAATTTATACATAACGGAATCTTCGGTTATACCGCTTATGACGCAGTTAGGTATTTTGAAGATATATCCATTTCAAAAAAACCTGAGACTATTGCAATTCCAGATATTTATTATGCGGTTTATCAAAATATAATTGCTATTAATCATTTTAAGAATGAAGCCTACGTTTTTGCGCACTGTTTCGATACTGAAAATAATATCGATGAGATTCTTCAGGTCATCCAAACCAAACAATACGCGTCCTACGATTTCAATACTAAAGATGAGATATCGTCAAATCTAAGTGATGACGATTATAAAGCGCATGTAGAATTAGCTAAAAAACATTGTGCACGTGGCGATGTGTTTCAATTAGTACTTTCCAAGCAGTTTAAACAACAGTTCAGTGGTGACGAGTTTAATGTTTATCGTGCACTACGTAGTATTAACCCCTCACCCTACTTGTTCTATTTCGATTATGGAAATTTCAAAATATTCGGCAGTTCACCCGAAGCACAACTTGTTGTAAAAGACGGAAAAGCAGAAATCCATCCTATTGCAGGAACTTTTAAACGTACAGGGAATGATTTGAGAGATGCAGAACTCGCCGAGGAACTCATCCATGATGATAAAGAAAATAGCGAACATGTTATGCTGGTAGATTTGGCCAGAAACGACCTTAGCCGACACGGAAACGAAGTTACAGTTGAGAATTACAGAGAGGTACAGTTTTTTTCTCACGTCATTCACTTAGTTAGTAAAGTCACAGGAAAGATTCATAAAGGTACCGAAACTATGCAGATAGTAGCAGATACCTTCCCTGCCGGAACACTAAGCGGAGCTCCAAAGCATATGGCCATGCAACTCATAGAAAAATATGAAAAGTCAAGTCGTGGATATTATGGAGGAGCTATAGGGTTTATGGATTTTGAGGGTAATTTTAACCATGCTATTATGATTAGAACCTTTTTAAGTAAAAACCATACCCTCTACTGGCAAGCTGGAGCAGGACTTGTTGCCAAGTCCAATCCAGAACACGAATTACAAGAGGTCTACAATAAACTAGGCGCATTGACAAAAGCTATTGAACAAGCTAAAGAAATTTAAAATGAAAAAAGTATTAGTTATAGATAATTACGACAGTTTCACCTATAATCTGGTGCATTATTTAGAGGATTTAGGTTGCCAAGTTACCGTTAAACGAAATGATAAATTGACTATAGAAGAAGTTAAAGACTTTGATAAAATCTTACTATCTCCAGGTCCAGGTATCCCAGATGAAGCAGGTCTCCTAAAAGAAATTATTATGACTTATGCACCTACAAAAAGTATACTTGGAGTGTGTTTGGGTCAACAAGCCATCGGAGAAGTATTTGGTGGTACTATTGAGAATTTAGATACCGTGTATCACGGTGTTGCTACCACAATAACCCTAACCGAAACTAACGACCCTATGTTTAATGGCCTAGAAAAATCCTTTGATGTTGGCCGATACCATTCCTGGGTTGTGAGTACAGATTTACCAGATTGCTTAGAAGCAACATCTTTTGATTCAAATGGTGAAATTATGTCGCTGCGTCACAAGGAATTGGATGTAAAAGGTGTACAATATCATCCTGAATCCGTTTTAACACCAAACGGAAAGCAAATTTTAGAGAATTGGGTGAATAGCTAGATGTGAGATGTGAGATGTGAGATGTGAGATGTGAGAATAGTAAATAGAGAATGCATATGAAAGAAATTTTAAACAGATTAATCAATCAAGAAAGTATTTCCAGTGAGGAGGCCAAATCCGTTTTAGTAAATATTTCTAATGGAGTTTACAACCAAAGCCAAATTGCTTCATTTCTCACCGTTTATATGATGCGTAGCATAACTATAGAAGAGCTTCGCGGATTTAGGGATGCGCTACTAGAATTATGTATACCTGTGGATTTAGAAGGTAAAAACACTATTGATTTATGCGGTACTGGAGGTGATGGCAAAGACACTTTCAATATTTCTACATTATCGTCATTCGTAGCTGCGGGTGCCGGGATACAGGTTACCAAACATGGTAATTATGGTGTGTCTTCTGCTTGTGGTTCATCCAATGTTATGGAACATTTAGGAATCAGATTTTCAAATGATATGGACTTCTTAAAACGTAGTCTAGACAAAGCAGGGATTTGTGTTTTACATGCACCCCTTTTTCACCCTGCTATGAAGAATGTAGCACCGATACGCCGTGAACTTGGCGTAAAAACGTTTTTCAATATGCTCGGACCAATGGTGAATCCAGCATTTCCAAAAAATCAAATGGTAGGCGTTTTTAATTTAGAGCTTTTACGTTTATATGGTTATTTGTATCAAGAAACAGATAAGAACTATGCTATAGTTCACGCTCTGGATGGCTATGATGAAATTTCATTAACAGGCAAAACCAAGGTCATATCCAACCAAGCAGAAACCTTATTTGAACCCTCAGATCTAAGAGCCGAACAAATTTCACCAAAAGATATTTATGGAGGAAATACCGTTAAGGATGCAGCAGCCATTTTTCTTAAAGTCATTAACGGAGAAGGTACCGATGCCCAAAATGATGTAGTATGTGCCAACGCGGGCTTAGCCATTGCGACCGTTAAAAATAGCTCTCATCAAGAAGGTTTTGAATTGGCTAAAGACTCCTTATTTAGTGGTAAAGCAAAACAGAGTTTAGACACTTTAATAGAACTAAGTCGATGAATATTTTAGATAAAATAGTATTTGATAAGAAGAAGGAGGTCGTTTTGCGTAAATCTATAATACCAATGTCGCAACTCGAATCTTCAGTGCTTTTCGACCGGGATACGTTTTCACTTTCAGACCGGTTGCGGCAAAGTACATATGGCATTATTGCGGAACACAAGCGTCGCTCCCCTTCAAAATCAATTATCAATCAAGACCTCAATATTCAAGATGTCGCCTCAGGTTATGAAGACGCAGGTGTTTGTGGTATGTCTGTACTTACCGACGGCAAATATTTTGGCGGTAGCCTAGACGACTTAATTGTAGCTAGAGCCAGTTGTAATTTACCCTTGTTGCGTAAAGAATTTATCATTGACGACTATCAAATTATAGAAGCAAAAGCTTATGGCGCTGATGTTATTTTGCTCATTGCTGCTATTCTAACAAGAACTGAAATAAAGCAATTTTCAGAATTGGCAAAAAGCCTAAATTTAAATGTGCTTTTAGAGGTTCATAACGAAGAAGAACTTCATAAATCTATAATGCCAAGCATAGATATGCTCGGTGTAAATAATCGCGATTTAAAGACGTTTACAGTAAGCTTAGAGACCTCAAAATTGCTGAGTGATAAAATTCCTGATGAATTTGTAAAAGTTTCTGAAAGCGGAATAAGTTCTGTTGCAGCCATTAAAGAACTTCGACCTTATGGATATAAAGGGTTTTTGATAGGGGAAAATTTCATGAAAACGGACAATCCAGGACAAGAGGCTACCAATTTTATTAAGCAGATAGAACCATGAAGTTAAAAGTTTGCGGCATGAAATATCAGGATAATATAGAAGCGGTGGCTAGCTTGCAACCAGACTTTATGGGCTTTATATTTTATAATAAGTCCTCGCGTTATTTTGAAGGGCAAATTCCTGAAATTTCAAAATCCATAAAAAAGGTTGGTGTTTTTGTAGATGAAAAAGTAGAAGCTATTGTAGATAAAATTGAAAAGTATAACCTCGACGCTTTGCAACTACATGGTCATGAATCACCTGAAATTTGCAAACTACTTAAGTCTACAAACAAAGAAATCATTAAGGTTTTTTCTATTAAAGATGAATTTGATTTTTCTGTTTTAAACAACTATGAAGATGTTTGTGATTACTTCCTATTTGATACTAAGGGAAAATTACCGGGTGGAAATGGCTATACCTTTAATTGGGATGTCTTAAAAGACTACCCATCAACCAAACCCTATTTTTTAAGTGGTGGTATTGGATTAGATGAATTGAAAAAAATAAAAGAATTTAATAAAAGTACGGCCTCTAAATATTGCTTAGCAGTTGATGTAAACAGTAAATTTGAAATTGAGGCTGGACTAAAAAATAGTGAAGAATTAAAAAAATTTAAAGCACAAATTTGTCATGTCGAACGCATGTGAGACCTCTCATCACATTGAGACCTCTCAATCGCTTCGCTCATGTCAAAATATCAACAAACCATGAAAACAACATACAACGTTAACGAAAAAGGTTATTATGGAGAGTTTGGAGGTGCATACATACCAGAAATGCTGTATCCAAATATTGAAGAATTACGCCAGAACTATCTTAAAATAACTGCTGAACCTTCGTTTCGTCAGGAGTTTCATCAACTTTTAAAAGATTATGTAGGAAGGCCTTCGCCGCTATATTTTGCAAAGCGGTTATCCGAAAAATACAACACAAAAATTTACCTCAAACGCGAAGACCTCAATCATACTGGTGCCCATAAGGTGAACAATACCATTGGGCAAATTCTACTAGCGCAACGCTTGGGAAAAACCAGAATTATCGCTGAGACTGGGGCGGGTCAACATGGTGTTGCCACAGCTACAGTTTGTGCCTTAATGGGTATAGAATGTGTTGTTTACATGGGAGAGGTGGACATTGCCAGACAAGCACCCAACGTGGCTCGTATGAAAATGCTAGGCGCCAAAGTTGTTCCGGCATTATCTGGCAGTCGTACTTTAAAAGATGCCACTAATGAAGCCATGCGCGACTGGATTAACAATCCTTTAGATACACATTACATTGTTGGTAGTGTCGTTGGACCGCATCCTTATCCAGATATGGTGGCACGATTTCAGTCCGTGGTTTCAGAAGAAATTAAAAAGCAATTGCTAGAAAAAGAAGGCACAAAAAATCCTGATTACTTAATCGCTTGTGTTGGAGGTGGTAGTAATGCAGCCGGGACCTACTACCACTATTTAGACAATACAGATGTAAATATTATTGCAGTTGAAGCCGCTGGGAAAGGTATCGATACTGGAGAGAGTGCAGCAACCTCTGTACTAGGAAAGGAAGGTATAATCCACGGAAGTAAAACCTTATTGATGCAAACTGGTGATGGACAAATTACCGAACCGTATTCTATATCTGCTGGTTTAGATTATCCTGGTGTTGGCCCTATGCATGCTAATTTATATAAAACAGGTCGTGCGGAGTTTATTTCAATCACAGATGACGAAGCCATGACCGCTGGTTTAGAATTATCACAATTAGAAGGTATTATTCCAGCTATAGAAACCTCACATGCACTAGCCGTTTTTGAGCACAAAAAATTCAAACCGGAAGATATTATTGTGTTGAATTTGTCTGGTCGTGGCGATAAAGATTTACAGAATTATATAGATTATTTCAAGCTTTAGCTTGAATGCTGGACTTGGTTCAGCATCATATAAATGAAAAATCAAAGTTTAATTTAAACAGATTCTGAAATAAAATCAGAACAAAAAAATGAACAGAATAAACAATAAACTACGAGAGCATAAAAAACTCCTCTCCATATATTTTACGGCAGGATATCCCAATCTAAACGATACCGTATCAATAATTCAAGAATTAGAACATTCTGGTATAGATATGATTGAAATAGGATTGCCTTTCAGTGATCCTTTAGCAGATGGCCCAACCATTCAGGATAGCTCTACGAGAGCCTTAAAAAATGGTATGACGAGTGAATTACTTTTCAATCAACTAAAAGATATTCGTGAAACCGTTTCGATTCCATTAATCATTATGGGCTATTTTAATCCGATGTTGCAATATGGTGTTGAAGCCTTTTGCAAAAAATGTCAAGATGTTGGTATTGATGGTTTAATAATACCTGATTTGCCAGTAGATGTGTATCATGACCAATACAAATCTACTTTTGAGAAATATGGCTTAGCCAACATTTTTTTAATTACACCACAAACCTCGGATGAACGTATCCGCTTTATTGATTCGGTATCAGATGGATTTATCTACATGGTCAGTTCAGCAAGTACCACAGGCGCTAAAACAGGTTTTGGAAACGAACAAACCGACTACTTTGAACGCATCGCTAACATGAAACTAAAGAATCCTCAGATTGTTGGCTTCGGGATCTCTAATAACGAGACATTCAAACAAGCTACCCAATATGCTAAAGGCGCAATTATTGGTAGCGCTTTTATAAAGCATCTCACAAAAAATGGTACTGAAAACGTAAGAGCATTTACAGAATTGATACTCAAGTAGTATTATGTTTTTTTAACATAACCAACTATTTTCTTTAGAAGGCCTTATGACATAAATTGAGACATTTTCATTACTTTATAGATGAATAAAAAAATAAAACATGGGAATATTTGAAGATAATAGAAAATTTAAACGAACTAAAGAACAGAACAATCCTGTTAATCCAAATGGTATTGCAAAAAAATCAAATACAAATGAGTTTGATATTGATAAAGACACCATTAAAAATCAACAGAACAAAAAATAAAAGGTTCTAACGACCAAACACAAAAAGTCTATTCGTAAATTTGAAGAGACTTTTCAGTTTATGAAAAACCTTCTAAATGATTGGCGCATTGTAATGCTCTTGTGCTTAACACTGGGTTTGGCACCATTCTTCCCTGAGCCACATTTATTCGGAAAACTAATGTGGATAGCAGGAGGCGCAAAAGGCATGCAACCTATGGATTATTTTGATTTGGTGCTTCACGGTTTCCCTTTTATTTTGCTCTTAAGGCTCCTTATACGTTCATTACTAAAGTTAAAGAAAACCTAAATTAACTTCTTTCATTAAACCTTGGTGTTTGCGCTAAGTCCTAGTACTGTTCATTAATTAAAAAATACAAAATTATGATTTCAAAAACAGTAAAAGTTAGTTGTATTGTCGTTGCCTTACTAGGATCTTTTTTAGCAGAAGCACAACAAGAACGCAAACGTAGACCAAATCCAAAAACTATTTTAGCTAAAATGGATACCGATGAAAACGGTTTGGTGTCACTAGACGAATTTAAGGCCGCACCAATGAATGAAGATTTTAAGATTGAGGTGGTTGAAAAACGATTTAAAAAAATGGATGAGGATGAAAGTGGCGAAGTCGATTTAGAAGAGCTCAAAAAAGCGATGAAACATATGAAACGACGTGGAAGATCTCACCAAGGTCCAAAAGACCATTAACTCAAAAATCCTTCAGAAAAACTGAAGGATTTTTTATTTCTGACTAATTCTGATTTTCCTGCTTTAATTCGATATATTTGATAGTGTCTGTTGTAGTCTCAAAATATTCACATTAAGGTTATTATGAAATACATCCTATTACTTTTTATCAGCGTTTTTCTAATTCCCAATGGCTTATCACAAAGTAAAGTTCTGGAAAGTCTTGAGGTAGAAAGCAAGCTCCTCCAAACTACTGTAAAATATTCTGTCTATCTTCCCGAGGGATTCGAAGACACCACAGACAAATATCCTATTGTATATCTTTTAAATGGCTTCACAGGGAACGAAACCGATTGGGTAAGAATCGGACATGTTAAAGATATAACAGATGAGCTAATTAGAGGTAACAAAATTGAGCCTCTTGTTATTATAATGCCAGATGGTGATGATCGACTTTACATGAACAAAGATGATGGAACGTATCCTTATGAGGATATGTTTATCCAAGAATTTATGCCTTTTGTTGAAGGCAAATACAAAATTAAATCAGAAAAAAAATATAGAGGTATCAGCGGTTTGTCCATGGGTGGATCAGGCAGTTTAAAGCTGGCGTTAAAATATCATACTATTTTTGGTGCTTGTGCCGGTTTTAGTTCTGGTATAAGCACAGAGGAGGAAATCATAGCTGAGTCACAAAATAGTTTTGACAACTATTTTGGCCGAATTTCACCTTCTGCAATTGGTGCTACGGGAGAAGCAAGATTAACACCAGCTATTAAAGAGAATAACATTTTTGAACTTTTAAAAACAGCCGCAATTGAAGATATTAAAACCGTTAATATATATTTTGATTGTGGTGATGACGATTTTTTAGCAATTGGCAATGCCATGTTTCATGTAGAATTACGAAAAATGGGAATTCCACATGAATACCGTGTGAGAGACGGTTCCCATACATGGAATTTTTGGGTAGACTCTTTGCCTATTGGACTTGAGTTCATAAGTGATACTTTCAGAAACTGAAACCTCAAGGCCTTATGAGACATTCCAAAGCATATAACTTCCTTTCAGAATATGGACAAATAGCTCTTGGAGTAGTTCTAGCCAGTATTGGCCTTAAGGCATTTCTTTTACCAAATGGTTTCTTAGATGGTGGCGTTACTGGTATTGCCTTACTCGTTAGAACATTTGTTGATATTAAAATCTCCTATCTCCTGATACTATTTAGTATTCCATTTCTAATTCTTGGGTTTTATACAGTATCTAAGAGAATTGTTATCAAATCAATTGTTAGCATCATAGCACTTGCTTTATTTATACATTTCGAGAATTTTGAAACCATAACCGATGATAAATTGTTAATCTCCATATTTGGTGGTTTGTTTTTAGGTGCTGGCATTGGAATCGCCATAAGAAATGGTTCTGTATTGGATGGCTCAGAAATTTTAGGTGTTTATGTTAACGATAGGTTTGGAATTAGTATTGGGCAGGTCATTTTATTTTTCAACATCATTCTATTTAGTATAACAGCTTGGGTGATTTCTACGGAAGTTGCCTTATACTCTATCCTCACCTATATAGTAACAGCTAAAGTTACCGATTTAACTATCGAGGGTTTTGAAGACTTTATAGGTGTTACTATTGTGTCTAAAAAATATGAATTGATAGAAGATGCTATTCTTAAAGAATTAGGTGTTGGTATGACGCTTTATAAAGGTACTCGTGGTATTGGCAACTCTGGAAAGCGGGAAGATTTTGACATCATCCATTCTATTATTAATCGTATTGATATGAAGAAAATGCATCGCATTATCGATCATATCGATGACCAAGCATTTATTATAGAGTTCGACGTTAATAATGTAAAAGGAGGTGTCCTTAGGCATTATTTAAACAAAAAGAAAAATAAAAAACTCCCTAAAACCTAGGTTCTTTTTTCAAGCATATTTAAATACATGGCTTCCACTTTAGAGCGCGCCCACGCTGTGCGTCTTAAAAATTTTAAACTGGATTGAACTGAAGGATTGTGGGTAAAACATCGGATGTTAATTTGATAGCCCATATACTCCCAACCATAATGAGCTTGTAACTCATTAATAATCTGTTCTAAGGTAATGCCATGAAGTGGATTATTTGGTTGTGATGACATTACCTTCTATTACTATTTCGTCTTCGATTACGATTTCTATTTTTGTTAGAATTTTTAGAGTCACCAGAATTTCTTTGACCAGAGTTTCTGTTACGGCTTTGTTGATTTCTATTTCTGTTCTGACCTGGCTTAATTGGTACTGTGGATGCATTAGGGTCAGGTTCAAAACCCTCTACAATTTCGACATCAATTGCCATATCAATGAGTTTCTCAATACTCCTTAGATAAGTAATCTCATCTGCACTAACTAGCGATATCGCCTCTCCGGCTGCACCAGCTCTACCTGTTCTGCCTATCCTATGTACATAATCCTCAGGGATATTAGGCAGTTCAAAATTAACTACATGTGGAAGTAACGGAATATCTAACCCTCGAGCTGCAATATCCGTAGCAACCAACACGCGTATGGTACCACTTTTAAATCCTGCTAAAGCTTTGGTTCTGGCACCTTGACTCTTATTACCATGAATTGCTAATGCCGTAATGCCAGCATTAACCATCTTCTTAGTTAATCGGTTAGCACCATGTTTTGTTCTAGTAAATACCAAAACCTGTTTCCAATTACCTTCTGAAATAAGTTTTATAAGTAAGGCAGTCTTCTTTGTTTTTGCGACGCGATGTACCTTTTGGTTTATAATTTCAACCGCTGTATTTTCTGGTGTGGCTTCAACCTGAACTGGATTATGAAGTATGGAATATGCTAATTTTTTTATGTCTTTAGAAAAAGTGGCTGAAAACATCAGATTCTGTCTTTTTCTTGGCATCAACGTCATAATACGTTCAATATCCCTTAAAAATCCCATATCCAACATTCGGTCCGCTTCGTCTAGGACTAAAACCTCAACATGTTTTAAGGATAATACACCTTGACTCTCTAAATCAATCAAACGCCCTGGAGTGGCGACCAAAATATCTATGCCTTTTTTCAACTGAGCTACTTGAGGTCTTTGGTTAACTCCACCAAAAATAACCGTACTTCTTATATTTAAGAACTCACTGTATTCTTTGACATTAGCGTAGACTTGTGCTGCTAATTCGCGCGTTGGTGTAAGAATCAATGCGCGAATTGGTCTATAGTTTTGACTTTGATTTTCTGATAAATAGTGAAGAATGGGCAAAGTAAACCCAGCGGTTTTTCCTGTACCAGTTTGAGCTGAAGCGAGTATATCGCTGCCAGCTAAAATAGGTGGAATTGCTTTGACCTGAATTGGAGACGGTGTTTCATACCCTTTCTTTTCAACCGCTTTTAATATGGGCTGAGATAAGCCTAATGATTTAAATGACATGCATCAATATTTAGTGAAGATGACAATTCATTCGTTGAAGCTCACCTCTTTTAGTCTGGCGAAGGTAGGGCTAAATTATGTGCATACTCCTATTAAAGAAAGAAATATCAGCTGGCTTCATTTTTCCACTTTTTAAATTTGTTATAAGGATTTGTTTCAAAATTTAAAAATCCATGAATACCATTTGCTGTGATTAAAACTGCTGCGCCTATAAAAGCAATTGTTGTAATAATTTCATGAAGCCCACTATTGGCGGCACCAATGCCCACTAAAGCCCATGCACCAACAAGAACAAATCCTCTCATATGTCGTTTCCACATCACAAAAAGGTTTAACCCCACAGCAACTGCAATCATAGTTATTGTCCAAGCCGTTGGTGAGATACCAAAGCCACCCCAACCACTTTTAACCAAATAACTCGATACGTTGGCAATACTCGCAACCGTAACCCAACCCGCGTAAATTACAATCGGCCAACTTACAAATACCATTTTAGAGAACCTATCATCCTCTGATTCCATCTGGTTATTAAAAATTATTTTAAAAAGCGAGAACAGTAATAAGAAAATAAAAACACAAGATAATAAGGTATATTCATAGAGCCATGCAAATACCCAAAGGCTATTAAATACACAAGACCATACGAACCACCATCGTGTTTTTTCTACAACCCTATCTTCTTTAACATTAACAAAAAGACTTCTCCCTTGGTAAATTACAAAGACAAGTAACAGAAGATAAATAAGCCCCCAAATTGAGAATGTATAACCTGCAGGTGTAAAGAGTGATTTATAGCTATCGGATAGCTTACCAATTGTGGTATTGTTTATTACCCCTGTATTAGACAGATAATTTATAAATATTGTTGAACCCAATGCTAATCCATTGGCAATTTGTAAGGTTTTTTTCATAACTTTTGAGTTATATTAGCATCATAACCTAAAGTTAAAACAATATGAAAAACTTTACACTATTTATAGCACTATTATTTTTTGCAGTGGGCCTATCTCAAGAAACAGATGAAACAACAGATAACGACGCTCTCGCGCAACAACTTCAAAATCCAGTGGCTAATCTTATAAGTGTACCGCTACAAAATAATTTTGACTTTGGAGTTAGTGATGCCGATGGAGAGCGCTACACTTTAAACATACAACCTGTAGTCCCAATAAGCATTAGCGAAAAATGGAATTTAATTGGCCGTGTGATTCTTCCTGTAATTTCACAAAATGATGTCTTTGGATTCAGTGGCGCACAGACAGGGCTTGGTGATGTTGTTCTTAGTGGGTTTTTCTCGCCAAAGACACCCTCATCTGGAGGAGTGATTTGGGGAGCTGGTCCGGCAATTCTGGCACCAACTGCGACAGATGATTTTCTTGGTACTGGCAAACTAGGCGTTGGACCAACCGCTGTAGTTTTAAAACAATTTGGGCAATATACCATGGGTGCATTGACTAACCATATTTGGTCCGTGGCAGGAGATGAAGACCGAAGTGATGTTAACCTTACTTTTTTTCAACCCTTTTTAGCCCGTAATTTTAAAGGTGGCTATGCGCTGACATTAAATACAGAATTCACTCAGAATTGGGATGCTGAAACCTCATCTGGGTTTCTTCATCTTGTTGGATCAAAAGTATTTACTTTTGGTAAGCAAACCAGTCAAATCTTTGTTGGTCCACGTATTCCTTACGGAAATGGCAACACTGCTGAATGGGGTATCAGAGCAGGAGTCACATTACTTTTCCCTACTAAGACTCAATAGTCTATTTCATACTGAATGTGTTTTACATTTAAATTAGTGAGTGCATAATGTGCATTAAGATGTATGAAAATAATTATAACCCATTTTTAAGCTGGATTTTGTCTTTATTGAATTTGGAATAAGGAATTGAATACTTTTTTTATAAACTCGACTTGCAGAAACTTCTATTTTTTTAAATTATAGGCATGAAATTTACCTACTCACATATTCTTAAAACTTTACTCAAATTCAATCCTATTCTGGATAAAACTAGTGGAGAATTATTTCTAACTATTACTGATTATAAAGTTTTTGCACCCAATGAGTATATCTTAAAAAAGGGAAGATATGATAGAAATCTTTTTTTTATTTTAAAAGGATCTGTGCGTTCTTTTTCAATTATTGATGGAGTTGAACGTAACTGTCACTTAAGATCAGAAGGCTATATTATGGGGGATGCTAAATCTTTTGCTGAAAACCCAGTTGCAAATTTAGATACAATGGCCATTACAGAATGTCACGTTCTTTTATTCGATCTAAATAGGTTAGAAGAATTAGCTTTTAAACATCATAACATTTTAAGCTTTTATTTAAAAATATTAAAAGAAATCATAACTGTTTTTTCACATAGAATAAACACATTTGTTTGTATGAATTCCCAACAACGTTATCTCGATTTAATAAACTGGAATCCAGGTTATCTTGAGACAACTTACGACAAACATCTTGCTAGTTTTCTTGGTATTACCCCATTGACATTTCACAGGATAAAGAATAAAGAATAGTTGAAATATCTTTTGATATTTGCCTATTCGGCCTGTTTACATATTTTTGGTAATTCAAAACCAATAAATCTATAAATTGGGAAAACAATCTCAGTAAAGTGGCTAAAAACATAGTATGCTTACACAAAAAAGCACTGTATTGTTACGCACAACTTCGAGGAATTATTTCTAATTTTAAACTTTAATGAATATCTAAATTACTAAATCATGAAAATTAAGCTTTTTTTTTACATATCTGTAATTACTATTTGTTTCTACGGATGTCTAAATTCTGAGAGAAATAACCAGAATCGCGCCCAGGATAATTTTAAAGGAAAAATCGCCTTGGATATTAGAGATTCTGAATCAGACTGGTCCGCGTATACTCCAAAATCAGCACCAGAAGGAGCCCCAAATATTTTATTTGTTTTATATGATGATACAGGTCTTGGTGCCTGGTCACCATATGGCGGAAGAATTAATATGCCAACTATGGATAGGTTAGCAGAAAATGGTTTAACCTACACACAGTGGCATACTACAGCACTTTGTTCACCAACACGCTCCACCATTTTAACCGGGAGGAACCACCACTTGAACGGAATGGCATCAATTACCGAAACTGCCGATGGATATCCAGGTTCGAATGGTAGGGTCCCAGATGACTGTGCCCCTTTTGCTCAAATACTAAGAGATAATGGTTGGAGTACATTTTGGATTGGAAAAAATCATAATGTACCAGAACAAGATGTTGCACCTGGTGGAAGCAGAAGCGAATGGCCAACACAGATTGGATTTGATCGCTTTTATGGTTTTCTCGGTGGAGAAACAAACAATTGGTATCCAGATTTAGTAATGGATAATCATTTTATTGAAGCTCCTGCAACACCTGAAGAGGGGTATCATTTATCTAAGGATTTAGCTGATCAAGCTATCACAATGCTTAGAGACAAAAATGCTACCAACCCATCTAAACCATTTTACATGTGGTTTAATCCAGGGGCTAACCATGCACCACATCACTCCCCTGCTGAATATACAGCCAAATATAAAGGTATGTTTGACGATGGCTATGACGCCTACCGTGATTGGGTAGTAAAGCGTATGAAAGACAAAGGGATTCTCCCAGAGAATACTGGTATGGCTGAGTTTAACCCTATGCCAGAAGATATGGCTAACTCTGCTGATTATGTTCGCCCATGGGCTGAACTAAATGCTGATGAGAAAAAACTATTCTCAAGAATGGCTGAAGTTTATGCCGGTTTCTCAGAGTATACTGATGCCCAAGTTGGACGTATAATTGATTATTTAGAAGAAACAGGACAGCTAGATAATACAATTGTGCTTTATGCTGCAGATAACGGCGCCTCTGGAGAAGGCAGTCCGAACGGATCAGTTAACGAAAATAAATTTTTTAATGGCTATCCCGACAGTTTAGAAGAAAACTTAAAATATATGGATGTTCTGGGTGGTCCAGACACCTATAATCATTTCCCTACGGGTTGGGCAGCAGCATTTTCTGCACCTTTTAAGATGTTTAAGCGCTATTCTCAATATGCTGGTGGCACCAATGACCCCTTAGTTATTTCTTGGCCCAAGGGTATAAAAGCCAAAGGTGAAATTAGACACCAATATCATCATTCTACTGATATCGTACCAACACTTTTAGAAGCCTGTGGTATAGAAATGCCTGAGGTATACAACGGTGTTGAACAAACACCGCTTTCTGGAGTTTCGATGGTATATTCTTTTAATGCTGCACCAGATGCACCAACTAAAAAAGAAGTTCAATACTATTCTATGTTAGGCACTAGAGGCATTTGGAAAGATGGCTGGAAAGCAGCCGCAGTGCACTCACCTTTATCAGGGAAAAGTGGGTTTGATAAAGATGTTTGGGAGTTGTATAATGTTGAAGAAGATCGCTCAGAAACCAATAACTTAGCAGAAGAATATCCTGAAAAACTACAAGAACTGATAGATGAATGGTTCCGTCAAGCAGAGATAAACAAAGTCTTACCATTAGATGATAGAAGCGCCGCAGAAATTTTGGGAACTGAAAGACCTTCTCAAGAAGCTAAAAAAGATAGATATATATATTATCCAAATACAGCGCCAGTTCCCGAAGGAGTTGCTGTTAATATAAGAGGTAGAAATTACAAGATTTTAGCAAATGTAGAGATTATAGATGAAAATGCTTCAGGAGTTATATTTGCTCATGGTTCTCGCTTTGGGGGACACACGCTTTTTATAAAGGACAAAAAACTTTATTATGTCTATAATTTTCTAGGCATCAAACCAGAACAAGTCTTTATATCAGATACAACCCTAAAACCTGGTAAATACACTTTAGGTATGGAATTCATAAGAGAATCAGCTGGTGAGTATGGCGAATCCATTGGAAAGACCAAATTGTATATTAATGAGACTGTTGTTGCTGAAGGTCCAATGCGCACGCAGCCAGCAAAGTTCACTTTATCTGGAGATGGGTTATGTGTTGGTTATGACAGTGGTGATAATGTAAGTAACCTTTATGAATCACCGGGAGAATTTGAAGGAGGAGTAATACAAGGGGTTGGAGTTACTGTTGAAGGCACTCCTTATATAGATCTTGAAGCAGAAGCTAAACGCGTAATGATGTCTCAATAAGTGGTAGTTTGAAGATTTTTTATAATTAAAAGGCCTAGTCTTATCCTAGGCTTTTTTTATAAAATAAGATTCATACTGCATTACCCTAAAATCAAACGTGTTGAATTTTGGGCACGTTGCTTTTAGCTGTTTATATACAGCCATACTGCCCACAGCTCTGTTTGCAGATCCAGATGGTGCTGTTAGGGAAACCGTTGTGATTTTTCTATTACTGAGTTCTAATTGATGTATTCTGGGAATAGCATTAGAAAGTAGTTTCAATTTTAATCCAAATGATTTAATATGTCTCCTAAAAAAATATTCTGGTCCATTTTTGCTGTTACCTCCAGTGAAAAGAATAGTATCTATATTGGAATGGTCCTTTAAGTAGCCAAGAAGGTTTCTTAATTGGACATTTCTCATGCCTGCATCTGAAGCATCCACTTTTTTGCGCTCGCATGAGGCTACAATATCGCAAATACCTATTCCTTTTGATATTAAGAATTGTTTTCTCTGCATAATGGCTTCGTCTGAATTATCATAGAGAAAACCTACAGCAAAAATAGCATCTAGAATAGGCCAAAGTTGCCCATCTCTACTACCGTAACAAAAATTAACGTCATCTGGTTTAAGTTGCCCTGTAGAAAATCTAGGAGGCGGTAATGTACCTACTATTAGTTTATTAGCGTCCTTTGGGATAAATGGTGGAAAGGGGTGCTTATGCAAAAACATTAACGTGTAAATACCAACTTAGAATCCGTTGATAACTCATCGCTCAATCTGTAGTTTTCTAGATTGAATGCTTTAATATCTTCAATAGTATTGGCATTAGTATCAACAATATAACGGGTCATTAGTCCTCTAGCATATTTAGCAAAGAAACCTATAACCTTATACTTGCCATTCTTAAATTCTTTGAATTCTATATCTATAACTGGGACTTTAAGGGCTTTTTTATCAACAGCCTTAAAATATTCATTGCTTGCAAGGTTAATAAAAAGCTCACCGTCTTCTAGTTCATTATTTAGGGATTGTGTTACTTTTTTTCTCCAAAACTCATATAGATTCTTATTCTTTCCAACAGGCATTTTTGTGCCCATTTCTAGTCTGTATGGTTGAACTAAATCTAAAGGTTTTAGCACCCCATACAATCCAGATAAAATGCGTACAGTGCCTTGTAACTTCTCCAATTTCGTAGATTCTATTGTGTAAGCATCTAAACCACGATATACATCGCCATTAAATGCATAGACAGCCTGCCTGGCATTATCTTTGGTAAAAGGTAAACTCCAGTCTTGATTCCTCTCATAATTGAGCTGTCCAAGATTATCTGAAATACTCATTAATTTAGACAAACTCTTAGCCGATTTCTTTTTCAATAATTTATTTAAGCGCTCGGCTTCTGCAAGAAAGCAACTTTCTGAAGTCTTTGTTGTCGGAAGTTTACTTTCAAAATCGAGAGACTTAGCAGGGGATATTACGAGTTTCATAGCTTTATTTTATATTATAAAAACAAAGTTACAATGCCACTTACAATTCTTAGATGACTTTTAAGAAATTATAACAATAGTACCATTAATTATCTTGATGCTTGGCATAATGGCGCCATTTCTCAATACATTGAACCATATCACTTGGAATATCTATTTCAAACTTTAAAAACTCCCCAGTTATAGGGTGATTAAAACCAAGAGTGCGTGCATGCAGGGCTTGCCTTGGTAGTATCTTAAAACAATTTTCTACAAATTGTTTGTATTTAGTAAAAGTAGTCCCCTTCAAAACAGCATTTCCCCCATAACGCTCATCATTAAAAAGCGTATGTCCGATATGTTTCATATGAACACGTATTTGATGAGTCCTACCCGTTTCGAGCTTACAGCTTAGCAATGTTACATAACCAAAACGCTCTAAGACCTTATAATGTGTCGTAGCAGGTTTGCCTTTATGACTATCTTCACCCTCAAATACGGTATTTTGGAGTCTGTTTTTTGGATGTCTGCCTATATGACCTTCAACTGTACCTTCCCCCTCCTCAACATTTCCCCAAACCAAAGCAATATATTCACGTTCTGATGTTTTTTCTGCAAATTGGTTAGATAAGTGATGCATTGCCTTTTCGGTCTTTGCAACTACTAAAAGTCCAGTGGTATCTTTATCTATGCGATGAACTAAACCCGGTCTATCACTTGAATTTTTAGGCAGATTTTCAAAATGGTAAATCAAGGCATTTATCAAAGTACCCGAGTAATTACCATGTCCTGGATGTACGACCATTCCTGCTGGTTTATTTACAACCAAAACATCTTCATCTTCATAAATAATATCTATAGGAATATCTTCTGCAACTAAAAGCTGTTCGTAATTTGGATGCTCAAAGGTTACCGAAATAGTATCATGAGGCCTTACTTTATAATTTGATTTAACAGGAGATCCGTTAACCAATACACCACCCTCTTTAGCTGCATTCTGAATTTTACTTCGTGTAATATTCTCTATATAGTTTAATAAGTACTTATCAATGCGAATAGGAGATTGTCCTTTATCTACTTTAAAGGAATGATGTTCGTAGCGGTCACTTGCATCCTGAGAGTTATCAATTACTGGCATCCCCAAGATTATAATTTACCGTTACCAATGACCAAATCAATTTTGGAAGTCAATGGCAATAAGGTTCCAGGGTCTAAGGGTTGACCCTTATAAGACATAGAGATAACACCTTCACCAATTGCATCTTTATAAGTTATTTCTCCTATTGTAAATTCCAGAGCCTCCAACTGTGGTTTCGCTTGTCTAAATGTGCGTTTTAGAACATTTGGTACAGCTACTTTTCTGTAACCAGATGGATTAAGGATGAGATAAATTTTCCTGTCTTCTTTTACCTTAGAACCCGCTTTTGGATTTTGTTCTATAACACTGTATTTTGGGTATTTAGGATTGTAATTTGCCGAATCCTGAATTTCCATGGCTAAGTCGTTGTCTCTCAATTCTATCTCAACAGTTTCAATAGATTTACCTTTTAAATCTGGCACTATAACGAACTCGTTATGATTAGTGCTAACATTTAACCATTTTAAAATTAGGAAACACAACACAACAATAAAGACAACAGCCAAAGCTAAATTCTTAAAAAACGCTTTACTGGTAAGAAATTTAATTAAGCTCATAAGCTAAATTTGATGGACAAAGCTAATAAATATTATAACGTCATAAAATTTATATACGTATGACATCTGCAATTAGTTTTTTGAAAATAAATCATACTTTTACCATGATACATTGCTTAAGACATTAATGAAAAAAAATATTGCCATAATAATGGGAGGGTATTCCAACGAATATAAAATCTCATTAAAAAGCGGAAGTGTTGTTAAAGCCTCATTAGACAGGAACAAGTATAACACCTATAGTATTCATATCTTTAAAGATAAATGGGTATATGTGGATGACGAATTAAATGAGAGTCCTATTGACAGGAATGATTTTTCAATTTTAATTGACGGTAAAAAAATAAAATTTGATTGTGTTTTTAACGCCATCCACGGTTCACCAGGAGAAGATGGCTTAATGCAAAGTTATTTTGAATTGCTAGCAATCCCACATACAAGTTGTAAAATGTACCAAGCTGCTTTGACCTTTAATAAAAGAGATTTATTGGCAACACTGCGACCATATGGCATAAAAACGGCAGCCAATTACTGTCTTAATTTAGGGGACGCTATTAATGAAGAGGCAATAATTGACAAAGTTGGTCTACCATGTTTTGTAAAAGCAAATAAGGCTGGCAGTAGTTTTGGTATTACAAAGGTTTATAAAAAAGAAAAATTACAACAAGCTATAAATACAGCATTTAAAGAGGATGACCAGATTATTATAGAGTCCTTTCTTGATGGTGTAGAAGTATCTGTAGGCGTTATTACCTATAAAGGGAAAGTTACCGTTTTACCAATTACAGAAATTGTTTCAGAAAATGACTTTTTCGATTACGCTGCCAAATACGAGGGAAAATCCCAAGAAATAACACCCGCAAGAATTTCTGCAGATTATGCCAGAAAAGTAAGTAAAGAAGCCCAACATATTTATGAAATACTTCAATTGACAGGGTTTAGCCGTAGTGAATTCATTTTTAAAGACAATGAACCCTACCTGCTTGAAGTTAATACAGTACCAGGACTAACCAAAGAAAGCATCTTACCGCAACAAGCGGCAGCCGCAGGTATTTCATTGGGCGAACTATTTGAAAACGCTCTAGACGAAGCCATGGCTAATTAATTAGTTATTTTTGTGCACTCAGATAAATAAACATAAAACTCATGAAAAGAGCATTATTTCCAGGATCTTTTGATCCCATTACACTTGGACATTACGACATAATAAAAAGAGGCGTAAAGCTTTTTGACGAAGTTGTAGTGGCCATTGGAATTAATGCAGACAAAAATTATATGTTTTCCATAGAAGAAAGGCAAAGTTTTATCGAGAAGGCATTTGCCCACCAACCGAAAGTTAAAGTAACAACCTATAAAGGACTTACTGTTGATTTTTGCAAAGAGATAGATGCTAAATTTATTCTCCGCGGTTTAAGAAACCCTGCCGATTTTGAATTTGAAAAGGCCATTGCCCACACCAATAGAAAGCTCTCTAAAATCGAGACCGTATTTTTATTGACAGCTGCTAAGACATCTTATATTTCTTCTTCAATAGTAAGAGATGTGATACGAAATAATGGGGACTATTCTGTACTGGTGCCTGAAAGTGTCACGGTTAATTCTAAATGAGATTATTTTTTCTAGCTTTTTGTACTGCCTCTAGCTTATTATGTACTTGTAGCTTTCGGTAAATATTTTCAATATGTTTTCTAATTGTCCCTGTTGACAAGATAAGATTATCTGCAATGGCATTATAACTTAGACCTTTACTCAATTGTTCAAGTACTTCAATCTCTCTATCGGTTAACTTGATTTGTTCTAAATCTTCCTTCTGGGATAATTCCAATGGATTCCGCAAAAGTTTAAGTGTTTTAAGCGCTATGGATGGATTCATCGCGGCTCCTCCATTTAGGGTTTCTATCATCCCTGAATTTAAGTCGCGAGCATTAATTTCTTTTAGTAAATAGCCATCAGCGCCAGCCTTAATTGCATTAAAAATATTCTCATCGTTATCAAAAACAGTGAGCATAATTATTTTAATTTGTGGATATTTCTGTTTCACCTTAGCAGTTGCTTCTATACCGTTCATTACAGGCATTTCTATATCCATAAGGATTAAATCCAAATTATGATTATCAGCAAGTTTGTCCAGTGCTTCCTCACCATTTGAAGCTTTAAATTTTACCTCAACATCTTCAAAAAAGGATAACTTTTCCTCAATGGCTTTAGTTAAAAAAACATTATCATCTACTATGGCTACTTTAATTCTCATTCCTGTACAGTTTTAGCAATTAAGGGTGATTTTAGTCCCCTTACCTATTTGTGCAATAATATTGAGCTTCCCATCAATCTCATTAGCCCTCTTTTGCATGTTATGTAAGCCATTTCCACGTTCTTCCTCATCAACATTAAAGCCTTTACCGTCATCGGAAATTGTAAAACAAAGTTGGGAGGCTTCTGCAGAAACATTAACTGTAATTGTCTTAGGTTCTGCATATTTTATGGCATTATTAATAGCCTCCTGAATGATTCTATAAATGTTCATACCCTTTACTGAATTAAAGCTAGCATCGGTGTCTACATTTTTATCAACGTTAAAATTGAATTGAATGCCTTGGGCTGCGATATTAGCCTTTTCAATAAAATTAGATATACGGACCTGTAAATCTTCAAATGAGATTTTATTTTTATTCATGGCCCATATAGTGTCTCGTAACTCATAAATAGTAGAGGTTGTAAACTCACTAACACCTTGCAACTTATCGTTCAACTTTTCCGGTAACTTGAATCCAAACTTTAAATTATCTAAAGTTGAGATTATAAAGGTGAGCTGAGCACCAATATTATCATGCAAATCCCTAGAAATTCGAAGCCTTTGGTCTTGCAATTTGTTTTGCGTTTCAATTCTAACCAAAGCTTCCTTTAATTCGCTTTCCTTCTTAATTTGTTCTGTTTTTAATTTTTGTCTGTTGTAAAACAAAAGACCTAGTAAGGTAACAATGAAAACCATTCCGCCCAACCCAAGCACATAAAGGTTCTTTTTGCTAATATCCAATTCCTTTTCTGCAATTTCGGCGCGCTGGGTAATTATTTCCTTCTCGCGAGCCACAGCATTGTACTTTTCCTGAACATCCGCAACTTGTTTAACTACTTTTTCATTAAATAGCGAATCATTAAATTGCTTGTATAGTGCATTGTAATATTTGGTGCTATCTGGCAAGTCTTTATAAGCAAAATAGATAGATAGCTTATCATAGGCGTTCATTATCTGTTCATTGGCTTGGGAAGCTCTAGCTAAAGCTAAACTTTCCCTTAAATAAGGCTCTACTTTACCAATTTGTTTGGTTTCCAAGTACAGGGAACCTAGATTGAGCAGTGTACTTCCTTCACCAAAATTGTCATTAAGCTCACGTCGGATGTTCAATGATTTTTGATAATTATCAATGGCTGCTAAATACTTTTTTCTATTCATATAAATGCCTCCGATATTATTATATAGAGCCGCTAATTCTTTGGAAAAACCTTTATTCCTTGCAATCTTGAGACTTTTTGAATAGTAATTTTCGGCATTGGTGGTATCGGCCAAGAGAATATAAGCATTAGCAATGTTGTTGTATGATTTTACCAAGGCTAACTGATCATTGATTGCGAAGTTGTACTGAGCAATTTCCTTATGTGTTGCTAGTGCCTTATCATATTGCTTCAAGTTTTTATAAATATTGGCAATATTATTCTTTAGAATAAAGGCGTTACGCTCAATTCCGTTAGACTCGTATATACTGAGAGCCTTAAGGGCATATACTAAGGCAGAATCGAGTCTATAGGTGTTTTGATGCACAAGGCCAATTTTATTATACAAGCTGGCCATGCCAAGACTATCGGGAGTAGTTTGTCTTATTTTTAAAGATTTAAAGTAGAACTGTAAGGCTTTGTTGTACTGGGCTTTGCTGTAGTACAAAATGCCTAAATCATTTAAAGCTTGGGCTTCACCCTTAACATTATTTTTCTCTTTTGAAAGACTTAAAGCCTTATTTCCATAGAAAAATGCTGAATCTTGAGATACTGTTCTATAGTACCAGCACAAATCACTGTAGGCCCTAATTTTAATGGAATCTGAAGGTGTATTTCTAATAACAACTTTTAAACTATCTATGATATGTTGTTGACTTGAAACTTGGGTCAAACAAAATAGTGATAATAATAATAGTAGTTTACGCATAAACAAATAAAGACTTCAGTTTGTTGACTCTAAGTTAAATATTTATTAATAATCTCAGTTGTAATTGAGATTTCATTAGACTGATTGATTAAAAGATTCAAGCGTTCATTTATCGGTAAGTGTCTGGAATCTAAATCTTCTGAAATTCTATTAAGCTGTTTAGTTAAGGACAAACTTCTCGTTGTTAATACTGAACTTGAAGCGAAGATTAAGGCCATTTTTTCCTTTAAATGCTGAGATTCCTTTCTTTCATCATACAAATCTGGTATTAAGGCTTTAATGGTTTTAGTGGTTGGGTTCCTGCGCATGATGGAAAAAACTTTTATGGACAATAAAACAACGATAAAGCATACTACCCAGAGCAAAATGGAGTACCATACATCATAAACATTTCTTGATTTGTCTGTGTTAAAAACAATGACCTGTTGGTAACTATCAGAATATGCTATGTTACAAATGCTAAAAAGAAAAGGCATCAGATATAATTTAGGTTTTATCCTAAAATTTATAACTGATGCTTTCTTAAAAAAATTGATTAATAGCATTACTAATATATTACTATTTATAAGTAAGTGTAGTTTTTTTCGATAAAGAGGCTTTTAGGAAAGATTAAGCGCAATTAGAAACTAATTACGCCAAATCCTAATCAAATCTCAACAACAAGATTTTATGATATCGAGGTTCTATGAAAGTCTCTTCTGTGATGTTGAAATTTGATACATAAGCCTATTGAGTTGTTACATAGGCCCTAAGGGTTCCCATTTAATTGGCAGTTTCCTTGGACAAATCAAAAGAGCCATTTGTAATCGTCTTTTCCGATTGATCTCCGTTGACATTCTTAGCTGTAAAATTGAAAGTACCTATGACATTGGTATTTGTTTCTTCCGAAATATTAACTTCACCTACCTCAGTGTCATTGTAAGGTGCTTGCCATATCTCTGTTGTAGAATTCGTCGGATTATTAAGGTCCACATCAGTTTCAGAATAAGACGCTGAATTAAAAATATTTATATCTCCTCCAAGAGGATAAGTTCCTGGACCACTATATCCAAATATGTTAATTGCGAAAGCATTTCCATCGCTATTAGTGGCAATAATAGTAAGATTTTGCCCACCATTAGAAACTGTTGCTGAAGAACTGATATCTAAAGATTGAAATGACCCTCCATCAACAGTGGCAGTTAAGGTTCCTGAAGGGGCTGTACCAGGACTGCCGCCGTCGTCATCACTTTTGCAAGATGAAAATGTTACTAGAGACACTGTCATTATAAGTAACATAAATTGATTTAATTTTCTCATTGTTGAAATATTTATTGGTTAATACATCAACAAATTTGAGTATTGTAACTCAGAAATCCTATACGATGAATTGCGTATATTTTTACAGATATTTGTTTTTTAGATACTTAAAAGTATTTTAAAACCGAATTTGCGGAAATTCATCTTGAAGGTCTTTGACTTTTAAGCTTAAACTGTCCTTAAACTCGGAATAAGATTTAGAGCTAGGCTGAAATGGTCTGTGCTTAAACCCCTTTTGAATTACATCAACTTTTTCTTTAACCTCGATAGCTTCATTAGTAAGCCATGCCTCCGTAAATCGCTTCCAAATAATGTCTATGGCCAATTGATTTGGATGAAGCATGTCAGTTTCATAAAAGCGATAGTCCCTTAATTCATCCATTTGAATTTCGTAGGACGGGAAGTAATAGCTCCTATTTCTAGGATTAACTACTTTATGTATGGATGCGAGAAGATGCGCCTTACTCCTATTATTTTCAACGAAGCCATCTTTTAGGTGTCGAACAGGGGAGACTGTGTAAATAAATGTAACATTGGGATTAATATTCCTTACCAGTTCTAAAATGCCATCTAAAGATTCTGATAGTTCATTTACGGACAATAACTCTTTTAAAAATTGTTTTTGGGGTACTTTATGGCAATTAGACACAATACTATCCTTATCTAAATGACGATAGACCCACGCTGTACCAAGCGTAATTACTAAATGGGTTGCTGTTCTCAACCATGTGTTGGTGATGTCTAACTGTGTATTTAACGTGTTGCATAATTGGTCTGCGCTATCGGCATTCCACTTAGAGTGCGCGTCAAAACTATAGAATATCCCATCACTATTACAAAGCTCATCCTTGGTGAAGTAGGTTTTGTTTATGGCTCTTGAAATCAACCTTTCAATACCATATACATGAAATTGGATACCCAACGGATTTGCAAAAGCATTTAATTTAAAATAGGATAATTTTGCATAAATATTTTCCGAAAAACAAGATCCTAATAGCAAAAGCTTAGACTCATAATCAATTTGATTATGCCGTTGTTTCTGAACAGATATTTGGGTCTGTAATTTCAAAATTTATTTAGAAATTAGATTCACAACTTCTTTAAGAGCAGAATCGATACCTTCTATATTTTTACCTCCCGCTGTAGCAAAAAACGGCTGACCTCCACCACCACCTTGGATGTACTTCCCTAACTCACGTACAATTACACCTGCATTTAAGCTTTTACTTGCCACTAGCTCTTTAGATATATAGCAAGACAATAAGGCTTTACCGTTATTTTCTGCTCCAAATAATAAGAAAAGATTATCATGTTGGTGTCCCAAATCAAAACATAAGTCCTTAATGCTTGCTGGATCTAAATCTATCTTTTTTGCTAAAAACTGAATACCATTAATTTCCCTTAACTCACTTTTTAATTCTGTCTTAAGGTTTTTTGCCTTGTCTTTTAGCAAAGCTTCGATTTGTTTTTTTAGCTCCACATTTTCTTCTTGCAAATTCTGCACTGCTTTTACAGGCTCATTCGCGTTTTTCAACACAGCTTTTACAGCTTCAAATTGCTTTTCAACTGTTTCAAAATAATCACCAACAGCTATATTAGTAATCGCTTCAATGCGCCTAATACCAGCTGCTATAGCACTTTCAGATTTAATCTTAAAATACCATATGTCACCTGTCTGCGCCACGTGAGTACCACCACAGAGTTCCATGGACTGCCCAAATCTAATAGTACGTACATTATCACCATATTTTTCACCAAATAAGGCAATAGCGCCTTCATCGAGTGCCTTTTGCATTGGTATATTTCGGTGTTCTACTAACGGCAGATTTTCTCTAATTCTGGCATTTACAAAATCTTCAATCTCTTGCAATTGCTCATCTCCAACCTTAGAAAAATGCGAGAAATCAAAACGTAAAGACTTCGGTTTTACTAAAGACCCTTTCTGCTCAACATGAGTACCAAGGATGGTCCTTAAGGCTTGATGCAGTAAATGTGTTGCGGTATGGTTACTTGCAGATAAGCGTCTAAATTCTTCGTTAACCACAGCTTTAAAGCTTTGCTCTAAATGTTGTGGTAGGTGCTTTGTAATATGTATTATAACATTGTTCTCTTTCTTGGTATCTGTTATGTAAACAACACCACCGTTAGCTGTTTCTATATAGCCGCGATCACCAACTTGACCGCCACCTTCGGGATAAAAAGGGGTGCTATTAAATACTAATTGGTATTGATCACCGTCCTTTTTAGAAACTACTTTTCTATAGCGCGTTAACCTAACCTCAGCAGTAAGCTGATCGTAACCCACAAAATCTTCGGTTTGATTATCTTGGATAACTATCCAGTCTGAAGTTTCTGAAGCCGAGGCCGACCTAGAACGCTCCTTTTGTTTCTGCATGCCTTGGCTAAAACCTTCCTCATCCACAGAATACCCTTTTTCCCGAGCTATCAATTGTGTTAAATCTAATGGAAATCCATAAGTGTCGTACAATTCAAAGGCCTTAGAGCCTTCTATAATTTTGTTTGTTGAATCCTCGATTACCTTGTCTAATAATAATAGTCCTTGATCTAAGGTTCTTAAAAACGAATGCTCCTCTTCCTTAATGACATTTTCAATTAATCGCTCTTGTGTCTTAATCTCTGGAAATGCCTCACCCATTTGTTTCCCAAGGGTATCTACCAACTTGTAAATAAAAGGTTCTTTTTGATTTAGAAAGGTAAACCCATATCGAATGGCTCGTCTTAATATACGACGAATGACATAGCCTGCCCCAGTATTGCTCGGTAGCTGACCGTCTGCTATTGAAAATGCTACAGCCCTAACGTGATCAGATATAACACGTATGGCAACATCAACATCTGACGATTTGCCATAACTATTATTTGTTATTGTTTCAATTTCTCTAATGAGAGGTGTGAATACATCAGTATCATAATTAGATTGAACGCCTTGTAAAACCATACAAAGTCTTTCAAAGCCCATTCCTGTATCAATATGCCTGTTTGGAAGCGCTTCTAGACTGCCGTTAGCCTTTCTATTATATTGCATAAATACAAGATTCCAAATTTCAACAACTTGAGGATGGTCTTGATTAACTAAAGATGCACCATCAACCTTCTGTTTTTCTTCTTTGGAACGAATATCTACGTGTATTTCGCTGCAAGGCCCGCAAGGCCCTTGATCTCCCATTTCCCAGAAATTGTCCTTCTTATTTCCTTTAAGAATCCTTTCTTCATCAATAAACTTTTTCCATATCCCGAAGGCTTCCTTATCCATTTCAAGTTGGTCGTCATCATCACTCCCTTCAAAAACTGTGACATAAAGTATATCTTTATCAATGCCATACACTTCGGTTAAGAGCTCCCATGACCAAGCAATAGCCTCCTCCTTAAAATAATTTCCAAAACTCCAGTTGCCTAACATTTCAAACAAGGTGTGATGATAGGTATCATAACCCACCTCTTCTAAATCATTGTGCTTTCCAGAAACACGCAAACACTTTTGTGTATCTGCAATTCTATTATGCTTAGGCTTTGCATTACCAAGGAAATATTCTTTAAAAGGTGCCATTCCTGAGTTTACAAACATTAGGGTTGGGTCATTCTTCACCACCATTGATGAAGACGGAACTATTAAGTGTTCTTTTTGTTTAAAAAATTCTAAGAATTTATTACGTACATCTTGGGACTTCATAATACTTCTAACTTTAATACCTTTACTTGCATTTAAAACTTATACCTCCTCTAAACAAGGACATATTGGAATGAATTTAAGCGCATAATCCCAATTTCTATTTTGTTTTTTAAATTTGTTATAGAAATAAATTTAAGGGTACTAGCGTTACGCTTACATAATATTTACATACATTGTACATAAACGCTGCAAAAATACTATAAATTCAAACATGGGTAAGGTAAAATATTATTACGATCCAGAGACGCTTTCTTACAGAAAAATAAAGAAGCAAAAACGGACAACTTTTAAATATGCCACTGTTTTTATTTTGGCCTCAGCGTTATTCGGATTTATATTCGTATTTATCGCTAGCCATTACATTGAATCTCCTCAAGAAAGGGAGCTTGCAAGAGAGTTGGAAAACATGCAACTGCAATACGAGCTATTAAACAAACGTATGGACGATGCTATTACAGCTCTAGAAAATGTAGAAGAACGCGATAATGCTATCTACAGGCTTTATTTTGAAGCGAATCCCATACCAGAAGAACAGAGACGAGCAGGATTCGGAGGGATCAATCGCTATAAAAAGTACGAAGGCTATGATAATTCTCAACTCATTGCAGAGTCTAACAAACGTTTAGACATCTTAGAAAAAGCCATTGTGATTCAATCCAAATCGCTTGATGAAATTGCAAAATTGGCCGAGGATAAGGAGAAATTCTTAGAGTCAATACCTGCCATACAACCTGTTAACAATGAAAATCTAACAAGAATGGCATCGGGCTATGGCTATAGAACTGATCCTTTTACAAAAGTGCGAAAGTTTCACTTTGGCATGGATTTTACTGCACCTAGAGGTACACCTATCTATGCAACTGGCGATGGTGTAGTGAAGAGAGCAGACAATCGTTCTACAGGTTACGGAAAACATATACGTATTGATCATGGCTATGGCTATGTTTCTCTTTATGCACATTTATACAAATACAACGTGAGAGTTAATCAGCGTGTAAAAAGAGGTGATTTAATTGGATTTGTAGGTAGCACAGGACGATCCGAAGCACCTCATTTGCACTACGAAATTTTTAAAGATGGCCAACGTATTAATCCTATTAACTTCTACTACGGCAACCTATCTCCTGAAGAATTTGATGAATTGCTCAAAAAAGCATCTTTAGAGAACCAATCCCTAGATTAAAATGTATTTAGAATTACCAGAAAAACGATATTATGGAATTGGCGAAGTTGCCAAAGCATTTAATGTTAACACATCTTTAATTAGATTTTGGGAAAAAGAATTTGATATCATAAAGCCAAAGAAAAATGCTAAAGGAAATCGTAAATTCACTCCAGAAGATATAAAAAACCTAAAATTTATTTACCATTTAGTTAAAGAACGCGGATTCACCCTAGAAGGTGCGAAAATCCATCTAAAAGAAGAGCGCAAACAAAGTTTAGAGAAATTTGAGATTATAGAAAAATTAGAGAGTATAAAAGCGCAACTCATAAAAATTAAATCACAATTATAAATCGTAAATCACAATCAATATGAAAAAGTGGCTCATCCCATTAATCGTAATTTTAATTCTTGGCTTCGGTGCTTACCAATGGGCTGTAGGATTTAACAACACAGCCGTAGAATATGAAGCCAATGCCAAAACAGCTTGGTCTAATGTAGAGAGCTCTTATCAGAGACGAAATGACCTCATCGGAAATTTAATAAAAACCGTACAAGGCGCCGCAGATTTTGAACGGACTACCCTAAGAGAGGTTATTGAAGCTAGAGCAAAAGCAACCTCAACTACTATTGATGCGGGTAACCTTACCGCTGAGAATATGGCGCAATTTCAACAGGCACAAACAGGTTTAAGCGGTGCATTATCAAAACTTTTAGTATCCGTTGAACGATATCCAGAACTGAAGGCCAATCAGAATTTCCTCGAATTACAAAGTCAATTAGAAGGTACAGAAAATCGAATTAATGTGGCAAGAGATCGCTACAATGAAAAGGTTAATATATACGACATACATACCACTAAATTTCCAGGTAAAATTTTAGCAGGTTGGTTCGGATTTGAAGATATGCCTAGGTATAAGGCCGACCCAGGAAGCGAGAATGCGCCAGATGTTAATTTTGAATTTAACTAAAAATCACCATGCCATATATTGAAGATTTCCTTACTGCCGAGGAGGAAGGGGAAATCATCGAAGCCATTAGACTTGCCGAGAGCCAGACCTCTGGAGAAATCCGTGTACATATTGAACAAAATTGTAATATGGACGTCTATGAGCATGCTCTAGAAATATTCCATGTTCTAAAAATGGACAATACGAAAGAGCAAAACGGCGTACTCATTTATGTGGCCGTTGACAATAAGTCCTTTGTTATTTGTGGTGATAAAGGTATTAATGATATTGTTGGCATTAATTTTTGGGATAGTACTAGAGACAAAATCCAAGAACAATTTAAACACGGCCAATTTAAACAGGGATTAATTGATGGCATTGAAGAGGCCGGAAAAGCCTTGTCTAAATATTTTCCGTGGCAATACGGTGATAAAGACGAATTAGATAATACCATTTCTAAAGGATGATAAGTATAAAACGATTTTGCCTTAATCTAATTACAGCTCTATCATTTATGGGTTGTTGGATGAGTAATGCCCAATATGAAATTCCAGAAAAACCAGAATTTCAGACGAGTGTTTACGATTATATTAATCTCCTGAGCACTGCTGAAAAGTTGCAATTAGAAAATAAACTCATTCGTTATTCAGATACCACATCTACTCAAATTGTTATAGCTATTATAAACTCTACTCAAGGTGAATACATTAACTACCTTGGTGCCCAATGGGCAGAAGAATGGGGCATTGGACAAGCAGAAGAAGACAATGGCATCTTTGTATTACTCGCTAAGGATGATCGCAAAATAGGTATTAATACAGGAAAAGGTATAGAGTACCTTCTAACCGATGCCTTGAGCAAGCGTATTATTGAGAGAGATATTATACCATATTTTAAGCGAGGTGATTATTACGGAGGTCTCAATCGTGGAACTGATGCTATTTTTGAGGTATTAACAGGTGCTTATTCGGGAACGAGATCATCTGGCAATGCCACACGATTTCCTTTTGAAATATTGATTTTTTTACTCATCATATTTATCATTTTTATTATTGCCATTTCTAAAAGTCGCGGTGGTGGAAACAATCGTGGAGGCGGAAAGGGATTCAAAGATACAAGCTTACTCGAAGCTATAATTCTAAGCAATATGGGCAGAGGTAGTTACCGACGCCGCTCTTATGGCGGCTTTGGTGGTTTTGGCGGAAGTTCTGGTGGTGGCTTCGGCGGTGGTGGTTTTGGCGGTGGATTCGGCGGAGGCAGTTTTGGTGGTGGTGGTGCTTCTGGAGGTTGGTGAAACTATTTCTTACGCATATAGACACTAACAGGGACACCTGTAAAATTGAAATGGTCTCGTAATTGATTTTCTAAAAAACGTTTGTAAGGCTCCTTAACGTATTGTGGTAAATTACAGAAAAAAGCAAACTGAGGCTGAGGCGTTGGCAGCTGCATGATATATTTTATCTTAACATACTTCCCTTTGTAAGCTGGTGGTGGATTCTTTTCTATAATTGGAAGAAAGGTATCGTTTAACACACTTGTTTTAATCCGCTTTGAACGATTCTTATAAACCTCTACTGCCGTTTCAATAGCTTTGAATATGCGTTGCTTATTCAACACTGAAATAAAAACAATTGGTACATCTGTAAAGGGTTCTATTTCCTTTCTTATCAGCTTTTCATAATCCTTAACCGTGTGATTGTCTTTTTCAACTAAATCCCACTTATTTACAAGTATTACTATTCCTTTACGGTTTCTTTCTGCGAGCCAAAAAATATTCTGTACCTGTCCATCAAAACCTCTAGTCGCATCCATAACCAAAAGACATACATCTGCATGCTCAATTGCCCTTACACTTCTCATTACGGAATAAAACTCTAAATCCTCTTTGACTTTAGACTTTCGTCTTATACCAGCAGTATCTACTAAATTAAATTCAAAACCAAATCTGTTGTATTTGGTATCAATTGAATCTCTAGTTGTACCTGCTATGTCTGTTACAATGTAACGGTCTTCGCCTATAAGGGCATTTATAAAAGAGGATTTACCGGCATTTGGCCTTCCGACCACAGCAAATCTTGGCAGTTCTTCCTCCTCACTTTCTTCTTTTTCAGGTAGTGCCTCAACAACAGCATCCAATAAATCACCTGTTCCACTTCCGTTTATACTAGCAATGGTATAATAATTTCCAAGACCTAAGGAATAAAACTCAACAGCGTCCTCTGAACGCTTATTATTATCAACTTTATTTACGACTAAAAACACAGGTTTTTTAACTTTACGAAGCAGATTAGCAACATCTTCGTCCATTCCCGTAATTCCAGTTTCAACATCTACCATAAAAATTATAGCGTCCGCTTCATCAATAGCAAGTTCTACCTGCTTATCAATCTCCTTTTCAAAAACATCATCGCTTCCTATAACATAACCTCCAGTATCAATAATCGAGAATTCCCTCCCGTTCCAATCTGTTTTACCATAATGCCTATCTCTTGTCACACCACTAACAGCATCAACAATGGCCTCTCTCCTTTTAATTAAACGATTAAAAAAAGTTGATTTCCCAACATTTGGCCTTCCTACTATGGCTACTATATTTCCCATGTTACTAATATTGGCGCAAAGGTAGTATATAATCTTAGATATCATTTAAAAGAAAATATGTAAATTAACTTCTTAAGAAATGACATGGCATTACCAAATGACATCATATTACGACCGAGATTTAAATTCGACATTGAGTTAAGTAATGAGGATTTACTAGAGCGTTTTGGTTCTAAAACGGATTCTGAATTTATAATAACACGAGTTGACGATCATGTTTTTATAAGGTATCCTAAGCAAAATCAGCATTTTTGGTCTCCTCAACTTCACCTAGAGATTAATGAGAAGGATGAAAAAACCTCAACTGTACACGGATTATTTGGGCCAAATCCAACCATATGGACCATGTTTATGTTCCTTCATTTTGTTGTTGCAGGATTTTTAATAGCTTTTGGAATTTGGGCTTATACTAATGCAAGATTAGGCCAATCTTACGCTATTCAACTATCTGTAGCTTTTATGATGGTGGCCTTTTGGTTTGTGCTCTATTTTGCTGGTAGAATGGGGCGTGCTAAAGGTAAACCAGAAATGGAGCAGTTATTCGGATTCATGAGGACGACCATTTTAGAAAGTTAAACGTATATCTTATATAATTCCTTTATTATGAAGAAAAATATAAACTCTGTTTTATTCAGTATAGCTATAGTTGTAGCTGCCTATATTTTAGGACATGCAGTAATCAACCGAAATGAAACCAATGGTGAAATCTCAGTGACAGGCCTAGGAACCTCTAATTTTACGTCGGACCTTATTGTTTGGGAGGGTTCCTTTAGTGCGGAAGCTACAAATTTAAAAGAGGCCTACGATGAATTAGAAAAATCTAAAAAAATCATCGCAGAGTATTTAAAAAGTAAGGGTGTTCAAGATTCAGAATTAGTATTTAATGCCGTTACAAGCACAAAAAATCAAAAAAACAAGTACTCTAGTGATGGTAAGTATATTGGACAAGAATTTCTCGGTTACATCTTAACTCAATCTCTTAAAGTTGAATCAAAAAATGTTGAAACCATTGAGAAAATATCTAGGGAAATTACCGAACTACTAAACAAAGGAATTAATTTCTATTCTAATGCGCCACGATATTATTACACTCAACTGGCTGATCTTAAAATTGAAATGATATCTAAAGCCACATCAGATGCACACTCAAGAGCAGAAAATATCGCAAGTAATTCTGGGAGTAAACTCGGTACGCTAAAATCAGCCAAAATGGGTATTTTTCAAATCACAGGGCAAAATTCTAGCGAAGATTATTCTTGGGGCGGAACGTTCAATACCGCATCTAAAAAGAAGACAGCTAGTATTACAATGAAACTTGTCTACGACATTGATTAGGCTTTGTTACTGTTTTTGATTGTAGCCAAATCTTTTAAGTTGCTTAGCATTAGAGCGCCAATTTTTATTCACCTTTACATAAAGCTCTAGATGCACTTGTTTACCAAAAAATTTTTCCAAGTCTTTTCTGGCTTCAATGCCAACACGCTTTATCGCTTCACCTTTATGACCTATGATAATGCCTTTTTGAGAATCGCGCTCTACCATTATAACACTCCGCATTCTAATGATGTGGTCTTCCTCAAAAAACTCTTCAGTATCAACTTCTACTGAATAAGGAATCTCTTTTTTATAATGAATTAATATTTTTTCCCTTATAGCCTCATTGACAAAAAAACGTTCAGGCTTATCCGTCAACTGGTCTTTTGGATAAAAGGCTGGTGATTCCGGTAACAACTCTACAATCCGTTGAAATACATTCTGAACATTAAAACCGTTCAATGCAGAAATAGGATAGAATTCTGCGTTAGGTACTTTTTTCTGCCATAATTCTGCCTGCTCTTCTAGTTGTTCTTGGTTAGAAGTATCAATTTTATTTAGTAATAAAAGAATGGGTATTTTAGAGTTAGTAATTCTTTTGAAGAACGCATCATCCTTCAATTCCTTTTCTCCAATTTCAACCATATACACCAATACATCAGCATCTTCAAAAGCAGATTTTACAAAATCCATCATAGACTGTTGTAGCTCATAAGCCGGTTTAATAATTCCAGGTGTGTCACTCAAAATCATTTGAAAATCATCACCATTAACAATGCCAAGGATTCTGTGGCGTGTTGTTTGCGCCTTTGATGTAATAATAGATAACTTTTCGCCCACAAAAGCATTCATCAATGTTGACTTACCAACATTTGGATTCCCGATAATATTTACAAAACCAGCTTTGTGCATTTGGACTTTTTATTTAGGACAAAGTTACAACCTTTAATCTAACAAACATTTTAATTCTTGTAATGCATATGACAAAAATCACACTTTAAGCCATACCGTTTCTCTAAATTTGGGTTCAAACTATTTGAGTTATACCATGACCGATCTTCAGATTGCCAAAAAAGTTACACTAAAGCCTATTACAGAAATTGCTAAAAAGTTTGGAATTGACCCAAACACCATTGAAATGTATGGAAAAGATAAGGCCAAAATACCATTATCGTGCATCAATAGAAACAAAGCGCGGCAGAGTAATCTCATATTGGTATCCGCAATTTCACCAACACCTGCCGGAGAGGGCAAAACGACTATTTCCATAGGATTATCTGAAGCACTTAACCAACTCCATAAAAAAACTACTGTGGTTCTAAGAGAGCCCTCTTTAGGTCCTGTTTTTGGTATAAAAGGTGGAGCCACAGGAGGTGGTTATTCTCAAGTACTACCATTAGAAGATATCAATTTACATTTTACAGGAGATTTTTCAGGTATTGAAAAAGCCCATAATCTTCTTGCCGCAATAATTGACAACAATATTCAAAGCAAAACCAATTCCTTAGGTCTAGATCCAAGAACTATTACTTGGAAGCGGGTTATAGATATGAACGACCGCTCTCTTAGGCGCATTATAGTTGGGCTTGGAGGAACCACTTCTGGTATTCCAAGAGAGACGGGTTTTGATATTACCGCCGCTTCTGAAATCATGGCAATTTTATGTATCTCTAAAGATCTTGGAGATTTAAAAAAACGTTTAGGTAATATTTTTATTGGCTATACTTTTTCAAAAAAACCCATTTTTGCCAGAGATTTAAAGGTTGCTGGTGCCATGGCTACATTATTACAGCATGCTATTAAACCCAATTTAGTACAAACCATGGAAGGCAATCCTGCCATAATACATGGTGGCCCTTTTGCTAATATTGCTCAAGGTACCAACTCAGTTATAGGGACATTAATGGGAATGACCTATTCTGACTATACAGTTACAGAAGCTGGTTTCGGATTTGATTTAGGAGCAGAAAAGTTTTTTGATATTAAATGCCAAAGCGCAAACCTTTCTCCAAAGGCGGTAGTGTTAACTACTACGATTAGAGCGTTAAAATATCATGGTGGTGCAGATTTAAAATCATTAGACCAACCAAATATTGATGCATTGCGTTTAGGGCTTCCTAATTTAGAAAAACACCTGGAGAATATTCAACGTTTTAGAGTCACTCCTATTATTGCCATTAACAAGTTTAAGACAGATACCAAAGAAGAAATTCAAATGATAAAGGATTTGGCTAAGATTAAAAATGTACGTGTTGCAGTAGCAAACGTTTGGGCTAAAGGCGGTAAAGGAGCTATTGACTTAGCAAAACATATCATTGAGGTTGCAGAAACTTGTAAAACTAAGTTTAAACCACTTTATAATTGGGATATGCCCATTGAAACTAAAATTGAGACCATAGCTCAAAAAATATATGGTGCTGAACATGTAGATTATAACTCTACCGCTAAACGACATCTCAAACAGATTAAAGCCTTAGGACTTGAGAACCTTCCGATTTGTGTTGCCAAAACTCAAAAGTCTTTATCAGACAACCCAAATTTATTAGGCCGCCCAAAGGACTTTATTATCACTGTAAGGGAGATTGAGATTGCTTCTGGTGCCGGATTTTTAATTCCAATTACCGGAGAAATAATGCGGATGCCTGGTCTTCCGGCACATCCAGCTTCTGAAGGGATTGACATCAGCGATTCTGGTGAAATTTCTGGATTATTCTAATTTAATACACAAAAACTAAGGTTTTTAAACTTTTAAGGTATTAATTCATTGATAAATCCAAGGTTATCTAATAACATAATTTATGGTCCAAAATAAATCGTGTTTATTATTTAAGGTTTGAAAACTCAAGGTATTCTCTTATATTTAATAAAAAATGCAAGAGAAACCAACAATTTCAATGGGGCAGCCTCTCATCACTGCCATTAAGCAAAATGACTCTTTAGGTTTAAAGCAGTTGTATGTGACGAATTATCCAAAAATTGAATTATTGGTTTTAAAAAACAGTGGTACTAAAGACCAAGCAAAGGACGTCTATCAAGAGGCTTTTTTAGCACTTTGGCAGAATATAAAGCAAGATAAATTTATACCAAAAACTGAATCTTCTATAAATGGCTATCTCTACACCATTGCAAAAAACAAATGGATGGATGTATTACGCTCCCAAGGCTTCAAAAAAACGATTGTAACATCTCAAATTCCAAATTATGAGATTTCAGAAGAAGAAAATAATGGTATTGATGATGACATTTTAAAAAACCAACGATTACAAGATGTAATGCAAGCCTTTAACAAATTAGGTGAGGCATGCAGAAGCTTATTACGTATGTTTTATTTTGAGAAGAGACCGATGAATATTATTGCTGAAGAACTTAGCATAGACTCGGCTTCAACCAGAAATAAAAAATATAGGTGTATGCAAAAACTGAAGCAAATTGCCCTAAACGAAAATTAATAGCAATGGATGAGAAGTATAACATATCGCAATCCGAATTTGAACTTATAGAACAATATCTAAATGATAATCTTGATGCAGCTACAACTCAACAAGTACTGGAGCAAATTGAGAAGAATCCTATTTTTAAAACTAAAGTAGACACCGTAAAAACCATAATTGCTGGTATTGAAAGTCAGGCATTAAAAAATGAACTTGATGTATTCCATGAAGACTTAGAGCAGAAGTCGCGAAGTACGACTACAAAAAGTCTAAATAATAAACCTTGGTGGCGACCTTTAGCTGTAGCTGCTGTTATTATCATTGCCGCGGGAAGTTATTTTTGGTTAGGCGAAAATGCTACGGATAAACTGTACAACGCCTATTACACCGTTGATCCCGGATTACCAACAAACATGGGTGGTAATACCATGTACGAATTTAACAAAGCCATGGTCTCTTATAAACAGGGTAAATATACTGAAGCCATAAGTGGTTGGAAAGATTTGGCAAAACAAAAACAAGATAATGATACGTTGAACTACTTTTTAGGTTCTGCATTTCTGGCCAGCGATAGCATTGAAAATGCGATTAAATATCTTGAAAAAACAACAGAACAAAGTGGTTCTACTTTTAGAGAGGAAGCATTATATTATTTAGGATTGGCACATCTTAAAAATGGAAATAAAACATTGGCTATTAAAGCCCTAAAACAATCACAATTACCCCAAGTTAAAGAAATAATAGAGCAACTTGATTAATATGTTACGTTTAAATGCTAAAACATTATTACTATTAAAAGCATTTCTATGCATTTGGTTTTTAGGATTTGGTCAAAATCAGCATAAAAAGGACTTAACCAGCATAGATAAACTCATGAAAAATGAGGAGTTTAATATCGCTAAAGCCATTGCCAATAAAAAAATAGATTCATTAATTAGTGAAAATAGTTTTTATCAACTAACAGACTACGCTTATTATCTTGGACGTATTGAATTTAAAATTAACGGTAAATCTAGTGCCATTAAAACTGTAAATGATTTAACGGAAAACATCTATAATAAAACCACCAACTTAAAAGTGTTAAGGCAACTGGCCCTGGAGACTGGTAGTTTTTACGAATCTATAAACGACTCGGAGACCGCGAGGCAATTTAACATCAAAGCACTAGAGCTAACAAAGCAGATGCCAAATGCCAAAGGACAGGATTTAGCTCTTGTTCAAAGCAATCTTGGTGTATATTCTTCTAGACTTGGTGATATTGCAACTGCAGCTAGGTATCATCAAGACGCGTTAGAATCTCTTAATTCTGATTCGGAAGCAGATCCAGATAGTTACTACATTAGTTATAATTCTTTAGGTGCGATGATGTGGTATTCTTCAAAATTTGATAGTGCCGTTTACTACTATAAAAAGGCCGAAAAGGTGTTAAAAACGTTAGAACAAACCCCTTGGAACAAATATTACCGTGCAGCGTCTTTAAATAATAATATTGGTGGTATTTATAGTATTCAAGGTGATATGGATGGATCACTTATGGCGATGCAAAATACAGTGAAATATCTAAATAGTTTTCTGAAGGAAGACATTAGCGAAACGAGACGTAATCATGCTTCTCAATTCTTATTTCAGGCCATAGATAACTACGGCGGGCTTTACAAGGATATGGGCGACTACAAAAAGGCTAAGCAACTTTTAATGTTGTCTTACAGACAGAAACGTGATTTTTTTGATTCTGATAGTCCAGAAATTGCTAAGAGCTTAGTATTGCTTGGCCAGATAGAATCCTCGCTTCACAACTATAATTCAGCAGAACAATATCTTGATGAGGGTATAGCTTCTTTTAAGGCAAATCCTGGAGACTATACATATTGGCTCGGTGATGCCTATTACCACAAGGCTATGTTGAAAAACTTAGTGAGGCATAGAGATTCAACAAAATTTTATTTGGCATTGGCTAAGACTAATTATGAAATCTCACTAGGGGATTATTATGATGAAGTTTATCTAGACTTCATTATCAATTCCTCAAACTTTTATGCCTTATATGGTGATGCGGATTTGGCTCTTAATATGGCTGAGAGTGCCTTAACTTATATTAGAAAAAATCAAGGAAGAAAAACATTATTAGAGTATTACCAGCTTTTAAATCTTGCTGATATAAATTATAAATTAGAGAATTATGAAGAGAGTTTAGGCTATACCGACCAAGCGATAAACCTTCTTAATTCTAATGAGCTTGCAAAAAATAGCAAACTCAATAAACTACAGGTAGAAAGCAATAAAATTTCTGCAATACTACTTAAGATAAAGACCCTTTTTAATCTCTCATCTAACAATGATGAAGCAGAATTAAATCGTCAGTTAGAACTTATCGATGAAGGACTCGTTTTATTAGAGCGAAAAAAGAGCATTTTAAGTAGTGAATCTTCTACGGCAATATTAATTCAGGATAATGTTGAGCTTTTTAAAATTGCTAAAAGAATTTGTCTCAACTTATTTGAAATTACGAACGACATAAGTTATATGGAAAAGCTTTTAGCTTACCATGAATCTATGGTTTACCACAAAATTAGAACAAGATTAAATTCTAAATCAGCTAACCTTACCGCTAAGCTACCAGCAGAAGTAATTGAAAAAGAATCTCAACTAAAATCAAAACTCAATAGCGCATTATCCGAAGATAGAGACTTTAATGCATTTGTAACTAAAGAGAAGGAATGGAATAGCTTTTTAAGGGAGCTAAAACAAGAATATCCAGATTATTATGACTTGAGATATGCCTCTATAATCGAAGATTTAGGAAATATAACTTCTAAAATTCCCAAAAACACAACCATTGTTAGATACATTTATTTGGAAGATAATCTCCTAGCTTTGATTATCACTGAGTCAGATATTAAAGTGTACCAACTAGCAGATAAAACTATATCGGACGATATTTTCATACTTAACAAAAAACTAGAGACACTGCAACCACCCTTTAAAACTTTACATAAATTGTATAGTGCTCTCTGGCAACCTTTTGAAAACGACTTAAACACGGAGAATATCGTAATCATACCAGATGAGAATTTATTCAATCTAAGCTTTGAATTATTAACAGCGGAAAAATGTAATACTAACACCGAACTGGTTAATACTAGTTTATTATCTAAATACCTTATTTCTTATAATTACAGTTTTCATTTATTAGAAAAGGACAGTCAACCTATAGGTTACGACTCCAATTTTATAGCCTTTGCACCTGAATTTAGTGATGATATGAAAACGGAATATAAAATTGGAATTAAGGATTCTATTAACCTCGATTATTCGTATTTAAAGCTATTGCCCCAACCTTTCGCCAAAGAACTTGCCAACCAGTATTCTAGGATTTTCGATGGTAGTTCTTTTTTGAATGAAAAGGCGTCTAAAGCTGTTTTTACTGCCAAAGCGAAAGAACACAAAATCATTCACATTGGAACCCATGCCGAATCTGATAATGTAAGTCCTGAATTTTCGAGACTCATTTTTGCTAAAGAAAATCCCGATGATAATAATTCATTGTATACGTATGAAATCTATAATCAAGATTTATCGTCTAACCTCGCGATCCTCACAGCTTGCGAAACTGGTAAGCCAACTTATCAGCCCGGTGAGGGCATGATATCCTTAGCTCATGCATTTAATTATGCAGGTAGTGAAAGTATTTTAACCAGTTTATGGAAAATTGACGAAAAATCAAGCGCCCAAATAATTGAATATTTCTATGATTATCTTAATAACGGACTACCTAAAGATAAAGCCCTACAGCAAGCCAAACTAAAATACATATCCACTTCTCAGGGTAGAACTTTAGCTCCTCAGTATTGGGCTGGCCTAGTTTTAATTGGCGATGTTTCGCCCATAGAAATTAATAGTTCTAATCAGCTATATTGGCTCCTTGGGTTACTTATAGTTATTATTGTTTTTGCCGGTATTAGATTAATAAATCGTTGATACTTTTGTGTACTGAATTTTTTGAGCACAGAAGCTTTAACAAAAAAAAACTTCTCATATTCACGTTTTTAAAACGTTAATTCCGAACAAAGACGATTATCTCAACAATCTGTATTACTCAAAATATTAGTTAAAACCGTATCCCTTTTTACTAATTTCCATAATCGAATTGAGATTTGGCAAAATATTCTTGTTCTACAAATTTCTTCAGAGACAAAAAACATTCTATCGAATTGAAATATAGTTTCTATGAAATCTAACCACAAAAAAAGGGGGGTTTATAAACCCCCTATTAAATACTCTTTATAAACATCTTTATTTCTTGATAAATCTGTAGGACGCATTGGAGGCTGCAAAATCTAATTTTAAGATATACATACCAGAATTAAGTTTACCAGTTTCTAAAGTATTAAAAGCGTTTTCTAAAACGCCTTTTAGAAGTAATTTACCCATGATATCATAAACAGAATACTGAACAGTTCCAATATTATTTTTAAATTCAACATTAACAACATCGTCTGTAATCGATGGGTAAACATCTACAAAATTTTCTATGTTAGCATCCCCTATACTCAAAGCATTGGTATTCTGAATCAGTTCTTCAGAATTGCCCAATAGATATAGTGCGTTGTTGCCTGTCGTAGTATTCTTGTTGTATTCGTAAACTCTAAAAACATAATCAGTGCCTTCGATTAAACCATTTACAATTGTAGTTGATTCCGTTCCATTATAAATTACAAAAGTACCGTCACCAAGATTATCTCCAAGTCCAAAAGTAGAATTTGCAGCATAATCGGTCCCATCTAGTGGATAAGAATCAAAGTTACTATTGGTATTCATGGCAGAGGTCAATTCTTTTGCCACAACTAGTCGCGAAGTTCCATTTCCATTGATCCAAGATAATTCCATAGTGTTTTGCGTAATATTAGAAGCTTGTAGATTTGATGCATTAACCGATGGCCATTCCATTAAATCGTGACTAGGAAATGTTGCGGTTCCAGAGATACAATTCCATCCCAAGCCATCTAATGCACCCCAAAATGCATTAGAATTAGATCCTACTGCGCGCTTATTTAATATTATGGCCCATGTATAGCCACCACTGGTACGCACAAAATAACTTGCCGTACCATCAACAGCACCAGAATGCCACCAATTATTTGCAGCGTTTACACTCCAACCCTTTGCATAATAGCTGGCTGCGCCTGAAGGTGTAGTCATTGTAGAAATTGTTGATGCTGATAAAATATCTGGCTTTGTTGAAAACCCGTCTACAGCAACCAATAATCTCGCTAGGTCCCTTGCTGTAGCAATCCAACCTCCATGACCATCCATTGCTTCTATGCTAAATCCACCATACTCCCAAGGTACTACATTACCAGAGCCATAAAGATCTAGGGTTGTATAACCATTACCCACATATTCCCCCTCACGTTCACGCCTTTCATCTTGTCTATTTTTACCAATGTACATATCAAAAATACCTAAAGGATGAAAAATTTCTTGCTGCATCCAAGACTCGTAATCCATACCTGACACTTCCTCTATGATTTCGCTCAGCACTAAATAACCCATATTTGAGTAAGCATAGGTTGTACCCGGCTCATAATTTAAAGTCTTTTCTAGTACATATCGTATTAAGTGCTCCTCCCTAACCGGATACGTTTCCCCAAAAGTATCTGAAATATGTAACGGCGCAACAATTGGATCACAACCACTAAAGTACCAAGGGTATGGTGCTGTTGGACTCGGAAAGCAATTAACATTTCTATCCCACCCAGCAGTGTGTTCTAATAAGTTTTGAACTGTAATGTCGTAAACCCTTGTATCTGTTATGTTTGCTTGTGTAAAATACCAATGGTTTTCTAAAAGCCCTCCAGTTCCAAAAACCTTATCATTTAAATCAATACTGCCGTTCTCCACCATTTTCATAATCCCAATTGAGGTGATTGGTTTTGATACACTAGCTATTCTAAACATATGATGCGGTTGAGTCACCTCAGTTAAGTTTAAGTCCGCATTACCAAAGCCTCTAGAATAGACTAATTTCCCATCTTTTGCCAAAGCCATGGTTAGGCCTGGAATATCAAAGGTGTTCATAAAGTTAGTGATCTGAGAATCACAATGGGACATTTCAGGAACAGAAATTCCCGTCTGTGCAGATGTTAAGAACGAAAGTATTGAGGCAATAGAAAAAAGTACTAGTGGTTTCATATGAAATCATTTTGAAGGTTAATATATTATGACATCGAGACAATTTCAAAATGTCATCAAACCCTTATGACCTTGGCTTAATCAATTGGAAATCACACATAACAATGTTACAGTTAATATAAACATTTTGAAAGACTTGAGATTTAAATTTTACCAAAAAACGACTCTTTTCAATGGCTTGTTTAGGTAAACCATGATCTTCTGCATCCAATAAATATACGAAGCGCCTTGATGGTGAAAGGTCTCCAAATCTACAGCCGTGACTGTAATTTCAGCATCAACTAATGGCGCCCCCTTGGGTGAATTTTCTAAGAAATCGTCGAAGGTCTCGTAATGAAAATAAGGCATTGCTTTCACGGTATTGTGTGTGTCACAAGACTTTTTGACATAGCGGTTATCTATAGTGTAGATAAAGCTTGCGCCTAGATTTTAGGCCAAACGCTACAGTCTACCTCAATTTCCTAAGGTTTTACCGTTTTGGATACCAATTCCAAAAAATTTATTAGTGAAATTATCTGTTATGGTGTTGCAAAAATAAAAATAACCGAGATAGTTAATAACTCACTGCGGTTAAAAAGGGAATACTTCTGACTGTAATCAGATAGCTAATGAAGTGATTAATATAACGAGTTGTTTGAGTTTAAAAGTAAAATGCAAAAAAAAAGGCTTCCAAATAATTGGAAACCTCTTTTCGCTATTAATCAGGGATACTATTTCTTAATAAATTTCTTATTTACAGCTGTTCCGTTTATAGACAACTTTACAAAATACACTCCACTTGGCAAAGAGCTAACATTAGTGTTTAGGTAGCCGTTAAAAATCTCTTCCGGACTTACTGTTAGTACTCTTTTACCTAAGGTATCGAATATCTCAATAGGCTGATCTACCTGAAAGTTTGATAAAAGTTCAAGAGTTAAATCATCCTCTGCTGGATTAGGATATAAAAAAATATTTTTCTGAAGTAAATCCACATCAGTAATACTCAATATTTCTTGACCCAAAACTTCACCAGAGAATGTAAGCTCAGATTCACCTTCATTATATACAGTTTCCACAGCATACCTATATAGTTCATTGGTGTCAATCATACTTAAATCTATATCTTCAAATGAAAGGTCGGACACAGGACCAGTGTTTATTTGATCCCAGTTAGTAATATCAGGAAACTCACTTGCAAGACCTCGATAAACATTGTAAGAAACGGATTCATTGTTGGTTGTAGGAGTACCATCAGTTAGCGTATTTACTCTTACATGAAAAGCCATAAAAAATGTCCCGCCACCCAGAAATGGAGACACCAACGTAATGGGTTGTCCTGGATATTTAATTACAGCAGAATCCTCTTCACTTGGAAGTGTAAAGTCAATTGCCAAGGAACTTGTGCTCTCAACATTATTTTGCCAATGTACCATTACAGCGATATTATCTGTCACCACAATATTTGGAATTTCTATAGTCTGTGTTGAATCATTTAGAATTAGAAATGGCTCACTTGATGCAATTATGTTTTCTGTGGCCACATCAAAAATATCAATGGTCACAAAATCTTCTGCAAGGTTAAAAACATCTGTTCTAATCTCAACACTTGTAATGGTAGTTATTTCGGTAATCTCAAATTCATTTCCTAGCCAAACCTCTTCGAGAGGTTCATTAGTATAGCTATTAGAAATGACATCCGTATCGCGTTGAAGTTTCTCTTTAGCACTTAGTTTAGGTGTTTTCCACGTAACATCAGGATTGCCAGAGGTATCCACAATAACATCAAAAGGACTTATGAACTCTTCATCCATAATTATATCGCCTAAGTTTAAATCCGAATTTCCAGGTGTAGCTGAAACAGTTCTTGTAAAATAGCCATATAGTGTGGTCGCAACCTCATAGGCAGTATCTTCAAATGTATCTGGAAATATAAATACTCCATTAGAATCCGTTGTAACTGTCTGAATGACATTACCATCCTCGGTTAGAACTACATCAACTTGACTTAACGGTGTCGATAAATCGTTACTACCATAAACGGTTCCGAAAATAGAAACCTCTGCTAACGGCACCAACACAAAATCCTGAACTTGGTTTGCGCTGTTTAATTCTAAATTTATTGTTTGTGCTGCATACCCTATTTGGCTTACTGTAATTTCATAGATACCATACGGTAAACTCGGAAAAGTATAATTACCGTTAGAATCTGTTTGCGCCGAAATACTAGATCCCAATATTGAAATTGTTGCATTTTCAATGGGTAATGCCGTATTACTATCCGTTACTGTACCTGTTAATATAGAATTTGATGATGCAGGATCAATAACAAATCTCGTAAAGGCTACATCACTCGTTGGACCCCAGAAATCAGGAGGACTCAAAGGATTTAATTGGAAGACATCAAATGCACCTATTGTTCGAGTTGGTCCGGATGTAATATCAGCAGTTAGAAATCTAAAAATCGCTGGCGGCCATTCAGGGTCATACTGAAAGGTTCTTACCACTACATCTTCTATCCCATTAATCATTACAGGCTGATTGAAGGGAATATATAAATCTCGATTATTACCAGGCAAAAACTCAACCTCACCATCAAAAACCAATACGAGTTCTTCGGTAGGTGTCCAACCATTATCTAAATTATCCAAATTGGATTGTGCAATCCATACCTGCAATGGGTATGTAGTTACCTTTTCAGAAGGTAACAGGTTATCATATTTATAAGCCATTCCATATGCCATTCCTGGGGTACTGAACTCTTCGTTATAGTACAGAGTCTCTGCTAAATCATCTTCTCCAAGAGTATTGGTATTTCCGTTAGGAGTAAAAGGTATGAAACCGCGTTGATTAGGACTTCCAATACTATTTAAAACAACTGTATTAGGTACTATACTGACATTAGTCTGGAAATAAGTTGTATTATCAGACGTATTTTCATCCTGCGAATAGTCAATTTCAAAATATAAACGCTTATCAGCTAGCTCAGTAAAGGTATAATCTATAGTGATGGTTCCATACTCCCAACTACTTAGATTTACTCCTGAAACAGAAGCTAATTCAATGCCAGGTGCTTCCATTAGTTTTACCGTATAATCCGTTCCTAAAACCGGAAGTGACCCTGCATTTCTAATAGTACATTCAAAACGTTCACTAGTATTTTGTCTAGCTAAAAAATAAATATCGCTATTGATTATCCTTAAATCATTATTAAATTGATGTAGTTCCGCATCAGAGGTGAACAAATCAAATTTAGATTCGCCATAACCACCTGTCGAAGTTGATACTATTCCTATTTGGTTAATACCTGCAGCAGCAGAAATATCAATTTCCCTCAAGGCCCAATTTGAATTTGAACTATTAGCAATAGTTGCTATAGTGTTAACCTGGCCAGTTGTACCGTCCTTGTAAACTAAGGTATGATTGGCCGAAAAAAATTGAGATGTTTTAATATAAAACCTAAAAATATCACCGTTCTCAATATTCAGCAATGGAGTGTACAAGGTATCTGAAATCTCTCCGAAGAAATTATTATCGACCGCGGAAACATAATAAAAATCGCCATCAACAGGCGTGTCAAAATTAATATCATCCAACGTCCCAAAATTCATACTCCAACCTTCTGGTGGAAATTTGGGACCTTCAAAACTCTCAAAAAAGACGCTGTTAGAAACAGAAGATGTAAAACTATCATTATTAGGGTTATTATCTCCAAATGCATCTAAGGTCGCTGTAATGGTATTTATCCCTTCTGGAAAATTAAATGTGCCTATCGTAATTGTCTTTGTTTCTCCTGGAAGGATATTTAAACTGGAACTTGTAAAAGGGTTTTGTGAAACACCATTAACTTCCCAAGTGATCTCAGCTATATCTATTGGGTTTGACCCAAAATTCTCAACCGCAACCTTGACATCAATAGTTCCATTTATGGGAACCAAACCAACTGGTGTAATTTCTACAATTCCACCATCTCTTATCGGTGAAATATCAAAGCTCGTTTGAACGTCGTTATTACTATCATCAAAATCATCTGTAAGGACTAAACCAGCAGTAATGTCATAGGACCCTATGGCATCAAAATTGAAATTCCCTAAGGCAATACTTTCCGTTTCCCCCGGTAAAATTACAAGCGTATTATCAGTAAATGTCGTTTGCGCAACTCCATTAACTTCCCATGGAATAGAAACTTCATTAATTACTGTCTGGCCGTAATTCTTTAACTGAACTATTACAGGAAGGATTGCAGGATTCTCTGATACGCCAATAGGACTTGAAAATCCAACAAATCCAGCATCGGTAAAATTAGGTGGGGATACTGAAACATCGTCTATATTCCACGCATGAAAAGTACCTTCATGTCTAAAGGCCACATGGATTGTTTGTCCAGTATAACCAATTAAATCAATTGTTCGTTCTTCCCATGAAATATCGTTTAAACTATTGGATTCGAATACTTCCACAAATTCACCATCATTAGGATTGGAACTGCCTGTAGAAATCAATACAGTTGCTTTATCATAGAATTCAGTATTACTATGAATTTCCCAAAATTTCAATTGATAGGAGTTATTTACCACATTTATTGCAGGTGATACCATCCAATTATCCGCTTGCTCATTACTTATACTCGAATAGGCCGAGCCAGATCCTGTATTGGCATTACCATTAAAATCATCTCTCCAACCATCGAATGCTTGGCCTAAGACATAAAATTCCCAGTCTTGTGGAGGCCAAGATTCAAAACCTTCCTGTAAGGTGTTTTGTGATTCTGAAATTCCAATTATGAATAAAACACTTAAGAGTGTAAATAGTTTTTTCATAGTATTTTTAATTAAAAAGTCGCACCATTCAATAAATGGTGCGACATAAATTATTAGTGTTTTAATATGGTTTTAGTGATGGTATTCCCATCAGCAATTATTCTTAGAATATAGCTTCCGCCAGGTAATTCTGATAGGTCGAGCTGGTGATTAGAACTATTTTCTAAACTGACAGTTGACACTTTCTGACCCAATAACGAATACACTTCAATATCTACTTGTGCATGCGTACTACCAAATTGGATATTTAAATCACTTTCTACTGGATTTGGATAAAACTGTACTTCAAAATTATCTGGCACATCATTTATACTAAGTGAATCAATATTTACACAATCTGATGTTACTGACGTAGCACAAGCCGTATTAGAAATTATAACGGCATAACTTCCATTGATTGTAGCTGTAAAGGACTGATTAGTTTCATTTGGAAGTGGTGCATTTCCATTGTTACAATCAATCCATTGATATGTTATTCCTGGCCCACTTTCATTAGCCGTTAAAACTTCATTATTCTGACTAATCGAATTATCAATACTAAGCTCTGCCCCCTGGACCTCGAAGACCGCCACTGTAGGCGTCGGGTTGTTAGGGTCCGTGTTGGCACAGTCGACCGTAATCTGGCCCGTTACGTC
>NZ_JAGEVF010000012.1 GCF_017581965.1 Winogradskyella pelagia
CAGACAACACCGCTACAGGTATCGGAAGCGATAGCGCCACCGTTATTGGCCAACCAGGCGTTGAGCTCTGCAGTGTTCCCTGCACCGTCACATTCTACGGTGCTATCGCTAGCTGCCGTGTCTATGGTAGGTATTGTATTATCTTGAACTGTAATAGTCTGTGTCGCAGTAGCTGTATTAGAACAATTATCTGTAATTGTAAATGTTCTTTGCACTATTATAGGACAGTTATCAGTTGATGTTACAATATCTATATAAGTAATGCTTTGAATATTAAAATCGTCAGAAGCATTATAGTTTGGATTAGTTGCAAATTCAGATTGTACATCACTAGATGTCGTTGTGCTAAAAGCAAAAACAGCATCGGCACTGGTTATGTCTGATGTTGAGCAACCTTCAATAGTTATTGTTGAAGGAACTGATATTATAGGAGATTCAATATCATCAGTATCGATTGTATCTGAAACATTAACTGTACATCCATTTGCGTCCGTTATAAGAATTGTATAAGTACCAGACGAAAGATTTTCGAACAATCCGCTAGTTTGAGTTGTTGCACCATTGTCAATAGAGTAGGTGTATGGTGGTATACCACCAGTAGCTTCTGCTGTAATACTACCTATATTTTCACCTAAACATTCAACATTCGTAATTTGTGTAATTGAACCAGAAACTTCGGTTGCAGGTTCAAGTACGTCTGAGGAGTTTGTAGCTATACAACCGTTTGCATCTGTTACCGTAACAGAATAGGTTCCTGCAATTACATTGATTAAATCCTCAGTTGTTGCTCCTGTATTCCATGCATATGTATACGGAGGTGTTCCTCCATTAACAGTTAAGTCAACGGAACCTGTTGCATCGCCTTTACATAATATGTTTGTTACCGCAATACCAGTACTTAAGGCGGTTGGTTCATTAACCGTTATGGTAGTACTTTGCGTACATAATGTCGTTTGATCAGTTACAGTAACTGTATAATTTCCTGCAGGTAATCCAGAAACACTTGGTGTTGTATCCGGAAGTGTGTTCCAACTATATGTAAATGGACCTGTACCATTTGAGACTACAGCAGTCACACTACCATTACTTTCACCATTACAGACAACGGGTGTGGAAGTTCCTGATATCGATAAATTATTACACGTTCCTGGATTTACCATGACCGTAGAACTTTCAGTACAACCGTTTGCATCTGTTACAGTTACTGTGTAAGTTCCAGCGGATAAACCGTTTATATTTTGAGTAGTTTCTCCACCAGGACTCCAAGAATAGGTGTAAGGTGATACACCACCAGAAGCAGAGGCATTAGCAGTACCATCTCCAGTACTTGGACCTAATTCGTCTGTTGCAGAAGCTGATAGGTTTAATGCATTTGTTGGTTCAGTTATAGAAATAGTTTCTTCAACTGGCTGACATACAGTGCCATCAATTGTAACACTAACATCATATACGCCAGCAGTCACGTTATTGATTGTACTAGAGGTAACACCAGAATCAACTTGGCCGTTTGTCCAAGTAAAAGTGAAAGTTGCACTTGGGTTTGCATTTGAACTTGCAGTTACTGTTCCAGAACCTGTAGCATCACCAACACAAAGTACATTTGTAATTGTTCCTATGGTTATTTCGGTATCACATGTATTTACACAGACAATAATAACACTTTGAGTTAATTCACAACCATTAGCATCTGTTACGGTTACTGAATGATTCCCTACAGGTAAATTAGTTGCGGTTGCCGTTGTTTGGTTACTCGCTGAAGCGCTCCATTGATAGCTGTAAGGTGCAGTACCACCAGAAACATCAGCAGTTGCCTCACCATTAGTACATCCTTGAGCCGTATTGGCATCAGTTTTACTAATGTTAAGACTTAACGGACTAGATGGTTCTGATATTGTTGTACTTGTTGAAGCAGTACACCCATTTGCATCTGTTACTGTAACAGTATATGAACCTGCGGTAACGTCTGTTAAATTTTGTGTTGTTTCTCCATTACTCCATGAGAACGTGTAAGGCAATGTACCTCCAGCAATTGTTGTTGTAATATCTCCAGTTGCTTCACCTGTACAATCTACATCAGATACACTAGCAATTGAGATATCAAGTATATCTGGTTCAGAAATTGTTATTTCTAAAGAATCTGAACAATTGTTGGCATCTCTTATAAATACCGTGTAAACGCCAGCTGCTAAGTTTTCAAATAAACCGGTTGTATTACTAAAGTCAACGTTATCTAAACTATATGAATATGGCTCGACACCAGAGCTTCCTGTAACTGTTAATGAACCATCACTAAGTCCATTACAACTTGCATCTTCATGACTAGCGGTATCTTCAGAAATACCTGTATTAATTACTGTAACATCAAAACTACATGTAAGAGTTTCTGTATCACCATTAGGGCCAGTATATAATGCCGTATAAATAACAGTAGTATCTCCATCAGGAAAATCATCTCCTGGAATATAGTTAGAAGTAACAACAAAGTTAATTCCTCCAGTACAACCAATATCTACTAATGTGGCATTATAATAAATTCTATCTATTTCAATCTGGTCACCACCATTGGCATCTGAACTGTCAAAGTTGAATTTAACCTTATATGCACCACTTGGTACAGAGTTAGGGATTATAATAGTTTGCATTCCATCAGAAGTAATTCCTGATACAGAATCGGAATAAACCACGGCGTCGTTATCTGGATTTAATAACTGAAGTGTCCAATTTACTGTCGCCGTAACATTAATTAACTCTATATTTATATCAACACCTCCAGAGGTATCAATATATGCTGTAGGGGCAATCAGATAAGAATCATCATATCTTGAGCCTACACCCGTTGACTGAAATAATCTCAGATTATCAACTCCGACTCTTTGAGCATAATTAAAATCCCAACAATCAGACCCAAAGGCACTTTCTGGCAGGTCGAATTCCATATTAAATGAATAATCGTCTCCGGGCACTGAAGTACAACATTGATAAGCAAATGTTGGAGGAGTCCAGTTTACAGGTGTTCCACCATCTTCTTCGCTACAAACAGCATCGACACTTGTTGGACAATTAGCTACATTTATTTGACAAGAAACCTCTACTGGTTGGGTTAAAGTAATTGAATCTGTCGTTGTACAACCATTTGCATCGGTTATCGTTACATTATAAGTTCCTGCAGGTAGGTTCGAAATATCTTCATCCGTAGAACCATTACTCCATGAATATGTATAAGGTGCTGTGCCACCTGAAACTGATAAATCAATCGTTCCTGAATTATCACCAAAACATAACAAGTCTGTACCACTAATAGAGGATGCTAGTTCCTCAGTAGGTTCTGTAATAGTATAGGACCCAGAAACAGAACAACCATTAGAATCAGTAACAATAACAGTGTAAGTACCAGCTGCAATATCCGTTAAATCTTCTGTTGTGGCACCATTACTCCATACATAACTGAAGGGAGCTGAGCCACTACTAACATCTAAATCAATGGATCCTGTGCTTTCGCCAAAGCAGCCAACATTAGTGGTGTCTGCGTCAATATTTAAAGTTGTAAGTACGACTGGATTACTTGTGTAACTTGTAACACAGCCCACAAATTTATTTCTTACAAGTAGAGTATAACTACCAGCTAAAAGGTTATCAAACACTGGAGAATCTTGATAGGTCGTTCCACCATCTATGGAGTAGTCATATATATTACCTAATGGACTTGTTACCGTAACCGTAAACTCATTTACTGTGCCGTTACAGCTTATTGTAAATGTTGGGTCATCTGGTGGGGCAACAAAACTAATTGTGGTTTGTGCAGTATCGCAAACAGAAGTATTCGGTGCTGGTAGGCACACTTCATATTCAAACGTTACATCACCAATAAAACCAGTTGGTGGAACATAGGTATAAGTTCCATCTGTATTAAATGTAAAAGACTGTCCAGCAGGACTAGGTGGAGTAATTATTGAATATGTTGATCCTACAGGTACATTATTAGCAATATTAAGATTTCCATTAAATGTACCGTCAATACAATTATTTTCTTGCTGATCAACAGCATACTTTTGTAAAATAAAAAATTTACCATCCCCATGATCTCGGGTGGCAGCGTTAAATTCAATTCTCGATATTTGGGAACCTGTGGTAACAATATCGCTTAAATAGAATAAAGCGATACCAATGGTACCGTTATTTTCTACAACTCTATTTGTTTTCCAATAATCTGTGCCCGGATTTGGCGGCCCAAATTGTGGACCTGATAAAGCACTTGAATTTGGTCTGACAAAGGTTTGACCCAGAAATTGTTCAGGTCCGCCACCTGGTGGAATACCATATACCGCTACGTGATAACAGTTATTGATATTTCTTTCCGTAACAGCTAAAACACCGCCTTCATTAGAGGGAATTGCTGGATTATAAAAAATACTTTGTTTTTGAGCATCAGTTGTTTCAACAGCATTGAAGTCTAAACAAATATCTCTTCCATTAGGGTTGGCCGTAAAATAATGATTTAAGTTTTTACTTTGAAATGCGGTTAAAGCTATAGCGTCCCAATTTGGATCATTACTTCCATTAGCCAACGTAGCTCCATTTTGCAAAATTCTATTGGGTGCATGTCCATCAGGACCAAGTCTAGTCATTTCGTAGCTTGATGGTACAACAAAAGTGTTATACACCTGCCCATCTATAGTAATGGATTCTATGTTAGCAGGACTATTTCTGCTTGGTTGTGGTCCTGCCCACTGAAAAGTCACTCCCGTTTGAATGGAAGGGGATTGTTGAGCAACCACCAAGTTAAAGCTACATAAGATGACTGCAAGGCAAGACATCATTAGGCTTTTTACGATAGAAATACCAGCGTATTTTTTTCTCATATTGTACATAACATATACTATCTACGATGTTGTTGGGGCAAAGACAATTCTATAATAAGAAAATCTATTATATAGTTACCGTTATAAGCAACAACAGAGTTATTTATTATTTGTTAAAATAGAGGGAAGTATTCTTAACGTAAATGAAATATAGAATGGATTAATATATTTTTGATTTGGGGTCATTTACATTAATTTTACATAACAAATGAAATTATAACTAACATCATACACAAACATTAAAGTTAAAGCGGCAAAATACTCGTTAAAACGGAAATATGCAACATTTTGTCGAAAAAAATTGCATTTAATCGATAATTAATGAAGAAATTAACACTAATGAGACACGGAAAATCCTCATGGGAATTTAGCGTGTCAGACAAAGAAAGACCTTTAAAACCAAGAGGTAAGCGAGATGCGTTATTAGTGGCCAATGAGTTTGTTAAATTTTCAGAAATACCTCACAAATTTTATTCGAGTCCTGCGAAAAGAGCGCAAAATACTGCTAAAATATTTGCAAATACGATTGGTTTTTCCATTCAAAACTTACAAATTATTGACGAACTATATGATTTTGGTGGTAATAATGTCATTTCTTTCGTAAAAAAGTTACCGAACTCAATAAACTCTGTAATGATTTTTGGGCATAATCATGCCTTTACTAATATTACTAATATTTTTGGTGATCAGTCTATAGATAATCTTCCTACAAGTGGTCTTGTATCTATTGAGTTTGAGATAGAATGCTGGAGTGATTTAAAAAAAGGAAGAACTAAACGAATTATTATTCCAAAGAATTTACGTTAATGATTAAAAATACTTATATAAATAGAGAACTCAGTTGGTTGCAGTTTAATGCACGTGTTTTACAAGAAGCGGCCGATGAAAATGTTCCCTTAATTGAACGTTTACGATTTTTAGGAATTTTTTCTAATAATCTTGATGAGTTTTTTAAGGTACGTTATGCCACGGTTAAACGTATTTACGAAGCAGGTAAAGGTGGTAAAAGTGAATTGGGTGGTATAAAGGCAGGTGAATTATTAGAACAAATCACCCAGATAGTAATTGAACAGCAGGCAGAAAGCTTAGAGATTCTAGATGATATTGACCATAAATTAAGAGAAGAGAATATTTATAGGATTAATGAGTCTCAGATTAGTGAGAGTCAGCAAGATTTTATAAAGTCTTATTTCTATCAAGAACTCAGTCAAGCTTTGGTAGTAATCATGCTACATGATGAAATTAATGTCCCAGAGCTTAAAGATAGTGCAGCTTACTTGGTGGTGAGAATGGAGAAAGCAAGTTCGAAATCTCAATTTGCACTCATAGAAATTTCCAAGGCTATGGATCGCTTTATTGTATTACCAAGTAAAAATGGTTCTGAATATATTATAATGGTAGATGATGTTTTACGCTATTGTTTAGATGATATTTTTAACATTTTTACCTATGATGCTATTTCTGCACATATGATTAAGATTACCAGGGATGGCGAATTAGATTTTGATAGTGATTTGAGCAAAAGTTTTATCCATAAAATCTCTGAAAGTGTTAAGGATAGAGAGATTGGTGACCCTGTACGCTTTGTTTATGATAAGAAAATTGACGAAAGTACATTGAATTTTTTGTTAGAGCGGATGCATATAGATGACAAAGATAGTATTATACCAGGAGGCCGATATCATAATAGAAGAGATTACATGAATTTTCCAAGTCTTGGAAGAACCGATTTGCTTTACGAAAAGATAAAACCCCTTCCTGTAAAAGGGTTAAGTCTTAATGATAGCATATTTGCATCTATTGCCCAAAAAGACTATTTGGTTTATACGCCTTACCATACCTTTTCGTATGTTGTTAAATTTTTAAGGGAGGCGGCCCTCGATCCACAGGTAAAAACCATTAAAATCACTATTTACAGATTAGCTCAAATTTCTCATGTAGCGAGTTCTTTGATAAATGCAGCCAAAAATGGAAAGAATGTCACAGTATCAATTGAGTTGCGCGCTCGCTTTGATGAAGAAGCCAATATCAATTATGCAGAACAAATGCAAGATGTAGGTATTAATTTATTGTTTGGTGTTACGGGTTTAAAGGTACATTGTAAAATGTGCGTTATAGAACGACAAGAAAAAGATAAAATGGTGAGATATGGATTTATCAGTACCGGCAACTTTAATGAGTCTACTGCTAAAATTTACACTGATTTTACTTTACTTACAGCTAATAACAAGATTTTAAAAGACCTTAATAAGGTCTTTAACTTTTTTGAAGTGAATTACAGGATTCACAGATATAAGCATATCATTACATCTCCGCACTACACTATGTCAAAGCTATTTGCGCTAATAGACAGCGAAATTGAAAATGCTAAATCAGGTAAATCAGCTTATATTAAACTGAAGATGAATAGTATAAGCAGTTATAAAATGATAGATAAGCTTTATGAGGCAAGTAGGGCAGGTGTAAAAATAAGAATGATTATTCGAGGCTTATGCTGCTTAGTTCCGGGTGTTCCTGGAATGAGCGAGAATATTGAAATAATTAGTATAGTCGATAAGTTTTTAGAACACACGCGCTTGTTCATTTTTTGCAATAATGATTCACCTAGATTTTTTATTTCCTCAGCGGATTGGATGACAAGGAATATAGACAATAGAGTAGAGGTGACCTGTCCGATTTACGACAACGATATTAAAAATGAATTATCTGATTTATTTGATATTTGTTGGAACGATAATGTTAAAGCAAGGATTATTAATACAACTCAAGATAATACTTATAAAAATGGTAGCTTGCCATTATTGCGTGCTCAATTTGAAACCTATAATTATTATTTAAAGAAATTAGAAGGATAAAATGCTGAAGATTCAAAAATATGCGGCTATAGATATAGGGTCTAATGCCGTTAGACTATTGATATCAAATATCATTGAACAAGATAACGAAGTTCCTGTTTTTAAAAAGAACTCTTTGGTGAGAGTACCAATTAGATTGGGAGCTGATGTATTTTTGACTGGTGAGATTTCTGATTATAACCAACTACGCATGTTGGATACGATGAAAGCCTTTGGTCTACTAATGAAATCTCATGGTGTAGTAAGATATAAGGCCTGTGCGACTTCTGCAATGCGAGAGGCTAAAAATAGGGGCACACTTACACAAAAGATAAAAAAGAATTCGGGTATTTCTATTGATATTATTGATGGAGAAGAAGAGGCGGCCATAATTGCAGCCACTGATTTGCACACTTTTATTGATTCTAATAAAACCTATTTATATGTCGATGTTGGAGGCGGTAGTACCGAATTCTCAATACTTCATTGCGGTGAGAAAATTGATTCTAAATCCTTTAGAATAGGAACGGTAAGGCTTCTTAATGATATTGTTAAAAACGAAACCTGGATAGAATTAGAAAAATGGATTAAGGAAAAAACCAAAACTTATGATAAAATAGAGCTTATAGGTTCTGGTGGGAATATTAATAAAATCTTTAAAATATCAGGAAAGGAGTTAGGTAAACCGTTGACTTATTTTTATTTATCAAGTTATTACCAAATGCTTCAGAATTACTCCTATGAAGAGCGTATAACAAAGCTTAATTTAAACCAAGATAGAGCAGATGTTATAATCCCAGCAACGAGAATCTACTTATCTGCTATGAAGTGGAGTGGTGCTAAAGACATGTATGTGCCAAAAATCGGGTTGTCAGATGGTATTATAAAGAGCATTTATTATGAAACAGTATCTAGTATTTCTGTTTAAATGGTTCATTCATCTACATTTTTTGGCTTAAAATCTAATTATTGTTACCGATTCTATTTTTTACAGTTATATTGTCAATCTCAAATTTAATATTATGAAAAAATATTTCATTCTTTTAGTTTTAACCTGCTTTACATTAGTTGGTACGTCACAGGATATACGTTATGGTATTAGAGGCGCATTAAATGTCTCTAATTTAGATTTTACTCCAGACGCTGATTTTGAAAATAAACATCGTAATGGTTTTGCGTTTGCTGGCTTTGTAGATTTTGGCCTATCTGAAACAGTTTCTTTGAGAACTGAATTGCAATGGTCAGCCGAAGGTGGTAAAGAAGAAGATCTAAGGGCTGATTATATTCAGCTACCTATTCTCCTGAGATTATCCGTATCTGACCGTTTGTCTTTTGGAGTAGGACCTCAAGTCAATTTAAAGACATGGCAAAATCAAGATGCTTTTTCAACATTTACTTTTTCTGGTGTCGTAGGAGCAGAATATATGATTACTGATGAACTTTTTGTAGATGCAAGATACTCTTATGGCTTTACCAATATCCTTGATGAGGATTTAACTACAACAGAAGCGAAAAATCATGTGATGCAATTTGGTTTTGGAATTAAGATTTAACAACTGTTTTTAGTGTGAATTATACAAGCCCATTGAGATAAATCAATGGGTTTTTTTTAGTGCTAGCCATGCACTGTTTCTTTTTTCCCTAAATCTTTCATTATTTCGGCTTCATAAATCAATAAATCTTGCCACTTTTTATCTACTTCTTTTCTCTCTCCGTATTTACGGGCAAAATTTAAAAACATCGTATAATGCCCCGCTTCACTAATCATTAGTTTCTTGTAGAACTTTGCTAGTTTTTTATCCTCTAATTCTTCAGATAACAATTTAAATCGTTCACAACTTCTAGCTTCAATTAAAGCGGCGATTAATAATCTATGTACTAATTGTGTTGTTCGGCTTCCCCCTTTTGGAAAAAATTTTCTTAAAGCAAGGACATATTCATCCTTTCTATCTCCTCCTAGTGTCCAACCGCGTTCGGTAATTTTATCATGGACCATTCTAAAGTGGCTCATTTCTTCTTGCACCAAATCCGACATTTCTTGTACTAATTCCGTGTATTCTGGAAAACCTATTATAAGTGATATTGCTGTGCTTGCAGCTTTTTGCTCACAATAGGCATGGTCGGAGAGAATCTCCTCTATATTTTTCTCTACAATATTTACCCACCTTGGGTCCGTTGGTAATTTTAATCCGAGCATAATCAGTAGTTGTTTTCGCTTAATTCAGTAATATAGGGCTGGCCTGCTTTGTTGATTAGAAGATTGAACTTCTTGCATTCATCTGATTCTATGGAGCAAAATTCTATTTGGATGCTTAATAAATTTTTTTCTATTGACAAAGCCTGATCAATCCAGATATCTCTAAGGTTGAATTTTGACCAATTTTTATGTTCAATTTGTAAATTTTCCTCAATAAAGTCGCGTCCAATGATATCTCTGAAAATCACATTTTCTGCATATTTAACCTCTAATTTACTTTCTACAATTCTGTAAAAATGATTTTGGGTTATTTCATTAATTGTAGAGCTATTGAGAATTGAACTATTCATATCTGTAAAGGTTTTAAGTTTTATCTCATAACCGTTGCTTAATATAGTATCAGTAGCAATCTCATTATACTCTAAAGGATGATAGGCAATTTTAGTTATTACTTGATTACTCTTAAAATTAGCTATGCTTTTTTTTAGGGCTTCATTTTTAGAAATTCTACCCTCGCAACCCATGCTGCAAATACCTAAAAACAATAGCAACGGTAAAATGTTAAAAATCTTTCTATACATCTAATCCAAAGGTTTTCTTTAAGAGTTCTATGTTTCTGTTTTTCTCTTTAAGCTTTTCGTATTTTTCTTGAGGTGTAAAGGCATATTTTTTAGCAATTTCCTCATTTACACTTATCTGAAGATGAAGGTCGTAATTTTTAAGCGTTTTCTTTAAAAACATCATTAACGGATACTGGGAACGCTCTAATTCTATTTTATTTGTGTTGTTAGAATAGGTTAGGCATATTGCTGTGTCTCGCAATTCTGGTTTTTCCATCTCCAATATTGAAGCCATTATTTTTTCACCTTTTCTATGTAAAGATTTGGTGTATGTTTCCCAAGCTTCTAATAAATCTTCTTGTTTAACAGGTTCTTTGGGCAGTTGCTCCTCGTCAACAATAACATCTAACTGCCTAATTTGGTGCTCTTTTTTCTCTCTTATACTCTTAAGAGATAGTCCTGAGGTAACATTTTTACCCTTATTAATTGATATTTTTGGCAGTTCCTTAGGCTCAGCAATTTGAGCGGACTGGTCAATATCTTCCTTATGAGAAGGGGAGACCTTATCTTCTGCTTTGCTAGCCTCGATTGTGGCTTTCGCTTTACTGACTTTTACGGGTTCTATACCTTTAGCCTCAAAGTAAGACGGCGGAATTATGTAGTGTTTATTGTTTTTTTTTTCTCCGTCAAAAGTGATGGAGGCCATTTGCATTAAAGTCAATTCAACGAGAAGACGTTGATTGCTGCTCATTTTATATTTGAGATCACATGCATTAGAGAGCTCAATATATTTGAATAAAATAGTATCGGAGATTTTTTGAGCCTGTTTAATATACTTCTGTTTGGTGTCGTCTCCAATTTCTAATAAACCTAAGGTAGACTCATTTTTACAAACCAACAAGTCTCTAAAATGCGATGCTAGTCCGGCTATATATTGATGACCATCAAACCCTTTAGCCAAAATTTCATTGAACTGAATAAGTAATTCAGGAATTTTATTCTCTACGATTAAATCTGTACTCTTAAAAAAGGTTTCATAATCGAGTACATTTAAGTTTTCGGCAACGGCTTGTCGTGTTAAGTTTTTTCCAGAAAAACTCACTACACGGTCAAAAATAGACAATGCGTCCCTCATAGCACCATCAGCCTTTTGGGCTATAATATGTAAAGCGTCTTCTTCGGCAGATATACCTTGCTCTTCGGCAATATATTTTAAATAGTCTTTGGCGTCAGTTACGGTAATACGTTTAAAATCGAATATTTGACATCTCGATAGGATGGTTGGAATAATCTTGTGTTTTTCGGTTGTTGCCAGAATAAAAATACAATGTTTAGGAGGCTCTTCTAGAGTTTTTAGAAAGGCATTAAAGGCTGATGCCGATAGCATGTGAACCTCATCTATAATGTATACCTTATACTTTCCTACTTGAGGCGGAATACGTACTTGATCTGTAAGGTTCCTAATATCGTCAACGGAGTTATTGGAAGCCGCATCTAGTTCAAAGATATTAAAAGAGAAATCCTCGTCTTTACTAGTGTTATCATCACTATTTATCATTTTTGCCAATATTCTGGCACAGGTTGTTTTTCCTACACCTCTTGGGCCTGTAAAAAGTAGGGCCTGAGCTAAATGATTATTTTCTATGGCATTAGTTAGAGTATTGGTTATAGCCTGCTGCCCTACAACATCCTTAAAGGATTGTGGTCTATACTTTCTTGCAGAAACTACAAAATGTTCCAATCTAACTTATTTTTTTGCTTTTGGCAGAAAAAGATAATGCCAAAAATATTGCTATACAAATTTAATAATAAGCGTCTAATTGACTTTGATTACACTTTAAAAATAGTATGAGTTATTAACAATTTACTTACTTTTGACCCAAGTAAATCGCCTTATCGATTCTAAATTTTTTTAGGGTAGGAAAGTCCGAACACCATAGTGCGGTATAGTGGCTAACGGCCATCCATCGTGAGATGAGGAAAAGTGCAACAGAAAGGATGTACAGGTTATGCTGTAGTGAAATCAGGTAAACTCTATGCGGTGCAATGTCATGTAAACCAATGCTTGAGAGCGGCACGTTCAATGTTGGAGGGTAGACAGCTAAAGTTTAACGGTAACGTTAAACGTAGATAAATGATAAGGACTTTTCTTTTTTGGAATTCACTTTCTAAGGAAGAAAATGTACAGAATTCGGCTTATAGATTTGCTTAGACATAAAAAACCCTTTACCATTACGTAAAGGGTTTTTATTATTTAACTATTTTTTGGGAGGCGTAATAGTATAACCTTGCTTTTCCATGATATTCATCATATCATAGAAGTATCTGATCATTGCAATTTTACCGTCTTGCACTAAGGATACCGTATGGTATGGAACAACCATAGTTGAACCAGATTTTTTGTCCGTAATAGTGTTAGTTCCCCATGAGAGCAACCACTCACCAGCATTCCAATTATTTTCAACTTTGACAGGTAAATATAAATCATCGCTAATGGAATGCTTATACTGATTGGTACTGTTTGTAAAATAGTCTTTATGTTGCTTTACATTAAGGGAGTCTAAACCGCCACCAAGACCATATATCATGGCATTTTTATGGAGTTGAGCGTTCATTTTGACCACGTCGCCCTTTTGTAAGGCAGCTGTGTAATTTCGCACCAGATTTTGTGCCATTTCTGAATTTTTAAATTCTAACGTCACCATTGGTTCGTCTTGAGCGCGCACAGTGCTACTCACTAGCACAATCAGCGCTAATAGGATAGTTTTTTTAAAAGTTTTCATAATTAATTGTTTTGGTTAATAGTTTGTTTAACCATAACAAAAAAAGTTGTGCGCAAAGTAGAAATGTAGCAGAATCTTTCTGCTCAGGTTTTATAAAAATAGCTAAAAATAAATTACTAGACTATATGCTTGATAATTAGTTGCTTTCAAAAAAACTAAACGCATTACCACCATAATGCTTTGTCTGTGTGTACTTCTCTAATTGGCTTAGGTCTGTATGTTTTGAGTGCTCTATAATAAGTAAGCCATTATCTTCTAATAATTTATTTTCAAATACTAATTCAGGGATTCTTGAAAATTGGTCGACTTCAAAATTGTAAGGTGGATCTGCAAAAATGATTGTGTGTTTTTGCTTAGAATTCTCTAAATATTTATAAACGTCACTTTTAATAGTGCTTATAGGCATTTCAAATAAATCGGCGGTTTCGTTTATAAATTTAATGCAGCCATAATTATTATCTACTGCTACAATTTGCTGAGTTCCTCTAGAGGCGAATTCGTAACTGATATTGCCAGTGCCAGCGAAGAGGTCTAATACAGAAAGCTCATCAAAATAGTAGCGGTTGTTAAGAATATTAAATAAGGCCTCCTTAGCCATATCTGTTGTTGGTCTTACCGGTAATTTTTTGGGAGCTGTAATTCGTCGCCCTTTGAACTGTCCAGATATGATTCGCACTAAAAAGAGTTTAAAATTAAAAAATGTTCGAGACGCTGATTTGCATTAATAACTTCTGGAAAATTAAATCCATAGTCATCATCAACAAAGTCAACATGCCTAACATATTTGTAAATAATACTATATAACTCATCATTTTTAGCGATGGTACCGCTTAATTTAATTGGTATGGTTTCTGTGTCTAAATTGAGCTGCTCAAAAATGAAGAGGATGTAGTAAATAAAATCTTCTTTAGTTTGATATTCAAAATAATTATAGAGATGAAGCTGTGATTTATCAACAACTGCACATTCAATAGCATTGGGATTGACATTGATGTAAACGCTATTAGAGTTTAGATTAGAGACTTCTTTTTGTAAAACATAATCAATGAGCACGCTAGAAGCATGTTTATAAACAAATTCTCCAAAAGTGTCAAATATATAATTGTTGATATTTACATAAGGAACGTAAATATTAACCGATTTGTTAATAGCAATAGTATCGTGAGTAATAAAATCTGACCTTAAAATTTTTGAATTGAATTTTAAATAATCCGCCTTATACGCTTCATTATAAAGGTCTGCTGGCACCAAGGTTGCTAATTCGTTTTGATGGATAACAAGGATGTCATCAAAATCATCCGAAAATACGGTATTGCTGCTTAACTCTGTTTTAAGTCTATTTAATACATCCAAGGGACTGAGTTTTCGCTCAAAACTTAAACTGTTTAAATACTCAATACTATTTTGGCTTCTGTTTAATATGCAAAAAGAAAGTCCATTCAAATTTACTTGAATGGACAATTCTTTAATATTTGTTTTGGCCAAAATTTACTCTTTTGTGGACAAGTCTTTACCCCAATTACCACTTGTGCTAACTTCTTCCATAGAACCTATTTTTATCGTAGGCCCTTTAACACCGGCAATTGAGAAGGCTTGCTTTTCTTTTTCGATTAAGTACTTTTCTTCGCCATCTAAAACAATAGCTTTATCAACACTTGCTTCAAAAACAGGAATTTCATCTAATTTACCTGCTTTAAGATCGAAAATTGCACCAGGCTTTCCAACACCAACATTCATCATAGTCTTATATCTATCTGTTCCCTTGAATAAGGAATCTTTAACAGAGTAATAACTTAAAGTATCTATCAACGTAATAGTTTTCATAGTCTCTACACCACCAAAGGCACGTGTACGCTCTTCATCTAAAACAAGTGTATCTCTTCTTTGTGTAATAGGTACTTGGGCCGTATCTACGAATTTTATGAGGTTTTCAAATTTATCAGTGTATTCTCCATTTACTTCTTTATAAACTAATTGCGCATCTCTAATATCAATTAAACGCTCAATAACAGCCTGATAACGCTTTACTTTTAGTTGGTTGAATTGAATCTCTTTGTAAACAGACATAAACGTCATGTAAGCTAAGTATATAATTAATGCCCAAAGTAAAATATTGATAACGGGTTTAATTTTTTTTGGAACAAATTTGTCAATTAACCATACAATACCAATGGTTAATAGTATAATAACTACAATTGCTATAATAACGTTTAACATAGTCTAGTTTATTAATTAGGTCTACGGCAAATCTACAATTTTTTTTTGTTCGTAAAAACTATCTAAATAAAAATCATTGTTTTTGAAAGAGACGCTTTGGTAAGCCTTTATAAACCAAAGATTAATACTATCTTGCCATTTAAACAAATTGTTTATGATTGCCCATGCATCAGCCTTTTACACGCTGTTAAAATCAAAATTTCCGTTTAATCCTACTTCAAAACAAGATATGGTGTTGATGCAATTATCTGAATTTATTTTTGATAAATCCCCAAATTCAATTTACCTCCTCAAAGGTTATGCTGGTACAGGTAAAACCAGTATAGTAGGTACATTGGTCTCTAACCTTTGGCATGCTAAAAAAAGCGCAGTGCTCATGGCACCAACCGGAAGAGCAGCTAAAGTAATATCTAACTACTCTAAAAAGGAGGCATTTACCATCCACAAAAAGATTTATTTTCCAAAAAAGGAAAAATCAGGTGGTATAAAATTTGTAATGCAGCCCAACAAACACAGAAACACTGTTTTTATTGTAGATGAGGCGTCAATGATACCAGATGTGCCTTCAGATTCAAAACTTTTTGAGAATGGCTCTTTGTTAGACGATTTAATGCAATACGTTTATTCTGGGCATAATTGCAAATTGTTGCTCATCGGTGATATGGCTCAATTACCACCCGTTAAATCAGATTTAAGTCCTGCTCTCGATCAAAACCGTTTAGAATTAAATTACAATAAAAGTGTATTGGGTATTGAATTAGATGAAGTTGTAAGACAAGATCAAGACTCAGGGATTTTAGAAAATGCAACAGAATTACGCTCTGTGCTTGAAACAGGTATTTACGATAGCTTTAAATTTAATTTAAGTGGGTTTAAGGATATTGTACGCCTTGTAGATGGCTATGAGATTATGGATGCTATTAACGACGCTTACAGTGACCTCGGCTATGAAGAAACTGCGATTATCGTTCGCAGCAATAAGAGAGCTAATCTGTATAACAAGCAAATTAGGGAGCGAATACTCTTCAAGGAAAATGAGCTTTCAACAGGAGATTATTTAATGGTGGTGAAGAATAATTACTTTTGGATAAAGCCTACCACAGAGGCTGGTTTTATTGCCAACGGTGATATCATTGAGGTCCTAGAAATATACCATTTAAAAGAGCTCTATGGATTTCGTTTTGCAGAAGTAAAGGTAAGGATGGTAGACTATCCTAGAATGCGACCTTTTGAAACTGTATTAATGCTAGACACACTTAGCGTTGAATCTGCATCGTTAAGTTATGAGGAATCTAATCGCCTTTATAATGAAGTTGCTAAGGATTACGCTAATGAAAAATCAAATTACAAAAGATTTTTAGGTGTTAAGAACAATAAGTATTTTAATGCATTACAAGTAAAGTTCTCGTATGCTATAACCTGTCATAAATCTCAAGGTGGTCAGTGGAACACTATTTTTGTAGAACAGCCTTATTTGCCAAATGGTATGGATAGGGAATATGTGAGATGGTTATATACCGCTGTAACCAGGGCAAAAGACAAACTATACCTTATAGGATTTAAAGATGATTTATTCGTTGAGGTTTCTTAAACTAACAAACTATTCAATATGAAATGAGTTTTATAATTTACAAATATGGTACCAAAAAAAAACAGCATTAAGACGTCAAATACTGATTGAATATCTTAATTTTAGCACATATGAATTCTGATTTATGAAAGTTATTTCCATGATTCCTGCGCGGTATGCGGCATCCCGTTTTCCTGGCAAATTAATGCAAAACCTAGCTGGTAAGTCCGTGATATTACGCACTTATGAGGCAACAGTTGAAACAGGATTGTTCAGTGAAGTATATGTGGTCACGGATAGCAGTATTATTTTTGATGAAATAACCAATCATGGTGGAAAAGCTATAATGAGTAAACACGAGCATCAATCGGGCAGTGACCGAATTGCCGAAGCTGTAGCTGATATAGATTGTGATATAGTAATTAATGTTCAGGGTGATGAACCTTTTACTGAAAAAGAAAGCCTTTCTAAATTGCTACAAGTCTTTACTAATGACAGCAAACAAGAAATTGATTTGGCGTCTCTTATGGTAGAAATAGATGACTGGGAAGAAATAAATAATCCAAACACCGTAAAGGTTATTACTGACCAAAACAGTTTCGCATTGTACTTTTCCCGAAGTCCAATTCCGTTTCCTAGGGATAAGGAGACAGGGATTAGATATTTTAAGCATAAAGGTGTTTATGCCTTCAGAAAACAGGCTCTGTTAGATTTCACTGTGTTGCCTATGCGTACCATAGAAGCTACAGAAAAGATTGAATGTATTCGTTTTCTAGAATATGGAAAAAAAATAAAAATGGTAGAAACCGCTATTCAAGGTGTAGAAATTGATACTCCAGAGGATTTAGAAAAAGCTAAGCGTTTGTGGAGGTAATAGATAAAAAAAGATAACGCCATGGTTCGGGACTACGAGAACATAAAAGTAATTGGTTTTGATGCAGATGATACCCTATGGGTTAATGAAACATATTTCAGGGAAGCAGAGGAGAAGGTAGGACATTTACTGTCCCACTACGAAACTCCAAATAAAATAGATCAAGAGCTTTTTAGGATAGAAATTCAAAATTTACCAACATATGGCTATGGTGTAAAGGGATTTGTGCTTTCAATGATAGAATTAGCCTTAGATTTATCTAACGGAAAGGTATCTAACACTATTATTGGAGAAATTGTTAATATAGGTAAGGACATGATCAATAAACCTATTGAACTTCTTGAAGGTGTTGACGAAGTATTGAGAAAATTATCAACGAATTATAGATTAATTTTGGCGACTAAAGGAGATTTGTTAGACCAAGAGCGAAAGTTAGAGAAGTCTGGTCTAATTGATTATTTTCATCATATTGAGGTGTTAAGTGAAAAACAAGAGAGCAACTACAAGAAACTGTTAAAACATTTGGATATAAAGCCTCAGGAGTTTTTAATGGTTGGTAATAGTTTAAAGTCCGATATATTACCATTAGTCAATATTGGTGCAAAAGCAATTCATGTTCCATTTCATACAACCTGGCAACACGAAAAAGTTAGTGAAGAAGATACAAATGGGTTTAATTATAAAACGGTTGGAAGTTTAACTCAAATTTTAAACTTTTTCCCTTAACGGAACCATAACTAAATTTTATTTTTGACAAAGAAATTGAATACATGATATATAAGAACCATCCAATGGTGTCCAAAGTGGTTTTTGGGCGAGGTAGTTTTAATCAATTAGAAGATATACTTGCCCCAAACCGAAAGGGAAGAAATGCACCTTTTATTTATTATGTTGATGATGTTTTTAAAGGAAATCATTGGTTGACTTCCAGGATTCGTCTATCTTATAAAGACAAAATTATTTATGTTCCAACAAAGGAGGAGCCTAAAACCTCACAGATAGACAAATATGTGGAGGATATTATTCTTGAGTTTAGCGAACTACCATCTGGGATTATAGGAGTTGGCGGAGGCATAGTAATGGATATTGCAAAGGCTGTTTCGTTAATGCTTACAAATAAGGGAGAATCTAAAGACTATCAGGGATGGGATAAAATTAAACATCCTGGTATTTATCATGTTGGAATTCCGACTATTTCAGGGACCGGAGCAGAAGTTTCTAGAACTACTATACTTACAGGACCAGAACGAAAGCTAGGTATTAATAGTGATTATACACCATTTGATCAGGTTGTTCTAGACCCAGAATTAACAAAAGGTGTTCCAAAAAATCAATGGTTTTATACAGGAATGGATTGCTATGTGCATTGTATTGAGTCCCTTAACGGTACTTATCTAAATGCTTTTAGCCAAAGTTATGGTGAAAAAGCTTTATCTCTATGCAAAGAGATTTTCTTGGAGGATAACTTAACCAAAGAGGAGGCACAAGATAAATTAATGATGGCATCTTGGCATGGAGGTATGAGTATTGCCTATTCACAAGTAGGAGTGGCACATGCGATGAGCTATGGGTTAGGTTATCTCTTGGGTGTTAAACATGGCATAGGTAACTGTATTGTATTTGACCATTTAGAGGAGTATTATCCAAAAGGTGTAGCCCTATTTAAGGAGATGAAACAAAAGCACAATATAGAGCTGCCGCAAGGCATTTGCGCAAATCTGTCCCAGCAAGAGTTTGATAAGATGATTGATGTTGCCTTAAGTCTTGAGCCCTTATGGGAGAATGCAATTGGTAAACATTGGCAAACAGAAATTACTAGGGAAAAACTAACGGACCTATACAAAAAAATGTAATATGGGTTGGTTGGCCAGGTTCATTTATTTTAAAGTATTGGGTTGGAAAATTTCAGGTAATAAAAATTTCTCAAAAGACAGCATCAAAAAAGCTGTTATTATTGCTGCTCCGCATACCAGTTGGCATGATTTCTATATTGGTTTACTCTTACGAAAAATAACAGGAGTTAAAACTAACTTTATTGGTAAAAAAGAGTTGTTCAGATGGCCGTTTGGTTTATATTTCAGAGCTATTGGAGGGCGCCCTGTTAACCGAACAACAAAAGAAAATAAGGTAGAACAAATTGCTAAGCTTTTTGAAGGTGAGGAGGAGTTTAGGCTAACATTAGCTCCAGAAGGTACCAGAAAAAAGGTAGAACAATGGAGGACAGGCTTTTATTATATAGCTAAAGCTGCAAGTGTTCCTATTATAATGTTTACCCTTGATTTTGGTAATAAACAAAACAAAGTATCCGAACCTTTTTATCCAACGGACGATAGCGAAGCTGATTTTATTACTATTCGGGAATTTTTTAATGGAGTTGAGGGTAAAGTAAAAGCTTACAGTTAAACAAAATTTGGCATGAGATTTGCACTTTGCATAATGCAATGAAACATAAAGTAAACTCTTAAGTCCCTAAAAAGAAACATTGATAAATAAAAGCGCATTAATGAGTTAATGCGCTTTTTTATTGATATAATTTCTGAGAGCTTTATTGGTTTGCATTTGAAGCTGTTTTTTAAAAAACCCTGTAGAGCCTATAAGAAGTCCTTTAAATCCTAAGGCTTGCTTAGCCCAAGTATGTAGATTAAAATTGTCTTGATGATTAATAATTAAGCCATCTTTGAACTTAAATTGGGCGTTGATTTTATTATGCACCTTACGGTGGGTTTTACTAAATGTATAATGGGCTTCCCATTGAGCTTCTCCATCATTAAGATTAGCTTTTATATTAGAATATGTAATTCTAAAGTTTTTTCCTTTTTGCGAATCACAGAGCATTTGCCACATGGATTTAGCATTTTCTCCAATTAGTACGCCAAAAGCAGGGTCTTCAAAAGTAATATTGGGATGATAACAAGATATCATAGTATCAGCATCTAACCTAGCAAATCCACTATAGAATTTTTCAATTAATACTTCCAAAAATTTAAGTTTTGTATTACTCTTTAAATTTAGCAATAATTTACTCTTATTGAGGTGTTAAAAACTAAAATCCTTGGATTATACCTAGATATAAAGGCATACCTAAAGTAATATTAAAAGGGAAGGTTATGGCTAAAGCCATAGGTAAGTATAAACTAGGGTTGGCTTTTGGTGCTGCAAGGCGCATGGCAGCCGGCACAGCAATATATGAAGCACTTGCCGCTAAAATGGCAAACAACAATCTATTTCCAATACTTTCGGTAAAACTACCGCTGATAAATGCTACGGTAACTCCATTAATAATAGGTATTACAATGGCAAAAATTAATGCGAACCAGCCATGCTTTAAAAATGACGATAATTTTTTACCACTTGTTATACCCATATCTAACAAGAATACGGCTAAAAAGCCTTTAAAAATATCTGTGGTAAATGGTTTAATTCCTTCAGCTTGGGCGTCACTTGCCAAAAATCCAACAACAAGACTACCTAAAATAAGGAGCACACTTCCATTTGTAAGGGCATGCTGAATGATTTTACCAATATTAATTTTTTCGGGATTATCTTTGTCAAAAATGGAGATAAGTAAAACACCAATAATTATGGAAGGTGCTTCCATCAATGCCATGACAGCCACCATGTGACCACCAAAAGTGATATTTTCTATATCTAAAAATGATATTGCAGTAATAAATGTAACTGCACTCACCGATCCGTAAGAAGCAGCAATAGCTCCCGAATTGGCAACAGTAAATTTACGTCTTAGAATAAAATAAGTGTAAACAGGTACTAATAACGCTAATAGAATACCAAATAGTAGTGAGTACAAAATCTCCATGTTTAAATCACTGTGAGCCAATTCTTGGCCACCTTTAAAGCCAATAGAAAGTAAAAGATAGAGTGAAATGAACTTAGATGAATTTGAAGGGATCTCCAAATCACTTTTTAGTTGTACTGCAAGAATACCGAGAAAGAAAAATAATAAAGCCGGATTAGTAAGGTTGTCTACTAATAAATGTAAATCCATTTCTTTCGTTTAAATGTGCAAAAATGAAACATTTTTTTATTTATTTTTATAAATATTATAAATGCTTCCCATTACAATTTGTTATGAACTATACCTTGCATCAACTGCAAATATTTTTAAAGATAACAGAATTAAAAAGTATTACAAAAGCATCTAAGGCTTTATTCCTTAGTCAGCCAGCAGTATCCATTCAACTCAAAAAATTTCAGAATCAATTTTCTATACCTCTGACCGAAGTTATTGGCAGACAACTGTATGTTACCGAATTTGGTAAAGAAATAGCTGAAGCTGCCGAGAAAATCCTCAATGAAGTTGAAATGATTAACTATAAATCATTAGCCTTTAAAGGTGAGGTTGCCGGCCGATTAAAAATTTCTGTTGTGTCAACGGGCAAGTACGTGATGCCATATTTTTTGTCAGACTTTATGAAGGACAACAAAGGCGTAGATTTAGTCATGGATGTGACAAACAAGGAGAGCGTTATTAAAAGTTTGTCTGAAAACAAGGTGGATTTTTCTTTGGTCTCTGTAGTACCAGAACAGTTAAAATTAAACTGTTTAGAACTTATGGAAAACAAGTTGTTTTTAATAGGTAATGGCGATACTAACATATCTATATCGGCAAGTAATGACGAGATATTTGAACAATATCCGTTGCTCTATCGCGAAGAAGGATCTGCAACTCGAAACGCTATGGAGGATTTTATTGCAAGCAAGGACTTGCCAACGAGAAAAAAAATGGAACTCACCTCTAATGAAGCTTTAAAGCAAGCTGTTATTGCTGGTTTGGGAGTAACTATAATGCCACTTATCGGTTTAAAAAATGAACTAAAAAATGGCGATCTTAAAATTATTCCTTTCAAAGGGCTGCCATTGATTACAAATTGGAATTTAATTTGGTTAAAAAACAAAAAGCTTTCACCAACAGCTGAGGCGTATCTAGATTTTATTTCTTCGGAAAAAGATAGAATTACAGCAAAAAATTTTGAATGGCATGAGTCTTATTAGCTCCTGAGTTTCGCCACTAACTTCCTTATAATTGAATAAACAAAAGCATTATTTCTCACATAATAGAATGAGATAAAGCATACCGTGGTTAAAAAAACCAAAGCGCCAAAAATGGCCTGAGTAGGCTCTAATGATTTTCCAATAAGTTGATAAAGACCATAGCCTGTAAAACTCCCATAAATTATGATAAAGTGAATAACATATATAGAAAGTGTTTTTTGTCCTATCTTAAGAATTAGAGGTTGTTTTACTAAAGTTTCAAACCAATAAAAAACCGCAAACAATATAAGAACATTGCCAAGGCGTGTGTAGAGGTAATTGTAATAGGCAACATCATAAAAAAGTACCACATCTGTCTTGCCATATAACCACATAAAAATGTAGGAAGACCAATGTATCAATATAAGGCCAACTAAAATAAAGGATACTATTGTTATATGTTTAAAACGATGATGCTCTAAGTAACGATAAAATAAGGTTGCTATAAATGCCCCAAAACAAATATATCCAAACCAAGGAATTATGGTGAAGATTGATCCATTGCTCTTGCTGAGATAATTAGAAAAGAATAGTGGCGCATTAGTTAATTCTAACGACCTGTAAAGCGGTTCGGTTGTAAAAACAATTATCCCTAAGACTAGCATTAAAATTGAGAAAACAAGTGTTTTTCTCATAGTTATAAGGTAAATGAGAATTACAAGGATTAATGATAAGCCGATACATTGTAAGACATCCACAACCATAAAATAGGTTCTGAATTCCCCTAGAAACCATTCGAAAATTGGAATTCTGAGCGCATATCCGATCCCTATGAGCATCAGGCCTCTAATAAATCCTTTTCGTATTCTTAAGGCTGAGGTTCCTTTGTGTTTTGCTTTGATTAATAGATAAGAAAATATTAATCCAGATATAGTAAAAAAAGTAGGAGCTGTTATTCCTCTAAAATACTCCCAAGTACTATATACAATATTATTAGAATCTCTGTAAATAGGATTTAAAAGGGAATCTATGAAATGTCCTTGTAACATCATAAGGATGGCAAAGGCTCTTACGGCGTCAATAAAATAGAGACGTTGTGTCTTCACAGATTAGCTAGCTAGGCTACAAATGTAATATTTGTTACTTAATGGAAAAGACTGATGTGAAAAATTAAAATATATCTGCTTGATGCATATTACTGCCTAAGAATTTTTTCCATCTTTCTTCCTTTAGCCAATTCGTCAACCAATTTATCTAAGTACCTAGTCTTTTGGGTGAGTGGATTGTCGATGTCTTCAATGCGATAACCACAGATGACACCCTTTATAAGTTTAGCATTTTGGTTTATGGTTGCTTTTTCAAAAAAAGTTTTAAAGGTAACTCTGTCTTCAACTAATTTTAAAATGGTAGAATCGTCAAATCCCGTTAGCCATTCTATAACTGAATGTAATTCTTCTTTTGTGCGTCCTTTCTTTTCAATTTTTGCAATATAATGTGGATATACAGACGCGAAAATCATATTTGCGATACGCTGGTTATGTTCTTCAGTTACTTTCATAATAGTTAAATCTTTTAGATGTCCTCAACGAAAAAAATAGCATTATTATTTAAATCATGGAATCCAATTTCATTGGTATTCCATTGTGTATGCAGTCTGAGTCTATCTTCTTTTATGGTACCTCTTTCAATGAGTTCATTAAAAATTGGCATGAGGTTTTGTACAAAAATTTTAATAACCGACCCTCCTAATAATGGATCTTCTTTAGAACCAGCGTGCCATTGCAAATGAATACATAGATTATCTCTTCGCAACACGGCGTACATATCATCACTGTGTAATTTATCAAAGCCAACATATTTATTGTACCAGGATATATCTCTTTGAATATTTAAGCTTGGAAGTACAGGTGATATTTCTACGAATTTAGTGGTCATTAGTTAGGTGCTTCGTTTGACTAGTTGCTTGTAACACTAATTTCCATCTTCAAAGCTAGTTGAATACATGGGTTTGCTTATTTTTTTAGTTATTATCTTCAGGTAATGGTGAAATCATTATATGAGCTCTGTGTGTTCCGGGGTTCATAATCCAGGGATGATTTGCGCTTATTGGTTTTTCTGGAAGTCCAGTAGATTCAGCCGTAGCAAAAGGCAAGTAGACCACATAGCGGTATTTTGCTCCTTCTACCATAGAGGTTTTGGGATTATACGTTTCATTTTTACCATAGTAAATATGAAGTGTAGAGCCAGGTTTTCCCATGTCTAATTTACCAGACTTGGCTTCTTCCTCTCTGATATTAAAGATTTCCATTGCGCTCTTACCTTGGGCTCTTAATTCTCTTCCTCTTGCCATAAAAGGTTCTAAATCTTTGTGGTAGCAGGCAGCATTAAATCCAGGTTTCTTAGGGTCATCTGCAAGTACAATGAATTCGTTGTTGCCTTCGCGAAGCGTAATAAATTCACCTGCCATATTATAGCCAATAACTTTACATTTATCGCGGCTTTCTTTTGGTGCGGCCATTAACGCTGTAGCGATTAAAGCTTCATCAGTATTAATGGCAACCAATTCTTTTTGGTTATTTTCCGATGTGCTATTTGTTTCAATGGTCTTTGTATTTGGCTCCTCTGTTTTAGGTTGTTTTTTGTCTGATGAATTGCAGGACATTAAAACACCAAAAAGCGTTAATACAATTAATAGTTGTTTCATTTTTAGATATAATTTTATAATGATTAAGTTATTGATTAGTGTGAAGGACAAGATTCTTTTGTATTGCCTCGTTGTAGAAAATTAATTTGAATTTTCTGTTGAAGCCTAAATATAACAAATTACACTGATACTAGAGAGGATTATAATTCGAAAACTAATTGATTTGTAGAGAATTATAGCCTTATGTCTTAACTTTTGCACACAAAGGAAACGTAATTCCAAGGGCAAATGCTCCTGTAAATTGTTTGACAGATGGCTGAAAGTAATAGGCAAATCCTAAATCAACACTATTATTTTTTCCTAATTCCAGTCCTATTGAAAAAGGGATGTGATAAACAAATCCACTGCTATTAATAATATCGAATGCTGTAATGGTTTCAAATTTCCCGATTGAAGTCCCTAGACCAATTTCAATATATGGCGCTACCCAGGGAATCGGTGCGCGCAATCTCGCTTTTCCACCAAGTAAAAAAGCTTTGGTTTCTACACTTTCATTTGTTGGGTTGTCATTGATATCCTTTCCATTAGAATTTGTTAAAACGATTCCTGCATAGGGTCTTAGCTCAATCCAAGAAGCGACTTTGAGAACTAGTTCGCTTTGTGCAAATAAACCATCTGAAAAAATTTCATCTACGCTATTGTATGGGGCGCTTAGTCCATAACCAATTTGAGCATTTATTGATCTTTCTTTTATAAATTGAGCTCCAGCTAGATTTGAGATTAGAAAAATTATGAGTAAAATCTGGAGTTTGTTCACGGTTTATTTGGGTTGCTGTTTATTTTGGTTAACCTATCAGAAAGCCTTTGAGGAAAAAAGGCAACAGATTTTAAGCATTAGGTAAAATTGAAAGTTTATAGCTAAACTGAGGTTTCTTCCATGGTATGGTAAACGTTTTGCACGTCGTCATCCTCTTCAATCTTTTCTAATAGTTTTTCAACGTCTTCAATTTGCTCCGCAGTTAACGTTTTGGTCACTTGTGGAATACGCTCAAATCCAGAGGATAAGATTTCGATACTGTTTTCCTCTAGATAGGACTGGATACTACCAAAACTTTCAAAAGGGGCATATATCATAACACTGGTAATCTCTTTGCCATCCTCGTCCTCATCGGTATCTTCAAAAATTTCTTCGACCCCAAAATCTATGAGTTCTAGTTCTAATTCTTCTAAATCCAAATCATCACCTTTAATTTTAAAATTGCATGTGTGATCAAACATAAACACTACAGAGCCTGAAGTACCAAGACTTCCATCACATTTATTAAAATAGCTCCTGATATTGGCTACAGTGCGGGTATTGTTATCCGTAGCAGTTTCAACTAAAATGGCTATTCCGTGTGGTGCATAACCCTCAAAAACTACTTCTTTATAATCGCCTTGGTTTTTATCACTTGCACGTTTAATTGCCCGCTCAATATTGTCTTTGGGCATATTAACGGATTTAGCGTTTTGTATTACGGCACGTAGTCGCGAATTGCTATCGGGATCCGGTCCACCCTCTTTGACAGCCATAACAATGTCTTTTCCAATTCTGGTAAAGGCCTTGCTCATCGCTGCCCAACGTTTCATTTTTCTTGCTTTTCTAAATTCAAAAGCTCTTCCCATAATGAGTAATAGTATTTATGTTATTTTCTTATTCAAATATAAGGGTTTTGCCTGAGTGGACTATCGGTTTACCTTTGGGTTTAAAATAATGTCTAGGATTAATCCTCAACCTCTACAATAGCTTCAATAGCCTCGGCTAAATCAAAATCTTTTTGGGTAACACCTCCTGCATCATGTGTAGATAAAGAAATACGCAATACATTATAAACGTTGCTCCAATCTGGGTGATGGTTTAGACCTTCGCACTCAAAAGCAATGCGGCTCATAGCACTGAAGCAGTCTTTGAAATTTTCAAATTCAAATTCGGCATGAATGGCATTGTCAAAATAATCCCAATCAGGAAAGTGGAGCAGTTTTTTTTCTATAGTAGCTTTATCTAATTTCATAGTACATATTTTAGTTACTTTCGAAAGTAGGAAAATTAAGGTCAAATTACAAGCCTATTTACTAAGTTCTTCTATAACCGACTGACTTGTAATTTGAAGGTGTTTAGGGAGTCTGTTATATTTAGGTAAAACCGCAAGATAACGGTCTTCATTGGTAGTGTATACCAATTTTAAAGGTGTATTTTTATTGGTCAAAGAAGTTATGATATCCTTTATAAATTCGTCATGGTGAACTAGATCTGTACTTCCTAGATGATAAATGCCATATTTGTTTCTATTAACAATGTAGTGCACCTGCTGCGTAACCTTCTTGTCTAAAGTTACGTTCATAATAAGGTTAGGAAATATTTCAACAGGTTGTTTTTCTTTGATTTGACTTTTAATTTCTTTTACCCGTGGAGAGTTTGCCCCAAAGACCATAGGTAACCTTAATATGGCGACTTGTTTCTTTGGAAGCCGTAAAAGCATATTTTCAATTTTTATCTTAAAATGACCATAGATGCTGTTACTCAATGTTTTGTCTAGCTCATAACTTGGGTATTTGCTGTAGGCGTCAAAGGCATTGGCTGACGACAAGAACAGAATTTTAGTAGCGTTTTCTTTGGCATACTCGGTGAGATGCTGATGAGCTATTGTCTGACCATTAAAATTTCCTCTTAATGCAGAAATTACAATATCTGGGCTGCAAGCTTCTAGAATTTCGTAGATATCGTCTTCTTCTACGGAATATTGAAAGAACTGGTGGTTTCGTTCAAATTCGCGTGTCGATGTTCTGTAGGTTCCATAGGTTCTAAAATACGGCCCTAACTCTTTGTATAAGGCTTGCCCTAAGTAACCACTAGCACCTAGAATAAGTATAGTGTATTTTTTTCTCACCTTCTTCATTAATCACACAGCAGCCAGCAAATAAACTTATTTTGCCTTGTAAAATGGTAGTTTTACAACAGTTGCAGGAATATCATTTTTACGCACTTTAATAAAAATTTGGCTCCCAAACTCGGAATATTCTGGAGATACGTAACCTAGCCCAATTCCTTTTTTAAGTGATGGTGACATCGTCCCTGAGGTTACTTTGCCAATGGCCTTTCCATTAGCATCTACGATATCATAACCGCGTCTTGGAATCCCTTTGTCATTTATTTCAAAAGCGACTAACTTTCGTTTTAAAATATTTTTTTTCTGCTCCGATAAGTTGTCTGAGTTAGTAAAGGATTTAGTAAACTTCACAATCCAACCTAGACCTGCTTCAAAAGGTGATGTCGTATCATCTATATCATTTCCATATAAACTGTAGCCCATTTCTAAACGCAAGGTGTCTCTGGCAGCTAAACCTATAGGCTTAATGCCATATGGCTTTCCGGCTTCCATGACTTTATCCCAAATTTGTTTGACTTCAGAATTTTTGCAATAGATTTCAAATCCTCCACTGCCAGTATATCCAGTTGCAGAGATAATAACATGTTCAACACCTGCAAAGTCGCCTATAATAAAATTATAGAAACCGATTTGAAACAAATCTTGAGTTGATAAGGTTTGCATGGCTTCAACTGCTTTTGGGCCTTGTATTGCTAGAAGGGCGTAATCGTCGCTAAGGTTGCGCATTTCTGCACCAACATCATTTTTAGAAGATATAAAATCCCAGTCTTTTTCAATATTAGCAGCATTAACCACAAGGAGAAAAGTCTCTTCCTTAATACGATACACGATTAAATCGTCTACAATGCCACCGCTATCGTTTGGAATGCAACTATATTGTGCTTTACCGATACTTAATTTAGAGGCATCATTACTTGTAACTTTCTGCACAAGTTGTAGGGCATTAGAGCCCTCAATTAAAAACTCACCCATGTGAGATACGTCAAAAACACCAACGGAGCTCCTCACAGTTTCATGCTCAATGTTTACACCCTCGTATTGTACAGGCATATTGTACCCTGCAAAAGGTACCATTTTAGCTCCTAACGCAATGTGGGTTTCAGTTAAAGGAGTTGTCTTCATGAGTAAATTTTTAGAATTAGTGTGCAAAATTAAGCATTTTTTGTGGCTTTAATTCAAAACAAATGCGGATAAAACTGAATAAAAAAACCACCTCTAAAAGTGGTTTTTCTATGCTTCTGTTTTAATTAGAATTGGTATCTAACACCCAAGGCAATATCAAAATCTAAATCATTGTTTATACTGCCAAAACCAATTTCCGGTCTAAAATCGAGGGACAATAATAGTGGGAAATCAAAACTATACTCAAGACCAATATTTCCAGCGGCAAAAACAAAAGTTTCGTCATTGACAAAAGGATTATCAAAATCATACGATGCAACGCCTCCGCCACCACCAGCATACCAATTAAAATCACCATCTAATACCCAAACCCATTGGTAGAGTCCGGCAAGTTTAAAACCATCAAAATCGTTACCACTACGCCAACCTAAGTCAACCTCTAATCGGTTATTGCTGCCAAGTGCTCTTTGATAAGATACCTCAGCCCCAAAACCATCACTGTCTCCAAGTCTAAGACCAACCGCATTATTGGCTATTTCTTGAGCAGAAAGTGAAACTATTCCAAAAACAAGTGCAAGGGACGCTAAAATTAATTTGTTCATTGTATAATATTTTAAAACTGAAAAAATGATATCAAAAATAACGGTATAATCCATTTATTATTGGAATTCTTCATAGTTTTATAAACAGATTTATCAATGATTTTATGAACAGCAGAGAAAGTCTTCAAGACCTGAAGTTAAAGCTTCAAGGCGATTTGTATTTTGATGATTTAATGCGAAGGCTTTATGCCACAGACGCCTCTGTTTACAGAAAATTGCCATTGGCGGTAGCCATTCCAAAAAACGCAACTGATCTTAAACTAATTATCCAATATGCAATCACCTATAATACATCTTTAATTCCAAGAACTGCTGGGACATCTCTTGCCGGGCAATGCGTAGGAGAGGGTATTATAGTAGATGTGTCTAAATACTTCACGAAAATTCTGTCTATTGATCGTGAAGGTAAAACTGTTACAGTCCAGCCTGGAGTAGTAAGAGACGAGCTCAATGCTGTGTTGCAGCCTTATGGGCTTTTCTTTGGACCAAACACATCGACTTCTAACCGTTGTATGATAGGTGGTATGGTTGGTAATAACTCTTCAGGAACAACTTCTATAAGGTATGGCGTAACTAGAGATAAGGTTATTTGTCTTAAAACGCTATTGAGTGACGGCTCTGAAGCTACTTTTGAATCTTTGGATGAAGCTGATTTTTTCAAAAAAACCGAGCTAAATAATTTAGAAGGCAGAATTTATAAATCTCTTTATGATGCTTTATCTCCAAAATCAACCCAAGAGGAAATAAAAACCAATTTCCCAAAAGATTCCATACACAGACGTAATACAGGATATGCAGTAGATGAATTGATTAAGTCTATTCCCTTCAGTAAAGAAAATTTTGGTAAAAAATTTAACATGTGCCAACTTTTGGCTGGTAGCGAAGGAACCTTAGCCTTTACAACAGAGATTACGTTAGCTCTAGATAGCTTACCACCTCGGCAAAGTGCAATGGTGGCCATGCATTTTAGAAGCGTTGAAAGTTGTTTGAAAGCGGTTAAAACGGCAATGAGCCATGATTTGTATACATGTGAGATGATGGACGCCACCATATTAAATCTTACCAAGTACAATAAAACTCAACAAGAAAATCGAAAATTTATTGTTGATAACCCGGCAGCCATTTTAATGTGTGAGTTGAAATCGGACAGCGTAGAAGTTCTCAATATTAAGATTGAACGTTTTTTGACCTCCTTTGCTAAAACCGATTTAAGTTACGCGCAACCAGTGTTAAGGGGAGTTGATATTACCAAGGCTCTTGAGTTGAGAAAAGCTGGATTAGGGCTATTAGGTAACATGATTGGTGATAAAAAAGCTGTTGCGTGCATTGAAGATACAGCTGTTGCTTTGGAAGATTTAGAAGCCTTTATTTCTGAATTCACAGCGCTTATGGCCAAATACAATCAAAAAGCGGTGTATTACGCTCACGCAGGTGCAGGTGAGTTACACTTAAGGCCCATTCTAGATTTAAAACAGAAAAAGGATGTAGTCTTATTTAGAAAAATCACTACAGACGTCGCTAAGCTGGTTAAAAAATACAAAGGCTCCATGTCAGGAGAACACGGTGACGGCATCGTTAGGGCAGAGTTTATACCAATGATAATTGGATCATCTAACTATGAGCTACTCAAAGAAATAAAAACAGCTTTTGATCCTAATTCTATTTTTAATCCTGGAAAAATTGTAAACGCCTATCCTATGGATAAGAATCTGCGTTACAAGCCAGAGCGACTCGAACCTAATATCGCTACAATGCTAGATTTCTCTGAATCCTTAGGCATTCTTAGAGAGGCTGAGAAGTGCAATGGTTCTGGTGACTGTAGAAAGTTACCGCAATTTGGAGGAACTATGTGCCCTAGCTATAGAGCTACTAGGAATGAAAAAGATACGACTAGAGCAAGGGCTAATGCCTTACGAGAATTTTTAACACACTCAGAAAAACAAAATCGATTTGACCATGAGGAGCTAAAAGCTGTTTTTGATTTGTGCCTTAGCTGCAAGGCATGCTCTGTTGAGTGCCCTAGTAGCGTTGATGTGGCTGCTTTAAAGGCTGAATTTCAGTACCAACATCAACGAGCAAACGGTATTTCCTTAAGAACAAAATTATTTGCATATAATAACAGAATCAATAAGGTTTTAAGTTATATCCCAAAACTATCCAATTTTATTTTCACTAATAAACTGACACAAAATATTATTAAAGGTGTTAATGGAATAGCACAAGAAAGAAGCTTACCGTTGTTGTCAACAAAAAGTTTATATAAAAATTTCCAACGTATTGAAAAACAATTAAATAAAAATAATTTTATTAAGGAAGTCTATCTGTTTAATGATGAATTTACCAATCATTTAGAATCGCAAATCGGATTAGATGCCATAAAGCTTTTAACACGTTTAAATTACAAGGTCAATCTTTTGAATCATAAGGAATCTGGAAGAGCAATGATATCAAAAGGTTTATTAAAACAAGCTAAAAACGTTTGTAATATAAATGTCGAAATATTTAAAGACATTATCTCTGAAAAAACACCTTTGCTGGGAATTGAACCCTCTGCTATTTTAACCTTTAAAGATGAATATTTGAAGTTGGCTGATAATAAAGAAGCTGCAAAGAAGATTGCTGCGAATACTTTTTTAATCGAAGAATTCATTTCTAGTGAAATTAGTTTAGGGCACATAAAGGCTAATCAATTTACCCAGGAGGAGAAAGTGATTAAATTCCATGGTCACTGTCATCAAAAAGCTTTAGCTAACCAAAAATCGAGTTTTGATATTCTTAATTTGCCTAAACATTACAGGGTCACCATTATTCCTAGTGGTTGTTGTGGTATGGCTGGAAGTTTTGGGTATGAAAAAGAGCATTATAAAGTAAGTATAGCCATAGGAGAACAAACGTTGTTTCCAGCAGTAAGAAAATCAAATAAATCTACTGTAATCGTTGCTAATGGCACGAGCTGTAGGCATCAGATAAAAGATGGAACAGGGCGCATCGCTAAGCATCCCGTAACCATATTGTACGAAGCCTTGAACTAATTATATGTGCTTGTTCTTTTTAGGTTGGTCAACAATGGTAATTGCGGCAATTAAATCCTTAACATCCATCTCTTTCAAATCCTCATCGGCGAAAAAAGGTGTAAGTTTATCTTTGTTGTAGTTGTATAATTTCCAACGTTTAAATTGATATTCAAGAGCAGTAAAATTTTCAACCCAATCACCAGAATTCAGATAGGTGGTTTTTCCTATTTTATTAGTCATAAATAACATTTTTGGCTGGTGGATGTGTCCACAGATTACAAAATCGTAGCCATTTTCAATTGCTAAATCGGCAGCAACTTTTTCGAAGTTATTAATATATTTTACGGCCCCTTTTACACTATTTTTAATTCGTTTGGATAAAGAGTATCTCTCTTTGCCTAATTTTTCCAAACACCAATTCACTGTACGGTTGAGCAATGTTAATAGATCATAACCCCAACCGCCTAGTTTTGCTAGCCACTTCGCATTTTGAATGGATATATCGAAAACATCACCATGAAAAAACCAAGCTTTTCTTCCGTCGAGATCTAAGACAAGTTTATTTACTATTGAGATGTTGCCAATTGAGGTATCGGCAAATTTTCTTAACATTTCGTCGTGATTACCGGTGATATAGATAACTTCAGTACCATCAGCAGCAAAATCCATAATCTTTTTAATAACCCTTAAGTGTGATTTGGGAAAGTATCGTTTCTTAAATTGCCATATGTCAACGATGTCTCCATTAAGAATTAATTTCTTGGGTTCAATACTGTTAAGGTAGGTCAATAGCTGTTTGGCATGGCAACCATAAGTACCTAAATGCACGTCTGAGATAACAGCTATTTCAACTTTTCGTTTGAGATTCACGGGCTAAGCTTATACAGTGCAAATTACCGCAACAGTAGTTAACTTAATATCACCGCATAATTAATATTACATGAGAAAATTGTTATCTAATTGTTATGTGTTTTGGGCTTTTTAACTTTTATGATAAATAGGCCTTTTCCGTAAAACCGATATTTGAATTTTTGATTCTGTGATAATAGATTTACTTTAGCGTAAAAATTTAGCGGATGGCAGGGAATTCCTTCGGAAAATTATTTAAGCTCACCACTTTTGGTGAGTCTCACGGTACTGCAATAGGCGGAATTATAGATGGTTGTCCAGCCGGAATAAAACTAGACTTTGACGCCATTAAAAATGACATGAATCGTCGCAAACCTGGGCAATCAAAAATTGTAACCCAGCGTAAAGAACCAGACTCAGTAGATTTTTTTTCAGGAATATTTGAAGGTATTACTACCGGAACTCCAATAGGCTTTGTTATAAATAACACAAACCAAAAGTCTAAGGACTATTCTCATATCAAGGATGTTTACAGACCAAGTCATGCAGACTATACTTACGATAAGAAGTATGGTGTAAGGGATTATAGAGGAGGAGGTAGAAGCTCTGCTAGAGAAACGGCCTGTCGTGTAGTTGCAGGTGCTATAGCAAAACAAATGCTAAATCATATTAAGATAAATGCCTATACATCTGCTGTTGGTGCAATACAACTAGAAACATCATATGAAGATTTAGATTTCAATTTAATAGAATCTAACCCTGTGCGTTGTCCTGATTCAGCAGCGGCCAAAGCAATGATAGAACGTATCGCTGAAGTGAAGAAAAAAGGTGATACCATTGGTGGTGTTGTAACTTGTGTAATACAAAATGTACCTCCAGGACTGGGCGAACCTGTTTTTGATAAACTTCACGCTGAATTAGGAAAAGCCATGTTGTCCATTAATGCTGTAAAAGGTTTTGAATATGGCAGTGGCTTTAAGGGGGCTCAAATGCTTGGAAGTGATCATAATGACAGGTTTAATAAAGATGGAAGTACGCAAACTAATTTGTCTGGTGGCGTCCAAGGAGGTATTTCTAATGGTATGGATATTTATTTTAATGTAGCTTTTAAACCCGTAGCTACAACGCTTCAAAAGCAAGAAACCATTAATGCTTCTGGAGAGGTGGTCGAAATGCAAGGTAAAGGTCGTCACGATCCTTGTGTGGTGCCAAGAGCAGTGCCAATAGTAGAAGCTATGGCGGCATTAGTCATGGCAGATTTTACATTATTAAGACGCCAAGAAACCAAGGATTGGTAATCAAAAACTTTTAATTAAAAAGGTCCTATTTGTAAGGATATTTATGATATGAAAAAAATCCCGTTGCACTGGAAAATTATAATTGGAATGACGATTGGAATCATTTTTGGCTTCATTATGAATGCTGTTAGTGGTCAAAAATTTGTCACGGATTGGATTGCGCCATTCGGTACCATTTTTATAAATCTCTTAAAACTTATTGCGGTACCGCTGATTCTTGCTTCCCTAATAAAGGGTATTTCAGATTTAAAGGACATCTCCAAAATTAGGGATATGGGACTTAGAACTATTTCTATTTATATCGGTACAACACTCGTTGCAATAATAATTGGCCTGTCTATTGTTAATTTGGTTAAACCTGGTACAGGAATGCCAATAGAAACGATAGAAAAAATTAAATTAAAATACGAAAATGATGCTGGTGTTGTAGATAAAATAACCAAAGCCACAGCGACTAAAGATGCAGGACCATTGCAGCCATTGGTAGATATTTTTCCGAGTAATATTATTCAATCTATGGGCGAGACCAAAATGCTTCAGGTGATATTCTTTGCACTCTTTGTTGGTATTTGTCTGCTACTCATTCCAGAGGAGAAAGCCAAACCCATGATTAATATTTTTGATTCTCTCAACGAAGTTGTTATGAAAATGGTGGACCTTATAATGCTATTTGCGCCATATGCTGTTTTTGCTCTAATGGCCAATGTGATTATCGCCTTCGATGACACCGAAATTTTATTAAAATTGTTACAATATGCGCTTTGTGTAGTTGCTGGTTTGTCACTGATGATTGGGTTTTATCTCATACTTATTAAAACTTATACCAAAAAATCGCCCTTATGGTTTTTAAATCGAATTAGTCCAGCGCAATTATTAGCATTTTCTACAAGCAGTAGTGCGGCAACTTTACCTGTTACTATGGAACGTGTAGAAGAACACATAGGTGTGGATAAAGAAGTTTCTGGCTTTGTATTGCCTGTTGGGGCAACGGTAAATATGGACGGGACAAGTCTTTATCAAGGTATTGCTGCCGTATTTATTATGCAAGTGATATGGCCAGAAGGTTTATCGTTTACCAATCAACTGGTTATTGTTTTAACAGCTTTATTGGCTTCTATAGGGAGTGCCGCCGTACCAAGTGCCGGAATGGTAATGTTGGTTATTGTCTTAGAATCCATAAACTTTCCTTCAGAATTATTACCTATTGGCTTAGCGCTTATTTTTGCTGTTGATCGGCCACTAGATATGTGCAGAACTGTGGTTAATGTAACTGGAGATGCCACTGTGTCGATGCTTGTGGCCAAATCGCTGGATAAACTTCACGACCCCAAACCAAAACAATGGGACGATAATTACGAAGCCGTAAAATAATTTATTTTGGATTAAAAATAATTACCTTTAACTCTATAAAAACTAACCAAACATAACACGGAATGAATATTTGTTTCATTATGTATCCTTGGGAAAAGATAGACCCGGAGAACGATACCAGTTTAGCCCTAATTAAAGAATGTGTAAAACGAGGCCATGGTGTTGCGATGTGCACTCCTGCTAACTTAACCATACGAGACAGTGTAACTAATGCATTTTGTACGGTTATTGGCCGTATGGACAAGGTCCCAACTACACTAAAGTCATTCTATAATAAAGCAAAATTACGTGAAGAAATGCTGCCTTTAGCAGGTTTCGATGCTATCTTTTTTAGGGCAAACCCACCTTTGGATCCTTTAATGCTTAACTTCTTAGATTCGGTTAAAGACGATGTATTTATTGTTAATTCTTTACAGGGTATGCGTGAGGCTAATAATAAATTATATACGGCAGCTTTTGGTGATGCACACAGTAATATCATACCAAACACCCATGTCTCTAAGAATAAGAAATATCTGATTCAACAGATTAAAGAATCCAAATCAGATAAAATGATACTAAAACCGTTAAATGGTTTTGGAGGATCTGGGGTTATATTAATTGAGAAATCAGCAATGAGTAATATTACCTCTTTACTAGATTTTTATGTTACCAACTCAGACGGATCTTCGAATTATGTGATTCTTCAAGATTATATTGAAGGTGCGGAGCAAGGAGATGTTCGGATACTTTTGCTAAATGGTGAGCCTGTTGGAGCCATGAAACGTGTTCCGGGATCAGACGACCACAGGTCTAACGTTTCCGCAGGTGGTTCTGTTCAAAAACATACGCTTACAAAAGCAGAAAAGGCTTTGTGTAAACAGATTGGACCAAAATTAGTTAAAGATGGACTTTATTTTGTGGGTATCGATGTTATCGGTGGTAAATTAGTTGAAGTTAATGTTATGTCCCCAGGCGGAATCACCTATATCAACAAGGTGTATAAGTCCAAAACCAAAGTAGAGGAGAAGGTAATAGATTTTCTTGAAAGTAAGGTGATGGACAAGCTTCAGGCGTTCGATAGAAGAACAAGACTCAGAAAAACAGTAGATGAAGCATAATTTACAGTTGTCTAATATTTAAATTTCCAATAAGTATAAATGAAAACGGTTGAATGGACTCGCGATGAACTGGTAGCTTACATTTTGTTGTTTGCTGCCAATTCTGATTTTAAAGAGAACAATAAAGAGCGTAATATTATTCTATCTAAAGTAGATATTTACACGTTTCAAGAAATACACGATGAGTTTAAAAACGATAATGACTATCGAGGTATACAAAAAATATTAACGAGCCTTAAGCAACATAATTATGATAAGGATGATGTTGAGTTACTAATGGCAGATATTAAAACTTTGTTTTTTTCAGATGGAGAATTTAATATCAAGGAACGGAATATGCTTAAATGTCTAAATCGCTTATTCAAAGCAATGTAATGGAAAGACTTTCAGTTGATGCCATATGCGAAAAAATTCAATCGGAAGAAACGTTCCATGCGGTATCCAACGATTATGGGTTTACTATAAAAATAGATAGTTACGTACATTATGTATGCGGTGCCATACATGATGGTCATCAATTTAGGAAAGACTTATGGGATAACTGCTTGCATTCTGAATACGATAGGTGGTATGAAGAAGATCCGGAAACCAAGAATATGATTCAATCACATCCTATTGTGATTTCAGGTAGAGATTCTCGCTTTGAATATGATTTAAATAGATTCCCTGAAGAAGCCGTCTTTGAAACCGCTTGGGGGAAACAACTATGGAGAGAACCATTGTCAGAATCTGAGAAGTCTTTTAGCTTAACAAAACATGCCAATTTTTATAAAGTTGTATCGACTTTAATTTCTAAACTAGAGGAGAAGTTTGGTATTTGTGTTGTTTATGATATGCATAGCTATAATTGGAAACGTTGGGATAGAGAAGTACCAACTTGGAATTTAGGAACTTCCAACATAGATAATGAACGCTTTGGAGGCCTTATTGAGATTTGGCGTAAAGATTTAGAGGCTATAAATTTACCGCATTCAATTAAACAGACTGCAAAAATCAATGATACATTTTACGGCAATGGCTATTTTCTGAGGTTTATAACCAATAATTTTAGCAATACTCTTGTTTTAGCAACGGAAATAGCAAAAGTGTATTGTGATGAGTATAACCAAATCATTTTTCCAGAGGTTGTGGAGGCAGTAGAAGACCAACTTAAAGAATTAATTCCAAAGCACGCTCAACTTTTTTTCAATACGTTTAAGACTTAATGGCACAGATTAAAACAACTAAAGAATTTCAGGATCTTTTTGAAATAGATGCCAATATTAATCGGTTGGTAAAGAATATAGAATTACTTAATTATATCAATCCACAAAATATCGCGGCTGAGAAAAAGAAGTTCTATTCGTCCAAGTATAACTATGAGCCTCAATTTAAATATCCTAAAATTAGGTTTAATGGTTATAAACTACATCGTTTGTTTTTCTCCCAACGTCTCGAGCGCATTGAAGACGACGCAATAAGGCAATTATATGAGGATATCATCTACGAGTATTCTGGTCTAATAGAATGTATTGAAACCATTGGGCAAGGACGTAAATTCTATTACAATAGTTTAAAAAGTTTCGGTACACCAACGGAGCGTTCAATAGAGAATGCCAAGTTTATTCTTCGTTTTGATGATTCTGAATTTAATGAAGAGCTGTTGCCACTTTACAATGCGCAAGAAGCTCGCGAATATTTTGATGAGTTCTCTAAGCGATACGACTTTAAATACAATATTAGGATTTCAAACAATCTTTCTGCAGCTGCAATGGTCCTAAACAATACGCAGACACTTGTTTTACGAAAGAGCCATAAATTTAGCCTAAACCAGTTAAAGGTACTAACCAACCATGAAATTGGAGTACATATGGTAACGACATTCAATGGTCTTGAGCAGCCTTTAAAAATATTCTCAAATGGATTCCCAAATAATGTAGAGTCCCAAGAGGGATTGGCCGTTTACTCAGAGTTTATGAGCGGTTGTTTAACTATAGAACGCTTAAAAGAATTGGCATTTAGGGTAATTGCGGTAGATAGTTTGCATAAAGGTTATGATTTTTCAGACACCTTCCATTTATTACATAATCAGCATAAGCTAAATAGGGACAAGGCATTTGCCATAACCTTACGAGTTCATAGAGGTGGGGGTTTCACTAAGGACCATTTATATTTAAAAGGTATACGTAATATCTATAAATATGCCAAAGAAGGTAAAGATTTGGGATTACTACTTACAGGTAAGGTTAGTGAAGAATATATTCCCACAATTAAAAAGCTCAAGAAATTTGGTTTGGCAATAGATGCTAAATATTTTACAGATGCATACGTATCTAATGATAACAAAGATTCTAATCTTGATTTTATCCTACGAAGCTTAAAATAGTTTTATTCAAATTAGAAAACCCCAAAGCTAGTCTTTCATTTACCAATTTCTGATACTACTAAAAGGTTAGACATATCTTTTAATAGAATCTCACTCATTCCTTATTAACAGAAATAAGGGTCAAATTAACACTATCTAGCTTTGAGGATTAGATCAACCCTTAACTATAAACTAGTTTAACTTCTATAAAACGAATGTAAGAACTTAAAGCTTAGGTTAAAACCAGTAATGAGTAAAAAGGCCTAAATCTAATGTTAGAACCACTTTATAATGAGCCTTTAGTTTTAATTTAAACAGTTTATAGATGTTTTTTGCATTAGTTATAACTTAGGCTTAGATAAGGGCTACATATCGATTTTTTAATTATAGAACTTTATTATACCGTATTTTTAATTCGCAAAATGTGCTATTAATCAATGGTTGTTCCCTCAACAAAACCGTTGGATTAAGTTTTGTAGAATTAAGTTGTTAATGAAAAAGCCTTATGGAACCTGTTCTGTAAGGTTTTTTTAATTGATAAATTTGGCCTGAAGCTCGGGCGTGGGAATCATGCAAGCTTCTTTTTTTCCAAACCAATTGTACCTATGCTTAGCAACGATATCATACACCCAATTTCTTATAAAATTAGGAACAATTAAAAAAATTGTGGCTAGATTAGTAGGGAAGCCAAGTTTTTTGGCAATATTTAGAGCAGCCGAGGATTTAATCTTAAGGGTATGGTTTGCTGGTGAGTAGAGCAAAATAGAATCTGTTTTATCTGTATCGATATTAAACGTTTCTATTATAGAATTTCCCACTTTACTCTGTAAAGGGGCAAATAAAAAATGGTTCTCGTTGTCGTGTTTAATAACAAATAAAACACTGCTGTTACAGAGATTACATACGCCGTCAAAAACGATGAGTTCCTTATCTTTAGGTATACTATCAATCACAATACAAAGATAGGTATTACACTTATAGCGAATTTAAAAATTGGGTTAAATCTATATCCCTATCCAAAGCGAGTTTACTTTTAAGCCTGTATTTAGATTTTTTGACACTATCCGGCTGTACGTTGAGCATAGAGGCAATTTCCTTGGTTGTTAAATTCATCCTCAAAAATGAGGCTAAACGGATATCTTTCTCAGTTATTTCCTTAGATATTGACTTAAGTTTTTCATCAAAATTATTGTGTACTTCAGAAAAGTAAGATTTAAAGACCTCCCAATCTCTATCCTCTGCACTTTCTTTTTTAAGCAACATAACAAGCCGTCTAAATTCTACCTTAAATAATTCAGGAGATTGTTTAATTTTTTCCAGATTGTCTTTCAATTCTTGAATAAAGGTGTTTTTTTGCACCAGATGAAGGGTTTGTGAGGCTAATTCCTTCTTTTTAAACTCTATTTCTTGCTTGAAAATTGCTTCTTGTTTCTCTCGTTCGATTTTATTTTTCTTAATGCGCTGTTTGAATCCAAAAAAGAGCAATCCAGAAATGACTATGAATGAAAACATTCCAATGCCATAAAGTGTTTTGGTAAGCTTATCATTTTCAGATTTAGCATTCAACGTCTTTATTTCTTCTTTCTGCAATGCAATTTCAGCCTTATTCTTTTCTGTTTCATAAATGGTTTTAAGTTCTTCGATTTGTTGTGCTTTTTTAATATCAAACAAACTATCATTAATCTTTTGGGATTCCTTTAAATAATAAATAGCAGGTTTGGCCTTTTTTGATTTCAACAAGATGTCAGACTGGAGTTTGTAATAATCTGCTAAATATGGTAAGGCACCCATGGACTTGGTTATTGATATGGCCTTATTGTTATTGCTTAAGGCATTCGACAAGTTGTTAAGTTCGTAATCAATTTTAGATAATCCATTATATGCGTTGGCTAAACCCAATTGAAGGTTTTCAGATTCGGTAATGGTCTTTGCTTCAAGAAATAGCCTTTTGGCTTCGCTGAAATTTTTATTGATTAATTCTAATTCTGCAAGGTTGTGCATGCTATTTGTGAGCGACATTTTATTTTCAACCGCCTTAGAGTTTTCGATGGCTAGGTCAAATTGTACTTTAGCTTGGCTATAATTATTTAGATTTTGATAAGAAATACCTAGAGAGTTATGGGCATATGCGGCATACATTTTATCATCAAGCTTTTCGTATATGTCAATGGCTTGTTTAAAATACTTAATCGAAGATTTGTGGTTTTTTAGAGCAGATTCAATGTCGCCAACCTGTTTTAATGCATCCGCAGTTCTTGATTCGTGATTAATGGACTCAAAACACTTTAAGCCCTCCAGGGCTTCTTGTAGTGCCAATTTGTAATTGCCTTTTTCAATATATATGTTGGCTAATGAATTATGCTGTGCACCAATAAACTTCGTCTTTAAATCACCTTCTGCCTCATTTTCCCTTATAGACTGTAAGGTTTCTTTTGTAAGTGTAATGGCCTCATTTAAATCTCCATTTATTCTTTTAATATCTGCAATAGAATGATTAACGAAAATGATGCCTCTAGTGCTTTTTATATCTTTGAAATATTGTTTTCCGATGTTGTAATAATATAAGGCCGAGTCATTCTCGCCTCTGTTAGAATAGTAATTGCCCAAGTGCATATGGCCTACACCAAGTCCTTTGATATAATTAATTCTTTTTGATATTTCGAGTTCTTGCAAGGCGTACTGTTTGGCTTCCTCTGGTTGAGAAAACATGAGCTTTTCATGAAGTAAGGTTAAAATTGAGACTTTGATAGAATCATTTTCACTTCTGTTTTTCAATTCAAGTTTTAGACTATCGATGAGTTGTTTTTGTTGTGAAAAACTAAATTGGGTAAGTGTTGTAGCAATTAAAATGAAAATGATTTTTCTCATAATCTCAATTAATACGGATGTTGTACCGTGTTCTGTGTAAGTACTTTAATTATCCACTGGGATATCAACCTCAAAACGTAAAAAAGTACCTGTAATTCTTTGCTCTAAGATAGCGATAATACCGAAATTTTTAACCGAAAAATATAATTGCCTTAAAATGAGTTAATTTAAAATAGACACGGGATCCTATTACCTAACAAAACACGATGGACTTAAAAGTCTCTAGGTGTTCTGTACGTTCCAAATTTGGTTTAATACTGATTAAGGATTCCAAATATTAAGGAGTAAACCTATTGGGAACTAGTGTAGTGGTTCAAAATGGCTAAATCTTAAATTACAGTTGGTCTTACTTCTTTTTAGATTCAACTAATTCCAACAAATCAACGCTTACGTTGGTTGTAAACATACCATAATTAACAATGGCTTTATTTTTTTCCAAGCCATCAATACTACCAACCGCTTTACCATCGTGCATGCGAACTCTATCACCAATTTTGAGTACGGGTTTAGGAGGTGCGGGCTTTTCTTTTTCTAGTTGTTTGGCTTGTTTTTTCTTCTTACGAATTATTTCTACTTTTTTCTCGGCCTCTTTCTGTATTTGCTTTTCTTTGGCCTTTTCAGCGCGTTTTTGTTTGGCTGATGTTTTTTTACGTTTGGCATTTTCTATTTGCACCAATCTAAAAAGTTCGCTCATAAGTTCGCGCTTACGCTTATTATTAAAAAACTTTTCTGCCAAATCATTTACCTTTTGTCCTAGGTAAATAAGGCGTTGGTTGCTATCATATAACTCCTGATAACTTTCTAATTTCTTTTGGATTTTGAGATTAGTTTCCTCTAATTTTTCTGCCTCAGACAATTTCTTTTTCTCATTTTCCTTTAGTGAGCGCTCTGTACGTTCTAATTTACTACGCTCTTTTTGTAGTTTGGCAATGGTTGCATCAAAGCGTACTTTGCCACGTTCAATTTTCTTTTTTGATTTATTGATTAAATTGTATGGAATGCCATTTTTCTGAGCAACTTCAAAGGTAAAGGAGCTCCCTGCTTGTCCAATTACCAACCTGTACATGGGTTCTAAACTTCGCTCATTAAAAAGCATGTTGGCATTCTTCATATAGGGCAATTCGTTTGCCAATAGCTTAAGGTTAGAATAGTGTGTTGTAATTATACCGTAGGCACCACGATCATAAAATACCTCTAAAAAGGTTTCGGCTAGGGCGCCACCTAATTCAGGATCGCTACCTGTACCAAATTCATCAATTAAAAACAAGGTGTTTTTATTAACTTTTTTAAGAAAGTAATTCATTTGCTTGAGGCGATAGCTATAGGTGCTCAAATGATTTTCTATTGACTGATTGTCTCCAATATCACTTAAAATTCTATCAAATAAGCACACCGTACTACGTTCATGTACAGGAATTAGCATGCCACTTTGTAACATCACTTGTAATAAACCAACAGTTTTTAGGGTAATACTTTTTCCGCCGGCATTAGGTCCAGAAATGACAATAATTCTACCGTCATCTGTTAATTTTATAGTTTGCGGAAATGTAGTTTTACCAGTTTCTTTATTAGTTAAGTAGAGTAGAGGATGATAGGCATCACGAATATAAAATTCTCGTTTTTCGTTAATCTCTGGCAAAATAGCATTCATGCTCTGCGCATATTTTGCTTTTGCAGAAATAAGATCAATTTTAGTTAAAAACGATTGGTACTTTTCAAGCAGAGGTAAAAATAAACGGATATAATCTGTTAATTCCTTGAGAATTTTTATGACTTCTTCTTTTTCTTCATACTCAAGGTTATTAAGTTCTCTCGAGTATTGAAGTGTTGTTTCGGGCTCGATATAAACGATACTACCTGTTTTACTTCCACCCATAATGGCGCCGTGTACCTTTTTACGGTACATAGCTTTAACCGCGAGGACACGCTTATTTTCTACAACGGATTCTCTTATATCGTCTAAATAATCTAGGTTGTGATAACGATTTAAGGCTGAAGTAAAACTACTATTTATTTTCCCTTTTACGCTGTTTAACGATTTCCTAAGGCTATTAAGTTGTGGTGAGGCGTTGTCTTTGATATCTCCAAAGCGGTCAACAACAGCATCTACTTGCTCAATAATAGAAGTGGTGTGCTCAATCGGTTGACTTAAGTTATGAAGTTGAGAATAATACTCTTTGAACTTTTTGAGAAATTTTAAAATTGTATTTACCGTTAGCGACATACTCACTAAGCGCTGAAAGCTTTTAACTTCTAGATATGTGTTTTCAATGGTTAATAACTTGAGTTCTTTGGTAATAGCATCAAAGCCATGATTTGGTATGCGGTTATCATTGTCAAAAGAAGATAAGTATTCGTTGGTATATGCAAGTTCAGTTTTGAGCTGTTCGGTATCTTCAAATGGTAAAATATCAAGTGCTTCAGCTTTACCTAGATGAGAAACACAGTACTCGCTGACTTGTTCTAATACCCTAGAAAGCTCTAAATCTTCTAATGTTTTTTTATGTATACTGATCATGGTAATTTTAAGATACCAGATTATCACTGGTAATACTCAATTTTAAAGTTGCAAATTTAACTTAAATAAGGTGATGTGCCTAATGGCTTATGACGGTTTTAAGACAACTAGTTTTATATTTGCTAGATGAAATTAAGCATAGACGATAGTTGGAAAACCATATTGCAGTTAGAGTTTGAAAAGCCCTATTTTCAATCTTTGGTAGAATTTGTCAAACAGGAATATTTAACCCACAGCTGCTACCCAAAAGGTGGAGATATTTTTAACGCTTTCAATCACTGTACATTCAATGATGTAAAAGTGGTAATCATTGGTCAAGACCCATATCATGGAGTTGGGCAGGCTAATGGGCTCTGTTTTTCTGTGAATGAAGGAGTTGTGCATCCACCATCGTTAGTAAATATATTTAAAGAACTGGGAGAAGACTTAAAAGTCCCCTATCCTAAAAGTGGTAATTTGATGCCGTGGGCAGATCAAGGAGTCTTTCTATTAAATGCAACATTGACCGTAAGAGCACACCAAGCAGGCAGCCATCAAGGAAAGGGCTGGGAGCAATTCACAGATGCAGTAATAAGTAAAATTAGCGAACATAGAAAAGGTGTTGTGTTTTTGCTATGGGGTGGATTCGCCAAGAAAAAAATAAAACTGATAGACAGGCGTAAGCATCATATCTTGCAGACAGGCCATCCTTCACCATTAAGCGCAAATAGAGGCTACTGGTTTGGAAATAGACATTTCAGCTCTACTAACTCCCTGTTGCAGCAAGTCGGCGAGAAGGCAATTGATTGGAAAATACCTTAGACTTCTCTTCCTTAATAATCCTTGGTTGTTGCACCGAGGATTTCTTAGTGGTTTTGTTACAACTGAAAAAAAGCAGGACAAAGTTTATTGCGACTAAAAATGCTAAAACTAGCGTAATTGTAAGAATCATATTAGTCTAATCGTTTGGTTAATAGCTTCGATTTGGTTAAACAAATGTAATTAAAAAATTGAATTATAGAAAGTTATGAACAAAAAGTGTAAGAAACCATGCCAAAACCATTAACACTATTTAACGCTTTTTATCGATTATTACTGATGTTAAGCGGTTTTTGATTAGCTAGAATAAAATAAAGAAAATACTAAAAAAAGAGTTAGATAGTGTAAGTTAAACTCTCGTAATCAGCTGTTTTATTGATAATTTTTAAATCAAAAAGTTCGTTTTGAACCATTTGTAATGTTGGTCTATCAATAATCTCTTGCGACCATTCGGTAAGCGACAACCACTCTCTAACATCTTGTATATCCTGTTCGTATCTATTGGAAATTGTTCTGTCAATACTTGGAATATTTTTAAAGTCGTTTGTGGTATTGTTTATAATGTCTAGAATAGTTTCTAATTCTTTCTTATTGTTTTTGATAAACTCATTTCGCACCGCGATAACAAAGCAAGGCCATGGTGTAGGACAATTACCAATATGTCTAAAAATACCATCATCAACTATAGGTTTTGTTGTAAAGCGTTCCCACATAAAATAATCTGCTCTCTGTTCTGTTAGGGCTCTAATAGCACCATCTAAGTTTTGAACAACTTCAAAGTTTAAATCTTGATTTAAGTCCCAACCGTTATTTTTGGCATTTATATAAGCCATAAGGTGTGAGCCAGAGCCATATCTGCTTATGGCCGCCTTTTGGCCAGGAAGATCTTCTACTACTTCATACTTAGAATCAGCTGCTACATGGATGCCCCAAATTAAAGGAGAGCTCACAAAGGTTTGAACAATCTTAGATGGGTTGCCCTCAATAATGTCCTTTACAATACCTTCTGTGAGTATCACCGCCATATCAATATCGCCATTTCTTAAAGCCTTGCACATAGCACCTGTACCACCAAAATAATCGTACCATCTTAGGTTGATGTCTTTAGATTTATATTCTCCATTTTTTAAGGTGAGATACCACGCTAAATTGAAATGTTCTGGCACGCCACCAATAGAAACTTTTTTCATGTTTAATTGTCCGAAGTAATTATTTTAAATATTAACAATGCGCTCCAAGGTATATAAAATGAGTTTTTCGACTGTTTTTTTAGGGTCTTTACTAAAGTCTCCATTAGCCCGATTGGCTATTATCGCATTAAGGGAGAGTGCCTCATGACCTAGCAACTTTGAAAGGCCATAAATAACGGAGGTTTCCATTTCAAAATTAGTTATTCTGAAACCATTATGCTCAAAGCTATCTAGTTTAGAATTGAGCTCTGGGTCAAATAAGGGTAGTCTTAGAACTCTACCCTGAGGTCCATAAAAACCACCAGCAGTTCCCGTCATTCCATGAAAAACTTTATCACTATCAAAATACTTTTCAAGGTATGTACTGTTTTCAATGATTATTGGTCTTGCCTTGTTTTTATCCCAGTCTGTATGTGCAATAAAGGCATCTTCAATTTCTGGATTACTAATTCCTTTAATCTGATAGAAATGAAGCATTCCATTGACATCAAGCCCATGAGTACTCATCACAAAAGAATCTATTGGAATGTCAGCTTGTAAAGAGCCAGAAGTACCAACCCTTATGATATTTAGACTTGTTAAATAGGTTTTAGGTTGCCTTGTTTTTAAATCTATATTTACAAGTGCATCCAGCTCATTAAGTACAATATCAATATTGTCTGGTCCTATACCGGTTGAAATCACAGTTATCCTACGGTCTTTATAGTAGCCTGTTTGAGTTTTAAACTCGCGTTTTTGAGTGCTGAATTCTATACTCTCAAAATGCTTTGTGATCTTCTCTACACGGTCTTGGTCCCCTACAAAAATAATGGTGTCAGAAATGTGCTCTGGCCTAAGATTTAGATGATAAACACTACCATCTGGGTTAAGTATTAATTCTGAATCTTTAATCTGCATGAGACACGGTTTTTATGAGTTTATTTTCGTCTACACTGAACTGGTAGTCCAACCGATTAACACCACCAAAGACCATATCATTCTTTATTTCACTGGCATAGTTGTAGTTTCTTAGGATTGCTTCATGGCCTTTCCTATTTAGAGTAATTCGGTTTTCATCTTCTTCAAAAAAGATGTTCAAGTGATTTATAATACGCTGCAGTTGTAAATCACCATACCCATAATATCCTTGATAGTTGAGACTGTAACCTAACAGGTGATTTATGGATTTTATGTCATTATTCTTAACTAATTTTAAAATGTTGTATTCTATTGCGCTTAAACCACTTTGTTGGTCGGGAAATCGTTTTAGATGTGCTTTAAGGCAGTTGCTTAAATACTTAAAACTAGATTTAGTAACGATATAAGGCTTAAGGATATTGTGGTCTTTGCCGCAGTAGGTTCGCCATAAAGCTACGGCTAATTCTTTATCCGAATCTGTTATCCTTATTTTATTACGATAATGATTTTCTAGCTGCTCCGCTGTAAGCTCTGATAGTCCTTTAAGATTTTTTTCTCCTTTTACACGTCCGCTACAAATGTGATATATAGGTAAATGAATTTCCTTCTGGTGCAAAAGATTAAGAACTCCTAAAAGATTGATATGGCAGAATAAATCATACTCAAACCACAGATTTATTTCATCATAATTTTCTATATCATCTAATTTTGATAACTCACTTTTTAGGGCTTTAAAATCATATTCTATATCATAATATGCCTTTAGAAATGACGCTCTTATCTGAAAAAACTCTTCTGAATCTATTTTTGGAATAGTAGGTCCTTCACATAACATTTCTTGCCAAGTAAGAATCTCATCCTTGAAACCAAGCTCTCTTAAATAATTTGTGAGACTATCTCCATTGGTAATATGTAAGATTTTATTTGCCATTATTTAACCACCTACACGCTTAACCTTAAATCCCTTTTCTTTTAGCATTGTCATAATCCGGTCCCTGTAATCACCTTGTATGATAATTTTATCATCTTTAAAACTACCACCAACACTAAGTTTGGTTTTTAATTCTTTTGCTAGTTGCTTAAAATCGCTTATAGCTCCGTTGTAACCCTCTATTATTGTTGTGGGCTTCCCTTTTCTTTTTTCGTATGTACAAATCAATGGTTCCTCTTGAATCCATAAATCTTTTTCTTGGGATGGAGCATCATCAGATTCCTTAGGAACATGCTCCGGAAATAGTTGGCTCAACTGATCTTTTAAATCCATTAATTATTAGATAAAAATTACTTTTTAATTAAACCAAGTTCAATAAGTCTTTCGTTAAGAAATTCTCCCGCTGTGATATCGTCAAATTGTTTTGGATGGTTTTTATCTACACAGCTATCTAAGACATCTAATTTCATTTCGCTGATTGGGTGCATAAAAAAAGGAATCGAATATCGAGATGTACCCCAAAGTTCTCTTGGTGGATTAACCACGCGGTGTATGGTAGATTTTAATTTATTGTTGGTGTGTCTAGACAACATATCTCCAACATTGATCATTAATTCATCAGGCTCTGCAATAGCATCAATCCATTGGCCGTCATGCCGTTGGACTTGAAGCCCTCTTCCTTGGGCACCCATAAGTAAAGTAATGAGATTAATGTCGCCATGTGCTGCCGCTCTGACGGCATCTTTAGGCTCTTCTAGTATTGGTGGATAATGAATAGGCCTCAAAATAGAATTGCCATTGTGTATATAGGCATCAAAGTAAGTTTCTTCAAGTCCTAAATGTAGCGCTAGTGCACGCAAAACGTATTTAGCAGTTCTCTCAAGCATTTTGTAAGCTTCCTTACCTACCTCATTAAATTGAGGCAACTCTTTAACAACGATATTTTCTGGATACTCTTTTTTGCGCTCTGCATCATCCTCTACATATTGCCCAAAGTGCCAGAATTCTTTTAAATCACCTTCTTTTTTTCCTTTGGCGCTTTCTTTGCCAAATGAGACATAGCCCCTTTGACCCCCAATTCCTTCGATTTCATAACCTTGTTTTGTGCTAACTGGTAAATCGAAGAAATTTTTTACTTCAGAATAGAGTTTGTCAACAAGGGCGTCATCCAAAAAATGTCCCTTTAGAGCCACAAATCCAATATCCTCATAAGCTTTACCTATGTTATTGATGAAGTTTTGCTTTCTAGTAGGGTCGTTAGAAATGAAATCGGCTAAATCTACACTAGGTATTCTCTCCATGGAATGTCATTATTATTAATTGTAATATACAAATCTAACCAAAAAATGTACTAAATAATAATGTTTAGGACGATGATAAATTATCAACAATTGATAAGATTATACCATTTTTGTTACTTTTGGAAAGACTCAATAATCTGTGTATGCCAACAATAACGAAAAGTAATATTGATTACGATAAACGGAATCTAAGCGACAAGTCGCTTTTGCAATTGTATTATAACATGCTTAAGCCTAGGTTGATTGAGGAAAAGATGCTCATTTTGCTAAGGCAAGGAAAGATTTCTAAATGGTTTTCTGGTATTGGGCAAGAAGCTATATCCGTTGGAGTTACCATGGCGCTTAAACCTAACGAGTATATTTTACCTATGCACAGGAATCTCGGCGTGTTTACCACAAGGGATATCCCTTTGCACCGTTTATTCTGCCAATGGCAAGGAAAAGCAAGCGGATTCACAAAGGGGAGGGACAGGTCTTTTCATTTTGGGACCCAAGATTATAATATCGTTGGTATGATTTCTCATTTAGGTCCTCAACTTGGAGTTGCAGATGGGATAGCACTGGCTAACCTTTTGAAAAAAAATGGTAAAGTTACAGCGGTATTCACAGGAGAAGGAGCGACTAGTGAAGGAGATTTTCATGAGGCACTAAACGTAGCTGCAGTATGGCAGCTACCTGTGATTTTTTGCATCGAAAATAATGGTTATGGCCTTTCAACCCCAACAAATGAGCAATACCGTTGCAAGCATCTTGCAGATAAAGGTAAGGGTTATGGCATAGAATCTTTTATTTTAGACGGTAACAACATCATAGAAACATATACCAAAGTAAAAAAGCTTGCCGAAAGCATAAGAAAGCGACCTAGGCCAATTTTAATTGAATTCAAGACCTTTAGAAGGCGAGGGCATGAAGAAGCCAGTGGTACCAAATATGTACCAAAAGAATTAATGGCATTCTGGGAGGCAAAAGATCCCATAGAAAATTTTAGAAGTTACCTCTACAGCAAGCAAATATTAACTGCCGAAATTGATGACTCTTACCACAATACTCTTAAGGCTGAAATAGAGGATGGTCTTAGTTCGGCCTATGCCGAGTCACCAATAGTGTCATCTGAAAGTGAAGAATTAAGTGATGTTTATAAATCGTATGATTATCAAGATTATACACCAAATAAAGATAAAAAAGAATTACGACTTATTGATGCTATTTCAGAAGGTTTGAAACAGTCTTTAGAGAAGCATGAAAATTTAGTGATTATGGGTCAAGATATTGCCGAATATGGTGGTGTCTTTAAAATAACCGAGGGTTTTGTTGATGTATTTGGTAAAGATCGCATACGCAATACACCTATCTGCGAATCGGCCATAGTGGAGGCAGGTATGGGATTATCCATCGCAGGCATGAAGGCGGTTGTAGAAATGCAATTTTCGGATTTTGTAACTTCAGGCTTTAATCCTATTGTAAATTATTTAGCTAAAGTTCACTACCGATGGGGACAAAATGCAGATGTTGTTGTGAGAATGCCTTGTGGAGCAGGTGTCGCAGCAGGGCCATTTCACTCCCAAACTAATGAGGCCTGGTTCACAAAAACACCTGGTCTAAAAGTGGTTTACCCTGCATTTCCTTTTGATGCTAAAGGATTGTTGGCAACAGCCGTAAATGACCCTAATCCTGTAATGTTTTTTGAGCATAAGGCCCTTTATAGAAGTATTAGACAAAATGTACCTATCAATTACTACACCTTGCCTTTTGGAAAAGGAGCTTTATTAAAAGAAGGTGAAACCATTAGTATTATAACTTATGGAGCAGGTGTGCATTGGGCTTTAGAAACTTTAGAGAAACATCCAGATATCGATGCAGATCTTTTGGATTTGAGGACCTTGCAACCTTTGGACAAGGAATCCATATTAAATTCGGTTAAAAAAACAGGGAAGGTCATTATTTTGCAAGAAGATTCCTTGTTTGGTGGTATAGCCAGTGATATTTCGGCTATGATAATGGAGGAGTGTTTTGAATTTTTAGACGCACCGGTAAGGCGAGTTGCAAGTATAGAAACACCAATTCCTTTTGCTTCTCAATTGGAAGACCAGTATCTGTCAAGACAGAAATTTGAAAAAGCTCTACTTGAATTATTTAACTATTAGAATTTATCAAGTCGTAATTTTTCGCCACATTTTGTACTTCATCCAAAACACGTAATAGATTACCAGACCATAACTTTTCAATCTGTTCTTCAGTGTATCCTCGGCGCACAAGTTCCAGCGTAACATTAAGCGTCTCTGAAGCATCCGACCACCCTTCGATTCCGCCACCGCCGTCAAAGTCACTACTTATACCAACATGGTCAATACCTATTGTTTTTACTAAATAATCAATATGGTCTACAAAGTCTGAAACATTTACTTCTGGAGGGAAACCCTCCATATTGCTAATTTTAGTTCTTGCCAACGTATTTATTTTTTGCAGATAACCACTGTCTATTATTGAATCGCGTTTTTGCTTGTCAATATTCCGTAGTTCACGTCTTGAATAATAGGTTACACCCATGGAATCTGCTATGCTTTTACTAATTTCCTTGGTCTTTTTAGAACGGGCTATACTTTTTTCCTCACTAACATAAGATTTAAATGCCACAGTCTGGATTACACCACGATTATCTTTTAACCACTGCAACTGTTCATCGTCTAAATTACGACTGTGGTTGCATAAGGCACGAGCAGAAGAATGCGATGCTATGATAGGCGCTTTAGTTAATTCAATCATTTGGCGCATAGCTTCTTTTGATGGGTGTGATACGTCTATCATCATACCAACACGGTTCATTTCCTTGATGACTTCTTTACCAAAATCACTTAAACCATTGTGCAGCCATACCCCGTCTGATTCACCTGTATTACTATCGCAAAGTTGACTGTGACCATTATGGGATAAAGACATATAGCGCGCTCCCTTATCATAGAATTTTTTAACATTGCTAAGATTTAATCCTATGGGGTAACCATTTTCAATACCTATCATCGCTACTTTTTTGCCTTTGGCTTGTAGGCGCCTCACATCTTCTGACGTGGTTGCTAATTCAATTTTACCTGGTGCGTACTCATTTACTAATCTGTGAATTGCATCGAACTTGGATATAGCATTATCATATGCTTTTTCAAAACCTTCAACCGTTAAAGAATCCTGACCGGTATATACTATGAACCAAACCACATCTAGGCCGCCCTCTATCATTTTAGGCAAGTTTACCTGAGTATCTAGTCGTTGTGTGTAATTTATAGAGTCTGTAAAGTTCTTTACATTAATATCGCAATGGGTATCCAATGTAATGACACGTTTGTGAATGTTCTTAGCGTAAGTAATAAGCTCTTCATCGGTTTTGGGTTTATCTGGTTTACAGCTAGATAAAAGTATAGTTAATACAAAAAGAGGTATTGTGATTTTTAGTGTCATCAGTTAATATTTATAGTTAGATGGCTAAGAAATAATTCTTTAAATATCATTCTTGTTAGAGAAGAATAACAGCAAATTACGAATACTAAAATATAAATTGTTCAAAAAAACAAAAAACCAATACGACTCCGTATTGGTTTTCTATTTTTCTGCAATTTTCATTACTTGATGTTTTCTAAGTCATCATCTAAACTATTAGATGTATTGACAATTCTAGACAAGGCTTTCATAACTGTTTGATTTAATGATTGATGTTAATTCGGATTGTTTACCTATAGCGTCTCTTTTTATTCCAAACGGAAGTTTTAGTATCCGCAAAATCGCTTGTTAATTGATTGTTGTTTAAAGTTCTCATGATTTTTCGTTTTTTAATTGATTACACTATATAGACGATAGAACTTTACAATTGTTACAGTACTTTGTATAACATAATAGTAATTTAACAGATTTTAACGCTCTTTATATTGCAAATAGGAGCATATCAATGAAATAGTTTAAAACCCTTATAACCGTTTAGTTGTTCTATTGAGATGTATTGGGGTTAACTTCATATACCCTTATAGGATAATTTTGTGTAATAACCTGCATTTCGGCCTTATCGAGTTGGCCTAATGATTTATTAAAACGATTTATGGCATAGGCCTGCCTAATAGCATTGTAGGCTTTTGCAATTTGGTCTTGGACTTCTATATAGGCTTTATAAGACGTAAGTGAATCAAAATTTAGAAATATTACCGCCTTTTTGGGATGCTCAGAATACTTAGGAAATTGTTTTCCTTGACAATAGTCGCATTGTGATAGCCCGTTATTGTCTATAAAACTTTTCACAATCTTAGGCACATCATTGAGTTTAACAGATGAATTAGAGATTAGGATTTCATCTTTATAATTTAACGAAATCTCTAATAAATTTCTGTCCTTGATATCTAATTCACAAGTTTTAGGGTCTTCACAATAGGGAGGAAGCTGTCTCAATATTCCTTTTTCTGCTGAAATTGTTGTACTCACTAAGAAGAAAATTAGCAAAAGAAAGGCAATGTCTGCCATCGAACCTGTATTGACCGACACAGGTTGCCTTCTAAATGTTTTCATAATAAAAATTCTTAAAATGTTAATATAATTACAGACGCAATAACAATACCAATGTTGTTAAAGGTTATTAACATTGTCTTAGATAAACCCTTACTATGTGTTATTTTTGCAAAATTAATGTTTTCAAATGCCAATGACTACAGAGACCTTAAATACCAAAGTTTCAGATAAACAACTTTATGACTATCAGCTAAAGGACCTCAATCGCATCTTTGATGTTATGGCTGAGGAACCAGATGATTTTAATCTTTTGTACCAACTTCCAACAGGAGGAGGTAAAACCGTTATTTTTTCTGAAATCGTTAGGCGTTATATTAAAGATCACAATAAAAAGGTAGTTATTCTTACACATAGAATAGAATTGTGCAAGCAAACGTCAAACGTATTAACTGGATTTAAGGTTAATAACAAAGTCATTAACAGTAAAGTAAAGCAACTCCCAGACCAAGACGAATACCAATGTTTTGTTGCTATGGTAGAAACATTGAACAATAGGCTTTCTGATAACGATTTTGAGCTAAAAAATATAGGTCTTGTGATTATTGATGAAGCGCACTACAATTCATTTAGAAAACTATTTAAATTCTTTGAATCTTGTTTTATCCTTGGAGTCACAGCTACGCCGCTTAGTAGCAATATAAAACTTCCAATGAAGGATAATTATAAAAAGTTAATCGTTGGTGATGATATTGCAACACTAATTAAAAATGGATTTTTGGCAAAAGCCGATTTATATCATTACGATGTGGGTTTAACCTCGTTAAAGATTGGAATTAACGGTGATTATACCGTAAAGTCCTCTGAGGCTCTATATACCAATATGTTGATGCAGTCTAAATTACTAACTGCTTATGAAGAGTTAGCAAAAGGTAAGAAGACCTTAATCTTTAATAATGGGATTTATACGTCAAAAGAGGTTTATTACACCTTTAAAAAGGCAGGATATGAAATTAAACATCTAGACAATACAGCGAGTAAAGAAGAGCGAAAAGACACGTTAAAGTGGTTTAAAAACACCCCAGATGCCATTTTAACGTCTGTAAGTATCCTTACTACAGGATTTGACGAGCCATCTGTAGAGGCAATAGTCTTAAATAGAGCAACAAGGTCTTTAACCCTTTACTTTCAAATGATAGGAAGAGGAAGTCGTACCTATAAGGATAGAAGAACTTTTCAGGTTATTGATTTGGGTAATAACATTGCACGTTTTGGGCCATGGGACCAGCCCGTTAATTGGCAACATATTTTCAAGTACCCAGATATGTATCTTGAGAATATTGTTGATGACGAATCCATTGAACGCGAATTTGTTTATCATATGCCAGAAGAGATTAAGGCAAAGTTCAGCAAATCAGAATCCATCGACTTTGATATAAAGGCAGAATATAAAGACGTTATAAATTCAGGAAAAAAATCCTTTACCGTCATTGAACGATCTATTGCCCAGCATTCTCAAATGTGTATTGAAAACAGTGAAGATGTATATGATGCAAGGGACCTGGTCAAATTATTACAAGATGACATCGCGTATCGTATAAAACAGTACAGTTATTGTATTATGAATAGTACCGACAACTACAAAGATTGGTTATTCGAAGAATATAATCGTAAACTGCGTATTAGTTTCAACGGTAAGTTTTAACTTTTTTTTGCACGGAAATACAATTTTAAACGTTTATTTTGATTAAGGTATAATTATTGCTATAATAAGTTAAAAAGTGACATTAAAATTGTGAGATACTTCACTTTAATACTATTCTTTCTGTTCTCAGGTTATTCAACCATGGCTGTGGCTCAGGTTACGGAAAAGGAAAAAAAGTCCATTAGAATACCTGCGGAGCCCTCTAAAAAGAAAAAAGATTCTAGTCTTATAAAAGCAAAGGTGGCACCAATTTTAAAAAAGGAGGATAGCAAGACTGGGGAATCCAAGAATCAACCAAAAAAGTTTATTTTAAAAGAAACTGAAAAGCCGTTCTCTATGATTGAGGATGACGGATTAAAGAGTCCAAGCGAGATTTTTGAAGAACGCTGGAAAAAGGAGGCTGTAAAAGGGGGGTACGTACGTGCCATGTCTGATCAGTTTCTAGGTGAGCACAGAGTTGATACCAAATTTGTAAATATAGTATGCAGGGACCATGAGTATCCAGACGGAGATAGGGTTATGGTTATTGTTAATGGAGAAGTTGTTAAACGAAGCTTACTTTTGACGAGTAGTTATCGACGTGTTGAAGTTAATCTTATTGAAGGCAGAAATATTGTGGATATCGTTGCGCTCAATCAAGGAGAATCTGGTCCAAATACAGCAGAGTTTGTTATTTATGACGATAAAGGTGGTGTGGTATCGTCAAAAGAATGGAACCTTTTAACAGGTGTGAAAGCGAGAATAATTTTTGTAAATGAAAAGATGACTATTAAGTCTAAAAATGAAACTACTGAAACAAGTAATGAACAAACCGCTAATAATAAATAGCTTTTACTTCGCCAGGTTGCATGCTATCTAATTCATAAATACCAACCCTTACGCGTACCAAACGCAGTGTGGGAAATCCTATTTTTGCTGTCATTTTCCGCACTTGTCTAAATTTTCCTTCCGTCAAGATAATTGAAATCCATGATGTAGGGCCATGTCTTTCATGGCGTACATGTCGTTTAAAGATATGAGATGTATCCTTTAAAATTGAAACTTTGCAAGGCTTAGTTTTATAAGGCATCCCATTGACAGTAATGTCAATCCCTTGCTTTAAAACTTCAATATCTTTATTTGCAATGAGGCCATCAACCATAACGTGGTATTCTTTTTCAATCCCAGCATTTGTAATGAAATGGCTAAATTTTCCATCAGTGGTTAACAGTAATAAGCCTTCAGATTTTTCGTCTAAACGGCCAACTGCCATGGTACCCTTCGGGAAATGGTGAAACTCACCTAGCAATTTCTTGTTCTTTCTTTGACCTTGATTGTAAACAAATTGACTGAGGTAGCCGTACGGTTTATACAATTTAAAATAGAAATCTTCTACCACCAAACTACAAATATTAAACGGATTTTATTCTTATTATCCCTAACCCAAATTAAAGGTGAACGTTTGGAGTCTAGTTCCTTCCTAATAAGAGATTTAGCTGCTTCATAATTAAGCCAGTGTACATCAATATTTGGAACAAGTAGCCACTCTAATTTCGAAGGTATGAAAAAACTATATGCCTCAAAATTTATAAGTTGATTTAATCTAAGATATTCACCAACCACACAGCTTGGATTTAAAGCGCTGTTAATTTCAAATTTTGAATTATAAGGTATAAACAGCTTAGCCTTAAAAAGAACATTTTGTTTAATTGTCTTGTGGAAAATATCAAGAGATTCTAATATGTTCTTGGTGGCTTCATTTTGTAAAAGAGGTAATTGCCGAGATTTTAGTTTGTTTAGTTTATGTAATAACCTATCATTTCTGTTAGGTCCTATCCAATTTGCAAGACTTGAATCCTCTCTAATATCTGGGTCGTATAAATAGTATTTATACACAATTTCTAAATGAATGGGCATACCTTCTAAAAGAAAAAGGCTATCCAACTCACCAATAGTAAGTTTGTCCTTTTCAATTTGAATACCAGAGCCAAGTACTTCTACATTTTCTAAGGTATTAAGTTGAAACAAAACAAACTCCTCAACCCATTTACCAAGCCTTAGATTTTTTCCATTTTTGAAAGATGTAAAAGTACATTGCGTATTTAAGTCAATTGGCAGTTGCTCCAAGTTCCAAATGTCGTTTCCGTGCCATAGTTGCGATGATAGTTGATATCCTTGAAACATCTTATTTAAGGTATGCTTGTCAGTCATAACAACTAATTTTTTCGCAAATTCTTTATAATTATTAAGAAGCTAACTTTTATCATGTTTTTTCTTCTGTAGCTAAAGTACCTTTAAAAGGTATAAATTTCAAGGAATCTCCAACTAATAAAATCTATTGATGTATGAAAATATTTGATGATAAACACATTAAAAATGTGGCTTTTGTCGGTACCCATCGGGCAGGCAAAACCACCTTATCTGAGACCATGCTCTATGAAGCAGGACTCATTAACCGAAGAGGCACTGTAGAGCAACAAAATACAATATCGGATTACCATGAATTTGAGCACCAACGCGGTGCTTCTGTTTTTGCAACACCTTTGCACACAGAATGGCGTAATTATAAAATCAATATTATTGATACTCCTGGTCTCGACGATTTTATTGGCGAAATTATGTCGTCAATTAGAGTCGCAGATACAATAGTTACTGTAATTAATGCCAAACATGGAGCAGATATAGGAACGGAGATTATTTGGAATTATGTAGACCGTTACCATAAACCCATTCTTTTTGTAATCAATAAAATCGATAGTGAAAAAGCTAATTACGAAATGGCTGTTACTAGCCTGAAAGAACTGGTGGGTACTAATGCTGTTTTGGTCCAATATCCAATTAAGATTGATGGGGCACAATGTATAATAGATGTGCTTAAAATGAAATGTTACAAGTTTGGACCAGATGGCGGTAAGCCAGAAAAGTTACAAATTCCCGACAATCAGTTAGAATATGCTAACACCTTACATAATGAACTTGTTGAAAAAGCAGCCGAGAATGATGAAGAATTAATGGAACTTTATTTTGATAAGGGCTCTCTAAATGAGGATGAATTGCGCAAAGGGATTAAGCTTGGAATGCTTAATCACGACTTCTTTCCTATATTTTGTGTTTCTGCATTAAAAGATATGGGAACAGGGCGTCTAATGGGTTTTATTGATAATGTGGCTCCAGCTGCAGCTGATTTAAAACCAGAACAAACCATTGAAGGTGATTTAATTACACCAACTATTGAGTCTGATACATCACTTTTTGTGTTTAAGACCATTTATCAGCCCAATTTAGGACAAATCACATTTTTTAAAGTAATGTCTGGTGAGGTAAAGTCCAACGATAAATTGTTCAATACCAGAACGGGTGAAAGTGAAACGCTCAATCAACTTTTTATTATGGATGGCAAGAACAAACACTCCGTTGAGAAGTTAACGGTTGGTGACATTGGAGCAACCACAAAACTGAAATTCACGGATACCAATGATACGCTTGCAAGTAAAGCAGAATCTGGTACTATTAGGCCTATTAAGTTTCCTCAACCGAGATTGGTAAAAGCGGTATTCGCTGAGACCTCGACTGAAGAAGAAAAACTTAGTGAAGCGCTTAAGCGCATACATAGTCAAGATTTAACAGTGGATTTAAGCTATAATACTGAAACGCATCAAACGCTAGTGGGTACTCAAGGGGAGCTTCATCTTTCAACGTTAAGCTGGCTACTCGAAAACGTTTACGATGTTAAAGCTAGATTTGAATCACCAAAAATATCCTACAGAGAAACCATACAGCGCAGTGCTACGGCAAATTACAGGCATAAAAAGCAAAGTGGTGGCTCTGGACAGTTTGGTCAGGTACATCTTAAAATTGAACCGTATTACGACGGTATGCCAGAACCTGAGGGCTTTTCGTTAAGGGGTAAAGAAGTTGTGGAATTACCTTGGGATGGTAAATTAGTATTTTATAACTGTATCGTTGGTGGTGTTATTGACCAACGCTATTTACCGTCTATAAAGAAAGGGATTTTGGAAGTAATGGAGTCGGGTCCGCTAACAGATTCTTACATACGCGATGTACGTGTTATGGTTTATGATGGTAAGATGCATTCTGTTGATTCTAACGATATTTCGTTTAAGATTGCAGGAGCCCACGCTTTTAAAGCAGCATTTCTAAACGCCAATCCAAAGTTATTGGAACCAACAGAACTAATGACACTTCGTGTACCAGAACAGATGATAGGTAATGTGATGACAGAATTGCAAAGTAGAAGAGCTGTCATCCAAGGTATAGAAACAGAAGCACATTATCAAATACTGAAATGTGTAATTCCGTCAGCTGAATTAACGGATTTCTCTAGTCAATTACGATCTATAACACAAGGAAGGGCAACCTATTCTATAGTATTTAATAATTATAGCCCTGTGCCTAATCATATTCAAAAAGAACTCATAAAAGAAAAAGATTTAATAACCACATAAACTCGTATATATGGAAGCTAAAGTTAGATATTTAAGTGATTTGCGATTTAATATCGAGACATGGAAGCGTGAGTTGCGTTTTCATTTAAATGAAATGGATACATTCCAAGAAAAGTTAGAGGAAATCGTACAACGTCATGAAGACCCAATGGTTTTAATTAAATTAGAGGTTTTTCAAAACCGTATTATGATTGAAAAGAATGCAATTTCTAAATTATTGCATCGCTGCAGAAATAAAATTGCAAACATCAACAATGCCAATTTCAATGAAAATATAGATGGAAGACTTCAAAATGAGCAACGAACTCTAAAGGATGATATGCGTACTTATATTAAGTTGCATTATGACCTCAAAGAGGAAATGATGGACTATTTTCTAGATGTCTTATAAGTTTATTCTAACTAACTAAATCAAAAAAAGCCAAATTTTTAAATTTGGCTTTTTTTATGTCGTTTTGATTTATTGGATTATAACTTTTTTAATAAGTTTTTCTTGGCTGTATCCAATGAGTTCTACAATATAGATACCAGGACTCAAAGAAGAAACATCAATAGAACTAATGGTATTATTAATATTAAGCGAATGTATTTTTACTAACCTACCATGTAAATCATACAGATTTGCATCTGTTTTACTCATTAATTCACCTATAATATCAATAGTTTGATTTTCATTATTAGCTATAATAGCTAATTTGTCAAAAGGATTATCACTCAGATTCAATGCACTAGACTCAAATCTTAAATAGAAGCGTCCTTGACCTGATAAATCATCAGCTGCCGTAAATGAATAATCGTTATTGTTTAATAAAGTTAATGTGTTATAATCCATATCTTCTAAATAAACATTTACTGATTGAGGTAAATCACTCTGTGCTATTGAAATAGTGATAGTCTGACCTTGGCTGGCATTAAGACCCAATGGAATGGTGATGCTGTTCATGTCATTAGCACCAAGTGCCTGAATGGCAAACGGCATGCCTGTATCATTTTCAACCAAATGCGAATAAATAGAATAGGGAGGAGCCGACCCACCAAATAAAGAGGCGTCATATCCAGGATCTAATCCACTAGAGGCATTACTATTAAAGAAAAATTCAGTATTAAAAGTTTGGGTTTGTGCGTTGGCTTCGAGTCTGAGATAACCAAAGTGAGCAGATTGACTATTTCTGCCAAGAACAAAATCGTCAACATTTCCTGTTCTCCTCATACTTGGAGTAAAAGTTATGGATGCTCCACCAGGTTTAGACTTAACAAAGAAGCCTTGACCAGGAGCTATTAAACGTTCCGTAGAAAGCGCATTTAAAATCTCCCATTTACTTCCGGAGCTACTTCCATTATATCCATAAACGGCGCGAGAAGCACTATTCTCTAATTCGTTTTCGTTTAAAGTAAAGAAATCATCAAAACTTATATATGATGCATATGGATTTCCAATAAGATTCCAACCATCAAGTGAAGACTCTGAGGTAGTGATAGGCATGATTACATCAGCTGTTTCAACTAAACCTGTAAACGTAAAAGTAGTACCATTAATAACATCTTCAGAAGCATCTCTTGCTGTTCTGTAGCCTTTACCCATGACAATAGGTTCGTTGAGGTCGGTTGACATGGAATAGGTTTCATACTCACCGGAAACCTCGTTGAACGGCCCAAACAACTTTTGGTTAGTGTCATTAGGATTTTCAAAAATATTTGGGTTTGTAATCGCTAAATTACCAAAGGTGTTTCCAACAAGAGGCGAAGATACCAAGTCGTTAGAATTAAAAGCATTAATGTGGCGTTTGTAATTTATAGTACCAGCACTTGAACCATCAACTATTAAACTCGAAAATTTAGTTGAAGTCGACAATAATTCTACCACACCATTATTAACCAGGTTACCATGAACTTTTATGCTTCCTCCTTGCTCAATAATCACTTTAGCACCGACGGATACCTCGAGATTGTTAACTTCAATGGCTTCGTCTTCGGCAATTATATAGGTTCCATTACCTACATATACATCTTTTGTCTCAGTTGTATTTGTTGGTTCATCGCCATTTTTCCAAGATTCATTGCAGTACAGATAAGCATCGTTAGCAATATTTAATCCACAAGAATTGTCTAACGGTACATATTGTATAAGAGTGGCTTTAGGCGTTGTTGCAGTGTCATCGACAGGATAGCTAGATAGACCACCTCGACCTCTTAGATGAATTTTTCTTACATCGTTGCTGCCATCACTATAAACTTGTACCATAATTTCTTCGGCAATAATAGGGATTTGGTCTGGTCCTCCCCATTCAAAAATACCAGCATCAATCCATCCACCTTGTCCTTCATCAAGTGTAATCCAAATAGCATCCTTAAAATAACTAATTCGCCACATAGAATTGGGCTGTGGTTGATTGCTGTAAACACCTCCAAAAGTGATGTAATTCACATATTTTGGTTCATCCCATTTAACCTTCCAGAAAAAAGCTTCATCAATAGAAATAGTGCCCAAATTAAAGCCTGAAGGGACTCCGTATTCGTTAAATGTCGTAACAACAGCATAATTGTCAATTACTGGATCGTATAAAATATCAATTGGATTTCCACGTCCGTTGGATTGGGTTACACTACCGCTTAAAGCAGCATCAGTAGTTAGTCCAAGATTAATCATATCGTCTGGCAGATTATTAGGCGTCCCAGTTAATCCACAACTCACTGGCGCTGTAAAAAAGCTATCTGCTGTGTAGATACATTCTGTATTATTAGAAAAGTAAGCGTTTAAATCAACCGAAGTGCCGTCTGGGTCTAAGTTACTCAAGGTAATTGTTTGGGGACTTCCGGTAATTTCAAAGGCTTCACCATTAACTACTAGAGTACCACTTGCTGGTGGCCTTGTATATGATACAGTTAATTCTTGCGTGTAGGTATTGGTTAAAGGTTCACAATTGCTCTGCACACCTAAAGTAATATCTGTAATCAAACAAACGTCAAGCTGATTTATCCAGTCTTCAATTAAATCCACAGCAGGCTGGTCCACAATAGACTTTGCCAAAGGCGGCATCATAATCGCTGGATCTACGCTTTCCATTCTATGGAATAAAATAGATTTTGATGCATCACCTTGATATACAATTTCTTCATCTGTAGCAATGCCTAAAGGACTTAATATTCCAGCAGTTAACAAACCTGTTTCACTTATGGATTTAAATAACCTCAAATCAAAATTTGCTCTATTATTATTGTCTGATCTATGGCAATAGGCACAATTTAAATCAAAATAAGACCTTGCTTTTTCATCTAGAGTGGCATTAGGGTCGCCTAAGGCTTTATTGGATAAAATATTTGGTGTGTCTGCGTCCGTTATATTTTCTTGAATGATTCCTAAATGACTTAAGGTAACCAATTGATTACCGGTAAGGCCAGTTTCGTCATAAGTGTAGTCTGTATTTAAGTATCGCGATCGTAATCCAAGACCTCCTTTATTTGCAGAATTATGACAGGTTAAACAATCTGAGTTTGATGGGAAATACCACTCTTGTATCCTTGTGTCATCATTGATTGTTGCAATTTCTACAGGCTCAATTAAAGCAGAGGTTTGCAATACAGCGTCGGTTTGGTCTTCATTCCAGTTATAGGTTAAGAAATACATCTCTCCATTTTGGTCTACAATAGAAAACCGAGTTTCTATTTTCCTGGTTATAGAAGGGTCATCATCATCAATTTGAAGGTCGAAATGTTTTACGATTACAGTTCCCGGAGGAAAATCCCAATCACCATCTTCTGAATAGTCAATACGCTCTCCCGCTGAGTCGTGAGTACCATCATTAGGGATAGCTATCCATCGGCGTTTTAAAGCACCGTCTGACCAAAACGACTCGTACAACTCATAAGGTATAAATCCATCATTGACTTCTAGCGAAGACATATTGGAAAATACACCGGTTTCAGATAGTGTTTGAGGTACAGCACTGTAATCCACCTGATTTTGTATGAGTTTGTATAGATTTGTTGGCTCAAATGAATATGTGTTATAATTAAGATTTAACCTAAGCAGGAACAACTCTTTATCGTAATCTTCACCAAAAGCAATAATATCTTGAGGTTGAAATGTTCCAATTTGTTCATACTCGCCAGTTTCAATATCAACTGAGAAAATCTCTTCACCGTCTCCGTAGTCAGAACAAAGATATTTTCCTTTTAGTTCAGGAATGTCATCACCACGATATACATAACCTCCAGTAATAGAATTAAATTCGTTTGGTGCAAAGGCAACTAATGGCTCTGTATGAGGCATTCCATCATATAAATTACCACCATAGCATCTTGGGCCTGGTATTAGGCCTTCAAATTCTGGCCAACCATAGTTAGAACCTGATTGAAGCACATTAACTTCTTCATGAGTGTTAAGGCCTACGTCTCCGATATAGAAAGTGCCTGTGGCGCTATCTTTAGTCATTCTGAAAGGGTTTCTTAGACCAATACTGTAATATTCTTCGAAATTGGAGCCATCTGGACTTAAAAATGGATTGTCATTTGGAATCCAATATTCCAATCCAGTGATTTCATCAAACTCCCCAGCATCACCTGGTTTTTTTCTTGTTGGTGGATGGCTTTTAGAAGGGTCTTTATCCACATCTAATCGCAGCACACCTCCTTTTAAATTACTACTTATATCTTGTGATGTTTGCCATGCAGCCATATCGCCTGTAGTTAGATACAGGAACCCATCATCTCCAAAACCAAGTCCACCACCATAATGAGTTGTGCCGTATAACCTGTTCTTAAGGAGAATTGTTCTAGAACCATTAATAAATGTTAAATTAGTTGGATCAACTTCAAAACGTTCTAGAATTAGAAAGTTACCCTGATGCTCATTTAAACCCCAATCACAGCTTTGCCCAGTATATTGTCCAAAGCCTGGTAAATCTTGGCCTTGGGCATTTTTTGTAGCATAATAAACGTAGAAAAAATTCTTTGGGTTAGTCCCTGCATTGAAATTGGGGTGAATAGTTAAACCTAAAAAACCACCGTCAGATACTATGCCTACCTCAGCAGATAAATCAAGTAAAGAATTTTTTGCTGTGGTTGTTTCATTATTTTCAAACCAAAAAATTTCACCATTTAATTGTCCAACGACAATTCTGTTTTGATTTGGTACAGTATTAAAGGTTATAGGTGTTGTAAAAAACAAATTTGGAAAAGCAATACGATATGGCTCTCCAAAATTAGGATCTGCAGGAAAAACAGTATTTGCATAAGGGTCTATAGCCTTAGCTGTAAGGAGTCCTGGACCAACAAAATAAGGGATTGCACTGAATAGAACAAGGGAAGCAAGAACAATAATAGAAACTCTAATCTTTTTCGATTTGGGTTTTAAAAAGGTGTAAAAACTTCCAATAGGTTTTTTGGAAATAACGATTTTCATTTTGTATATACTGATTAATAGCTGATTAAATGTATCATAAAGGCGCAATCCGTCCTAAAAATTCCGATAAAAACACGCAAAAAACGATGAAGGTTGTTAAACCCTACTAATAGACTGTTAGCTTCTTAAATTCTCTAAAATCAATGATTATTATTTAATAAAAACCTTAAAATTTCATCAATAAAGTCAATTGAAATGTGAGTGATTATCCTTTTTTTCTAAAAGCATAATTAACAGATTTTTAAATCAATTATCTAACAAGAATGATTAAATTTATAATATGGCTAAGAAGATATTTCAGATTGTAGTTTTATGTTCTATTTCACTCTTTTCCTGCAGTAGTTCAAAGGAGCGTGTTGACAAGATGAGTTTAGAGCAATTAGAACAATTGATGAACCTAAGATTAATTGAATTCAGTGCTGAGTCGGCTTTGCCGCTGTTAACTACAGATGTAATGAAGGTGAACAATGCCCTATTAAGTAGCAGAGGTGACAGTCCGTCTAGAATTATGTTAGATAAGGGCTATTATTTAAAAATTAGAAAGGATTCTTCAGCCGCGGAGTTACCGTATTTCGGTGAAGTAAGAGTTGCCAACTATGATTTTGGTAATAATAGCAACATCATTTTTTCGAGTACAATTCGAGATTTAAATATTAAAAATCACAAAAACAAAAAACTTGTTGTTACTTATAAAATAGAGTCAGGCAAGGATTCTTATAATATTGAGCTTGATATTTTTCCTAGTAAATCTGCAAATCTTATTATAAATGCCGTTCGCAGAAATCAAATTACATATCGAGGCAAAGTGAAATTTTATAACAATTTAGAAGATCTCCAACTGCGAAAATAACAATTGAAGCATTAATACTTTTATCTGTAATAACTTCTGCTAGATCCCTTTGTACAAGCACAATTACTTATCCCTTGAAGGAAGTCTAATCCAATTGTAATCATATGCGTACCAGAGTTATATCCTGCCAACTCGTTAACGGTTAATTGGTAGGAGTAAGCAAAGTAAATCTTACCTTTTTGTATCCCTGCCATTGGTCCTATATTTAGTGGGTCAAAAAATTGGTCGTTTAAGAATCTATATGAGCCACCAATCCAATAATAATCACCATTGCGTTGTAATTTCCTGAATTTAAAATTAACATCTGTACTTGATCGTCTATCGCTATTAAACAATTGAAAGAATACAGAAGGTTCAAATTCTACACTTTTATTGGTTTTGCTACCAATAACAATACCAGAGTATAATTGATAATTTAATAATCGACTAGGTTCTAATCCAGTGAATGGATCAGTGTCTTTTTCAATAAGGTTATTGGCATTTAAACTAAGAAAAAAGCCACCGTATCTATAAAGAATACCAGCATCAAAATTATTATTAGAAATAGCTCTGTCTCCATTAATGCTTGGGTCTAGAATTGGGATTTCGTAAGTAGTATTGAAATTTTCAACATCAATTCTAAAGCTATTTATATTATAGGAAATTCCGAATGATAAAAATTGTTTGGTTTTGTAGTCTAAGGTTAAGTGATGGGCAAACGAGAATTTAATTCCTTTCTGTCGTGTGTTTCCATTTTTGTCGTTGTAAGCAGAGACACCTAAACCAGAGCGATTTGAAATACGAAAATCTGCATATATCGATTGATTATCTGGAGCATTTTTGATACCTACCCATTGGGTCAGTCCGTTTGCCCTTATTTTTAAATTATCCCCAATTCCAGCGTACGTTGGCGAAACCACAAAATCATTATCGGCAAGGTATTGCGTAAAAACAGGTAGATTTAGTTCTTGCCCAAAAGCATTAGCTGTTAAAAGAATAATTAGGTATATCGTGAGTTTTTTCATCATTACTTTCATTTGTATTACACTAATTATCTGTAAAGTGTAAAGTGTCCAACAAATTCCTTATCTATATTAGAATCATTGGTTTTTACTACAAACCAATAATCTCCTGTTGGCAATTCGGTGCCGTTATATCTCCCGTCCCAAACTTGGCCCACTCTATATGTAGCCACCATTCGTCCATATCTATCGAAAATATCGAAGGTGAGATTAGGATAATTTTCCGTACATCCCGGAGCCCAAGTGTCGTATTGACCATCGCCATTTGGCGTAAACCAATTAGGAATACAGATTTCTATGAATTCCATTTCAATAGTGGCGATAGCCGTACAGCCACTACTATCGGTAACTAATACTTCATAAAGGCCAGACTCTGCGATTATAAAGGTGTTTTCGTCACCATAGTCTTCACCGTTCAAAGCATAGGTGTAATCACCATAACCACCAGTTGTACTCGCGGTAAAGGTGTTTAGACCATCTTCAGTAAGAGTTAGCGAAAGAGGTATATACGGTTCTATATCAAACAATTCAGTAGTCTGTATACAACCGTTACTATGTCTTACCTCGATATAATGATCGGTACCCACAGCAACATTGTTAAATACGTTGCTCACTTGGAAGGGGCCACCATCTAGAGCATAATCTAATTCCGATACATCCATTGTTGTATCATCTATTATAACTGTGACAATATTTCCTTGCGAGTTGTTTTCACAAGTATATTCTAGTTCAAGAAGTGGATTAATACTAACCGACTCAGGGAATGTTATATTCCATTGAGATTCACAGCCTTCGGCATCTCTTATGTACACAATGTGATCGCCTCCAGGAAGATTAGTAAAGTCAAATTCTGTTTGTGTTGTATTTCCAGTAGTGTAGGGGCCATCATAGTTATCCAAGCTTACACTATAAGGCATATTTCCTCCAGAAATATCTATACTAAATTCTCCATTAGCATCTCCATCACATAATTCAGGGAAAATAGAATTTTGCACAATACTTAGTATCACAGGTTCTGGTTCTGTTATGGTAAAATCAAATGTGATAAAGCAACCCAATTCATCTTGGGCAATCGCCTGATAATCACCGGGAGCAAGATTCTCAAAAAGGTTACTTTCAAAGAATTGATTAAGTTGTGGTGAAATGGCGTATTTTATAATACCTGTTCCTCCAGACGCGGTTATTTCAGCAAATCCATCTTCGGTACCTGTGCAGGTTACATCACTAATAGCTATGGATGCATCTAATGGGGCACTTGGTTCTGTAATACTAATTGGTGAAGATGTTGTGGTACAATCTGCACTTTCTACAACTACAATGTAATCACCTACTGTTAGTTCTGTAAAAATTCCTGGCGAGTTTTGTGCAGCTGTTAGAGTGTTCCCCAAGCCGTCTTGTAAGGTGTAAACATAAGACCCTAATCCTCCTTGCGCACTCGCAATAATCGAGCCTGTATTATCTCCGGCGCAGTTTATGGTTGGATTAACAGAATCTAAATTTATAATTAAATCAGGAATTTCTTCAACAGTAATTTCATTTGATACTGTTGTTATGCAACCGTTATTATCTCTTACATAATAACTATATGTTCCAGGTCCAACATCGAAACTTGTGGAGTTTGCGAATGTACCAAGTATCGTGCTAAATGAACTGTCGCTAGCGTAGGTATAAGGCCCTGTGCCTCCTGTGGTACTTAAGGTCAATGAAGCTTGCACAGTACAGCTTGGATTGCTTGAAGCTATTAAATTAGATTCAATTGGTGAAGGCTCATTTATAACTATATCTAAAGATGTAAATGAGCATCCAAATCCATCAGTAATCGTAATGTTATAAGTCCCTTGCCCAAGATTATTGAAAATATTGGATGTTTGTGGACCTGAGCTACTTACAACGGGACTTACTGTATTTAGCGTATAAGTATAATTCAATCCTTGGCCTCCTGTAACATTAGTAACAGTAATTGAAGCATTCTGATCACCAAAACAGTCTAAAACTGTTGTGCTCGGATTAAATAAAGCATCAATTGGTAGTGGCTCTTCTAATGTGATTGAAGTGGAAGCAATACAACCTTCAGCGTCTCTCAAATTTAAAGTATAATTACCGGCTGATAAACCTTCAAACACATTATTAGAAGAATACGGTATTGTTATATTTCCTGTCAATTCATATTCATAAGAGCCCCAACCTCCATTTGCTATTGCCGTAATGGTGCCTTCAGAATTAGAACAGGTGACATTAGACGTTTCTGAAGCTGAGATTGTTAATGGTTCAGGGGGTGAAACTATAATTACGTCGGTTGAAACATCACAAAAAGGTGCATCAGTTTGTGTAACTACAACATCATACAATCCGGCTTCGAGTCCCGCAATTGACACTGGATTTGTCGATGTATTAGCATTTACAAGTCCTGTTACAGAGACTCCTGAATTGTTAAATACTTCATACGTGTAATTACCTGAATAGTCACTAATGGTTAAGTCAAAAGTTCCTGAGTTATCGCCAAAACAGCTTAAAATAGTTGGCGAAACGGATAGCGTTGGAGCAATCGCCTCTGGAATTACAACTGTCACATCTTCGGAACAACCAGTAATATTGTCCAAAACCGTAATTGTGTAGTTTCCTGAAGGAATACCACTTATAGAATTAGAAACTATGCTTATTGATGGAGCTGTAGGTATAATACTATAAGCGAAATCTCCTGATCCACCAGAAGTATTAATACTAATTACACCATCATCATTATTACACGAAGCTTCCGTAACTAGTGTTGGTATAATATCTAATGGTGGCAGTATATCGATTGATATGGCATTACCACAGCCATTAGCATCCTGAATTTCAACCGTATGATTACCTGAGAAAAGATTGTCAATTGAGAACGGTGCACTAATGGTCTGGAAAGCACCGCCATTGATACTGTAGCTGTATGGAGCTATTCCAGGAGTATCTAAAGTCACGTCAATTGAGTAGTTACCATCAGTTATGGTACAAGGGTCAGTCACCACTGCAGATATTGTTGGCGATGGGTCTTCAGGTAAAGCTACTAATTCTGTAACAATACAACCGTAGGCATCAATGGTATGAACATAATAATTGCCACCATCTAAATTAAATACGCTGTTAGAAGCCCAGTTTGGATCTGTTTCTGTAGGTACAGTTGCTGTAGTAGTCACTTGGTAGAGATAAGGAGGTGTTCCATTTTGTGCCACTGCACTAATCTGCCCTGAATTTGGGTTACAATTCGCATTGTTATTTATTAATACCGTTAAGTCTAATGGAAATTGAGATTCTGTAATATTAAAAGGTACACTTACAACTCCACACCCAGCATTTGGGCCAGAAGTTTCAGAAATTAAAACATAGTAATTTCCAAAAGGAAGCGGGCCTAAGTTGGATATGCTCAAGGTTCCATTGGCCGGCACAGAACCAGTACCACTAATACCTGATGAAACTTGGGACAACGAATCGAAAACTTCATAACTAATATTAACGGAGCTCCCGTAAATACTATTAATATCGAAGGAAACGTTACCGTCTGCACTGCCTGTACAGCTAATATTATTAGAAGCGAGTGCTGTTACAGAAAGTGTTGAATTGGTCGGTATTGGTGCAGTAGCAGGTTCATAATAACTACAGTTTGTAGATTGGTCAAATACAATAAATGTATAACTCACTCCTGGTGTTAAACCATAAAATGTTGCCGATTGACTTCCTGCAGTATCTTCTGGAATCCAAGATCCCGGAGGGTTGGGATAAACTGAGATAGGACCCTGATAAATACTAAAAAAGAAAGGTCCTGTACTACTCAAAGATGAACCTACACTCACAACGGCTTGTCCACCCATTGTGCAATCTACAGAAGTCGCAATATTTATATCTAAATCAGTTGGGGGTGAAGCGACTAAAACATCCTGCTGTAAAACAGAACAACCATTGGCATCTACAATATTTATTTGATAAAGTCCAAAGTCAACAACATCAAAACTTACAGATGTTGTACCTGTTGCATTGAACTCTGAGTTGGCATATCCATTGGTGCCAGTTACAAAGTAGTTATAGGGCGCTGTACCACCTGTAACACTGTCAACAATAATTGAACCTTGTGAAACACCACTTGCGGTACATGTAATATCTACAGTACTGTAATTTAATACTATAGGATTTGGCTCGGCGATACTAATGGCTTGTGATGCTGTACAAGCATTAGCGTCAGTTACTGTAATTAGGTAATCTCCTGCTGGCAGGCCACCAGTTTGCGTTCCGTAGTCTGTACTTGTCGTAGAATTAAATACATTAACCGTAAAAGGAGGCGTACCAGAAGAATTGTCTATGGAGATATCCAAAGCTCCCGTCGCATCGCCGTGACATAAAATATCTTGAGCTGATGCAATAGACTGAATAATGGGAGGTTCAACGGGATTGACTAAAATCTCTGATGAAATTGCCGTACAACCATTACCATCTGTAATTTCAAATTGATAGGTTCCTTCTTGTGATGTATTATACGTAAATGTCGTAGCGGTACTACCCAAATCCGTAAATGCGCCACCATTAAAAGAAACAGCATATGTAAATGGTGGAGTGCCTGATAAGTTACCTGTAAAAATGGCATCTGGAGTTGCCGTACAATCCAAACCTTCTGTTAAAACTACGTTTACTGCGGGATTTGGAATTGGGCTTATAGTATAGGATTCGCTATAAACACAATCATTTTCATCACGAACTTGAAATGTATAGGTATTAGGACTGAGATTATTGAAAACATTAGAAGCCTGATAAGGCGTAGCTAAGGAGGTAGGGGCTATAATTTGGTATTCTAAATTGCCTGTGCCACCAATAACGTTAGTTATAGTAATATTTGCTGTATTGTTTGGACAAGTAACAGCTGTACTGCTAAAGTCCATGTCTGTAATTGGATTTAATGGATTTATAATAATCTCATTTGTGGCGAAGAAACAATTGCTAGCATCTAGAATAGTAACTGAATATGTTCCGTCGCTTAAGCCATTAAATGTATTGCTAGGCTGAAAGTTGACACCATCAAGACTGTATTGATAAGGAGGTGTCCCTCCCGTTACACCAGTAACAGAAATCGTACCCGTAGATGTACAGGAGAAAGGAGCACTAAGTTCAGCAAGACCGGTTATTTCAGGGGTAGCAATTATAGTAACAGATTGTACAAGCGTATTACAAACCGATGCACCAGATGTATACTCTATAACTACATCATAATCGCCTGCGCTAAGACCAGTGAAAACAGATGAAGCGACAAAAGTTGTGCCACCATCTATACTGTAGGCTAGGCTATTTCCATTAGGATTTGTAACATTAATACTAATTGACCCTGTGTCACCAGCGTTACCACATAGAATATCAGCGGTGTTAATTGTGAAATCTGGTTCTGGAATGGTTCCAACCTCAACAGTAGTTGTGGCTTCACAATTATTACTGTCGATTACTAAAATATTATAAGTGCCTGGTGCGGTAATTGTAAACTCAGGAACAGTTTGAAAATCAACAGTACTATTTACAAAATAGAAATAAGGTGGTGTTCCTCCTTCTGGATAAATAGTGATTTCTCCATCAGTACAATTAAGCGGAGATGTAACAGCAGCTGTAACCGTAAGAAGAGGTGGCTCAACTATAGTTATATCTTCAGTATATAAACATCCATCCTCAGTTTCAACTGTAGCTGTATAGGTGCCTGGATTTAAATTTTCAAAAGTGTAATTGTTATCCATAGTAGGGCCAACACTATTTACGGGATTGCCGCCACTGGTTAATGTGAAAAAATATTGTGGGTCTGCATCATTAGCTGCAAGTTGAATATTACCAAATCCACCATTACAGAACGGCTGTACGATGGTTGAAGTCACGTTGAAATCTCTTGCTCTTATTTGAACATCTGGCACCGTAAATACACATGGATTAGTATCTACACCAATTTGTCTGATATAAACGGTATAGAAGCCTGGTGTGTTTACTGAAAACACATTACTGGTCTGGAAATTAATATTATCTAAACTGTATTCGTAGCCAGACGGCACATTATTGACGGTAATGCTTCCAGGAGTGGTACAAATGATATCTGTAGATGTTACAGTTGGCTCAAGAAGATTTTCATAAACATTAAAATAGAATTGAACAAAACAGCCACCTTCATAATTAATGGTTATGCGGTATTGTCCAGCAGTATCCGCAAGAAAGTCAGGACCAGTCTGAACTTGATTCCACGTACAGGTAGCATCCTCATTAGCACAATCTGGGTCAGCAACATCAGGACAACTTGATTCGTCTAATTGCTCCCAGATAATTGAAGACGAATCTGAGATATTAGTTTGAATAAATCTGAAATCATTTGCACCACATAAGAAGATGTTAGGTAATAATTTTCCGTCATTAGGACAAGTAACTACCTCATCTGCATATGGTATTACTGGATTGGTTATATTATTACCAAATAATTGCACTTCAAAAATTTGATCTATAGATTGACAAGGTGCAGCGGCTATATTGCGAACATAGTATGTTCCTGAAGCATCAACGGTGATGGTTTGTGTTGTTCCAATTACAGGTGTAAAAGTTGGACTTGTTGACCATATATAAGAGTCATAACCATCTGCGGCAGTTATATCTACAGTGTTGCCACAAAGTGTAACAGTTTCTTGAAAAATACAATCATCTAAATCTGCCAGGAAATTTGTAGTCTGTGGCGAGAGTAAACATCCTGTATTATTACTGTAGCTTGGATCGTCAGTAATAATAAATGAAGGATTAGTCTCACTGCTATAGGTGGCAAAGGCTTGATTTTGAATAAGGTCAGAACAAACATCTACCAATTGTTGGCAGCTTTCAACAACGGTAACTTGGATTCTAATTTCATAAGCAGGGTCAAATTCTTCAACAAGAGAATCATCAATCTCAAAAACGAGTTCTCTTGTAACCGGATCATAGCTCTGTACAGTGACTCCTGATGGTAAGGTTAATCCTGTCGGGTAATCTAAAATAGTATTAATGGGTAATACATCCCTGATGGTAAAATTAATAGCATCATCGTTGCCTGTATTTTGAAAGCCTATGACATAAGTCAATTCTTGACCTAAATCTACAACTTGTCCACCAATATTGTTGCCGAACTCATCTTCAACAATTTTGGTTAAAACAATATCTGGTTCAATAATTTCTACCGAAAACGAGGCTGCAAAAGCACCATAGCCATCACCGTTTGTTGTAAGTTTTAAATCACCAGCTGTTGCATCGTTTGGTATAACAACATTTCCAGGATTAGGAATGTCAACATTATTAATATCCATACCAAGCGTATTTAAACTTGGAGGGTTTCTGTCTATATTATGAACGCCGTTTCTGGTAATTGAAGAATTAAAGAAGTTATTTGCTTGATTTATAGCATCTGAAATTACAGTAAAATTAGGGTTAGTACTTGCCTTGTATTGAAATGAATCACCTGTGATACCTATATCTCCTTCAAGTGCAGCAACACCGATATTGGCATTAACAGGGTAGGGAGCAGGCAATGTTTGGTATCCAGAAACTGGGATATCTAATTCTGCCCCACCTTGTACGCCAGCATAACCATCAAAAAGCGTTATATATTTGCTTGGTAAAATCGGGCTTTCATAGATAACTACTAAAGTCCATCCGGCAGAACAACCTCCCAATCGTCTGCCTCGTGTTGCTCTTAAATTAGCCACAGCATACTCTCCATCTGCTTCGGTTAAGCCTTGAAGCAGGTTAGTAACGTTTTTATAGCAAATTATCGGTGAGTCTTTAAATGAATTTTCTACACCAGGACCGTAATATTCGTAACCATCGAATATAATATCATCCTCTTCTCCTACTGGATCTGCGTCATTGTCTGCAACTAAATCAATATAGCCTCCAGTGGGCAGTCTGAATTTAATTTCGTTCCAATCTTCAAGTCTTGGAGTACCTTGAAATTGAACAGAAGGATTGTTGGCCTCTTCTAGCGGATATACAGAAGCCCAATACAATCCGGCATATAAAATGCGTTTACATGAATTGTCTGTAACTAATTGGGCGCTACTTGAACTAAATATATCTGGATCACCACCGCTTTCTACATTGATATAAACACCTTCTTGATTGTTGTTTATTGCGTTACCATTATATGGCTGCGGCAAACCAGCACCAGTAACAATACTATTGCCTATAAAAACAATATCGCCTTTTACTTTAATGCTTCCGCCGTCGAGCCTTGGTGTAAATGGCACAGGAAGTTGGGCAAAAACCTCTGTAGTGCTTCCTAATATAATTATTGCCAAAGTAATAAATACCGTTCGGTGTCGATTTGCAAATCGAAATGCTATATCATTTTTTTGTTTACATAAGACACTGTAACATGTTGATATGAAATCTAGTATAAAATCTAATGATTTCTGGTTAGTAGGTCTTTTCATGGTTTCCAAATTTGTGTCTAATATCTATTTAAGGGCGAACAGATGTAGACGTGCTTAACTATTAATTTTCAATTTTTACAATAGACATTTTAGAATTATAAGGGAGGCTACCTTTAGATTCTAATGCCTTTGTTGCTTCGGTTATGGTATTGTGTTTTTTACTATATATATAATACTTTGATGTATTTACATCATAGAAGAAATCTATGTTCTTATTGCCTTGAGCAACAATTTTACGTAAGAATTCATCGCGCTTTTCTACGTTGCTATGTACGGCAAGAATCAAATAGTATCCATCATCTGTATTATTAATATTTTTAAGTATTTTAATGTTTTTTCCTTGATCTTCCCCAAAATCAAAGTCGTCACTATTTAAATTCCCATTAGATAGGATAGTAGTCTCCTTAATGCGTTTTAAGGTGGCTCTATCTTGCTGGTATCGTTCATCTTCATTATCAAAAGCCGCGCGTTTGATTCGTCTTCTTCTTTCAAATTCTGTCGCAACGCGGATGGTTTCAAGTTGACTGTCAAGTCGAGATTTTGTTTCTAGAGCTTTAAGCTGTTCAGACTTAAGACGTTTAATTTCTTTTTTATAATAGAGCATAACCACATCATTAGTTATGGTATCACCAATAATAGTTTCTTCATATAGATCCTCTAATTCTTTGATCTTATCATCTCTAGATTTTATTAAAGCATCTAAATCAGCTTTGATATTATTTAACCTGTTGTTCTCTGCAGTAATACTCTTAAAAGGTCTTGGCTTAACGGCAATACCTTTTTCAGAAAGGTCATTTTCTTCTTTTAATGCTTTTAGATCTGCATCCTTTATCAATACCATACTGTCTAATTCCCTTAACAGATTACTTTGCTCTTTAGAAGAGGACTTTGCGTTCTCGGTCATATCTAGCATAAGCTGAGTTCGCTCATCGGTTGAATTTTTAATGATTTCTACTATTTCTATAGAGTCATTTTCCTTTTTGTTTATTTGTTCGGAGAGTATTTCTGCTTCTACTATCGTTTTAGGGTTAGGTCTTTGTGTTTGCGCCGCTGCTTTAGCTTCGGCTTCTTGCTTCGCTTTTTGTTCAGCTAAACGTTGCGCTTCCGCCTGAGCTTTAGCTTCGGCTTCTTGCTTCGCTTTTTGTTC
>NZ_JAGEVF010000013.1 GCF_017581965.1 Winogradskyella pelagia
GTCTACTCAGGACCAGGCGTTACCGATGACGGTAACGGCCAGACCTATAGCTTTGACCCAGCAGCGGCAGGGACAGGCATACATACGATTACCTATACTCTTATAGATGCAAACTCTTGTGCAGGCATGGCCTCGGACGATATTGAGGTCTTTGAACTACCAACGGTAACCATCGACCCAGTTGATGCGATTTGTGTTGATGCTAACCCAGTGCAACTGGTAGCATCGCCTACAGGTGGTACATGGCAGGGTCTAGGTGTTGATGAGAATGGGATGTTTGATCCGGCACTTGCAGGGTCAGGAGACCAAATAATTAGCTATACCTATACCGATAGTGGCAGTGGTGCAACAGGAGATTGCCCATCTTTAATATTGACAGCTGTTTTTGACGGTGATCTTTCTGGTGGTCTACCAAAAGGAATTGAATTATTGGTCTTACAAGATATACCAGACCTAAGCATTTATGGTGTAGGTTCTGCCAATAATGGTGGTGGTAGTGACGGCCAGGAGTTTACTTTTCCAAGTGACGCTCGTAATTCAGGTGACTATATCTACATAACATCTGATGCAACTGCTTTTGAAACATGGTTTGGATTTGTTCCGGATTACGTAAATGGTGCGGTTAATATCAATGGTGATGATGCCATAGAATTATTTAAGGACAGTATGGTTATCGATACTTATGGGGATATTAATACCAATGGGGATTTTGAGCCTTGGGATTATACGGATAGTTGGGCCTATAGAAATAGCACAACTGGACCAGATGGTAATACATGGGTACAATCCAGTTGGACCTATGCCGGTAGAGAAGCATGGGATGGTGAAACATCCAATGCAACTGCGGAATTCGTTATGCCAATTGGTACCTTTGCAGGTGCAGATTGCGATACGAGTGGTAATGAAGGAAATGGCTGTGCTGATACAGCAGAAATTACCATTGTGGTTAACCCGCTGCCAACAGTCACCTTTAGCGCACCAGCAGACATTGCTGATAGCGCTGGGATACAGATAGGATTAGGAGGCGGTACTCCAACAGGTGGAGTTTACTCAGGTACTGGTGTAACCGATGATGGCAATGGTATGACCTATAGCTTCGATCCTGCAGTAGCAGGAGTAGGTACAACGACGATTACCTATACGGTTACAGACGGAATTGGCTGTACAGCTTCGGCATCGGATGATGTAGAGGTGGTACTAGGCTGTGAGGAAATTACAGCAGATATTCGACTTTTAGGTCTAGACTGCTTCGGTTTTGCCCATCAACTAACGGTAATCCCTTTAGGAGGTGAAGCACCTTATACAATTTCAGCAAGTGGTAGCACACTTTCATCAACCGATTTGGATGGTAACCCAGTACCCGAGGGAGATTTCGTATTCTTATATGAAGGATTTACAACGCCAACCAATACGGTTGCCATTACGGTCACCGATGTAAATGGTTGTGAAGCAGCACCTATTGAGTACGTGCTTACCAATCCGGATGCGGTGGTTTCAGGTACTGCAATTTCTACACCAGCGAGCTGCGCAAATTCGGCAGATGGGACGATTACCTATTCCGGTCAATCCGGCGGGACACCTATTGTTGATAATCCTGATTTTCCCGATGGATGGACTTATTTCCTATTGGGAGGACCAAATGGAGATATCAATCAGGCATCACCAATCTTTACCGATCTTGGGCCAGGTGTTTATGGCGTAGGAGCAATTGATGCTCAAGGTTGTGGTACGGACGTCTTTACTATCGAAGTTCTTAACGGTGATATTACACCACCACAAATTATTTGCCCAGCAGATATCACAGTAAGTAATGATCCTGGTTTCTGTGGTGCTGTAGTTAACTTTGATCTTGAAGCTTCAGATAATTGTGATGGAGTTACCACCACTAGCGTACCTGCTTCGGGAGATATTTTTGGGATAGGTCAAACAGTAGTTACGGTGACAAGTACAGATGTTGCAGGCAACAGTTCGTCATGTACTTTTAACGTCACTGTCAATGATACCGAGGGACCACTGATAATAGGTCCTGCTGATTTAGTCTTAGAGTGCAGCGATGAGGTACCTTCACCACCATTTGTGATTAACAGTGGTGCAGGAAATCTTGAAAATAGCTACGTATATGGTACTGCTGTTTCTGGACCATCTATTGATGATGTTGCTATAACAGGTGATTTAGTGCTCGTAGAGGATATGGGTGGCAGTTCGGTTACCGATGGCTGTGAACCCATCCTTAACGATGTTGCAGGAAAAATAGCTGTTATTGATCGCGGTGCCTGTGCATTCACTACAAAAATTGTTAATGCACAAAATGCAGGAGCAATTGCGGTAATTATTATAAATAACCAACCTGGTGGTGGTACTGTGAATATGTTTATTGACGATTCAATAGTTACCATTCCATCAATATTTTTACCGAACATTTATGGTACTGCCCTAAAGGATCAGATGTCACTAAATACCGTAAATGTAACCATCGGCGGTTCTGATAATAATACCACAACACAGGATTGTTCTGGTGTTGATATAGTTTTTTCTCAAAAGATTATGCCTGGTAATTGCGCAAACCAATTTACAATTGAAAATACTTGGACAGCTACGGACAGCTTTGGCAATTCCAACTCAGCAATGCAGACCATTGTTGTAAACGATGAAACACCACCACTATTGATAGGGGCCTGTCCGACAGCAGCTGATTTTGGGTATGTGGATGTAGCGACACAAGCAGATTTACCAACTGGTGATGAAGCTGAACAGGAATTCTTTAACCAGAATATAGATATGTTTTATGAAGATACCTGCAGCGGTCTTGGAGGAGTCAATATTTCTGATCCCGTTATAGACGGTGATGCTTGTGGAGGGACAGCGACCTATACAATAGATTTTGCCGATGGATGTGAAAACTTCAATAGTGAATGTAGCTTTACAATAAACTATGGCATCGAAGCCATAGCGGCCGTTTGGACGGGAACTGTAAATACAGATTGGGAAAACTCGGGTAACTGGGCAAACGGTGATGCACCAGGTCTGTCGGTCAGCGGTACGGTAACTGTTCCTTCAGGCTTACCCAATTATCCTGTATTAATGCAAGGGCAAGATTTATATATAGACCAATGCTCAACGGTGACCGTTGCCAGTGACGCCTCGTTGACGGTAAATCCAAATGTAGTGCTTAGCAACGACGGTACCGTGGCCAACGATGGTAGTGTGATCTTTGAATCTGACGATACAGGAACGGCCTATATTGGTTCTGGTGAGGGAATGTTTGTAGGAGACTTCACGGTAGAACGATTTATTCCTGCTAAGCGTGCTTATCGTCAGTTAAGTCCAGCGGTTACAACGAGTACACCAATTTCGGAGAACTGGCAACAGGATACGCATATTACCGGTCCTGCTGGCAATACAGACGGATTTGATGTTACGCAAACTGGTAATCCATCAATGTATATCTTTGATAATACGGTCTACGAATATGTTGAGATGGCCAATACCAATGCCACCAACCTCTTCCCAGGGACCATGTACCATATTTTGGTAAGAGGGGACAGGACAACAGACCTCACCAATAATAATGCTACGCCATCTGAAACCACTCTGCGTGCTACAGGTGAACTGACAGCAGAGAATGTAGGGTTCCAGACCATAGCCGTTAACGTTCCCGCACAGCGCTTTATTGCGGTGGGTAATCCATTCCAAGCTCAGATTGATATGAATAAGGTATTGACAACTAATACAAGCAATATCAGTCCCATTTTCTATTGGGTCTGGGATCCGACACTTGGTGCGAGAGGTGCCTATACGGCTGTTATCGCAGCCAGTGGTACTACCTCGGCTGGAGATTCAGACGCTAATCAATATTTACAAGCGGGCCAAGCAGGATGGGTCTATACGGCAGGAGCTGGTGAATCCTCTGTAAGTTTTATGCAGTCCGATAAGTATACTTCGGGCGCTGAGACTGAAGTTTTTAGAAATGGAAATGCAGCCACCAGCCTAGGGCAATTGCGTTTGTCACTCTATGAAAGCAGCGCGCTTGCCAACGATCAGTCGTCCATTGATGGCGTCCTTATCTTATTTGATACTAATGGTAATAATGGAATAGATGCCAATGATGCACTTAATATTACCAACTTGGATGAGAATTTTGCAATCAATAATAATGGCGTCTTGTTGAGTATCGAGTCTCGAGCTGCACCAGAAGATCAAGAAGAGGTTCAATTGGAGATTAATACATATAGAAATACCAATTATACCATTGTGGCAGAAGGAATTTCTATGCAAGATGCTACAGCATTCTTATGGGATACCTATACAGGCATATACACAGAAATCCCACAGACTGGAGCGGTCAATTACAGCTATGTTGTAGATTCGGGCAATCCCGCTTCCGTAGCTGGCGATCGCTTTAAGGTTGTATTTTCCGCAGAAGTGCTATCTGTTGGTGATTATGATGTCGATAGGGTTCTCTTGTATCCAAATCCAACAAATATCGGTAAGGTCTATTTAAACGTGCCGTTAGGTATGGATGATTTAGAAATCACCATTTACGATGTTACAGGTAAACGGTTATATGAGAAAACTGGATTTGCAGGAGGAAGTAAGATTGCTATTGATGAGGTTTCACGTTTTAGTATTGGTACCTATCTTGTAGAGCTGAGTTCACAGGGTAAAACCATTACCAAAAAATTGATTATTAACTAATAAATTCAAGCATAATGAAAAGTTCTAAAAACACATTTTTAAAAATCATTACTACCATGGCAATTGTTATTGCCATGGTATCTACAACTAATTTAAATGCGCAGGGACCTCCGGGAGGATCTACTGATACTCAAGACGCTATACCACTGGATGGTGGCTTAATTGCACTAGTAATTGGTGCAGCGGCATTTGGTGTAAAGAAACTGCGCGACAATGCCCGTAATAAGAATTAAATCAGTATTACAGGCTATTCTATTACCAATAAGGCTTTTTCTAGGAAAGGCCTTATTTTTTTGTTGCATACCTAGATTTGTGCGCTCTCTTATTTTTGAGTTGAAAATGTTTTAAGAAAATCAAATCTGAAATGTGAAATAACAAGTTACGGTGTAGATTAATTCGCTAATTTGAAGTTTATCATCCCTTAATCTTCGTATTTCATCGAAATTTAACACTTTTTTTATTTTAACACTTTTTTTTGATTAGTTTTAAGAAACCTAAAAGAAAGCGATTGATTAATAGCAACTAATAATCGCTCCGATTTACTGTAATACTTTATTCTTAAAATGTAGTACGATTTAGTACTGTATTAGCTACATCTCAGTAGTCTTTTGTTGTGGTATGCTATAACCAATAACAACAATAAATGACTAAGACAATTATTTTCTACCCTTTTTTTATTAGTAGAGTATGTAATATTCCTTGTTTTGGTTTAATGATAACTCAAATCTTTAGTAAGCTTAACACTATTCTTCCTGTTACGGACAAGCTATTAATCAACAAATTTATTAATTATGAAAATTAGATTACTATTTTTATTTCTAATTGTGTATGCATTATTCCTACCTCAAGGAGTATCTGCGCAAACAACAGACACTGGTCAGCAGCCAAGTCTTGTTTTACCTGGCACACAGGCCACAATTACACCGCAACAAGTAAGACAACTTGGCGAGGCTTCTGTCAATAACGGGTTCTCAGAGAATACGGGAACATTTGTTTTAGATTTTGAAGGTCTCGGTGACCTTGATTTACCTTTAGACTTTTATAATGGCGGTTTAAGTGACCAGGGCTTTAGTGGGCCGAATTTTGGTATTTCCTTTAACGCTGATGCAATAGCACTAATTGATAGTGATGAAGGCGGTTCTGGAAATATTGCAAATGAACCTTCCCCTTCTACAGGTTTTATTTTCTTGGGTTCTGATAGTACTCCAATATTAAACTTGCCCGCAGGCTTTGAAACCGGCTTTTCATTCTTTTATTGTGCAATTAATTTTGCTAGCGAGGTTCAAGTTTATGATGGTTTGGATGGAACGGGAAACTTATTGGGTTCTGCTGTTTTGCCAATTACACCAAGTCTAGGTTTAGGTGATCCAAATGGAGCATTTGATAATTTTCAAGAAGTTTCTATTCCTTTTTCGGGAATTGCTAAGTCTATTGTTTTTGGAGGGGCAGAAAATCAGGTAGTCTTTGACGACATTACCTTCGGAAATATTGTCGCTGGTTGCGACGCTTTTGCAGGTTCAATTTTATTCGATGACCAATCAACACAGTTTGAAGGCTGTGCAGGAACTGGTGATTTAGCTGCTATCAATGTCGTGGAAGATGGACAACCCGTAGGAGAAAATACGGGTTGGATAATTACAGATGCGGCTGATGGTACCATATTAGGTTTACCAACAGCACCACCTTTTGATTTAAGTGCTGCTCCAGCAGGAACTTGTAATATCTACAAGATTGCTTATGAGAATGATTTAACAGGTTTAATGATGCAAGGCAATATTGCAAATTTAGATGGTTGTTTCGATCTCTCTGAGCCAATCTCAGTTGTTAGACTAGAAGGTGACGTATGTGCCCCTGAACCTTGCACCATAAGTAATACAACATTGGTCTCAACACTTTGTGTTGGCGCTGATAATTTATTGGTAACGGTTTCTTTTGATGTTACCAACGGATCTGGCAGCTATGAGCTTATAGATGTAGATACAGACACTGCCATAGGAACACTTACTGCTGCTGAAACAGCAACAGGCCTTACCATAGAAGGTACGGTACCAAGACCGACAACCGCAGGAACAGCTATTAATGTTAAAGTTGTGGACACTGCAGTAAGTTCAGGTACTACAGAACTCGCTGTAAATGGCGGTTTTGAGACTGGTGATTTCACTGGTTGGTCACAATTTCCTAGTCCTAGCGGCTCACAAACTATTGATGGCTCTAATCCTTCTGAAGGAAACTTTGCAGCCAACGTATTTAATGACGAACCTGCATCAGCGAGTGTTCTTAAAAATGCAAATATTGGTATAGGTACGGTAAATCCAGGAGATGAAATCACTATTTCATTCGATATACGAGGCAGTGGCGCAAATGGAGGCGTAGGTTTTGCAGAGTTTTTCTCTGAAATTGATGGTGGTGGAGTTTCATCAGCCGACCTTTTAGGAGGTGCGCCCTTACCATTAAATGCAGATCCAAATGTGTGGACACCGTTGTCATTTACTGTGACTGCTGGACCAGACGTGTCTGCTGGTGTGTCCTTTCAAGTTGTTGCTGTAACTGGTGGGGTTGAAGGAAGTCAATCTAATTTGTTTATAGATAATTTATCAATAACTGTTGAAGCTGAATCAGCTCAATGTATGGGCGATCCTATTGAAGTTGCACTTCCATATACAGAAGTCACCTTTACAGGGCCAGGGGACCAAGAAGTCAATTCTGGCGAACTTACAGGACTTGGCGGTGGTCTGCCAGTAGGCGGAGTGTACTCCGGAACTGGTGTTACAGATGATGGTAACGGCGAAACTTATAGTTTTGATACTGCCTTTTTAGATGGCGGACCTGTAACCATTACCTATTCATTTACAGATGCTAATGGCTGTACGTACTCGGCTAGTGATGAGGTAGGATTATTGCAATCTGGCCCAGATAATGATCTGTGTGCAGATGCGACATTAATTGCTTGTGGAGACACAATCAGCGGAAGTACAGCAGACGCTACCTTTGACGACGTTGGTACTTGTGGAACTTCTAATACAGCTAATGGAGTTTGGTATAGATTTGTAGGAATCGATGGCGAAGCAACAATAAGTACTTGTGGCACAGCAAATTTTGACACTAAAATTAGTGTATTTACTGGAGTTTGTGATGATTTAACTTGTGTTGATGGAAATGATGATGGTACAGGATGTGCAGATTTCACGTCAGAGCTTACTATCGCCACAACAGCAGGAGTAGAATACTATGTTTTAGTTCATGGTTTTGGAACTGGCTCAGGAGATTTTGATTTAAGTCTTATTTGTGTAGATCCTTGTGATGGTGATACAGAAGCACCAGAAATAACAATGGAAGCTCAAAATGAATCCGTTGATTGTGGTAGTGACGATATAGAAGGTGCATTTGAAGCATGGCTAGCTAATAATGGCGGTGCTGAGGCCACAGATGCCAACGGAGTAACTTGGAGTAACAATGCATGCTCAGAAAATACATTTACTGTAGATGAATTCGCTAACTGGATTGGGTTTATTGCTAGACTTGATGCAGGAGGAGGATTTATTGGTGGTGAACCAGCACCATTATCTGCAATTACCTCAGAAGTAGGACCAGGAAATCAAATGACTTTGCAGCCTAGCTTATCTCAACCATTTGATCCAAATGTGACTATAGAAGGAATCACATATGTTGAAGATCCTTCACTGGTAGGTCAGGAATTAACTTTTACAGGTAACACCCTTAGTAATTCCTTAGATTCAGGATATAATGCTGTTGCATTTATAAGAATATTTACGGCAAGTTTTGATTTCCGAGATGTAGTGACCATGCCATTAATGGCAGGAGAGTCCTTCTCTTTAACTTACGATGTAGCTACAATACCAGACGCAGGTATAGTTCAGTACGGATTTATTGTTAGTGGACCAGGTGCTTTGGGCGCTGATAGTGGCTCACTAGGCACTGTAGTTGTGGAGGGTGTAGATACGGCGTGTGTACCTTTTAATAACGTATGTGGTGAAAGCACTGAAATAACTTTTACGGCAACTGATGCCTGTGGTCAGAGTTCATCAACAACTGCTACCTTTAGCTTAGAAGAACCAACCCCTTGTACAGGTGATGTTGTAACGGTATCTATTACGTTTGATAATTTTCCTGAAGAGACAAGTTGGGCAATTTTAGATGGTGACGGATTGGAAGTTGCTTCTGGAGGCCCTTATGGTGATGAGCCCGATGGATCCACTTTTATGGAGGACATATGTCTTGAAGAGGGATGTTACGATTTCATAATTTTCGATGCTTTTGGTGATGGTATTTGTTGTTCTTTTGGCGAAGGTTCTTATTCGGTAACAGATAGTAATGGTGCAATTTTGGCATCAGGAGGCGAGTTTGGCTCTGATGAAACAACCAATTTCTGTATTTCTGGCGGTTGTGACGTTAATGCACCTTCAGTTTGGACAGGTGATATCGACTCTGATTGGACCAATGCAGCCAACTGGTTAGACAGTGCAGCGCCAGGGTTGTCAACAAACGGTGAGATAACCATTCCAATGGTATCTTCAAACAACTACCCTGTTTTAACGGTAGGTCAAGACCTTTACATCAACGAATGTTCAACAGTGACTGTTGAGAGCAATGCCTCGTTAACGGTAAATGCTAATGTTGTAGTGAATAACGATGGTATGGTTACTAACAATGGTTCTGTGACATTTGAATCTGACGAAACAGGAACAGCCTATATAGGTTCAGGTTCGGGAATGTTTGTAGGAGACTTCACGGTAGAGCGATTTATTCCGGCTAAGCGTGCTTATCGTCAGTTAAGTCCAGCGGTTACAACGAGTACACCAATTTCAGACAACTGGCAACAGGACACACATATTACAGGTCCTGCTGGCAATACAGACGGATTTGATGTGACGGAAACCGGTAATCCATCAGCGTATATTTTTGATAATGTTGTTTATGATTATATTCAACTAGCAAATACCAACGCTACTAACCTCATACCAGGTACGATGTATCACATTCTAGTAAGAGGAGATAGAAATACAGACTTGACCAATAATAATGCCACTCCTTCGATTACCACGTTAAGAGCAACGGGAGAGTTAACAGCTGATAACAATGGTTCTCAAACCATAGCAGTTAATGTACCAGACCAGCGCTTTATTGCTGTTGGTAATCCATTCCAAGCTCAGGTAGATATGAATGAGGTGTTGACTACTGATGCAACTAATATCAGTCCTAATTTCTATTGGGTTTGGGATCCAACCCTTGGTGAAAGAGGTGCTTATACAGCAATATTGGCTGCAGATGGTACAGCTTCAGTTGGAGATTCAGATGCTAACCAATATTTACAAGCTGGTCAAGCAGGTTGGGTGTACACGGAAGCTGCCGGAGAGTCATCCGTAAGTTTTACACAGTCTAGTAAGTACATCGGTATGGAAACCGACGTTTTCAGAAACTCTAGTAATGTTAGTAGTTTAGGAAAATTACGATTATCCTTGTACGAGAGTAATGCGCTTGCCAACAATGAAACGGCAGCGGATGGTGTGTTGATTATGTTTGATGCTAATGGCAACAATGCAGTTGATGCTAATGATGCACTTAACATTACCAACCTAGATGAGAATTTTGCAATAGACAATAATGGTGACTTATTAAGTATTGAGAACAGAGCACAGCCTCAGGATCAAGACGAGATTCAATTAGAGGTCAATACGTATAGAAATACTAATTATACTATTGTAGCAGAAGGAATTGCAATGCAAGATGCAACGGCATTCTTATTAGACCAGTATACAGGTAGTTTAACTGAAATTCCACAAACTGGATCTGTGAGTTATACCTATACTGTAGATCTAAATGTAACCGAAAGTGTCTCAGGTGATCGCTTTAAGATTGTATTCGAAGCTAATTCCTTATCTGTTGGATCACAGGATTTAGAAGACCTTCTATTATATCCTAACCCAAATACAGGTATATTCTTCATTAATGTTCCTGTTGGAATGGATGATTTAGATGTAACTATTTACTCAGTGTTAGGTGTTAAAGTCTACAACGAGAGTGGATTTAGTGCAGGACAGAATATCACAATAGATACCAACCGCATGTTAAGTCCAGGGTCATATCTAGTGGAACTGAGTTCTAACGGAAAAACAACAACCAAGAAATTGATTATTAACTAATAAATTAAAGGATAATGAAAAATTCTAAAAACACATTTTTAAAAATCATTAGTACCATGGCAATTGTTATTGCCATGGTAGTAACAACCAATTTAAATGCGCAGGGACCTCCGGGAGGATCTACTGATACTCAAGACGCTATACCACTGGATGGTGGCTTAATTGCACTAGTAATTGGTGCCGCAGCATTTGGTGTAAAAAAATTGCGTGATAATAAAAAGTGATTTCAACGCATTTAACATTGCGAGAAATTCCAATTCCAATAAGGCTTTTTTTAGGAAAAGCCTTATTGTTTTTTATTGTTTGGAAACTCGTTTTTCTAGGGTTTTTATCGGAGTCTAAGGTATTGGATTACCCTTTGACGACTAATGTCGGCAAGGCTTCAACAGAGTTGCTTAACAGTATTGGTTCAATGTCTGGGTACAAGTCGGTACGAGAGGTCGTTACTAAAGTAGAGGGTAATGAATCCTTTACCGAGGAAATATCGCAGATATATCACAATGACAAGAAAATCCTATATGTAGAAGATGGCTGTAATGGCTTGGAACTGCTAGTGCTTTATATTGGCTTTATTGTTTGTATGCCTTCAAATATTTGGCGAAAAATCTTTTTTATCATAGGAGGTGTTGTAATCCTTCATGCAGCAAATATTATAAGGAGCATGGCTCTAATTTATGTTCGCGAGTATCATGAGCTGTATTTCGATTTTGCACATACTTATCTGTTTAAACTAGTTTTGTATGCGGTGACCTTTGTACTATGGATAATTTATGCTAAAAAAATTCACCTGTTAAATGAAATCCCAAAAGCCTAATAGATACCATTACATTCTGGGGCTAGTTGTAATCCTTTTGTTTTATTCTTGCTACTTGATTTTTTTTGCGGATAAAAAAAATATAGATTTTATTCCGAGAAAATTAAGACATGTCATTACACTAGGTTTTACTATTGCTGTGTATTTAGCTGGTATTACATTTCTCAAAAAAATAGGTGTTGTTTGGATGAAAACACTTTGGAACATAGTCTATATATTTGGTTTGCTCATAATAGCTTTAATTGGATTGTATGATTGGGTATTTCTTACTGGACAGCCAAATGTGAAATTAAGTATGTTTGCTAGGGCCATTCAAGAATTATTAATGTCTCCGATATTATATATAGCGATAGGTCTTTTGTATAAATCCTTATTGAAGCCACCAAAAGTTTAACAACCCCTTAAATAGGAAAATGTATTCATTGCAATTTATATTAAGTTCGGGCTAGTAGTTTAAAATAGCTAGATGGTATATTCTACAGGCTTCTTAAAGCCGTTAACTCTGCAATTTTACAAATAACTTTCACAGCTTTTTCCATACTTTCCACGGGTACGTATTCATAGCGACCATGAAAATTATGTCCACCTGCAAAGATATTTGGGCAGGGTAGTCCCATATAGGAAAGTTGAGAACCGTCGGTACCACCGCGAATTGGTTTTATTAGTGGTTTTATGCCAAGTGAAGTCATTGCTTCCTCTGCAATATCAACAATATGCATTACAGGTTCAACCTTTTGCCTCATATTATAATATTGATCTGTAATAGTTATTGAGAAAATATCAGCTTCAAATTTGGTGTTTAAATCTTCTGTGACTTTTTTCATTAGTGCTTTTCGCGCTTCAAACTTATCCATATTATGATCCCTAATAATGTATTGTAAGGTAGTTTCCTCTACCTTGCCATCTATGGAAGTTAAATGGAAAAATCCTTGGTATCCTTCGGTGTGCTCAGGAGTTTCTAGGCGAGGTAAAGCATTAATAAATTCACTAGCATAATACATGCTGTTTACCATTTTACCTTTAGCATAGCCAGGGTGCACAATCTTTCCTTTAATTTTTACGACGGCTCCGGCAGCGTTAAAATTTTCGTATTCTAACTCGCCAATCTGGCTACCATCCATAGTGTAAGCCCAATCAGCACCAAATTTCTCAACATCAAATTTATGAGCGCCACGTCCGATTTCTTCATCTGGTGTAAAACCAACTTTTATCTCGCCATGCTTAATTTCAGGATGATTGATAAGGTATTCCATCGCAGTTACAATCTCGGTAATTCCTGCTTTATCATCAGCTCCAAGGAGTGTTGTGCCGTCTGTTGTTATTAAGGTTTGCCCTTTGTAAAGCAGTAAGTCTTCAAAATAATCGGGTGATAAAATAATACCTTCTTCTTTATTGAGCATGATGTCCTTTCCGTCATAGTTCTCAATGAGTTGCGGATTAACATTTGCACCGGTAAAATCTGGAGACGTATCGAAATGAGATATAAAACCAATGGTTGGTACCTTGTGGTCAACATTGCTTGGCAATGTTGCCATTATATAAGCATTATCATCAATGGATACGTCACTCATTCCTATTGCTTTAAGTTCTTCAGCAAGCTTATTGGCTAAGTCCCATTGTTTAGATGTGCTAGGTGTGGTGTCAGATGTCGGATCCGATTCTGTATCTATGGTAATATAACTTATAAACCTTTTTATTATGGGTTTCATATTTCTCATTTTTATGATGTGAAAATACTGAGTTGAGTCAATAAAACTAACTATAATTGGACTTTTTTTAAAATATAAATTACATTAGCATTTCATTAACAGATTAAGACCATGCGTCAGATTTTACTTTTATTTACTTTTCTATTTAGCGTCTGCTTACTTAATGGTCAAAAAAAGACTTTTACTATAGGGTTCTTGCTGGACAATACGAATTCTGAAATTGAGATTTTATTGGATGCCTTAGAAGATGAAATTACCGCAGTAGTTGGTGAAGATGCTATTGTAAATTTTTCCAAATCAAATAGAATAGTTAATAATTTTGATGAAGCTATTGCCAATAAAAATTATGATAAGTATCTCAATGGAGATATAGATATAATTATTGCCTTTGGGATTGTAAATAATGCTATAATCTACAAAAGACAAAATTATCCCAAACCAACTATAGTATTTGGGTCATTGAGCACAGAACTACTTGAAGGTTTTGAATTAAAAACAAATATTAAAAATTACACATCGATAATTACTACCCAATCCTACAGGGAAGATTTAGAATATCTTATTGAGCTGGCTAAACCAAAACAGATTGGAGTTGTACTTGAGGCCGGATACCTAACAAGTTCTCGAGTAAAAACAATATTTAGTGAACTAGGTTCAGAATTAGGATTTGAGCCTAAATTAATTTCATTTAAAAAATTAGAAGATATTACCAATAATCTTGATGATATTGATGCGCTCTATCTTGCTGGTGGTTATTATTTAGAGAATAACGAGGTTCGAGAATTGGCCGAATTATTAATTGAAAAGAAAATACCTTCATTTACGGCTAACCCAATTGATGATGTTGAAAATGGAATTTTGGCAACAAATCACGATAAGTCATCTCTTGAGCAATTTTTTAGACGTCTTGCCCTTTCTGTAGAGTCAATTGTTAACGATAATCCCGTGGATGCATTAGGAGTGAAGTTAGAGGCAAATAAGGCCTTAACAATAAATTATAATACAGCCGATAGAATTGGATTGCCACTTAAGTATAGCTTAATAGCAACTACTAATTTTATTGGTGATCCAAAAAAAAAGGTGGCAAATAGAACTTATAACCTTGTGGCTGTAATGCAAGAGGCTATAATTGAAAATTTACAACTAGAAACTTTTAGGCAAGATATAGAACTTACAAACAAGGATTTTCAATTAAGCAAAAGTGAATATTTACCAGATGTTTCTGCAAATGCGGCCGGAAATTATACAGACCCATCTATAGCAGAACTTGGCTTTGGCCAAACTCCAGAAGTACAAACCATCGGAAACGTAAGCTTAAATCAGTTGGTTTTCTCAAATGCAGCCAATGCAAATATCACGATTCAAAGAGCTTTGAGAGATGCACAACAAGAGAGTTATAACAGTGAAGAGTTAAATACCATTTTTAGTGCGGCTCAAGCCTATTTTAATGCTCTAATCTTAAAAGCCAACCTAAGTATTCAAAATCAAAACCTGGGTTTAACGAAGTATAATTTAAAAATAGCCGAGGAAAATTACGAAGCTGGTCAAGCTGGTAAGTCAGATGTTTTGAGGTTTAGATCAGAATTGGCACAGAATACGCAACAAATGGTAGAAGCGGTTAATCTAATGGAACAATCGTTTTACCAATTGAATTTTATCTTAAATAATCCCATTGATTCTAAAATTGACGTTGAGGAAGCTGAACTGTTAAAAGGAGTGTTTGAAACCTATAATTACAAACAACTTGGTACATTCCTAGATGACCCAACGTTAAGACTGCCATTTGTGAAGTTTTTAGTGCAAGAAGCGATGAATAATGCACCAGAGCTTAAAGCTCTAGATTTTAATTTAGAGGCTACTCAAAGATCCGAACGACTATTTGGAGCAGGACGTTTTCTGCCAACAGTAGCCTTACAAGGACAATACAATTACGAATTTAGTAGATCAGGTGCAGGGTCTTCATTTATAGGCGGCCTAAGACGACCTAAGGATTTCTACACTGTTGGTTTAAATGTTACCCTTCCAATTTTCAATCAAAACAAACAAAACATTAATCAGCAGATTGCTGAAATTCAAACGGAACAGCTTAATGTTAGTAAAGACAATGTGAAATTAAATATAGAGAAAAACATTAATGATGCCGTTCTCGAGATCATTAATCAGATTTCTAATATTCAATTGTCAAAAGTATTTGAAGAAACAGCAAAAGAGGCTTTGGAATTAACTCAAACCTCTTACGCAAGTGGAGCCGTAAACATTGTTCAACTTTTAGATGCTCAGAACAATTACTTGCAAGCTCAGTTGGCAAGTGCAAATGCAACCTATAATTATTTACTGACATCACTTCAATTAGAGCGTTTCCTAGGGACTTTCTTTTTATTACAAACCGAAGAAGAGCGCAAGGAATTCACAAGGCGTTTTTTAGAGTTTACGCAAATAAATAATGATTAATCAAACTATTATGAGAATAAAACGATATCTAATTTTAACCGGTCTTTTGCTTCTTGTGTTGTCATGTGGAGAAAAAAAAGCTCCTGAAGAAAAACTTGTAAGACCTGTAAAATTTGAAGAAATTTCAAATTTAGGAGGCGATAAAAGCAGAGTTTTTAGCGGCACGGCAAAAACTGAAAAAATTATTAATCTCAGTTTTAGGAGCAGTGGAATCATTACAATGTTAGACATGAAGTTGGGTCAAACCGTGAAAAAAGGTCAGCTCTTGGGTAGATTGGATAATGTTTCTGCGCGTTTAAATTATGAATCTGCCATAGAGCAGAAAAATAGTTCTGAATCTCAGATGAACACGGCTAAGCTCAATTTAAACCGTGTTAGGAAGTTATATGAAAAAGGAAGTTCTTCTTTGAGTGACTATGAAGATGCTAAAAATTCATACCGTACTGCAGTAGCTAGTTTTGAATCTGCTAAGCGCAGTGTTTCTATTCAACAAGACCAAATTCAATTTGGGTACTTATATGCGCCCGAGGATGGAGCAATTGCCTCCGTTATTGCAGAAATAGATGAAAATGTCTCACCTGGTCAGCAAATAGGGGTGTTAAATGCAGGCACAGCTATTGAAATTGGCTTAGGACTGCCAGAATCTTTAATAAACGCAGTTAAAAAAGATATGCTAGTTCGAGTGGATTTCACAGCCATCCCTAATGAGGAGTTTGAAGCTGTTGTTACAGAAGTTGCACCAGCTTTAGATGTAAATACATCAACTTATCCAGTTACAGTACAAATCAAGGATTCTGATGAACGGATTAAAAGTGGTATGGCATCTAATGTGTTTTTTGAATTTAAAGAAGATGCTTTAAATGAAAATATGCTAGTAGTTCCAGCAAGCGCAGTAGGTGAGAACTCTGAGGGTAGATTTGTCTTTTTGGTCGAAGGCGATAAGGAAAAAGCTGTTGTTAAAAAGCATACCATTGAAATAGGTGAATTAACGCCCCAAGGTTTTGAGGTTAAAGCTGGACTTAAGAAAGGACAACGAGTAGCAACAGCTGGCTTACAGACTTTACTTGATGGACAAGAAGTAAGAATAAATTAATGTAAATGAATTTAGCAGAATTTTCAATTAATAGAAACCGAATTACCTTCACGGTTCTGGCCACCATAATCTTAATGGGCTTGGTAATGTATCAATCCCTGTCTAGGGATAGTATGCCGCCATATACCGTTAGGGTAGCTAATATTGTATCTCCATTTCCTGGGTCTAGTCCTGAGCGTGTTGAGCAACTGGTTACTGACAAAGTTGAAAAAGTAACTCAAGAATTACCAGAATTAAAAGAAGTAACAAGTACTTCGCGTTCAGGTTTGTCGGTTGTTACAGTAGAGCTAAAAGATGAAGTAAAACCAGAAGATTTACAGCCTGTTTGGGATAGGTTGAGACGCAAACTTGACAAAATACAAGGGCTGCCTGAGGGTGTTAAGCCAGATTTAGACGACGATGGTATTGGAGAGGTTTTTGGTATTGCCATAGGGTTAATTTCAGATGGTTTTTCCTATGCCGAGGCAAAAGACTACGTAGATGATATCAAAGACGACCTCATTAAATTAGAACTAGCAGCCAAGGTTGAGCTGGGTGGCGTGCAGGATGAACGCGTTTTTGTAGAATTTGATAATTCAAGATTAAAAGAGTACGGACTGTCTTCTTCTAAGCTTCAAAATATTATTGCATCTACTAATATTTTAAGTTCAGGTGGGCAGGTAAATCTTGGGGATGAGCGTATCATTTTAGAGCCAACAGGTAACTTTAATTCCGTAAAAGAGATAGAACGCATGCTGGTCCCAGTTGGCGATGGAAGCCAATTGGTGTATTTGGGAGACATAACCAACGTCGTAAAAGGGTATATAGATCCACCTAGCCAGGTGGTTACAGTGAATGGTCAAAAAGCTATTTCGCTTCATGTGAGCTTAAAAGAGGGCGCCAATATCATTCAATTAGGTGCAGATATTAATACGGTCCTCAATGAATGGAAAGAGCGATTACCAGTAGGATTAGAGCTTAAGCGTTTATCCTCTCTTGATACATATATAGATAATAAGATTAATGATTTTATTGTTAACCTTATTCAATCAATTGTTATTGTGCTTGTGGTGATGCTTATATTCCTAGGAATTAGAACAGGTGGCATCATTGCTAGTTTAATTCCTATGGTAACCATAATGACCTTGATGCTCATGGGCGTTATAGATATGGGCTTGAATCAGGTTACGCTTGCAGCTTTAATTATGGCACTTGGTATGATGGTAGATAATGCCATTGTGGTTGCAGAAACCATAATGGTAAAAATGGAAAATGGTATTGAAGCAAAGAAGGCTGCCGTTGATGCTTGTGGTGAATTATTTACACCATTATTAATCTCAACCTTAACAACCTCTGCTGCATTTTTAGCCTTTTATTTAGCGGAGTCCACCATGGGTGATATTGTCGGTCCCATTTTTGTGGTGATTTCACTTGCCCTATTATCATCATGGATATTAGCACTGACAGTGATAACTTTATTGTGTTTCTTGTTCTTAAAGATAACACCGAAAGCAGAGAAGACGCCTAGTTTTATAGACAGAGTTATTGATAAACTGAAAGGCTATTATAAAGATCTTATACTTATGGCTTTAGCCTATAAGCGCCTGGTTTTAATAGGTATCCTCGGTTGTTTTATGTTATCAATATATGGCTTTGGTTATATACCCTTTATCTTTTTTCCGGATAGTGATAGAAATATGGTCACTGTAGATATTAACTTACCTCAAGGGACCCGTATTGAAGCAACCGAAGACCTTATTAGCGATATAGAGAATTTCATTACTAATGAATTATTGGTAACTGAAACTAGACCTAACGGAATTAGCGATTGGTCCTCCTATATAGGAGCTGGACCAGAGTCTTATGACCTTGGTTATTCACCCGATGAGCCAGATGCAAGTTATGCACATATGCTGATTAACACCTCTGATTATATTTACAATAATGAAATTGTTGAGAAATTAGATGAGTTTGGGTTTGAAAGTTTTCCTAATGCAGATATAAAGGTAGGTCTTTTGGGTTCTGGTGGTGGAGGAACACCTATTGAAATTAAGGTTTCTGGAGAAAATCCTGACCAGTTGGCTATTCTATCCGAGTCGGTGAAGCAAAAATTATCATCAATTTCTGGTACTAAAAACGTAAAGGACGACTGGGGCCCGAAAACAAAGAAATTTGTGGTAAAAATTGATCAAAATAAAGCGCAACTAGCTGGTATTTCTAGTGCTGATATTGCTACCTCACTACAAACGGTATTAGATGGTTTTAAAACTGGTGAGTATAGAGAAGATGACAAGTCCATTCCTATAATGATGCGAGGGAACGAAAGCCAGCAACAAACATTGGCTTCTATTGAAACCTTAAATATTTATGCTCAAAATTCTGGTAAAAGTGTACCCTTATTACAAGTGGCTAGTATTGAGCCTCAATGGCAATACGCCAAAATAAAACGTTTGGATATAGACCGTACTATTGTAATTAGTAGTGAGTTAAATGCCGACGGCAACGCATCTGCAATAATGAAGGAAATTACACCTTGGATTGAAGAGGATTCGAAAACATGGCCTGAAGGCTATACCTTTAAATTTGGTGGTGATGCAGAGAATACAGCTGAGAATATGGGTGCTGTTCTAGGGTACTTGCCTTTATCTGGATTTATTATTATTCTATTACTAATTATTCAATTTAACTCTGTTAGAAAGACTATTATGGTTGCATCAACCATTCCACTTGGTATCATAGGCGTTGTAATAGGATTATTATTGTTTCAGCAGCCTTTTGGTTTTATGCCATTTTTAGGAGTTATTTCTCTAGCAGGAATTGTAATTAATAATGCTATTGTACTAATCGATAGAATACAAATTGAAGAAACCGAGATTAAAAGACCCATTCAAGATGCCATTATTGCGGCTTGCTTGCAGCGCTTCAGACCTATTCTATTGGCCACCTTTACAACAGTATTAGGACTGATTCCATTGTATTTAAGTGGTGGCGACATGTGGGAAGGCATGGCAGTAAGTATAATGATTGGATTGTTATTCGGTACAGTAATCACCTTACTGTTTATACCATCCTTTTACAGTGTTTTGTATAAAGTGAACTATAAAGAATACGAGTTTGATGAATCAATTTTAAAAGACACTTAATAATATTTGATTAAGCTACTACCATATCGCTTTGAACTATTTTTATTTACCCAGGTCGCTATCTTGTTTGGATCGTTATTTGTTCCAACTTATTGGTTTGAAATGTGGATATCACCCATTTTACTTATTGTAAACATGGCATTTGGCACCTTATTTCTAGTTAAGAAAAAATTACTTTATGGTTTTACATTGGTGCTGCTTTTTATTTGTACCGGTATTTCTATTCAATATTTCCTTACTGGTAATAAAATTGAGAGTATAAGTTTTATCAAGCTGAGTTGCTTATTTATTTTTTATATTATCGTCACTTTAGAAATGATTAAGCAGGTATCAAAAGCTAAAACCATTGAACGAAATGTAATATTAGGTCTTATCAGTGGTTATATTTCTCTGGGTTTATTGGCATTTTTTATGTTTTTGACGATTGAGATTATTGAGCCTCAGTCGTTCTCTGGAATAGCAATCAGCTCTAATGGACAAACAATGCTAACTGAGCAATTGTTATATTTTAGCTATGTAACCTTATTAACTATTGGTTATGGAGAAATTCTTCCTGTTTCGGATTTAGCTCAAAAAGGGGCTATATTAGTAGCATTAATAGGACAGTTTTATTTAGTAATTCTTACCGCAATTGTGGTGGGGAAATATATTAACCAACAATCAAAATAGTTTTAACCTAAATCAATTTAAAAATGAAAACAGCAAAGCTTTTAACAATAATGATTTGTTTAATTATGGTTTCCGTTGCTACAGCCCAGAAATCACAAAAGCAAATCAATTTAGAGAAGAATAGAGTGCAAATATTTAATGATGAGGAACGTGCAAATGTGCAGTATCATTTTTATGAGAAGACACAAGAATTAAAATTAGATGATGATGCTGAAGCGGAGTATTATAGAATCATAGTATATCATGTCTATGACATGGGTAGATTATACGACAAAGATAAAAACAATACGGACGAAGAAATTAGAACAGCACTGAAAGCTCTTGTAAAAAAAATGGATGCAGAGGTGAAACCAATTTTAACGGCTGAACAATACAAAATGCATCACAAAAATTTTAGAGATGTTCTGCAAAGTGCCTATAGAGCCAAGAATTGGGATTGGGACATGGATTAATATCCATTTAGTTTTTACTCTTTCGACTCAAGAGTTAGTAGTTCGCCACTGCGCATTATCGTAACCTTAAATTTAGAATTATCGGAAAGGTTTTCAGCAAATTGACTAAGGTTCATAAGCGTGTCATCATCTAGGTTAAATTTTATATCATTAAATTTTAGGATAATGTCACCGCCAAGGATTATTTTTTTTCCGTTGAGAACGGCTTCTGTATCGCCTCCTTTTATACCCATGCGACCAAAAATAGAAGAAGAGGACACACGCTGAACCAATAAACCATGCTTCTGTGGAATATTAAGGATTTTCGCTTCCTCCGCTGTTAATGAGTGCATATCAGCGCCTAGCCATGGCATATTATTGTTAATAAGCAGGTTAGATGCAAGGTTTGAACTACTGGCATATCCAATACCGTCAAAACCACCGGATTGAGTAGTAATGTAGCTCACGATACCTACAACTTCACCGTCTAAATTAAACATTGGCCCTCCTGAATTGCCTTGGTTAATAGCAGCATCAGTTTGTATAAACTCAGATGTTGTAAAAGGGTTTTTGCCAACATTTGTTCTTCTAAAACTACTAACGTAACCAGAGGAAAGTGATGAGCTTAATCCATAAGGTGCACCAACAATGAAAATTTGTTCTCCCACCTTGAGCTCGTCCGAATCACCTAATTTTACGGTGGTGGCGTTAAACCTTGGTCTAAATAATTCAAGAAGTGCTAAATCAGCGGTTTTATATGAAGAAATTACTTTTGCAGGTATGACTTCACCATCGCTAAATTGTATTTTCAAACGCTCAGGTACCGTAACCACATGTGCTGCAGTTATGACATATTTGTCGGAAATCATAAATCCTGATCCTAAGCCATTTTGATCAACTTTTACGGTTCTATGATCTGGTGTAGCCACAATATCTTTTTCTGTGGTTAGCACTACTACCACAGCTGGACTTACTTTTTCATAAATACTAGACAAGTCTTGAGAATGAAGTTGTAATAAACCTACAGCCAAAATGCAAAAAAGTAAAGATGTCTTCATTAGTTTTTAATTTTAATTTACAGTACAAACAATTTTTAAAACATTAAAAAGCCCTGAAGAGACAGGGCTTTAAAAAATATTTGTTTACTTTTTAAATGTGATAACTGGTAATTTAGAGTGATTTACTAAATCTTCAGAAATACTACCTCCAAAGAAATGATTGATACCTGTTCTTCCATGTGTAATAATGGCTAGAGCATCTGCATTTTCTCTTTTAGCGTAATTTCTAACACCATCCTCTACGTTATGGTCAGCGGTAAAATCAACGCTACTCTTTAAATCTTCAAATTTACCAAGCTTAAGAAACTCTTCAACTTGGTCATGGATTTCGTCCGTACTTAGAAATCCTAAATTAGGTAAGTTGATATGCAGTAAGGTCACTTTTTTAGCGAGTTGATTTAATAATTCTAATGCACTTTTAACTGGGGAAATACTGTTCTCGTTAAAATCTATAGCTAAAACGGCATGGTTAAATTCAACAGATTTTGGTTTCGATTTAACTACCAAAACTGGTGTCGTAGAATGGCGCACTACTTTTTCTGTATTTGATCCAGTGAAAATACCATCAAAGTCACTATGGCCTCTAGACCCAATAACAATTAAATCTGCTTTAACGCTACTGGCTACCTCTGAGACTTCCTTTAAGACCTTGTGGTGTTTTATCATAGGTGTAACAGTGAGCTCTTCTAAATACGATTTATCTAAAAATTCTTCGAAGTTTTTCTTAGCTACCATAAGCATAAAATGGGTTTCCTCATTTTTTTGAGAACTGGTAGTAGAAAAAATGGAGTCTGAAAGCTCTAGCATGTGCATAACAATTAATTCGGCATTGTGAACCTTTGCTAATGCTGCGGCAGTCTCTAGGGCATATTCTGAATGTTTTGAAAAATCTACAGGAATAATGATTTTTTTCATGTTGTCTTATGATTTATTTAGATTCTAAAGTTAAGCAATTGCTTATAATTTTATTATGATAAATGATAGGAAATATGAAAAATTAGCATCTGTATGGTTATTTTTGCAGTGCAAAACCAGCAACATGTATAAAACAATTATTCGTCCGATTTTATTTCAGTTCGACCCAGAAAAAGTTCATTATTTCACTTTTGGATTAATTCGGTTTTTATCAAAAATACCTGGAGTAAAATCAATTTTTAGACGTTTGTACGTTGTTGAGGATAAAAAATTAGAGCGTACTGTCTTTGGTTTGAATTTTAAAAATCCAGTGGGTTTGGCTGCTGGCTTTGATAAGGATGCCAAGCTATTCAATGAGTTGTCTAATTTTGGATTTGGATTTATAGAAGTAGGTACAATTACCCCAAAACCACAAGTTGGTAATCCTAAAAAACGTTTATTTCGTTTAAAATCAGATTCTGCTATTGTCAACAGAATGGGGTTCAATAATGGAGGTCTTAATGAAGCTGTTCAACGCCTTAAAAGGAATAAAGGTGTATTGATAGGGGGTAATATTGGTAAAAATAAAATTACACCAAATGACGCTGCTGTTAATGACTATGAATTGTGTTTTAATGGGTTGTTTGATTATGTCGATTATTTTGTGGTGAATGTAAGTTCGCCAAATACGCCTGGTTTAAGGGAGTTACAGGATAAGGAACCTCTAACCAAATTACTTAAGCAATTACAAGTTTTAAATTTTCAAAAAGAAAAAAGTAAGCCGATACTTCTCAAAATAGCTCCGGATTTAACGGATGAACAACTTCTTGATATTATCGAAATTGTTAAGGAAACAAAAATTGATGGTCTTATAGCAACTAATACTACGATATCTAGAGAAGGTCTTTTAAGTGAGAATAAAAAAGAAATCGGTGGCTTAAGTGGCAAGCCTTTAAACAATCGATCAACAGAAGTTATTCGTTTTTTACATGAAAAAAGTAATGGTGCGTTTCCAATAATTGGAGTAGGAGGAATCCATTCTGCAGAGGACGCTATAGAAAAATTAAACGCTGGTGCTACTTTGGTACAATTATATACAGGGTTTGTTTATGAAGGACCAGCTTTAATAAAAGAAATAAACAAGGCTTTGCTTAGCTCCGTAAATTGAATACTGAAACACTGATAGCATTTGTTGGAGCCACTGCTGCTTTAGCCATGTCTCCTGGGCCAGACAATATTTATGTTTTGGTACAAAGCATAACCAACGGAAAATCTTTTGGCTTGGCCACGGTGAGTGGTTTAATAACAGGTTGTATTGTGCACACAACCTTATTGGCATTTGGTGTATCTGCCATTATTAAGGAGAATGACACTGTTTTTTTTGGTATTAAAATAGCAGGAGCTTTATATCTAGTTTATTTAGCGTATAAAGTGTTTATATCCAATCCTGAAATTGATTTTGATTCAACCAAGGCGCCTAAAAAAAGCTTAAAAGGCTTATTTGTTCAGGGCTTTTTCATGAATGTCTTAAACCCTAAGGTTACTATCTTTTTTCTTGCATTTTTCCCTGGATTCTTATTTAGCGAAACCTTAAGTACGGTCTGGCAATTCTATATTCTTGGCGGAATCTTTATGCTAGTTTCTTTTGTGATTTTTTCAGCTGTAGCCCTTTTAGCCTCACAGATAAAGCGATATACTCTAAGTCATAAGCAATCGGGTATTGTTTTTAAGTGGTTGCAGATTTCTGTTTTTGTTGGAATTGCCATATTTATATTGGTATAAAAAAGGGTTATGAAAACCTTTCCGTAAACCCTATCTTTACCCTCCATGAGTCAAACCGTAAAACTTATTGAATGCCCTCGTGATGCCATGCAAGGCATCAAGGACTTTATTCCTACGGATAAAAAAGTGCAGTATATTCAGTCGTTGTTACGGGTAGGTTTTGATACCATTGACTTTGGAAGTTTTGTCTCTCCGAAAGCGATTCCGCAGATGGTAGATACGGCGGAGGTCCTTTCAAGGTTAGATTTAGGTAAAACGGAAAGTAAATTATTGGCCATAATCGCTAATACCAGAGGTGCTAATGATGCTGCTAAACATAATCAAATTGATTACTTAGGCTTTCCCTTTTCGATATCGGAAAATTTCCAAATGCGAAATACTCATAAAACCATAGCGCAATCTGTAGACACCTTGAAAGACATATTAGAAATTGCTGATAAAAGCAATAAAAAAGTGGTGGTATACATATCCATGGGTTTTGGGAATCCTTATGGAGACCCTTGGGATGTGGATATTGTTGGGCAATGGACCCAAAAGTTGGCACAAATGGGAGTTGAGATTTTATCTTTGAGCGATACTATTGGCAGTTCGGATGCTGAAAATATTAATTACTTATTCTCTAATTTAATTCCTCAATATCCAAAAATAGAATTTGGAGCACATTTGCATACCACACCTTCAACATGGCACGAAAAAATAGATTCTGCCTTTAAGGCTGGTTGCCGAAGGTTTGATGGGGCAATCCAAGGATTTGGTGGATGCCCAATGGCAAAGGATGAACTTACAGGTAATATGCCTACAGAGAAAATGCTGTCTTACTTTACCCAAAAAAAAGCTCATAACCTAAACGCCATGAGCTTTGAAAGTGCTTACAACGAAGCGACTAAAATATTTACCAAATACCACTAGAAACTATATTCTAAACCTAGATTAGCGCCAAAAGGGTGTCCCGGTCTTAGTCCGGCTGGAACACGCGACACGGCATATACTTCATCTAAAAGGTTTATGATATTTCCAGATAGGGTTAGGTGGTTGTTAAAATGATATCTAGATGAAAAGTCTATTATAAAATTTGAAGCTACTAATTCATCATTGGGAATAGTTCCTGAACCAGCCTGAGTTCTAAACTCACCATTATATCGGCCACTTAAGTTTAATTCATATTTATCATGTTCTAACGACACCATGACATTAAACTGATGCTTTGGGATATAGGGTAACTGATCACCAGCGTTTACCTCTCCCCAAAGATCATCATTACTACCAAAACTATTTAAAAATTCGGTGTTGGTTAAGGTATAGCCAAAAGTTACGGGTAATGCAAACTTAGAATTTGCTGATAGAAAATCATAATTTAAGAGCAGTTCTATACCGTTTACGGCAACTTCACCAGCATTAAATTGCTCTAGCGATCCTGTGCCACCTGTTGCTGCCAAATCACTACCTAATAAGTTACTATAATCATTGTAAAACCAAACGAGCTCGCCTCTTAGTTGACCAAAGGCAAATCTAGAACCAAGTTCGTAGTTGACACTTTCTTCGGCTTTTTGTCCAGGTTGGTTACTAGGTGGGGAAAACCCTTTGTGAATACCACCAAATATTGAAATGTCGTTTTTAATGGCATAGCTAAAACCCATTCCAGGGATAAAAATATCAATCTCGTTCTCACGGCTCGATAAGTCTGTACCTGTTCTATTGGAGTCGTTAGTTCCAAAATTATCACGTTGAAGCCTAATATTTTCGTAACGAAGCCCAGGAGTAAGAGTGAGATTGTCAAATTTTAATTTATACATGGCGTAAGTCGCCAATGCTGTAGCACTGCTTATTCTATTGGCTTCGGAACCTTCCACAGCATCTAATGTTAAGTTCATGCGTCCGTTAACAAGGTTATAGCCATCTTCCCATTGAAATCTGTCTTCCTCGTCATAATGATATCTAATACCAATTTCTAAATCGTGAAATACATTTTCTCCATACCAGTGATAATCGAGTTTAGTTTGCAATCCTTTGGATATATAGATTCTATTGTTAGCCTTAACTAAAAGGGCGTCATCACTAGAATCTACGTCTCCTCTTAAGATGGCCATATGATTGTTAAAGGTGTCAGGGTTTGAAACCACGTTGGCAATACCTTGTTTGTCACCATTAAATATGACGTCATCTAGTTTGTACCAATTTCGGGTAAACCTGTTGTAATAACCATTTGTAGTAACCCTAAAGTTCTGTGAGAGGTTAAGTGTATGAGTAAGCATCAATTGCAAATGATCAGCATTCATTTGGTCTAATTGAGAAGATGCGTATCTGGCATAAGGACTTGTGGCAAAGTCGTTTTCAGTTAACCCGAGATAGGTTTCATTAGAGACCTCATCGTAGTATTGGAATTTAACCTCTAGCGCTTGCTGCAATTTTGCTTCTGGTCTACTATTAACTCTAAACTTGGCTACTGCTTCATTTATATCAAAACCTGTATTACTGTTGTCTGGTAGATTTTTGAAACCGTCGGAATTGTAATTCAAAAATTCAACCATGTATCCCATGGTTGGTTTGCTATCACCAACTCTTGCGTGTAATTGACTGGTATTAAAACTTCCATAATTACCTCGGATTTGGCCACTGAATGTATCAGGAATTTGAGTAGAAATCATGTTGATTGCGCCACCAGTTGTAAACGGGCCAAATTGAACTTGACTGCTACCTTTTAATATTTCAATAGCTTGCATTCTAGCAACGGAAGGAAAATAATAGGCTGCTGGAGCACTATAAGGCGCAGGAGCAATAAGTACACCATCTTCCATTAAGGTGATTTTAGAGCTACGCTCTGGTGATGTACCCCTTAAACTAATGTTTGGTCGCAAACCAAATCCATCTTCTTCATAAAAGGTAACTCCAGGTACAGCTCTGAGAGCTCTATTGATATCAGTGTAGTTGAATTTTTTCAACTCTTTAGGGGAGATATAATAGGCTGAACCTGTTCTGTTTTTAGCTACGTATTTATTGCCAAAAATAAAATTACTGTTTATAATAACCTCATCTAGGGCTTGTATGGAATCCTTTGCTAGTTTGGCTTGTTTGTTCTGTGCAAGACTTAAAGATAGTTGTGATAAGGTCAGTAGTAATAATGGGGTTTTGATATTCATTTATTTAGATTGAATTAAAATAATTATAAAAAACGGTCGCAAATTTATAATTGAATTGTTGTTCTTGCAAGTTTATTTAGAATAAATAAAAATAATATTTCTACTATTTTGAGAATGAATGATTTGTTGGTCGAGTTAGGTTTTATGCGCTATTGAATTTTACATTTTTGTAAACAGTCGAACCCAAAAAAAGCCTTATATTTGCACGCAATTATACCTTAATTGCCATGATAGCACATCAAAATAAAATTCTAGGTGAGGGTCTTACCTACGATGACGTACTTTTAGTACCAGCCTACTCTCAAGTCTTACCAAGAGAGGTTAGTATTCAAACAAAGTTTACTAGAAATATTACAATTAATATTCCTGTAGTCTCTGCAGCTATGGATACGGTTACAGAGAGTAAAATGGCTATAGCAATGGCACGTGAGGGCGGTATTGGTGTGCTTCATAAGAATATGACCATAGAACAGCAAGCCGCGAAAGTGCGTAAGGTAAAACGTGCTGAAAGCGGAATGATAATTGATCCTGTTACCTTACCATTAGATGCGAAGGTTGCTGATGCTAATAATGCCATGAGTGAGCATAGTATAGGAGGAATACCAATCGTGGATTCTAATGGCAAATTAAAAGGGATTGTCACTAATCGTGATTTGCGTTTTGAACACGATGTTAATAGACCAATTGTGGAAGTAATGACTGGTGATAACTTGGTCACCGCACCAGTAGGAACTTCACTTAAAGACGCCGAAGCGATATTACAGGCTCATAAAATTGAAAAACTTCTTATTGTAGAAGATGACTATACGCTTGCGGGCTTAATAACTTTTAGGGATATAACTAAAGTGACTCAAAAGCCAATTGCCAATAAAGATACCTACGGACGTTTGCGCGTAGCTGCTGCGGTTGGCGTGACAGGAGATGTTATTGATAGGGTAGAAGCCTTGGTTGGTGCAAGTGTTGACGCTGTGGTCATTGATACGGCTCATGGACATACAAAAGGCGTGGTAAGCGTGTTAAAAGAGGTGAAATCAAAATTTCCAAATCTCGAAGTAATTGTTGGAAATATTGCTACGGCTGAGGCTGCAAAATATTTGGTTGAAGCTGGTGCAGATGCTGTAAAAGTTGGTATAGGTCCAGGCTCTATATGCACGACACGAGTTGTTGCCGGCGTGGGATTCCCACAATTTTCTGCGGTATTAGAAGTGTCTAACGCCATTAAGGGCTCTGGAGTTCCTGTAATTGCAGATGGTGGTATTAGATATACAGGAGACATACCAAAAGCAATAGCTGCTGGTGCAGACACCGTAATGCTAGGTTCTTTATTAGCAGGTACTAAAGAAAGCCCAGGAGAAACCATTATTTACGAAGGCCGTAAGTTTAAGTCTTATCGCGGTATGGGTTCTGTTGAAGCTATGAAAGAAGGTAGTAAAGATCGCTACTTCCAGGATGTAGAAGATGATATTAAAAAATTAGTCCCAGAAGGAATCGTTGGTCGCGTTCCATATAAAGGCGAATTGTACGAGAGTATTCATCAATTTGTAGGTGGTCTTAGAGCTGGTATGGGATATTGTGGCGCTAATGACATAGAGACATTGAAGGAAACAGGACGCTTTGTAAAAATAACTTCAAGCGGAATCAATGAAAGTCATCCACATGATGTCACGATTACTAAGGAAGCACCAAATTACTCAAGATAGACATACAAATGACCAAACCAAATAAATTGATACTTCTGGCCGCTACTTTAATCATTGCAAGTATTGTGGTGATTTTCAGTAATGGTCTAGAATATAATATTTGGGCGTTTTTACTTAAAGTTACTGGACTTTCCGTTTTTGTCTACGCCTTATATTTCCAAGCCAAAGAGAAGAAGACGAAATAAGGCCAACATACTTCTTGGTTATAAATTTAACGTTTAATTCATTAACGCATTTTTAGCATTTTGAGATATGATCTTGTCACTTAATTCCTTGTATCTTTGCTAATACATGAAGCAACACAAGATTGTAATTATTGGCGCTGGTATAGCAGGACTTTCAGCTTGTATAAGACTTCGGTCTCAAGGTCATAAGGTTGAGGTTTATGAGGCCAATGATTATCCTGGTGGAAAATTGACGGCATTTGAAGAAAAAGGATATCGCTTTGATATGGGGCCTTCATTATTTACCATGCCTCAATTCGTAGAAGATATCTTTAAAACGGCAAAAAAACCTATAGCGCATTATTTCCAATACAAAAAGAAGTCGGTCGTTTGCAATTATTTTTACGAAGATGGTACCACCTTTTCTGCACGTGCTGACCAACAGCAATTTGCTAAAGAAGCTTCAAAGACGTTTAACGTAGCAGAGGAGACAGTTCTAAAGTATTTAGAACACAGTAAAACAAAATACGACCTTACCGCTTCTTTATTCCTCGAAAAATCCTTACATAAAGTTTCTACATACTTATCCAAGGACACCTTAAACGCAATGTTCAAAGTAAATAGTTTAGATATTAATACAACTTTGGCAGACTATAACGCAAAGGTGTTTAAAGATGAACGTTTACAACAATTCTACAATAGATTTGCAACCTATAATGGATCGTCTCCATATCAAACACCTGGTATTATGAGTATGATTCCACATTTAGAGCAGTATTTCGGAACCTATATTCCTAAAGGAGGAATGCATCAAATATCCATGAGCTTGTTTCAGTTGGCCAAGGATATCGGCGTAAAATTCCATTTTAATTCAAAGGTTGAAAAGATTCTGGTAGAAAAGAAAAGAGCAGTTGGAATAGTGGTAAAAGGTAAAGATATTTCAGCAGATGTAGTAGTGACAAATTCCGATGTCGTACCAACCTACCGTCATTTATTAAAGGAACATAAGGCTCCTGAAAAGGTGTTGCAGCAACCTCGGAGCAGTTCTGCATTAATTTTTTATTGGGGAATAACCAAACAATTTCCTGAATTGGACTTGCATAATATCTTTTTTTCAAAAGATTATAAGACGGAGTTCGATTATATTTTCAACAAAAAGGATGTCCACCACGATCCAACTGTTTATATAAATATCACCTCAAAAGACGAGCCTAATGATGCTCCTGAAGGCTGTGAGAATTGGTTCACGATGATTAACGTTCCTAGTAACACTGGTCAGGACTGGGGCACCATTATAACAGAAGCTCGTAAAAACATTATTGCTAAAGTGAGTCGTTTGCTCAAGGAAGATATTTCACAACTGATTCAATGTGAAGCAATTTTAGACCCTCGGACTATTGAGTCGAGAACCCAAAGTTATCAAGGAGCCCTATATGGCGCTTCTAGTAATAATAAATACGCTGCCTTTTTGAGACATCCCAATTTTAAGCAGAGTATTAAAAATCTGTATTTCTGCGGAGGTAGCGTACATCCAGGAGGGGGTATTCCTCTTTGTCTATTGTCTGGTAAAATTGTTTCGGAATTAATTGAAAAAGCCATCTAAATGGTAGATAGAAAATTTATCAAATACTTCTCGGTTTTCTTGATTTGGTTATTTTCCATCTCAGGAATTACAGGTATCTTATCTCCAGAGTATTCAGATTGGTTTTTAAGTATGACCCCTTTCAACTTGTTGTTGACCTTCATTATACTTCTGGCAAACATTAAAACTTATGATTGGAAATTGCCTATTGCAATGGCCATACCCTTCTTGTTGGGCTTTATAACCGAAGCGCTAGGTGTCAATTATGGTTTAATATTTGGGAGTTATAGCTATGGAGAAAATTTAGGATTTAAAATCGCAGGTGTTCCTTTGATGATATGTTTTAATTGGGCATTACTTACAGCGGTCACAGCAGATGTTTCTAAACTTTTATCAAAGAACAGAATTGTTACTGCGTTAATTGCTGCAGCAATGATGACGGGATTGGATGTACTATTAGAGGTGTCTGCACCGCGATTCGATTTTTGGGAATTTGAAAATGGCGTTGTACCCCTTCAAAATTATATAGGTTGGTTAATTACGGCATTTGTTGCTCAATTAGGCTACCAGCATTTTAAAATCAAGACAAACCTTTCAATTTCTTGGCATATATTAATATCTATAGCTCTCTTTTTTGCGGTATTTACAATATTCTAAATGATTAAAGCAGATTATATCATATTAGGAGCTGGAGCTTCAGGTTTAATGCTGGCATATCGAATGGCATGTGATTCATTTTTTGATAATTCCACTATTATTATCATTGATAAAGCACAGCATAAAGGCAATGATAGAACTTGGTGCTATTGGGAAGAAGGTGATGGCGAATGGGATGATATTGTTTTTAAAACATGGCAAACTGTTTTTTTTGGGAGCAAGACGTTTTCAGATAAAATTCCACTAAAACCCTACAATTATAAAATGATAAAAAGTGAATCGTTTTATAATAAACTATGGCATAAGCTAAAGACTAAATCCAATATTACATTTCATCAAGATGAAGTCATTAGCTTAACCGATGAAAGTGATAAAGTTACCATAAAAGCAGAATCTGAGAACTTCGAAGGCATAAAGGTATTTAGTAGTGTAATGTTTGATGATCTCATGAACAGGCAAACTAAATATCCAGTGTTACAACAACATTTTATCGGTTGGTTTATTAAAACCGAGACACCGCAATTTGATGAAAGTGTGGCTACTTTTATGGATTTTGACATTGAGCAGAAGGGTAATACCAGATTTATGTACATTCTCCCTACAAGTAAATCGGAGGCCTTGTTTGAATATACATTGTTTTCTAAAGACTTGTTGCCTAAGGAAGACTATGAAAATGCTATAAGAGATTATTTGTCTAAAAAGAATATTTCAAGTTATGTGATAGAAGAGAAGGAACAAGGTTCTATACCTATGACATCGTTTAAATTTTCTGAAAAAAACACCAAAAATGTCCTTTACATTGGTACCGCAGGAGGATGGACCAAAGCGAGTACTGGGTATACCTTTAGAAACACCACAAAAAAGACACAAATACTTATTAGTTATCTAAAATCTAATTCTGACTTGACTAGATTTGAAAAGAAGACAAGATTTGCCTTTTATGATATGCTAATGCTAGATGTGCTTTCTAGAAATAACGAAATGGGTTCACAGCTGTTTTCAAGCTTGTTTAAGAATTCTAAGTTGAAAACCATTTTCCGCTTTTTAGATGAAGAGTCTAACTTCAAAGAGGAACTTCAAATAATGGCATCTGTTCCCTCTTTGAACTTTATAAAAGCTCTTTTTTCTCGTATGTTTTAATCCTTGTAGACTTGGCCGCGATGCGGTTTTAAGGCGTCACGTACTGCAATCATCTCTGATTCTTCGACTACCAAAAATGCTAAACTATGCATGTCATTGAATGTTTCAACACCTGTTATGTCTAGCTTTAATTTGCTGCGATTTATAAAGTCTTTTAGATGAATGACATGATGTTCGGCTGTTTTTTGACTTGCAGGACCTCTAAAGTCCCAAATTAATTTTAATTGTCGCATACTGAAAGACCTTGTTCTACAAAGTTTTTAAAGTTTAACATATACTGTGCACTTTGCTTCTTAAAGGCACTTGGCATAAGAAAAAGCATGGCCCTCATAAAAAAAGTAGTTGGTTGAAATTCACTTTTAGAAATCCATTTTGTTTGATTTTCACCAATGCTGTCAAAATAATTCTGTTGTATATTGTGCATACCTTTAGTATTATAAGTAGCATGAAATTCGTTTGGAAAACTTCGTTTAGTAATAGTTTCAATGAGTTCCATTTTTCTATTGCCAAAATCGTAATGTAATTTCATCTTTGCCCCAAACTCTCCTGGAGTACCAGAGACATGCTCTGTATGAATCAATCCTTTTTGCCAATGCTTCATGTTCTCAACGGAATCCATTTTGTGAATGACCTCAGCTAGGGGTGCCTCAATTATAATTTCTGTGGTGTATTTCATTGCTATCGTAACGTAGTATAAATATAAAAAAAAGCGCCTGAATTTTTCAGACACTTTCTTAAACTATAAAATTCTATTCACTATTAATCTAGCAAAACTTTAAATGTTTTGGTTTCACCGTAGACGTTTAAACGTAATAAATATATGCCACTTTTTAATTCGTTGAATTGAAATGTTTTGCCATCAAACAAATCTATGTTTTCAACAGAAAAAACAGATTGTCCTAAGATGTTAAAAAGTGCAACACTAGCCCTATCATCAATTCCAAATATGGAAATGGTTTTATTTTTAGACATGATTTTGACGTCTTCAAAACTAGTTGATTCTAGACCTAAACTCTGGGAGTAAGTAAGAAAATTAGAAAATGCAACATTTGTACCGCCTGTAGCTCCAGGGGCAATACCATCACCATAGGCTTCATCCGAATTAAAGGCTGTCCCACTTAGATACAACCCTACGAAATCAAACGAATCCGTATTGGTTAAACCGATGTCTGACCAATCTAAAGTAAACGTAATAATTGGGTCGGTCGTATTAAAAGCTGGGAAACCTACAAGCGTTTTCTCAAAGCCTAATCCATTATTACCCACTGGTCCTGTTGCCGGAATAGAGAAAAGCCCAATAAAATCAGAACTAATACCAATGGCATAGAACGTTTCAAAGCCAGAAGCAAAAGTAACATCTGATGCAGTACCACTAGAATCGCCATTTGAAATAGCTACTCTTAAAGGGTCGTTATTGTCATTTACTTCACTGTCAATAACATTGCGACCTGCTGCACCCGTATCTAAATACAAGACTAGGGCGTCATTAAAATCGCCTCCTCCTTTTGTTAAGGTAAAAGTAATGGTTGTACCATCATCATCTATGGACAAAGAGCTTTGTCCAACTGGACCTCCAAAACCAGTATTGCCATTACCGCTATAATTTATTTGAGCAGTTAAGGACAGACTGATAGAGAATAATAAAGCAAAAAAGTAGTTTTTCATCATAAAAATTAGAATTGGTTCTAATCTCAAAGTTATTTATTTAATTGGATTTACATCAAAAAAAAATATGACGAAAACGTTTTCGTGTTGATAAATTAAGAAGTTAAACACAATAATCACTAATAGCAAGTGTTCAATAGCTTTCAAACTTTTACACGCTTTACATTAAAAAAGCCTGTTTCACTCAATTTATAATGTGACGAAATATGTTATTTTTGCCTTGCTTCAAGCAATTATGTTTAAACGTAAAAATTAAAAATTTATCCTAATGAATAAATTAAAGTTTTTGTTGGTCGGTACACTGGCATTTAATCTCATGTATGGTCAAGATAAAAACGAGGTTTTAATGACGGTTGATGAAGAGCCTATATTGGCTTCGGATTTTTTAAGAGTGTATAATAAAAACTTAGATCTTGTACAAGATGAGAGCCAGAAGGATATTGATGGCTATTTAGAATTATTTATTGAATATCAGCTAAAATTAAAGGAAGCTAAGCGCTTAAAATTAGATGAGGAAAGTAAATATATCAGGGAATTTGCCCGGTATAAACAACAACTAACTAAAAATTATTTATCAGAAAGTAAAGTGACTGAAGCTTTGGTAAATGAAGCTTATGAGCGCAGTAACATAGATATTAGTGCATCTCATGTTCTTGTAAGATTAGCTGAAACAGAAAAGGATACTTTAAAAGCCTATAGTGAGGTTTTGGCATTAAGGCAACGTGTATTGGATGAAGGTTTTGATAAGGTAAAAGCTGAGGTCCACAACGGCAAGACAATTTTCTTAGAAGACCTCGGTTATTTTTCGGCATTTAAAATGGTTTACGATTTTGAAAACATGGCCTACAATACACCAGTTGGTGAGATATCTAAGCCATTTAGAACACAATTTGGTTACCACGTTGTGCTTGTAAAGGACAGGCGCCAATCTCGTGGAACAATTACTGCTGCACACATAATGATAGCCCTAAATCAAAAAGATTCTACCCTTGTGCCAAAACAGCGTATCAATGAAATTTACGCTAAACTCAATCAAGGTGAAAGTTTTGAGTCTTTGGCAAAGCAGTTTTCTGATGATAAGAGCTCGGCTCGCAATGGTGGAGAGTTAGCGCCATTTAAAAGTGGACAATTAAGCTCAGTTGAATTTGAAGATGAAGCTTTTGCTTTGCAACAAGATGGAGATGTAAGCGAGCCATTTAAAACGGCTTATGGATGGCATATTGTAAAGCGTATTAAATTAGAGCCCAATAAACCCTTAGATGAAGTAAAACCCTTATTAGAAAACAGAGTTAAGCGAGATTCTCGGTCAAAGCTTATTAACACGGCTATGGTTAAAGAATTAAAAAAGAGGTATAACATAGCATACAATGAGGGAGCCAAGGACGATTTTGAAGGATTAATCACCGAGGATTTTTATAAAGGACAATGGCAAATCCCTGATATAGTTGATAAAGACAAAATGATTTTTAGAATTAACGACATAACCTTTACGTATGATCAATTTGGCAGGCACCTCACCGCAGCGCAGAGATTTTATACCAAGAGCAAGCCCGCTCCAAAAGTTATCATTGATAAGGAGTTTGATAGTTTTTTCGAGAAATCGATATTACAATTTAGAGAAGACAATCTCGAATTAGAAAATGAAGATTTCGCAAATATTCTTAAGGAATATAGAGACGGCCTTTTATTGTTTGATCTTATGGAGAAGGAAATCTGGAACAAGGCAGCCAAGGATTCTGTAGGTCTTGTGGAATTCTACAATAAAAACTCACAACACTATAAATGGCCAAAGCGATTAGATGTTGTTATGATAAGCTCGGCGAATAAGGATATTGCATCAAAAGCGCGTAAATTACTTAAATCTAATAAGAGTAAAGATGAGATTGCAGATAAGCTTAACTCAAAAGACACTCAGAATATTATTTTTACTAATGGAGTATTTCCATTAGACAGTGACAAATTACCTTTAAACTTAAAGGTAAAAAAAGGTATTTCCGAGATTTATGAACATAATGATGCTTACCATGTAATAAATGTTAAGTCCATTTTACCAGAAGGCTTAAAAACATTTGAAGAAGCTAAGGGCAGTGTTATCAACGATTATCAAACTCAATTAGAAGCAGAGTGGATAACAACTTTAAAATCGAGATTTGAGGTTACTATAAATGAAGAGTCTTTAGATGGAATTAAGAAAGAATTAAAAGACTAATCATTTGATAAAAAGGGTTTTATATACGTTAGTAGTTGGTATGGTCTTTTTGAGTTGCGATTTTTTTGAACCAAAAGAAGACAAAATACCTGTAGCACGCGTTAATGAAACTTATCTTTATACCGACGACGTTGAAGATGTTGTTCCCTTAGGTGCTAGCCGTCAAGACAGTACTTTAATTATGAATGCCTACATAAATCGTTGGGCAAAACAACTTCTTTTAATGGAAGGCGCTTTGCAAAATCTCCCAGAACGGCAACAAATAGAGTTTTCTAAACTAATTGACCAATACAAAAGCGATCTGTACACCAAGGCCTATTTGGAAGCTCTGGTCAAAAAAAGTATCGACACTTTGGTTGACCCAGAAGAGGCAGAGCAATTTTATGAGGTCAACAAAGAGTCCTATAAATTGAACGACGATCTAATTAAGTTTAGGTATATCAGTATGCCATTGAACCCAATTAATTTAGATACCATAAAAAAAAGATTCAAAAGGTTTGAGCAAAAAGATCAACGCTATTTAGATTCTATTTCCGTACAATTTAAATCTTACTTACTTAATGACTCTATTTGGGTAAAATTGAGCAATGTAGTAGATAAGGTTTCTGTTGTCAACGCTAATAATAAAGAGCAATTGTTAAAAAAAACTAATTTCTTACAACTCAAAGATTCAATAAACCTATATTTGATGCAAGTGAATGATGTACGATTACGGAATGATTACGCACCGCTAGAATACGTTAATTCTTCAATACAACAGATTGTTATTAATAAGCGCAAGTTGGAGCTAATAAAACAACTGGAAAATGAGATTACAAAAGATGCTATTAAAAACAAACAATTTGAAATTTACAATTAGTCTTTGTCTTATGCTTTGTATTACTGCAATGGCAGATTTACGAGCACAAGAAATAATCCCAGATGAAAAGCCTGAAATAAAGCAAGACAGTACTGAAATTGATCCGACAAAAATTAAGGCAGAAGGCGTTGCTGCTGTAGTTGGGGAGTTCATAATTTTAGAATCTGATTTAAATAGAGAAATCGCTCAATTAGAAGCTCAAGGTGCAGACTTAGAAGGTGTAACCCGTTGTGAGTTGTTCGGTAGATTATTAGAGCAAAAACTATATGCACACCAAGCCATTCAAGATAGTGTTATGGTTAATGAACTCTACATACAATCTTTGGTAGAGCAACAAATACAAGGCATACTTGCCCAAACTAATGGCGATATGGAGGGTATGCTCAAGTTCTACAAAAAGGATTCTGAAGAAGCCTTAAGGGAAGAGATGTTTGAAATTAATAAGAATGGTTATCTAGCCAAGGAAATGCAGGATAAGGTTATCAGTGAAATTGAGATAACACCAGAGGAGGTAAGAACATTTTTTAATGATATCCCAAAAGACGAGCGCCCCACCTTTGGTACAGAACTGAAAATTGCTCAAATTGTGGTTATTCCAGAGGTTACTCAACAAGCCAAGCAAGCGGTTATAGATAAGTTAAACGGATTTAAGAAAGACGTTGAAGAGAACGGCTCTAGTTTTACCACTAAAGTTTTATTCTACACCGATGATGCAGCATCAAAACCAAATGGTGGTTTGTACACTTTAAATAGGAAACGTCCAAGAATGGTAAAAGAATTTAGGGATGTGGCCTTCTCCTTGCAAGAAGGTGAAATTTCAGAACCATTTGAAACGGATTTTGGATATCATATTATTTTATTAGAAAAGATTAGAGGTCAAGAGTACGACGTTAGACATATCTTGCTTCGACCAGAACTGACGGCAGATGCCGTTCAAAAGGCAAAGGACGAAATTGAAAAGGTGCGCAAAATGATAGTAGATGGTGAGGTTTCTTTTGCCGAGGCTGCACGAGAATTCAGTGATGAAGAAGAAACTAAATTTGAAGGCGGACAATTAATGAATCCCGTAACTCAAGATTTTAATTTTGAATTGACTAAAATGGAACCAGAATTATATGCTCAAATTCAGAACTTAAAGGATAATGAGGTGAGTGAAATATTTCAGGACGAAGATCGTATCAACAGATTGAAGTTTAAAATTTTAACCGTTACTGATAGAATTGATGATCACGAGGCTGACTTTGCAAGAGATTATTTGAAAATTAAAGAATTAGCACTTCAAGACAAACAGATAAAGGCTATTGAGAAATGGCAAGAGCAAACCATTATAGATACCTATATTAAGGTTAACGGAGAATATAGGGATTGTGAGTTTCAAAGTAACTGGTTAAAAAATCAATAGTACATGTCTGATGTTCAATTAATCGAATCTTTCGTTAAAAAATACGAAGTACTAAAAGAAGAGATTTCAAAAGTCATTATTGGTCAAGAAGAAGTTATAGACCAAATTCTTATATCTATTTTTTCTGGTGGGCATTCTCTCTTAATCGGAGTTCCTGGTCTGGCAAAAACTTTAATGGTCAATACAATTGCCCAAGCCTTAGGATTAGATTTCAAGCGTATTCAGTTTACGCCGGATCTAATGCCGAGTGATATTTTGGGAAGTGAAATATTGGATGAAGATCGTAAATTTAAATTTATAAAAGGGCCCATTTTTGCTAATATCATATTGGCAGATGAAATAAATAGAACACCACCTAAAACCCAAGCTGCATTACTTGAAGCTATGCAAGAGCGTGCAGTGACTATTGCAGGGCATCAATACAAGTTAAGCTTACCTTATTTTGTATTAGCCACACAAAATCCCATTGAGCAGGAGGGAACCTACCCATTACCCGAAGCGCAATTAGACCGTTTTATGTTTGCGATTAAACTGGAGTATCCGTCCTTTAAAGAAGAGGTAGAGGTGGTAAAAGCTACTACTACAGATTTGCAATTAACCGTGAACGCCTTGTTTTCAGGACAAGAAATTATGGATTTTCAGAATGTTATAAGACGTATCCCAGTTGCAGATAATGTTGTAGAATATGCTGTTACTCTTGTAGGGAAAACGAGGCCAAATGCTAATACAGCTGCAGATATAGTTAAAGAATTTGTAGATTGGGGAGCAGGACCTCGTGCATCACAAAACCTTATTCTTGCAGCAAAGACACACGCAGCTAGCAAAGGGAAATTCTCGCCAGACATTGAAGATATACAAGCAATTGCTACTGGAATTTTACGGCACAGAATTATAAAAAATTATAAGGCTGAAGCCGAAGGTGTCACAGATGAGAAAATCATTGAAAGTCTATACTAGTTTAAAAGTAAATTAATATCGTTTTTTAAACGTACAATGTCTGCATTCGTTAGGGCATTGTAAAATCCTCTGATTTGTTGTTTATTATCTATTAAGGTAAGGTAACTACTGTGATAAAAATCTGTTTCGTCATCATTGGCTCTAATGTTGGTCATCAATTGTTTAGCCTGTGCTTCTGTTTGTACCTTTGGTGCTCTTAAAAATTGCCATTTCTTATGAGGGATGCCTGTGGCTTTAGCATACTCTTTTAAAATTTCTACAGAATCATTTTTAAAATCAATGGTGTGCGATATTAGCATTAGGTTTTCTGCTTCGGAAAATTCCTGAGCTACATCAATTAGGGTTTTTCGCATTGGCGGACAAATACTTGGACATCGTGTGAAGAAAAAATTGGCGATTACAACTTTTCCTTCTAAATCCCTAGTGGTAAAACTCTGGCCCAATTCATTTGTGAAAACATCTTCTTTATAGGAAACGGAATAATAGTCTTTGGTTCCTGAATCATTAATGGTGTAGCTAAGTATAGGTAGCTCATTTTCAATTGATTTACAACTTACACTAATCAGAAAAATGAGAAATACAGAAAGACGCATTAGTTAGAAGGCTTGTAGGATTTGAGTTTACTATCCATTTCTTTATCATACAAAAAAACAAACATGCTTGCCATCATATCTTGATTTACATCTGTCGTATTATTGGTTTCCAAAACCAGTTCGTAATCTTCATCTGGAAATAACATGATACCTTTTTCACTGGAAAAATAAGATACAGATTTAAGTCCTATTTTATCGTTATAATTTTCAGCTACAGCAGTAAACAGGGTCGTATCCTGCGTTTTATTCCTAAGGGAAAGTGATTCCGCAAAAGGATGAACATGTGAGGAAATAGCATGCATTGTTGTACTGTCTTTTAACTTAAGCTGTTCTGTTATAGTGTAGCGATAAGTAGCCTTTCCAGGGAAAATCACCCAATGGCCAGAAAGTGATTTGCCATCTTCATTGACATAACTGTGATTTTTGGTTTCCACTGGAAGGCACATGTTTGGATTATTATCTGTTGGGCCATCAAACGGATTTTCAGAATCATAGGGCAACATAATGAAAGCCGTTTTGCTCATCAAGGGTTTGATTGATGTTTCATGTTCTCTAAACCTAAGTGTTATATCGTGTTTTAAGGTAAAGGCATCACCTTTGATATTGTGATTTAAGGATTGTGTGGCTAAAAACAAATTTTCGTCTGTAAATATTGGAAAACCAAAGCCTTGTGGTAAACTATAGCTTTCAATCCCATGGCTCATTGATGTGAGCCTAGGATATTGTTCTCCAATCCTATGATTAAGGTTCCACTTACCATAATGTTCACCATCATAAAAATCTATATTGGTATGGCAAATATAATCGTCTGAAAGTTGATCAACTTCGTTGGTGCTCAACGCTTTTGTTTCAAAAGATGTAATCCATACTAAATCGCTTCTACTCTCATCTAAACGGAAAGACTGCATTACTTTTGGGCCCTCCATAGATTTGTAAATATTGTCAATAACCAAAGTTGGAGTAACCAGCCGAATACCTTTATCCAAAGGTATAATATTCCATCGCTCGTCTACAATGCCTAAACCATGATATAATTTGGTCTTAATTATGGCTTTATGCCTATTGGGAAGTTTTAAATAATATATACCACCAACTATCGTAAGTAAAACTATGAATAGCGTCGTATATTTTAGTATTTTGTTCTTCATTCTATCGGCTTCCAAAACAAAACTAAGGCTTTTTTTATGCGAATAGATTATGATAAACGAATTTTTGGCTTGGATATCATGAGGGCAACAGCCATAGTCATGGTCATGTGTTCACATATTCTTTGGATTGCACCAGATATGAGAGGTATTACAAGAAATCTCTTTGGTATTTTCGGGATTTTAGGAGTGGATATTTTTTTCGTGCTTAGCGGATTTCTTATCGGAAGAATTCTCTACCGAATGTATACGACTAAAGATTTCAGCTTTAAACAAGTTAGATACTTTTGGGTGCGACGTTGGTTTAGAACTTTACCAAATTATTATCTCACCTTAATCTTAAATATTCTATTAGCCGTTTACATAGGCAACCAGCTGCCAGAAGCACTGTGGAAATACGGTTTGTTCCTTCACAATTTCAGTGCTCAATTACCATGGTTTTTCCCTGAATCGTGGAGCTTATCAGTTGAGGAGTTTGCTTATATCTTAGGACCTTTATTACTGTATTTAGTTTTGTTTTTCAAAAGAAAAACTCCCAGACCTCGTCTGTTTTTAATTGTAACCTTGTTCATTTTAGTAGTGTTTTTACTCAGCAAGTTGTGGTATAATCACAATCAAGAGATTAGACATATGAGGCATTGGTCTCTTAATGTAAAATCGATTGTTATTTATAGAATAGATACTATTTATTACGGTGTTTTGGCAGCATATATTTCGGTTATAAAGCCAAAAGTTTGGTATAAACTGAGATATCTGGCCTTTGGAGTTGGTATTTTGGTCTTTATTGCAATTAATTTTCTAATTCCGATTAAACAATGGGTCATAACAGAACATCCTGCATTCTGGAATGTATGGTACTTCATAATTAAATCTATTTCAATTGCCTTAACCTTACCATTATTTAGCCAGATTCAATCCGCAAGTAAGTGGATTGAGGTGCCAATTACCTATATAAGCATTTTGTCCTATGCCATATATGTGTTGCATTATTCCATTATTATGCAACTGATGAAGCATTTTATCCCTTCAGAAACTATGGCAGGTTTGGATTTGGTGGTATATATCTTGGTTTATGTATTGATTACATTCTTGTCAGCATATATCCTGTATCGTTTATATGAAAAACCGATGACCGATTTAAGAGACTTACCTAAAATCAAGGATAATTTTAAATAACCCCTTTTTGTTAAACTCTTAATATATCACATCCATAGTTGTGATATACTTAATATTTTCTCGATAAAATTGAGTTTTATTGATTTAAATTCAGTGATTAACAGTTTTCATTACATATTTTAAAATCTGCTTAAAAATTTGTAATTTTGCGACCCTTACAATAAGGTAGAAAAATAGAATTATTCACTAAATAAATCACATCTATGGCTTTTGATATTGACATGATTAAAAAGGTTTATACGAGCATGGCCGAGCGCGTTGATGCAGCTCGCAAAATTGTTGGTAAACCGTTAACACTCTCAGAAAAAATTCTTTATTCACATTTATGGGATGGCACACCTAATAAGGCCTTTACTCGAGGCAAAGATTATGTAGATTTTGCACCTGATCGTGTGGCGTGTCAAGATGCGACAGCGCAAATGGCACTGTTACAATTTATGCAAGCGGGTAAGCCTAAGGTAGCAGTACCTACAACAGTTCACTGTGATCATTTAATACAAGCCAAAAGCGGAGCAGAAGTAGATTTAAAACACGCCAATAATACAAGTAGTGAAGTCTTTAATTTTTTAGAATCTGTTTCTAATAAGTATGGAATTGGTTTCTGGAAACCAGGTGCTGGTATTATTCACCAAGTTGTATTAGAAAATTATGCATTTCCGGGAGGAATGATGATCGGTACAGATTCTCATACGGTAAATGCTGGTGGATTAGGCATGGTAGCTATTGGAGTTGGAGGCGCGGATGCTGTAGATGTCATGGCCGGAATGCCTTGGGAGCTTAAATTCCCTAAATTAATTGGTGTAAGATTAACTGGTAAGCTTTCCGGCTGGACGGCACCTAAAGATGTGATTTTAAAAGTTGCAGAAATCTTAACCGTAAAAGGTGGTACTGGTGCTATTGTTGAATATTTTGGTCCAGGAGCCTTGTCAATGTCTTGTACAGGAAAAGGTACAATTTGTAATATGGGTGCCGAAATAGGCGCAACAACTTCTACCTTTGGTTATGATGACTCAATGGAGCGTTATTTGAGAGCTACAGACAGAGCGGATGTGGCAGATGAAGCCAACAAAATTAAATCATATTTAACTGCAGATGCAGAGGTGTATGACAATCCAGAGCAATATTTTGATCAAGTTATAGACATCAACCTTTCAGAATTAGGCCCATTATTGAATGGTCCTTTTACACCAGACTTATCAACTACTGTTGGAAAAGAAATGACAAATAAGGCCAAGGATAACGATTGGCCAATGCAGGTAGAGTGGGGCTTAATAGGATCTTGTACAAATTCGTCTTATGAGGATTTGTCTAGAGCGTCTTCTATTGCTCAGCAAGCCTTGGATAAAGGATTAAAGACGAAGGCTGAATTTGGGATAAATCCAGGTTCTGAACAGGTGAGGTATACAGCTGAACGCGATGGAATCTTACAGGTCTTTGAAAAATTAGATGCTAAAATATTTACAAATGCTTGTGGTCCATGTATTGGACAATGGGCGAGATATAGTGACCCGAAGAATGCACCTAAGAACAGTATTGTGCATTCGTTTAATAGGAATTTTGCTAAACGCGCAGATGGAAATCCAAATACACATGCTTTTGTTGCATCTCCTGAGATTACAGCTGCAATCGCCATTGCCGGTCGTTTAGATTTTAATCCAATGACTGATACCTTAATCAACGAGAATGGAGAAGAGGTAATGTTAGACGAACCAACAGGATGGGAATTGCCTCCTAAAGGTTTTGATGTTAAAGAGAATGGTTATTTAGAACCTGTTGAGGATGGAAGTGGAGTAGAAGTTAAGGTAGCGGAAGACTCAGAACGTCTAGAGTTACTAACGCCATTTACACCAATAGGCGATACGATTAAAGGCGCGAAGTTATTAATTAAGGCTTACGGAAAATGTACAACGGACCATATTTCTATGGCTGGTCCATGGTTACGTTATAGAGGACATCTAGATAATATCTCAAACAATACTTTAATAGGTGCTGTTAATGCCTTTAATAAGCAGACAAATTTTGTTAAAAACCAATTTACTGGCGATTACGGAGGTGTTCCAGATACCCAACGCGAATACAAAAAGAATGGTGTTTGGACGGTAGTGGTTGGAGACCATAATTATGGTGAAGGTTCTTCCAGAGAACACGCAGCCATGCAGCCAAGACATTTAGGTGTTGCCGCGGTTATCGTTAAATCTTTTGCACGGATACACGAAACGAACCTTAAAAAGCAGGGAATGCTAGGGTTAACATTTGCAAATGAGGCTGATTATGATTTAATTCAAGAAGATGATACCTTCAACTTTTTAGATTTAAACGAGTTTGCTCCAGATAAATCACTTCACATGGAGGTTGTTCATTCTGATGGTAGCAAAGATATAATAGAGTTAAACCATACCTATAATAAGGCTCAAATCGAGTGGTATAAAGAAGGTTCTGCTTTAAATCTTATTAAGAAACAGAACGCTTAAGTATTTATTATAAACAATAAAAAAAGCCCTTGCGTAATAAACAAGGGCTTTTTTGTTATCTATTTAGACGATTTGAAAACTAAAAACAAAAAGCGGATAATAACGAACGTCATTTGGCTACTTATGGTTTTGGTATTATTAATTCCTCAATCTCGGCAGCGTATTCAAATAGCATTTCATAGTATTATTTCAAACTTTAAAGGTGTTGAAATGATAGATTCTAGTGATAGACAAGTTTTAAGTAATTATGATTGGAAGTTAATAGACAAGCACAATAAACCGTATAATTTATCTGATGCTAAAAATAAAGTTGTTCTCATCAATTTTTGGGCAACCTGGTGCCCACCTTGTATTGCTGAGATGCCTAGTTTACAAGGGTTATATGAAAAATACCAAGACGAAGTGATTTTTCTTTTTGTGACTAACGAAGATTTGGTGAAAGTCAATACGTTTTTGGATGCGAATAGGTATTCATTCAAAGCATATAACCCACTAAATAGAATTCCAAAGGAATTGATGACCAAATCTATTCCTAGAACATTTATTCTAAATAAGAACCTTGAGATTGTTGTTGATGAAAAGGGTGCTCTTGACTGGAATCAGCCAGCTATACACCAGCTACTGAAAACACTAATAGAAGAATAGATTACTTAAAGTACTTGAGAGGTACGATTAACATTCCAAAATTTTCTCCTTTATCTTTGCCTAAGTGTTTGTGATGTATTTTATGTGCCCTCCGTACGCCTCTTGCGTATTTATTATCAATATTACGCAACCACTTAAAGCGCTGATGTATGAAAATATCATGAACTATAAAATAGGCTAGGCCGTAAGCCATAATACCAATACCAATAGGCAAAAAATACCATAAATTTTGTTCGCCCCAGAGGTACCAACAGCCCATTGAAACTACAGCATAAAAAAGAAAAAAGGCATCATTGCGCTCAAACCAACTTTTGTGATCCTTATGATGATGATCTCTATGAAGAGTCCACAAAAATCCATGCATAATATATTTATGGGTAAACCATGCATTAAATTCCATAACGAAGAAGGTTGCTAAAAAAATTAATATCCAATATACCGTTTGCATTACTTCTTTATGTTTAGAGCAAATTTAATTGATATTTAACATAGCTTCTTGTAAGGAGCTCTACTTTTTTATAATTAGGTACGCGTATTCTAGCAGATTTTATCTCTAAAGCTGGTGTTTTTTTCAATTTATCTAGAAGCTTGCTGTAATAACGATATGCCATAAAAACTCCAAATCTTGCCTCTAGAGGTAATCGCTTAATTCCTTGTAAGCCTTTTGAAAAATCATTTTCTATATCAGCTATAATAGCTTGTTTTGAAGCTTCATCTAACTGATCTAAATCTGTATTCGGAAAATAGGTTCTGCTAAGGTCTTCAAAATCTGCTTTAAGGTCTCTCAAAAAATTCACCTTTTGGAAAGCTGAACCCAAGCTCATTGCAGAATCTTTTAGTTCATTGTACTTAGCTTCATCTCCTTTAACAAATACCTTAAGGCACATTAAACCAACAACATCGGCTGAGCCATAGATGTAGTTTTTGTATTCTTCATCAGTTAAATAATCTTTCTTGTGCAAATCTAATCGCATGCTATTCATAAAAGCATCTACAAGATGTTGGTCTATGTTGTACTTGTGATAGGTTTCCTGGAACGAATTTAAAATAGGATTTAGACTAATTTTATCGCTTAGAGCGCGTTCTAAATCATCTTCAAAATGCTTAAATAATGTTTCTTTATTATAGTCATGGAATGTATCCACTATTTCGTCAGCAAACCTCACAAAACCGTAGATATTGTAAATGTCTTGTCTAATGCTGTCCGAAAGCATTTTAGTAGCCATAGAAAAAGAGGTGCTGTAAGCGTTGGTAACTAGCTTACTACACTCATTAGAGACATTGTCAAAAATTGATTTCATAGATAATTTTTTTGTGCTTGGCGATTTATAAAACCATATTAATTAGCGGTTAATTTCGTTGTTTTGAATTAGTTCTGCAACTAATTTCCCAGATATTAAAGAAGGGGGAACTCCAGGCCCAGGAACGGTAAGCTGTCCTGTAAAATAGAGGCTGTCTACTTTTTTACTTTTAAGTTTAGGTCTAAGAAAGGCCGTTTGCATCAACGTATTTGCCATACCATAAGCATTACCCTTGTATGAATTGTATTGTTCTACAAAATCATTAACACAAAAGGATTCTTTAAACATGATGTGGTTTTGTACATTTTGATTTGTACGTTTCTCAAATCTATTTATAACTATATCAAAATACTGTTGTCTAAGCTCTGGAGTGTCTTCCAATCCTGGAGCAATAGGAATGAGGAAAAAACCAGCCTCACATCCTTTTGGTGCCATACTTTCATCGGTAACTGAAGGAAAATTGACATAAAATAAAGGGTCTTTTGGCCATTTAGGGTGATCATAAATCTCTTCGGCGTGTGCTTCGAAATCAGTATCAAAAAACAAGTTGTGATGTTCTATATGATCTAATTTTTTATCAAAACCTACGTAAAACAACAATGAGGATGGCGCGAAAGTCCTTTTTTCCCAATAGGCTTCGCTATATTGACGATAATTCGTATCGAGTAAAGTTTCTGAGTGATGGTAGTCTGCACCACTCAAAACAACATCTGAAGGTATAAATTTATCGTTAACAACGATACCTTTAGACTTACCCTGTTCAACGGTTATTTTTTCAACGTTACTATTTGTATGTATGGATACACCTAAACTTTCTGCAAGTTTGGTCATGCCTTTTATGATTTCATACATACCACCTTTTGGATGCCACGTACCAAGGCCGAAATCCGCAAAATTCATAAACGAATAAAAAGACGGCGTTTGATTTGGTTTAGCTCCTAAAAACAACACTGGAAATTCAAGTGTTGATATGAGTTTCGGGTTTTTGAAATTTTTTCTTACCTCAGAACTAATTGTTTTAAAGAATTGATCAACTCTGGTAACAGTCTCTTTAGTTACCAATTCAAATGGTGATAAACCTGGCTTAAGAACTACCTTATTTATAGCTATGTCGTAGTGCTCTTGTGCGCGTGAAATGAATTTACGTAAGGGCACTGAACTACCAGACTCAATACGTTCAAATTCTTCACAGATTTTGTCCATATGATCGCCAATGGTAATCACTTCGTCCGAAAAAAATATTTTGTAAGCTGGACTCAATTTATCTAGCTCATAATAATCACTAGTACTTTTATCAAAATCATTAAAAAACTTTTCAAAAATATCAGGCATCCAATACCAACTAGGACCTATATCAAACGTAAATCCATCCCTAATTAATTGTCGTGCACGACCGCCTACGGTATTATTCTTTTCATAAATAGACACCTTGTAGCCAGATTGAGCAAGGTAGCACGATGCTGACAACGCTGAAAATCCAGAACCTATTATAGATATTGTTTTACTCACTATAGCTCTTTAATTAATGAATCAATACTTTTAAATGGTCTTATTTTTGGAGGCAAGCTTTTTAAATCGAGAGCATTTAGCATTTGCCCTAAAATCCAAAATTCCGTTTTTGGTCGGCTTAAAATAGTGTTATTAAATTCCTTAATATAGTTATCAATCTCTGCTTTCTCAGGTTTTACTGTGAAATAGGAGACAAACGTTAAGTCTTCGTAATAATTAAATAGTGCTGTTAAACTTTTCAGTGGAACACTTTGTCCTAGAAATATGGACTGATACCCCTTGTGCACAATTTCATGATTGATAAACATTAATCCTAGCTCATGGATTTCATTGTCTGGGAGGTAAAGTACAAAAGTCTTTTTAGAGGAATTAACGTTTCTTGACTGTGCTTTCTCGGTATTAACAAGGATTTTTTGTCTAATCAAAGTTGTTAGAAAATGTTCGTGAGCCTCAGTAATTGTATCTGTTTGCCAAAGCAAACCTATTTCTGTTAATAATGGTATAAAAACATCATGAAAGACCTTAGAAAAAGATTTTTCCTTTAGTAAAGATTCATAGGTGCTATAAAACAATATTTGGTCAAAATTAAGCATAGCCAATTTGAAGGAGTTGATGGCATGGCTCTCAATATTGTTTTGTGACGCAATCTCTCGGACAAGGAGTGGAATTTTATGTTCTTCAATAGTCGCGATTTTAGAGATTTTATAGCCATTATTATTTAAATAGCTAACGTTCAATAATTTTTGGAAACTAGCTAAATCGTAATATCTAATATTGGTTTCGGTACGCTTGGGTTTAAGTAATTCATAGCGCTTTTCCCATATTCTTATAGTGTGTGCCTTAATTCCTGTTAGGTTTTCAAGGTCTTTGATACTGAACTTATTTTTGATATTGTTCATTTTTTGCAAAAAATGTTTAAACAAAAATAAGATTTATAGCGATACGGTCTTCACAATTAACATAATTTAAATAAAAACTATATCAATTTGCTAATTACACAAAAAGCAATAATTCATGAAGAAGTGCGCACGAGAAGACTCGAACTTCCACGACCTAAACGGTCACTGGCCCCTCAAGCCAGCGCGTCTACCAATTCCGCCACGTGCGCATAAAATTAAGAGCAATAAAGATAAAAAAAAAGTTAAGCAAATAGCTTAACTTTTGTGACCGGGCTGGGGCTCGAACCCAGGACCCTCTCCTTAAAAGGGAGATGCTCTACCAACTGAGCTACCCGGTCATTTCATTTAGTTTCCCAAACGAGGGTGCAAAGATAGAATGTTTAATTAATAATACAATACTTTTTTAATTTTAATTTTCGTTTTTTTGTCAAGGAATTTTCACGAAGTAAATGCATTAAAAAAAATAGTTATGATTGTTGTTTTAATAGGTTATATGGGTGCTGGCAAGACTAGCGTAGGTAAAAACTTAGCGAAAATATTGGACTATAACTTCTTTGATTTAGATGATTATATTTCTGAAAATGAGCAAGTTTCTATACCTGAAATATTTCAGAAAAAAGGCGAAATCTATTTTAGAACTAGGGAGGCAAAATACTTAAGACAACTTATTGCTTCTAGTGAGGATATAGTTTTGGCACTTGGTGGTGGCACGCCCTGTTATTCTGAAAACATGACTTTTTTAAATAACTCGAATAAGATTAACACATTTTTCTTAAAACTACCTTTAAGAAGTTTAGTCGATAGATTAATACCAGAAAAAATGAATAGACCACTTATTGCTCATTTAAATACGCAAGAGGAGTTCTTAGAATTTATTGGCAAACATTTATTTGAACGGAATACCTTTTACAATATGGCCACTTATACCGTAGATTGCGAGAAAAAAACCGTTCAAGAAATTTCAGAAGATATTGTTAGAAAATTAGTCTAAATAAGCCTCGTACGGTTGTTTAGAAAGATTTACATGGACATGTTCATACAAAGATGTTGAAAGGCTAATACCCTTAAAATCTGCTTTTACAGGGTATTTCTTGTGGTTTCTATTAACAAGGACAGCCGTTTTAAATTGCTTAAGCGGTACATCTAGAAAATGTTTGATACCATATATTAAAGTACTGCCAGAATTAAGAACGTCGTCTACCAAAACTATTGATTTGTTAGAATAGTCTTTAACCTTAATAGATGTCAGTATTGGTTCTGTTGGGACAGATTTATTTATGGTCACCTTACAAAGTGTCGATTTTATGTCTGAAATCTTATCTAAATTAGACTTTATTTTTTTTGCCAATAAATATCCATTACTTTCTATACCTGCAACAATGAGCTCGGTTTCGTCTACATTGCTTTCATAAATCTGATAGGCAATCCGTTTTATTTTGTGTTCAATCTGTTTATGATTGAGGATGGTGTTCTTAACTAAAGTCATGTGCTCTTTTTTTCAAAGATAAAAAACAGTTCTTTACCTGCTCTCTCTTGCAGAGAATTATATGCTGTCTCTAATTTATGTAGATGAAATTTAGATTTAAACAACTCCTCATACTCATTGATACTTCCGCCAAAAGGTGGGCCAGAAGTGGTTAAAGGGAATTTAAACAGTAAACCAGCCAATATACCTTTTGGCTTTAAAAGCGCATCCATCTTTTCGGCATATAAAGGTCTCAGTGAGGGATTAAGCGCACAAAAAAACGTTTGCTCCAATATAATATCGAACGATTGGTCAATCTCAAAAAAATCAGAGTGTATAAGTTGGGTTTCAGGGAAGCTGGGCATCCTTTTCTTAAGATGTATTAAAGGGAGTTCTGCGTAGTCCGCAGCGAAGACATTTTTAAATCCATTTTGCCACAAATATTCAACTTCATAGCCATTGCCAGAACCAGGAACTAAAATTTTTGCTGTTTTGTCTTGCAACCCATCTATGAAATTTTTCATAGGAGGTGATACAAAACCAATATCCCAACCTGTAGTTTTGTCTTTATAACGTTTTTTCCAATATTCTTTATTCAGTATCATCTTCTTCATAAAAATCTTCTAAATCCCTGCGGTCCTTTTTTGTTGGCCTGCCAGTACCCTTTTTACGATAGTAATCTTTACTATATTTTAGCAGCTCTTGGGCTTCAAAGGCTTCTTTAGGGGTAGTATCTGTTCTATAAATATCTACCAATTTGGCGCCAACACGATTCGGAGGTAAATCGTTTACCGTGAGAGTGTAAGTGATTTGGTTTTTTCTTAGTGTAATCTTATCTGTTGGATACACTTCCTTAGATGGTTTAGCGATGGTCTCGTTAACACGTACTTGACCCTTCTTGCAAGCGGTTGATGCCAAACTCCTTGTTTTGTAATACCTAACGGCCCATAAATATTTGTCTACACGCATATTGTTTTGGTAAAAATCAACGTTAATACCTTAATGCAAAAATATTATAATATTGTATCTTGCGCACTGAAAAAAGCAATAATGAACCTTGCAGTATTTTTTGCAAGAAATTACAAGACTATGAAGATTAAATCTCTTATACCATTTTTACTTGTTCTATTTGTTGTAGGTATAATTGCCTGCACACCAGATGACAATTCCCAAGAGTTTGTCCCAGAAAGAGATAGGACCGAGCAGCAATTAGCTGATAAGGACTCATTACTTCAATATTTATCAACTCATTATTACAATTCTGGTTTTTTTGAAACGGGTACTAATCATAGGTATAGTGACATTATTATTTCAGAATTACCAAAGGATGATGACGATAACTATCTGCCTTTACCAAATCCAGAATCAAATACACTTTTAATTGATGCTATTGACGACCCTTATCAAGTAGAGTTTGCTGATACGGATTATGAATATTATGTATTGCGAATTAACCAAGGGGGTGGTGCTTCGCCAGCTTTTACAGACGCTGTAAGAGTGAGATATGAAGGTAGTTTGGTAACAAGTGCAAGTGTTTTCGACGAACAATCTTCACCAGCAGATGTACCACTTCAGGGCGATGGTTTTACGGTATTCGGAACAATTGAGGGGTGGAAATTAATAATGCCCACTTTTAACACAGCGGAAAATTTTGTAATAGAAGATGATGGTCAGGTAACCTATGACAATTATGGGCTGGGAGTTATGTTCTTACCTTCAGGTTTGGCATATTACTCTAATTTTGTGACAGGTATCCCACAGTATTCTAATCTAGTATTTAAGTTCGATTTATTGCAATACGAAGTTATAGATCATGATAATGATTTAGTTTTATCTTTCATTGAAGATTTGGATGGTGACGGAAATGTTAGTAATGACGATACTGACGAAGACGGAATACCAAATTTTTTAGATATAGATGACGATGGGGATGGTGTTATCACAAGATTTGAAGATATTGATGGAGATGGTGATCCAACAAACGATATTGGTATGAACGGCATACCTAAGTATTTAGATCCTGAAGAAACAGAATCGAATCAAGATGAAAATTAAAGTAAAGGCTGCGATTAATCGCAGCCTTTTTTTTATAATGCTAATGAAACGCTTAAAATGAGTTGACTTGGTCTTGAGTCAATACTAACAATATCTAGATTATTGTTTGTTATAAATATAGTCTCATTAGAGCTAAATCCTCTTTCATATCTCAAATCGACACCTATTTTGTTAAGTGTTATACCTATCCCAAAATTAAATCCCATAGATAAGTCATTTTCAATATCACGTGCAGAGATACCCTCAAAATCAGTATCTAGTATGTACTGAAAAGATGGGCCTGCAAAAACACTAAGAGGACCAATGATTTTAATACCGACAAGTAAGGGTACGTCTAATTTTTTAATTTCAAAATCTCCCCTAGAATACTCACTTTTTGTCGCCGTGTAAACCAATTCTGGTCTTAAGTAAATGGTATTTCCAAATTTACCAAAGAGTCCAATATGATAGCCAATGTTGCCATCTGGGTTTTGAGCATTAGAACTTATGGATTCAAAATAATCACCGTTGGCACCGTAATTTAGACCAGCTTTTAGTCCAAATGACGATCCGCTTTGTCCTTGGCAGGCAAAAGAAAAAAGCACTAAAGACAGCGTCAATAGTGCTATTGTTTTAAATGTTCTCATAACGTTCGTTTTAAAGATTAGATGTCTTTAATCAAAAACGTTGGAAGCCCCAATATTATTTTCTTGCTATTACAGTTTTTGCAGCTTTTTGTATAGCAGCACTATTTAATCCATACTTGTCCATGAGTTGAGCAGGTGTTCCGGATTCTCCAAAAGTATCATTTGTTGCAACGAATTCTTGTGGAGCTGGATGGTTTTGACTTAAGACACGTGCTACACTTTCACCAAGACCACCATAATAGTTATGCTCTTCTGCCGTAACAATACATCCTGTTTTAGATACAGACTCCAATATGGCTTTATCGTCTAATGGTTTAATGGTATGTATATTAATCACTTCGGCTGAAATACCAGAATCAGCAAGTACTTTTGATGCTTCAAGCGCCTCCCAGACTAAGTGTCCGGTAGCTACAATTGTAACGTCAGTTCCTTCCGTAAGTTGAACAGCCTTGCCTATTTTAAATTCCTGATTTTCTGGAGTAAAATTAGGAACCTTTGGTCTTCCAAATCTTAAATAAACAGGGCCGTTGTGTTCTGCTATGGCTAAAGTTGCTGCTTTGGTTTGATTGAAATCACAGGTGTTTATAACCGTCATTCCAGGCAACATTTTCATTAAGCCTATGTCCTCGAGAATCTGGTGGGTTGCACCATCTTCTCCCAATGTAACACCAGCGTGTGATGCACATATTTTTACGTTTTTGCCCGAATAAGCTATACTTTGTCTGATTTGGTCATAAACCCTTCCTGTTGAAAAGTTAGCAAAGGTACCTGTAAATGGAATTTTCCCTCCTATAGTCATACCTGCAGCTATACCCATCATATTGGCCTCGGCAATGCCAACTTGGAAAAAACGCTCTGGATGGTTAGCCATAAACTCATCCATCTTTAATGAGCCTGTTAAATCGGCACATAACGCTACTACATTTTCGTTTCGTTTTCCAAGTTCTGTTAGTCCAGCTCCAAATCCTGACCTGGTATCTTTACTTCCTGTATTTGTATATGTTTTCATGTTTTTTTATGCTAAACTTTAATAATCACCAATTGTCTCTATGTTCTGTGCGAGACCAATCTCTAGCTGCTCGTCATTGGGTGCTTTTCCGTGCCAAGCATGTGTATGCATCATAAAGTCAACACCATTCCCCATCACGGTTTTAAGCAACACGCAAACAGGTTTTCCTTGCCCAGTTAGGGTTTTAGCTTTTGCCATTCCTTGGAGTATAGATGAGATATCATTGCCTTCTTCAATTTCAAGGACTGTCCATCCAAAGGCTTCAAATTTAGACTTAAGATTGCCCATTGGTAATACATTATCAGTAGAACCGTCAATTTGCTGACCATTTAAATCTACAGTAGCAATTAAGTTGTCTATGTTATTGCCAGCAGCATACATAATAGCTTCCCAGTTTTGTCCTTCTTGTAGCTCTCCATCACCATGTAAACTATATATCAAATGATTGTCTTTGTTTAGTTTTTTAGACTCAGCAGCACCAATTGCAACAGACATCCCTTGACCCAACGATCCAGAAGCAATTCTCACACCTGGTAGTCCTTCATGAGTTGTTGGGTGACCTTGCAATCTTGAGTCAATTAGTCTAAAGGTATTTAACTCATCAACCGGAAAATATCCTGAGCGCGCTAATACGCTATAATATACCGGAGAAATATGCCCGTTTGATAAAAAGAAAATATCCTCATCAATTCCGTCCATATTAAAACCATTTTTTGATTCCATGATTTCGTTGTACAAGCACACAAAAAACTCTGCGCAACCGAGTGATCCACCAGGATGGCCAGAATTTACTTTGTGTACCATTCTTAGAATATCACGCCGTACTTGCGTGGTTAAATCTTGTAATTCTTCAATATTTGGCATTTGCTGTATGTTAAATAATCGGTACAAAAATAAGTTTTTAAAAAAGTCCCACAAGTTGGCAATAACTACACTTATTAACGATTTAGATGATTTGCTAACAATTTTGATTTTAATTAAGATGGCAATGTTTCTGAGTTAATTATATTTGCGCCTGTACATAGAACCAATGAAGTTTAAGCGCGTCGCAACAGATATACAGTCCAAGGCAAGAGCTGGGCAAATTACTACAGATCATGGGAAAATTGAAACTCCTATTTTTATGCCTGTTGGTACGGTAGCTTCAGTTAAGGGCGTTCATCAGCGTGAACTGAAAAATGATATCAACCCGGATATTATTCTAGGAAACACCTATCATCTATATCTAAGGCCAAAAACTAAAATTTTGGAAGAAGCAGGTGGTTTACATAAGTTTATGAATTGGGATAGAAATATTTTAACAGACTCTGGTGGATACCAAGTATATTCCCTTTCAGCAAATCGAAAAATAAAAGAGGAAGGTGTTAAGTTTAAATCTCATATAGATGGCAGCTATCACGTTTTCACGCCAGAAAATGTGATGGAAATCCAACGCAGCATTGGTGCTGATATAATTATGGCTTTTGATGAGTGTACACCTTATCCTTGCGATTACAATTATGCTAAACGATCCATGCATATGACGCATCGATGGCTAGAGCGTTGTTTAGTACATTTGGAGAAAACACCTTATAAGTATGATTATTCTCAAACGTTCTTTCCTATAGTTCAAGGAAGTACGTTTAAAGACTTACGGAAACAATCGGCAGAATATATTGCTGGTGTTAATGCCAAAGGCAATGCTATAGGAGGGCTTTCGGTTGGTGAGCCCGCAGAGGAGATGTACGCGATGACAGAAGTGGTTTGTGATATTTTACCTGAAGAAAAACCACGTTACCTCATGGGAGTGGGGACACCAATCAATATTTTAGAAAATATAGCGTTAGGAGTAGATATGTTTGATTGTGTAATGCCAACGCGAAATGCACGAAATGGCATGTTGTTTACGGCCCATGGAACCATTAACATTAAGAACAAGAAGTGGGAAAATGATTTCAGTTCAATCGATGATATGAGTATTACATATGTTGATACGGATTATAGCAAAGCGTATCTGAAGCATCTATTTTCTGTCAATGAATTATTAGGTAAGCAAATAGCAACAATTCATAATCTGGGTTTTTATTTGTGGCTTGTAAGAGAGGCTCGAAAACATATTATTGACGGTGATTTTAGGGAATGGAAAGATAAAATGGTAAAACAAATGGATAAACGCTTGTAAGACTTGAAAATCCTAGATTGGTACATATTAAAACGTTATTTGTTAACCTTTTTGATGATGCTCTTGTTGTTCATCCCAATTGGCATTACGGTTGATTTAGCTGAGAAAATTGGAAAGATTATTGAAAACAACGCTCCATTCAATGAAGTGGTGGCTTATTATATTGATTTTACCGTTTATTTTGCCAACCTTTTATTTCCATTATTTTTATTTTTATCTGTCATATGGTTTACATCTAAACTAGCTAACAATACAGAAATAGTAGCATTTTTAAGTTCTGGCGTTTCCTTTACGAGGTTTCTAAGGCCATATCTTATAGGTGCCTCCATTGTGGCTGTAGCGGCTTTAATTTTAGGAATGTTTCTTGCACCATATGCCAGTCAGGGTTTTAATGAATTTAAATACAAATATTTAAAACGTCACAAAGAGGTACAGAAAACAAAGGACGTCTACAGGCAGATTAACGATAATGACATAATTTATGTAAGTAATTTTGTTGTTAGAAGTAAATCTGGAATGAACTTTACGTACGAGCATTTTGAGGGAAATGAACTTAAGTTTAAAATCTTTGCAGATAATATTAGATACATAGAAGAAGACAGTCTGTACAGGTTAACACGATATGTTAAACGTAGTTTTGAAAATGGTCTAGAAACCATTGAAAAGAGTAATAGAAAAGAATTGATTTTACCCTTTGAACTAGAGGACTTAACTCCGGTAGAATATGCTGCTGAAACTAAAACTTATGGCGACCTTATAGATTTTATAGAGGCAGAAAAGCGCAGAGGGTCTTCTAATATTGGCAGATATGAGGTAGTTAAACTTAAAAAATGGAGTTTGCCTGTTTCAATATTCATTCTCACTATTATTGCTGTGGCAGTCTCTTCAATTAAACGTCGAGGAGGCATGGGAGTTAATTTAGCTTTGGGTATAGCTATCGCTATGGTTTTTGTTTTTTTTGATAAAGTTTTTGGAGTGATGGCTGCTCAATCAGATTTTCCAGCTGTTGTAGCAGTATGGTTTCCTAATACAATATTTGGTATTTTAGCGATTTACTTATTGCAAAATGCCAAACGCTAAGCTTAAAAACTATCTACATCTTCATTTTCTGGTTTTTATTGCTGGTTTTACGGCAATTTTAGGGGAGCTAATAAGTATAGGGTCTTTGGAGCTTGTTTGGTATAGAATGTCTATAGCAGGTATATTGATGTATTTGTATATAAGATTTGTTGGGATAAGTTTGAAAGTACCGAAAAAGGTCATTGTACAATTCTCAGTAGCTGGTATTATTATTGCTTTGCATTGGATAACGTTTTTTGAAGCCATAAATCAAGCCAACATATCTATTGCGCTAGCTATGTTTTCTACAGGTGCTTTTTTTGCTTCCTTTGTAGAACCTATTTTTTTCAAACGCTCTATCCTAGGTTACGAAATGGTATTTGGTTTTATTGTGATTATCGGAGTAGTCCTTATTACAAGTAGTGAAATCGAATATTTATATGGTATTGTTTTAGGCTTACTTTCGGCATTTTTCTCAACACTTTTTGCAGTGATAAATGGGAGGTTTATACTAAAACATAAGGCAAGCGTAATTTCTTTTTATGAATTTGTTAGCGGTGTTATTTTTTTGACTGTTTTTCTGCTATTAATGGGGAAATCCTTTGACTCTTCATTTTTTGCACTTCCAAAATCAGATTGGATTTACCTTTTTATTCTTGCGTCAATTTGTACCGCTTATGCCTTTATTGGTGCTGTGGAGGTGATGAGATACATAAGTCCATTTACCGTAATTCTGAGTTACAATTTAGAACCTGTTTATGGTATAGCATTGGCATTGATTTTGTTTCCAGAATCGGAAGTAATGTCGTTGGAGTTTTATCTTGGGGCGTTACTAGTACTATCAACAGTGATATTAGATGCATATTTAAAAAACCGACAAACGGCAATTAACAAAAGGAAGATATTAAAGGATTAAAGTTTTATATTTGTCTTGTACTAACTAAACAAAAATAACTTCTAATTGTATGGAATATTTAGAATTTGAATTACCCATAAAAGAGCTAGAAGATCAACTCCAAAAATGCCAGATTATAGGCGAAGAAAGCGATGTAGATGTAACGGAAACCTGCAAGCAAATTGAAAAGAAGCTTGCTGAAACCAAAAAAGACATTTACAAGAATCTTACGGCTTGGCAGCGTGTTCAGTTGTCTCGTCATCCCGATAGGCCTTATACACTAGATCACATAAATGCACTTTGTGGAGAATCTTGGTTAGAGCTGCATGGTGACAGAAGCGTAAAGGATGACAAAGCTATGATTGGTGGCTTAGGTAAAATAGGAGATCAATCCTATATGTTCATCGGACAACAGAAAGGATACAATACAAAAACAAGACAATACAGAAACTTTGGCATGTCCAATCCAGAGGGCTATCGTAAAGCGCTTCGGCTAATGAAATCTGCTGAGAAATTTGGAATACCTGTAGTTACTTTAATTGACACTCCAGGAGCTTATCCAGGTTTAGAAGCTGAAGAGCGAGGCCAAGGAGAGGCCATTGCTAGAAATATTTTAGAAATGACTCGACTTAAAGTGCCAATTATTACGGTAATTATTGGAGAAGGGGCATCAGGAGGTGCTTTAGGTATAGGTGTTGGTGACAAGGTGCTTATGTTAGAGAATACCTGGTATTCTGTTATTTCGCCAGAGTCTTGTTCATCTATATTATGGAGAAGCTGGGAGTATAAAGAACAAGCAGCAGAAGCATTGAAACTTACGGCTAAGGATATGAAACGAATGAAACTCGTTGACAAAATTGTAAAAGAACCTCTAGGAGGTGCTCATACAGACAGAGAAAAAGCATTTATTGCCGTTAGAGATTCCATTGTCGCAGCTTATGACGAACTCAAAAACTTATCACCAACTGAATTGGTTAAAAATCGTATGGGAAAATACGAACAGATGGGAGTTTATAAAGATTAAAACCTCTAGCTACAAGGTACTTAAAAAACCGAAGTTTTCTGCTTCGGTTTTTTTTATGGATATCAACAATATTTTTAACTTATCAACAGTTTAATTGTTGAAGACATGTTAAGATTAGAATAATACGTGTTTGCCGTTCGTCGATACTTATTGGCTACATTTGTAACTTATGAAACAACCGAATCCAATAAAGGGCTATAAAGTAGATAAAAGTACAATCATAAGCCTTGAGAAGGGTAAAATACCACCTCAAGCTATTGATTTAGAAGAAGTTGTGCTTGGCGCAATGATGATTGATAAAAAAGGTGTGGATGAGGTAATTGATATTTTGAGTCCCGATGCATTTTATAAAGACGCTCATAAATATATTTTTGAGGCTATTTTTAAATTATTCGAAAATAGCGAACCGGTTGACTTATTAACCGTTTCTAGCCAGCTTAAGAAAGACGAAAAATTAGATTTGGTAGGTGGCGATTTTTACCTCATTTCTTTAACGCAACGCGTCTCTTCATCAGCACATATTGAATTTCATGCACGTATCATCTTGCAAAAATATATTCAACGTAGTTTAATAAAAATTTCTAACGAAATTATAGAGGAAGCATACGACGAGACCAAGGATGTGTTTGACCTTTTAGATAATGCTGAGGCTAAATTGTATGAAGTTACTCAAGGGAACGTTAAGAAATCCACTGAAACGGCTCAGAGTTTAGTGATTCAGGCCAAGAAAAAAATTGAAGAAATATCCAATAAGGAGGGTTTAAGTGGAATTCCTAGCGGCTTCGATAAATTAGATAAACTTACCTCAGGTTGGCAGCCTTCAGATTTAGTTATCGTAGCAGCTAGACCAGGTATGGGCAAGACAGCATTAACCCTAACCATGGCACGTAACATTGCTGTAAATAATAATATCCCTGTTGCTTTTTTCTCTCTTGAAATGTCGTCTGTACAGCTTATAACGCGTTTAATTTCGAGTGAAACAGCCTTATCTTCTGAAAAATTAAGAACAGGAAAGCTCGAAAAGCATGAGTGGGAACAGTTAAATGTAAAGGTTAAAACGTTGGAAAAGGCACCACTGTTTATCGATGATACACCTTCGCTTTCTATTTTTGATTTACGAGCAAAGGCCAGGCGTTTGGCTTCTCAGTATGGCATTAAACTGATAGTTATTGATTACCTTCAGTTAATGACCGCAGGAGGAAGTATGAAAGGAGGGAACCGTGAGCAAGAGATTTCTACAATTTCCAGGAACCTTAAAGCTTTAGCAAAAGAATTGAATGTCCCTGTCATTGCTTTATCCCAGTTATCTAGAGCGGTTGAGACTAGAGGAGGAAGTAAGCGTCCATTGCTTTCAGATTTAAGGGAGTCGGGTGCAATTGAGCAAGATGCAGATATCGTTTCTTTTATCTACAGACCAGAATATTATAAAATAGATGAATGGGATGATGAAGAGCGCTCTCCAACAGAAGGACAGGCTGAGTTCATCGTGGCAAAACATAGAAACGGTGGGCTAGATAATATTCGATTGAAGTTTATTGGACATCTTGGTAAATTTGATAATCTTGATGATTTTGATACGCCTTTTGGAGAATTTCATTCTAAGATGAATGCAGCTGCCAACGATGATACTTTTAAACCAGATTCTTTTCCTTCAGCTTCCGATGCATTCGATTCTCCTGAAGATGATGGTATACCGTTTTAACATGATCTTATATAACTAAAAGTTTCTTTTTGACGTATCTTTACGATTCGCTATCATAAAGAACATTTTGCCCCATGTTAGACCAAAGACGTACCACTAATATTTTGTTGCTAGTAATAGCTGTTCCTTTGGTGTTTTATCTCCTAAAGGTACTGTCCTTTATTTTTATTCCTTTAATTTTTTCAATGTTTATAGCATTGCTTTTTTTGCCTTTGATGCGCATATTAGGCCGAAGGAAAATACCAAAATTTTTAAGTATAATAATAGTGTTGCTACTTGTTGTTGGTGGATTGAAAATTGGGTTTGAACTCATACAACTGTCAAGTAAGGAAATTTTGGCAAGCAATGCGAGTTTCTTGGAAAAAGCACAGCCTAAGATTGAGGCTTTAAAAGGTTATTTGGATGATAACTTTGGTCTAGAAATGGATACCGAAAAAAGTGTTTTTGCAGAATTCTTTAAAAAAGATAATATTGGCTCTACAATAGATTATCTCAGAGGTTTTGTGACATCCCTTCTGATGACTGCATTTTTTGTGGTGCTCTGGTTAGCAGAGTCCATAAATGTACACAAGTTGTTAAACAATACTATTTTAAAACAAAAGCATACCTCCATTAAAGCTTTTATGAAAATAGAAAAAGATCTTATAAAATTTATCAAAGTAAAGTTTTTAGTAAGTGCCCTTACAGGTCTTTTTACAGGACTAATGTGCTTATTTTTTGATGTCAGTTTCCCAATATTTTGGGGTTTGTTTGCTTTTGCAATCAACTTTATTCAAATGGTGGGTTCGTTTATTTCAGTTATTCTTTTATCTATTTTTGCCTTTGTAGAATTGGACCCAACAAGTACATTAGTATTCTTTATCCTTTCAATATCAATGGTGCAAGTATTGTTTGGCGCTATATTGGAACCAATTTTTATGGGAAAATCATTTTCTATAAATATCATAGCAGTTTTGGTGATGTTAATGTTTTGGGGCTTTCTATGGGGAATTCCAGGACTTATTATGGCTATACCAATTACTGTTTTTATAAAAATTATTCTCGAGCAGTTTGAAAGCACTAAAATTATTGCCAGTTTATTATCTGGTAAACAAACGACAATTATTTAATCTTTATGATTTTTTTGTGGACACCCATTGTCTTAAAAGTACTTTAAAGTAGGAGCTCTTGTCCTTAAAAAAAACTATCTTGAATTTTAAAATGTAACATATTTTGAAAACACGCCTCTTAGTATTGACCTTTCTTTTTGCTTTTACTAAGCTTTATGCTACCTATATTTTAATACCAATGGACGCAGAGACCCAAGAAAATCATCTCAAAGCGTATGGTGTGACTTATTGGACCTTAGAAAGGGAGTTGAAAGTAAAATGGCTTTTGAACTATAGGGGAGGTTCCTTTTTATTGCCAGACGCAGATATTATTAGAAAAGAATGTCAAATAAGGGGAGTGTCTTATGAGATTTTATCAGATAACCAGGCTTCTCAAATTCTTGAGGATATTAGTAGTCCTGCGGTTAATCAAGAGGCGGTAGTACTCGAAAAAGCACCAAAAATTGCAGTATACACACCCTACGGAAAGCAACCCTGGGATGATGCTGTGACTATGGTGCTCACATATGCTGAAATACCTTATGAAACTGTTTATGATGAACAAGTTTTAAAAGATGAGTTGTTATTATACGACTGGCTGCATTTACATCATGAAGATTTTACGGGGCAGTACGGTAAATTCTACCGTGCATATCGGTCTGCGGCATGGTACATAGAAGAAAAAAGAAATGCTGAAGAGCTAGCTCAGAAATTAGGGTTTTCAAAAGTCTCAGAGGCTAAATTGGCTGTGTCACTAAAAATTAGAGATTATGTTGTAGGAGGTGGTTTTATGTTTGCTATGTGTTCAGCAACAGACAGCTTTGATATTGCTTTAGCTGCGGAAGGTATTGATATTTGTGAGCCGATGTTCGATGGTGACGGCAGTGATGCTGGCTACCAAAATAAAATAGATTTTTCCAAAACATTTGCTTTCAAAGATTTCATTTTAGAAAGTAGTCCAAATATATATGAGTTTTCGTCTATAGATATGACCAGAAAACGACAAATACCTATGACAACGGATTATTTTAGTCTAATGGAATATTCTGCAAAATGGGATCCCATACCAACCATGCTTACCCAAAATCATACGGCTCTTATTAAAGGGTTTATGGGGCAGACAACTTCATTTACCAGAGACCAAATTAAATCTAACGTATTGGTTATGGGAGAAAACAGAACTAATATGGAAGCCAAATACATCCATGGGATTAAAGGTAAAGGCTTTTTTACGTTCTATGGCGGGCATGATCCTGAGGATTATACACATAGAGTAGGGGACCCAAAAACAGAGTTGGATTTGCATCCAACATCTCCAGGTTACCGATTAATACTTAATAATGTATTATTTCCAGCGGCTAAAAAGAAAAAGCAAAAGACCTGAATTGTAGGGTATAACTTAAAAAAAAGCCCGATTCCAAAGAATCGGGCTTTTTCATAAGCGAAATGTTGTTATTATTTTGGCTAAACGCCTTATTTAACTTTGTTTACTATAGCTTCAAAAGCTTCTGGGTGGTTCATAGCTAAATCTGCTAAAACCTTGCGGTTTAACTCTATATTATTAGCCTTTAATTTACCCATAAATTTTGAATAGCTCATTCCGTGTTGTCTTGCACCTGCATTAATACGCATAATCCAAAGCGCACGGAAAGTTCTTTTTTTGTTTCTGCGGTCTCTATACGAATATTGCATCGCTTTATCAACCGCGTTTTTAGCTACTGTCCAAACGTTCTTACGTCTTCCAAAGTAACCTTTTGCTTGCTTAAGAACCTTTTTTCTTCTGGCTCTCTTTGCTACTGAATTTACTGATCTTGGCATTTTTTAATTATTTTTTGTAGTAGGCGGTCACATATTTATGACACTTGCTAAATTGTTTTGCCTAACTCCAGGGTTTCTGATTTATTTTAACCGGTAAAAAAATATTACTTTAAACGTAACATTAATTTTACATTTTCTTCGTCAGACTTATGTACGATAGTATCATGAGTCAATGCAAGCTTACGCTTTTTAGACTTTTTAGTCAGAATATGACTTTTAAAAGCGTGCTTTCTTTTAATTTTTCCTGTGCCTGTCAGTTTAAACCGTTTCTTAGCACTTGATTTTGTTTTCATCTTAGGCATTTTCTCCTAGTTTTAATTACGTTTCGCTTATGTTATTTATTTTTACTTAGTCTTTTTTGGTGAAATGAACATTGTCATACGTTTTCCTTCTAATCTAGGCATTTGCTCTACCTTACCGTAGTCTTCAAGGTCTTGGGCTAATCTTAATAAGAGAATTTGACCCTGTTCCTTAAACACAATAGATCTCCCTTTAAAAAACACAAAGGCCTTTAGCTTAGCTCCGTCTTTCAAGAACTTTATAGCATGTTTTTTCTTAAACTCATAATCATGATCATCCGTCTGTGGCCCAAATCTTATTTCTTTGACTATTACTTTTGTAGCTTTTGACTTTAAAGCTTTTTCTCGTTTCTTTTGTTCGTAGAGAAACTTCTTATAATCCATTACTTTACAAACAGGAGGTTTCGCATCTGGCGAAATCTCAACAAGATCGAGTTCTTGCTCATCTGCAATGGCTAAAGCCTCTTTTAATGGATAAATCCCCACTTCAACGTTATCTCCTACAACCCGCACTTCTTCAGCTCTTATTTTTGAGTTGATTTTATGCTTGTCTTCTTGAGACTCTCTTCTATAATTTTTCCTTCTGTTTCTTCGAATTGCTATGACGTTATGGTTTTATATTATTTAAATGTTTTTAAACTTTCTTTTACCTCTTTATTTATCAGGTTTTCAAAATTGCTGATGCTAAGAACTCCTAAATCTTCCCCACCATGTTTTCTTACATTGATGGTCTGGTTTTTTTCTTCTTGCTCCCCAACTATAACCATGTAGGGGATTTTAGCTAATTCCGCTTCTCTGATTTTCTTACCTACAGTTTCATTTCTATTATCTGCAAGGGCGCGAATTTCGGCATTTTCTAACAAATTTAAAACTTTTTGCGCGTATTTTTCATATTTCTCACTAACAGAAATAACCATTGCTTGATCAGGCATTAGCCAAAGCGGAAAATTTCCAGCCGTATGTTCTAGTAATATTGCTATAAACCGTTCCATGCTTCCAAAAGGTGCGCGGTGTATCATAACTGGTCTATGCATTTCGTTATCGCTCCCTTTGTAAGTTAAATCGAATCGTTCAGGAAGTGTATAATCAACTTGAATTGTTCCTAATTGCCATTGGCGACCAAGTGCATCCTTTACCATAAAATCTAGCTTAGGACCATAAAATGCAGCTTCACCAGTTTCAACAACATAATTCAACCCTTTGTCCTTAGCAGCATTTAAAATAGCATCTTCAGCCTTTTGCCAATTCACCTCATCTCCAATGTACTTTTCTGGCTTTTTGGGGTCCCTAAGAGAAACTTGTGCTGTAAAGTCTTCAAACCCTAGTGAGCCAAAAACGTATAAAACAAGATCAATGACTTCTTTAAATTCAGTATCCAATTGGTCAGGTGTACAAAAAATATGAGCGTCATCTTGAGTAAAACCTCTTACCCTTGTCAACCCATGTAATTCACCACTTTGCTCATAACGATATACTGTTCCGAATTCAGCAAAACGTTTCGGTAATTCTTTGTAAGAAAAAGGCTTGCTATTATATATCTCACAGTGGTGAGGGCAATTCATTGGTTTTAACAAGAATTCTTCGCCTTCAGCAGGTGTTGTAATAGGCTGAAAACTGTCTTCGCCATATTTCGCATAATGACCAGAAGTTACGTACAATTCTTTGCTTCCGATATGTGGCGTGACCACCATTTCATAACCAGCTTTTTTCTGTGCGGCTTTCAAGAAATTTTCTAAACGCTCACGTAATGCAGCACCTTTAGGCAACCAGAGAGGTAGGCCTTGTCCAACTTTTTGGGAAAAAGTAAAAAGTTCTAATTCTTTTCCAAGTTTTCTATGATCTCTTTTCTTAGCTTCTTCTAAAAGATGTAAGTATTCGGTTAATTCTTTTTGTTTCGGGAATGAAATACCGTAAACTCTGGTTAATTGTTTATTGTTTTCATCACCTTTATAATAAGCTCCAGCTACACTTAGTATTTTTACAGCCTTTATAATGCCAGTGTTTGGAATATGGCCACCTCGACACAAGTCAGTAAAAGTTGAATGATCACAGAAACTTATTGTGCCATCTTCCAGTTTGTCAATTAAATCAACTTTATATTCATTCTTACCTCTATAAAAAGACATAGCGTCTGCTTTTGAAACATTACGCATGTTAAAGTCATGTTTGCCTCTAGCTATTTCTATCATTTTATTTTCGATAGACTTAAAATCTTTTTCAGAGATAACACCTTCACCTAAATCAACGTCATAATAAAAACCATTTTCAATTGCGGGACCAACCCATAGTTTAACACCTGGGTAAAGTTCTTCTAGCGCTTGCGCTAAAACGTGAGCAGATGAATGCCAAAAAGCTTTTTTACCTTCTTTGTCTTTCCATGTGTATAACGTCAAATTACCATTTTGATGTAACGTTGTCGAGGTTTCTACAGTAACATCATTAAATTTAGCAGAGATGACATTACGGGCAAAACCTTCGCTAATGTCTTTGGCAACATCCATAGGAGTAATACCGTCATTATATATACGCTTACTATTATCTGGTAAGGTGATTGTTATCATTATTATAATTGAATAATAAATTAGCCCACAAAGATATGTCTATCTCTTAAATACACAAAGAATAGCTGCGTTATAATCTATATCTGAAAAGTAACATTAGAATGTTTTCTTTTTTGAGCCTTCGAACGTTTTTAAAATAACCATAAATATAATCTTGGTTCCTTTAATAAAGTCCACCAATGCCGAAGATTTAGGTAATAACTTTGAATTCTTTTTTTAATTAGGGGCGGAGTTAGTTTTTTTTGTATATTTAAAGTTCTCCAAATACTTGATTACTAGACCCTAAATTTTAAGAAAAAAAATATTCAATTTTTTTCCAGATTCTTATTGTGGGAATAAAAAAAGGGTTTTATATTTGCACCCGCTAAAACGCCGAAGGGATGTTAAGCGGAAAGAAAAAAGTTCATAGACAT
>NZ_JAGEVF010000014.1 GCF_017581965.1 Winogradskyella pelagia
GAATGTTAAAATGGAGGAACATTTGCAATTACTTTTACGGTTTTTCCGTAATCAATTAAAAGGCGGCACAAAAAAAGGACCTATTTTAAAATAAGTCCTTTACATCTCTAATATGAATTTGTTATTAAAACGGCAAATCGTCGTGGTCCTCCTCATTTAAGTCGCCTGCAGGCTCAAAAGCTTCTGCTGGTGGTACAGGTGGCATATTCTCGCTCGCAGGCTCAGATTGTACGGCCTCAATGCGCCAGCCCTGTACAGAGTTAAAATATTTGGTCTCACCTTGTGGGTTTACCCATTCGCGACCTCTTAAATTGATACCAACCTTTACCTGCTGCCCAACTTGGTAGCTGTTTAATAAATCGGTTTTATCTTGGATAAATTCTATTGAAATATGCTGTGGGTATTGCTCTTCTGTTGTTACTACCACTTCTCGTTTTCTAAACCCATTACTTCCAAAGGTTTGGGTTTCTCCAATTACTTTTATACGTCCTTGTACTTCCATTGTTTGTTTAATCTATTTATAAATTGACTCAAATTTTTATGATAATAATATTTTCCAGGCACTTTCTACATCACCAAAACTCAAAAAGTTGCGCGCCAGTTTGTGTTTCTCCCTATGCGAAGCTGTTTTTATATTTGGATAACGTTCACTAACGTCATCGATAAAAGCCTCAACTTCAGTTTTACTTGGTAAAGTTTCAACGTTAGCTAACATACCAAGATTATTTCCGGTGAGTATCATACTATTGCGCACGCGCTTTGGTAAGGCGTCAACGCCTATGCCTAGAGTTTGTAAAGGCTTGGGGATTTCAAAAAAACCAGATTTAGCCCTACTGTAATAACTGCCACCAGCTCTAGCTACTAAATCTAAAGCTTCTTGGTTAAGGGTGTTGTCATCATTCATTACGTCGTCTGCAATATGCATCTGCACAACTTCACAAATAACAAGATTGCCTGCACCACCTTCAGTCCCCAAAGATATAATGTCATTAACAACACATTCTAATTGAATAGGTGATTCTGCCACTCTAAAGGGTTTAACCTTTTCGGATTTAAGCATGGTTAAACCTGCTTTTTCAAACTCATTGACACCATCTGGATATTCCGTACTGCTCAAAGACATTTGGTGAACAATATCATAATTCACCACATTGATTACAACTTCTCTTATAGTTTCAGCATTTTTTAAGGTGTGCTTCGTAGTGTTGTCTCTAACGCGTCTTGCAGGTGAAAAAATTAAAATCGGAGGCTTGCTGCTAAAGACATTAAAATAGCTAAATGGTGAAAGATTAGGATTTCCATTGACATCAATGGTACTGGCAAAAGCAATAGGCCTCGGTGCCACAGCACTTAGCAGATAACCGTGCAGTAATTTGGTTGAAATATCCTTTGGATTAATAGAAATCATGTAGCCCTCTGATTTACAGCAAATATAAATATATTAGGTGGTGCATAAAAACATTTTGGGTAGTGGCATGTACAATATTATTAACATTATTGCATTATCTTTAATAACGAAACTGAGCTATTGATGATTACCAATAAAAATCGTAATGTAATCCGTTGGATTATTATTTTCTCCTCTTTTGCCATTATCTCTCTTATCCTTTGGAATACCTATGTTTTCTTTCAGAATTTTAAGGCTGAAGAACGAGCAAAAATGAAGAATTGGTCCTTTGCCCAAAAAGAATTGAGTAAAACTCAGGATCTAAGCTCTGATGTTGGTGAATTGCCTTTTGAAATTATTGCCAGTAACAAAACCACACCAATGATAAGTGTGGCAAGCGATGGTAGCATGGATTACCGAAATATTGAGGAGGAAAAGGCGCAAGACTCTCTATATCTACTGAAGTTGATTGAGAAGTTTAAGAATGAAAATAAACCTATTGAAATTAGATATCAGGATAAAGTATTGTCTACCTTATACTATGGAAACTCTCCGCTTCTAAATAAGCTTAAATATTATCCATTAGCACTTGTATTAATAATTTTTCTCTTTGGTGCCGTGGTGTATTTCTTTTATCGCAGTACTAAAAATGCTGAGCAGAATAAACTTTGGACAGGGATGGCCAAGGAAACAGCTCATCAAATAGGTACACCGTTATCCTCTCTAGTGGGTTGGGCTGAGATTTTAAAGACGGAGAATGTGAATGCAGAGTACATTAAAGAGATTGAAAAAGATATTGACCGCCTTAAGACAATTACAGATAGGTTCAGTAAAATAGGATCCTTACCAACTTTGGAACAATTGGATGTGGTTGAGATGACCAAATCTTCATTTGACTACCTAAAATCTAGAAGTTCTAAATTGATAAACTTTGAGATTAATTGTCCAGATTCAGAAATCACAGCAATGCTTAATGCCCAATTATTTAGTTGGACTATTGAAAACTTGGTTAAGAATGCTATTGATGCCATGAAGGGTAAAGGTAATCTAGAACTTAACCTTAATGCGACAGATAAAAATGTACTAATCAATATTTCAGATACTGGAAAGGGTATTCCTAAAAACCAGTTTAAAAAAGTATTTGAACCTGGCTACACTACAAAATCTAGAGGTTGGGGATTAGGGCTCTCCTTAGCAAAACGTATTATAGAAGACTACCACGATGGTAAAATTAAAGTCTTAGAATCTGAGCCAGACAAAGGTACTACGATACAGATTAGTCTTAAAACCCTTTAAATAGTTATTCAAAATTAGAGGCAATAGCCTCTGCCAAAGATGAAAATTCATCTGGATTTAATTTTACCTTACTTGTAAACCTCGCATTTTCCATAGTGTGTAATGGAATTAAATGCACATGTACATGTGGTACCTCCAAGCCAATAACTGTCATCCCAATGCGCAAACAGGGTACTGTCTTTTCAATAGCTAATGCAACACGTCTAGAAAATTGCATAAGTTTGGTATAGGTCTCCTCATCCAAATCAAATAGTTTATCAACTTCTACTTTAGGGATGCATAGTGTGTGACCTTTAGAGTTGGGGTTGATGTCTAAAAAGGCAAAGAATTCTTCAGTTTCAGCAACTTTATATGAAGGTATTTCTCCATTGATGATTTTAGTAAAAAGTGTTGCCATAACAGTGAATTGTTTAGTGAATTACTAAGATAAAAAAGATTCCTGCTTAATATTATTAAACAGGAATCTTTATTTCAACATGTTATTTAGGTCTTATCTTGAAATCTCAAGGATATCAAATTTCATAATGCCATTAGGCACTTGTATCTCAGCAACATCGCCAACGGTTTTACCTAATAGACCTTTTCCTATAGGAGAGTTAACAGATATTTTACCAGACGCTAAATCTGCCTCGCTCTCGGCAACCAAAGTATAGGTCATTTCCATACCGTTGGTTTGATTTTTTATCTTAACTTTTGATAGGGCTAATACCTTAGAAGTATCTAATTGCGACTCGTCTATAATTCTCGCGTTTGCAAGTGTTTCTTCCATTTTAGAAATTTTCATTTCCAACATGCCTTGTGCCTCTTTAGCAGCGTCATATTCAGCATTTTCACTTAAATCACCTTTGTCTCTTGCTTCTGCAATAGCCTGAGAGGCTTTTGGGCGTTCTACATCTTTAAGATGATTTAATTCATCCCTTAGTTTTTTTAAACCTTCGGCAGTGTAATAAGATACTTTGCTCATAATTCCTTCGTTTACATATAATAAAATCCCGAAACCAGTTCGGGACTAATAGAAAAATCCCGCATGCACGAGATTAGAGCAAATATACAAAATATTTACGGTATAGCTGAATTAATCGTAACTTGCGTATCAAAATTTAGCATGAAAAAGTACTTTATTTATATGTTTTGCATCGTCCTATTTACTTGTGATAGAGATGATAATAATCCTAACTGTAATTTTTTGTTTGACGCAGGTGTTAACTTACAGGTAAATACTAATCTGCCTCAGTTTAGCCAATTGGCGTTTCCCATAAATGGTGTTTATGTGCCTGGTCAAGGTAATAATGGTATATGGTTATGGCGACTAAATTCGGCCACACTTTTGGCTTGGGACGCGGCTGACCCTAGCCATCCTCTAGAAGCCTGTTCTACATTAACAGATTCTGGGTCAGGCGATATTGTAGTTTGTGGTTGCGATGACGAAAACCGATATAGTTTAGCTACTGGTGTTGGTTTAAACGGTAATACACAACCCTGTACGTTACAGCCATACAGGGTTGATGATTTAGGAAACGGGACGTTTTTGGTAACCAACTAAAAGTTTAAGGTTAGACCTAATAAGAAATTTGTGGTGGCTTGAGGATAAAAACCTGCGCCTTCTATGGTTGTTATTGTTCCAGGTACTGAGAAATCGTCGTCAAAAGTGTAGTAATAGCCATTTGAAATAAATTTTTCGTTAAAAATATTATTGACAACACCCGTAAAAACAACAGAGTCAAATACCGAGTTGGTGTTAATGGTGTAGGTAACATTCAAATCGTTGACAAAGAAACTGTCAAGCTTAGACAAGTTTGCTTCAGTATTGCTCATAAATTGCTCTCCAACAAATTTACTTAATAGTGATAATTGTAAATTATTAAACGGTTGAAATACAATAGCATTTGCAGCAATAAAATCTGGTGAAAAGGCAATGGCAGTTTTACCTAAGTTTACAAGTTCACCATTAAAGGATATTATCGTTTCTCTATTTCTGTTAGCACTAATTGTGGCATTAGGTTGCAAGGTTAATTGTGGTGTTACAGGGATAATAGCCTCTAGCTCCAAGCCCAGCCTGTAACTTTCTCCACTATTTGTTCTAATAGGGCTTCCAACATCATCTAGTTGTCCCGAAAGTACTAGTTGTTCATTGTAAAGCATTAAAAACCCATTAGCATTAAAGCTAAAGTTACCATTTCTATGGCGCCAACCTAATTCAAAATCATTTAACTGTTCTGGTCTTACGTCGGGATTATTTTCAAAGTCTTGTCGGCTTGGTTCTCTATTGGCTCTGGCATAAGATAGGTAAAAACTGTTGTTACTATTAGCCTTATAGGTGACACCTGCCTTAGGATTAAAGAAGGTGTAGTTGACATCTACATTAAAGGGCTCAAGGCCTGAGGATTCTAATCCGGAAGTCTCGTAATTTACATTTCTTAATTGGACGTCTCCAAAGAAACGGAATTTGTCATTAAGTCTAAAATTAGCCTTAGCAAACACAGCGGCATCATTCTTTTTGCCGTTACCTTCATAGTAACGATCTCCCAAGGGTAATTCAGACGCATACTCGGCCCATATCACTTCCCCGAAATGGTCGCCATCGTAGTGACTAAAGGATATACCTGCAATAGCATCTAATTGATTGTCCTTGTAATTAGCATTGGCATTAACCACATAGAAATTATTTTCTAACCAACGCTGACGCACGTAATCCATACTGTCTACAGTTTCGCCATTAACAGTAATTGGGTCTAAGCCCAAAAAATCAAAGGTAGCATCTGGAGCAAACAGAATATTAGAATAGTAATAGTTATCTATGTATTCTTCAAGATAACCACGACCATAGGTATAATTGAGTCCTAGGGTAGTGGACCAATTGTTGTTAAATTTTTCATTCCAATGCAGTTGATAGTGGTCTTGGCGATAATCGTCCACTTGGTTGTTATAAAAACCGGTTCTATTGCCCTGATCATCAAACTGAATTCCACCAATGTTGAAGGTCCTATTTTCATCTATATTTGGATTTTCACCTATTACCGCAATAGTTGCTGGATCAAAGCCAAACCAAGATTGATAAGTAATATTGTTTCCTCCAAAGGTTACGGCTTTGATGAGTCTATTGTCATCTACATAAGCGCCTTGAAGAAAATATGACTTAAGACTTGTGGAAGCGCGGTCAATGTAGCCATCGGATTCTATATTGGACAAGCGTCCTGCAATTTCAAAATGGTCGTTCATTAGTCCTGTACTAAACTTAACCGTATGCTTTCTTGTGTTAAAACTCCCAAAGGAATTGGAGATTTCACCAGAGGCGTCCTGAGAAACGGCATCGGTTAAGATGTTGATACTTGCGCCGAAAGCCGCTGAACCATTAGTTGATGTGCCCACACCACGTTGTAATTGTAAACTCTCTACCGAAGAGGCAAAATCACCAAGGTTAACCCAAAAAGTACCTAAGGATTCTGCATCACTATACGGAATTCCATTAATGGTAATGTTTGTAGATTGGGCACTGACTCCTCTAATTCTTAAGCCTGTATATCCAATACCAGCTCCAGCATCTGAGGTAGTCACCACAGAGGGAAAAAAGTTGAGCAGTATAGGAATATCTTGCCCTAAATTTCGCTTGGCAATCTCTTTTTTAGTAACGTTACTATGCGTAATAGGTGAGGAGGCCTCAACCCTAACCGCTTTTACTAAAACTTCATCTAGTTTTTCAATTTTTGTTGAATCGGTAGGTTTTTCTTGAGCAATTAGGTTTGCAGAAAATAAAAACAAACCTAACAACACGAATACATTTTTCATACGACTATATATAATAATCGAATAAAAAGAGGTAATTATTCTTTTGGTTAAAATTAATTATACATTCCTAAACAGCATTACCTGTTCTAGGTTCAATGGGTATGATCTCAGCCACTATTAGGCACCCCTTTTTTGAGAACGGTGCAAAGTTACTAAGGATTTTTAAATGTTTAATCGGGTTTTGGAGGTTTTCTTTGCGCTTTTTTTTCTGAATGTTTGCGTTTTGAAGTCAAACGCTTTTTCTTGACCGATCTTGGGACTGTAGTTGGTTTACGCTTTTTTTGTTTTTTTATGCTGTTCTCAATAATCTGAAAAAAGCGTTTTGTAACAATGGTTTTATTTTTAAGTTGACTTCTAGTCTCGCCACAACTCATTACAAGGATACCATCTTTGTTGATACGGTTTGCAAGCTTGTCTAGTAATCTTGTTCGTTGATAATCGTTTAGATGTTGGGATTCTAATATATTAAAATGCAGCTCAACTTTAGTAGACACTTTGTTGACGTGCTGTCCACCACTACCAGAGCTCCTAACGGCTTTATAAGTAAGTTCGGTCGCTATAGCTTCATGGTCAATCATTACTTGAATTGATGCGGTGCTTTGAGCAAATCGTTTACCGTTTTTACAGGGTTGAAAGTTGTAATAGGCACTTCTACGAAGATGGTATTCCAAAATGCCATGCTACCATTCCATAAACCTGGTAATTCTAGCGCCTTTAGGTCTTTACCAACTTTTGTTTTCATGGTTATAAAAGCAGCTTTATCGTTAACGAACTTGTCTAGGTTAAACTTTTCGCCTTTATAATTTTTTATAGAACAAACGATGTCAACAGGGTTAAAATGAGTGGCATTTTCAAGGATGCTTTTCTGGGATTGGTCTTTTAGATTGATTTGAGCGGACTCAACAATTTGAAGGGATTCATTACCAGCTTCATCGGCAATCCAAAATGGTCCTCCGCCGGGCTCGCCTTCATTTTTTACCATACCACAAACCCGAATAGGCCTGTTAAGTTGGTTGTGTAAATAGACTCTTTTTTCTTCGTCTGAGCAGGTATGGAACTCAGTTTTGAGTTTGGCGTTCAATCGACGTTCTACAAAATCTGTTATAGTTATAATGGTGTCATTGGAAACATGTTCTTTATCCAATTCTTCTAAATAAGTAAAAGCTTCGGTTTGTAATTGTAGCAATAAGCCCGCTAAACCTTTTTTGTATTTCGCAATGACATCTCGATAGTCTGCAACCACAACATTATCTATATTTTTAATAAAGACAACATCGGCATCAATACTATTGAGATTTTTTAATAACGCGCCGTGGCCTGAAGGTCTATAGAGTATAGAGCCATCGTGGTTTCTAAAGGGTTTATTATTTGGGGTTACGGCTATAGTATCTGTTGATTCTGCTTGATAAGAGTATTCGGCATCAAATTTTACTCCTGTATTTTGGGTAACTACAGTTGCAATACGATTAAATTCCGCTTCGAATCTATCTTTCAGTCCAACGGAAATGGTAAAATGGAGCTTGGCTTTGTTTTTACCATTGGCATAAAGTGCTGCTTCATAAAGGTGCTCTTCAAAAGCAGTTGCAATGTGACTGTCTGAATATTTATGGAAAGGTAATAGCCCTTTGGGATAATTACCATAATTAAGTTCATCTTCCTTTAACATGGTTTGTACAAAGTGCCATACTTTTTGAGTTGTAGATAAATTATAAAAATCTATACCGTTTCTTTCGATTTGAACAAGTACCGAATTATAAAATGGGAATTGTTCTAGTTTTGATACAAAAACAGATAAGAGGTCTGATTTATTACTTTCAATATAATCCTTAATGGATTCCTCTTCTGGATTGAAGTCCATTAGAAATTGGAATAAAAATTTAAACATCCTAGTTGCGGCTCCAGAAGCTGGAACAAATTTCACAAGGGCTAAGTCATTCTTTCTGTCTTCAAAATATGCAATAAACTCTTCAATTTTAGCCTCATTCAAAGGCATTATACCATCATCAATTGTTGCTGCCTGTACAATATTAGTAAACGGAATTCCAGATTTAAAAAGCTCTATCTGAGATTCCACGGTTTTAAGGCTAAGACCTTTAGATTCTAGTTGTTTTATGTCTTGTTCTGAAAACTTCATTTATGTGTTTTGATTAATTTATCTATTTGGGAAACGGCAAAATTAAAGCGCTCTTTCTCATTTCCCTTTAAAATTAGGTAAGGTTTATTAGTCGATTTAAGAGCGTTCTCAAAGGCTTTAAACATAGCTTTGCGCTCATTGGGCTTGTCTCTTAAATCGTCTGGTTCCCACGGTGTATCAATATAAGTTAAAAAATATAAGTTGTAGCTGTTTTCGTTGGCGTATTTACTTAAAATAGGATCAGAAAACCCATTGAAATAAACTTCACTATATACTTTAGTTTCCAATAAGTCGGTATCGCAAATTAACACAGAATCCGTTTCTGAGGCACGTTTGTTTTCTAAGGCCATTTGTCCTATCGCAATTGGGATGATGTCTTTAGGTTCGCAGATGCTACGTTCTTCATCCCATTTTTTTTGAAGGTATTCCCGCGAAAATTCTGGGACCCAATTCGTTTGGTAATGCTCTGCTAATTGTTTGGACAGCGTCGTTTTACCTGTAGATTCTGGACCAAACAGAACTATTTTTATACAGTTTGCTGGGTGTTGTTTAAGCTTTTCTTCCATTCGTTATAGCCATAAATCGCAAGGATTGTAAAGATAAGATATTGTAAGGATAACATGCCCAAACCTCTATATGCATATAGCGGAACTGTAACTAGGTCACCGATAATCCAAAGCGTCCAGTTCTCTAGTTTTTTATTAGCCATGTACCACATGGCTGTAAAGAAAATACCTGAGGTTACAATGTCTATATAATTGGGCAATTCAATGGTGTAATCAAATGCTTTGTAGACAACGTAAGTAATAATTATGGTCAAGGCAAATAGACATAAACCGATTATTTTTTCTTTAAATGATGTTCTTGAAATTGGAATAAGATAATTGCCATTCTTTTTTCTAGACCAATTCCACCAGCCATAAATACTCATAATAGAATAGTAAAGATTCATCATCATATCGCCAAGATAGGTGTTGATGTAAAGAAGATATACTGTAATTACAGTACAAATGATGCCTGTTGGATAAACTAGAATATTTTCTTGTTTGGCAAACCATACACTGGCCACGCCAAATACAAAAGCAATAGCCTCTAGTACAATTTGAAAGGTTGGTGTTTGCCTATAAGCTTCCAGAAAAAAATCAAAAATGTGGTTCATAATTGCTTCGGTCTGTCTTTACCAATTTTATGGACATTACGGCTATATCTATACTGTTAAAAGCGTCTTTTATCGCTGTGGTTAAGAATGGCATAAGGTCATCATAATTTCCAAAAATTTGTGTGCTTAGGGGATTTTCAATGACAGTGAATTTTGATGCTCTTAAAACCTTAATAAAGTCAATCACGTGCTGCTCGTAACTGTCGGTTAAAGGCGAGTAGGTTAATTCAATAGATACATCCATGGTTTATTTTAAAAGGAATTGATTATTTGATTAAAAAATGTCTCATCTTTTTCAAAGGCTGTACCAATAACTACCAAATCTGCACCTGCTTCGTAGGCTTTATCCAAATCTGTTTTTGACCGAATGCCGCCTCCAACAATCAAGGGGATTTTGATTTGAGATTTTACAGCTGAAATAATTTCTGAATCTACAGGGTGCGTTGCTCCACTACCTGCCTCTAGATACATAAGTTTCATACCAAGATATTCACCAGCTTTGGCAGTATGGCTAATAAGTTCTGTGTTTTTTCGCAGCATAGGTTTCGTTTTACTAATGCGTTCAACCGCTGTTTCAATGCCGTTTTCTATAAGGATATAGCCTGTGGGAATAACCTCAAGATTCATTGTATTCAACTTCGGAATAGCTTTTATGTGTTTTCCGATTAAGTAGTCCGGATTTCTTCCAGAAATAAGTGAAAGAAATAAAAGGCCATCAGCATTGTTGGTCAGTTGATTCTCATCACCTGGAAACAGAATAAGTGGTGAATCCGTATAATTTTTAATGGCCTTTGCCAATGTATCAGTTGTATTATTTTGCAGTTCACTACCTCCTAAAAAAATATGGGTGGCCATAGACTGGTTGACTTTATTTACAAAAGGCTCAATACTATTTACAGGCATTTTGTCCGGATCAATGAGTACGGCAAGTTGTTTTCTCCCTTCCTTTATGGCATTTAATATGTTGTTGTAAAGTCTTGTCATTCAGGCACAACGTAAGCACAGGTGAAATCCTCAAATTCTATAAATGCAGTTTTATGTCGGTATTTTTTAGAGTTATAATCTATCCAAGCTACGGTTTCATTATCTTCAAGCATAAATGGAATGACCAGAAAATGCTCTTTAAATAGCATACCTGGTGTGGCAAATAGTTTATATAGTGATTCCTTAATTGCCCAGATAACGGTTAAATCTCTCACGTAAGTAGGACTTTCGGGTTTTAGATAATCAGTTTCATATTCAATAAATTTGCTGGCAATGCGACCAATTTTGGGGCGTTGTTTTTCAATATCTATGCCTACTGGCTGATTACTAACGATGACACCAGAAAATTCAAAAGAATGTGTAATCGATATGTAGTTGCCATCCTTAAGATGTGGTTTCCCATAGTCATCATAGTAGAGGTCTTGATCGGTATATCCAAATTCGCGAAGCAAATGTCGCACGCTTAAAAAACCTCTTTGGTGTATTTCACTTTTCATGCTTAAAACGCGCGCCTTGCTATTGGGCTTTAAATCAAGGGGTTTTAATAAGTCATCGTAGGATTCTTCAATACGCCAAATTTTAACAGCAGTTTGTGAATTTACGCTAATGGATTTAAACAGTGGCATTTAGTATTCTGAATGATATTGATTACCTTTGCATCGCTTTTGCTAAGGCTAGTATTCGTCGATGTGGCGAATTTAGCTAAATAAGCGATAAAGCCAAACACCAAGCAAATTATAAAAATTGAAAAATTGAGATAATGAGTACAAAAACAACAACTTACGTACCATACAAAGTTAAAGATATTGATCTGGCGGAATGGGGTCGCAAAGAAATAGAATTAGCTGAAGCAGAAATGCCAGGACTAATGAGTTTGCGAGAAGAGTATAAGGATGAGCAACCGCTTAAAGGTGCAAGAATTGCTGGATGTTTACATATGACGATACAAACTGCAGTTTTAATTGAAACCTTACAGGCTTTAGGAGCTGAAGTGACTTGGAGTTCATGTAATATTTTTTCAACACAAGACCAGGCCGCAGCCGCAGTAGCAGCTGCTGGAACTCCAGTTTATGCATGGAAGAACATGACGGAAGAAGAGTTTGATTGGTGTATTGAGCAAACCTTATTCTTCGGCGAAGACAGACAGCCTTTAAACATGATTCTCGATGATGGTGGCGATTTAACCAATATGGTTTTGGATAAATATCCGGAATTGGCAGAAGGTATTAAAGGATTATCTGAGGAGACAACAACTGGTGTACATCGTTTATACGAACGTGTTAAAAATGGAACCTTACCAATGCCAGCCATAAATGTTAACGATTCTGTAACCAAGTCTAAGTTTGACAATAAGTATGGTTGTAAAGAATCTGCAGTAGATGCTATTAGAAGAGCTACGGATATTATGTTAGCAGGAAAGCGTGTTGTGGTTTGTGGTTATGGCGATGTAGGTAAAGGTACAGCAGCATCTTTTAAAGGAGCGGGCAGTATCGTAACTGTTACAGAAATAGACCCAATATGTGCACTTCAGGCTGCCATGGATGGTTTTGAAGTAAAACGTTTGGAGACGGTAATCTCAAATGCAGATATAGTCATCACCTCTACAGGGAATAAGGACATTGTTAGAGCTGAGCATTTTAAGGCTATGAAGGATAAAACCATTGTCTGTAACATAGGTCATTTTGATAATGAAATTCAAATGGCGTGGTTAAACGAGAATTTTGGTCATACTAAGAATACGATTAAACCTCAGGTAGATAAATATACCCTTGACGGAAAAGATATTATTGTATTGGCTGAAGGCCGTTTAGTAAATCTTGGATGTGCTACTGGGCACCCAAGTTTTGTAATGAGTAATTCCTTTACCAACCAGACTTTAGCACAGATTGAGCTTTGGAATAATTCTGATGCTTACGAAAATGATGTTTATATGCTACCTAAACATTTAGATGAAAAAGTGGCCAAACTACATTTAGAAAAAATTGGTGTAGAGCTTACCGAACTAAAGAATTACCAGGCAGATTATATTGGCGTTACAGTCGAAGGTCCCTACAAACCTGAGCATTACAGATACTAAATTTGGTATGCTGAATATTTTTCAGCACCTCATATATAGACCTAAACCCTTGCAGAAATGTGAGGGTTTTTATTATTTTTAAAGTATATGAAAAATACTCAAAAGCTTTCTAAATACCTTGATGAACTAGAATCTCTTATTCCAAAGTTTAAAGAAAAGAACCCAAAAGTATCAAAATCTAATGTAGGTTGGCAAATTGATCACAGCCTCAAAGTGATTAATAATGTCATTAAAGCTCTTGAAGCTTCGGACCCTAAGTTGTATAAAAGTAATTTTAGTTTTTTAGGATGGGTGTTTTTAAGCCTAGGTTATTTTCCAAGAGGAAAAGCCAAGGCTCCCAAGCATGTAAAACCACCCGAAGTTATTTTAGAAGAGGATTTAGTATCACAAGTCAAAGCGGTTAAATCTAATTTAGAATCATTAGCCAACTTAAATAAGAATTCTTTTTTTGAGCATCCTATGTTTGGGAATGTTAACACCAAAAAAGCAGTTCGTTTTCTAGAAGTTCACACCAATCATCATTTAAAAATTATAAGAGATATTTTAAAATAGATGGGCTATGACGAGTCTAAAATAAAAGTTCCAAGGTTCAATGAAGAATCGGGTTTTTATACCACCAAAAAGCGCTCAAAAATAATGAGTAAGATTCGTGGTAAAAACTCCAAGCCAGAACTACAATTTAGGAGAGCACTTTGGGCAAAGAGCGTTAGGTATAGAGTTAATACAAATCAACTACCAGGCAGACCAGATATAAGCATTAAAAAGTATAAGCTAGCTATCTTTATAGACGGTGACTATTGGCATGGTTACAATTGGGATGTACGTAAACCAAAACTAAAAACCAATAGGGAATTTTGGATTCCAAAGATTGAACGCAATATGCAGCGTGATGCCGAGGTAAATCGTCAATTAGAAGAAATGGGATACACCGTATTTCGGTTTTGGGAACACGAAATAAAAAAGAATCTAAATACCTGTATAAATGATATTATGGTGTATTTACACTCAAGAAGGATTCACTAGCCTTTCTTAGGATGCACCAATTTCATCTCTTTAATTAAGTGCTTAGCACCTGCGTACTTGTCAATTATAAATAGGACATAACGTAAATCGACCATAATATTTCTGCAAATCTCAGGGTCATAGTATATATCGCTCATGGTGCCTTCCCAAACACGATCAAAGTTCAATCCTACCAAATTTCCTTTGGCATCAATAGCCGGACTACCAGAATTGCCACCGGTAGTATGGTTGGTCCCTAAAAAGCAAACTGGTAGTTTTCCATTTTGGTCTGCATATTGCCCATAATCCTTATTAGAATACAATTCTTGCAGTTTTTCGGGCACATCAAACTCATAATCGCCAGGAACATATTTTTCCATAACGCCGTCTAAATAGGTTACAGGATTATAATAGACCGCATCTTTTGGAGCATAACCATTAACTTTTCCATAAGTGACCCTCATTGTACTATTAGCATCCGGAAAATAACGTTCTTCTGGCATAACTTCCATGAGTGCTCGCATGTACTGCGTTTGTAAAGCATTGATTTCGGAATTGATGCGTTGAAACTCCGGTTCTAAAGTGGTATAAAATTCAAGAATCAAAGGTTTCGCATATTGATAGGCAGCGTCTGCATTGATGTTTTCAACAACGGTGTTAGCATCGCCTTCCAAAAGTTTTAGGGCGGAATCCAAATCAACAAGTGCTGTTTTATCGTATATGGACTCATCTACATTAGACGTGTACAATGGCATAACCACATTATAGACACCTCGATCCACTTTTAAACTATAATTTTTATGAATGCCCTTGAGACGATTAATCATAGAATTTCTTGCTTTATCGAATTGCTCTTCACCTTGTCTTGCTGCACTCTCCACTTCTATTAGCCTAAAGGTCATTTGCATGAGTTCGTTGGTGCGTAAAAAGACTTCAACAAAGCTGTTTCGCTTCACATTTACGGATTCAAAGGCTTCATATAATTCTTCAAATTTGGGCAATAATTTACCATATGTTTCTTCTTTACCTTGTGCCTTAAGTGCTCTGGTAAACTCATCCTCAAAATTGCGCTTTATGTCAACCGCTCCACTTTTTTTTATACCTAGATTTTCACCAATCCATTTTTTCCACGCATTGGCAATACGTGCCTGCTTCGATGCATATTGAATCCGTACTTGGTCGTCAGCCTTCATATTGGCATCAATGACTTTAAGCGCAGCTTCCCTAATTGCAATTCTCGCTGGATTAACCTTTTCTGTAATCTGTTCTACAGCGACTGCAGGTAAGTATTCGTTGGTTCTCCCTGGAAAACCAAATACCATGGTAAAATCGCCCTCTTCAATCCCATCTAAAGAAACAGGTAAGAAATGTTTTGGCTTGTAAGGTTTATTGTCTTCACTGTAGGGCGCTGGTCTGTTATTTTTGTCAGCATAAATTCTAAACAATGAAAAATCTCCTGTGTGCCTCGGCCAAACCCAATTATCTGTATCGCTTCCAAACTTTCCAATACTTACAGGTGGTGCACCAACGAGTCTAATATCTTCAAAACGCTCCGTTACGAACAAGTAATATTGATTGCCTTTATAAAATGGTCTTATTTTTAGGCCTTGCCACTCTTCTTTTTTTATAGTTTTCTCAACCTTATTCCTGTTTTTATCAATTTGAGATTGCCGTTCTCTAGGATTCATGGCGTCAGTGACATTCATTAGCATCTGTTCTGTGACATCCTCTATACGTACAATAAACTCAACAAAAAGCCCTGGGTTTGGAATTTCTTCTTTAAAGTTCTTTGCCCAAAAACCATTTTTGATATAGTCGTTTTCTAAGGACGAATGCGACTGTATTTGGCTATATCCGCAGTGATGATTGGTGAGCAGAAGCCCTTTTGGGGAAATCACTTCGCTTGTACAACCACCATTAAAATGGCCAATAGCATCTTTAAGACTAGAGTTGTTGACATCGTAAATATCCTTAGCAGTCAGTTTGCTGCCAAGGCTTTGCATTTCGGACTCGTTCATGCCTTCTAAAAGGGAAGGAATCCACATACCACCTTGTTGAGCAGTCAATTGAAAAACAACGAAGAAAAATAGGATTTTAATAAAGCGCATTGTTGAGATTTTAGTTTAAGGTAAAGATAAAAAAAGGTCTTTTATATCCTTATCTTTAAGGCCAACAAAGCACATTGAAATGAGATTTCTATCTAAACTCCCAAATGTTGGTACAACCATTTTTACGGTGATGGGAACTTTGGCCAATAAACATAAGGCTATTAATTTGTCCCAAGGATTTCCGGATTTTCCAAGTGATAAAAAATTGAGTGACTTGGTATATACCGCTATGAACTCAGGGTATAACCAATATGCCTCAATGGCCGGACAGATAGATTTGCTACTGGCTATTTCAAATAAGTATCAAGACCTATATAATGCACAATATCATCCAGAAAAAGAAATCACCATTACAGCTGGAGCTACACAAGGTATTTATACTATTATTTCGGCTTTTATAAGGCCTGGCGATGAGGTCATTATTTTTAAACCGGCTTATGATTGCTATCAGCCAGCGGTTGAAGTCAATGGCGGAAAAGCAGTGAGTATTCAACTTTCGGCACCAGAGTATAAAGTGGACTGGAACGAAGTTGCCACAAAGATATCTTCTAAAACTAAAATGATACTTATTAATACGCCGCATAATCCTAGCGGAACCATCTTGTCGAAAGAGGATATGATGCAACTTCAAAAACTCACAAAAGACACGGATATCATAATTTTAAGTGATGAGGTTTATGAGCATATGGTTTACGACGGAGAAAAGCATCAGAGCGTATGTTTATTCCCAGACTTGAAAAAAAGGTCGTTTATAACAGCGTCGTTTGGTAAAACATTTCATAATACGGGATGGAAAGTTGGTTACTGTTGTGCGCCAGAAGCATTAATGCGAGAGTATAGAAAAGTACATCAATTCAATGTCTTTTCTGTAAATCATCCTGTTCAAAAAGGGATTGCGGATTATATGCAAGACCCAAATACGTATCTTGGTTTAAATACTTTTTTTCAGCAAAAACGTGATTTGTTTTTAAACTTAATCCAAGAATCGAGATTTAAATTTCAACCATCCCAAGGCACCTATTTTCAAGTGTTGGAATATTCTGCAATAACTGATGAGAATGATGTTGATTTTGCAAAGCGCTTAACTAGAGATTATAAAATTGCTTCTATTCCATTGTCCGTGTTCAATGAAAACCAAAAGGATGACAAGGTGTTACGATTTTGCTTTGCTAAAACTGATGAGACATTAGTGAAGGCGGCTGAAATATTATGTAAAATTTGATAGAGAAAACCATAGTAATTTTATGAATGATTCTTTAAAGATAGCTTTGGTTCAGACCCATTTAATTTGGGAATCCCCAGAACAAAATCTGAAACAATTAGAAGAAAAAATAACTCCTATTAATGATGGTGTAGACGTCATTGTACTACCCGAAATGCTTACCTCTGGTTTCACCATGAATGCAGAAGTTGTAGCCGAATCAATGGATGGTCCGTCAGTTCAATGGCTAAAATTTATGGCTAAGAAAAAAAATACAGCGATTACTGGCAGCCTTGTTATTAAGGAAGGTGGTCAATATTATAATAGGTTAATTTTTTCAGAGCCATCAGGTAAAATTTCAACCTATGATAAAAAGCACACCTTTACTTTGGCAGGAGAGGATAAAGTTTATACCGCAGGAAAAGAAAAAGTAATTATAAAGTATAAGGATTGGAGCATCTGTCCTTTAATCTGCTATGATTTACGTTTTCCGGTGTGGGCGAGAAATGTAGAGGATTATGATTTACTGCTATATGTTGCCAATTGGCCAAAACCAAGAATTAGTGCTTGGGACGCTTTGTTAAAGGCGCGCGCTATTGAAAATATGAGCTATTGTGTGGGAGTAAACAGAATAGGTTTAGATGGTACCAATCACGAGTATCCTGGACATTCTGGAGTTTATGATGCCCTCGGTAATAGGCTAGATGATTTAAAACCCAATACAGAAGGTATAGCTGTCATTACTTTACAAAAGAACCACCTGAACAAATACCGCAATAAACTTGGTTTTTTAAAGGATAGGGATGGTTTTAATCTAAAAGATTAAATTCTATAATCTGATCAAAATTAGCTCTTACCTCGTCAATTTTAGGGGCATAACTAACTCTTTCAGGTTGTAAACCCAGTAAGAAGTTCCCTGGGTCGTATTTTCCATTTTTATTGGTGTCAAAAACTACTCTCAGGCTATATTGTTTTGGAAGCACATCCGTGAAATCAACTACCGGAGAAGAACTAGTATAGCGCTCATAAAGCACTTTGCCTTTATCATCGGTGAGTTGAACAATCAAAGGCAATTTCGCATTCCTTAGATTAACCCTAATATTACCATATTCAGATGTCATCTTTGTTCTAAAGGAAAAATTCAAGGTGTCTTTATTCACTTCATCATAAAAATCCGTAAAGGTATTTGGGAGCATGGTAAAGTCGTATTTTTCACCTTCTTCTTTTACAATTTCAATAGCAACTCTGTTTAATAAAGTATCCAACTCCAACTCGAAAGCCACCTCTAATGAGTCTTTATTAATGAGTTTTATTCTGGACTTATCAATAGTTTCAAGCGGTGTTGTAGCTTCCAGAACAAAATCTTCTTCGGAAGTTAAGGTACCAGAAGTAACAGCTTTTATTTGTAGCGAATCGCGCACTAAATCCCTAAAGCGATGCTTAAAAGTGTCTACATATTTCTCGTTTGTAACGACGAAAAACGTTGTGTCAATTTCAAACTTCGGCTTGTACCAATAGTAAATGGTATCGGTCTCTGGATTTTTTGTCATCTTATAAGTAAATCCCTCTGGCTTTTCTCCTAAAACGCGAATTTTCATATTTTCATGACTGCCTTCATAGGGGAAAATGATTTTAGAGCCACTTTCTTGTTTTGGCTTTATGGCTTTAAAATTTATTAATTCATTGAACAATTTAAGTTCATATAAGGAGTCGTTAGGTACAGAAATAAATTCATTGATAAATCCAATTTTATCGTCCTTTTGATTAAAAATATAATTACTAGACTTGTCTTTTAGCGCAATGAGCTTATAGGTGCCCTCTTTAATATTATCTACAGAAAAGGTTGTTACACTATCCAGGGTATTTGTAATGTATCTAGGCTTTTCTTTATAAACAATGGAGTCTGTGTAAGCCGAATCTTTTTCGTAGAGCATCACGGATACAAACTTATCTGGCTGTTCTAATAGCGCATCTACAACATAACCTTTTACGGATAATGAATCTATAGTATCTCCAGTTGAAAACACATATCTAAAATATGGGTATGGATTTTCTTCGTTATTATCAACTATGCTTTGGCCAAAATTAAAGGCATAAGTGGTGTTGGTTTCTAAGGTGTCTTTTAGTTTTATTTTTATGGTCCTGCTCGCACCGCCAAGAGGGTAAATGGTTGGCTGATTGTCTAATGGCGGAGAAATAATGAGTTGTTTTTGTACGTCTTTGATTTTTACAAACTCATCAAACTCAATTACAATTTCATCGGAAGTAAAGCCAGTGGAAAAGTTTTTTGGACTTATACGCTTAATTACCGGCGGATCGATGTCTTTTTCTCCTCCAGAAGGTGTTCCGCGATTGGCACAACTTACAATTAAGCAAGTCCATAAAACTACTAAAAACAATTGCAGTAAAGGTCTAATCACCATGTTGAAATTATTTTGCACAAAGAAACAATTTTAAAGATAACAAACGAAAAAATCAATCAGCAATTGCCATGGTTGCGAGACTTAACTTAATATTATCAATTGAATGCAAGACGGAAGCACATGCTTCAATAGTGGCTCCTGTTGTAATTAAATCATCCACAAGCAGAATGTGCTTGCCTTTTAAGGATTGATTTTCAGTTAAAGAAAAGGTTGAAGAATCTTCAGCCCATCGTTTTAATCTGGATTGAAAAACTTTGGTTGAGGTAGCCTTGGTTTTTACCAATACACTATTATTAAATTCAATATCTAGATGTTTGGCAATTTCTCTACCGAACAAATCGACTTGGTTATAGCCCCTTTGTCTTTGCTTTATTTTATAAAGAGGGACTGGAATTACAACATCAACATTATTATAAGCCTCAAGGGACTTCAGTTCAGAACCTAGCCATCGACCTAAAAATCCCGAAATGTTTTCATGGCCTCTATACTTTAAATTATGGAGCATTTGCTGAACACTACTTTTTTTTGAAAAGTGCAATAAGGCAGTGGCATTTTCTAATTTAACCCGTCCATAGAGTACTTTTTTAACAGCCTCAGGATGGTCAAAGTGAAAATTAGTAACAGGCAATTGATGACGGCATTTTAAGCAAATTACAACTTCATTATCAGTTAAAACGTTTTGGCACGCTTCACAGACTTTAGGGAAGAACAAGTTTAACAAATTTTTTACCACTTAATCGATTAAAATAAATTCACACTTTAATTAGCTCTAATTTCGCTTTAAATTAAGAAATTAATTATGATAGTTAACCCTCAATTATTTAACTATAGATTAATTATAGGTTCTTTATTAGTCGTTTTAACTGTTTTAGGGATTTACAGCTTTACTAATTACAAATCCATTAAATCCTACGAGGAATTCCTAAAACAAGAGAAGGTTCTTATAGAAAAGGAACTGACAGAGATGTTAGAGAGTTATGACGAACTGAGCGAAGATTATAATCTTACCGCTTCCCAGCTCCAAGAGGCGAAATTGGAAACTAAACTTGCTTTGGATTCTTTGAGGTTATTAAAAAGTGACTTATCCATAATCACAAAGTTTAAAACCCAGCTTTTGGTGCTTAAAACCAAAAGCAAGATTTTGTTGTCCACCATAGATTCTCTTAATGCAACAAATGAAAATTTAATTAAGGAAAATCGATACGCCTTAAATACTATAGAGCAGAAATCTTCAACGATTAATGCTTTGGCAAATGCAAATGATTCTTTAAATGAAACTATTGACAAGGCTGCAATTCTTAAGGCCAGTAAAATAGAGGCAAAGTCTTATAGACTTAAATCTGGAAAGAAGCGACCTACATCTAGAGCAAAACGCTCAAATGCTATTGACGTTTGTTTCTCATTGACCGAAAATCCTCTAACCACAAAGGGCAATAAGGATATTTATATTCAAATTGTAAGTCCAGAAGGGAATGTAGTTGCCGATCAAGGGGAAATAGTTTTTGGAGACAATTCTCTAATTTACAGTAAAAAAGAAGCTGTTAACTATGCTAACGAGACTTTAGATATTTGCACAGAAATTATCGCTGATGAAGATGATAAACCGTTTTCAAAAGGGTATTATTTCATCAACGTATTTCACGAAAATTTAAAGCTTGGTAGTACGAGCATAAGGCTTAAATAACGAGCTAAATAATATTTATAAAAACCGCACTTTAATTAGTGTGGTTTTTTATTTTTGTGACATGGCAAACGACGATAAATTTAAAAAAGTAATCGCCCACGCAAAGGAGTACGGTTACGTTTTTCAGAGTAGTGAAATCTATGATGGATTAAGCGCGGTGTATGATTATGCCCAAAATGGTACCCTGCTCAAGAATAATATTCGTGAATATTGGTGGAAGGCCATGGTACAAATGCACGATAATATTGTTGGAATCGATTCAGCTATTTTTATGCACCCTACAACATGGAAGGCCTCAGGTCACGTCGATGCATTCAACGACCCCTTAATTGACAACAAGGATTCTAAAAAGCGCTACAGGGCTGATGTTTTAGTAGAAGATTATTGCGCTAAGATAGAGGCTAAAATTAATAAAGAAATAAATAAAGCGGCTAAACGCTTTGGCGACGCCTTTAACGAAGCAGAGTTTGTCTCAACAAATCCAAGAGTATTAGGTTACAAAGAAAAAATAGAAACGATACTAAAACGATTGGGCAAGTCTCTTGAGAATGAAGATTTAGCAGATGTTAAGGCTTTAATAGAAGAGTTGGAAATTGCTGATCCACTATCGGGTAGTAAAAATTGGACTGACGTTAAGCAGTTTAATTTAATGTTTGGTACTAAGCTTGGCGCTTCAGCAGAACATGCCACAGATTTATACTTAAGACCTGAAACTGCACAGGGTATTTTTGTCAATTTTCTTAATGTGCAAAAAACTGGGCGAATGAAAATTCCATTTGGCATTGCACAAACAGGTAAAGCGTTTAGAAATGAAATTGTAGCTCGCCAGTTTATTTTTAGAATGCGTGAGTTTGAGCAAATGGAAATGCAATATTTCATCAAACCAGGCACACAAAAGGAATGGTTTGACTATTGGAAAAAAACACGATTAAGTTGGCACCAATCCTTAGGATTAGGTGAAAAAAATTACCGTTTTCACGATCATGAAAAACTCGCCCATTATGCTGATGCGGCTAGCGATATAGAGTTTAATTTTCCATTTGGTTTTAAAGAATTGGAGGGTATTCATTCTCGTACAGATTTTGATTTAAAACAACATGAGGAATACTCAGGTAAGAAGATGCAATACTTCGATCCAGAAGATAACACAAGTTATACACCATATGTATTAGAAACCTCAATTGGTTTAGATCGCATGTTCTTAGCTGTATTCTCTAACTCACTTCAGGAAGAAGCTTTGGATAACGGCACCACTCGTACGGTATTGCGATTGCCAGCGGTTTTAGCTCCTACTAAAGCTGCAGTTTTACCATTGGTTAAGAAAGATGGCTTGCCAGAAATTGCAAAACAAATCGTTGAAAGTTTAAAATGGGATTTCAACGTGGCGTATGACGAGAAGGATGCTGTAGGAAGACGCTATAGAAGACAGGATGCTGTCGGTACACCATTCTGTATTACAGTAGACCATGATACTCTAGAAGATAATACCGTGACTATCCGTCATAGAGATAGCATGGAGCAAAAGAGGGTAAGTATAGAAGATCTCAAGGATTTAATTAAAGCTGAGGTAAATATGAAACATTGGCTAAAACGCATGAATTAAACTTACTTTATTTTTTTTAGATTGCGACCTTTAAGACTTTAGCACCTTTAATTACTATGTTTTTATCTTTAATACCTTCAGCATTGAGGATTTCTACATTGTTTTCATTTTGTTTACCCAGAGAGACTTTGACCTTTTCATACGAGTTATTACCCTTAAGTTCTTTTAAAACATAGATATAGCTACCCGTGTCATCTTGTATTACCGCAGAGCGCGGTATACCCTTGCCCATATCATGAGTAACTAAAACTTTTGCAGTTACGTACATACCTACTATGAAATGCTGTTCTTCATTATCTACGTGGCCATGTACTTTAACCCGTCTCGTAGATTCGTCAATAGTTGTACCAACAAGATGAACTTCCGCCTCAAAAATAGTATTGCTAGCTTCCGGAATTTGGAATTCTATACTTTGCCCCTTTTTTACTTTCATGATGTCTTTCTCAAAAACAGACAGCTCCAAATGAATATGCTCTGTATCCACAATTTCCATAATAACATCGTTTGCTGAAACAAAAGCACCATTACTCACATTAACTTTAGTGACGTAACCAGCTATAGGTGCATACAAATTAATTGTAGAGACGATATTACCTGATGTAACACGTTCAGGATTGAGGTTAAGCATCTGTAGTTTCTTCTTTAGTCCGTTGAAGTGGGCTAAATTACTCTTATACTGACTTTGGGCCTTTAGGTAGTTCTTTTCCGAACTAATATTCTCATCATAAAGTGTTTTCTGCCGGTTATATTCAGATTTTAAATAGTTTAATTGCTCCGATAGCTCTAAATAGTTTTGCTGTAGTTCCACATACTCCGGATTTTCCAAGGTTACCAATAATTGACCCTTAGAGACTCTATCACCAATGAGCAAAGGTGTTTTTACAATATAGCCACCAATAAAAGTTGAAATGACAGATTTATTTTTTGGAGGTACATCAATCATTCCTGTAACAGTGAGTGATTCACCGAAATTTATGTCGGAAAGCTTGCCTAAAACCACCTGACTTTCTTCCAGATGGATTTGTGACAAAGTTGATTGTTCCGATGTTGCTTCTGTGTTTTGCTCTTGAGGCTCTGTATCCGTTTTGCTATTGCAAGACAGTACAATTATACCTAGTATAAAGATGTTTAGAAATTTCATTTCTATAGAATTATAAAATTAAGTTGAATAATGGTTTGATTGTAATTGTTCATGTTTTCTAAATACTCCAATTGTATAGTCTTCGCCGTTTCTATACTTTGAATGTATTGAAAGAAGTTTATTTCACCTTCTTTATAGGTTCTGTTTGCTGTTTTTAGGATTTCTCTAGAAAGTGAATCCCCTTGCTGCACGTAATATGCAATTGCTTCTTGATATTGCTGTAATTTTTCTATTAGACCATTGTATTTCGCCTTAAGTTGTACTTTGTAGTCTAATGTCTCTTCAACTAGTGATTCCTGTGCTAATTGTGCCGCTTTTATTTTTGCACGTTGTCCACCAAAAAGCAAGGGTATTTTAATTCCAAACTGGTAGCCAATTAGGTTGTCATTTAATCCACTATTGGTGCCTTGAAAATATTCTGCTGTTAAATCTGGAAGTAAGTTTTGACGTTCTAATTTAGTCCTTGCCCTTTCATAATCTACAACCGATTCCATGTAAACTAATCCCAAATTATTGTCAAGTTCCAGCTGTGACAATTCTAATTGGGGTAGAAGTTCACTACCCGTTGAAATTAAAACACTGTCGGATTGAATTAATTTAATTACTTCTTCCTGACTATATGCTACCTGGTGCCTGGCCTGTTTATGTAAAGTTGAAATTTGTCGCTGCTTTGACTGGGCTGTTATCATCTCCAGATAATTAGTTTCACCGAGCTCAAACCTTCGTTTGGCCTTTTTAGCAAAGTCACTGTACAAGCTGTCCAAAAATCTATACGTGTCTGCCTTCATTTCCTCGTAGTTGAGTTGGTAATATGCAGAATAAATCCGTCGTTTTAATACTTGGAGATTAATAGTGTGCTTAGACGATTGCACCTCTATACCTTGTTCATTAAGCTTCCGTTCTGAAATATATGTGGTAGGAAACTTAAAATCTTGAGCAATACCAAAAACACCAATAGGTCTATCATTTACCGCAAGGTTGTTTTGGTCATAGCCATAGTAAATATTAGTTTTGTCAAAAAACTGTGCGCTTTTTACTATCATTTTTGCTTCATCGATTTTTAAACTAGAAGCTCTTACTGAGGCATTGTTTTGCAGGGCTAGTTCATAAACCTGCTCAACCGATAATGGCTTCTCTTGTGCTTGGGATGTTATACCAAGCATAGCCACAATCAAAGTAACAATAGTCTTTTGTTTCATTTTTGGTCGTTTTAATTGTTGAAACCAAGCGTATAATATGGGTAGAACAACAAGAGTAAGTAGTGTAGCTGTAATAAGACCACCAATCACCACAGTAGCTAACGGACGCTGTACTTCAGCACCTGCACTTGTAGAAATAGCCATTGGCAAAAACCCTAGTGCTGCAGCGGAGGCGGTTAGCAACACTGGCCTGAGACGCTCGGTAGTTCCTTTAATAATGAGTTTATCAATATTTACAATCCCTTGCGATTTTAAGTCTTTAAAATGTTCAATAAGAACAATACCGTTTAAAACAGCAATACCGAATAAAGCAATAAAACCTACGCCTGCGGAGATACTAAAAGGCATATCACGAAGCCAAAGGAGTAATATGCCTCCAACGGCTGCTAAAGGAATAGCTGAGTAAACCATTAAGGCTTCTTTCACGGAACCAAAAGCAAAATACAAGAAGATAAAAATTAAAACTAATGCAATAGGAACGGCTACAAGCAATCTGGACTTCGCACTTCTAAGATTTTCAAATTGACCTCCATAAGAAATGGAATATCCAACGGGCAAGTTAACATTAGCTTCAATAAGTTGTTGCACGTCACTTACGACAGATTGCAGGTCTCGGTTACGAACATTAATGCCTACAACTATACGTCGTTTTGTGTCGTCTCTTGAAATTTTAGCTGGACCGGTTGTATATTTTACTGATGCTAGTTCATTTAATGGTATTTTAATACCGCTAGGAGTATCTACCAGTAGATACTTGAGGTTTTCAAGATTTTGTCGATTGTTTTGATTGAGACGCAATACCATGTCAAACCGCTTCTCTCCCTCAAATACACTACCTACTTTTTCGCCGGCAAAACCCATAGAAACAATTCTATTTAAATCTGAAATGTTTAAACCATATCTTGCTATTTTACTGCGGTTATACCTTACACTCATTTGTGGGAGGCCTTCTATTTTTTCCACAACAATATCTGATGCGCCATCAACACCGGCAATAATCTGTTTAATTTCATCAGCCTTTGAAGCTAATATACTAAGGTCTTCACCAAATATTTTAATCGCCACATCAGCTCTTACTCCTGTTATTAATTCATTAAAGCGCATTTCAATAGGTTGGGTAAATTCCACTTCCATATTTGGCATAACCGCTTCTAACGCCTCTTTAAATTGGTCTGCTAATTCATCCTTACTTTTTGCCGAAACCCAATCACTTTTTGGCTTAAGCTTTATAATAACATCACTCTCTTCCATGGACATGGGGTCCGTAGGGACTTCAGCAGCTCCAATTCTTGTAACAACTTGTTCTACCTCGGGAAACTTTTCCAACAGGATACGCTCTATATTTGTGGTGGTTTCAATGGTTTTTCCAAGAGACATTCCGGTAGGTAAAACGGGTTGGATTACAAAATCCCCTTCATCTAATGTTGGCACAAATTCTCCACCCATGTTTATAAATACAAAGCTAGAGGCTACAAGAATAGAAATCGCAAAACCAATAACTGCTTTTTTGTGCTTAAGTGCCCAGATAATTGAGGGTTGATATGCACGCTCAATGCCAGACATCAGCTTCTTGGATAAAGCCAAAGTAGATTTTTTAGTAGGCTTTAAGACCATAGATGATATCACGGGAACATAAGTAAGGCATAAGAGCATCGCACCAAATAAGGCAAAGCTAAATGTCAGCGCCATTGGTCTAAACATTTTTCCTTCTATGCCGCTAAGCGATAGGATTGGTATAAATACTATGAGGATAATAAGTTGCCCAAATATGGCAGAATTCATCATCTTTGAGGCACTTTTTAAGGTGATGTTATCTATCTGTTCTTGCAGGTTTGCCTTTGATAATCCATTGAGCTCAGACATCTTTCGCATAATTTGAAAAGCGATAAACTCAACGATAATTACGGCACCATCAATGATAATACCAAAGTCAATAGCACCTAAACTCATAAGATTGGCGTCCACATCGAAAATATTCATAAGCGAAATGGCGAATAATAAACTTATGGGTATTATGGATGCTACCACTAATCCAGAGCGCCAATTGCCTAATAGCAGAACCACAACAAATATTACGATCAGCGATCCCAAAATAAGATTCTCTGATACGGTACTAGTGGTTTTGTCTATAAGTTCACTTCTCTCCAAAAAGCCATTTATAAAAACACCCTGCGGTAAGGATTTTTGAATTTCACTTACACGCGCTTTCACTAAATCAATAACCTCCTTGGAATTTCCGTCTTTTAGCATCATTATCTGTCCCAACACCTTTTCGCCTTCACCATTTCCAGTAATAGCACCAAAACGAGTGGCACTGCCAAAACCAACGTTGGCAACGTCCCTCACATAGATGGGTTGTCCGTCATTTTTAACCACTATAGACTCAATATCTTCAACACTTTCTACAAGGCCTTCACCACGTATAAAAAAGGCTTGGTTTCCTTTTTCAATATAGCCACCTCCAGCAACACTATTATTTTTTTCTAAAGCCTCATAAAGCTCTGAAAGGGTTATGTTTAGCGCATTTAATTTACTTGGGTCAATAGCAACTTCATACTGTTTTAAAAAGCCACCCCAAGTATTCACTTCCACTACGCCCGGAATACCAGAAAGCTGTCTTTTAACAATCCAATCCTGGATAGTTCTTAGATCTGTAACAGAGTATTTGCCTTTGTATTTGGGTTCAACATCTAGTATGTATTGATAAATTTCCCCTAATCCTGTTGAAATAGGTCCCATTTCTGGAGAGCCAAAACCTTCAGGGATTCTTTCGCGTGCGGATTCTATTTTTTCGGCGATAAGCTGACGCGGCAGATAGGTGCCTAAATCATCTTCAAACACAATAGTAACTACTGAAAGCCCAAACTTAGAAACCGAACGTATTTCCTTAACTCCTGGCAAATTGGCCATTTCTAATTCTACCGGATAGGTAATAAACTGTTCTACATCTTGGGTAGATAGATTACGGGATGTTGTAATTACTTGAACTTGATTATTAGTAATATCAGGCACGGCACCAATTGAGATTTGAGTCAATGAATATAGTCCAAAACCAACGATGGTGGATGTAATTAATAAGACAATAAGCTTATGTGCTAAGCTCCATTTAATAAGTTTTTCTAACATAATTCATAGATAAAAACGATGACCAATATCTATTAGATACCGACAAAAACAATTTTAAAAGATAAATGAACTATGTAAGTTTTGGAGGTTGAAAAATAGATGATTTTTCAAAAAGGGAATGAGATTCTGAATAGAAGAAATTAAGGGGAACCTCATTGTATTCGTTGTGTTGTATCGTAAAAGAGAAATTACTTAGAACAAAAACCGAGTTTAGTTGAGAACAACTTTGTTGACCGTGTTTAAACGGTAAATCCTCATGTTCCTCGTGTTCTATGCTGTCTTGGTCATCCAAGTCCGCATAGTGTTCAACTACAAACTCAAAGAAAGAATCACCATAAGTTTCTTGATGATACTGCGCATGCTCCAGCAGCACATGGAATTTTGAAAAGTCTTCCGTGCTTATATTAAGACTCTGAAAGAGAATTAATAATGAAAACACTATGGCAATACCTTTTTGCATTTAATCAAATTTATAAAAAAATTGATGTAATTAAGTCACATATGTCACAAAAGACCATCATGCAGCATTATTAAGCTCTATTCCGTGGGTTGTTCTGAGCCATATGGCTCTAAGGATTTAGTAGTCTATAAAAACTATTGAATTTTACTAAAATTAGAAGTAGGCTTTCAGTTGAATGGTTCCTGTATGAATAGTCCTGGAAGTCTCAGTTTTTCTCCCAAAATAATTTAGGTTTAAATCTAAAAATTTTGTGAGTTTCTTTTGTGCCAACAAGCTCCAAGTAAAATTACGGCCAGGTTGAAGGCCTTCTAACATTTGATAGGCCACGGGAGAATTCGCATTACCTTCAAACTCGTTTTGAAAATAATTAAATTCACCTGTTAGTGCTATTTTCTGCGCATTGTTATAGGTAAATGATAATCCGTAATTGTTTTGGGTTAGCGTCTCAAGACTGCCAATAGTGTTGGTCTTCGAGGTATATTGATAAAATATATCAAATTGTGCGTTCTCATTAAAGACATAAGATAGTTTTGGTTGTAAGCGCTCCTCTTCAATTTCAAAATTTCTATTGGCAAAGTTTTCGCTTAAACTTTCGTCGGTTCCAACGCTCCCCAGAACATTAACTAACCAGCTAGTAGCAAATTTATGATTAAAGTTTATTTGATGGCTCATAAGGGTATTTTCTTGAAAGCCTATCGATAGCAAGCTTCTGCTGGTATTAGATAAATAAGTATAAGATGTCGTATAGCGTTGTTTACCTCTATTAAAAAACAATACATTTCTTATGCTGCGATTGAGTGCTAGCAGGTTTTCTTCATTAGATTCAAAAGGGTTTAGATTAAAATTATTGCCTTCGCGTCTTACTTTTCTGTCCACTAAAAATGAAGTTTGATTATAAAAGTGCGAAAAGAAGGCTTCGGTTTTATTTTCAGAGGAGTTCCATTGTTGAAAATTTAAAGTTGAGGTGAGACTTAGCCTGTTTTGGTGCGTTCTCACAAATACTTGGTTGGGCAGTAAAACTCTAATGTAATTGCCTTCATCTGCAAATTGTGCCAACTCAAATTCATCCAACTCCTGAATACCGTTTTCATTATAGTCAATCCATGTGTAAGCCCCTTGGCCAGGTTCTACCTCCACATAAGTAAAATCTTGTTGGGGTAAGGTACCCGAATTAGTTTCGAAACTGGTGTTTACACTAACAATATTATTGAAAAGACGTTGGTTGTAATTTAATCTGCTATTAAGACTTTGCTCACTCGCTGAGGAGTCGTCTTCAGCTTTTAAGTCTCTGTAGTTAACATAGAGCTGAAGGTTGGTAAATCTGTTTTGAATTAATCTAGATTTTAAATAGTAGGTATTTGAGTTATTAACTCGGTCTAAGCTATTGTTCCGTAAACTATCATTATAGCGTTTTATATAACCCACTTCAGCGAAGACTTTAGTGCTATCACCTATACCTACAAAAGCTTCGTAAGCAGTAAATTTTTGACTCAAAGGAGTTAAAGAATCTGTGGCGATGACCTTCTGCTCGTTATCTTCAATACCAAATTTAACACCAGCCCACTTTCTGTTTTTGGCATAAACCAAGCGATTAAAAGATCTTAAAAACGTAGAGCTGTTTAGGGTACTTTCACCGTTTAAAAAGCTGGATAGAGAAAAAATCCTAAAATTACCCAAACGCAAATTGGCATTGACATTGTGCCTGCTGCCATTAAAATTATTTGCAAAGTCCAAGTATTCAAAATTATAAGAGGCATTGCCCTTTTTAGAATGCGACAGTTGTAAACCCGAATTAAAGAGTAATTGGTTTCCTAGAACAAAGTTGCCTTGATCGTCTCTGTTGTCTTCCAAATTCCAATCTCTATTAAATTCTGCCCGGTATAAACGTTGTATAGTTCTAAAGTTTTCTTGAATTAAATCTGCGTCTACTAAAGCCGATAAATTCCATAAGCTATCGTTAGATACCAGTTTTTGGTTAATTTTTAGTTTTCCGGCAAATCCATCGTTGTCCTCATTATCTATATCTGAGAATAAGTTGAGGTCATTTTTACTTCCTGCCATTTCAAAATAAACATTAGTCTTTTCTGACGGCTTATAGCGTCCATTAACCACTGCAATTTGCAAGCGCTCTGGCGCAACTAACTGAATAATTGGCTCGTAGTTGCCTTGTAAAACACCACCTATTGGAGCTACGTATTCGTAAATATTACTCACAGCATTATCATTGCTCAAAACGTAATTTCCTTGGTTAGTGCCTACTAATGAGAAACGCACACTAAATAATTCATCCTCTGGATTGTTTGAGAAGACAAAAATCTCAGTACCATCTATAACCTCTTTTCTGTATAAAATCCTGTTTTCGGAGAAGTCTTCTGGAGAGGCAGAAGGAGCAATCATTAGGCTTCTGTCATCACCAGCATCTGCAAGAATTTGGATTTGTTCTTGCGACAGATTTTGCTGTAACGGCTGGTTTTTAGCATCGCTCTCTGAGTAGATAGAAATATTTACATCTAGTTTTTCTGTCTTATAGCCACCACCACCAAACACCGTAAATCTTGAATAATTACGTTCACTAAACTGATAGTCTACTGTAATACGCATTTCCGAGGTAATGGGAAAAGTTGAATTAAAAATAATTTCTCCAGCATTATAATCAATAATATAATCTCGGTTTTCGCCTCGCTCCAAAGGCACACCGTTAACATATACCGTTTCACTACCAGATACAATGAGCACAAAAAGTTCATTATTTGGTCCTCTGAGTTTATAAGGTCCTTGATTGCCTTCTTGAGCTGTAAATTGTGTTGTAGTAAACTGACCTCTCACTAAGGCTCCAGAGGCAAATACATTGGTTTTGTCGCTGAGATTAGCATTGACGAAAAGCCCTTGAACCCGTTTGGAGAAATTAGCAAAATAGCTATTGGTATTAACTAGGTCAATGTCACCAGCTCTTATATTCCAACTATCACTAAAGAGTTCAATAAAAACTTGGTCGAACTCGTCTAGGCGCTGAGAATAACCACTTTCTTGTAGTGGAATATTGGCGTCCTGTATAGAAGCTCTCAATGAAACTTTATCACTTAGCTTACCGGAAATCTGTAAATCCAATTCACTATTGAGCACAGAGTTTTGGTTGTTGCCAATGGTAACGCCTCTAGAGATGCTTCCGGAGGTTGTAAGGCCATCAAAGGGAGTAAAAGTTCTTTCTTTAGATTTATTTTCGAGTCTATACAATTGTTGCCTAAAGCCATCGGAACGATTTACAATAACCTTATCGTCTAGCTGCTTATAGACTTTGGTTAAAAAATTGGGATAACGCAAATATTCAATTTCTACACTATCAGTTTCTACAGGTTTTTTAAATTTTAAAATAGCCTTGCCGAAATCTACTTGATAATAGCTAGAATCAAGAAGTTTTCCAGTCTTGGATTTTACAATAAACCGAGAGGAATTAATACTAACGGAATCAATTTTTATAGAATCCTTTACCGCCACTTTTATGGTTTTGAGATTATCTGTTTCAGTTTGGGCAAAACCTAACCCAAAACAAAATAGACTAATTAGAAGTAGCTGTTTTTTCATTTAGAATTATAACTCCTTTCGGTTCTAAATATTTTATCGTTAAAACATGCTTAAAAGCATGGTGTAAAAGTAGGGTATTATTTATTTTCGCTTTAGTTCAATAAAAATGTCGAGAAGACCTATTCTAACTAAAACCAGATATGAAAATAGCATCTTATAATGTCAATGGAATACGAGCGGCTTTGAACAAGGGCTTTATTAAGTGGTTAGAGGCCACAGACCCAGATGTCATTTGTCTCCAAGAGATAAAAGCTATGGAAGAGCAGCTAGATTTAGAACTTTTTACAGATGCAGGTTACGAATACAACTATTGGTTCAGTGCTCAAAAAAAAGGCTATAGTGGTGTTGCCATTCTTTGCAAAACAGAACCAAAGCATATAGAATTTGGAACAGGTATAGAATCTATGGATTTTGAAGGGCGTAATTTACGTGTAGATTACAATAATGTCTCTGTAATGAGTATGTATTTACCTTCTGGAACTAACGATGCGAGATTATCCCACAAGTTTGAATATATGGATATGATCAAAGACTATCTTACCAAGCTTAGACGTCAGTATCCAAATATTGTGGTTTGTGGCGATTATAATATTTGTCACGAAGCGATAGATATACACAACCCAAAAATGAAAGGAGTCTCTGGGTTTTTACCTGAAGAGCGAGAATGGTTAGGTGCATTTATTGACAGTGGATTTATTGATAGTTATAGGTTTTTACACCCTGAAAAACAAGAATTTTCTTGGTGGAGTTATCGCGCCAATGCTAGAGCTAACAACAAAGGCTGGCGTCTAGACTATGCCATGGTTAGCCAACCTTTACAAGAAAAGATCAAACGCAGCGTTATACTCACTGAAGCAGTTCATAGTGATCATTGTCCTATAATGCTAGAGCTTGATGTATAACGAAAAAACCATTTTTAAAAATGTTTAAACGAATCGTCCTATTATCCCTTTCTGCAGTATTATTTTCGTCTTGTGTGTCTAAAAAGATTTACACAGAATTAGAAGATAGGTATGCCAATCTTAAAAAAGAAAATAGAAATTTATCAGATGAGGTACAATCCTTATCTAGCGAAAATTCTAAACTGGCTAATGATTTGGCACAATTGCAATCCGCCTACGACAAGGCGATTGAAGAACGCGATAAGTTTAGAGCAGATGTAGCAGCGTCAAAATCTAATTTAGACAATTTAAAGGCCTCTTACGATGCTTTAGAACAAAACAGTTCTGCAGAGATTGCAAAAAACTCACAAAAAAACAGAGAGCTTTTGGCACAGCTAGAAGCTAAAGAACAAGCTTTGGCTGCGGAAAGTGAACGTTTGAATAACCTGAAAAAGGAGTTAGACAAACGGTCGCAACGTGTTGCAGAATTAGAAAGCGTTATTGCGGCAAAGGATGCTGAGATGCGTGCCTTGAAAGATGCCATTTCAAGAGCTTTAGTCAATTTTGAAGGTAAGGGCTTAACTGTAGAACAGCGCAACGGTAAGATTTATGTCTCTATGGAAAATAAGTTATTGTTTAAATCAGGCAGTTGGTCTGTTGGTTCCGAAGGACGAAGTGCCGTACAACAGTTGGGAAGCGTATTGGCAGACAATCCAGATATTTCTATTTTAATAGAAGGCCATACCGATAATGTACCTTACAAAGGAAATGCCCAGCTCAGTGGTAATTGGGATCTTTCTACAAAACGTGCTACAGCTATAGTAAATATCCTAAGGGAAAACGATGCTATCAACCCTAAGAATTTAACGGCAGCAGGCCGCGGAGAATATGCGCCTTTAGCTACGAATGACACAGCTGATGGCAGAGCCAAAAACAGACGTATAGAAGTTATTTTAACACCTAAACTCGACGAAATTTCTAAACTATTAAATGATATTTAGACGATAAACCTTAACATAGATTTAGGCCTTTTGCGTTAATTCAACTCAAAAGGTCTTTTTATTTTTGGGATTATTAAAATACCGTTATGAAATACACCACATTACCACATACAGACATCAAAGTCAGTAAGATTTGTCTCGGTACCATGACTTGGGGAAACCAGAATACAGAGCAAGAAGGCTTCGACCAAATGGATTTGGCCTTGGATAAAGGTGTTAATTTCTTTGATGTTGCAGAACTCTACCCTGTACCAGCCACTGCAGAGCGGTATGCCGACACCGAGCGCATCATTGGTAATTGGTTCGCTAAAACAGGGCATAGGGATAAGGTCGTTTTAGCGACCAAAATTGCAGGACCAGGAGATTACACAGCTCATATAAGAACCACTGGATTTAGCAAAGAAGCCCTTGAAGAAGCCGTAAACAATAGTTTAAAGCGTTTACAGACAGACTATATCGATTTATATCAATTACATTGGCCAGAGCGCCAAACCAATACATTTGGTGTGCGCGATTACAAGCATAACCCAAACGACAAATGGGAAGACAATTTTAATGAAATTCTACATGCGTTAGATGAATTAATAAAATCTGGTAAAATACGACAGGTTGGCTTGTCTAATGAGAAAGCTTGGGGCACCATGAGATATTTAGAAGAATCTAGGGCCCATAATTTACCAAGAATGATTACCATACAAAATGCATATTCCCTTCTTAATAGGACCTTTGAAGGTGATTTAGCCGAGGTAGCCCATAGAGAGCAAATAGGTTTGTTAGCCTATTCACCAATGGGATTTGGTGTGCTTTCTGGTAAATATATAAAGGGTACAGCAGCGGAAAATGCACGCTTGAAATTGTTTCCTCGTTTTGCGCGTTACAGCAGCGACCATTCTACAGAAGCCACAAAACGCTACTTAAAAATTGCCGAAGACAATAGTATGACCTTGGCGCAAATGTCTTTAGCCTTTGTTAATGAACGACCCTTTTTAACCAGTAATATTATTGGTGCGACATCTATATCTCAGTTAGAAGAAAACATAGATAGTATTAACATAACACTTTCTAAAGAGGTCATAGCTGCGATTGATGCCGTCCATGCCGATATACCTAACCCTGCGCCGTAAGTAGCGATTAAATAATAGATCATTTTTCCTACTATTACATTGTTTGAAAGTAGATTACTATTTAGGTAGTAAAAAACAACTATATTTTCAGTGTCAAGACAACGTTAGCATTTACCCTCTTGTTCATTAATTTGTACCAGATATTACATCGTTCCACTTTACTCTTCTCAATTTTCTAATATTAGGTGCTTAAGGTGATTACGGTTTTTCCGTAATCCTCGGGTTATTTTTTCTCATAATTTAACAGGTTTCAGTTTTTACTTGAGAATAGCTCTTAATAATTTTAGGCTATCCCTTACTTAAGATTGATTGTTGGCAAGTTTAAATTAACCCTTAATTGATATTTGTTTAATCAATTGATATCTATTGAAACACAAAACCATCACATCCTATCTCAAAATGGGCATGCTGCTTTTTGGGATATGCTATTTTATTACAGCATGTCAATAAGATGAAATAGAGTCTTCCGAAGTTTACACTACCAAACAAAAAGAATTTATCAAGGTTAATTTAGGCAACGATGTAACTGGCAAGGTTATTGATTTTCTTAATCAAAGAACCAATAATTCCATGAAGGTAAATGTCACCAAAGGGCATGTTAAGCTCTTTAACGGAAATATGGAAAATGCCAGACAGAGTGCTATGGGAGAGGTTGATACATCAAAAGAGATAGTTGTTGTAAACGAGAACAATACCAAGTATACGTACAAGGTTAATACTGTTGAAGAAACATCTACAAGTGTTACCAATATCATAGTTGTGGATACTGGCGATGAACTTTTTGAATATTTCATTAAATATAATTTTGATAATGAAATTCCTATGCATGAAGCTGGGGTTGTAGATATTTCAAGGTTTACAGGAACTATAGAAACGTATAACAGTGAAGGTCAACTAACGGGTGTAACAGAAATTGTAAATGGTAGTGTTGTAAACGGTTCAGGGACTAATACGCCTTGTCCAGACGACACTAGTGCAAATGATGACCCTGTTGGAGATGATTCTGATGGAACAGGAGGGGCTCAGGGAAGTGTTGGAGATGATGACCCAAACAACCCAAATGACGATGGCGGTGGTGGATGGTTCGATGGTGGACCAGATTGGGATTGTGGTCTTAACTACCATTACGATGAATGTACAGGAGGGGCATCAGACTTACATGAACCTAGAGAAAATTCCAGTTTACCTGGAGGAATGTGTAGTGGAACACTTTTAATAATAACCGATTGTGAAGGAAACGTAATCAGTTCTTCTGGTGTATTTGCAAGAAATACAGAATCTACTGATACAACCAACCCATGTGGAGGGTCAGCAGGAGTTATCATAGAGCCAAGACAATCTCATAAAGATAATTGTGATAAACTGAATGAATTATTAGATACTGGACCTGAAGATGCTAATGCATTGCAATTTATATTGGATTTAAGGCAGAAAGCAACCAACAAAACAGATGAGTGGTATATTAATTTTAGAAAAGTTGATGATTTTGGCACAATTACAAGTAGCTCAGCAGAAGGTGCTTTGCAACAAGGAAAAGACTTAGACTCAGAAGCACTAAAGGGTCCTGGTTTTTACGGACAGATTCACAGCCATCCAACCGGTTCTGCAATGATGTTCTCTTGGAACGACATAAATTCGTTAAAGGAAGTTTACGAAAAGACTTATGAAGGCTATAGAAAGGACGTATTTATTATGATTGTAGGACCTAGTCCTGCCAACGAGGTATATGCTGTTAAGGTGGACGATTTTAACAAGCTGGCAGATGGTCTCGAGCAAGATTTACAGAACGTTTCTGGAAACGATTTGAGTAAAAAAAAGCGAAAATTGAAAAACAAGTTTAGAACAAAATATAGGGCTTACCCAACAAAAAAAGATGGTGTTTTCCTTAGGTTCTTTCAAAATCATGGAATCTCTTTATATAAACCATTTGATAGTAACATGACAAATTGGGAAAAATTAGAATTACAAGACCCTAGCGGAAATGGATATTATACAAAAACAATACCTTGCATTTAATATTTAAACTATGAAAATTACTATCACTTTATTTTTAACAATAATTGCAGCGTCAATAATCAATTCAATTAACTGTCAGGAACTTACCATCCCATTATTTAATTGGGATGGTGATGAAAGTGACAACGTCTATTATAAAGACATGGATGCTCAACTTAATGACTTTGAAGGTACGTGGTTGTACACCAATGGGAATACCTCACTAAAACTAGTGTTACAAAAAATAACCATGCATTTTAATGGAAGGTGCTACCAGGACATTATAATTGGCGAGTATCAATATATTGAAAACGGTGTTGAAAAAGTTAATACCTTACAAGACTTAGCTAACCCCAATGTATCAGTAGACGACCACTATATAGATGGAAATGATCTTCATGATAATTGCGGATTGCACCCTACTAGTGATTGTATTGAAGGTGAATTACGATTATTCTTAGGTATTGTGGACCCCAATAATCCTTACATAGGTGTTGTTTCACTTCACAAGCGCATAATTAATAATACACCTGCATTAAATGCGTACATTGGTTTTGAGTATTCTGATGGTGCCATCGAGGAAGACGAAATAAAACCAGAACCTAGTATGCCTTATGGAGGAGAGTACCTTTTAATTAAGCAAGATTAATATCTAGGAAATGTTTAGAGCAGTAGTTTTATTTTGGTTCTTAAGCTTCTTTTGTAGAGCTCAACAAACAGCCCAACACGGCAATGATTTTGAAGAAATAATTGGTACATGGATTGCCGAAGGGTCGGCCAATGTAAGCAGATGGGTCTTTAACTCAATTGGGACTATGCAGGATTATAGCAAAGGAGGAGTGACAAAGACTTATCACTGGGAAATTATAACAGCTGTGGTAGGAGGATTTAAAAGTTCTTATTTAGAGTTAAAATTAGTAACAGATACTAGTACGGAAAGAAACTATGAAATCAGTCTTCTCACTGAGGAGAAAATGACTTTAATTTACCAAAGGTTGAACAATCAAGGAATAGGAAAGTCTTTTACTTTTTTACAAACCAAATTAGCCAGATAAAATCCCATTGTTGTTTTATTAAATATGTAATATTTTTCCTAACTTTAAGCATTAGTTAGGGTGTCCTCTAAAGCTGATTTTTAGTTATACCCATAGATTAATAGCAAAAACAAAGCACCTGCATCTTGGGTGCTTTGTTCATAAATAGCCTGCCATGACCTAATGCTAAAAAACATATTTGTGCATAAATTCACTGAAACATCTACAAAATAATTCTAAAGAAAAAGTCCTGATGGTTAGTCAGGACTTAATGTTGTGGTTTTAGGTTTGACCTCTATAACAAAAATTAAAAAAAAGCAATGATGAACAATATTTATTCATAAAGGTCAATTCAAATATCAATAAAAATCTTGTAGTATCAAAGTATATAAGTTAATTTAACAGCAAAAACTGCTGTATTACAGAATCTAGCCCTAAACCATGCATTTTCTGTCACAAAAAATAGAATTTCCACATGTCTCTGAAGCATCGCCAGAAGGCCTATTGGCTGTCGGTGGTGATTTGTCTCCAGAACGGGTTTTACACGCCTATAGACATGGTATATTCCCTTGGTACGAGAATGAAGAACCTATACTTTGGTGGTCTCCAGACCCGAGGTTTGTGCTTTTGCCCAATGAGTTGAAGGTATCTAAAAGTATGCAGAAAATTATACGAAAAGGAACGTTTAGACTTACCAAGAACCAAGCTTTTGAAGAAGTTATTGACCAATGCTCATTAATTAAAAGAGATGGTCAACAGGGCACATGGATTACCTCGGAAATGAAACAAGCCTATATTAAATTACACGAGCTTGGCTACGCTACTTCGGTCGAGGTTTGGCAAGACAGCAATCTTGTTGGAGGATTATATGGGGTAGATTTAAAAAATGGCGTGTTCTGTGGAGAAAGTATGTTTGCAAAAGTATCTAATGCCAGTAAATTTGGTTTTATTTCATTTATACAAAACTCTAACTATAAACTTATTGATTGTCAGTTGTACACTAAACATTTGGAGAGTTTGGGCGCTAAGGATATGGCAAGAGAAGCCTTTTTGAGGTATCTGTAAGTTAAATATCAAGTATTGCTGAGGTTAAAATAAAAAGGCTTTGTTCTGTCTTAACATTAAAAGCTTCAAACCGGTATTCTAATCCTGCTTGCAGTCTCATCTTAGTAGAGAGTAACCAACCAACCAGAACAGTTGTTCTATGATCTAGCTCTGGTTTTAGTCTGGTGCTTTGGCTCAATAGAGCTTCCATAGAACCCACAAAGTAACCCTCGCCAATATCGAGTTTTTCGCCATTAAACGGAAAATCCAAGGCAAAGCGATAGCGGTATCTTATAACGGTAAGGTCATCTAAAATACGCTGTTCTAATCGGATTCTGTGGCCAAATCTAAGCGCATAATTACGCTTGGTGTAATTAAACTGTTGCGTTAAACGCAGCTCATTATTACCGTCATCAAAATCCTCTCTAAATCTATATTGAATACCAAAACTAATGCTGTGGTTATAGTTTAAGGCTAAGGTAGAAAAGTGAACAAAATCAATTTGACGGTTTTTGAAGTGAAAATCGTCGCGTTGAAAAATATAGTAGCGCGCTCTGGTGGCAAAGTGTATTCTATAATTGTTAGAGACCTTATGGTTTACCAAAAAAGCAGATTCACCGAGAGATTCAAAACTCTCTTGAGAATAACCATATAGCCCAACGAAAAAAGCTATAATCACAAAGAATTGTTTAGTAGAGGATATGCTCATATGAGGCGGGATTTAAGACCCTTATTTTTATGAGTTTCCCAGAATTACTAAACGTGAATTCTCTAATTGAACGTTCTGACTTTGTTTTTACCTCTGCAATAATCTCATAATTTGGAGCAATATCACTTTTATTATTAAGTACCTTTTTGATGGATGCTCCCGAGGCTTTAAGATTTTCAAAAACATACTGTTTTTGAGTTTTCAGGATTTTAGTTTTTTCAAATTCCTTTTCAAAATACATTTTTACAGTAGCTTTTGCGGTCTTTTGTAGGGATTTAAATTTCACCGTAACCTCAATGTCTTCAACCATACCAGAAGTGGCGAATTCTATACTATAGCGTTGTTTATTATATTTAAACTTTGCTTCAAAACTTCTATGGTCGTTGTCGGTTTCTTTGTAGAATTTAAGTTTTTTACAATCCTCGGGAAGTGCTTTTATTAAAGAAATAGCTGTGTCTGGGAACATGTTTAAATCAACACGCTCTTCTTGTTCGTTTTTAGTCTGGGAGGTAAGGACAGTGCTAAAAAAGAGAATACACCAAAGACTGTATATAGGTTTTGAGATTCTTATCTGCGCCAACACATTATTGTTTTAGTATTTTAAAAGTTTCTACATTATTAATGGTTAAAAAATACAAACCACTAGGTAGGTTTAAAATTTCTATAGAATCACCTGCACCCTCATCTAATAGCCTTCCAAGATTGTCATTAAGGAACCAATTTACTGTCTCATTAAAGAATACCTTATCTGTAGCAGGATTTGGATAGATTTTAAATTGCGAAGACAATGAGAAATCATCTGTGCTTAGGTTTTCTGTAAATACCCACTGGGCAAAATCATTGGCAGAGGTTAATCCTGCTGAATTAAAGTTACCTCCAACAAATATTTTATTGGTACCATCACTGTCTTTCGCAAATTGGATGGTATTTATTTGATTGTCTACACCTACAGTAGTATCAGTGCCTAATGGACTCCAGCCATCTGTTTCGTTATATTGGGCTATACTATTAACGATAATCCTATCCGTTACATTTTCATTAGCAACTTCAAAACCTCCTGCAGCATATAGATTTGCACCATCATGAAGCAATCCTGTAACAATATTGCTCAGTCCATTACCCAATGCTGACCAAGAACCGTTAGTTTTATCCCATTTTGCAATGCGGTTTACGGTAATATTCCCAGCTTCACCAAAATTACCTCCAACATAAACAGCATCGCTTGTTGTGGTTATAGCTTCAACAAATCCGCTTGTACCGTCTCCTAAGCTTCCCCAATTTGTACCGTCCCAGGTGGCTATTCGATTTGCAGGGTTACCGCCAGCTTCATCAAAATTACCACCAGCGTAAAGTATGTCGTTATCATCTATAGCTAATGAGCGTATTTCATTATTTGTGCCTGCAATGGAATTTGTATTATCAATTAAGGCGTTCCAACTTGTTCCGTTCCATACAGCAAGATTCCTTGCCGGATTTCCATTTAAAGTTTCAAAAATACCTCCAACATAAATAGTGTTGTTTGAATCAATAGCCATAGCTGCGATGGAACCGTCTATTCCAGAACCTAAAGCTGTCCAAGAACTGCCATTCCACATGGCAATATTATTGGCAGTTATACCATCAATTTCTGTGAATACACCTGCTACATAGAGATTGCCATTTGGCGCGAGTTTAATAGCATTTATTGTCCCGTTCGCCGTTCCAAAGGCATTTAAGCCATTGGTTTCGGACCAGGTTGCAATATTGTTGATGGAATTATCTTCCGAGACCGTAAAATCACCACCAATATAGATAGTGCCGTCTGCACTTGTTTCAATAGCACGAATTTGCCCATTAAAACTCTCAGTCGATGTTGTGGACCATTCTCCAATACCATCTACTGCTATCCCGTTAGGTCCTGAAGAGCCATCGACAATTTTAAAAATCTGCGCATTACTGCCATAAGAACTGAAATAGAGTTCACCACTCTCATCCAAACCAAAACTAGATACAAATCCAGGCGAGTCAAATAATAATGTTCTGCTCGCTGCTCCTGTGGTTGGATTATAATCTAAAGCCCAAACCCTGCCACTAACGTAGTCTCCAAAGATGTATTTTGAGTTAATATCTGGGTTTAAACTCGTTACTCCAGAACCTCTATAGACATAACCTCCTGTTATTGATCTATCGGATGCTGTATGTTGATAAAAGAATACAGGGAACTCTAAGGGGCCTGGGCCTTGGGTAGGAGCGTTGTTGGCAATATCTTCAGCTTCAAAGCGTTTCCAACCGTAGTTTCTGCCGTTGAGAATAAGATTAATTTCTTCAAATTCGTTTTGGCCAACATCTGCGCCCCAAATATTACCTGTAACCTCGTCAACCGAAAACTTCCAGGTATTTCTTATACCATAGGCAAAAATCTCATCTAAACCTGGTGCGCCCGCAAAAGGATTGTCGCTAGGGATTTCGTAATTACCATTTGAACTTATTGGGTTACTGCCGTCAACATCTACGTCAATTCTTAGTATACTTCCGAAGGCATTATTTATATTTTGAGCATTATTCTGTGGGTCATTTCCGCCGCCACCATCACCAATGGAAATGTAAAGATAGCCATCAGTACCAAAAGCGATTTTACCGCCATTGTGGTTACTGGTAGATTGATTTTTGCTGTAATCCAATAAGATAACTTCGCTGATAGGGTTGGCTAAATTTGGGTTAGAGCTGTCTACAGTAAACCTAGAGATTATCATTCTTAGATTACTAGAACTGCCTGTGGTATAATACACGTAGAAGTAGCCATTTTGAACATAGTTGGGATGAAAAGCTAAACCTAATAGTCCCATTTCTTGACCAGAAGAAAAAGTAACCGCACTTTCTATATTGAGAAATGTGGAGACTCCAGAAATAATAACATTAGGATCATTTGGAAATACTTCTATGCGTCCTGGCTGTTCTACTACAAAAAAACGGTTAGAGCCATCTTGAGCATTTTGTATTTCTACGGGATTCGAAAAAGATATATTCGGAAATGCGGATTCAAACGTAATCTGGGCATAAAGCGAAAACGACAATAAGGCACCAAAAAGAGTAATAATAGGTTTAAGAGATTTCATAGCAATGTAGATTAAGGGATGTTATATTTTATCGTTAAACTACGTATTTTACCGCTAAGTTACTGAAAACTTTTTATTTAACCTTTTTTTTAACTTCTTCGTGTCTAAAACAGCTAACCTCATGGTCATTGACCATTCCGGTAGCTTGCATATGGGCATAAACTACAGTGGAGCCTACAAATTTAAAACCTCTTTTTTTAAGATCTGCACTTATTTTATCACTGAGTTCCGTATTAGCAGGCGCTTCCTTATAATTGTTATAACTGTTTATTATAGGTTTGCCATTAACAAAAGACCAAATGTATTTAGAAAAGGTTCCGAAATCGTCTCGTATCTTTAAAAAGGCTTTTGCGTTGCTTACCGTTGCATTAATTTTAAGTTTATTGCGTATAATGCCTTTATTATGTAATAGCTGGTTAATCTTTTCTTCGTTGTATTTGGCAATGCTGTTGTAATTAAAATTGTCAAAAGCGGTTCTAAAGTTTTCTCGTTTTCTAAGAACTGTAATCCAGCTCAGTCCAGCTTGAAAGGTCTCTAAAATCAAAAACTCAAACAAGGTTGCATCATCATAAATAGGTACGCCCCATTCATTATCGTGATAGGCTTCATAAAGTGGGTCACCTTCGCACCAACCACAACGTTTAGGTTCATTTCTCATAGTGAAGTAATCGTGTTTTTAGGTTAGCTATTTCATTGTCTTTATACTTGAGCTTTACCCTCAATTCAATGATGTAAACGATGATGTACAAAAGAATAGCTATGTTTTTAATATCCTCCAGCTTGTCTTTTGTAAAGAACTCACTGTCTTTAATCCAATGAAAATATTGAGCTATGATTGGAAAGGCAAATGCCAATAGTAAAGCAGTTCTAAAATATTCTATTATTTTAATCCACTTCCAGTTCATTGTAAGTAATACTTTGATTTATCTACTAAGGTAACAACTGTGACATAAAAAATAAAAATGCTACCTTAAATTTGCACTAATGAATACAACCGAATTAAATATGCCTAACACAACAATCTTAGATAGTCTAAACAAGAGTATGTCTTACCAAGAATATATTGGACTAGTTAATGTCTTAGTGGAAAGGTCATCTACAACTGGCAACGAGAAAACAGAAGCATTGGCTAATTATACGATGCTTAATCAACGCAGGATGAGACGCTGGGATAAAACTGTAAAGCTATCGGATAAAGCTAAAGCAAAAATTGAAAATTATTCAGGCAAAATGACATGGCTTGTTTTGACGGAAAGTTGGTGTGGTGATGCGGCGCATATTATGCCAGTGATTAATAAGGTCGCAGAACTCAATGGTAATATTAACTATAGGGTAGTTCTGAGAGATGAAAATGATGTGCTAATGAACCAGTTTCTAACCAATGGCGGACGCTCAATCCCAAAGCTAATTGCTATTGATGAAGAGTCTAAAGAAGTAGTTGGGACATTTGGTCCTAGACCTTCAGTGGCTACAGAATTGGTGAATGCCTACAAAGAGAAGCATGGCGCGCTCACGCCTGAGTTTAAAGAGGATTTACAACGTTGGTATAATAAAGATAAAGGACAATCGGCAGTAAGTGATTTATTAAATCTTTTAAATTAACCTTTTCCCTTGAACACAAAGGTTATAGTGCCTAATTGATTTTTTCGACTTGAACTGCTGAATTTGGCTGTTTTTGCATAAGAAATAGCGCTTTCAATAAGACATTGATTATTAGAGCTCGAAGCACCATTAATATAAGCATCAAAGACATTACCATCTGAATCTACCTTAATACTAACAACAATCTTTCCGCCGAATTCGCAGAGATAGCGCGGTGTTTTATAATACTCTAAAACTCTATCTTTTAGTGAATACGTTAAGCTACTTCTTTTATTGGCATGTTTATCTATCACCTTTTCATTGACTAGACGCTTGTTTAATTTTTCTTGAAGTTTTTTAAAAGCCTCTGTTTCGTTAGCTTTAAGTGCATAACCCATATGGTTAGATACGGACCTTAGTTCTGATGATTCTTCTTCGATAAGATCTGATTTAGTCTGTTCTAATGCTTTAGTAGTTTGTTCAAAATCATTTGCACTAATGGCTTTGAAATTACGCATCATTTCCTTGTATTCTTGGTCTTCGTTAAATGCCTTATCACTTGAGGACGAATTGGAGTCCAATAAGTCATCCTGTATAAGTTCTTCCTGCTGAGACTCTGGTTCGGGATTAATCTCGTAGAAACTTTCGCTTATCAGTACTCCGCGTTGTTTGAGTTGAATACTAAACAATCCTAAAACAAAAATACCAGTAAGGAGAAAGGTTATAATACCAGCTTTATATCGTGCAATCAATGACAAAAAAATAATTTTAGTGTGTTGCAATATATACGAAAATAACCATGAAATGGTTTAACTCTGTGGATTCTGCTAATAGATTAAGGCTCTATTCCAGGCAATTGCTTAAAGAAAATCTCAGGTGAAATAGCATCATTAACATTAAAATCACCAATCTTGGTTCGTCTTAATTCGCTTAAGTGCGCTCCCGAATTTAAGGCTTTGCCAAAGTCGTTTGCCAATGATCTAATATAGGTGCCTTTACTGCAAACCACACTAAATTTTAGTTCTAGACCATTGATTTGAGTAATATCAAATTCTGATATTTCAACTTCTCGTGCTTTAATATCTACATGTTCCCCAGCCCTAGCAAACTCGTATAGTCGTTTCCCATCCTTTTTAATGGCTGAAAATACAGGCGGAAACTGTTTAATAGTTCCTGTAAATTGGTGCGTTGTAGAATGTATCAGTTCTTCGGTAATATGACCTGTGGGATAAGATTTGTTTATATCTGTTTCAAGGTCAAAAGATGGTGTGGTGCTGCCCAGAGTTATAGTACCAGTATATTCTTTTTCCAGACCTTGATAGATGTTAATTTGCTTGGTCATTTTACCTGTGCAGATTATGAGTAACCCGGAAGCTAGGGGGTCTAAAGTGCCAGCATGGCCTACTTTAATTTTTTTAAGCCCAAAAGCTTTTCTAATGGCCCAACGAATCTTATTTACTGCTTGGAATGAGGTCCACTCTAGTGGTTTATCTATAAGAATGACTTGTCCAGATAAGTAGTCTTCGGCTGCCTTCATCCTATTGTGTTGAAGCCAGGCCTATGGCAATTAATCCTACTATAATACAGTAAATAGAAAAATAAATCAATTTACTGTTCTTAACCAACTTTATCATCCAAGTACAAGCAGCTAAGCCAGAAACGAAAGCAGCTAAAAATCCAATTAATAGAGGCGTGAAGCTTGTACTGTCATAAGTCAATTCACCACCAATAATATCTTTTGCAATTTTTCCAAGAATAAGCGGTACCACCATTAAAAAAGAGAAGCGTGCGGCTTTTGTTTTATCGTTTCCTAGTAATACTGAAGTAGATATAGTAGCACCTGACCTCGATATTCCTGGCAACATTGCAATAGCCTGTGAGATACCAATGACAATTGCGTTTTGAAAAGTTATATTTTTTGAAGTGTCTTTTGCCTTATCAGCGAGAAACAATAAAAGGGCCGTAAGTATGAGCATAAAGCCAACAAGTTTAATATTCCCATTAAACAGACTTGCTAATTCATGTTCGTAGGTATACCCAATTATAGCCGCAGGAAGCATAGATATGGCAATTTTAGCAACGAATTGTAAATCAGAATTCCATTGTAATTTTAGAGCGCCTTTTAGAATGCTCAGTACATCTTTTCTAAATACAACAATGGTACTAAGAGCCGTTGCAAAGTGAAGTACAACCGTAAATAACAGGCTTTCTTCAGGGATTGAATTATCGCCAAGAATTGCTTTTCCCAATTCTAAATGACCACTGGACGAAACCGGAAGAAATTCCGTTAAGCCTTGAATTATACCTAGAATAATCGCATCTATAATTTCCATCGTTGGCAAATATCAACTTTCAAGAATCAATTTCCAAATAAAGAAGTCGAAGCGCTAATAATTACTGAAAGTGCTTTTATTTTGAAGATTTACCTTTATTAGAATTAGCAAGTATAGCATAGACTTGAAGTCCAAATCCAATAAGTACTAAAGTCGGTGCCAACCGAATGCGGTCCCATCTAAAGATAGCAGGGTCAAATGTATTGGGATCATTATTCTTACCAGCATAGGTAAAGTCATAACCATAAGCCATTATAAAAAAGCCAACTGCAATAAAGCCCAGGCCAATAAGAAACCATTTGTAATTTTTCTTACCAAAGATAAACTCTGATTTGGCTTGTTGTTTACGTTTTTGCTCTCCCATTATATTTAAAATTCTGTAAATAGCGTATCATTATCCACCGTTAATTGAGAAATGTGTTCTGATGTGACAGCACCTCCAATTAGTTTTGCTAAATGCAAAGTAACAGTTTTATTTAAAACTTTAGTCTTAAGGGAATCTAAATTTAATCCACGCTCTAGTCCACGGTTTATGTAGTAGAAGTCTGTACCGTTGTCTCTAAAGACAATATCATAACTAGTACCTTCACTAATTTGGGTTATAATAACATTAACAACTTCACAATCTTCAGGTTGAGGATTGTTTATGCTACAAGATTTAAGGAGTAGAATAGCCCCAAGAACTGCCAATAGAGCAACTGTTGAGAAGTAGAGCAATACTTTTTTCATTTGATTGATTTATATAATCAAAACGATAAAAAGAAAAATCTAGTATTTCTGTAAGAATTTAATAGTAAAGCTGGTCCGTCTTAAGATTGAGAAACCGCTGGGTAGCAATGAAGGTGCTCATCCATGTTATAACTATTCCTAAGCCAAAAACACCTAGGAATAAGGCCAAAAGTGATATGGTGTTATTCAATAAATTCAGTTCAGGGAAAGTAAGGTTGAGGTAATACAAAACAACGGCAACACCTGCTAGAGCAAGTATGGCACCAATAATTCCAAGCTGTATACTTTTCCAAACAAAAGGACGTCTGATAAAGCTTTTAGTGGCACCAACCATTTGCATGGTTTTAATTATAAATCGTTTTGAATATACCGCTAATCTAATTGAGCTATTGATTAATAGTACGGCAATAAGCGTAAATAGTCCACTGATAACCAAAACCCAAAATGATATTTTCTGCACATTGTCGTTCATGAGTTCTACCAGGTCATTATCGTATCTAATTTCTTCAATAAACGATTTACTCGATAAATTATCTGTAATTTCAGAGAGTTGTTGAGTGGTTACAAAATCAGCTTTGAGATATACATCAATAGAATTTTTGAGCGGATTATAGCCTACAAAATCCATAAAGTCTTCTCCTGTTTCAACTTTCATAAATTCAGCAGCTTCTTCTTTGGATACATATAAGGCTTCTTTAGTGTAATCGGCCATAGCTAGACTCTTTTTTAACTGATTTACCTCAACTTCTTTGGCAGTATCATTTAAATAGATGGTCATCACCACTTGTTCTTTAAAGTGGTCAGCTACTTTTTTAGAATTTATAACCAATAAACCAAGACAACCTAATAAAAATAGGACTAATGCAATGCTAATAACTACAGAAATGTATGATGAAATTAGTTTACGCTTTTGGTATTTATCGAAGGATGATGCCATTTAAAACGGATTAATGCTGTAAAAATATAAAACTAATTGCTTCTGTAGACTAATACAACGTTTAGTTTTTTATTGTGTTGCAATACCTTTAAATTTGCCCCTTATTTCAATAATAATCAAAGATGCGGTACAACTTTAACGCCATTGAAAAAAAATGGCAAGCGTATTGGGCAAAAAATGGCACATTTAAAGCCTCTAACACCAGTGATAAGCCAAAGTATTATGTGCTGGACATGTTTCCATATCCTAGCGGAGCGGGTTTGCATGTGGGACACCCTTTAGGCTATATTGCTAGTGATATCTATTCACGCTACAAGCGCCATAAGGGCTTTAATGTATTGCATCCTATGGGTTATGATAGTTTTGGTTTACCTGCTGAGCAATATGCTATACAAACAGGTCAACATCCCGCTTTAACAACAGAAAAGAATATTAAAACCTATCGCAGGCAGCTTGATCAAATTGGTTTTTCTTTCGATTGGAGCCGGGAGGTCCGGACGTCTGAACCAAAGTACTATAAATGGACACAGTGGATTTTTATTCAGTTGTTTGAATCTTGGTATAATTACGATTCTGATAAAGCAGAACCTATTGATAACTTGATTTCTAAGTTTTCTTCAGAAGGAAACACAAAAGTGAATGCAGCTTGCGATGAGGATATACAGCCATTTACAGCAACCGATTGGAATAGCTATTCTTCTGAGCAACAACAAGAAATCTTGTTGAAATATAGATTGACCTATTTAGCAGAAACTGAAGTGAACTGGTGCCCAGCACTAGGAACGGTTTTAGCAAATGATGAAATTATTAATGGGGTTTCAGAACGTGGTGGACATCCAGTAATCCGTAAAAAAATGACCCAATGGAGTATGCGTATTTCGGCTTATGCAGAACGTTTGCTTCAAGATTTAGAAACCATCGATTGGACGGATTCATTAAAAGAAAGCCAGCGTAATTGGATAGGTAAATCGGTTGGCGCATCAGTTTCTTTCGATGTAAAAGACTACGATGCAACCATAGAAGTCTTTACTACACGGCCTGATACCATTTACGGTGTTAGTTTTATGACATTGGCTCCAGAACACGAATTGGTGTCAAAAATCACATCCGAAGTGCATAAAGCTGAGGTTGAGGCTTATATTGAAAAAACAGCGAAGCGCAGTGAACGCGACCGCATGGCAGATGTTAAGACTATTTCTGGTGTGTTTACGGGTGCTTATGTAGAGCATCCTTTCACTAAAGAACCGATACCAATCTGGATTGGTGATTATGTGTTGGCAAGCTATGGAACCGGAGCCGTCATGGCTGTGCCTTGTGGTGACCAGCGCGATTATGATTTTGCAAAACATTTTAATATTCCAATTCCAAATATTTTTGACGGAATAGATATCTCAGAAGAGGCCTTTTCATCCAAGGAAAATGTTAAAATTGCCAATAGTGATTTCCTTAATGGAATGAACTACAAAAAAGCGAGCAAACGTGCTATTTATGAGTTAGAACAAATAGGTAAAGGTCGAGGAAAAACCAATTACCGTTTAAGAGATGCTGTCTTTTCGCGCCAACGCTATTGGGGCGAGCCTTTCCCTACGTATTACGTGAATGGCATGCCACAAATGATAGATGCTAAGCATTTGCCATTAACCTTACCAGAGGTTGAAAAATATCTGCCAACCGAAGAAGGCGAACCACCATTAGGACGCGCCGATGTTTGGGCTTGGGATACCGAAAGTAATAGGGTAGTGTCTAATAATAAGATTGATAACAAAACGATTTTTCCTTTAGAGCTGAACACCATGCCTGGCTGGGCTGGGAGTTCGTGGTACTTTTTTAGATATATGGAAGATGCCAAGCGTGCCGAAACCTTTGCGAGTGAGGACGCTTTAAACTATTGGAAAAACGTAGATTTATACATAGGAGGCAGCGAGCACGCCACAGGTCATCTTTTGTATTCACGTTTTTGGGTGAAATTTTTATACGATAGAGGCTTTGTTTCTATTGATGAACCTTTTAAAAAACTCATTAACCAAGGTATGATTTTGGGGACGAGTGCTTTTGTTTTTAAAATTAATGTTGACAGCTTTGGTTTTGAAGGTAAAGGTGAAGATTTACGAGAACAAATGGGTAAGTTCAACGTTTTTGTTTCTGCCATAAAACTTGAGACCATAAAGGAATCTGCAGAAGAGAAGAAACAATTCATCGAAAATATAAAGTTGAAATTGGAATCGATTCAATTATCCCAAGGAAAATTAGTCAGAGTAGACATTAACCCTGAAAGATTCTTAGCTATTCATGCAGATGTTAATTTAGTTAATTCTTCAGATGAATTAGATGTTGAAGCTTTTAAAAATTGGAGATCAGAGTTCAAAGATGCCATATTCATTACTGAAGAAGACGGTGCGTTTAAGGTGAAACGTGATGTCGAAAAAATGTCCAAGTCCAAATACAACGTGGTCAACCCAGATGATATTGTTGAGCAATATGGTGCAGACAGCTTACGCCTATATGAGATGTTCCTTGGCCCATTAGAGCAATACAAGCCATGGAATACTGCTGGTATTACAGGTGTGCATAGTTTCCTTAAAAAGCTTTGGAAGTTATTTGTGGATGATAATGGTCTTAAGGTCACTGACGCTGAGCCCACTAAGGATAATCTAAAAACGCTACATAAAACCATTAAGAAGGTAGAAGAAGACATTGAGAACTTCTCCTTTAATACTTCGGTATCTACCTTTATGATTGCCGTTAATGAATTAACAGCCCAAAAGTGTACCAGTAAAGCTATTTTAGAACCACTTTTAATTCTTATTTCAGCGTATGCACCACATATCGCAGAGGAATTATGGGAGCAACTAGGTCATGCAAACTCAATTTCAATAGTTCCGTTTCCAAAATTTGAAGAAAAATATTTGATAGAAAGTACCAAAAACTATCCTATTTCATTTAATGGAAAAATGCGCTTTACGCTAGAATTGCCTTTGGATATGAGTAAGGAAGACATCGAAAAAACTGTTTTGGCATACGAAAAAACACAAGAGCAATTGCAAGGGCGCACACCTAAAAAGGTAATTGTGGTACCTGGGAAAATTGTAAATATCGTTGGTTAATGTACCTAATCGTGGTAATTAAACTATCTTAAGGTTTTCTAAAAAGAATCTCATGGATAAAACAGACATACTGGTTGCTCAATTAAAAGTTAAGGACGTAGATGCCTTTGAGCAGCTTCACCATATGTACGCCAAGAATATTCTTGGTGCCATAAATGTTATTATTCAGGATGAGGCCATCTCAAAGGAAATTTGTCAGGATGTATTTGTTAAGGTCTGGGAAAAGTCACAGTTGTATGATGCCGCAAAGGGCCGCTTTTTTACATGGCTGCTTAATATGGCCAGAAATGCCGCGATTGATTATTCAAGGTCGAAAGAATTTAAGACCCAAAAAAAGAACCATTCCTTAGATTTATTCGTTAGTATCTATGAACAGCCAACGGACAATACAACCTCTGGTGAAAAATACGACGGGCTAAGACGAATGTTAAAACAATTAAAGCGCAAGTGTGTAGAGCTAATTGAAATGCTCTATTTTAAGGATTATACCCAAAAAATGGCGGCAGAGCGTTTATCAATTCCTCTGGGAACCGTAAAAAGTAGAAATAGAAATTGTTTAAAGCACCTTCGTGAAAATTTGAAAAATGACTAGTAAGGAACTCATAGCATCTGGTGAACTTGAATTGTATGTGGCAGGCTTACTTTCGGAAGAGCGCAATGCCGAATTGGCTCAGCTAATTCAGGATGATGAGGATATTAGACAAGAAGTTGAGGCTATTGAACAGATAGTTATGCGTTTGGCTGCTGAAGCCTCAGTGTCAGACACCGAAGATTTCAATGAGGTTCTTAAAAAGATAGTAAAACAGCGAGTAGGGAAGGTTCAATCCGATGAAACTGAACCAACACCTAAAAAGAAAGTAATACCATTAACTCCCTATATAGGATGGGCTGCCGCAGCTATATTTTTAATGTTTTTTGTGTATCAATATCAAACAACGACAGAGGTACAAACCATTTTAACTTCCAATATTGAACAAAAGGAAAAGTTAGAGGAGCAGATAGAAAGTCAAATTCAAAATACCATCCTCAAAGAAGAACTGCTAAAAACAGTAGCATCTATAAACACCAAGAAAATTAATTTGGCAGGACAGGAAATTTCTCCGGATTCTAATGTCAGTGTCTTTTGGAACACAGAGAAGGACAAAATAATTATTGATGCCAGTCAACTACCAGAAGCACCTGATTCCATGGTCTATCAGGTTTGGTCCTTAACACTGAGTCCGCTAACGCCGACAAGTATCGGTTTGCTCGACAACTACAGCAACCAGAACACCTTATTTTCCTTTGACAATCCTAATGCCTCTGAAGCTTTTGGGATTACTCTAGAGCCTAATGGAGGGAGCGAAACACCAAACTTAGAGCAGCTTTATGTATTGGGAACTACAGATTCTTAGTTCACTCTTCTTTTCCCCTAATTTTCTTAAAGTTTTCATAAAATGAAAATTTATTGAACCCTTGCATTAAATACTTCGTACGTAGGGCAAAACCATAAAAATTAAAGAAATGAAGTATTTAAAAATTAGAACAATGCTAACCATGTGTGTTATGACTTTGTTCATTGTAAGTTGTAGCACCGATGATGACGCCATCACCGTTGACCCAAATTTAGAATCAAAAACCTATCAATTATTTGAATTGGCGAACTCTGGTGTGTCGGGCTCGGCAACATTTACCAATCAAATAGACGGTAGTGTTTTAGTTTCCGTAGACCTTAATGGCACACCTCAAAACGGAATGCATCCATCCCACATCCATTTTAATACGGCAGCTGAGGGTGGTGCTATTGCTGTAAGTCTAAACCCTGTTAATGGCTCAACTGGAACCAGTCAAACCTTTGTAACCCAAACGGATGACGGTATGCCATTAGATTACCAGAGTTTATTGGATTTTGATGGCTACATCAACATCCATTTAAGCATGGATGAATTAGCCACCGTGTTAGCGCAAGGTGATATTGGACAAAATGAATTAACTGGAGTTTCAAAATCTTACAATTTAGGTGAAAAAGATGTCCTAGGAATCAGTGGGTCAGTTCTTTTTGAAGAGCGTGTTAATGGTGAAGCTCAAGCTACTATTATGCTCATGGGAACGCCTGATGAGGGTATGCACCCAGCGCATATCCATATGAATACAGCCGCAGAAGGTGGTGCTATTCTCTACACGTTTACACCAGTAGATGGTGCTACAGGAATGAGCCGTTCTAATGTCGCTATGCTAGACGACAATTCAATGTTCGGTTATAACGATGTGCTTGATGTCGATGGCTATGTGAATGTACATTTAAGTGTAGATCAGTTAGCCACCATAGTTGCTCAAGGTGATATTGGTCAAAATGAACTAACAGGAGTTTCCAAGTCTTACAATTTAGGTGAAAGAGACGTCCCAGGAATCAGTGGCTCGGTACTTTTTGAAGAGCGTGTTAATGGAGAAGCTCTGGCTACTATAATGTTGTCCGGAACGCCTGATGGAGGAATGCATCCAGCACATATTCATATGAATACAGCCGCAGAAGGTGGTGCTATTCTCTACACATTTACACCAGTTGATGGTACCACAGGAATGAGTGTCTCAAACGTAGCAATGTTAGATGATAATTCCATGTTTGGTTATAACGATGTGCTAGATGTCGATGGCTACGTCAATGTACATTTAAGTGTGGATCAATTAGCCACTATAGTTGCTCAAGGTGATATTGGGCAGAATGAATTAACAGGAGAATCCAGAATGTATATGCTAGGTGAAATCGACGTACCCGGAATCAATGGCTCAGTAATTTTTGAGGAACGCGTTAATGGAGAAGCCCAGGCGACTATCATTTTGTCCGGAACGCCTAATGGCGGTATGCACCCAGCGCACATACACATGAATTCAGCTGCAGAAGGTGGTCCTATCCTTTATACGTTCACACCTGTAAATGGTACTACAGGAGTGAGTATCTCAAATGTGGCAATGTTAGATGATAATACCATGTTTGGTTACAGCGATGTACTTGAAGTTGATGGCTATATCAATGTGCATTTAAGTATGAACGAATTGGCAACTATTGTTGCACAAGGTGATATTGGGTTGAATGCTATGTAATTAGATTGTTCAATTTGAGGGGGAGAAAAGCTGCCATTAGGGTGGCTTTTCTTATTTTTAATATCAAAAACTATTAAAGCCTGTTTGTAGTTAATCGATATTTTTAAAATTATATCTATTAGTGTATTTCTTTGATAATGAGTTCTTTTTTGAGAAAATCAAAAAATAGAGGCGAAAAAATAAATAATCTATAAAAATGTCCTTCCAAAGTCTATAAAATTTGCTTTGCTCATTTTTTTGATGGTACTTTCTTACTGCTATTAAATTCTAATCAACAATTATAAATGAAAATCGGAGTACCCAAAGAAATCAAGAACAATGAAAACCGTGTTGGTATGACACCAGCAGGCGTATTCGAATTAACCAAGAACAATCACGATGTTTATGTACAAAAGAGCGCAGGCTTAGGTAGTGGCTTTTTTGATGAAGATTATATGGAGGTTGGTGCCGTCGTCCTCGATACCATAGAGGAAATTTATGCAGCTGCAGATATGATTGTTAAAGTAAAGGAACCTATTGAGCAAGAGTATCCATTGATAAAATCGCATCATGTGGTCTTCACTTATTTTCATTTTGCATCTAGTGAAACTTTAACTAAGGCAATGATAAAAAGTGGTGCCGTATGCATTGCTTATGAAACTGTAGAATGTGAGAATGGGACGTTGCCGTTATTAACACCAATGTCTGAGGTAGCTGGCCGTATGGCAGTACAACAAGGTGCAAAATATTTAGAAAAACCCATTAAGGGTAGAGGCGTATTATTAGGAGGTGTACCAGGTGTGCCTCCAGGTAAAGTTTTGGTTTTAGGTGCAGGGACCGTTGGTATACAAGCCGCTAAAATGGCAGCTGGTTTAGGTGCACATGTTACTATTATGGATATTAATATGAAACAATTGCGTTATGTTAACGATGTTATGCCAAATCATGTGGTTACGGAGTTTTCGAGCGAATTCAATATCAGAACAAGAATTAAAGATCACGATTTAATTATAGGAGGTGTTTTAATAAAAGGTGCTAAAGCACCTAAATTGATTACAAGGGATATGCTCAAAGAAATGCGTCCTGGAACTGTTATTGTAGATGTTGCCGTAGACCAAGGCGGTTGTATAGAAACGACTAAAGCAACTACTCACGAAGACCCGACTTATATCATTGATGATGTGGTACATTACTGCGTAGCTAACATGCCTGGTGCAGTACCTTATACATCGACCTTGGCTTTAACCAATGTAACATTACCTTATGTTCTAAAATTGGCCAATCAGGGCTGGGAAAAGGCTTGTGAAACTGACGAAAGTCTATCCAAGGGATTAAATGTGGTCGATGGTAAAATTGTTTATGAAGAAATTGCAGAGGCTTTTAACTGGTCTATGGATGCAATGGCCTAAGTTTTTTTAATCGCTATCTTTAGATTAAAATACGTCATTAGTATTATGAGAGTTTTTATTTTAATCATCCTTTTGTGTTTTTCATCATTAGTGTTAGCACAAAAGGATGGTTTTAATTTTCCAGAGGATGCTTTTGGTATTTACAAAGGCGATTTGATTATTGAGAATGATAAAGGAAAGCAGACAATAGGTATGGAATTCCACTTTCAGCCTACAGAAGTTATAGGGACATATCAATATAAAATCGTTTACATTGCGGATGCGAAGCGCCAAGAGAGAAATTATAATCTTATAGTTAAAGATAGTACCCTAGGTCAGTACATAATTGATGAAAATAATGGTATCCGGCTACCAGCTAAACAATTTGGACATAGGATACATAGCATTTTTGAAGTTCAAGGAAATTTATTAATAACTACTGAGGCCTTTTACGATGATTATATGTTGTTTGAGATTGTTTTTTCAAATACCAATGAAGAAGTTGTATCTGGTAACACCTCTGAGGATATTCCAAAAGTAACAGCCTATCCTGTCACAGTTTCCCAACGTGCCAAGCTTTTTAAAGTAAAAAACTGACAAAATTTCTTAACGTTAGTTTGGCTTATTTTTTGTTACTTCTTTGCTAAATTTACATAACAAAAATTAAACATATGTTAGGATATTATATATTAATTGGAGCGATTGCTTTGGTAAGTTGGATGGTGAGTAATAAGCTTAAGAAAAAATTTGCCTTTTACTCTAAACGACAATTAAACAATGGCATGTCTGGTAGGGAAATTGCTGAAAAAATGTTAGCAGATAATGGCATTGGCGATGTTGAAGTTATTTCGGTAAGAGGACAACTGACCGACCATTACAATCCCAAAAATAAAACGGTTAATCTGAGTGAGGCGGTTTACAATCAACGAAATGCGGCGGCAGCTGCAGTTGCCGCGCATGAGGTTGGTCATGCGGTACAGCACGCCACTGCATATGGTGCTTTGCAAATGCGTTCGCAATTGGTGCCTATTGTTAGCGTCACTTCAGGTATGAGTCAATGGTTAGTTATTGGAGGTTTAATTCTTGGCGCTGCTGCAGGTTTTGGCCCAGGCTATTGGGTTGCCGTAGCAGGTTTAGTATTTATGGGTTTTGCAACCTTGTTTAGTTTTATTACGTTGCCTGTAGAATACGATGCCAGCAATAGAGCTTTAGCCTGGTTAAAAACAAAGAATATGGTTAGCCAACAAGAATATGAAGGTGCTGAAGACGCCTTAAAATGGGCTGCTAGAACCTATTTAGTTGCGGCTATAGGTGCGTTGGCTTCCTTGTTGTATTGGGCGCTTCAAATCTTTGGCGGTAGAGATTAATTAAATTAGATATTTAAAACTCAAAGCCCTGATTTCTCAGGGCTTTTTTTGTGAGTTATATTTTAATCTGTCGATCAATCTGTTGTTGTAAAGAAATAAAAGTTTCTGTTCGCGAAACACCGGTAATACTTTGAATTTGTGAATTCAATACGTGCATAAGATGTTCATTATCCTTGGATAGAATTTTAATAAAAATACTCCATTCGCCTGTTGTATAGTGACATTCTATAACTTCCGGTACTTTTTTTAGTTGTTTCACGGCATCAGGATTACTAACGGCTTTGTCTAAATAAACACCAACGAATGCCATAGTCGTATATCCTAAAACTTTGGGATTAATTACAAATTTAGATCCTGCAAGTAATCCAGACTTTTCTAGTTTTTTAAGTCGTTGATGAATAGCAGCACCAGATATACCAACGTTTCGAGCTATTTCAAGAATGGGTGTTCTAGCATCTTGCATTAGCGCCCTAAGTATCTTTTTATCAATACCATCAATATAAACCCCTTTGCTGTTAACCTTCATCTCAAAATATAATTGCAATTGAAAGTTAAATGTACTAAATCAATTTTAAATTGAAACTAATTAGAACTGTTTCTGTTCTTAATAAGATAAATCTATAAAGGTTCCAGTAATAGTAGTTGTATGGTTTGGTGTTGTACTCGAAGCGGCAACTTCAAAAGTCCCTGAAATTAATCGAGTTCCCTCCTCCGTCGGATGAGGTACATTAGAGGTTATGGTTACCTGTCCTGAATCGGAATAATAACTAAGCTGCAAGTTTTGCTGTCTAATCAGCACATAGGTTACAAAATTATTTTCGTCAACATTTCCCATGTCTTTAACTACTCCCGCATCGAATCCTCCAGTGGCATTAAGAAAGAGTGTGAGCATATCACCATTGATATCTGCAGAGTCAATACTTAATACGCTACCATTTCCGTTGGACGTAATTTCATATACACCGTCTTGGTAATTGTAATCAGAGTAAGTGCCGCCATCAATAGTTGCGCGTATACCAGGGTCTTCAGCTATGACATAGACTTGGTCGTCACTGCTGCATCCTAAAATAAAAAATGACAAAATAAAGGCACATAGAAGTTGTTTGGGTTTCATGTGAAATAGGTTTTAAGAAAGTAAAAAATAGGGTGTTTTACTTTCAGTTAGACTTGGGTTGTAGTTTGAAAATCATCAAATTACCTAGGCAATATAGTAATTTCTATAAGAAGTGCTTGAAATTGCAAATTAGTCGTGGTCGCAGACTTAGATAAAACAGCCTATAAGTTAAGGGGATTATAGCCTAAATAAGGGACCTCTTTTTCTTTAAATGATACACCATAGGATTCTAATTCTTTTAAAATTGGTGAGTAGACTTCTTTGGTAATAGGTATTTGTACTCCAGGTGTAACGATTTTGCCATTTAAAATATCAAGCGTAGCTATGGCAACGGGTAAGCCCACAGTTTTGGACATAGCAGTATAGGTTTGGTCTTCTCCTAAAACTACCATTGTCGCATCGATTTGATGCTTATTCCCATCTTTTTCGTAACCAAATTTATGATACATCACAATCATGTCTTTATCATTTGCACTTAAAGTCCAGCTATCCATTAATATTTTTTGCAGAATTTGAGCGGGAGTAGCAGCTTCTAAACCAACCTTTTTGTTTGGATTAAACAGGTCTAGTTCTAAGAATTTATCCCATATAAGATCATCTTGATCAAGCTTTAAAGCATGCCTAAATTTCAACTCCACTGAATCGGTTGGACTATAGGGTAAAAATGAATTTACAAAATCTCTGTAGCTCATATTGATGCTATCCTCAATGATGTAGCTGTCGTCCGTCATTCCTAATTGCACAAAGACATTCCAAGCTCTACTGAACCCGACACGTCTCATTGTACCACGATACAAAGTTTTTGCATGGTCGAGTCCATAAACATGCTGGTATTTAAGAGAATCTCTGTTGGCATAAGCTTCAAATCGCCCGTAGCCCTCAATTTCTAAAAATTCTGTACGCCTAAACAATCGGTGATAAGGGATGTATTTAAATTGATTTTCTTGAAGAAACTTTGCGGCACCACCTTGACCTGCAACAACAACATTTCTCGGGTTCCAAGTAAATTTATAGTTCCAAAGATTGTTGTCACTTTCTGGAGCTACTAAACCTCCAGTAAAGGATTCAAACAAAATCATTTTGCCACCATTATCTCGTATTCGATCAATAACCTGCATGGCGCTCATATGGTCAATTCCAGGGTCTACACCAATCTCGTTCATAAAGATTAGCTCGTTTGATTCGGCTTCGTCATTTAGCTCTTGCATTTCTTTGCTCACATAAGAGGCTGTAACCATATGTTTTTTATGGCGAATACAATCTCTGGCTACTTCAATATGAAAACGTGCGGGCAGCATAGAAACAACAATATCTGCTGATGCAATTGCTTTAGACCTGGCTTCAGAGTTAAAAATATCGAGATGAATAGCTTCTGAATTAGGGTGGTCACCTAAGAGTTTTTTGGCATTATCTATGTTGATGTCTCCAATAGCGATGTGCAGTTCTTCACTATCAGATTTATCAAGAAAATACTTAATTAAATAAGATGATGATTTACCTGCACCAATTACTAAAATCTTTCGCATAATAGCTTAATATGACTAATTTTATATGCACGAATGTAATAAATACGGTAAGTATTTACGGTGCAAATACGTCTTAATTATGAACAAAAAACTATTAATTACTGGGGCTGTTTTTGGTGTGTTAGGGATAGTCCTGGGCGCGTTTGCAGCTCATGGCTTAGAAAAACTTGTTAATCAAGAAGCTATAAAATCTTTTGAAACGGGTGTACGTTACCAGATGTATCATGCCTTTCTGCTATTGCTGTTGGGAGGCACCTCATTTTTAAGTAAAAAATTAAAATCATATGTGTTTTTATTGGTTGTTCTAGGTGTACTTTTCTTTTCTGGCTCTATCTTCGGCTTGGCAACAAATGACCTATCATCATTCGATTTTACCTCAATAGCATTGATAACGCCATTAGGTGGATTGCTATTAATACTAGCATGGGTGCTGATGTTAATCGGGATAATTAAGAATAAGGTCGATTAATAGTAATGTGCTCGCCATTTTTAAAATAATGTTTTAATTTTGCACCTTTAAATTAAAACAACAAATATGGTAAATCCTGCCCATTCCACGAAAACGATTTCGTTAGATGCTTACGGTATTAAAGATTCCAAAATTCATTATCAATTATCACCCGAACAGCTTCAAGCTATTACAATAGAGAAAGGCTTAGGAAAGGAAACTGCTAATGGTACTTTGGCTATAAATACAGGAAAATTTACAGGGCGTTCTCCAGAAGACCGTTTTTTGGTTAAGGACGATTACACAAAAGACAAAATTTGGTGGGGACCTTCTAATAAGGCTATTTCACCTGAACATTTTGATTTTCTTCAGAAAGAAGTTGAGCACTACTTAAGCAGTAAGGAAGTGTTTGTAAGAGATGGTTATGTCTGTGCGGATCCAAATTACAAGATGAATGTGAGGACCGTAACAGAGTATCCCTGGTCTAATATGTTTATTTACAATATGTTTTTAAGACCTAGTGAAGAAGAATTGAAAGATTTTGAAGAGGAGTGGTTGGTACTATGTGCCCCAGGTTACGTCTGTCCAGACCCAGAGAATCATGGATTAAGGCAAGGTAATTTCTCAATATTAAATTTTACCAAAAAGATAGCACTAGTTGGAGGCTCTGCTTATACTGGTGAAATGAAAAAGGGAATTTTTACGGCTTTAAACTTTATACTCCCAGTAGAAAAGAATGTGTTGCCAATGCATTGTTCAGCAAATGTTGGTGAGAATGGAGAAACGGCCATTTTCTTTGGATTATCAGGTACTGGTAAAACAACTTTATCAACAGATCCAAATAGACAGTTAATTGGTGACGATGAGCATGGCTGGACGGCGGAAAACTCAATATTCAATTTTGAAGGTGGCTGCTATGCTAAAGTGATTGACCTTAGCGAAGAAAAAGAACCAGATATATACAGAGCCATTCGTCCAGGAGCCATTTTAGAGAATGTGATTTTTAAAGATAACGGTGAGGTAGATTACATGGATAGTACTATCACTCAAAATACAAGAGTAAGCTATCCTATTTACCATATAGACAATATTAAGCAACCGTCATATGCCGGAAATCCGAAGAATATTTTCTTTTTAACAGCAGATGCCTTCGGTGTATTGCCTCCAATATCTAAACTCACACCTGCCCAAGCGGCATATCACTTTATTTCTGGTTATACAGCTAAAGTAGCAGGTACCGAAGCTGGTGTTGTAGAGCCGCAACCATCATTCTCAGCTTGTTTTGGAGCACCATTTATGCCTTTACACCCTACAGAATATGCAGATATGCTAAGTAAAAAAATGAAAGAGGCAGGTGTAAATGTTTGGTTGGTTAATACAGGTTGGACAGGTGGCCCTTATGGTGTTGGGACACGCATGAAATTAAAATACACAAGAGCAATGATTACTGCTGCCTTAACTGGACAATTAGGTAATTATACTTATGAAGATTACCACATACATTCCGTATTTGGTGTGGCCCAACCGAGAACATGTCCAGGTGTGCCAACAGAAGTGCTCAGTCCAAGAACCACATGGAATGATGATGACGCCTATTATAAAATGGCTTTTAAACTCTCAAATTCGTTTAGAGAGAACTTTAAAAAGTTTGAATCCTATGCCTCTGAGGAAATAAGAAGAGGCGGCCCACAACGTTACGGGTTCTAGTTTTAAGTGATTGATAAAAAAAAGCG
>NZ_JAGEVF010000015.1 GCF_017581965.1 Winogradskyella pelagia
ACCCCAATTTGGTCTACGCGCTCAATAGGGTGGAGAGTGAGATTATTGCCAATTACCTAAATGATAACCAGTGTAGCCAAGAGGCGCAAGGGTTTGCTCTTCCAGCAATAGATGCCATTGTGGAAGGGCTTAATTCAGATGTAGAAATTATTCTTTATGTAATTGAAAATGAACAAAATTATAGAGATGATATGTCTTCAGATGAATTGGCATTTTTTGATACATTATCTACCAATCAACAACTAGGCTATTTGGTAAGTGCAGAAGAAGCTAAAAGAATTTCTAATGAGTTGTTTGAAACATTTTGCGAAAGATATAACGGCAAAGGAGACGCATTTAGACACGCATACTGGAACATTCTCAGCTCAATACGTATTGGTGTATATTTAACAAGTGAATTAACAACGCGACATGAGAATATTTCATTTCAGTACGCCTTTCATGGTAAAGAAGTAGAGATGGACCTATATAACAATAACATAGGTAGAAGTTTTGTCGAAAATGGCATAGACAACCTCTTATTAGCCCGCCAAACGATTCAAACCGCCTTTGATAATGGAGATTTAAGATACCTAAATAACCAAGATGGAAGTTGTAGGGCAACTTTCTCATCCGTTTTAACACCAACTAACGAATAGATGAAAAAAATTATTATTTCCTCGGCTTTAATTCTTTTCTTTCTTTCTTGTGAAAGCATATTTCAACTAAAGCCTGATCAAACCATAGAAGAAAGGATCATGGATGAAATAAATCGAGAAGATATGGTATTTGATCTATCGACCCTTAGCAGTTTTGAATGGGATAGCGTCATAATTCTGGGGCCTTATACAATTGTTGAGGATACAGAGAAACTGTTTGACTTAAATTTATCAAATATCTCAAGAAATGGCATTGAATACAGTGATTCATATAATTTACTCGTTTTTCTACGTGGTAAAAAGTCTGTAAAAATAACTGAAGTGAATTTATCTTTAGGTCCAGTTCGAAAAATATTTGAGAAAGAGAAATTAAGAATTCGTAAAGAGCAAAACAACTATATCTTATTCAACTAGTTGAATATATTATTACTTAATATGAAATTTTTAGCAGCAATTTTATTTAGCTCAATAAGTATTCTAATTATTAATTGCCAGAATTCAATTACAGATTTTTCAAGTTTAAAAATGGTTGATAACAAAGAACTAAAATCTACATTATTTAACATTAATAATAGCTTTCTTCATAAAGATAAACTGGAGCGCTTTTTCATAAAGGGTTACAAAATATCCTCAATGGAAGAAATTGAATTTAATGATGGAGATGATAAAATGGAATTTTACTACTTCGCCGTCTCTAGTCTAGATGAAAATCCAGAAATTGATGGTAAGCTATACATTACAGACCGTTACAATTATCCTAAAATTGAAAAGATAATTGACAATAACAAAGACAACTGTTTTGACGTTATTATAAATCACAAAGTTAAAATAAGGGAAAGGGTTGAATCTCAAAATTTGACTATTAAACTCCCTTACTTTTAAACAGAGCTTTATTTTATGAGAAAAATTCAGTTTTTATTGATTATTCATGTTATATTTTTCAATGTAATTAATGGACAGGTCAGAGCAGATTATGCTATTTATTTAATGTTTGATTCATCTTTGAATGAGATAGTACGTTCGAATATTGGTTCTTATGAAGATTCAATAAGTTTTACCGTAATAAAAACTGAAGGAGAAATTCTTCCCTACACTTTAGTTGTTGACGAATCGGGGAAATTGAATAAGTTACTAAAGGGCAACACTAAAGAAAAATATTGTGTAATGACCTTTGTGCACGATGAAACACGTCATGAGAAAGATTCAATTTTAAAAATAAATAATAAAATCAATTCTATCCTTTACGAAGATTTTTTAAAGGTCCCGTTAATAACTTCAGAGATATATTGCAAGGTGCTAAAAAAGTCTTTATTATTGATATTGGAGAGAATACGGATAGTAGCCTTTACTATACAGCCCATGAGGTTGAATTTTAGGAACGTAAATGAAGCAAAAAACCCCTTCCAAATTCTGGAAGGGGTTTTTGTTAATAGATATTATTTGATTTTGTTACCATCTTTGTCAAAGAAATGGTATTCAAGATAAGTGTAAGCATCTCTAGGTAAAACTTTTACCCATTTTTTGTGTTCAAAAAACCACTTTGAACGTACTGATGGAAACCCTTTGGTTAGAAAGGCTGCTATAAAAGGATGCGCATTTAAGGTTATCTTAGTATAGTCTTTTTTAAGAATGCGCTCCAGGTCTTGGCCAATGCGCTCTACTACCTTAATCGGTGCTTCGATTTCATCGCCTCCTACTAAATTTGGATTCTGTTCCTTAGTTTTAATATTGCGTTCTGGCCTAACGCGCTGTCTGGTTATTTGCACTAAACCAAACTTACTCGGCGGCAATATTTTGTGTTTTGCTTTGTCGTCTTTCATCTCGTCTCTAAGATGATTGTAAAGCTTTTTACGGTTTTCGGCCCTGCCCATATCTATAAAGTCAATCACTATAATGCCTCCCATATCACGCAATCGTAATTGACGCGCTATCTCAGAGGCTGAGATAAGATTAACCTCTAGTGCTGTGTCCTCTTGGTTTTTTTCTTTATTAGAACGGTTACCGCTATTAACATCAATAACATGCATAGCTTCGGTATGTTCTACAACCAAATAGGCGCCTTTTGCCATGGATACGGTTCTACCAAACGTTGTTTTTATTTGGCGTTCTATCCCAAATTTTTCAAAAATTGGCACTCCGTTTTTGTAATGCTTTACAATAGACTCTTTTTTCGGTGCAATTTGTTGCACGTAATCTTTTACTTGAAGGTATAAGGCCTCATCATCTACAACAATACCAGAAAACGAATCATTAAAAATATCCCTTAAAATCGAGGATGCTTTATTCATTTCCCCTAACACTTTTGTAGGGTGATGTGCTTTATACAGCTTCTTGCACATTGCTGTCCATTTGCCCAGCAATGTTTGCAAATCATTGTCGAGATCAGCGACTTTCTTTCCTTCGGCAACAGTACGGATGATAACGCCAAAACCTTTTGGTGTTATACTCTTTACGAGTCGTTTTAAGCGGTCTTTCTCTTCTTGCGATTCAATTTTTTGCGAAATTGAAATTCGGTTAGAAAAAGGAACCAACACTATGTAGCGTCCAGCAATTGATAATTCTGAACTAATGCGAGGACCTTTAGTAGAAATAGGCTCTTTAACAACTTGTACTAAAATAGACTGATTGGATTTTAAAGCATCGACAATCTTGCCATGCTTGTCTAAATCTTTTTCTAAAGGAAAGTCTTTAAGTGAGTAATCTCTTAATTTCCCTGTGCTTACACGTTTAATGAATTTTAAAAGTGAAGGTAATTGTGGTCCAAGATCATGATAGTGTAAAAAACCATCTTTCTCGTAGCCAACATTGACAAATGCGGCATTTAGACCAGGCATAACTTTACGGATTTTGGCAATAAAAATATCACCTACCGCAAAATTATTATCCTCTTCATCTTTATGTAATTCAATAAGTTTTCCATCTTTTAATAAGGCAAAATCAACAATATCTGAACTCGATCTTACGATTAATTCTTTGTTCATAATGTTAATTTATATCTAACTCAAAACTATGAGGTAGATGGATTTTACTAAATTATTTGACACAGGATGTAATATCCAACAAATTTAAGGGCACTCTATTAATACCACTTAAATTCTATATCAAAGAACGTTTTGTTTTAAAACTGAAAAAAGTAGTTCTACAACTACTTTTTGCAATTTATTTCTTTTTGTGACGATTAGCGCGTCTACGTTTTTTACGCTTATGCGTCGCTACCTTGTGTCTTTTTCTTTTTTTACCACTTGGCATAATTAATAATGCTTTTAATTAATATTGTTTTAATGCGTTTAGTTTACTTCAACATTAGATTTTACGCCTTCTAAGAACACTTTAGCAGGTTTAAATGCAGGTATGTTGTGTGCTGGAATTTTAATCGTTGTATTTTTAGAAATATTACGACCTGTTTTCTCAGCTCTTGTTTTAATTATAAAACTTCCGAAACCTCTTAAATATACGTTATCTCCACTCTCTAAAGAGGATTTTACTTCTTCCATAAAGGTTTCTACTGTAGCCTGAACATCTCCTTTTTCCATTCCTAGCTTATCAGATATTTTGGCTACTAAATCAGCTTTTGTCATTGTTATTAGTTTTAGGGTTACTATAAATTCTAAGGGATGCAAATATATGTAATTTAATTTCAATATTTAAAGCGTAATTAATTAAAATTTAACACGATAAAGATTTACTTTTGCTTGGTCTTCGATAAAAAACTATGGATTTTAGTACTGAACTAATTAACTGGTATTCAGCTAATAAGAGAAAACTCCCTTGGAGAGAAACCAAAAACCCATATTTTATTTGGCTTTCGGAAATTATTTTACAGCAAACTCAAGTTAAGCAAGGATTACCTTATTATAATGCATTTGTTAAGGAATTTCCAACCGTTTTTGACCTCGCTGAAGCTAGCGAAGAAACTGTTTTAAAGTTATGGCAAGGCTTAGGTTATTACTCTAGAGCAAGGAATTTGCACGCCTCAGCTAAGCACATAGCGTATACATTAAATGGGGAATTCCCAAAAACCTACGAGGATATTAAAAAACTTAAAGGCGTAGGTGATTACACGGCCAGTGCCATTGCCTCAATTGCATTTAATGAACCTGAAGCAGTTGTAGATGGCAATGTCTACAGAGTTCTGTCTCGATATTTTGGTTTAGACACAGCTATTAATTCTACGGAAGGTATAAAAGCATTTAAAACCCTTGCCCAACGGTTAATTGATAAAAAACAGCCTGCTAGTTACAACCAAGCTATTATGGAGTTTGGAGCCCTTCAGTGCAAACCCAAAGCACCCTGCTGTTTAGTATGCCCTTTACAAGATGGTTGTGTAGCGCTTCAACAAAACAAAATCAACCAACTCCCTGTAAAGCTTAAAAAAACTAAGGTTACCAAAAAGTTTTTTAATTATATGGTTTGTGTGGATCAAGACCAAAATATTTTATTTGAAAAACGACAAGGCAAAGGCATTTGGCAAAATCTATACCAATTCCCTTTAATTGAAAGTGATAAGAGTTTGGATGCTGAAGAATTTGAATTGTTAGGTTTTGAAGCACGTGTCTTAAAGAATGTGCCGTTTGATTACACCCTTTACAATGAGGCAGACAAAGTCCATAAGTTATCGCATCAGCATTTACATACAAAATTTTGGATTGTTGAGGTAAAGAAAACACTGCCTAAAAACAAGGTTGCACTAAAGGATATCAACAAATATCCAGTACCAGTTCTTATCGGAGATTTTATTGAGGAGTTCAATTTTGAGTCTATCTAAGAATAAAAAAATTAGTATTTTTAATAATAGATAATCAATTCAGTAATTTTACAGGCTAAATTATAAAACTATGTCAGGAACTTTGAATAAGGTAATGCTAATTGGGCATTTAGGAGATGAAGTAAAGATGCATTATTTCGATGATAAGAATTGTGTTGGACGCTTCCCTTTAGCTACAAACGAAACCTATACAAATAAAACTACTAACGAACGTGTCTCCAATACAGAATGGCACAATATTGTTGTACGCAATAAAGCTGCTGAAATTTGTGAAAAATACTTAAGCAAGGGAGATAAGGTCTACATAGAAGGCAGAATAAAAACCAGAAAATGGACAGACGATAAAGGAATGGAACGTTACTCTACCGAAATTCAGTGTACCGACTTCACCTTTCTTTCTAACAAAAACGAAACTCAACAATCACAGCCTAGCAACAATCCAAGTCCTGCTGCATCAGAGCCACCGCAGCAAGCACCAAACAGCATAGTGCCAGATGGTGATGGTGATGATTTACCATTCTAAGTATTTAACTAACCCTATTTTGGACCCAGAACCCTCGGTTTTTATTTTAAATATAGTTGTAACGGATACGTCCTTCATTACAAGTATTGCCTTGCTTATAGTCTTGTTAGTATGTTCTGGTCTAATCTCTGGAGCAGAGGTCGCCTTGTTTTCTCTAACAAAAGCCAATATTGATGAAGGTTTAGATAACAAGTCTGTACCAATGAAGATTATTGCAGACTTGCTCAAGAAACCTAAAAAATTGCTGGCAACGATTCTGGTAGCCAACAACTTTATAAATATAGCCATAGTACTTCTATTTGCTTTTATTGGCGAAACGTTGTTTCATAATATTTCAAATACCTTAGCTCGATTTTTACTCGAGGTGGTGTCTGCTACGTTTTTAATTTTGCTGTTCGGTGAAATCATCCCTAAAATCTATGCAAGCCGCAATAGCATTAAGTTTTCTAGTTTTATGGCTAGGCCATTAAAGGTATTGGATATCCTATTCTCACCTTTAAGTCTACCAATGCGCTATGTAACGTTAAAAATTCAAGATACCTTAGGTAAAAAACGGTCTAATCTCAGCGTTGACCAACTATCCCAGGCCTTAGAATTAACCAGTAGTGAGGATACTACACAAGAAGAACAAAAACTCCTCCAGGGTATTGTATCATTTGGTAACACAGACACTAAGCAAGTAATGCGCCCTAGGATGGACTTATTTGCCTTAGATATTGAGACATCTTTTAAAAGCATTATAGCCGATATTATAGATAATGGCTACTCACGTATCCCTGTTTATGAGGAGAGCATTGATACCATTAAAGGCGTTTTGTACGTAAAAGACCTATTACCACATTTAGATAAAAAAGATTTTGATTGGACTACACTACTGCGAGAACCTTTCTTTGTGCCAGAAAACAAAAAGTTAGATGATTTAATGGTTGAGTTCCAGAACAAAAAAGTACATCTGGCGGTTGTAGTAGATGAATACGGAGGGACCTCTGGACTTGTGTCCTTAGAAGATATCATTGAAGAAATCGTTGGCGATATTAGTGATGAATACGACGATGACGACCTTATTTTCACCAAAATTGATGACCAGAACTATAGTTTTGAAGGAAAAACGCCTTTAAAAGATGTATATAAGATAGTTGGGTTAGACGACGAGATTGAAGAATTTGAAGCTAAAAAGGGTGAGGCCGAAACCTTGGCTGGTTTCGTTTTAGAGATTTCTGGTGGGTTTCCTCGTATTGGAAGTAAAATAAACTTCAGAAATTACGTTTTTACTATTGAGGCCTTAGAGCGAAAACGCATTAAACAAATTAAATTTACCCTATTAAACCACCCTGAATGAAAAACAGTATTATTATATTAATTTTTTGTTTTTTATACCTCAGTTGCGGCGATAACCCTCTGCCTAAACCCCAAGCTTATTTAAGACTAGAATATCCTAAAGCCAAATACAAATTGGTAAATAGTCCTTTACCTTTTGTTTTTGATAAGAACATACTAGCCAAGCCTATAGATTCCATAAATATTTCTGGTTTAACTAAAGGGATAGACATTTCTTATCCAAGCTTAAAAGCTACCATATATCTCACTTACAAGGAGGTTAATTCTACTAATCTCAATAGTTTATTAAGAGACGCACAAACCCTAACACAAAAACACACAATAAAAGCGGACGAAATTAAACAAAAAGAATTTTTGAATGGGGAACATAACGTTTACGGTATGTTTTACGAAGTTGGTGGTGACGCAGCATCACAATCCCAATTCTACGTCACAGACAGTACCAATCACTTTTTAAGCGGTTCCCTTTATTTTTATACTAAACCTAATTATGACTCCATTTATCCGGCTTCGGAATATCTAAAAAAGGACATAAAACATCTTATGGAGAGTATTAGATGGAAGAATAACTAAAAGCTTTAAACACTACTTATTTTGCCTATAAAACTCTAATAGATTATTTGTAGACCCATCATGCTCTAATTTAGAATCTGATTTGAGTTCTTTAAGAATAGATTTTGCTAGCTGTTTCCCTAATTCTACACCAAATTGATCATAACTGTAAATGTTCCAAATTATGCCTTGGACAAATATTTTGTGCTCATACATGGCAATGAGCTTACCTAAGCTTTCTGGTGTTAACTTATCTATTAAAATAGACGTCGTTGGTTTGTTTCCTTCGAATATTTTAAATGGCAATAACTTTGTCTTCTCCTCTTCTGATAAATTTCCAGAATTTAACTCTGCCAGAACCTCATCTTCTGATTTTCCGTTCATTAAAGCTTCAGTTTGTGCAAAATAATTTGACATCAATTTATCGTGGTGGTCTTTATCGCCATGTAATGATTTTACAAAGCCGATAAAATCTGTAGGAATCAACTTTGTTCCTTGATGTATCAACTGAAAAAAAGCATGCTGCGAATTGGTTCCAGGTTCACCCCAAATAATAGTACCCGTTTGATAGTTAACCCTATTCCCGTGACGGTCTACACTCTTACCATTGCTTTCCATGATGCCTTGCTGCAGATACGTTGCAAATTGATTGAGATATTGGGTATAAGGAATAATAGCCTCACTTTCGGCATTAAAAAAGTTATTGTACCACACTGTCAATAACCCTGCAATTACCGGAATATTTTCGCTAAAATCTGTTGTTTTAAAATGCTTGTCCATCTTTTGAGCGCCATTGAGCAGATTTTCAAAATTCTCATAGCCTAAGGCTAAACTGATTGATAGCCCTACCGCACTCCACAATGAGAAACGACCTCCAACCCAATCCTTCATTGGGAAAATATTAGAGGCGTCTATTCCAAATTCTTTTACACTATCAATATTTGTAGATACCGCAACAAAATGCTTAGAAATGGCTTCCTTTGGTAAGGATTCTAAAAACCAACGCCTGATTGAGTTGGCATTTGAAAGGGTTTCTTGAGTGGTAAATGTTTTTGAAACTATTACAAATAAGGTGGTCTCTGGATTTAAATTCTTAATAACCTCATTGTAATGGTCGCCATCAACATTACTTACAAAATGGGTTGTTAAGTGATTCTTATAAAACTGTAGTGTATCTACTACCATAGCAGGTCCAAGATCAGAACCACCAATTCCTATATTAACTATATCGGTAATAGACTTACCGGTAAATCCCTTGTGTGTACCTGAAACTATGGCGTCCGTAAAAAGCTTGATTTTCTCTCTAACTTGGTAAATACCAGGAACCACATTTTCGTCATTTACTAAAACCGTTTCTGTATTATCGGCTCTCAAAGCCGTGTGCAATACTGCCCTACCTTCAGTTTCATTGATGATATCACCACCAAAATATTTTGAGATAGCATCTTCTAAATTGACCTCCTGTGCTAACTTAATCAGTAGATTTAATGTGTTTTTTGTTATGCGGTTCTTTGAAAAATCTACATAAAAATCTTCCCAATTAATAGTAAGCTGATTTGCTCTGTTTTCATCTTCAGAGAAAAGCTCTTTTAAATGTTTAGAATTTAGATGGTTATAGTGAGATGCAAGCTCTTGCCATGCCTTTGTTTCAGTTGGGTTGGTGTTTCTTAATGCCATTCTTCTATGAAATTGGGTCTTCGGTTATGGTATTCTCAGGATTTTTTGGCTCTGCCTCAAGGAAATAGATATCATCAAGACGCTTTTTAATAGGTTTGATATACTCTAAATATCTCAACTTCAATCTTTCGGAAATTGGTTCTGCTTCTGGGAGTTTTTCCCTGAACGGATCGACTTGCCTACCATTTTTCCAGAATCTGTAACAGACGTGTGGCCCACCAGTATTACCAGTCATACCGACTTTCCCTATAATATCTCCTTGCTTAACAAATTGCCCTTTTTTAACAAGACGCTTGCTCATATGAAGATATTGAGTAGTGTAGGTGGCATTATGCCTAATCTTTACATACTTTCCATTTCCACCTTTTCTTGTAGATTCTATAACCGTTCCGTTAGCTGTAGCCATAATTGGTGTTCCAACAGGAGCAGCAAAGTCTGTTCCTTTGTGAGGCCTTACTTTATAACCATAGTACGCTATGCGTCTTTTTAGATTGTAACGCGATGATAGTCTACCAAACTTCACTGGCATTTTTAAAAACGCACGGCGCAGATTTTTTGCATCTTCGTTAAAATAATCCTTAATACCTTTTATAGAATCTGTTTCAAACTGAAATGCATAAAGTGAATCTCCGTTGTGTTCAAAGTAAGCTGCTTTTACATTGTGTACGCCTGCATATAGGGTGTCATCTATGTATTTATCTGTATAAATCACTTTAAAACGATCACCTTTTTGTAAACGTCTAAAATCTATAGTCCATGCATAAATATCATCAGCCAGTTTATTAACCAAAACCTGACTGAGACCCATTTCTTCTATGGTTTCTGATATTGAACTTTCAATTATTCCTGTAGCAGTTTTTTCTATATACTTTATGGGTTTTTTGCTTGTGTAAGCTTGTATAGAATCCTTAAAATTAATAACTACATATTCTTCAACATTGGGTTGATAAATAAATGCTGTTGGAATTTCTAAACTATCCTTTGAGCATAATAGCGTATAAGGCTTACCAGGAACTAACCTCCTTGCAATATCAAAGGTGTCTTTAGCCTTTTCGGCGATTTGAAATATTTTAGGATAGCCAATTTTATTGCGCTCTAGAATTTCACCAAAACTATCGCCCTTTTTTATAGTATCTCTCTTAACCACATAATTGTTGAGGTTGAAACCAAATTCAATATTGTCTTTTTTTACGACCTCAGCAAGTTTTTTCTTTTCTACAGAAACATCTTGTTTTTGATTGTTTTTACAACCAAAAAAACTTGCTGCGATTACGGTTAGTGCTATTAATCGTTTTAACTGCATTAGTTTATAAGCTAATTATATATTATTTCCCCAATTTTTAAGTTCTTCTTCCGTCCATAATTCAGGGAAGAAAATCCGCCTCTGATATTTTGGATGCATATATTTTTTCCAGTCGCTACCACCTGTTGCCTCTCCGTCACCGATACCACTTTCAATATAATGTCTAGCGGCATTATAATGGGCCATTACCCAAGTTACATTTACTGTATAATCGTAATGGCGCATGGCCTTAACCAGGTCTTCATCCGCTCTGTCTTCTTCGGGCAACTCATTAAATCTCGTCCATAGATTTTTAGTGTTATATTTTTCCATGAACCTCAAGAACTCATCTTTATAGCGCTTTTCAAAATTAACCAAAAGGGTAGATTTTTTACCAGTTTTATGGTCTTTTCCAGCCGCCTGCCAATACAGATGCTCAAACGCGTGAGTAAATGGTGTGTCTCTATCAATATTTTCCCTAAATCTATAATCAATGAGATTAATAAGTCTAGTAGATGCGAATTCAATAAACCTATACTGTGCACTCTGAAAACCACTAGCTGGTGTTAAGGTATATCTAAATTTCATGTATTGCTCTACCTCCATTCCTTCTCTCATAATGTTAAAGGATGTTGTGAGCATATCAAAGTAACGGCTGACCCGCATTATTTTACTTTCAAAAAAAGTAACATCTAAATTCTCTCGTTCAGCTACTTGTTCTATTTCCCATAGAATCATTTTAAAGATGAGCTCATTAATTTGATGATAGGCTATAAAAACCATCTCATCAGGTAAGTTGGTCCTTTGTATTTGAAGATTTAACAACGCATCGGTTTGAATATAATCCCAATATGTAATCGGCTTGCTATATAGCAAGCCGTATAAATGGTCATCCGTATCCTGATCTATTAATGAATACTTCTCTTGAAGTTCTTTTAAAATATAATCGAAGTTAGGCTGGTCTGGCATAAATTAATTATCGAATTCTACTTGGAAAGAGTGCTTTAAACCTTTAAATGCGACCAAATCTGCTCGCAAGGATCCAACGGCTAAATCCGCTTTTATTTTTAATGGTATTTTATTTTCATCGGCACTAACCCAAAGTGTTAAACTCTCTTCTTCTTTGAATACACGGCCGGCTAAGACATAAGGTCTAAATTTGAGCGTTTTTACCCTTCCGAATTGTGTTTTAATGGTTTGCCGACCTAAATACTTAAGCCTAAAACCATAGTTTTCCTCGTCAAAAAACATATTAAGTGATACTATATCACCTCTTCTAATTTTATTTGTATCGTAGTTGTTTCTCAAATAATAGAAAGCAGATACCATATCTTGGACATCTTGTTCTGTGGATACTGTTGTTACTTTATTGTATTTTTTGTTATTAACTATAGCGGTCTGCTCCTCTTGCTTAAAGTCAATTTCGATATCCTTAGTATGCCCACCTTCATCTACCTTTCTAATAAACTTGTATGGCACATTAGTATCTTTATCAAAATAACTCTCGTAGCGATCTTCAACTTTAAAAAACCAGCTAATTGCTCCAGTGGTCCATCCTTTACCAATAACATGGTGAACGGGTTTTCCGTTTAATATGGTATCCTTTAAAGTTAACGTGCCCTCTCCTGCTTTGAGAAAACCACTGTAGCTCATCTCAAACTTAAACCACTCGCCTTCTTTGAATGCAGACTCTTTTTTTAAATCTGCAGATTGTAGTCCAGAGAGCAATAATAAAACCGTTAATAGTCCTTTCATAACATTCATAATTGCATTTTAAACCTTTCTATTTATTTACAAACGAATTTGTAATTAAAATTGTTACAATAAGACCTTTTGCAATTACTATTCCAAATGTATTAAATCATTGAATTACAATCCAAAATGATTAGTTAATTTTAAATTTTTTTCGATTTATGCTCACATTTTTAAACTTCTACGATGTACTGTAAAGGGACAACCCAGAAATCAACAATTAGATTTCTTAGAGTTGGTTTACAGCGCGTTTATCAGTAGGGAGTTAGACGCGCTTTCTCTTTTATAAGGTTCCTCTTTTGGCCTGTTCACGTTCTATTGATTCAAAAAGTGCTTTAAAGTTACCGGCTCCAAATCCTTGAGCTCCCATGCGTTGAATAATTTCAAAAAATAAGGTAGGTCGATCTTCCACAGGTTTTGTGAATATCTGCAACAGATAGCCTTCCTCATCTGCATCTACTAAAATGGATAACTTTTGAAGCTCTTTGATATCTTCTTTCATCATTTCCATGTGTACACCCAAACGCTCAGGAATCATATCATAATAACTCTGTGGAGGTGGTGGTAAAAATTCAACACCTCTTGCCTTTAATTGCGCAACTGTTTTTATTATATCATCTGTCGCAACTGCCAAATGTTGCACCCCAGAACCTTCATAAAAATCTAAATACTCCTCTATTTGCGATTTTTTTGCCGCTTCGGCTGGTTCATTAATCGGAAATTTAATACGTCCGTTACCATTGCTCATTACCTTACTCATTAAGGCAGAATACTCCGTATGTATTTGTTTATCATCAAATGACAGAAAGTTTACAAAGCCCATGACATCTTCGTACCATTTAACCCATTGGTTCATTTCACCCCAACCTACATTTCCTACCATATGGTCTATGTATTTTAGACCAACGGGTTCTGGATTGTAATCACTCCTCCACTCCACAAAACCAGGCATAAAAACACCCTTGTAATTTTTGCGCTCCACAAACATATGAACGGTTTCTCCATAGGTATAGATACCTGCTCTCACAACTTCTCCATGTTCATCGGTCTCCACCACAGGCTCCATATAGGATTTTGCACCGCGCTTAATAGTTTCTTCGTAAGACTTACGTGCATCGTCTACCCAAAGTGCAATGACTTTGACACCATCACCATGCTTCACGATATGGTCATTTATAGGCGACTTACTATTTAACGGTGTGGTTAAAACCAATCTTATTTTGTCTTGTTTTAAAACATAGCTTACATGATCTCTCGAGCCCGTTTCCAAGCCTTTGTAGGCGAAAGATTGGAATCCAAAAGCCGTTTTATAGAAGTGCGCTGACTGCTTAGCATTACCCACATAAAACTCTACATAATCTGTTCCTAAAAGTGGCAAAAAATCTTGAGCCCCTTCAAATATTTTCTCTAGACCATAGTCTACACTTTTTACTTCTTTAGCCATTATTTAATTTTTATGAGAAATACCTCTGCTAGATATTCCAATTAATTGATTTAGTAATTTATTTATACGTTCTTTTATTCTAACCAGGATTTAAAATAATCCTCATCAGCAATTTTCAATGCTTCTTCGGTGACTTTAAGTGGCTTAAAGGTATCTACCATAACCGCCAATTCATCGGTTTTTATTTTACCAATACTGCGCTCCATAGCACCAGGATGTGGTCCATGTGGTATCCCTGCTGGATGCAAGGATATATGGCCTGCATCGATATCATTTCTACTCATAAAATCACCATCTACATAATATAACACTTCGTCACTATCTATATTACTATGATTGTAAGGTGCTGGCACACTCAATGGATGGTAATCATATAATCTTGGAACAAAACTACAGACCACGAAGGCATCGGTTTCAAAGGTTTGATGCACTGGAGGTGGCTGATGGATACGACCAGTTATAGGTTCAAAATCATGAATGGAAAATGCGTAAGGATAATTGTAACCATCGTACCCTACCACATCAAAAGGATGTGAGGCATAGACCATCTCAATGATTTCATCCTGTTTTTTAATTTTAATCAAAAAATCACCTGATTCATTATAGGTTTCCAATTCCTGAGGTTGCCTTAGATCGCGCTCACAAAAAGGTGAGTGCTCTAACAACTGCCCAAACCAGTTTCTATAGCGCTTAGGTGTATAAATTGGTCGATAGGATTCTACGATAAATAGTCTATTGTCTTCAGTATCAAAATCGAGTTTATAAATAATCCCTCTCGGAACTAATAGATAATCGCCATATTTAAAATCTAGGTTACCCAACATGGTGCGTAGTTTACCTGTTCCTTTATGAATAAATATGAGTTCATCTGCATCGGTGTTTTTATAAAAATAGTCCTTGGTTGATGTTTGAGGTGCCGCAAGGATAATATTGCAGTCACTATTGGTTAGAACCATTTTTCTGCTGTCTAAATAGTCCTTTTCTGGTTTAACCTGAAAACCTCTAAACCGATAAGATTGCATATTATTCGTCTTAGCAATTTTTGGAGCAACACTATATTGCTTTTTTATGGCTTTGACCTGTGTTGGCCGCTGCTCGTGGTAGCTATTGGTTGACATACCGTCGAAACCAATAGTGCCAAATAGTTGTTCATAATAAAAACTACCATCTGGTTTTTTAAACTGTGTGTGACGTTTCGGTGGGATTTTTCCTAACTTATGATAGAATGGCATATTTTGATATGTTTAAGAGTTGAATATTAAAAATGGACTCTTTTTCTGAGCTAAGACTATGCTCGGTTTAGAGTAGCTAATTCAATATGATTTAAAGGTACAAAAAATGCGTATTTATTCTGGATTCCTTTTGATAAGGAAATGCAAATGAAGTTTTAGATTTTCCCAGAATAAAATCATGACTTAAAAATATTGCAAATTTAGTTATTACACAAAAAATAAAACTAAAACCAAAACCCTAAATTAAAAAACCAATAATCTTCACCTGTTTCTGGTGAGTATGTGTAACGCGCTTCTAGAGGGCCTAAAAAGGTCTCTAGAGAATAGCCTAGGGCATAACCCGTAAAATCTGGTGAGGACAGCCAATTACCAGTATCAAATAGACGGTCTTCTACATTGGCATAATTTGCTGCAAAAATGATGTGATGATTATTCAACCACTCATAATCAAAGGCAAACATGGCCTTAACAAAACTATCTCCAGTGATATCAATAAAATCATAGCCATAGAAAGAGCTAAAATTATTGATAAAGTTTTTGGCATAGCCACCAAGTGCAAATCCGAGTGTGGTCGTTGAATTATCCCCAAGTTTAAAGCCACCACTTGTTTCTGCTCTAAAGGCTAATCTGTCGCTAAAGCTAAAGGCATAACCCATATCTGCCTTAGCAATAGAGAAAGGTTTAAAACCCTCATTAAAGCCTGATGCCGCAACATACCAATGGAAATCACCCCTAAAATAAGCTCCATTTTTGGGAAAATAGGGGTCGCTGTATGAGTCAAAATCAAGACTTCCAAAAACGCTATAGTAATCGGTATTTTCAAAAATAAAGTCATCATTTTGGCTTGAGGAAATCAAGGTTTCAGATGTTATTTTTAATAGCTTATGCTCACCACCTAGGCGTAATGAAAAATCTTTTCTGAATAAAGTTTGCAGATAAAGTTGATTTGTGAAATCCTGAAGTTGAACATCAATCTTATTTAAGCCAGATAAAAAGGGTGAAGTCGCTTCAAGGGCTAAATTTGGATTTACATTTTTACTAAATTGATTGTAGCGCGAATTAAAACCTAAACTGATATAAAATCCTTTATCAATAAAATAATCAAAATTATATCTTGAATTATCTCCTAAAATTAAATCTAAAGAAGCAATATCATTATTAAATAATAGCCGCTTCTTAGTGATGTTGGCTAAAACAGCACTTTTATAAAGATCATCATAGTGCACGCCTAATTTTAAAAACGTGGTTGTTTGAGATTCCCTAATTTGGCCTTTTAAACCATATTCTCCTTGTATCTCTGAAGACTCTAATCGATATCTAAATGTGTCAAAATTATTAGTAGCAACCAAATTGTTGATTCCACGTCTAAACCTATTATAAGAAATTCTTTCCCCTCCTCGCAATTTCAGTTTTCCTAAAAGATAAGATCTTGTATATTTTTCATTTCCGGTAAGCTCAATAGATTTAACCGTAATACTATCTGGCGGCACTATAATCGCAGTCTTCTTTTCTTTAGATTGCCTTTTTACCATGGTTGCTAATTCAGTAACTTTTGCACGTGCCGCTGCTTCTCCATTTGCAATAATATCTTGGCCTTCGCTAAAGGAAATCACCGAATAATTTTTGATGTCTGGTTTAATGTAAATATCTGTTAAAGGGGCCTTATCCTTCATAGCATTCACAGTACGGAAATTATTGATTTGAGCTAAAATCTCAATTGCTGACTCTAGAGATTCCCTATCTCGTAAATCATCTTGCACATCCACACCAATAATAATATCCATTCCTTTAGACCGGAGTTCTTCTACCGGAAAATTATTCGTTACACCTCCATCCACTAATATTTTATCTCCAATAACTACAGGCTGAAATAAGGACGGTAATGCACCACTAGCGGTAACGGCTTCAGCCAAATTGCCTTTATCCATAACAATAGATTCTCCAGTTTCTATGTTGGTGGCTATACAAAAGAAAGGTATGGGCAAATTTTCAAAATCATCTATATGGCTAACAGGCAGCATCAACTGGTACAGTAGGTTATAGACGTTCTGACCTCTTGAAAGTGCTGATGGTAATGTAATTTTAAATTTTTCAAAAGGCAGGGAAACAGCATATTTTGCAGCACCTTCTCGCTCAAAAAAAGACTGTGCCGAGCGTTCAAACTTATCATTAATAAGTAAATCAAAATCTTGACTATTGAAAAAATACTCAAGTTGTTTACCGGAATATCCTGAGGCATATAATGAACCTATTATTGCTCCCATACTTGTTCCGGCAACATAGTCTATCTTAATACCTAGGCTATCTATAACTTTTAAGGCTCCAATATGGGCAAAACCCTTAGCTCCTCCTCCACTTAAAACGAGCCCTATTTTTGGTTCATTAGAATCTTGGGAAAAACTACCGTTAGAAAATAAAACTATAGCAAATAAGGTGATTAAAAACTGTAAGCTCTTTACGGATATCTGATATTTGTGAAGGACGTTCAAGTTATTCTTTGTGATAGTAATTGTAAATTTTATTTGCTCTAGAAGTACCAACAATAGGTTCTAACTCATCTAATTTGGCATTGGCAATTCGTTTAACGGTTTTAAAGTGCTTCATTAAATCAATTATGGTTTGTTCACCTACGCCATTAATATTTTCTAATTCTGTTGTCAATGCACTTTTACTTCGTTTATTTCTGTGATGTTCTATACCAAATCTGTGGGCTTCATTTCGTAATTGCTGGATTATTTTAAGGGTCTCACTTTTTTTGTCTAAATATAATGGAATAGGATCATCTGGATAAAATAATTCTTCTAAGCGCTTTGCAATTCCGATTATGGCTATTTTTCCGCGTAGCCCTAACAGGTCTAAACTTTTTAATGCGGAAGATAATTGTCCTTTGCCTCCATCTATAATAATTAACTGAGGTAAGGATTTATCTTCTTCCAAAAGACGTCTATATCGTCTAAAAACAACTTCTTCCATGGAGGCGAAGTCATCTGGTCCTTCTACAGTCTTTATATTAAAATGCCTGTAGTCCTTTTTGCTTGGCTTTCCGTTTTTAAAAACCACACAAGCCGCTACAGGATTTGTCCCTTGTATATTAGAGTTATCGAAACATTCTATATGCCTTGGTTCTTCGCTTAGTCGCAAATCGGCCTTCATTTGTGCCATAATGCGGTTGGCATGCCTATCTGGATCAACAATTTTTATTTGTTTTAGCTTGTCCATTCGGTAATACTTCGCATTGCGTTTAGATAAATCCACTATGCTTTTTTTATCACCTAACTTCGGAACACTAACCTTTACTTCTTCTCCCAAATCTACTTTAAATGGGACATAGATTTCTTTAGAATTGGAGTTAAACCGCTGCCTTATTTCGGTTATAGCTAATTCTAGAAGTTGTTTATCGGATTCTTGTAATCTCTTTTTTATTTCAAGGGTGTGCGACCTTATAATAGAACCATAACTTAACTGCAAGAAATTAATATAGGCGTAAGTCTCATCGCTTACAATAGAAAACACGTCGACATTACTAATTTTGGGATTTACAATTGTGGATTTAGCTTGGTAGTTTTCTAAAACTTCAAGTTTTTCCTTTATTTTTTGAGCATCTTCAAACTGCATATTTGCAGCATAGGTCTTCATTTGCTTTCTAAATTGCTGTAGGGAATCTTTAAAATTTCCTTTGAGAATTTCTCGTATGGCCTTAATGTTGGAATGGTACTCCTCTTCTGTTTCTAAACCCTCGCAAGCCCCTTTACAATTATCTAAGTGATACTCTAAGCAAACTTTGTATTTTCCATTATTGATTTTCTCTTCAGATAAATCGTAATTACATGTACGCAACTGATAGAGGCCCTTTATAAGTCCTAAAAGGGTCTTAACCGTTTTCATACTTGTGTAGGGTCCAAAATACTCAGACCCATCTTTTATGACCCTGCGTGTAGGGAAAACTCTAGGAAAACGTTCGTTCTTGACACATATCCAAGGATAAGATTTATCATCCTTGAGCATTACATTATACTTGGGCTGATACTTCTTTATAAGATTGTTTTCAAGAAGCAAGGCATCATTTTCCGTCTCAACAACAATATGCTTAATGGCGTTTATATTTTTTACCAATACGCGTGTTTTACCGTAACTATGATGCTTGGTAAAATAACTACTTACTCTCTTCTTTATATCCTTGGCCTTTCCCACATAAATTAACCTGTTATCTGCGTCAAAATATTGATACACTCCTGGCTGATGCGGTAAGGTCTTAATCTGTATATCTAGAGTAGTTTCTGACATTAATTCAAAGGTAAATAAAAGTGTTTTAGAGATAGATTAAAAAATGGTAAACTTCTTGCTTAACAGGCATAGAAGCTAAATACAAGTATTATATATTGGCTAACTCTAAATACTTATTAACTTTAGGAGCTTTAAACAACTTATATGAATATTGTTATACTTTCTCGTAACGAAAACCTTTATTCTACTAGACGTCTTATTGAAGAGGCTGAAAATCGAGGCCACGAGGTCGAGGTTATTGATCCACTTAAGTGTGATATTATAATAGAGAAAGAAAAACCGACCATTTATTATAAAGATAGATATCTTAATTATGTTGATGCCATTATACCTCGTATTGGTGCTTCTGTAACGTTTTTTGGCTGTGCTGTAGTAAGACAGTTTGAAATGATGAATGTATTTACAACCGTTACCTCAGATTCCATAATACGAAGTAGAGATAAATTGAGAAGTTTCCAAAGACTTTCTAAAGCTGGTGTGGGTATGCCCAAAACAGTTTTTACTAATTATTCACGGGATGTTGAAGAAGTTCTCGCTCATGTTGGTGGCCCTCCTGTTATAATAAAATTACTTGAAGGCACACAAGGACTTGGTGTGGTCTTGGCAGAATCTAAAAATGCGGCAGAATCGGTACTTGAAGCCTTTAATGGACTACAAGCCAGGGCGTTGGTCCAAGAGTATATTGAAGAAGCCAAAGGCTCTGATTTAAGAGCTCTAATTGTAGATGGCCAGGTCGTTGGCGCTATGAAACGTCAAGGACGCGAAGGCGAATTTAGATCCAATCTCCATCGCGGAGGTAGTGCAAATTACATACGCCTTTCTGAAGATGAACTAAAATTGGCCATAAAAGCCTCTAGGGCCTTAAAATTACCTGTTTGTGGTGTAGATATGCTTCAATCCAAACGTGGTCCATTAATAATGGAAGTTAATTCTACCCCTGGATTAGAAGGTATTGAAGGTGCCACTAAAAAAAATATTGCAAGAGCCATAATTACATTTATAGAACGAAACAAAAAATAAGATTCTCATTTTCACAAGAAATGATATGAGTGAAAAAGAAGTGTTACACATATTGGGAGAAGCGGTAGAACTAGGACAAAGTGCTAAGGTCAGTTTTAATGTCGCTAAACTACACACCCAAAACAGAATTGATGTCCCTGTTATTATAGAGCGATCAAAAAACCCAGGTCCAACAGTTTTAATAACAGCTGGTATTCATGGCGATGAAGTCAATGGTGTAGAAATCGTTCGCCAAATCATAGCAAAAGGAATTAACAGACCTAAAAAAGGAACCATAATCTGTATTCCGGTAATTAATGTATTTGGCTTTATACATTTAGATAGAGAGTTCCCTGATGGAAGAGACCTTAATCGTGTTTTTCCCGGAAGTAAAACAGGGTCTTTGGCGAGTAGAGTTGCACATAAATTGATGAATGAAATTGTGCCACACGTGGACTTGATATTAGACTTTCATACAGGCGGAGCCGATAGGTTTAATTCAGCGCAGATTCGGATAGCTAAAAACGAAGTGATCCTTGAAGAGCTAGCCGAAGTATTTGGTGCTCCCTTTACCTATTATTCTAAAAACTTAAACAAATCTTTCCGCAGTTCTTGCTATAAACTGGGTATACCAATGTTGCTTTTTGAAGGCGGCAAATCTTTTCATATTAACAAGACAATTACAAATACAGGCGTCAATGGCACCAAACGCATTCTAGAACATTTAGGTATGCTCACAAGTAAATTTAAGGTCTCTAAACCCAAGAATTCTGGTATAAGGATTATAGACAGCAAATGGATTAGAGCAAATCATTCTGGTATGTTTAAAGCTAAAGTTTTGGTTAATTCTCTTGTAAAAAGAGGTGATGTCTTAGGACATATAACTGATCCTTACGGAAGTTTTAACCATTTTGTAAAAGCACCTAATGACGGCTATATTTTTAATGTAAATGAATCTCCAATAATTTATCAAGGGGATGCCATATTTCATATTTCTACAAAGATTGAATCTTGAAAAAACCAGAACTCAGAAAGACATATAAAGCCCTTCGTAAATCTTTAAACATAAAGCAGATTGAAGATTATAGTCTCGCCATTGCCAACCAATTATTACAATTAGATATTTGGAATTTTGAATTCTACCATCTGTTCTTACCAATTGAAGAACAGCATGAAATTAATACCGAATATATCCTCAATATTTTGGCGGGAAAGGACAAAAATGTGGTTATCTCAAAAAGCAATTTTGAAAACTACAGCATGAAGCACTATCTCTTGACGGATAATACAACCATTAAGAAAAACAGCTTCAGGATTCCAGAACCTGTTAGTGGCATAGAGATAGCAACCTCTCAGTTAGATGTAGTTTTTATTCCTCTTTTGGCTTTTGATACAATAGGAAATCGTATTGGTTACGGCAAAGGCTTTTATGATCGGTTTTTAAGTGAATGCAATCCAAATACATTAAAAATTGGACTGTCTTTTTTTAAAGCTGAAACTGAGAGTTTTGAAACTTCAGAAGATGATATTAGTTTAGATTATTGTGTGACGCCTAATCGTATCTACAGATACTAGAAGATTTTTATCCTACTTTCTTAATTAACTCAACTTTTGAACTTACATCGAATAATTGATAGATACGTTTCTGATAACTCTTAACAGTATTAACACTTATGTGTAGTTTTTCAGCAGCTTCTTTATAAGATAATCCAGTTACAAAAGCCTTTAACAAATCGAACTCACGATCTGACAAGGGAATATTAAACTTCTCCAGCACGTAATTACGGCTTAAAGTAAGCTTCTCCTTTTCTGAGTTAAACTTATGTAATGCAACATCTATGTTTACTTTTAAATCAAGTTTATTAAATGGCTTTACAATATAACCATACGGCAAGGTGTTTTTCGCTTTATTGAGTGTCTCATCATCGGTGGACGCCGTGAGGAAGACATATGGTATTTTATATTTTTCTTTAATGATTTTAGCCAAATCAATTCCAGACAGACTGCCTTTAATATTAATATCCAAGAGTACTAGGTCCAAATTTGGGTTAGCTATAGCGTCCAAAGCACGGTCCCCATTCATGACAATACCAAAAACGGTATGCCCAAGCTCCTCCAACTGATATTTAATATCTTCGGCAATTAGCCCTTCGTCCTCAACAATTAAAATTTTGGCTTTCATATTTCTAAGATAGTTAGTTTTTAGATTTTCTAGAAACTTTGTAATCCTTAAATGCCACATTAACTCTTGTTCCGTTTGCACTATCAATTGTTAATTCGCCATCTAATTGAAGAATTAATGACTTGATTAATTTATTACCGAATGAATGTGAGTTCACGTCATCTATATCATATCCAGAACCATTATCAGCCACAAGCAATTTGAGCTTATTTTCCTCTTCCTCTAGTTGTATTTGAATTCTTCCCTCATCACCAGGTTTAAATGCATATTTCAATGAATTGGTTATTAATTCATTAATAATTAATCCAATGGGTATTAAAGAATCTACATCTATTTGCAAGGGTTCTATTTTGGTAGATAAGGTAATTTTATCTTTATCTATGTTATAGGCATCGAAAAGTTCACTGCATAATTTTTTAAGATAATCTTGAGCACTAACTGCCGTTATATCTTCTGTTTGATATAAATCTTGGTGAATAAGCGCCATAGATCTTACACGACTTTTACCTTCGTTAATGGCCTCAAGTGCCACATTATCTGTAATAGATTGCCCTTGTAAAGTGAGTAAACTTGAAACTAATTGCAAATTATTTTTTACCCGATGATGTATTTCTTTTAACAATAGGCTTTTCTCTTCTAGGGCAATAGCCAGTATCTTTTTTTGTCTGAGATACTTTCTGATTATAGCATATAAAATAATACTTAGAACAAGGATACAGCCTAACGCAATTCCTCCAATTAAAATGGTTCTGTTCTTTCTGCTAATAAGAAGTTGAGCGTTTTGATTCTGCAAATCCAAAAGTTCGATTTGTTTCTCTTTCTTCTCTGATTGATAAATTATCTCTAATTCATTTATTCTGTTTCTAGATTGAACACCTGTAAGACTGTCAGATAACAATTTTAGTTTTTCCAGATTTTCAAAGGCCTTTTTGAAATTTCTACGCTTTTTATAAGCTTTAGTTGCAACAGTATAATTCTGAATTTTATCCCTAAGACCTAAGGCTTTCATTTCATTAGTGCTAATACTTTCAAAAATCTTTATAGCTTGGTCAATATTGCCTTGGTCCATTTGAAGATCGGTCATTAATCTTTTTGCCACTATAGTTATCGAGGGAACGCTCATCTGCTCAGATAAATCTATTGTTTTTTGGCCGTAGTAGGTGGCTGAATCCATCCTTTTCATTTGTTGATGGATAGACGACATATTATACCGGTTATTAAACTTTGAATAGTCATCTGCAATAATTTCCCCAATTTTGTAGGCTTTGGTATAAAGTATCAGGGCTGAATCTAATTGGCCTTTTTCTTGAAAAATAATAGCCTTGTTGGTATAAGCATTAGCCTCTTGGTCTTTCCTACCTATACGTTTAGCAAGCTTGGCTGCATCATTTAGATATTGAAGCGCCTCCTCATATTGTTTTATTTCTGATAGAAGATACCCTAATTTGTTTCTAGTAATTATCGCCCCAACAGTATCAGAAATTTCCTCATACATTTTTAAGGCATATGCCACGGCCTCTGCACTTTTCTCATAATTACCAAAATCTGAGAACATGTTGGACTTAGCTAAATTAACAGCGGCCAACTTTCGTTTGTTACCCATCTGTTTATGATGAGCTTCATATTTATTGAAATAGGATTCGCTTAAATCAAATTTGTTAGTATATCGGTATAAAATTCCATAATAATACCAAACTACATCTTCTTTAAACTTGGCAACTAACTTACCGTTGATAGAATCTATTCGACTTAAAATTTCCAATCCCCTGTCTGGTTGTGTCGATTTTAACTTCCATGTAAGGTCCAGTAAACTATTAATCGTGTCCTTAGTCTCTTTATTCTCCATGGACTTTTGAGCATTTAGCTTTTGCATGCTAATGCATGTAAGAGAAATAAGAATACTTATCAAAGAAATCTTGGAAATTATAGATGTCATAGTTAGATTAAATTTGATTTGTTTAAACTAATAATTTTATAAATAGGTTAAGGATCTTAGCACTAACATATTTAGAATCAGGATCTCTGTTAGAATTAACCTTTTCTAGTTTCTTGTCAATTTCCAAAAGATCTTGAGCGAGTTGGCTTAAGGTCAGATGATGATCTATGGCCAATTCTGTGAACTTATTGTTGCTATTCATGTTGTTAATTGAAGGGGATTTTTTGCCTAATTGTATAGATCTTTCTTGACTATTTCTTCTAAGGCGTCATCATCAGAAAACTTAATTTCCATACTAAAAGCATTTTTAAAATAGGATAGCAACCCATACCACAAGGTAGAAATTGTTATTACAATAATACCAGGCACGAGCATTCTAAATAGAAAACAGAGAATACCGAGAAGAATTAAGATGGAGTAGATTTGCAGGTTTTTCGAAATTCTTAGCTTAAGACTTTTTCTTAGTGATTTGCGGGAAGATGCGCTAAGACCTAAAGCGGAGAGATTTAAGTCTTCAAAAATGATAGTAACTTGCATGATTAATGGCTTTTGGATTATATGGTCAAATCTCGATAAACGATATCTTTAATCATACGCCCATATGGGTGATTCTTAGATAATTACTACATATTTTCTTTATTAATCTTATTTAAAAGCCCGCTTATTAAAGAACAACAGAATTCCAATACCAGAACTTATGGCAACATCTGCAAGGTTAAAAACTGGATCAAAAAAAGAAAAGTACTTCCCTCCAATGATAGGCAAGCCCTCTGGCAGTATGCCGCTCCAGATAGGAAAATGGAGCATGTCCACAACCTTACCATAAAATACTGGTGCATAGCCACCTTCTTTAGGTAAAAAGGTTGCTACTTCACCAAGACTATCACTAAACAGTCTTCCGTAGAATACAGAATCTAGAATATTACCTAAAGCTCCAGCAAATATCATTGAGATAGCAAATATCAAGGTTTTAGACTTCTTATTATTAATCACGTTATAAAGCCAAAAACCAATGCCTGTTACAGCGATAATTCTGAATAATGTGAGTATAAGTTTGGCTTTACTATCAGAAATAAATGGAAAGACGTCACTCAGTTTTGTTCCCCAAGCCATACCATCGTTTTCTACAAAGGCAATTTTGAACCACGAAAAAACTTCTATATCCTCATTGAGCGAAAAATGTGTCTTAATATATATTTTGCTCACTTGATCTAACAAGAGAATAAGAATAATGAGGATGATAGGCTTTTTTAAAGACATTATATAACTTGGCAAAAGTAACTTTTAATTTTTTTTAGTTACGGTAATATCACCGTTTATTGATTTCAAACGCCAAACCTCATCTTTATTATTAAAACTGGCTAAGGCTAATTTTCCATAGCGTGTCTCGGCTATTACCTTACCCTTGGATGTCTTAATAGAAATATTACCTTCTATTGTATTTATAGTAGATTTTAAGGCAGTCCCTTCAATCTCACAAAATCCTTCGAGCAGCTGTATGGAAAGAACATCAAATCTTCCGGTTAAAGAAACAGAACCTATATCACTTACGATATTAAGGTTTAGTCCATTTGGAATAGTTAATAATAATTTTGCTGCGACTACTTTATGGGCATTTCTTTTGTCGTCGGGTATTGATATAACAGGGTTTTCTTCCAGTTGAATATTTATTGCTCCGTTTTTAATAGTTTTAGTAATCTGAAAGAACTCCAAGTATTCTCCATCGATTTGAGATTGTAATCGTATTTCCGGTAAATCGTGGGTAATAATATCTATTTTAAATATTTGGTTACCGTCTATTACAACATCTTTAATAGATTCTGAAGATATTATCTGTTCAGTACTATTCTGTGATTTAGCAATACTGCAATACAAGACAAGAAAAAAAGCCTTGACATATAGCATCCAAGGCTTGGTTGTGTTATAAGTAAACAAAATATAATTTCAATTTAGAAATAGTTCTCTGTATTAAGAGAGGCTACTTCTGCATATTTTTGGCCTCAATACTTAAAGTAGCATGCGGCACTAACTTTAGGCGTTCTTTCTTAATTAACTTCCCAGTTACACGGCATACACCGTAGGTTTTATTTTCAATTCTGATCATTGCGTTTTTAAGATCACGAATAAATTTCTCTTGGCGAATTGCCAATGCCGAATTAGCTTCTTTACTCATAGTTGCACTACCTTCTTCAAACGCTTTAAATGTGGGTGAGGTATCGTCCGTTCCATTATTATGGTCATTCATATAAGCGCTTTTTATCAACTCTAAATCGTGCTCTGCTTTGTTTATTTTCTCTTGGATAAGGGCTTTAAACTCCTCTAAATCCTTATCTGAATATCTGTTGTTTGTTTCTGTTGCCATGGCATTAATGTTTTTGTATAAACAATTTGGTATTGACTTCGTCAAAAGCAATTTCTATACCATTGTTTACGGTGTCCATAATTTGTAATTCTTCGGTTAAGGTCTCAGACTTTATATAAGTCTCGTTCGAGGCAATAGCTCTAGTTATTTGTGCATCTTTTTGCAGCTGTACATCTATTCTATCTGTAACTTCAAATCCTGAATCCTTACGTAAATTTTGAATCCGGTTTACGAGCTCACGAGCAATACCTTCTTCGCGTAATTCATCGGTTAGTGTTACATCTAGAGCTACAGTTAATGCGCCTTCATTTGCAACGAGCCATCCCTCAATATCTTGTGATGTTATTTCTACATCTTCCAATTCTAAAGTAATCTTTTTTCCATTAACTTCCATCTCCAAACTGCCATTTTGCTCAATTTTTTTGATATCTGGCATCTCTAAGGTAGATATCTCTTTAGCAATAAACTTCATATCCTTACCGAAACGTGGCCCCAAAACCTTGAAATTCGGCTTAATTTGTTTTACCAAAATATCTGAAGCATCTTCTAGAAGTTCTATCTCTTTTATATTGACTTCGTGCTTTATTAAGTCTGCAACTGCTTCAATTTGTTCCTTTTGCTGATTATTATCAACAGGAATCATTATTTTCTGTAGTGGCTGGCGGACCTTAATTTTTTCTTTAGCACGCAACGAAAGCACCAAGGACGAAATGGTCTGTGCATTCTCCATTTTTCGTTCTAATACTTTATCTATGTACATATCATTGGCCGTAGGAAATTCTGCAAGGTGTACACTTTCAAAAGTTTCCTTACGAGTCACCGCATTTAAATCAAGGTACAATCTGTCCATGAAGAAAGGTGCAATAGGCGCACCCAACTTAGCCAAGGTTTGCATGCAAGTATATAGTGTTTGATATGCAGAAATCTTATCTTTTTGGTAATCGCCTTTCCAAAAACGTCTTCTGCTTAAACGAACATACCAATTACTGAGATAATCTTGCGTAAAGCTAGATATTGCCCTTGCTGCCTTAGTTGGTTCGTAATCTGCATAGTAGTCATCAACCTTTTTGATGAGCGTATGTAATTCGGACAGAATCCAACGGTCTATTTCTGGTCTTTCTTCAATTGGTATATCAGCTTCTTTGTAATTAAACCCATCAATATTGGTATAAAGGCTAAAGAAGGAATAGGTATTATAGAGAGTTCCAAAGAACTTTCTACTTACCTCTTCAATACCATCACTATCAAATTTTAAGTTATCCCACGGATTGGCGTTCATAATCATATACCACCGAGTGGCATCTGCTCCGTATTTGCCCAAAGTTTCAAAAGGATCAGCGGCATTGCCCAAACGTTTAGACATTTTTTGACCATTTTTGTCTAATACTAATCCGTTGGAAACAACATTTTTGTAAGCGACAGAATCAAACACCATGGTACCGATGGCGTGTAGAGTGTAAAACCACCCTCGAGTTTGGTCAACACCTTCTGCAATAAAATCTGCAGGAAATGCCTTATTACCATCAATCAATTCCTTGTTTTCAAAAGGGTAATGCCACTGCGCGTATGGCATTGAGCCAGAATCGAACCAAACGTCAATTAAATCACTCTCGCGTTTCATGGGTTGGCCAGATTCTGAAACCAATATAATTTTATCAACTACATTCTTATGTAAATCAATAGTATCGTAGTTTTCTTCAGACAAATTACCGACTTCGAAATCTGCAAAAATATCTTCAGCCATAAATCCAGCATCCACAGATTTTTTCATCTCAGCTTTTAATTCTTCTACAGAGCCAATACAGGTTTGTTCTTTACCATCTTCTGTACGCCATATCGGAAGGGGAATTCCCCAAAATCGCGAACGCGACAAATTCCAGTCATTAGCATTAGCCAACCAATTGCCAAAACGTCCTGTACCTGTTGATTTTGGCTTCCAATTAATGGTATCGTTAAGGGCGACCATTCGTTCCTTAACTTTTGTAACTTTTATAAACCACGAATCTAGTGGATAATACAATATAGGTTTATCGGTTCTCCAACAGTTTGGATAACTGTGTTTGTACTTTTCTACCTTAAAGGCCTTGTTTTCAATTTTCAATTTAATGGCCAACTCAACATCCACTGACTTTTCAGGAGCCTCGCCTTCGGCATAGTACTCATTCTTTACATACTTCCCTGCTAGCTCCTCAAGCTCTGGTCTAAAGCGGCCTTGTAAATCAACCAATGGCACCAAATTGTCATTATCATCTTTAACGAGCATTGGTGGTATTTCTGGCTTTGCCTGTTTGGCTACCAGAGCATCATCTGCTCCAAAAGTAGGTGCTGTATGAACAATCCCTGTACCATCTTCAGTTGTGACGAAGTCTCCAGAAATGATTCTAAAGGCATTTTCTGGATTATCATTCGGAAGAGCATAATTAAGCAACTGCTCGTATTTTATACCAACTAAGTCTACACCTTTAAATTCCTTTAAAATAGTAAATGGTATCTTTTTATCGCGTGCATTATAGTCTAAGAGTTCTTCTTTAGTAGCAACCTCGACAAATTTTCCAACGAATTGTTTGCTTACCAAATTTTTAGCTAACACTACTTTTATTGGTTCAAAAGTATATTGATTGTAAGACTCCACAAGGACATAATCAATCTTAGGCCCAACTGTTAATGCCGTGTTACTTGGCAAGGTCCATGGTGTTGTTGTCCATGCTAAGAAATGTACATCACCTTCATTTTTAAGAAATTCTGGTAACGTACTTTCTATAGCCTTAAACTGTGCTACAACTGTAGTGTCCGTGACATCTTGATAAGTGCCTGGCTGATTTAACTCGTGGGAGCTAAGACCAGTCCCTGCTTTTGGAGAGTAAGGCTGAATAGTATAACCTTTATACAACAAATCTTTATCATAAATCTGTTTGAGTAGCCACCATACACTCTCCATGTATTTGGATTTGTAAGTAATGTATGGATCATCCATATCTACCCAATAGCCCATTTTTTGTGTAAGGTCGTTCCAAACATCCGTGTAGCGCATTACCGCTTTTTTACACGCTTCATTATATGCTTCGATGGAAATTCTTGTTCCAATATCTTCTTTGGTTATACCGAGTTCTTTCTCTACGCCAAGTTCTATCGGCAACCCATGTGTGTCCCATCCCGCTTTGCGCTTTACCTGAAAACCTTTCATGGTTTTATATCTTGGGAAGATATCTTTAATAGCGCGTGCTAATACATGATGAACTCCGGGTAATCCATTTGCTGAAGGCGGTCCCTCAAAAAACACAAAGGGTTCGTTACCTTCTCGAGTAGTAACGCTTTTAGAAAATATATTTTGCTCTTGCCAATAGCCTAGAATTTCTTCGGCCACCTTAGGCAGGTTAAGTCCTTTATATTCAGTGAACTTTGTGCTCATATTATCGCAATTCTTGTCGAGTCGCGAAATTAAGAATTTATGTTTAAAGGATGGGTTTAAAACAGAAAAAAAGCAAACGTATTAGGTTTGCTTTTTCCGTTAGGGCTACTAATTAATCTTGGTTTGTAAAAAAATTAATCTCATATCAAAAATAGTCGATTAATCTGAGTAAAAAATTAACATATGTTAATCCTATAAAAGTGATTTTCGTATTCTACTTAACTGTACAGGAGAGATGTTTAAGTAGGAAGCTATTTGATATTGAGGGATTAAATCATCTATCATAGGAATCTTATCCTTCAATCTCGTATAACGCTCTGTGGCGTTCAATGTCATATCTTCTATGAGTTTTTTCTCATAAATGATGAATATCTGTTCTAAAATACGGTTGTATAAGTTACTAACGTCTATATTCTTTTCGGCAATTGCCTTAAAGTCGTGTAAATCTAATTCAAAAATTACTGCTTCTGTCAATGCTTCATAGCAAAACTTAGAAGGCTCGTCTTTAACTATTGAGGAGAATGCGCCGACAAAACTAATTGGTGTGAATATATTTTTTGTAATCTCCTTACCAGTTTCTAACGTATTAAAAGCACGCATTAAGCCTGAAACAAGGAAGGCTACCTTCCGGCTTTTTCGTCCTTGTTCCACAAGGGTTTCACCCGTTTTCAATTTTCGCCCTTTTGCCATTCGGCGTAAAATAAAATAGGTTTCCTTAGAAACATGGAATTTTGATTTTAAAAAATCATAGTTAGGGTCTTCCATGTAAAGTATTAAAAAGTATGCTTCAAATTCTAAAAATCTTTTTGATTTTCCTAATGATTATTAAAAATAACTTTTGGATTAGGTTTATGAACCGGTTTGAAGTTCCTGATTAAAAAAATCGAATCTCAATGACTTAGATTCCTTAAAGTGTTAACACCTTTTAATATAACAAAATCAGTATTTTTTAAATACGTATTGAGCCTTAATTGACTATTATCTTCTTTATTAAAACTTGTTTTGTTGAAGTTTGTAATCTTACAATATAATTCCCTGAAGTCAGGTTTGTTAATTGATACTCGCTATACGTTTGGCTAAATAAGTTAGATGTTGAATATACTGTTTGTCCTAGGACATTAATGATTTCTAATGAATCAAATTCTAAATTGTTTGGGTTCAAAATGACAATTTTATGTCTTCCTGAAGCATAATACAGCTTAAGTTCCTCAATAGTTTCATCTAATTGGGATAGTACTTCGTCATCTCCATTGCTAAATACAATTTCTAACCTATCATTGAATTGCCCTTGATCTGATGAAAATTCATATGGGTTATTTGATGCTAAATCAAAAAATTCTCCCGTTAAATTATCCTTTATATAGATTGGAAAATCCTCAGGAATATTTTCTCTTTGCGTAAGCTTAATAGAATATTGGTAAGAACCTGAAGCGTTTAAAGCCAAAGCTACACTTTTATCTTCCCTTAAAGCACTATAGGCTTGCATGGTCATTAACTGATCCCCTAAAATTAAATTTAAATCATCTTCATTATTTGCAGCATTTTTTGCTTCATAACCATAGTCATAATCGTCTGAAGTAAATTCACTGAAACCTAATAGTAATTCTCGTCTTGTTTGCGGACCATCCACAGAGTTAAACTCTAATCGGATTTTACTCATCACACCTACCTCTGAATTAGCATTGTCTGAATTTGAAGACTCCGTATTTGAGCCGTTTCTAAAGAAAACAGAACCGTTATTGTAGGTGCCATCAGCATCAGACTCTTTTATGAAAAGACGTTGACTATTTTTGAAGACGACAGTGCCACTAGCCGCTATTTCAGTAATAAAGCCTTGACCAACTGGTAAATAGCGAGAAGGTGTTTTTGTACCATCTTGATTACCATTATTATCCCCTTCAAGGCCAACAAATTGAAACGCTCTGGTTGCTCCTAACTTATTGACTTGTGCATAGCCACCATTGTATTCATCTAAATAGTGTGAACTACCACTCCATTGCTGCCATAATTGAATAGTACCATCTATTACGCCTTCATTATCATCGATAAATTGGTGCAAATCTATGGCGGATGGATAAGGATTTCCCAAAAGAAAATCTGTTTTAGACTCCGAAGGGACAGAACCACTTCCACCAACATCCGTTACAGAAATTTCAATGGTTCCGTTATTTGGTTTTCCTTCAAAAACATATTGCTGTTCAGAAGCTGAAATTCCAGTTCCTTTTTGCGTATAGCCAACACCTGGTTGAATTGAAGAATTAGGGTTTAACGATGCCCAATCATAATATGTAAGTCCATTAATAAAGGTATAGGTCCAGAATGTGCTTATCATACCTAATTGGTGGTATGAACTTGTAAATTCAAATAAACTTCCGTCTGGCTTTTTAAGCATATTTAACTTAAATGCAGAATTGTTGGAATTATTGGAGTTTCCGTTGTTATCTGTAAGTGCTGAAATACCTACACTTCCAACTGGAGAAGCCCAGTAGTTATACCAATAATGACTTGGTGTGCCTTTTTGTCTCCTCAATATTTTTCCTGTGGACGAAGTCACTAAATCACTGGTAATAGCTTGAACTAATTGTGAATCTCCTTGGAGGTCTAAAGTTCCGTTTAACTCTAGATAACTAGTGTTTTCAATCTTGTTTTCTCCGTTTATGGTTAAAGATTCATTGCCATCTATAATTAAACCAAAATTAGTATGCGAACTGTTTGTAAATACGTCATTTTTGATATTTACAATACTCCAACTTTTATTGGTATTAATCTGTTCTATATCCCAAACATTACCATGTAACCATGTAGATTGGCTATTCCAAGACCCACTTGATGATGTTTCGTAAGGCATTGGTGCTGTTTGTTCTTGAGCAGTAGTAATATTTATCAGATTCAAGGTGTTTATTCCACTCGCATGATTTAAAGTGGTGTTATTTTTTATGTTAGTCATAGGATAATAGGCCAATAAATTAGACCATGAAACCCGAGCTTCTGTTCTCCTATCTTCAATTAGTTTTGGCACAACTTTTCCTTTCACATATCCCGAGCTCTCTTCAATTTCTTGATATACCATTTGCTGGATTTGATCATCACTTAATTGGATATCAAAAACTCTAATTTCATCAATGTTACCAGTAAAATACTCCTTGTTTGTTACACCTCTAGATAGACGTCCAACTTCAAAATTACCATTCCAACTCCCTGAATCTTCAATTGTAGCGCCTATAAGTGAAGGGTCTGTAACCTGAGATTCCAACTGGCCATCGATGAATAATGCAAATTCTCCCGTGGCGTTAGAAAATACACCAGTAATGTGGTGCCATTCGTTGTAGCTTACTTCTATTCCGTTCAGTGTATGGGTACCTGCCGTATCGGTATTTATCGTAAACATTAACTTATTTCCATTTTGCACGTAGAGCTTAGCTGAATTACCTTCACCTAGTATTGTTGCCATGGCATTACCACTATTACTTGCATCAATCTTTACCCAAGCCATTACAGTAAATTGGCCTAAACTATTTAGAATACTATTCCCACTTAAATAATCATTGATTCCATCAAAATCTATAGTAGCAACCACTGGTGGATTAACATTGAATAAATCACGATAGTCTAAATCTCCGCTAGAAGTAAGGTCACCATCGGTATCAGGTAAAACTGAGCCACTTGGATTATCAATTTCATCATTGACATCGTTTGAATCATTGGTGTTTGACCCTTCAAAATTATCATCTAGTCCGTCGTTATCTAAGTCTATATTTAATGGCAGGTTAGCCATCCCATTTTCTTCTATATCTGGTATTCCGTCATTATCAGAGTCATTGTCAACATAGTCATAAACTCTGTCAAAATCGGTGTCAACAGGCACTCTAGTAATACCTAAAACATCATCAAATCCGTCTCCATCACTATCAGTAATAGCAGGACCTAAACCACTTGGACTAATATAAGTTAAAGTTCGTTGGGCTTCAATATTATCTGGTATACCATCATTATCGGAGTCTAAGTCTAAAAAATTAGGGCCAACCAAACCATCTGTGTTTACAGGTACAGTACCTGTTCCTGCAGAAGAAGGTATTCCGAGAGTTGCAGGGAAACCTCCAACTCTGCCATAGGCTCTGCCATCATTTGATCCTCCAAAAACACCTGGATCTGTATCTATCCCTCCAGATTCTAGAACATCGGTAATACCATCGTTATCACTATCTAAATCGAAATGGTTGGGTACGCCGTCTGCATCGAAGTCTAAATTGGTACAGATTCCCGAAGCATTCAATGTACAGAAGTCTGGGTCCATATAGTTAGGTGTACCATCGATATCGTGATCTTCAGACGGATTAATCCCACCAGATTCATCGATATCTTTTATACCATCATTATCATCGTCTAAATCGTCGACATCACTCATCCCGTCCTTATCATGATCTGGGAGTGTTAAAATGAACATTTTACCATCACCATTATCAATAGTTGATGCAGTTAAAGTCGCCTTGGTAATTAAAGATCCCGTTGGCGCAATGTCATCTAAATAAAAAACGGCAATACCTAATGTCCCCCTGTTTTTCACGACCCTGTCACTTAGCCAATAGTCTGACCCAACGGGTGGTGGATTAACAGCCCCAGGGGTTCCTAGGCCATTTGGCCCACCAGTGCCTGTGCCTCCAAAACCCCATTGCGTAGGTGCTTGATTTACAAAAGTTTCCCCTAAGGATTGTTCTGGCCCTCCATCTTCTGGAATTCCAAAAAATTCTATGTGATAACAGTTATTGGCATTCTGTTCTGTCACAGCAATTACACCACTAGAACTGGCAACTATTCCATCTTCATACAATAAGGTAAATCTTTGTGAAGTGGTTATTTCTTCAGCGGTATAGTCATCACATATATTCTGGCCATTCCCGTTAGCTTCAAAATAATAAAAGAGATTCAAGGATTGAAACGCTTCTAATGCAGTGGCATTCCATGTTGGACTAGCGCTAGAAGTTTCAACATTTATTCCGTTTTCAAGAATGTTATTCGTAGGGTGTCCATTTGGACCTAATTGAGTAAGTTCGTAAGCCGTAGGAACTCCAAAAGAAAAATAGACATTTCCATTGACAGTAATACTTTCTATAGTTGCTGGCTGATTTATACCAGTCTGGACATCACTCCATTGAAAGGAAACACCGGATTGGATGCTTGGCGCATTAGTTTGCGCTGTTAAAATTGCTGTAAAAAAGCATAATTTAACTAAAAGTAATTTTTTTAACATAAGCTATAATAGTTGGGACTTATTATAATCTCATACTAAAAAACAATTCTAGTGCAATGGAATTTCTAAGGAGGGATAATTGAATGAAAGTCTAATAAACTAAAATAGAATTCCATTCAAGTGTAAACAAATATACACTAACTGACAAGATAAAAGTTCTTTTTTTTCGATTAAATGAATATTTTATCCGACGAAGTGTGCCTTGGAACGATGAAATACACATTTAAAAGTTATAATAAAGTACTGTATTTCAGTAATTTAATTTATAAACAAAACTAAATCTTCAATTTTAGACAGCAATTGTACTTTGACACCCGTGGTGGTATGATTGAATTTATTGTATTTAGACACAAAAATGGTCGAAAAACCTAGTTTTTCAGCCTCCAAAATACGCTGTTCTATGCGCTGAACTGGACGTATTTCTCCAGACAAGCCTACTTCACCAGCAAAACAATAATCACTAGGCAAGGCAATATCTTCATTTGAAGAGAGAATTGCAGCAACAACTGCTAAATCAATAGCTGGATCATCAACTGTAATCCCACCTGTTATATTTAGAAAGACATCTTTTGCTCCAAGTCTAAAGCCTGCTCGCTTTTCTAAAACAGCCAGAAGCATATTTAATCTTTTGGCATTGAATCCTGTAGCGCTTCGTTGAGGAGTACCATAAACTGCTGTACTTACTAAAGCTTGAACCTCTATCATTAATGGTCTTATACCTTCTAATGTGGCTGCAATAGCATGGCCAGATAATTCACCGTCCTTCTCTGAAATTAAAATCTCCGAGGGATTAGAAACTTCTCTTAAACCCGAGCCTTGCATTTCGTATATACCCAATTCATTAGTAGAACCAAAACGATTTTTATGGGCTCTTAAGATTCTAAACACATGGTTTCTATCTCCTTCAAATTGAAGTACGGTATCTACCATATGTTCTAAAATTTTTGGCCCTGCTATATGACCATCTTTAGTAATATGACCAATTAATAATACTGGTGTTGCGGTTTCTTTAGCAAACTTAATGAGTTCGGTGGTACATTCTTTAATCTGTGAAATGCTGCCCGCAGAAGATTCTACATATTCACTATGAAGTGTTTGTATAGAATCAATAACCACGATTTCTGGCTTCAAGGACTCTATTTGTTTGAATATATTTTGAGTTTTGGTTTCAGTAAGGATATAGCAATTGGAGGTCGCAGGGTTAATGCGCTCCGCCCGCATCTTTATTTGTTTCTGGCTTTCTTCTCCAGAAACGTAAAGCGTTTTATAATTTAACTTTAAAGCAATTTGAAGCAGTAACGTGCTTTTGCCAATACCTGGCTCACCTCCTAAAAGCGTTAAAGACCCTTTTACCAAACCGCCTCCTAAAACACGATTAAATTCTTCATCGTAAAGATTATACCTGGTTTCTTGGGTAGTATCTATTTCATTAATTCTTAAAGGCTTGGAAATCCTTTTAGTACTATTGGACTGAGATTTCCAATCGTTTTTTTCTGGTTTTTGTACAACCTCTTCCACGATGGTATTCCATTCTTTGCAAGATGTGCACTGGCCTTGCCATTTGGCATATTGACTTCCACAATTTTGACAGTAAAACGTAGTTTTTACTTTAGCCATCTTTTAGCTTTCTGAGTATAAAATGAGAAAGCTAAATTAATTAATTTTAGTTGATGTCTTTAAACCAATGAAAGAAAGTCAAAACCTTGATGGTTATTAATTTTGAAGGCATATTTGAAATGAAAAACGCCTTAGTCTTATTAAAAAGCGCCTCAAAAAAATAATCCGTTGACGGTATTTTGCGTTTAGTTGTCTTCATCCTCTTCTATTTCTTCATCTAATTCTGTTACAGACAACTCCTCTATTTTTGATAAAATAAATTTTCTATCTATATGAGCCACATCATTGAGATCAACCGTAGATTCATAAAGCTTTTTCGCTTTCTTTATCTTGCCTATTTGCTCAGCGTGTTGCGCTAAATAATAAGTGCCTAAAAGCGATGTTGGATCTAACTTCTTAGCTAATTTTCCTATCTTTTCTAAAGATTCTAAATCATTTCTTTGATTGGCAACTAGTACAACTTTTTGTATTTCTTCTTCCGTTATTAGTTTTGTTATACCAAAAAGCTCTTCAATTCTGTCATAGCGATCAACTAAATATTTATCTAAAGTACCTCCATAGGTTAGTACTTTCTCTTCTAGTTCTTTTTCTCTCAGAGGTTTGTACAATTCAAATATCTTATCGAACGATCGAGCGATTGCACTACTAACCAATGTATAATGGTTATCATTTTTGAAATCATCGAAGTAATATGTTAAATACTGATTTTTTACTTGTGCTATCTGATTATTGGCATTTAAAACTGCTTCTCTGATATATGGAAGGTCATTATCTGCCGTTGCCATATAATAAAAGATATCATCCTTAAAAAATTCCAAGCGTTGGCCAAGATAGTCTCTTACCGTACCTGATAAATCCGGACTTATACTCACGTATGCCTTAAATAAAGGATCTTTCTTAAATAAGTAGGAATTGATGAAGTTACCCATAAGGTCGTGTCCCACAGCTACACGAAATTTACTAGTGCTATATCTATCGTCTAAATATGGGATGAGCTCATCTGCCACGAACTCATGGAACCGCAAGCCAGACTCCTTTGGAAGCCCTGTGACTTGATCGCAATAGCCATCCCAACGCCTTTCATTACCCTGAACTATACCAACAATTATTGATCCTGGCATATCATCAAAATAGGTCTGAAAATCTACTTGTCCTGCCACTGGTTCGAACAAGTAGTCACCATCGAAAACAATTATGAGGGGATACCGCACTTCTGAAGACGGATCGTAATTCTTTGGCAACTTAATTTTTAACTGTCGCGTTGTGTTAAGCCGAGATGATTTTATTTCTTTGTAGCTTATTTGTGCACATATAGGAATGGACAATAAGAAGATAAAAACTATCAGAATAGTCTTTCTCATAAGTCAGTAGGTTTAGATTTGGGATATCAAACATACTAAAATATCGTTAAGTTGTAAATTATTTTCGATGAACTGCAATCAATTCTTCAAAGCATCTTGGGTATCATACATTTTTTCTAGAATCACCTCTTTATCTATAAATTGAGATGGTTTTAATAATAAGCCAGATTTATAACGCTGGAGCGCTCGCTTTAAATTACCTTCCCTTTCATAATATAATCCCATGTAATAAGAGCTTAGCATGGATTCTGGAAACTCGTTTTTAACAAGTTTCGCCAACTTCTCCAGTGATTCTAAGTCATTTTTTTTATCACAAGCGGCAGCAATGGCTCTAATATCATTCTCGATAAGCTTTTTTTCAAAGCCATAGAAATATTCTATATCATCGTATTTTTTTGTGAGATACTCAAAAGGCGAACCTTCATAGGTGAGAATCTTTTCATTGTACTCTTTACCATTAATTGGTTTATACAATGCAAAAATGTCATTTAGCGCTTTTGGGATACCACGACCAACTAAAGAATAATGGCTAGCATCTTCAAAATTATCGAACTTATAGCTCAACTTAGCGTTATCAATGGTCTTTAGTTTTGCATCGCATTCAATAATTGCATTTCTCAACGCTTTAATATCGGCATCAGCGGTTGCCATGTAATAGAAAGTTTCTTGTTCAATGGAAGAGAGCCTTTCAAATAACCTATTTTGCATTTGAGGTGCCAAATCTGGACTCAGGGCAATGTAGGCCCTAAATAAAGGCACATCTTTAAAAAGGTAATAATTAAGGAAATTCGCGCTTAAATCATGCCCTACAATAATCCTAAAGTTAGAACTACTGTAGTTTTCTTCCATAAATGGTAACAATTCTGCAGCTAAGAATTCATAAAAATCAGCTCCATCGTGCGCAGGGAAAAAGGTGTCTTCATCGTAAAAGAAATCATTCTCTCTAGTTAAGCCTTGATTTATTCCTACTAGTATACAATCTGGTATATCTTCCCAATACGCTTGGTAATCTATATTTCCGGCCATGGGCTCAAACAAATAATCACCATCTAAAACAACGACTAATGGATAAGTTCGCTTTTCTTCTGCATTATAATTTCTGGGCAACTGTATTTTTAATTCGCAGGTTCGCTCTAACTTATCAGAATCAATTGTTTTATAAATTGCTTGTGCAAACAAGCTGACTGAACAAAAGCATAGGAAAAAGGAAACATATAAAATCCTCATAATAAGTTAAATTGAAAAGTTAAAGCAAGGTAAAAAATATTTCTAAACCTTCTTTCTATTGTAAATAGGAAGATAAATTAAAGATAATCCTCCAAGAATAATAATTACAAGGGTTTGGGTAGACCACATAATCCAACCAAAAGCCCTACTTGGATCCTCAGGAAGATTAAATACTAAAAATGCGATTACAACAGCTTCTGGAAATGAGCCTATACCTCCATTGGTTGCGGCAATACTGAAGCTCGCTAAAATAAAACCAATTAACGCAGCAGCCAAAGAGATATCATTGAGTTCTGGCAAAGCAAAGGTGGTTACATAGAACATTAATACATACATTCCCCAAATAAAAACAGTATGAAAAATGAATGCCCATTTTTTCTCCATTTTAAAAATGCTTAAAAGCCCTTCCAACAAACCACTTAAGAAGCCTTTTATTCTAATAATGTAAGCATTAGTACTACGCCTTAAAATTATAATTCCAACAAAACCAAGTAGTATTAAAATTAAACCGGCGATTATTAAAGTAAGTGGGTTAAACTTTTCAATGAAGAAATTGTATATAAATTCAAATTCTAAGAATAAAGCGATAAGTATTACCAACAACAACATTAAAGTATCTGCTATACGCTCAGCAACAATGGTTCCGATCCCTTTGTCAAATGGTACTTTTTCATAATTTGTAAGAATCGAAGCCCTTGCAAGTTCTCCTGCTCTTGGTATTGTGAAGTTTATGAGATAAGCAGAATACACTGCCATAAAACTATTGCCAAATCTAGGCTTGTAACCTAATGGCTCAACCATATACAACCATCTATAAGCTCTTGAGGTATGACTTAAAACGCCCAATACTGCTCCCAATAAAATCCAACTATAATTGGCATTTTTAAAATATTGGATTAAAGTGGGTATGGATATCTGGGATAGCGAATACCATACTAAAACTATACCTAAAAGAAGGGGTAGTACAATTTTTAGAATAGATTTAGGTTTGCTCAATGGGCTATTTTAAAAGATTTGTAGCTTCGTCTGGGAAAACTAATGACGGCTTAAATACTTTAGCCTTTTCCATATCCATAAAGGCATACGTAATAAGGATAAGCGTATCACCAACAGCTACTTTCCTAGCTGCAGCGCCGTTTAATGTTATTTCACCGCTATTTCTAGGGCCGGGAATACAGTAGGTCTCCAAACGCTCACCATTATCGTTATTTACAATCTGAACTTTCTCTCCTTGAATGATATTTGCAGCATCCATAAGATCTTCATCAATTGTAATACTACCTATATAATTTAGGTCTGCGCCTGTACATTTAACGCGATGAATTTTCGATTTTACAACTTGAATTTGCATGAGGCAAAGGTAATTAATTTAATGCGATATTATCTATAAGTCTAACATCGCCAGCATATACAGCAATAAAAACTCTATAGCTCTTCTTTATTGATTTTCTTTTTACTGGTTTTAAGGTTTCCGAATCAGCGATTAAGACGTATTCTAAATCTAATAAGTCTTGCAACTTAAACTCATCTTCAACCCATTCCGTAACATATTTAGCACTTTTTGTGCCAAACTTTTCTTTGGCAGTTTTTAGCGTTTTATAAATAAACGGAGCTGCCAATCTATGCTGTAAAGATAGGCGTGTATTTCTAGAACTCATTGCCAAGCCATCTAATTCTCTGTAAATAGGACATCCAATAATTTTTACTGGCAGTTTGGTTTTTTTCACAAGGCTCTTAATAATAAGCAGCTGCTGATAGTCCTTTTCACCAAAAAAAGCACAATCTGGTCTAACGATTTCGAAAAGGCGTTTTACTATTGTCCCAACACCATCAAAATGACCTTCTCTATAAGCGCCTTCCATAACATTATCTAATCCGTCAAAATCAAACCTTTCTGTTTTGAGGGTTTGCCCATAAATATCAACCACTTTAGGGGCATATACCAATATTTTTTTGGAGTCTACGGTTTTTAAAAGAGCAATATCAGCATCAAGTGTCCTTGGATAGGTCTCGAGGTCTTTTTTATTGTTGAATTGAGTAGGATTAACAAAAATGCTAACGACCACATATTGCGAATCATCTAAGGCCCTCTGCACTAAAGAAAGGTGACCCATATGGAGCGCTCCCATAGTTGGCACAAAGCCAATTACCAAACCTTCTTGCCGCAAGGACTCAATTCTGTCTCTTAATTCACTTTTATGATGAAATATTTGCACCTTCCTTTTAATTTTAATGCCTGCAAACATAATATTTTACTGGCAATCTGCACAAAATTTTGTACTTTTGCATGTTTTTACATTTAAATTTTAAACGTAGCTGATTTATGAAAGATAAACGAATATTATATGTGTCTTCTGAAGTGGTTCCTTATTTACCAGAAACAGAAATTTCTTCAATGTCATTTGAAGCTCCTAGAATGGTAAACAAACAAGGTGGACAGATACGAATATTTATGCCGCGGTTTGGAAATATTAACGAAAGAAGACATCAGCTACACGAGGTCATTCGCCTATCTGGAATAAATTTGGTTATCAATGATTTAGATATGCCTTTGATTATTAAAGTAGCCTCTATTCCTAAAGAGAGAATTCAGGTGTATTTTATTGATAACGAAGAGTACTTTAAGCGCAAAGCCACTTTAACGGATGAGGACGGTAAATTATTTGCAGACAATGACGAACGTGCTATATTCTTTGCTAAAGGAGTTATCGAAACGGTGAAAAAACTAAATTGGGCTCCAGACATTATCCATGTTAATGGTTGGCTTGCCTCATTATTACCACTTTATCTGAAGGAATATTACAAAACTGAGCCTCTTTTCACAGAAAGCAAAATAGTGACTTCTGTGTACAATCAAAGCTTCGACGGCACGTTAGATAATAAAATGATCAACAAAGTTTTATTTGACGGATTGGATAAAGAAGTCATTAAATCTCTAGAAAAACCTAACTACAATAACTTAATGAAAATAGCCATTGATAATTCAGATGCTGTTATAAAAGGTTCAGAAGAGTTAACAAAAGAGTTGAATGACTATATCGACGAATCCTCTAAGCCCGTTCTCGAATATCACTCTATTGAGGATTTTGCCGATCCATATACTGAGTTTTATACCACTCAGGTATTAAGCAACTAATATATATTCATGAAAAAACATAAATTTGCCCTTCAACTTCTTTGTTTTACCTTACTTGCTTTTGGTTTTATTGCATGTGATAAGGATTTTATAACCCTAGAGTCTGATGTTATCACCAATGAAAACGCTACAAATTTTGACTTAGAAAGCCAATTGTACGATGTGGTTTCATATACACAACCATTAGGCCCAGTGCAGACAAACGGCCTTAGCGTGAATAGTCTTGGTTTTTACAATGATATTTATGGGACAACAAAAGCTGATTTTTTAAGTCAGTTAACCCTGTCAACAACAGCTCCCGAATTTGGGGATGAAGCTGAAATAGACTCCGTAATATTAACATTGCCCTTTTTTGTGAGCAGCATAGAATTTGATGACGATGGAAATCCAGTTTATGGACTAGACTCTGTATTTAACGACAATCCAATTAAATTAAGAATATTTGAAAGCAACTATTTCCTAAGGGATTTTGACCCTAATGGCGACTTTAATTCAGATCAACCTTATTTTTCAAATAAGTCTGCATCTTTATCTGAACAAATTTCCCAGGCAACTCTTGAAGGTGAAGAACTTGAATTTCTTATGGGGACTCAAACTTCACATTTAGGGGATAACATGATAAAAATTTCTAACGAAGGATTTACCCTAACCGAAGCAGATGATGATGACGATGGCCAATCTGAGCTGGTACAGCGTGTACCTCCAGGTATAAGAATTAAGGTAGACCCTGATTTTTGGACGGATAAAATATTTGAGGAACAAGGGCAATCAGTCTTAGCGTCTCAAAGCAATTTCAATAATTATTTCAGAGGCTTGTATTTTAAAGCTGAATTAGGAGAAAATTCTGGAGAAGGAAGTTATGTCATATTAAATCCGGGCAATGCAAATTCAAATATAACCATATACTATAATAGGTTAACTCCTGACGAAACAGATGAGGACGATGAAAGAGAGCAGGCTACGTACACACTTCAGTTTGGCCCAATACGCACTAATTTTTATGAGAATAACTTCAACTTACCAATTAACGAAGGTGACCCTGAAAATGGTGATACTAGAATCTATTTAAAAGGTGGAGAAGGATCATTGGCAAGAGTAAAGTTATTTAATGGAGAAAATGAGGATAACGAACCAGGCTTTAATGAGTTTGAAACATTCAAAAATTTCTTTGTTGAAGAGAATGAAGACGGAGAGCTGATTAGCAAACGTCTAATTAACGAAGCTAACCTGGTATTCTATGTTGATCAAGATATGGTTACTGGTAACGAGCCAGATCGCATATATGTGTATGATATCGAAAATAAGATACCTTTAGCAGATTATAGCTTTGACCTTACTAATAATAGTATACCTTCGTTATCCAAAACATCTCATCTTGGTCCATTGCAACGTGTTGATGATGAACCTAATGGGGAAGGCATAAAATATAAATTGAGATTAACAAGTCATATTAATAACCTATTGTTAAGGGATTCAACCAATGTAGAATTGGGATTAGCTGTATCATTAAATGTAAATTCAGAAAATCCTTCTACAAATGATTCGCAACAAAACGTTTTGGTTAATGATGGTTCTCAACTTACAGCTCCTATTAGTTCTGTGATGTCCCCAAAAGGAACTATACTACACGGTAATGCTACAGAAGATGAAAGTAAACGAGTTTATCTCGAAATCTTTTATGCAGAACCAAATAATTAAAACTTTTAACCTATGTGTGGAATTGTCGGATATATTGGCCATCGTGAGGCCTATCCAATTGTTATAAAAGGGCTTCAAAGGCTTGAGTATAGAGGCTATGATAGTGCTGGTATTGCCTTGTACGATGGCAAGAATATAAAACTTTCAAAGACTAAAGGCAAGGTCTCGGATCTTAAGGAAAAGTTAGAGAGCGATATCACTACTAATGGAAGTCTAGGCATTGGTCATACACGTTGGGCTACACATGGCGTCCCTAACGACGTCAATTCTCACCCACATTACTCTAATTCTGGTGACCTCGTCATAATTCATAATGGAATTATTGAAAATTACGACTCGCTTAAAAAAGAGCTTATAAAACGTGGTTACACCTTTACATCAGATACAGACACTGAAGTGTTAGTAAATTTAATTGAGGATGTAAAGAAAAATGAAAATATTAAACTTGGAAAAGCAGTACAGATTGCGCTTAATCAGGTTGTGGGAGCATATGCAATAGCTGTTTTTGATAAGAATAAGCCTAATGAAATTGTTGTTGCTCGTTTAGGTAGCCCACTGGCCATTGGAATCGGTGAAGATGAGTTCTTCATAGCTAGTGATGCGTCTCCTTTTATAGAGTATACTAAGAACGCCATCTATCTCGAAGATGAAGAAATGGCCATTATTAGAAGAGGCAAAGGCGTAAAGGTTAGAAAAATTAAGGACGATAGGTTGGTTGATCCTTACATTCAAGAATTACAGCTCAACTTAGAACAAATAGAAAAAGGTGGCTACGACCACTTTATGCTTAAAGAGATTTATGAGCAACCCAGTGCAATATTAGATACCTTTAGAGGCCGTCTCTTAAGCAATGAAGCCATTATAAAAATGGTTGGTGTTGAAGACAACATGAAAAAGTTCTTGGCAGCTGATCGTATTATTGTAGTTGCATGTGGCACCTCCTGGCATGCAGGACTTGTTTCCGAATATATCTTCGAAGACTTAGCTAGAATACCTGTTGAAGTGGAATATGCTTCAGAATTTAGGTATCGCAATCCTGTAATAACCGAAAAAGATGTTGTGATTGCTATTTCTCAATCGGGTGAAACGGCTGATACTCTTGCTGCTATAAAACTAGCCAAATCAAAAGGTGCATTTGTCTTTGGGGTTTGTAATGTGGTAGGATCATCAATTGCAAGAGAATCTGACGCAGGTGCATACACACACGCAGGTCCAGAAATTGGTGTGGCCTCAACAAAAGCGTTCACCACCCAAATAACAGTTTTAACATTAATGGCTTTACGATTGGCTAGAGCTAAAGGCACCATTTCAAGTTCAGAATTCAGACATCATCTAATTGAACTAGAGATGATTCCTGCAAAAGTAGAAGAAGCCTTGAAATCTGACGGATACGTTCAAACCATTGCCGACATATATAAAGATGCTACTAACTTCCTTTATCTCGGCAGAGGTTATAATTTCCCAGTAGCTCTAGAAGGTGCTTTAAAACTTAAAGAAATTTCATATATCCATGCAGAGGGTTATCCCGCTGCAGAGATGAAGCACGGACCTATCGCTCTTATTGATGAACAAATGCCAGTTGTAGTTATAGCTACCAAAAAAGGGCATTACGAAAAAGTAGTGAGCAATATCCAAGAAATTAAATCTAGAAAAGGAAAAATTATTGGTATTGTTACTAAAGGAGATAAAAGTGTGAAAGAATTGGCAGACCATGTAATTGAGGTGCCAGAAACCCTAGAGTGCTTAACACCATTATTAACAACAATTCCACTTCAACTTTTATCCTACCATATTGCTGTTATGCTAGATAAAAACGTAGATCAACCACGCAACCTAGCTAAATCGGTTACTGTGGAATAGAACAATATATTTAACTCTCAATAAAAGCCCTAGGATTTTGAATTTCTCAATTTTAGGGCTTTATTATTACCAAAACGTTGCATTGACCTATATTTTTTTGGGAATTTCCTATTCATTTCATAGAGATTTATTTAAATTGCTTGCTAAACTAAAAATTAACTTAATCTCTAATGAAGACAATCTTAAATCTTATTGCTCTACTTTTATGTGTGGTCACGTATGGACAAACCACTGTAAAAGGTAAAATTACAGACGAATCCGGATTACCCTTACCTGGTGCTAACATTATTGTTGTTGGCACAACGTCCGGTACAGTTTCTGATTTCGATGGTAATTACACCATTACAACAGAACAAGAACCTCCTTTTTCAATCCGAGTGAGTTACACAGGGTTTCAGGTTCAAACCCTCGAAGTCACAAGTAACAACCAAACTATTAATGTTACTTTGGCAGAAGGAAACGAATTAGATGAAGTCGTTATTTCGGCATCTAGAACACCTGAACGGATTTTTGAATCTCCTGTTACGGTTGAACGTTTCGGTTTAAAAGAAATTAAAAATACGGCTTCTGTAGACTTTTATGATGGCTTAGAAAACCTTAAAGGTGTAGACATAAACACCAATAGTTTAACATTTAAATCCATCAATACAAGAGGATTTGCAAGTTTTGCTAACACGAGGTTTATGCAATTGGTTGATGGTATGGACAACTCTGCTCCAGCCCTTAACTTTCCATTGGGTAATTTACTAGGGATGACGGAAACAGATGTACAAAGCGTGGAGTTACTTCCTGGCGCTGCTTCAGCCCTGTATGGCGCAAATGCCTTCAACGGTATTCTATTTATGAGGAGTAAAAGTCCTTTCGACCATCAAGGAATTAGTGGTTATATAAAAAGAGGAATCACATCCCAAGAAGCTGCCGGTGATAATGATTATACAGATTTAGGCTTACGAATGGCTTACAAATTCAACGAAAAATTTGCTGTAAAAGTTAATTTCGGTTATCTAAAAGGAACGGACTGGGCAGCCAATAATGAAGAAGACCGCTTTAATCGAGGCCTAACTCGAGCTGATTTAAACTATGATGGTATAAATATTTACGGAGACGAAGTAAGCACTAACATCAAAGATGTTGCCGAAATTTTAGTTGACCGTGGTCTTATTCCTTCAGGAGCTGATGCCCTTATCCCTTCTGTAGACGTAAGTAGAACAGGTTATCAAGAAAGTGCTCTAACCAACTACAACGCTGAAAGTATTAAGGCAGACTGGGGACTTTATTTTAGACCTTGGGAAAATGATTTTGAAATTCAATATGTTGGAAAAATTGGTTCGGGTAACACCATTTATCAGGGTGCTAATCGCTATAACATTAGAAATTTCTTCTTGCAGCAGCACAAGCTTGAAATAAGAAATGACGATTTCTTTGTAAGAGGTTATATCACTGAAGACAAAGCAGGAGATTCTTATGATATGGTATTTACAGGAATAAATATCAACAGAGCTTGGAAAGATGACCAAACTTGGTTCGGAGAATATGTCGGTGAATATCTTCAACAAACGCTTGGAGGTGCTACGAGTGACGCTGCACATCTTGCTGCGCGGCAAACAGCTGATACAGGAAGGCTAATACCTGGTACTCCTGAATTTCAAAGAACTTTTGATAGAATTACAAACGATCCCGATTTAACAACAGGGTCTAGATTCCAAGACAACTCTCAAATTTATCATGCAGATGCCAATTACAATTTTGGTGATTTAGTAGATTTTGCTGAAATCCAAGTTGGAGGTTCTTTTAGAACTTACCGTTTAAATTCATTTGGTACAATCTACACAGATAATGACGGGCCTATTACTTACTCTGAAGTAGGTTTCTACACTCAGTTGCAGCGATCTTTAGAGTTATCTGAAAGCGTAGAATTAAAATTAACAGGATCTGTTCGTTATGACAAATCCGAACTATTTGATGGTTTCTTCTCGCCGCGTTTGGCCGCAGGATTTACCATAAATGATAATCATAATATAAGGGCCTCTTTTCAAACAGGATTTAGAAACCCTACGACACAAGATTTATATATTGGTCTAGATGTAGGACGTGCAATTCTAATTGGTGGTGCATCGGATAACCCGGGAAGAGATATACGTCCTTATGAATTGAGTCCTTCTGGTGCTGCTATCGTCGGTCAAGGCAACATCATTTTTGATGGAAATGGAGCCTACAATAATTCTTTCTTTGCCAGCTCGGTAACAAATGGATTTGCCCAATCTGGCAATCCCGCAGATTTAGAAATTGCTAATTCTAACTTTGTTCAACCAGAGCAAGTAAGCTCTTTTGAATTAGGTTACAGAGGTAAATTAAAAGATGTTATTATAGATGCTTCTGCTTATTACAATTCTTATCAAGATTTCTTAGCAAATGAAACTGTTATCGCACCTTTTTATGGTGATGTTCAATTAACACAGACTGTACCAGGTTCAAGTACGCCTTTGGCCGTGGCTGCAATTGCAAATGGAGATTTTCAAGCCTATCAAACCTATACCAACTCTGATGCTGAAGTAAATTCTTATGGTGCTGCTGTACAGGTTTCTACAAAGATTTTAAACGGCTTTGATTTAAGTGCTAATTACACATGGGCACGCTTAGATTTTGATGTAGCTGCTAACCCTGACTTTAGAACCAATTTTAATACTCCAGAACATAAGGTTAAAATCTCTTTTGGTAAAACAGAGCTTTTTAAGAATTTTGGATTTAATACCGCATGGAGGTGGAGTGACAACTTCTTCTGGGAAGCCTCATTTGGTGATGGAGAAGTTCCGGCCTACAGTGTCTTAGATGCTCAAATCAACTACAGGATTCCAAGTTTAAAAACTACTTTAAAGGTTGGTGCAACAAACTTATTACAAGATGAGTACTTTACGGCTTTCGGTACAGGCTTTATTGGATCTATGTATTATGCATCGCTTACAATTAATAACCTATAATTCCTCAAGATAAATTAAGATGAAAACATTAAGATATATAGTATTATTGGTTCTTGCTTTAGGACTAGCGTCCTGTGAGAATGATACATTAGACGATTTAAGAAACCGGGTAGACCAGGGAACTGAAGTTTTACCAGATTTAACCGTTGGAGAATTAGATGTATCCAACTATGTGGCGGTTGGCGCCTCATTTACGGCAGGTTTTGCCGATGGAGGTTTGTTTAGAGCAACTCAAGAACTTTCATTTCCCAGTACACTTGCAATGCAATTTGCCAATGGTGGTGGTGGTGACTTTTTACAACCACTAATGGATGATAATACCGGTGGCATACTTGTCAATGGCTCTCCAGCTTCAGGATACCGTTTGATTTTTAATGGCTCAGGACCAGAGCCTTTAAATTCATTCCTAGAAGATTTAGGAGCTCCCGTTCCTCCAATAACTACTGAGGCCACAAATAACGTCGGAAGCAATTTTAATAATTTTGGAATCCCTGGAGCAAAAAGTTTTCATATAGTTACTCCTGGTTATGCTGCCTTTAATCCCTTTTATACAAGAATTGCTTCCAGTCCAGGTGCAACAGTTCTCGGCGATGCAATTGCACAAAATCCATCATTCTTCACCTTATCAGAAATGGGAGGTAATGATGTACTAGGATATGCTACTTCAGGAGGAACAGGTATTGATCAAACTGGAAATATTGATCCTTCAACCTATGGCCCAGACGATATCACAGACCCTAATGTATTAGGCGGAGCTATTACTCAAATGGTAGGTGCCTTAACCGCTAATGGTGCTAAAGGAGTATTAACCAATGTGCCTTTTATAACAGATTTACCACATTTTACAACTGTACCATTTAACCCAATTCCATTAGACGCAGCAACAGCTGCCGTTGTTAATGGTGCTTATGCACCGTACAATGGTGGATTGCAACTTGCGCTTTCTAACAGCTTAATAAGTGCTGAGGAAGCCGCTGCTAGAACTATTGTTTTTGAAGAATCTGAGACTAATGCGGTAGTTATTGAGGACGAGACCTTAACAGATTTATCTGGTCTAGGGCTACCAAATTATAGACAAGCGACTGCCGATGATTTGTTTGTATTACCTGCCTCATCATTCATAGGAACTGAGGCAGTTCCAGGAAATCCCTTAACCGTAAATGGAGTTGCGATTCCGTTAGCAGATCAGTGGGTGTTAATTCCTAGTGAGCAATCGGCAATATTAAATGCTACTAATGCTTATAACGATAGAATTGAAGCAATAGCTAATAGTAATGAAGATGTTGTATTAGTAGATTTAAATGGTATTCTTACAGAAGCTTCTACTACTGGTATTGAGTTTGATGATTACCTTATGACTACGAGTCTAGTAACAGGAGGGCTAGTAAGCTTAGATGGCATCCACCTAACACCGAGAGGGTATGCGTTAATGGCTAACAAGTTTTTGGAAGCTCTAGATGAAGCTTTTGGTTCTAATTTTGTTGCTTCAGGAAATGTTGCAAGTGCAGGAGAATTCCCAACTAATTTCTCACCACTTTTGCCTTAGTATAGGTAACATAAATATTAAAAACCACGCTTCGATTGAGCGTGGTTTTTTTATTTCAAAAAGCACATAAAAAAGACTTCTTTATTTTAAATAAAACTATATCTTTGCAGCGCGAAAAACCAACGTACTCAATTCAATTTTGTAAGTTGATTTTCTTATTTAAAATATTGCAAAACAAAAACATATAAGTAATGTCAAAAGTTACAGGTAAAGTTGCACAAATTGTAGGTCCAGTTATTGATGTAGAGTTCGCGGCTGGCTCAACCCTTCCAAGAATTTATGATTCTCTAGAAATTACAAGACCTGACGGCTCCATATTGGTTTTAGAAGTACAATCTCACATTGGTGAAGATACTGTGCGTACTATTGCAATGGACTCTTCTGATGGGTTAAGTAGAGGGACAGAAGTTATGGCTACTGGTGCTCCAATTCAAATGCCAATTGGCGAAGATGTTTACGGACGTCTTTTTAATGTTATTGGAGATGCTATTGATGGACTGGGCGATTTACCTAAAGCTGGAAAAGAAGGACTTCCAATTCACAGAGAAGCTCCTAAATTTGAAGATTTATCAACTTCTACTGAAGTTTTATTTACAGGTATCAAAGTAATCGATTTAATTGAGCCTTACGCTAAAGGTGGTAAAATTGGCTTATTTGGAGGTGCTGGTGTTGGTAAAACAGTATTGATTCAGGAGTTGATTAACAATATTGCAAAAGGTCACGGTGGACTTTCTGTATTTGCTGGTGTTGGAGAAAGAACGCGTGAGGGTAATGATTTACTCCGAGAAATGTTAGAATCTGGCATTATAAAGTACGGTGATGATTTTATGCACTCTATGGAAGCAGGTGGATGGGATTTACAGAAAGTAGATAAAGCTGCTATGAAAGAATCTAAAGCTACTTTCGTTTTCGGTCAAATGAACGAGCCTCCGGGAGCACGTGCCCGTGTAGCACTTTCTGGATTAACGATTGCTGAATATTTCCGTGATGGTGCTGGTGATGCACAAGGTAAAGATGTGTTGTTTTTCGTAGATAATATTTTCCGTTTTACACAAGCGGGTTCTGAGGTGTCTGCACTTCTAGGTCGTATGCCCTCCGCGGTAGGATACCAACCGACGTTAGCCACTGAAATGGGTGCCATGCAAGAGCGAATTACATCAACTAAAAAAGGTTCTATTACATCTGTACAAGCGGTATATGTGCCTGCGGATGACTTAACTGACCCTGCTCCTGCTACAACATTTGCCCACTTAGACGCAACAACGGTATTATCTCGTAAAATTGCTGAGCTTGGTATTTATCCAGCGGTAGATCCACTAGATTCAACATCTCGTATCCTTACAGCAGATATTTTAGGAGATGAGCATTACGACTGTGCACAGAGAGTAAAAGAGTTATTACAGCGTTATAAAGAACTACAAGATATTATTGCTATCCTTGGTATGGAAGAATTATCTGAAGAAGATAAAATGGCTGTAGGTAGAGCAAGACGTGTTCAACGTTTCTTATCCCAACCATTCCACGTGGCAGAACAGTTTACTGGTATTCCTGGTGTGTTGGTTGACATTAAAGAAACTATTAAAGGATTTAATATGATTATGGATGGTGAACTCGATCACCTACCTGAAGCAGCCTTTAACCTTAAAGGAACGATAGAAGAAGCTATTGAAGCTGGTGAAAAAATGCTTGCTGAAGCTTAAATCTAGTATACAGGTTGCAGTCATAGGTTGCAGTTTTGCCACTTAGTACTGAATACTGAATACTGAATACTGAAAAATTATGTATTTAGAAATTGTATCACCTGAAGCCACCTTATTTAGTGGGGAAGTTAATTCGGTAACTGTTCCTGGTGTTACTGGTGAATTTGAAATGTTGTCTAATCACGCTCCTGTTGTATCTATCCTTAAAGAAGGACATGTAAAAGTTGCTGGCAACATCACATTAGAAGAAGAGGTTGCAGATAAATTTACAAAATCTGATAAAGGAGTTTGGTTACCTATAAAATCCGGTACTATTGAAATGAAAGACAATAGGGTTATTGTTCTCGCAGACTAAGTACAGCCTAAAATAATATTATGAAAGCGTATGTTTATTAAAAAAACATGCGCTTTTTTTATGGCATATTGGTTGATGCCACCTGTGCCATTGTATTAGTGTAAGCCTCCATTTCAAAGGCTCCCATTACAGATAAAATAGAATTTGCAAAAAAAGCTAGAAATAGCACAAATACGATTAAGGCGATAAAGTCAAATAGTCTACGGTGACGAAAATCTTGATTTAGCTTTCCCATTTTCTTGTGATTGTGTTGGTTAGATAGTTACCAATGTACAAAATTTTCTTAACACTTCTTTAACTTTTGTAAAATTATTTCATTGTTTTTCAGATGTTTAGATTTTTCTTACAGCTTCCAACTCCACCTTTAACTCTTGAAACATGGTAACAATACTACTAAGTTTCAATTCCTTTTCGTCATATTCTTGCGTATTAATGCAACAGGTAAATTCCCACAATTCTAAAATATCCTCCTTAGAGACTACATACGGCTGGTAGGTTTTGTTATCTGAGCTTAACAGCAAATTTCTATTATCCTCTTCTGGTACATATACACGTTTATAGACCAAGCCATCATTTTTTGTTAGCACAATATAGGTTCTACCATTTTTAACGTCTTTAATATCATCTACAAAGCGCGCTACTACAAACGAGCCATCCTTTACGGGCAGCATAGAATCGCCCTTTATAGGAAAGGCTCGGTGTGTTCCTGTAGGTAAAAAAGGTAATTTAATCTTTTGCAATTGCTCTATATACTCTGGGTCATCATAGCCTGAAAGATATCCTGCTGTAGCCTTAGCAGGAATAATTTCAATTAAATCCTCGTTATCTTCATTTACTGTTATAGGAAACAACACACGTTTGTTACCCACCTCAATAAAAGAGGTATCCTTAGCCTTACGCAAATCTTTCTTCACCAAAATATCTATAGGTATATCAAAATAATTAGATAATTCTATCAATCGATCTATAGGTGGTTCTGAGCGCCCTTCCTCATAAGAACCAACCATAGAGCGTGTCCAACTAAGCTCATCTGCAAAACGCTCTTGAGAAAATTTACGCAATGTCCTGATATGCTTAATATTAGCTTGAATAGGTTTCACTTCAAAATTATTTTAACAGTATTTGCTACAAATATAAGCAATACTAACTACATTTTGTAGCTAATTTTGTTAGTCCTATGTATTTAAACTGCCACACCTATTACAGTCTACGGTACGGTACCATAAAACCTGAGCAACTACTAGCTATTGCCTCGGAAAATGGTGTGCAAACTTTAGCATTAACCGATATCAATAGCACATCGGCATGCTTAGATGTGATGCGCTTATCTAAAAAATACAAGATAAAACCTGTACTTGGTGTGGATTTTAGAAATGGTGTACAGCAACAGTTCATTCTCATTGCAAAAAGTAATCTTGGGTTTCAGAACATCAACGACTATTTGTCTAAATTTTTGCACAACAACAAGTTAAAAATCCCAGAGCGCCCAGAATATATTCTACAAGATTGCTTTGTGGTTTACCCTTATCACAAGGGTAAAAACTTCAAATTAAAATCAAATGAATTTTTAGGTATCGCGCCAGAAGATCTCAACCTTTTAAAATTTTCCAAGTGGAATCAATTTAGGGAAAAGCTAGTAGTTCTTAAAACCGTGTCCTTTCAAAACAAGAAGGGATTTAATACACATCGCTTATTAAGAGCCATTGACAACAATACCCTATTGAGCAAACTCCCAAAATCTGAAGAAGGGCAACCTCAGCACACCATGCTGCCTTATGACAGTTTGTACACCATCTATAATAACTACCCAGAATTAATTGATAATACCAACAGTTTACTAAACGCTTGTAATACACGATTCGATTTTTCAAACCAGACACCCAATAATCAGCGATTTTATACCAACAATGCCGAATTGGACTTTAAACTCCTTAAGAAATTGACTTACGACGGCTTACACTATCGCTATAAAAAACCTGGGGAACGCATTTTTAAACGTATTGAAAAGGAGCTGAGTATCATCAAGGAAAAGGGATTTGTATCCTACTTTCTTATCAACTGGAAGATTTTAAAATATGCACGCAGCAAAGGTTATTTTTATGTGGGTCGCGGTAGTGGCGCCAATAGTATTATTGCCTATTTATTAAGAATTACAGATGTTGACCCTGTAGAGCTCGATTTGTACTTTGAACGGTTTATCAACCTGTTTCGCACTAATCCACCAGATTTTGATATTGACTTCTCATGGCGTGATCGGGAAGACATTACACAGTTCATTTTTAAACGTTTTAAACATACGGCCTTATTAGCGGCTTACAATACTTTTAAGTTTAGAGCTTCCATACGAGAGCTAGGAAAAGTTTTTGGACTTCCCAAATCTGAAATGGATAGGCTTACACGTGGTAAATACCAAGTCTCAAAACTAGATAGGCTATCGCAGCTAGTCATAAACTACAGCACCTATATTGAAGGGTTTCCTAATTATTTGAGTATCCACGCTGGCGGCATTATAATTTCAGAACGGCCCATACATTACTATACCGCCACTTTTATGCCTCCTAAGGGCTTTGCCACTACCCAGTTTGACATGGTCGTGGCCGAAGATATTGGCCTGTACAAGTTTGATATTTTAAGCCAACGTGGTTTGGGTAAAATAAAGGAAGCCACAGAGATTGTAGCCTATAATAATCCTAAGCAAAAGCCTATGGATATTCACGATATCAAACGCTTTAAACAAGACACGCGCATAAAACATCTATTGCGTAATGCCAAGGCCATTGGCTGTTTTTATGTGGAATCACCTGCCATGCGCATGCTGCTAAAAAAACTACAGGTAGATAATTACTTGGGCTTGGTAGCGGCAAGCTCCGTTATTAGACCTGGTGTATCAAAATCTGGTATGATGCGCGAATATATTTTGCGCTATCGTTACCCTGAAAAACGAAAAGAAGCTCATCCCGTACTGCGAGATATCATGCCAGAAACCTATGGTGTTATGGTATATCAGGAAGATGTGATTAAAGTAGCTCACCATTTTGGAGGACTAACTCTAGGGGAAGCAGACATGTTACGTCGTGGTATGTCTGGTAAATTCCGCTCTAGAGAAGAATTCTTAAAGGTAAAACAGCAATTTTTTGACAATTGTAAAAAAGATGGTAAACCAGACGATTTAACCGCCGAGATTTGGCGGCAGATTGAAAGTTTTGCAGGCTACGCCTTTGCCAAGGGCCACTCCGCATCCTACGCTGTAGAGAGCTATCAAAGTTTGTTTTTAAAGGCCTATTACCCTTTAGAATATATGGTTGCCACTATTAACAACTTTGGCGGATTCTATCGTACGGAATTCTATGTGCATGAGGCTAGAATGCATGGAGGGATTATTGAAGCCCCTTGCATCAACAACTCCTATAACCACGCCACAATCCAAGGTAAAACTATATATCTCGGTTTTATGTTTTTACAATCTTTAGAATCTAAAACCATAGCTCGCATTCTTGAAGCTCGTGACATCGGTGGATGCTTTAATTCCTTAGACGATTTTATTGAACGTGTGCCTATATCTATTGAACAAATTGCCATTTTAATAAAGATCAATGCCTTTAGATTTACTACTATCAATAAGCGTGAACTCCTCTGGGAAGCACACTTAAAAATTAGCAAAACTATTATTGAAGAAGAGACCGTAACCCTATTTAAAACCAAACGTATCAATTACAGTACACCAGAGCTCCCTAGTACAGCCTTAGAAAATGCCTTTGACGAAATAGAACTATTAGGCTTTCCGTTGTGCAATCCGTTTCAACTCTTAGAACAGCAATCCACAAATCGCCTACGTGCCAAAGACCTGGAACAACACAAAGGAAAAACCGTTATCATTGAAGGCTATTTAGTAACCACCAAGCAAACCAAAACCTCTAATAGAAAGCTAATGCATTTTGGTACGTTTCTAGACCGTGACGGGGATTTTGTAGACACTGTTCATTTTCCACCAATTGCAGCTAAATATCCTTTTAGAGGTAAGGGTGTTTATAAAATTACGGGCAAGGTTATGATTGAATTTGACTGTGTAACCATTGAAGTGTCAAAGTTAGAGCACCTTGCCATTATTGAGGACCCTAGATATTCCGATAAAAAGTTAAGAGCATCATAGGTATGAACCGATCTATTGTGCATATGGATTTAGACACCTTTTTTGTCTCTTGTGAACGTCGACTAGATAGTCGTCTTAAAGGCAAACCTATTCTCATTGGCGGCACCAGCGACAGAGGTGTTGTAGCATCATGCAGTTATGAAGCACGAAAATTTGGTGTACACTCTGCCATGCCCATGCGTATGGCCAAACAGTTGTGCCCAGAAGCTATTGTACTACGAGGCAACTCTGGTGTTTACACCAAGTTTTCAAATGAGGTTACGGATATTATCAAAGAGAGTGTTCCTACGTATGAGAAATCCTCAGTAGACGAATTTTATATTGATCTTACAGGCATGGACAAATTCTTTGGCTGTAATAAGTTGGCTTCAGAATTGCGACAAAAAATCATAAGAGAAACCCATTTGCCTATTTCGTTTGGTCTATCCATCAATAAAACCGTATCAAAAATAGCTACTGGTGAAGCCAAGCCCAATAACGAGATTAGAGTACAAACTGGTAACGAAAAACCTTTTTTGGCACCATTATCGGTTAAGAAGATTCCTATGGTTGGAAAGGTTACTTACAAATCGCTATGCGACTTAGGAGTAAAGCGCATTAAAACCATACAGGATATGCCCATGGAACTGATGCATAAAGTTCTAGGTAAGAATGGTCTGGTTATCTGGAAAAAAGCAAATGGTATTGACAATTCACCTGTGATACAATATCACGAACGTAAGTCTATTTCTACTGAGCGTACCTTTGGCCAAGACACTACAAATATGCATAAGTTAAAAGGCTTGGTTATAGCGATGGCTGAAAATTTGGCTTATCAGCTGCGTCGTGGCAATAAGCTTACGGCTTGTATTACTTTCAAAATTAGATATTCAGATTTCCAGACCTATACACAACAACAACGTATTGCATATACGGCCATGGACCACAATATCATTTCTGTAGTATTGGATTTATTCAACAAACTTTATAATCGTAGGTTATTGGTACGCCTTATTGGTGTGCGCTTTAGTCATTTGGTAGAAGGTGGTCATCAAATCAACCTTTTTGAAGACAATGAAATGCACCTCAACCTCTGTAAAGCGATTGATAAAATGCGGGAACGCTATGGAGACAGAGCTGTGATTAGTGCAGCAGGTATGGAAGCTAAGACCATTAGCCGCTGGAATCCGTTTACAGGCGAACCTCCTCCCTTACTGGCCAACAGACATCAGTAATTTAACGCTTAAGGGTAAAGTGGGATGTAAACGCTCTTGGAGAACCATCATTTGCTAAATACTCTACTTTAAACCAATAATCACTGGTAGGCATTCGATTGCCATTAAAGGTCCCATCCCAACCCTGGCCTTGTGTAGATATGACTTTTAAAAGTTTACCATAACGATCAAATATTGAAATTTTAGCTGAAGGTTGATCACTAAGACATTCAATATTCCACGATGGATTAAACATATCTCCATTAGGCGTGAAAAATTTAGGGTATTCCAATATCCTGAATTCTTCTAAGGCTATATCACTACAACCCGATGCTTCCCTGGCTCTAATTACGTGATCTTCACAACCAGATACCGCGTTAAAATTATTCTCTTCAACCCAAGGACCATCATCTAACTGATACAAATAAATACCTGTACCTCCCGAAACTGTTGCCACAACCGTTTGATTATGGGCAAAAGGTTCCGAGGTTACCTCAACTTCTAGAGATAATTCAGAAATAGGAATGACTTCTATGGTTAATGTAGTTTCTATAGCACATTGATTAGGGTCTGGTGTAAATGTGTAAGTAGTGGTCTCCAAATTATTTAGTGCCGGAGTCCAAAACCCAGTAATTCCATCATTTGAGGTTATTGGTAATGGTGCTAAATCCTCACCTTCACAAATAGGTATTACGGTATCAAATTCTGGAATAATAGGGTCGGTTACAATAATCTCGGTAGTTACTGTGGTAACACAACCTTGCCCAGGGTCTGGAGTGAACGTATAGGTTGTAGTTTCAAAATTATTTATCTCTGGCGACCACGCTCCTGTATAACCGTTATTAGAAATAGTAGGTAATTCATCTATAAACTGTCCCGGACAAATAGGTCCAAAATCATCAAAAACAGGAATCTCATTAGGAAGAACCTCAATCGTTAAATCAACTTCTATCGCACACTGATTATTATTGGGCGTAAATGTATAGGTTGTTGTTTCGGTATCATTAAGCGCGGGAAACCACGTCCCTACTATTCCATTTAAGGATGTCGTTGGTAACTCAGTTAAATTCTCGCCCACGCATATTGCAGGGACTTGATTAAAAGTAGGAACTACATTTGGTTCTACCTCTATAAAAAGTGATGAGCTGGTTGCACATTCACCAGGATTTGGTGTAAACGTATAAGTTGTACTAACCGTATTATCCAAGGCTGGCGACCAGCTGCCAGATATACCATTGTTGGATTGTGTAGGCAAAGGGTCTAAGGT
>NZ_JAGEVF010000016.1 GCF_017581965.1 Winogradskyella pelagia
TTTGTCCGCAAGCGGCTATCTCAACCAAAGGTCTACTAGACCTTTGATTTTGCCTTGCAAAATTAAGTTTCAATAATCTAAAGAATTTTATCATTTGGGAAGAGGTTGGTCATAATGAAGCACAACTTGTTTGTGTATGGCTCGTTGCGGAAAATCAGCTATGATTTTCCGCCGTAACCGAAAGATAGCAAATTGCAATGAATTCCGATTAGAAATTCAGCCGCAATGAACTATACACATTGTTGTAAAGCGTTATTTAAACATTTCGAATTTTTGTTTGTCAATAAAAGCCTGCACAATTTGATCGTGTTTATTGTTTATTGAGCCAGTTTTTCTTCCACTACTTTCCATAGCCCGAGTCTGTTCGTTATTAATAGGATATGGAAATCGACCTGCCCATATCATATGCTGTTTGAAATTCTTAATTAAATCTTTATCACTTTCAGAAATCTGTATTTTGTAGTGTTCGATTAATTTTTCAACATCATGTCCGTTACTTTTTCCTTTCCATTGTTTTAAAAAACTTTGATAAGAATCAATTTCTCCACTTTTTATTCTTTCCTTTTCAATATAAAGAGCCCTTGCTTTTAAAATTAATTCGATTGATAATGCGTAAAGCAATAAAGTTGCACTTAATAAACCCAAGACTTTCACTCTATTGTTGTTCAAGTGCCAGGTTTTAGACAACTCGATGACACGAGGTAAATTGTCATCCGCAGCTAATTTAAGGCTCTCAGAATGTTCAATATACGTCAGATAGTGAAGAGAACTTCTAATTTGGGAATCTCTCATTTTTTAATGCTTTAGATTTTGGCTATGGTTTCGATGCGGAATGGTACGCGAGTATCATTCCGCCGACACGAGCGAAGCGACTGGCGTAGCAAACCATAAATTTAGCAAAAAGGCTTGAAATTCCGATTAGGAATTCAGCCGCAATGAGCTATACACGATGTTTTGCTTTCGTTTATTTATTGTGGCTTTGAATATTCGATTAATTCTTCCACGTAGTGAAAATCACCTTGATTTTGAGTAAGTTTAATGAAGTTTTTTACAGCAGGTGCATATAACCAAACTTCTGTTTCATTTGCGTTATATCCTCTGGAATTAATCGTTTTTCCAGTGTATTTAATTGTGTAGGCCATAAAGGTTCCTGCTCCTACAGTTTCTTCTTGGTATGATAGTACTTCGGCATTCTGACTTTGGTTCCCAGTAGTTCCGTCTTGACTTGTCCAACTGTTTTCATATTTCCATTTTTTGCCTACTTCAAGAGGCCAGTCGTACTTCGGTGTTTCGCTTACATCTGGTTTAACGATTTCGGTAACGGGAATAGTATCTTTTCCAATAGTCATACCTGGGACTCCGTCAAAACTTACTATTTCTCTTGTATCTTTACCATCAGAGCGTACTTCTCCTTCAGTAGTCACTCCTTTATATTTCCAGACCCATTTCTCGCCAAGCTGATAATCATTTAGAGTTGGCTGATTAGTTGTGTTCGATTTAGTTGAGTTGTTACAGGCACTAAATAATACTAATGCAAGAAATAGTAGAATTTGATTTTTCATTTATATTGTTTAGAGCAATAGGACGTGGAAGTTTCAAATTTGTTACAATTACTAAAAGTGGATGACAAGCACAGAAATATATATGTCTTAAGTTAGCTTTGGTTATTCTTTTCTAAAGATTGGTATTCAATATCTATGAGCTCGATTAACTCTGTTATGCTCTTTTTTAATGAAACTGATTGCCTTGTATAATAATTAAGTTGTCTGGAAGAAATGTAAATATCAGCTAATATTCCTTTGTCTGTAATTTTAATTGGTGAGCTAAAATCACCATATTTTATTTCATACGCATATTTATTGCGCAATTCATTAGAACGATCCAATACATCATCTCCGATATTGATGATGTTTTGGGCTTCCAATTCATAGATATTTTGAATAGTATTAAATAGCTCACGATTACTTATAATATTTGATTTTCCCTCAGATATCATTGCATTATAAGTTCCAATTTTGGGACGAAATTTTCTGTCGGTAAAGAAAATATATTCTAATTCAGATACTCCTGCTACTTTAGGAAGCTTACCAATAATTTCTTCAAAAATGAAGTCAATAGTAGAGTCTTGAGACATTAATTGAGCAATTCGCCATTTGTGATCTTGAATGACTTGAGACAACAATAAGGTATCTTGAATTAGATCACTCTTTATTTCTTTTAGATAGACTTTCTCTGCCTCTTGTGTTTTTCTTAATTCATTTGAATTATTGATACTTAACGCAATTAAAATTCCAATAACGACGAGTATAATTTCTCCAATAGCATAAAGAAGATAATTAATGACCTTTTTATCCTTAATCATATTCTGTCTTATTTTTCTAAAGATTTTTGCCATTGACCAATGTTTGATTTAAATGAAGCATAACAAAGGTATTAACTTTATACTACTTATGTACCTAATTTATTAGATATCAATAAAGGCAATGGTATTACGCAATATAAATATTTACAAACGCTTATAAACGAAAATAAATATCTAATTACCGAATAGAGTTTCCAAGGCGTTTCATATTTGTACCGTTGAATCACTGAAGGTTCAATAGTATTAACTGTTTAACATTAAAAATTTAAAATTATGAACACGCTAAGAAACAAAGTACAGTTGATTGGAAACCTGGGTAACGATCCAGAAATCATTAATCTAGAGTCTGGTAAAACACTCGCTAAATTCTCAATAGCTACCAATGAGAGCTATAAAACGGCGCAAGGGGAGAAGGTAACAGATACCCAATGGCATAATATTGTAGCTTGGGGAAAAACAGCCCAGATCGTAGAAAAGTATGTAGGCAAAGGAAAAGAGGTTGCCATAGAAGGAAAGCTCACTACACGCTCTTGGGAAGATAAAGATGGCATTAAACGCTATACAACCGAAGTGGTTTGTAACGAACTATTAATGCTTGGTAAATAATCCGTAGCATATTAATTCATAAAAAGAGCGGCTTTTGGCCGCTCTTTTTTTATACTGTTATTTTAATTGGTGTAATGGAGTTTAAATGACGTTAAGCGACTTTCTTTATTAAATCAAAACAAGGGCATTTTTTACAGCGTTTATATTCCGCCTTTTTATACTTCTTACAGCACTTGGATTTTACTTTGCCAAGACCTTCTATACCCGAAGACTTAAGAACTTTGATACGTTCTTTTTTTAACGTTTTACTTTTCTTTTTCTTGCCCAAAATAAATGGCTCTATTTTGAAACAAAAATAATTATTTTAATTTATTCTAAATAAACTTTAACAGTTTTACTCCTCCGATCCTAAATCTTGGGCAGCGGAGCTTACCGTTAGTTGCTGAATGTCTCTATCGAATAAATAAAGGCCTCCTTTATCATCACCAATCATATTTACCTTGTCAAGTATCGTTCTTGCCACAGCTTCTTCTTCAATTTGCTCTGCAACATACCATTGTAAGAAATTATGTGTGGCGTAGTCTTTTTCCTGAAGCGAGATATGTACCAAATCATTAATACTATTAGATACAAAGATTTCATGTTCTAATAATTTTTCAAACATTTCCTTATAACCCTTAAAGGTTACATTGGGCGCATTGAGCTCCGAGACATGAGCATGGCCACCACGTTCGTTTACAAACTTTACTAGTTTAAGCATATGCTCACGTTCTTCATCGGATTGGTCATACATAAAGTTTGAAATGCCTTCTAGACCTTTGACTTCTGCCCAAACGGCCATTGCCAAATAGACCTGGGATGATTCAGCTTCTATACGTATTTGTTTGTTTAGTGCAGCTTCTATAGTTTTTGATAACATAATTTTTAAGTTTTATGTAAAGATACTTACTAATTTGTTCAATCTAAAGTTCAACTTCTTTGATATGAGAAATTTAGACCAATTCGTAATTATTCTAATTTTCGCTAAAGTCCATGGCTAAAAATAGAGCGTCTGTGCCAAACGAAAGGTGTTGGCATGTGCATCTACTATGGTCCTTATATCTGGAGAGTAACCACCTCCCATACTGCACATTACTGGTATATTACGAGTTTGGCATTGTTCTAAAACAAAGCAGTCACGCTCCTTACAACCCTCCACCGACATCCCTAATTTACCCAGCTTATCTGTTGAAATAACATCGACACCACATAAGTAGTAAATAAAATCGGGTTGTTCTGCTTCAATAAGCTTTGGTAAGGTGTCTCTTAATATACTGAGATAGGTAGCGTCATCTGTATTATTTTCGAGGGCAATATCTAAATCGCTCTGTTCTTTTTTAAAGGGATAGTTGCTTTTACCATGCATTGAAAACGTAAACACGGAGTTGTCATTCTCAAAAATCTCCGCCGTACCATTACCTTGATGCACATCTAGGTCTACGATGAGTATTTTTTTAGCCAGGCCGTTACTTTGAAGGTAACGTGCACCAATGGCTTGGTCATTTAACAAACAAAAGGCCTCTCCACGATTGGTGTAGGCATGGTGGGTACCACCTGCGATATTCATGGCAATACCATATTGTAGAGCATATTCACTTGCCTTAATAGTGCCATCTGCAATAATGATTTCGCGTTCTACCAAAACTTCACTCAATGGAAATCCAATTTTGCGAGCAGCGCGAGGGTCTAAAGTAATATTTACCAAATCGTAATAGTAGTCAGGCTCGTGGACTGTGAGAATGTATTTATCGTTTGGTCTTTTAGGTTCAAAAAAATTAGCTTGAGAACACGTGCCTTCATGCCGGAGTTGCTGAGGTAACAAATCATACTTTTCCATAGGAAAGCGATGGCCTTCTGGCAAGGGGTGTTTGTAGATGGGATGAAACGCAATCTTTAGCAACTGCAAGTGTTTGTGGGATTAATCAACTCTTGTAGCACTTAAGTCTACCGTTTTTATTTCCGAGATAAATGTATCTTCGTTAATAAACCCTTGTATAAACAACTTAATTTCTGAGGTTTCGGTATTGAAAAACTTAAGGTCTAAGCGTCCTGGTGCTTCAAATTTAAGGTTGGGCTGCCAGGATATAACACCGTAATCTCTAAAGAAAGGTGTGTCAAACAACTGGTACTTTGGTGTAAAATAGGTTTTGTTTGTCTCAAATGCCAAGGGAAAAGGGTATTCTGAAACATTGTCTCTATTCAGTTTTCTATCTAGTAACGGTCGTGTATAAATACGTAATTCGCCTGCCGCACCTCGTATTCCGGTATTGCCACCTTGTTTATCCATAACCACATAATCAATTTCTTCCATCCGGAAATTGAGAAGAATTCTTGCGTCTGACAATAAAACATCGTCCAAGTAAATCAGTGGTGTCTGGCCACCATTAGACAGTGCTGCTGTTGGGTCAATGATTAATAAATCGCCTTGAGGTGTTTCTCTCGTGAGATAATTATAGCGTTGCAACCATATATCTAGAGTTATGTTACTTTCTTGCACATCCTCTGTAACCAAGGCTATTTTTCCAAAATATTTTTTCCCTAGGGACTCTATACGGGTTTTACGCTTTTTTAAAGTAAGCACCACTTCATCAAGTTCCTCAACTTCCGAGTCTTTCCAAGACTGTTCTTTTATACCATCGGTACTGCTTGTAGAGTAGGCGAGGACGTTTTTATCGTTTACATTATACGGTTTTATGTCTATATCAAAATCTGGAAATTCATAAGGAAAGAACCTCACATTGGCACCAGGCTTTGTATAAGAATCGCCTTTACTCAATCTATAAGCCTCACCTTCTTCAGGGAATAAACCTTTTTGGCTAAAAGTATTATTGGTATTATCTAGTACAAAAATCTCTGAGGTATTATTTTTTATGGGATACGAAAAGTAACTGCCTTCTGGGTTTTTAGAATTAATAGTAGCGTCTATACTTATACCAAATTCAAAGTCGTTACGAATTAAAGGTGGATAACTGAAAATGGTTTTCCAATCATAACTGCTCCAGCCTTGGGCCAACAATAAATTATCGAGGTCGTACTTAATTTTTGGTGTAGATCCAGAAAAATAGTAAGAAGCGTTTTCAATATAGCCTTTTACATAAGGCTCTAAATATATTCTTGATGCAATTCCACCATCAAAATTATAAGATTTTGTATTACTTGGGAGCACAGAGATACTGACGTTCTGTAACTTAGAGGTATCAACAATGGTCTTAGCCAACAATTGAAGTTTAACCGTGTCTAAACTAACTCTAGCTTTAGGGCTAACAGTGACTTCACTGGTTTTAATAGAAGAGTGATTAAAATAAAGTCGTTCTAAAACGGGTTGATTCTGTTGATTGAATACAGTAATAACGTTGATACCAGAAAACAAGGAACTGCCATTAACCTTTTGGTTGATTACTGGTTCGCTGTTAAAAGATACATTGGTTTTAACCATTCCTTTTCCGTTGTGAATGCCAATGGTATATATATCTGATTTTATATTCTTCAGCGTTTTATCATTGGTTCTAAGCGTAACGATGATATCATCTTTTAATGGAGATATACTCATATTAATGCCATAAGCTTCTACTGAAGAAATAGTTTTTTCAATCACATCACCTTCAGGATCTAAAATAACTACTTTATAGGGTTCGCCTCGTAAAGGGTTTAAAATGGTTTTGCCGATACCTTGATTATCCAATTGAAATTCGGTTATTATTTCACCGTTCATATCAACAATTCGGCCAGAAGCATTTTTTATACCAAGACCTCTTTGGTCCTTAACAATAATAGCAATGGTATTCTGAATGTTTTCAACCAGATGACCACCTTCTGCTAATACCTGAACATCATAAACCGATGCTTCGGAAGTGGTTTCTACAAATTGCTGCTTTTCTGGGTCTATAACTGTAAAGTTTTGTGTGAAATAATTGTTTTCATTAAAATTTCGCATCCAGTTGGTATAGAAATCTACAGTATAGTTCCCAGAGGTAAATGTAGAATCTATATTAAGGACATTGGACGCTACACCATCTTTAACTCTAATGAGCTTTTTCTTTAAGATTTGTTTGGTGGAGTCTTTGACTACACAATAGAGGTTTGTGGTAGCTGTTGAAGGTGTACGATCAAATTTATCGAAAACATAGGCCGTAAAACCCATCATCTCACCTTTAATATAAATGGATTTGTTGAGATGGACATAGGTGTATTCTCTTGGAAAAGCAGAGTAATCTTCAAACTTTTTAATGATAAAGTCTGAATTATCTTGTCCGTAGGAAACACCGATAAAGCAAAAAATAAAAACTATTAATAGACCTTTAAATTGGAATTCTTTTTCTTTCATAATTCATAGCATTTGAATATCAAGCAAACCACCATAAAAATAATTTAAAGGCAGGAAAATCTTACACCCTTTAACGCAATATTATGAACCATCCTAATGGTTACAATATTCTAAGTCATAGGACTAATACGAGATAAAAACGTTTAATGGGATTAACTGATTTTTAAACCATTTTTTACTTGCCCATCCTTATCTGGGTTAACAAACACCAAATTACCACTCTCATCCTCGGTCATTAGAATCATGCCTTGGCTCTCAACACCTCTGAGTTTACGTGGAGCAAGATTAACTAAAACTGTAACTCGTTTTCCAACCACTTCATCTGCAGAGAAACTCTCTGCAATACCAGAAACAATGGTTCTCACATCCACACCAGTATCAACTTTAAGTACCAATAGCTTTTTGGTTTTCGGCATTTTCTCTGCTTCAAGAATAGTTCCTACGCGCAAGTCTAGTTTGGTAAAATCTTCAAACGAGATTTCCTCTTTTTGCGGCTCTGCCTTAGCATTTAAGGCTTCATTGGCTTTTTTGCTGGCTTCGAGTTTATCGAGTTGGATTTGAATGGTACTATCTTCAATTTTAGAGAATAATAATTCTGCTTTACCTATCTTATGATTACAAGGTAGCAAATCAATGTTGTTAGCAATGGTATCCCAAGATGAATTATTGGCCAAATGAGAATGTTGCAGAATGCCTTTTAATTTTGTCGATGTAAAGGGTAAGAATGGCTCTGACAATATAGAAAGTGCTGAGGCTATTTGAAGCGCCACATACATAATAGTCTGAGTTCGCTCTTGGTCTGTTTTTATAGTTTTCCACGGTTCCTCATCGGCAAGGTATTTATTTCCTAGGCGTGCTAAATTCATTAGCTCTTGGCTAGCTTCCCTAAAACGAAAACGCTCAATTGAGCTTGCAATCACAGCAGGATATGCTTTTAATTCAGTTAAAGTAGCTGTATCTACTTCGGTGTATTCTGATGGTTTTGGAACCACACCATCGTAGTATTTGTTGGTTAATACTACCACGCGGTTGATGAAGTTACCAAAAATAGCAACCAGTTCATTATTATTTCTTGCTTGAAAATCTTTCCATGTAAAGTCGTTGTCCTTGGTTTCTGGAGCATTAGCGGTTAAAGCATATCTAAGTACATCTTGCTGATTGGGAAAATCCTTTAAATAATCGGGTAACCAAACGGCCCAATTCTTGGAGGTAGATAGTTTATTTCCCTCTAAATTGAGAAACTCATTGGCAGGTACATTTTCTGGTAATATATACGAGCCTTCTGCCTTTAACATGGCCGGAAAAATAATGCAGTGAAATACAATATTATCCTTACCAATAAAGTGGATTAGGGTAGTATCCTCGTTTTTCCAATAGTCTTCCCAATTTTTGCCTTCGCGCTCCGCCCACTCCTTAGTAGAAGAAATATAACCAATAGGTGCATCGAACCAAACATAAAGTACCTTTCCTTCGCCACCTTCAACAGGTACCGGAATGCCCCAATCCAAGTCTCTTGTAACAGCTCTAGGGCGCAAACCATCATCAATCCAGGACTTAACTTGTCCGTAAACATTAGGCTTCCAATCTTTTTTATGATCTTTTAAGATCCACTCTTCTAAAAAGTCCTGGTGCTTATTTAATGGTAAAAACCAATGTTTAGTCTCCTTTAATGTTGGTGTATTACCCGTGATTGCAGATTTTGGATTGATTAAATCCGTAGCGTTATGACTGGTGCCGCAGTTTTCGCATTGGTCGCCATAGGCTTCTTCATAGCCACATTTTGGACAAGTACCTATGACAAAGCGGTCTGCTAAAAATTGATTGGCCTCGGCATCATAAAGTTGTTCTGAGACTTCCTCAACAAATTCATTTTTGTCGTAAAGCGTTTTGAAAAATTCTGAAGCGGTGTCGTGGTGAATTTTAGCTGATGTTCTTGAGTAATTGTCAAATGTAATACCAAATTCTTCGAAGGACGTTTTAATAATGGCGTGGAATTTATCAACGATGGCTTGTGGCGTAACGCCCTCTTTTTTTGCCTTGATAGTAATAGGGACACCATGCTCATCACTTCCGCAAATGAAGGCAACATCATTTCCTCTTAGTCTAAGATATCTCGAGTAGATATCCGCAGGGACGTAAACACCCGCTAAATGACCAATATGGATTGGTCCATTGGTGTAAGGCAAGGCTGCTGTAATGGTGTATCGTTTTGACATACTAAACTCAATTTTTGGAAGTTACAAAAGTACATATTATATAAGCTATACTGAAAAAAAATGTACTTTTACCACATGTCTAAAATTGTTCGATTTATTCTAATTATAAACACAATTGTTGCGTTTAATAGTATTGAATCACAAGGAACGGTTTCTACTAAAAATATTACGAGTTTGATTCAACCACCATATCTTAAAGCTGGCGATACCGTGGCCATTGTAGCGCCATCGGGAATTTTAAAAAGTAGGGAAGGGGAAATACAACAAGCTGTTAGTTTGCTGAAATCATGGGGTTTACATCCCATTGTTGGAAAGCATGTTTTTAATCAGGCCGATCATTTTGCTGGTACGGATGAAGAGCGCTGTGAGGATTTTCAAAATGCTATGGATGACCCATCAGTAAGTGCTATTTGGTGTGCAAGAGGTGGTTATGGAACAGTTAGAATATTAGACAAATTAGATTATACACAATTTAGGAAACATCCCAAATGGGTGATAGGCTATTCTGATATTACTGCACTTCACAGCCAGTTACATAATGAAGGGTTTGAATCGCTTCACGCCCTAATGTGTGTAAGTTTAACTAAAGATTTGTCCGAGATTCAAGACACTGTAGATACATTTAAATCGGCTTTATTCGGTAACCCTAATAATTATCAATTAGAAGGCTCGTCTTATAACAAAGAAGGTGAGGCTATTGGCCAATTGGTTGGCGGTAATCTCACCATGTTACATACTATGCTTGGTTCTGAAACTAGTATTGATACTTCTGGTAAAATTCTGTTTATAGAAGAAATAGGCGAATATAAGTATCATATTGACCGTATGCTTCAAAGCCTTAAACGCGCTGGCTATTTTGATAATTGTAAAGGACTTATGGTGGGCGATATGAGCAAGCTAAGGAAAAACACTACGCTTTGGGGAACTTCTATTGAACAACTGATTTTAGATGCGCTCTCAGAATACGATTTCCCTATTGCCTTTAATATGCCAGCGGGTCATGAACCAGATAATAGGGCTTTGGTTTTAGGCGCTAAAATTAAATTAGTAGTGCAAAAAGACAAATCAATCATTTCTTATTAAAGTGTGATGCAAGATTTATTTGAATTCTTCTAATACCTTGCTGGAAATTTTATTTCCTTTTTTATCGATAGATACAAACCACACATTTGTTGTACAGGTTCTATTAAAAACATCTGAGTTAGATGTGCAATCTTGAATGGTTCCTTTTATTAAATATCCAGTGTCTGTTTTTTCTGCTGAATAACCATATTCGTTGTAGAAGTCACCATAGGTATTCTGCCAGATTTTATTTCCTTTTTTATCTGTTTTAATCACAAACATATCGTAGTTGCCATTACCATAAGAGCTTGTAGAGCCAACAATTAAATAACCGTCTTCTGTTGCCAGAATTGAACTGGCTTTATCATAACTACTTCCACCAAATGTCTTAAACCAAATTTCATTTCCGTTAGGATAGTTTTTAGTTAATAAAATGTCTGATGTCTCACCATCTTTTGCGCCAATGGTAGTGACATTTATAGAGCCATTATCGGTTTCAATTTTTGGTTGAAATTTTAGGTTCGTCTTTTTGATGAATCTAATATTTTTAGCTCTACCATAGGTAAGTAGTAATTCTGTAACTCTATTAAATTGATCTTTTTTTACTTTCAAAAAAAAGTTATTTGCTTGCAAGTATTGTTTATTGTACACTATTACATCGTTAAAACCTTTATCAGTAGATAATTTAAGTTTTAAGTTATTTTCTTTGGTTAGTTTTAAATCAAAATTTATATCCAATTCTTTGTTATTATATGTACCGACAGAGGCCTCTAAATCGGCTAAGGAAATTGACGATTCTTCAATTCTATTATAAATCATAGTTTTACCAGAAGTATAATATTCTGTCATTTTATCCTCATAAAAAACTACTTTTAATTTTGTATTGTTTGTAAATGAAAACACATTTTTATCCTCTGATACCATTCCTACGGTAAAGTTGCGCTCTTGCCAAAATATTTTCCCTTCTTTATCTATGATTTCAACGATTTTATCTTCATTTGGATAGATGTATTTTCCTAAAATAGTCACGTTATCTTCATTGTTTTTTTGATAAAATTGTTTGTCATATGCTATCTTTTTGTTCGATTTTGGCAGAAGAATTTCAGCAATTTGTTTTGCGATCAAGTTGCTACTAATATTCCCATTATTACTCATAATAAAAACGGTTAGTTGTTCTTCAGGGAAACGATAGGTTTGTGAGTGAAAGCCATATGTTCCTCCCGAATGGTGGACAGCAGTTCTACCTAATCTACTTTCCAATTCTAACCCAAACCCATAGGTTGTAATGTCACTATTAGGTATGGGTTTTTGACTTTCAATCAAAAGACGGTTTTTATCTCTTTTTGCATTTTGAACAGCCATTTCATACGTTAATTGGTCTTTTAAAGTAGTGTATAAAAAACCTTCGCCATTGGTTTTGGTCACTGTTGGCACTTCCCACCATTCTCCTCTTCCCCAATCTGAATAAGGGTTTGCTCTATTAGGAATTACTTTCATATATCTTTCTACGAAAGAGGTTTCATTCATCCCTAAATTTTCAAAGAACGTTTTAGAATACGCACTAAATGTGTCGCCCGTTATCTTTTCAATAATTTTGGCAAGTACATTGTAGTTAGAATTACTGTAACTGTATGTTGTGCCTGGTTTAAAACCTAGCTCCTCTTGTTTTTGCAATAACTCTAGCACATCGTCATTATCATATCCAAACCTTCTCCACCAAACATCGCCTTCTAAATCTAATAGTTCTACATAGTCTCTAATGCCACTTGTGTGATTTAAAAGGTGCCTTACTCTAATTTTATCTGTAACTTTTTCATAGAGTTTTGGAAGGTACTTTCTTATATCATCATCTAAATTGAGTTTGTTATTTAATGACAAATCTAAAACCATCAAGGCTGTAAACTGTTTTGCTGTAGATGCAATATTTGACCTTGTCTTTTCATCAAATTTCACTTGATGTTGAAGGTTCGAGAGTCCACGATATTTTTCATAAATTATGGTTCCATCTTTAATAATACCAACAGCCAAACCAGGGTCATTTACATTAATTTTAGAATTGACGATGGAATCAATTTGTTTAATTTGCTGTTGTGCAACTAGTGAAATTGAAAGTAGTAAGGCAAGTTGCGTGATAGTTTTTTTCATGATGAATTTTAATTTGAAGCAAAAATCTAGTAAAAATCAACATCAAACGCTTCAAATCTTGATTTGAGACCTATTTTTTGGCTAATTGATCTAAATAAGCCTTGGGTGATAAATCTGTACTTTTTTTAAATGCTCTATTAAAAGTGGCTTTGCTGTTAAAGCCACAGTCTAAGGCAATTCCTAAAAGGGTAGATGTTGTTTGCTCACCTTTATCCAACTTGTCTTTTACGGCTTCAATTCTGTAATGGTTTACAAAATCATTAAAATTCATGTTAAAACCAGAATTTACAACCGAAGATATGGTCTTTGTAGTGGTATCTAATTCATCAGCCACATCCGAGAGTGTTAAACGCGGATTTTCAAATAGTTTTTTTTGAATCATCAAACTAGAAAGCTCATCTTTCCATTTTAAAACATTTGGTTCAGTAGAATCTGATTTTGATGTGGTTTTTTTAACTGAAATGTCATCTTCAAAAACATTAATGACTTTTAAATTTTCATTTCTCAGAGTTGTTTGTTTTATGATGTTGCTATATCCAGTAACAGCGATGTAATAAAATACAAACGAAAATGCGATGTAGTGCCAAAATTGACTTCCGAAATTTCCCCATTCAGGATTTGTGATAAAGAATACAACTCTAAGAATTAAAATTGCAAGAAAAGCAATCATAAAATTTCGAATCCATTTAAAAAGTAATGTGTCTGCATAACTTACTTTTTCAAAAATCAGTTTTTTGTAGCCTGAATAGTACCGAAGACTTAAAACGAGGTAAAATATCATCGAGATAAGACCAACAACTTGATACCAATTGGCTAAATCTTTATCTCTACCATCGGCATAAAAGTAGTAGTTATCTAAAATTAATTTGTCGGTTACGAAGATTATTAAACTATAAATGCCATATAATACTGCTGGAATAAAGTGGATATAGTCGTTTTTCGAAATCTTAAAACTTGCATTTAATAAGCTTTTGGTATAAAAATACACCACAGGACCAATCAATAAAACCTGCATAAATGGGACAAAAAATAAAATGTTTACTGTGAATAGTTTAAATGAGAATATAGTTAGGGTTGAACCATCAGAATACCAGCCAGCATATCCCAACATATATGGCACCAGATACATTGCATATAGAAATAGTAATAGACTGAGCCATTTGCTAGCGGTATTATTATGAATATATCCTTTTCGAAATAGTAAAAATGAGTATACGATACCGTGAAAAAAGAAAATTAGAAGCAAGGAGCTTTTCTGCCCGAAGCTAAATGGAAAGTCAAGTAGCGAAGTAATGTGTCGAGGTATTTAATGTTACATCTTAAAAGTAATACTATTTTTCTACTTTAGTAACATGGCGCAACACAACGAATTAGGTAAAAAGGGTGAGCAATTAGCAGTAGATTTTCTACTTGAAAATAACTATGATATCGTTGAGCGTAATTATAGATTTGACAAAGCGGAAGTTGATATAATTGCGCAAAAAGAAGGCGTATTAGCCATTATTGAAGTTAAAACACGTTCCACAACAGATTTTGGAAATCCACAAGATTTTGTAAAACCCAAACAAATAAAAAACCTTGTTAAAGCAGTTAATGAATATGTAACGTTTAATGACCTAGATGTTGAGGTGCGCTTTGATATTATCGCAATAGTTAAGGCAAAGGGTGATTTTACTATTGATCACTTAGAAAATGCCTTCTACCACTTTTAAATGAATAATGTAGTTACGGTAATTAGCAAACCGTAAAATGCAACATTTGTAACGCGGTCCTTTAATGATAATAGTTTAAAGCGATGTAATTCTTTTTTAACTACATCAAATGATAATACTCCAATTACAGTTAAAACTCCCAGAACAATAAACCAATATAACGATTCTGGGTAAGGTAAGGTCGCATTAGTTATTATAAATAGGACAAGAAGAATTCCTGAAATAAAAAGGCGTTTTTCCACCTTTGAATTCAATTGCTGCCTCTCAGAAATGGTTTTTATTTTAAATAAAATAAATGTTGTAATTACGGTTAAAAAGACAATTGTAAACGTCATTTGCTTTTCCTATTAAAATGTCAATAAAATTAAATATTAAAAATCAATCACGGAATTGTTTAACATCCTTTCAATTATGAATTTTTATAAAAATTCATTTCGTCTAAGTATTTCCACACTTCATCGGGAAGCATTGGACGAACGTTACGACCAGCTTTGATTTCTTGTCTTATAAACGTAGATGAGAGCTCCATTATTGGCGCAGAAATGTTAAAAATTTTAGCGTGATTTTTAAATTGTTCTGGAATAACACTTTTAGAAATCCTTGGATAAACGTAAATACCGTGATTCTCTAAAATGAGCTCGTAATTTTTCCATTTATGGAAGCTTTTTAAATTATCCTCTCCCATAATTAAACTAAATTGGTGATCGGGATATTTTTCCTCTAGATAAGCCAATGTATCAATTGTATAATTAGGCTGCTTTAAACCAAATTCTATGTTGCTTGGCTTTAAGGTATTATACTCTTTTGTTGCTAAATAAACCATCTCTAGGCGTTGGTAATTATCTAGTAAGTTTCTTTTTTGTTTAAAAGGGCTTTGAGGTGTAACTACAAACCATACCTGATCTAAGTCACTATGCTCAACAATATGGTTTCCAATAGTAAGATGACCAACGTGGATAGGGTTAAAGGTCCCAAAGAACAAGCCTATTTTCATAGTTATTTAGAGATAAAATCAGACACGAGTTGATAAGCATTTTTAAGCGCTTCTTCTAAGTTAGAATTAATAACAATTTCATCAAATAGTGGTGCAGTTGCCAATTCGGCAGGGGCTTTTGATACACGCATACTTATTTTTTCTGGGCTTTCTTCACCCCGATCCTTGAGTCTCCTTACCAGCTCGTTAAGATCTGGTGGCTTTACAAATATGGCTAAAGTCTGATCCGGGAACTTTCGTTTAATTCGTAAACCGCCCGAAACATCAATATCAAAAATAACATGCTTTCCCTTGGACCATATTCGCTCAACTTCAGACTTTAAGGTGCCGTAAAAATTATCGCGATAAACTTCTTCCCATTCTAGGAATTCATCGTTTTTAATTTTAGTCTTAAATTCCTTTAGTGATAGATAGTAATAATCCTTTCCGTGTATTTCGTTTCCTCTGGCTTCTCTAGAGGTTGCAGAGATGGAAAATTCCAAGTTTAATTCTGGTTGGCTTAATAGATGCCTTACGATTGTCGTTTTTCCAGACCCAGATGGTGCAGAGAATACAATGAGTTTTCCTTGTTTTAATCCTTTATCCAAACCTACAATACGTTAAGTAGTTGCTCTTTAATTTTTTCTAGCTCATCTTTCATCTGTACAACGAGTTTTTGCATCGGTGCATAATTGGCTTTAGAGCCAATTGTATTGATTTCTCGTCCAATTTCCTGTGAAATAAAACCTAGTTTCTTACCGTTGGAATCATCTGAATTTAAAGATTTTAAGAAATAGTCTAAGTGGTTATCTAGTCTAACTTTTTCTTCAGTGATATCAAATTTTTCGATGTAATAGACCAGCTCTTGCTCAAATCGATTTTCGTCAACCTTTTCCTTAATATCGGCCACGCCCTTTTCTAGTCTGGCCCTAACGCCATCAATACGTTCGGGATCCATAACGATTACTTCCTCTAGCAATCTTTTAAGTGTGGTTATTCTTTCGGAAAAATCTTGCTTTAATGTTTCGCCTTCATCTTTTCTGTAAGCCACGATTTTTGAAATCGCTTCATCAATTCCATTTTCAATGGCGTGCCATTCTTCTTCATCAATATCATCACGTTCCGTGGTTACTGCGTCTGGTAGACGAACTGCCATTTTTAAAAGTTCTGTAGTATCACCATCAACAACCTCTTTAAGCTGTTTAATATATTCGTTGACTACAGTTTTATTGATTTTGGAACTAGTATCTTCTCCGGTAATTTCTACATAAAGTGAAAAATCCACTTTACCTCTACCTAAATTAGCGGCAATACGTTTACGTATATCCAGTTCTTTGGCACGATACATGGAGGGCATCCGTGCGTTGACATCAAGGTTTTTACTATTAAGGGATTTTAATTCTATTGAAATTTTTTTGGTTGGGAGCTGTAGAACAGATTTCCCGTAGCCTGTCATAGATTGTATCATTATCAATGGTACTATTAAAGTTGGGCAAAGGTACAAAAATGTAAGTTGAAAGTCGCCTGTTAAATTCTATGTAAATAATATAGCGTAGCCTTTAAGATTTTTAAATTTGCGCCTTAACTAACCTATAATTATGTACAAGAAGCAATTTGAAATTAGATGGAGTGATGTTGATGCCAATGGGCACCTGGCAAATTCTGCCTACACTAACTTTATGAGTCATGCAAGGATGTCGTTTTTTAATGAGTTTGGCTTTACCATGAAAGATATTTTAAAAAATGGTATAGGACCAGTGGTGTTTTATGAGCATATGTACTATTTCAAAGAATCTTTTATTGGTGCGCCAATAACGGTAACTATTAAGGTGTCAGGACTGAGTGAAGACGGTATGCTTTTTATGTTTGAACATGACTTCTACAATCATAAAGGTGAGCACCTAGCGCACTGTGAGATGCAAGGCGGTTGGATAGATTTGAAATTGAGAAAACTTACCGGTCTACCAAAAGAAATGCTCGAATTGTCTCAAAAATTTCCTAAATCCGATGGTTTTAAAGTACTGACTAAAGAAGATACTAGAAAGTACGGTGTTAGACCTAAACCCATACAAGTCTAGTTATTTAAAGGGTTGGTGCTGTTTGTAGGTTTTTATTTGGACGTTGGCTATAAATGGTTTGAGAATTAGATTTGGAAGATATCTTTTGTGTCTACAGTAGCACGTGAGTTGCTGAGGTAGGGCACCAAGAGTACTTTTTATTTCTGAAGCCGTACGTCCTAGATTTATTTTATGGGCGCCAACCTCAATTCCAAGTCGGATATAGTCATTCAATATTCTTGGGTAAATAGCATAAGATTTATTAAGTGCGTAATCAATACCAATAAAATGAGCGTCTAAATTAAGGTTGTTGTGCATTGCGGATAAAAACCCAACTAACCGCCCATCTAAAAAGTACCCTTTAACAATAAACCGTTCTTTAAAAGTAGATTTTAAATGAATGTATGTTTGAAGATTTAATATCTGAGCATTGAAGTCGGCATTATCTATGGTGTTTTGATAGAGGTTCTGAAGAGACTCTAAGTTGGTTTTAATATCATCTTCCGTAAGTAACTTAACGTTAAGCTTTTCACTTTTAGAATCAGCCTTATTGGCCTTAATCCTATATTTCGATTTTAAAGCCTTTTTATAATCATCGAAACTCTGCCATTGCGGTTTTAAATCAATAATCATATTAGGTTCCACATTCATTGAGGCATAATCAAAACGATGAAGTTGATCCGTAATATGGAGTGAGTCTTGCTCAAAATCTTTAATGAAAAGTGCGTGTAACCTCTTGGTATTATGAGATAGCGATTTAATGGCATCAGCTATAGCATTGAAAGCTTCGGTTTTATCAGCTTCTTTTTTGAGAAAAACGCCATATTCGCCACTAAGAAATACATTGCCGCAGAACAATACTCGTAAAGGACTTCTACAAAATATGCTATCAATAAGTTCACGAAACCAAGATAGCATGCGTGTATTTTTCGTAATTGTTTTGATGCTAATGGTTATCAATTGGGTATAGGCTAAGGCAATTGCTTTGCCTTTCTTAAGAATAAAAATATAGCCAAAGGAGATATCTCTATTCGCTATTTCGTATGAATGTAAAAACTCTGGCCTAAAGTAGATATTATGTTTACATTTTAAGTCTGCCCAATACGACTCAGGGATATCGTTAATCGATGAGAATATGTTGTGCTCATAAGCCAAATTATATTGATTTTTTAGGTTTAATAGATACTAAATATACACCAGAAAAAATAAGGGCCATGGCAATAATCTTTACTGTATCTATGGCATCTTCTCCCATTATAATTGCAAAAAGACCCGCTAATACGGGTTGCAGATAAATAAAAACACCAACGGTCGAAGCCTTAAGTTTTTTTAAGGCCATAGGGTTAAGTAAATATGTGCCGAAAGTGGCACCTACAACCACAAAAATTACAGAAAACGATATAAAAGGTGTAAAACTAGACCATTCAATGTTTTGAAGTTCGTTATAACCAAATGGTAGCACCATAACAAAGCCAAATAAAAAGAGCCATTTAATAAAAGTAAAAGGGTGGTATTTGGTAGTAAGTTGTTTAATTAAAATGATATAGATACTATAAGAAATGGCATTTATAAATACTAATACATTGCCAAGAAAAACGTTATCACCTGCTCTAAGTGACTTTCCGTAAAATGTTAGCACAATAGCTCCAGAAAAGGCTAGTACAACACCAAAGACCTTAAGAGCGGTAATTTTTTCATTTAGAATAAGAGCCGATAGTATCAATATAATAACTGGTGTAATCGTAACTATGGAGGCCGCATGTATGGGCGTTGTTAGTTCAACACCTTTTAAAAATAAAAGCATGTTAATAAACACTCCAAATATAGCAGCAACCAAAAACCTTAGATAGTCCTTGCGCTCTATTTTTTCTGAGGGCATTACAAGGCTAAATAACCAAAATAAAACAGCAGCACCTCCTACCCTGAGCAGGGTTAGCGCGAATGGTTTTACAAAACTACCGTTCATAATTACCTTTGCAAAGGTGTAATTAAGTCCGTATAATAGCTGCACTAAAAAGAGTGCTAAAATTGCAAATCCTCTGCTATGCATTCAATGCTGTTTTGGCAGCTTCAACCACCTTTTTGGAATTCCCAATAAACATAATGTCATTGTAAATTAACACAGGACGTTTTAAAAAAGTGTAGTGTTCTAAAATATACGATTTATAGTCGTCTTCAGACAGGTTTTTATCCTTAAGGTTCATTTCCTTATACAAACGTGCTCGCTTACTGAACAAGGATTCGTAAGATGTCGTTAAAGCTCTCATTTGCTCTATCTGTTTTTCAGTAATAGCATCATTTTTTATGTCCTGAAGAACAATATCATTCGGAAGGTTGAGTTCGTTCATAATTCGTGTACAAGTATTGCAGGTGCTCAAATAGAAAAACGTATTCATTGGTTGGCTAGGATTATTTTAAACAGTACAAAATAACTGTATTTCGATTGAAATTTCAGTACTTTTAAGAAAAATATAAGTCATGGATTGGGCGTTTGATATCACAACCAAGAACAGAACTATTCTCAAATCTTATCTCGAAAACTTAAGCCTGGAGGATCTGAATAAGATTCCAAGAGGATTTAATAACAATATCATTTGGAATATTGCTCATGTCGTTGCAACACAACAAATTTTAGTCTATACCTTATCTGGACTAGAACCGATTATAGATACAGCATTTATAAACAAATACAGAAAAGGAACTAAGCCAGACCAGTTGGTGTTTGAACAGGAAGTAAATGTCATAAAAGGGTTACTGTTTTCAACGATTGAACAAACCGAGAAAGACTACAAAGCCCAACGTTTTAAAACCTATACTACTTATACGGTTTCTACAAAAAGTACTATTACCTCATTAGACGAAGCTATAGAGTTCAATAATTTTCATGAAGGTATCCATTTAGGTTATATTTATGCCTTAAGAAAACTCATTTAGTATTATGGATTATTATTCAATTGCCACTATTCTTATTGTTTTATCTGCAATATTTGGTTATATCAATGTTCGCTTTCTTAAGTTACCTATAACTATAGGATTGATGCTCATAACCATAATTTTTACAATTGCAGTAATTGCTTTGGCTCAGTTTGATGACACACTTCTAGTTAGTGAAAAGGCCTTTATTAATAGTATTGATTTTGAAACCGTTTTATTGGATATTATGTTGAGTTTTCTCCTTTTCGCAGGGGCACTTCATACTAATTTTGAACAATTGAGAGTACAGCGTGGACCGATTTTATTATTTGCAACATTAGGAGTTTTAGTATCTACGTTTCTTGTGGGTATCGCTATGTTCTATATTATTAATGCAATAGGCATTGAGGTTACCTTTATCAATTGTCTCCTATTTGGTGCTTTAATTTCACCAACGGACCCTATAGCTGTCTTAGGTATATTGAAGAAAGCTGGTGCTCCAAAAAAATTAGAAACAAAAATTGTTGGTGAATCCCTGTTTAACGATGGCGTTGGTGTTGTAGTTTTTCTAACCATTTTTGCCATCGCAGCGAAGCCAAATGCACCTCTAGATTTTTCAGATATTGCCACTTTATTTGGTCAGGAAGTTATTGGTGGTATTGGTCTAGGCCTTTTATTGGGCTGGGTCACCTATCGCTTAATGCGTTCTATTGATAATTATGAAATTGAGGTCATTCTAACTATTGCATCTGTCATGGGAGGAACTATGCTAGCGCATAAATTTCATTTGTCAGCACCTTTGGCTATGGTAACGGCAGGGCTGATGGTTGGTAATGATACAATTAGAAACTCCGCCATGTCTGAAACGACTGAGGCTTATGTCGATAAGTTTTGGGAAATGATAGATGTATTGTTGAATACTGTGCTCTTTGTGATGATTGGTATGGAGATGTTAGTTCTAACTTTAGAAGGAAAATACATCTATGCAGGTCTCATAGCAATACCTGTAATACTTTTATGTCGTTACATTTCATTATGGCCGCCAATCACACTTTTTGCGAAAAAGCTTGATTTTGTTCCGCGAACTAATCTTATAATGACATGGGGTGGATTACGTGGTGGTATTTCTATTGCCTTGGCACTGAGTCTATCCAAAGAAATGCATCGGGAGCTGTTTCTTGTTATAACCTATATTGTTGTTGTAGCTTCTATTTTAGGGCAAGGTTTAACGGTTGAACCATTTATAAAGAAGCTCACAAAAACAGCAACCTAATATAGTTTTAAATAAGGGTCCATGTCATCATATGGGATGGCAAATTCTGTATAGCCTTGAGCATAAGAAGCAACTTCGTAGACGTTATATAATAAAATAAATCCATCATCACTGAAACCCATATTTTCTGGCAAGTGAAAGGGCTCTCCGAAAAAGTAATCTTCCATTTTTAAATTTTCGTCCTTTTGAGTTAAGTTTTTAATAAAATATGTTTTAGCTAAACTTTCAAATCCCTTTATGTCTTCAATAATAGCATCTAGTTTAAAGATTTTTCCAGTTTTAGGATTAATATTCAATAAATGGATATGGCTGTTTCCATGTGCTCCACCCTGATATTCGTAAACACTAATTGCCAAGGTAATGACATCATCAGACTGATATGTTTTTTCGGTTTCTACTTGTAATTCCCATTTGGCAAGTGCAGAATCAGGAAAATCAGTTATAAATTCAACATACTGCTTGTTAAATGTTTTTAGGACGGTAGAAATGTCTTTTAAGGAGCTATCAAGGCCGATACTTTCGACGATGGCTTGTTCTATATGCTTATTAATAGTAGTACTAACCCCATTGGTTCCTTCGGCAACGTCATATAAAACTGATATATCGGCATCAAAAGCCGTTTTAACTTCTATGGTTTTAAAGGTAATACTTTTGGTTTCAGATGTACAGGCCATTAAAGACACAAATATTATTAAAGTAAGCAGTGATTTTTTCAGCATAATAGAATGTGTAAAGTGATATAATAAAGGTATAACTTAGGTTTGAAAGGAGCGAATTATCCATTATTTTTGTTGTCCTTAATAAAAACGCCTTACCGTATGTTTTTATTTTAATCTCGTCTAAGGCAATTTAAACCAAACTCATATGAAATTTAATACTAAAACTATCCATGGAGGGCAAGAACATGATCCGGCTTATGGATCTGTAATGCCTCCGATATATCAAACATCTACTTATGCGCAATCTACTCCTGGTGGGCACAAGGGTTACGAATATTCTAGAACCCATAACCCTACACGGAATGCTTTAGAAAAAGCTTTTGCAAGTATTGAAAATGGAAATTATGGTTTGGCCTTTGGTTCTGGCTTGGCAGCTATCGATGCTGTAATTAAATTGTTGAGCCCTGGTGATGAGGTGATATCAACAAACGATTTGTATGGTGGAACTTACCGCTTATTCACAAAGATTTTTGAAGATTTTGGAATAAAGTTCCATTTTATAGGTATGGAAAACGCCTCAAATATAGAATCATTTATCAATGTCAATACAAAGTTAATTTGGGTAGAGACGCCTACAAACCCAATGATGAATGTTATTGATATTAAGGCAACCGCTGAGATTGCACAGGCACATAAGATTATGCTGGCGGTAGATAATACCTTTGCTACACCATACTTGCAACAACCATTAAACCTTGGGGCAGATATTGTAATGCATTCTGCTACAAAGTATTTAGGTGGCCATAGTGATTTAGTTATGGGAGCTTTAGTAGTTAAGGATAAAGATTTAGCTGATAAACTCTATTTTATTCAAAATGCTAGTGGCGCGGTTTGTGGCCCACAAGATAGTTTCTTGGCACTTCGAGGTATTAAGACCCTGCATGTGAGAATGCAGCGCCATTGCGAAAACGGAAGAGCTGTTGCAGAATATTTGGTAAAGCATCCAAAGATAGAAAAGGTCTATTGGCCTGGGTTTGAAAGTCATCCTAACCATGACATCGCTAAGTCTCAAATGAACGATTTTGGAGGAATGGTGTCATTCGTTACAAAAGGCAATAGTTATGAAGAAGCTATAAAAATAGTGGAGAATTTAAAGGTATTTACTTTGGCAGAATCACTTGGCGGTGTAGAGTCTCTTGCTGGGCATCCTGCGAGTATGACTCATGCAAGTATTCCAAAAGAAGAGCGCCAAAAAACAGGAGTGGTTGACTCTCTAATTCGATTAAGCGTTGGGATTGAAGATGAAGAAGACTTAATAGAAGACTTGAAACAAGCCATAGGATAAACCTAATATTTTAAAAATAGTATAAAGACAAGTAATTTATTGCTTGTCTTTTTTTTTTGAGTTATGACTAATCTAAATAATAAATGTAGCCAAAATTTAACCAGAGGTTCCAATCATTAGCTTTGTTAGAATCAAGTTTGTGATTAAGACCATCCACAAAATCATCAAAATAATATTGCCACCTCAACTCAACAAACAAATCTGAAAGTATCGTCAGTTTGTAACGCGTACCAACACTTGCAACTACCGACCAAGTAGATCCACTTTCATCGCTAACAAAGGGATCTCCTCCAGAGGCCTGCTGCCAAAATGTGTAATAGTTATTAGGGTTTTGCGGATTTCCCGTACCATAAGTAGTTTCAACAGAAGGATTAAAGGAAACATAATGTGCACCTAGAGCCGCGAAAGGGGCAAAAGAATATACACCTGCTGAAAAAGCCCTTATACTCCTTGGGAAATATTCTAGTTGCATACCAATATCCCAGTTCTGAGCCTCTCCAGAATGAGCCCTGAGTCTATCAGCATTATCACTTGTTTTTGAATCTTCTACCCATTCACCAAAGTGATTAAGTTTTGTTTTGTTCCAAGCGATTTCACTTCGTAATTTAAAATGATCATTAAAATAAGTATCTGTAGAATAACAGTTACAATCTGCCCGATAGGCAAAGTTGATGTAGTGAACAATACCGATGGCAATACCAGTATTCCCAGAATTGGTCTGAAAATCTCGTCTAACGCCAAAATCAGATTGGAAAGCTACACCTCCAATAAAGGCACCAATTTCGTGAGAAAAACCTAGTTGTGAGAAGCTTTGTTGTACTGAGCAGAACAGTACAACTAGTAAAATCATCTTCCTAATGTATATGCCCATAAAAATTGGTTTAGGCCAATGTTAAACAAATATATAAAAACTCGATTAACTACAAAATAAAACGGATAAAATGCAATATTCTTATTAGGGAGAAGATATTTATTACATGTTATGAAAATTAAAATTTAATTGACAATATAAAAAAAATAAGCAGTTATTTTTACAGATAATGTATATTTGTTGCCTATAAATCACAATTTCTTAATAATATTTCATATGAAAGAAAAAATTGAAGCTTTTTTAGAAATGGTAGAAAAGCGCAATGGCCATGAGCCTGAATTTTTACAGGCTGTAAGGGAAGTTGCAGAGACCGTACTTCCTTACATCGTGAAGCACGATATTTATCATGGTAAAAATATTCTTTTGAGAATGGTGGAGCCCGAGCGTTTAATTTCGTTTAGGGTTTGTTGGGTTGATGATTCGGGAGAAATTCAAGTGAATAGAGGTTACAGAATTCAGATGAATTCTGCAATTGGTCCTTATAAAGGAGGGTTAAGATTCCATCCTACAGTAAATGCTAGTATTTTAAAATTCTTAGCTTTTGAGCAAGTATTTAAGAACAGTCTTACAACATTGCCTATGGGAGGTGGAAAAGGTGGTTCTGATTTTGACCCAAAAGGCAAGAGTGATAATGAGATAATGAGGTTCTGTCACGCTTTTATGACAGAGTTATTTAGACATATTGGCCATAATACAGATGTGCCAGCCGGAGATATTGGAGTAGGTGCACGTGAGATAGGGTTTATGTTTGGTAAGTATAAGAAACTAAAAAATACATTTACTGGTGTATTAACTGGTAAAGGCCAATCTTGGGGTGGTTCTCTTATTAGACCAGAAGCTACAGGGTATGGTACCGTTTATTTTGCAGATAACATGCTTAAAACAAAAAATGACTCTTTTGAAGGTAAAAAAGTGGTTATTTCAGGTTCTGGAAATGTGGCGCAATATGCTGCAGAGAAGGCTTTAGAGCTTGGTGCTACTGTGTTAACACTTTCTGATTCAGGAGGCTATATTTTAGATGAAGACGGTATAGACACTGAAAAGCTTGAGTTTGTTATGAAACTTAAAAATGAACTGCGTGGCCGCATTAGTGAGTATGTTAATAAATATCCAAATGCTAAATATTTTAAAGGCCAAAGACCTTGGTCCGTTAAATGCGATGTCGCACTACCTTGTGCAACGCAAAACGAGCTTAACGGTGAGGAAGCCAAACAGCTTATTTCAAATGGTTGTACGTGCGTTTCAGAAGGGGCCAATATGCCGTCAACTCCAGAAGCTATTCACGAATTTCAACATGCAAAAATATTGTTCGCGCCAGGAAAAGCATCAAATGCTGGTGGTGTAGCAACTTCAGGTCTAGAAATGAGCCAAAACTCATTAAGATTAAGCTGGACGCGCGAAGAAGTTGATAAGAAGTTGAAAGAAATTATGTCCGATATCCATGCTTCTTGTGTGCAATATGGTAAAAATGACGACGGTACAGTAGATTATGTTAGAGGTGCAAATATTGCTGGCTTTGTTAAAGTTGCAGATGCCATGTTAGCGCAAGGTGTTGTATAATCTAATAATTGAAATTGAATTAAAGCTTCCATGAAATCATGGGAGCTTTTTTATTGTAGTTTATATGAAAGTATCTCCCTAATCGTTAAGTATTAAATATATTTGGACAAACTTTGATGCGATGAAGCAATCTGCCTTTTGGGTTTTATTGGTTATGACAGGTTTTTATAACCTTATTACTGGACAAAATTTTTCAGCACTATGGCAATCACATTATTCTTACAATAATGTTGTTGATGTCGTTAGTGCAGAAGGCACTATATATGCTGCAGCACAAAATGCCGTTTTTAAATATGATCCAATAAGCGATGAGGTTAAAACAATTACAACCGTTGAAGGTCTTTCGGGTGAACAAATTACAACCATCTACTATAGTAACGAATTTGATTATTTGCTTATTGGCTACGAAACTGGGTTAATAGAATTGTATTCAATTTCAGAAGAATCAGTCTTCTCCGTCGTTGATATCCTAGAAAAAGACAATATAACGCCAGTTAACAAACGGATTAATCATTTTTATGAAAATGAGGGTTTAATTTATATTTCTACAGACTTTGGTATCTCCGTATATGATTTAGAGCGTTTAGAGTTTGGTGACACCTACTTTATTGGTAATGGTGGCACCCAGATAAAGGTCAACCAAGTCACTGTTTTAGGAACCAATATCTACGCAGCATGTTCTGATAATAATGGTATAAAAATAGCAGATCTTACCAGTCCTAACTTAATTGACTTTCAGGAGTGGAATATTGTTATCTCAGGAAATTTTCTCACGGCAAATACTTTTAATGATAAGGTTTACACGGTGAGAACTAATAGCGATCTATTCGAGATTGAAGGAAACACCTCCAATTTTCTGTTTACATTAAATTCACAGCCAATTGACAGTGAAGTGAGCGATACAAACCTAATTTATTCTTCGTCTGGCGCTATTTATTTATATGATGACAACTTACTCTTGGAGAATACTTTTCTCCCAAACGAAGAATTTGATACTGTTTTTTCATCTGCTGCAATACTTGGACAATTTGTATATATAGGTACCCAAGACTTTGGAGTTCTCACAAATATATCTTCTAATTCTGAGTATATAGAAATCAAGCCAAATGGTCCTTTGTTTAATGAAACATTTAAACTTAATGCCGAGACAGGTACAGTTTGGGCAACATTTGGAGATTATTCTCAGTCTTTTAATCCCTCTCCAACAAGAGCCAGAGGAATTAGTTACTATAGAGATGAGCAATGGGTTAGTATCCCTTTTGATAGTCTTTTAGGTGCTAGAAACCTTAATACCATAACGATAAATCCGTTCAATAATAATCAAATATATATTAGCTCATTTCAAGACGGTATTTTGCAAATGGATAATTTTGAGGCTACAGTTTTATATGATGAATCAAATAGCGGCTTAGAATCGCTAGTTGTCCCTAATGCTCCAAATTTTATTAGTATTAGGGTAAGTGCTTCTACTTTTGACTCAAATGGTGTACTATGGTCACTGACCTCTAGAGCACCAAACCCCTTAAAATCTTATGACCCTGCCAACGGGAATTGGCAAGGCTATGATTTTTCGAGTATTTACGAAGACCCATTGACTGGAGAGTTTGGTTTCTTTGAAATAGATATTGATAATAATGGTACTAAGTGGATTGGTGGTTACTCTAATGGGCTTTACGCTTTTAATGAGGGCATAGCCAATAATCCTATAAGGACCTTAAGTACGGAAGAACAAAATGTCCCATTTCCAAGAATCACTTCCTTGGCTATAGATACCAGAAATCAACTTTGGGTCGGTACTTTTACAGGGTTAAGGGTGTTATTTAATACGTCTGGGTTTTATGATGACCCAGACCCAAGCCTTAGTTCAATTATTGTGTTAGAAGACGGAATACCTCAAGAGCTTCTTGCGGGTCAGACCATTTCAGATATTGAAGTAGATGGTTCTAATAATAAATGGATTGGCACAGTAGACTCAGGGTTGTTCTACTTTTCTCCAGATGGTCAGAATACCATTTATCATTTTACCACGGAAAATTCTCCACTACCATCCAATAGAATTATCGATGTTTCCATTAATCCTCAAGACGGCTCGGTATTTATTGCTACCACAAGAGGATTACTGTCCTTTAGAGCTGGTGGTTCGCAACCAGAGGAATCACTAGAAGAAGCCTATGTCTATCCAAATCCTGTAAGACCAGAATACAATTTGCTAGGATCTAGCGACTTAAATGATATAACAAAAGGTATTAAAATAGCAGGTCTTACAGAACGTGTTAATATTAAGATAACGGATATCGAAGGGAATTTGGTCGCAGAGGCACAATCTAATGTAAATTTAAGGTCTTCAAATGCAAATTATAATTTTGCTATCGATGGAGGAACAGCCATTTGGAACGGAAAAAATCTCGCTAACGCTGTGGTGAGATCGGGCGTTTATCTAATCTTAATTTCAGATTTAGATTCTTTTGAGACCAAGGTTTTAAAGGTGTTAATCATTAGATAGTTCCTATGCTTACTAAGAACAAGTGTATTGTACTCTCTAAACTAAAATATGGAGAATCAGACCTTATAGTTAAGTGTTTCACCAAAGAAAGAGGTTTAGTAAGCTATATTTTAAAAGGTGTTTTAAAGTCAAAGAAATCATCTAGTAAAGTGGTTTATTTTCAACCGCTAACTCAGTTGGTTGTAGAGGAAAATTTCTACCCAAAAAGAACACTGCACCACTTTAAAGAAGTGAAACCTTATTATATCTACAAGAGTCTCCATTCCAATATTTTTAAATCTGCTATTGTGCTTTTTTTGTCAGAGATTTTGGCTAATACAATTAATGAAGAAGAAAAAAATGAAGGGTTATATACCTTTATTGAAACTGCACTGCAGTATCTAGACGCTGAGGGAGATTATGCTAATTTTCATTTGCTATTTCTACTTAAACTAACCAGATATCTCGGTTTTCAGCCAGAACAAGAAACTCACAAAAGCACTTTTTTTAACCTTCAATCCGGTATTTTTGAAAATACAGATTACGGCTTATACTCCATATCAGGTCATAATTTATACCTTTTAAAACGTCTGTTGGGCATAAATTTTGATGACTTAAAAGAAGTGAAAATTAATTCAGAACAACGCCAGTCATTTTTGAATATGATATTGTTTTATTTTGAATTACATTTGGAAGGTTTTAAAAAACCCAAGTCATTGAAGGTGCTAAATGACGTGTTTCATTAAGTTTTTTGCGAGTGATATTATGCTGTTAAGATATAACTACAAACGTCTTTACTTATCCTTTGTTTTAATGCTTTTTTCTCAATTGGGAATGGGCCAAACTATAACTGTTTTTGAGGTAGGCACAAAACAACCTATACCTTATGTGGCAATAAGTAATTCAGGAAAAGACAAATCGGTTTTTACGGATATAAATGGAAAGGCAAGTCTTGATATTTTCCAAATTGATGAGCTTCTTTTTTTCGACAATTTCCTTTATGAAGCTATTTCAATGACAAAAGCGGCGATAGCAATTGATAATTTTCAAATATTTCTAAAACCTAATGTAGAAAGCTTAAACCAAATTGTATTATCAGCTTCAAAATTTGAACAGCGCAAGCGCGATATCCCTCAAACGATAATTAGTTTAGATGCGGGAGATATTAAACTGGCCAATCCGCAAACCAGTGCAGATTTATTAGATAACTCTGGTAATATTTTTATTCAAAAAAGCCAGTTGGGAGGTGGAAGTCCTATGATAAGAGGTTTCTCTACCAATAGACTCCTTATAACCATAGATGGTGTTAGAATGAATAACGCCATTTTTAGAGGGGGCAACGTTCAAAATGTTATTTCAATAGACCCACTTTCGGTTCAAAATACTGAGGTTACCTTGGGCTCTGGTTCTGTAATTTATGGTAGTGATGCTATAGGTGGTGTAATGAGTTTTTATACTAAAAAACCGACATTAAGTGATAATGAAAAGCCATTTATTAGTACTGGGATCATGACTCGGTATTCTAGCGCTAATAATGAGAAAACAGGTCATACTAATTTTAATTTGGGTTATAAAAAATGGGGATTCTTAACCAATATTACATATACGGATTTTGATGATTTAAGAATGGGCAGTAATGGCCCTGAGGAGTACCTTAGGTCAACTTACGTTATACGAGATAACGGCCAAGATGTTGTTGTGCCAAATTCTAATCCTGAGCGTCAAATACCAACAGGCTATAGCCAAGTAAATCTAATGCAGAAAGTTAGGTTTACACCGTCTCAAAAACTCAATTTTGACTTCGGAATCTATTTTACGACAACATCAGATTATCCAAGGTACGATAGGTTAATACGGCCAGATGGTAACGGATTGCGTTCGGCGGAGTGGGACTATGGACCACAACAGTGGTTTATGACTAATTTTCAAATGACAAAACGTAGTAGCAGGTCGAACCTGTATGATAAATTACAAACCACCTTAGCTTACCAGAATTTTAAGGAAAGTAGAAAAGTGAGGCGTTTTCAATCGCCATTAAGAGAAGTTAGAGCAGAAAATGTAAATGTATTTTCATTTAACTTAGATTTTGAAAAACGATTAACCACCAAAATCAGCTTCTCTTATGGTTTGGAATATCTCTTCAATTATGTAGGTTCAGAAAGTAGGGAAGAAGATATTCTTCAAAATACAAGTAGCCCAAATGTAACCAGATACCCAGATGGATCTACCTGGCAATCTGCTGCGGCCTACGCTAATTTTAAATATAGGGCAAGTCCTAAGCTAGTGTTTCAATCAGGCTTGCGTTATAATCAAATTGTAGCAAGAGCTAATTTTGAAGAAAACAATCAATTCTTAAATCTTCCCTTTAATGATTCAGAAGTAAACACAGGGGCACTTACGGGCTCTGCCGGATTTTCTTGGTTTCCTAGTGATATTATTCGATGGAAACTCAATTTTTCAACAGCATTTAGGGCACCTAATATCGACGATATTGGTAAAGTTTTCGACTCTGAGCCAGGTTCGGTCGTCATCCCTAACAATGATTTAGAGGCGGAATATGCTTATGGAGGAGAGTTGGGCCTTTTGTTGAATTTTGACAATAAAGTACGTATTGATTTAGGAACCTATTATACCTTTTTGGATAACGCATTGATACGGCGAAACGCACAGCTTAATGGTGCAACGGAAATCATCTATGATGGTGAGCTCAGTACCGTTCAATCCGTTCAGAATGCATCTAAAGCTTGGATATATGGATTTGAGGCAGGTATAGAGGTTAACGTTATCAAGGCCTTAAAACTTCGGTCCCAATACAACGTTATTGGAGGAACCGAAGACAATAACAATGTTGAAGTCCCTATTAGACATGTTGCTCCAAATTTTGGGCGTACACATTTAATTTGGAATAAAAACAGATTGCTGCTAGATGCCTTTGTGGTCTACAACAATGAATTATCATTTAATCAATTGGCACCGTCTGAATTATCAAAGGATTATATTTATGCTTTAGATGAAAATGGCAACCCATATTCCCCATCTTGGTACACATTTAATTTAAGGTCTCAGTATACGTTTAATGACCATTTAAGCCTCACAGCAAGTTTAGAGAATATCACAGACCAACGCTATAGGCCTTATTCCTCTGGGATAGCTGCACCTGGGAGAAACCTAATTATTGCCGTACAATACAATTTATAAAAAAAGCCTCATTTATTAAAGAGGCTTTTTTATTGCTATATCATTAAAGCTATTTGCGTTTAATCGCTTTTTTGGTAATAACTTGACCATTTGAGATATGGGCTTTTGCTATAAAAATAGAGCTTTTAAAATCTGAAAAGTCAAATATTTCTAGGTTGGAGTCGCCATTAAAATCAAATATTTTTCTTCCTTGTACATCGAATATTTCAATTCTATCAAAGATTACCTCTTTATTTGAAAGGGTAAACTCAACCAAATCGTCTTCATTCTCAACTATAGTAAATCCATTAATTAGCAACTGGTCTTCTAAATTAGATAAGGTGCTATCGGCGAAAATAATATCAAATCGATTTGCAAAATCACCACCAATAGATATAAATTCATATGCGCTAGATTTAAGGTCATGAACAATACCAAGGTCATTATCTCTGAGATAAATGGGATTATTTTCTAAATATTCTCCTTCAAAATCAGGTAACGAAATCGAATAGATTTCAGATGTGGAAAGGTATGAGGCGAAACCAACATTGATTATTTCATTTTCGTTTAAACTACTTTTGGCTTTTCCTTGAATGACGTAGAACCCTGCATTATTATTGTCAGTTGAATATAATAAACCAGCATTCCCAGCATAATTGCGCTCTGTGTCAATGCCTTTGCCATCATAACCATCAGTCGCATTATTGGAGTATGCCACACATATTTGGCTATAAACACCAATATCTGAACTAAGATTAAGCCAAAGCCTTTCAATTTCGCCGTAGGTATTTTGTTGTCCGTTTCTGTAAAATTCATCATTTACATTGGCTCCACTAAGTCGCATGGTATTTGTAAAAATGACATTTCCGGCACTGATTGACGGTATAAAGAAACTTTGACCAGAAGGCACACTATTTGATGGAGCAGGAGTAGTCCCGTTACCTGCAGTACCCATGGAGTTAATAGTAATATAATCATTCTGATTAAAATTTAAGACCTCATTACCTGGGTTCGTATCGTTAGGAGGGCTAACCTGAGACCACATGAAAAGTTCAGATGCAACTACACTAGTATTTGCAGTAAAAAAGTCATCTGCATCTAAAGCTGATGGGTAAGGATTCCCTAATAAATTCCAGTGATTTACGGTATTACTTGGATCAAATGGTACCGCCTGAGAAATATCACCTGTATTATAAGGGCCTTCAAATAGGTAGTCATATCCAACTCCAAAACCAATAGGGAAAAACCCATGCATGGAGATATAGCCTTTACCTGCTTCCATAATATCTGTATCTGTAACATCCGTCCAAGCGTTAGCATCATCGTCCACGCCGTCGCCATCAGAATCCAAATAGTTATTAGAATTAAAAGTATAGCGACGGTTTGGATTTGCTTCTGTAAGCCCATCTAAGATACTTATGTTATCTACAGGGCTACTCCAATAGGTATAATCGTTTTCTGTATTAGGAATTGTTGTTTTAATAACAACAGCATCTCCTCCTGACAGTGTAAACGTTGATCCGCGTTGCACGAAACTTCCCTGAGTTTCAGTGGTAAGTGTTCCTGCATTGACTGTAACGTCATTGATTACTTCCACAAAATCACCATTATCAACAAATAAGTTCGCATTTACTTCTAAATTACATGTTGTGAAGCTACCAGCGGTTGGTATTGATGTCGTGTATGGGCCATTGATTATGGCTGACGTATTTATATCCGGAGCGCCATTATCCCATGTTGTTCCGTCCCATGTTGTAGTCGATGAACAAGTTGCAAGTGTTCCCCATAATTCAATATTATCAATTGCGATATCTTCATCCTCAGTATCTAAAGAGAAGATAATTTGAATATCTAATAACGTACCAAAACCAGTAATACTTTCTGTAAATTGTTCGAAATTATCCGTTATTTCAATGCCATCACCTGTACCATCAAAATCGGTATCAATAAAGGGTGCCGAATTGAAAGTACTCCCATCGTTTTCAATCCATAACAAATTAGAGAATGTTCCAGAATTATCAATATCAAAATTGATGTGAACATAATCTGGTTCATCCCAATCTTGACTAGCACCAGCATCATCCTCTGCTAGATGTATCCGTAGTTCTAAATTTTCATAGCCACTAATATTTAAATCGTTAATCAAAAGACTAACGGGCAATAATGCGCCTTCGCCATCAATATCTTGAGCATGAAAATAGAAATTACCTTGTATATTAGTAAAGACTTCGCCAGCTGTGTCTGATCCGTCCGTTCTGAGGAAATGGTCCTTATCTGCATCAGTAAATTCTGGAATACTTGTTGTATAGCCTCCAGCATTTTCAAATGTTAATTCAGCAATTTTAATTTGTCCAGAAACTGAGATACTTAGTGCAGTCAGTAGAAGCGAAAAAAGGGTAATTTTTTTCATGAGGGAAAAATTTAAGTTGATTTGGAGCTAAGCAATGAAGATTCATTAACTTTCGCTATAACAAATATGCAATATTAATTGTTAAAAACTTATATTTCAAGCAATTGGATCTACAAAAAACATATACTGTCGATGAAGCGCAAAAACGTATGGAGCATTATTGTGCGTACCAAGAGCGTTGTCATAAAGAGGTAAGAACTAAGCTAAGGAGTATGCGGATGATTCCTGAAGCTATAGATGCCATAATGGTGAAGCTTATAGAAGGCAATTATTTAAATGAGGAGCGCTTTGCGAAGACATTTGTTAGAGGTAAGTTTAGCATTAAAAAATGGGGTAAAAACAGATTGGTTAAAGAGCTAAAATTTAGAGAAATTTCTAAATATAGTATTGATAAAGCACTAGGTGAAATAGATGAGATTGACTATTACAATACTTTAGATGAATTGATAAGAAAACGTATTGACCAAGTCAAAGAGACTAATTTATTTAAGAAAAAACGGAAGGTTGCTGACTATCTACTTTACCGTGGCTGGGAATCTCATCTTATCTATGAAAAACTCAATGAATACTTATAAAAAAGGCCTTTTCAAATAATGTGAAAAGGCCTTTTTATATTCTAAAACAGGGGTGTTTAAAGATTAAATGATGCCCCAATACTAATGGTAAATTGATTATTTAATTCCTCAGCTGGTGTGAGGTCGTCAGTATTGTATTTTGCTAAAGGTGTATTGAGTTCAGTATACAGTCCAAAACCATCTGAGAAAAAATAGCGAGCTCCAACATGTGCTCCAAAATTTTTCAATCCAAAGCTGAGGCCTGGATATAAATCAAAGTTCTCATCAATAGCCAGAACGTTACCAATATTAGCATTGAATCTAGCCCTTACATCAAACCGATCTTTAAAATCTGCATCTATATTGCTATCAACCCCTAAAATATAGGTTGAAGAGACGCCTAAAGATATGTTTTCACCAATACCATAATCGTATGAGGCATTCAATCCTGTACCGCCAGATTGAAAATTGGCACCGACTTGGAATTTACTGTCATCCTTTCCTTTAAAGGCTTGAGAATTTCCAAAAGTAAAGGCCAAAAGTGCAGTAATTAAAACAATTTTTTTCATCGTAGAAATTTTTATTAGCGGCAAATATACAAATAGTAAGTGATCAAAGTCAGAGTCTATTATGCAAACTTATTGGTGTTTTCAATAGCCTTCTGGTTTTTCCAATCAATCCATTTTTGACCTTGCATTCTGCGCATAAGATTATCATAAATACGCATAAGAAAAACGTTGTATAACGCTTTTCCTAAATTTTTTGGATTCCGAGCAATAGCTCTTAAACTCATAGAAAAACCTGGAGTTATATATCGCATGTAATGCCAATAACCTTCAGGCATGTAAAGAACCTCACCATGATTTAAATCACAGACCCAACCTTGAGCATGTTTTAAGGCTGGCCACTTTTCAAAATCTGGATTTGCAAAATTGATGTCTTCTCGCGTTATTAGAGAGTGTGGAACTTTGTATAAATACTTATTCTGTTTTTGATCAAATAAGATGCATTGTTTTTTACCTTCGAAATGAAAATGAAAAATATTAGCCAAATCAATATCGTAATGCATAAAGGTGTAAGAAGCTCTTCCACCAAAGAATAGCATTGGTAATCCTTTCATGAGCCTTATACCAAAGTCTGGGTAGCTGAAATCATTTTGTAGTACTGGAACTTCCTTAAGTATATTCCATAAAAAAATCCTGAATTTTGTAGGCTCGCGCTTTAAAAGGTCTATGTAGTCGCTCATTTTCATTTTGGCGTGAGCTTCGTTAAAACCATCTTTGTAATCTACTGGACGATTGTCGTAGAGGGGCACGATTTTATCACCAGCAACGGCTTTCATATAATCTAAATCCCATTTATTATAGGCGGGCCAGTCTTCAATGAAGCGTTCTATAACCACGGGTTTTTGCGGTTTAAAGTAATGCTTAATAAAGTCGGCTTTAGAAATGGTTTCGACTCGTGGAATCTGTTGTAGATTAAGCTGCAAAAGAAATTAGTTTATGAAATCAAAGTTAATAAAACGTCAGAAAATTTACTAAATAGATATTTATTTAAGTCAATTGGCAGGTTTTATTGGAAATCATACCTCAAACCAAAAAGAACATTGCTCGGTGGCATGGGTATAGGGTCTTGCTCAATAAAGTCAGCATCAAAAATATTACTGGCGGTTATGGTCAGTTCTAAGGCCTTCATTCCATAAATAATGGAGGCGTCCCATACATTGTAAGAGAGCCCAGACGTACGTTCAGCATATTTGTAAATGACATTAACATTAAGTGCCTTTGTTAATTGAGACCTGAAGTTACTTGTAAACTGATGCTTGAGCGAGTTTACGGAATATAGTAAAAAGTCTAAGTTTAAATCTTCAACCTCATCATCAATAAATGTATAATTGACTCCCAACTGATGTGTGCTATTATTCAGTTTGAAATAATAGTTGGCATCTAGCTCAATCCCTTGAGAACGGATATCTTCAGATAAATTAGTTGCCACTAAAGGGGCGGTTTCGGTATTTTTGGCATAATCGATTAAATTATTGGTATCTCTGTAAAAAAGCGCCATGGACGTGCTAAAATTTCTGTTGGCATATTTCATACCAATTTCGGCGGAAATCGCCTCTTCTGGCCGTAAGTTTTCGTTACCCTCACGTCCTGGAACAATTATAAATAGTTCTGTATAAGTTGGGACCCTGTAGGTGTATCCTGCGTTACCATAAACTTTGAAACGATTTGAAATCTCGTACCCAACATCAACGCCAGGAAATGCATTGAATTTGAAGTCAGAAAAATAATTTGCAGCTATACCTGGAGTAATATCCAATTTGTTGTTCAGTAATTTAAAACGGTGTTCTAGAAAAACCGTTGTCATAAAACGGTTTCTGTTACCAAGTGAATTACTGCGCATATCTACCTTTGCAAGATCGATTCCAAACCCTGTTATTCCTAGACTAGAACTGTAAGAAGCGTTGAGTTCTGCACCTATTTTATTGTTAACTGTAAAGTTTCTTGCCCTAGGGTTATCCCTTACCAATTGATACCTGTCTTGGTTGCGTCTCCAATAGATTCTTGGCCTAATTTTTAGATTATTCTTTCTAAATGTTGTGGTTAAACCAATAAGGCTGTTTTGGGTTTCTTCATACTCGGTTAATCCAAACTGCGTTGGCGTATAAAAGTTTTGAGCACCAAAATTTCGTTCTAGTAAGGATGCAATGAGCTCTACAGGCTGACGGTTTTTATTAAAAATACTCTTTAGAAAGTAATTGGCATTATCATAATCTGAATTTGGACGATAACCTTCAGATGTCACTCGTCCAGCATGTAGAATGTGTGAAGCATTCTCTTGCTGTACGCCTGCTGTAATATTGCCATTTAATTGTCCGAAAGAACCAGCTTCTAGATTTGCAGAAAGGGTATTTTCAAAACTTTTCTTGGTTACAATATTGATGGCACCTGTAAAGGCATTTTGTCCAAAAACCCTTGCCGCGGGCCCTTTAACAATTTCAATGCGCTCTATAACTTCTATAGGCAATGCGGCATTCATGGTGTGATGCCCTGTTTGGGCATCATCCATTTTTATGCCATCAATTAACAATAAGGTTTGATTATAGTTTCCGCCTCGAATGTGTAAATCCGCTTGGGTGCCACCAGTACCACGTCTGCGCATATCAATACCTGCAACTTGTTGCAATACGTCAGCTATATTAACAGCAGCACTTTTTTTTATATCGGCAGCTGTTATAATGTTGATGGTCCTCGAATTTTCTCTAAAAGGTAAGTCTATACGCTCTGAAGTCAAAGTTATAGAGTCGAGATCTTGTTGAGGGAATTCTTGTGCAAAACTCCAAGGGATAAGGACAAGTAGGGCAATGACTGTAACGAGAGACTTTAAGTGCATAAAAATAAATTTCGGCGCAAGATAGTATTATTTAATAGGGAATTCAAAACTGCAGTTGTCGCATTTATAGTGGTGTCTTGTGCTAAAGGGTAAAGTTCCAGACACAAAGCCAAGAATAAAAGATAAAAGGGATTTTAGATCCTTAATACTTGAATATATATTGATATGTTCATTATTACACTTGGGACATTGGATGCGCTCTCCGTTATCATCTACAGAAAAAGATTGAATCGTTGATAAAATATGCTTGGCCTTAATAACGTCTACAGATAGGACTTTTAACTTAACGCCACCGATGGCATTGCTCACTAAGGGGTCCGTATCTATAGTGATATTGTCACTAAGAAATACCTCAATACCTTCTGCTTCTAATCGTCCTTTAATAATTTGGGCTTCGGAAGAATACTGATAACGTGCTATAGTTGTAAATGTTTTGGACATTGTTGCTGCTTTAATATAAATGAAATTTAGGATTCATTCATTTGATTCTTCCATTTCTCTTTATCGATCCATTTAAAATCATTGGGAACTGTGGCATCTAATAAATCTATATTAAGCTCCTCAGAAAGCTGATAACCAATGATAAAGGCATCTTTATAATCATTTTTTTCGTAAAGTTGAAAGTGTTTATTGGAGTCATACCATAAGTTTACTTCGTAAATATAGCTTCCATCTTTTAAAGGTTGATGAAAAACGGATACATACTCATAGTTTGTTATAGTTATCCATTTCCCAAATTTTAAAGGACCAACTTCAAAACTAGGTTTAAATCTAGAGGATTTAAGGTCTATGTAAATTCTTTTTCGGTAGGTGAAGCCAACGCCTAAAGCACTAAAATAAATAGCAGTATTAAAATCAGCCACACTTAGGCTCAGAGGTACGTCGTTACTTATCCAAAGAAATATTTTGTAGCTAATAGACCCAACAGCAATTGTAAAGAATAAAGCCGCTAAAGGAATCTGCCAAATCGGTCTATTGTTTTCAGAAATGATAATTTTTTTAGCATTCATTGCTCAAATATACTTATAGATATGTGTTGAAAAAAAGTAAAAATTATTGTAAAACAATAATTTTATTAAATTTGTTATTGTAAAACAATAATTTTTTGAAAATGCGAAAATTAATAATTTTAAAAAGTTTAATAGATTTTGTCTGGATATTAACGTGTATTCCATTAATTCCAATGGTACTATTTTTTGTAGTTATGGCGTTTATGGATGCTGATATAATAAGAGTTTTACCAGGTTTAGGCCAAGAGGAGGACCAAATTACCGGTTGGCCAGTAAAAATTACTATTCTTATAGGGGCTTTAGTGATTTATATAAATATCTATTGCGTTTATCTTTTTCGTAAGACATTAAGTTATTTTCAAAAAGTGAAACCTTTTCACAATGAGGTTATAACAAATTTTGGAATTATTGGTAAATTTTTATGCTACAGTGGTTTAGTTTCTCTGATTTTAGCCATTGTTTTTGCCGTTTATTTTAAAAGCGAAATAAAAATAAATCTAGGTTTTAGCCCATACCTTTTTATAACAGCTTTAGGGTTGTTTTTTATGGTTTTAAGTGAGGTATTTAAAGTTGCAAAACACGCCAAAGAGGAAAATGAACTAACCGTGTAGATATGCCAATACTTGTTAATTTAGACGTAATTTTAGCCAAAAGAGGTATGAAGAGCTATGAACTGGCAGACAAGATTGGTATAACCACGGCTAACTTATCCATCCTTAAAACTGGCAAGGCCAAAGCTATTCGCTTCTCTACGTTGGAGGCTATTTGCAAGGCTTTAGATTGTCAGCCAAGTGACCTTTTGGAATTCGTTGAAGATAATCTTAAATAAATAACCAGAATAACGTTAAAATTCCGCTAAATAACCTGATTTATTGCAGCGGTAGCTATCATTTAATATCTTCATCCATAAAAGAAAAAATTGCGTTTACACCTTTGGATAGTTGTTTCTCTGTTTATTGCATGTAGCAATAACTTGTTAGCTCAATTAAATGCTTCTATAATTGGAGATGCCATTGATCAGGGAAATAATTGTTACACCATAACTCAAGATTTAAATTTCCAAGCTGGTGGCGTTTGGTATGATAATCCGATTGATTTTGATGAGGACTTTTTTATTCTTTACCAAAACAATTTTGGGTCAAAGGATGCTAATGGCGCTGATGGTATGGCTTTGGTTTTTAAAGGCACCTCAACACCAGAACTTGGTGCTGCTGGCGGCGGCGTTGGATATCAAGGAATCTCACCATCTCTAGCAGTTGAGTTTGATACGTATGAAAACAATATTCCTGCTGAGGGCTTACTTGGAGACCCCTCTTTTGATCATATTTCTATAATGGGTAATGGAAATCCGAACCATAATAATTTAGGAACAAACTTGGCGGGTCCAGTTCAAGCAAGTCCTTTCAGTCAAAATATTGAAGATGGCAGTTTCCATGAGATTAAAATAGAATGGTTTGCTGCTTCAACAACCCTTAATGTCTATTTTGATTGTGAACTTAGGTTGAGTTTAGTTTTTGATGTTAAAGGGAATATTTTCGCCAACGACGATTCTGTATTTTTTGGATTTGTAGGTTCAACAGGAGGGCTTTCCAATGTGCATTCGGTATGCTTCAATAGTATCTCATTTGTAGATAACCTGCAGTTGCAAGATGATTTCATCTGTGAAGGGTCAAGTAAAGTGGTAAATGCAGCTATTCCTAGTGGTGTGGTCTATACTTGGTCACCAACTAACGGTGTGAGTAACCCTAATAGTCCTAATCCAACACTTTCTCCTACTGTAACTACAACCTATACGGTCACTGTGGCCGATGTTTGTGGTAATATCACGGAAGAGATGTTTACCTTGTCGGTTTTGCCTGTTGAGACCCCTTTGTTTGACCCTGTAGATTCAATCTGCGAAGGTGACACCTTAGCGCCACTTCCTACAACTTCAACTAACGGTATAACAGGGACGTGGTCTCCAGCCCTTAATAATACCGTAACTACAACCTATACATTCACTCCAGACAATTCTTGTGCAACTAATGCCACCTTAGAGATTGTGGTTAATCCATTACAGTTTCCAGAATTTGATGCTGTTGCGCCTGTTTGTGAAGGTGATGCCTTGGCGCCACTTCCAATAATGTCTAATGATGGAATATCTGGTTCTTGGTCACCAGCTTTAAATAATTTAGCAACGACTACTTATACGTTTACACCAGGTCCTGGCCAAGATTGTGCTCAAGAGGTAACTTTGGAAATCGTGGTTAATCCATTGGTTGACCCATTATTCGATCCCATAGACCCTATTTGTGAGGGTGATACCTTAGACCCTTTGCCTACACAATCCAACAATGGTATATCTGGCAGCTGGTCGCCAGCCTTGGATAATACGGTTAGTACAACTTA
>NZ_JAGEVF010000017.1 GCF_017581965.1 Winogradskyella pelagia
GAGATTATAAGGAAGTCGCCTTCTCTAATTATTGTTTAAGAATTTATTATCTTTTCATTCTCAAAGCAGAACTACGTTTAACCCTGCAGTTGGCATGCATTAAAAACACTCATATGAGAAAAACATACATTTTAATTATCCTTTTCATAATAATTGGATTCCAAGCAAAAGCTCAAATATTTGAAGTTAGTTTCGACTCAAATGTAATGCTAGAAGAGTATTCAGGAAATGTTCTACTTTACCTTTCAAAGGAAAAAAAGTCACCCAAGGATATTTTTGTTGGACTTGAATTGACACCAGTGTACAGAGTTGTTGTTAAGAATTTAAAAGCTAACGAAAGTGTCATTTTTAATGATAATGCCATATCCTATCCTGTTGAATTATCGAATATTGAGCGAGGAGAATATTATGTACAGGCTGTATTCGATTTGAATTTAGGTGATGCAAATATTGGCACAAGCTCTGGAAATTTATATTCTGAACCAATCAAAATTGATTTGACTAAAGATTTTGACAAAATCTTCAAGTTAAAAGCAAATAAGGTTATTCAACCAATTAAGTTTAATGAAACCGAATTTCTAAAAGAATTAAGTGTTAAATCAAATCTCTTAAGTCAGTTTCATAAAAAAGATATTTTTGTTAATGCCGCGGTTAGCTTACCAAAAGAGTACTATGAACAGCCTGATAAAGATTATCCAGTCATATTTTCAATTTTTGGTTTCGGAGCAAATTATAAATTACATTCAGGTCGTAATACTTTTTTAGAGCAGTTAGGAGAACAACCTACAATTGTAATTTATTTAGACGGTAACTGTCCAGAAGGACATTCTACATATGCTAATAGTGATGTTAATGGGCCTTGGGGAGATGCACTTATAAATGAATTTATACCTGCCTTAAAACAAAAATATCGAACTAATGGTGCATTTTTATTACACGGTCATAGTAGTGGAGGATGGACTTCTCTTTGGCTACAAATAAATTACCCAAAAACATTTGCTGGAGCTTGGTCAAGCGCACCTGACCAAGTAGATTTTAGGAACTATCAAAATAAAAACATTTATGATACAAATAATATGTTTTATGACGCAAAAGGAAATTTATTAGCTGATGTTACCATAGCAGGCAGATTTCCAGTAATCAGTGCGAAAGATTTCTACAGAACAGAAAATGTAATTTACCGAGGTTCTCAACTACGTTCGTTCGATGCTGTTTTTGGAGGGTTTGATAATGATGGAAATAGAATCAGATTGGTAAATATTCCAAGCGGAGAGATAAACAAGAATGCTATTCCTCTTTGGAGGAGATATGACCTTTCAATTATTTTAAGAGATAATTGGAGCAATATAAAAGATGACCTTACTGGCAAAATCAGAATTACAGTAGGCACAAGTGACAATTTTCATTTACACCACGCAGTCAAACTTTTAGAGAAAGAAATGAAAAGTATAGATGCTAATATAGAATTTGAATATTATGCAGGAGACCACTTTACATTATTTACAGAAGAATATAAAAATGATGGTATTAATTTTTTATTAAAAAACTACGAAAATTGGCTGAATGAAAACAAATAACGTATGCCAACAATGTATAAAAATAATAGCGGTTTAATCGCTAAAACGAAAGTAAGTAAATATAAATAAGGTCTGTATTTAACTGAAAAGTTAGTGAGTTAAAATCCGCTACTATTCTTATACGGAGACGTTAGAGCACATTCAGCTGAAGCTGACTTGTGTTGCTCCGTTCTGCGAACTCCCGCCCCACAAGAATATGTGCTCTAACGCCCTGCTAAACCAAATTGAATAAGTAATTATCAGCTATCCACAGCTCCAGCTGACGGACTCAAGCCCTTAACGTGCCATAACAAGTGCTAAAAGCAATTTGGTACCGTATCTTGAATTCCCAAGTCAATAAATTCTACAATTTACGCTTCGCTCAAGCGAAGCTAATTGACAATCAATAATTAGAGACTATAAGGAAGTCCTTTTCTCCAATTATTGTTTAAGAATTTATTATCTTTTCATTCTCAAAGCAGAACTACGTTTAACCCTGCAGTTGTAAGTAATTATGAGACAAACTTTAATATTATTATTCATCTTTAGCTTAATTTCTTGTTCTTCATCTAAAGTTAACAATAAAGAAATCAATGAAATTATAGTTAAAACAAACTTTAACGATTTAAAAATTGCTAAAATATCAAGAGTTATTAATTCAGATACGATTAATTTTAATGAATTACGATTTCATAATATTGATTCTGCGTTAGATACAATGAAATCTATGTTTCTAGATTTTGGTTCTTGGAATAATAAAGCTAATGGATTACATCAAAAAAATATTCAACGAAAAGTATGGGAAAACATAAAACTTTTTGAAAACGATGAAAGGTTCACAATTATAGCAGATGGAACAGAAACTGTAAATGAATATTATGCTTGTTTGATTGTTTTCGATTCTCAAGGAAAAGACTGTTTTGATGAGAATCATCCTTTAAAAAATAAATTAATTAATTATTTTCACGAAAGAATGAAAGAGAATAGGAAAAAGGAAATAAATTATTTGGATTTAAGATAAATAACTACTAACAACAACGTATATAGCTCATAGCTAATTAGTTGCTTAATCGAAGTTAAGGCGTATTTGGAAAGTTGCCAAATTTTTAAATTTGACGATTTCTAATAAAGAAAATAAATAGTAAAATTTAAAAATCTGGCTTATTCTTAATCCGAAATTAATCGCTAATTTACACGCTACGAGCCTTATATAAGACCGATGAGAACACATTATTCATGTCAGTTTATTTTATTTTATAAGAATTCATCTGTTCGCTGCGCTCGGGTCGCCAAAGGCGAACTTTAATTACTACGTGCTTCGCACTCTCGTCCTTAAAGCAAGGTGTTCTCATCTGCAGGGTTAAACCAAATTGAACAATTACGTATCAGCTATCCAAAGCTAATGCTGGTGGACTGAAGTCCTCAACGCGCCATAACAAGTCCTAAAAGCAATTTAGTTCATGCCATTTCTATTGTATTAAAAAGGAATTCATGAATGCGAAGCATTTGGCCCTGATCCTCGAATTCCCAATCCAATAAATTCCATAATTTACACCACGCCGAGGCGTGCCTAATTTACGACCAATAATTAGAGATTATAAGGAAGTCACCTTCTCAAATTATTGTTAAGGAATTTATTATCTTTTCTTTCTCAAACCAGAACTACGTTTAACCCCTTAGTTAGGCATTAATTATGAACCGAACCTATTATTTAATAATCTTTCTTCTGAATTTTTCTTGTTTTAGTCAGAATTATGAAATCAATAAATTGTCGGAAACAAATCCTCTCTATGAAAACCAATCCTATGAATTTCCTTTCTTATCAGGATCAAATAAAGTTATTAATGATAAAATAAATTCGATTATAATTTCAGATCTGTTAGATATTGAAATGGGTAATGAAAAGTTAAGCATATTTGAAAATGTTTGGAGTACAGAAAAAAATAAAATACCTAGACTTGCATTTTTAAAGTATAAAACTGAAATTCTCAATTCAGAAATCTATTCTGTTTCTTTTTTTGGAGAAGGTTGTGGTGCATATTGCGAAGAATTTCAATCTACTTATACTTTTCTATTGGAAAATGGAGAGCAATTAAATTTAGAAAATATTTTAAGTGATTCTGGACAGAAAAGACTACTTGCAGAACTCATTAAATACAAAAGAGAGCTACTTGACAAAGCAATTCTTAGTGTAGAAAATGATATGCAAAATGTAAATGCTACTAAATCAGATTTAGAGGTGTTCCAAATGGAAATAGGATTATATAAAAATTGCTTTCTAAACTATAAATCACTTGAACACTTTAGATTTGTTCCTTCTGATAACGTAATAGATATATACATAGATAGATGTGCAAATCATGCTAGCAGAGCTCTTGATAATGTAGGAATTACAAAATTTCAGTTAAAAATTAACGAATGGGAAAATGAATTTACCGAGTTGGGAAAAAGCCTAATTAATAACTAATGCCAACACCGTGTATAATTAATTGCTAGGTAACTGCCGACTTACGAACATTCCTGCGGAATATTCTATCTGTGATTTGTTTGCTAACTTAGTTGCTTATCCACGCAACGTATCATATACAAAATCGTTGGCGGTCATTAAAACGAAACTTTATGAAACAAATAATATTAATAGTACTTGGAATACTAATATCATCCTTTTCCTTTGGGCAAACTGAAAACACAATTTCAAAAAACGTAGCAAATATACTTTTTGAAAAAACCAAAGACTTGCCTGAGAACACAGAATTTTCAATTGCCTTTATCATAAATGACAAAGTTTCTTACTACGGATTTAAACGAGTCAATGACACGATAGACTATACTGAAAATTCAAAGAAAGTTTTTGAAATAGGTTCAATTACTAAAGTGTTTACATCTACAATACTTGCAAATTTTGTTTTAGATCAAAAAATAGGAATAAACAATCCTATACAGGATTATTTTGATTTTCCTTTAAAAAATCAACAAATTAAAGTAATTCAACTGGCTAACCACACCTCTGGACTTCCTAGATTACCTTCAAACTTAAATTTAAGGGAAGTTGACCAATCTAATCCGTATAACGAATACAATGAAGATAAACTAAAAGATTACTTAACAAATGAATTAGAGTTAGATAGTCTCGCGGGTAGCAACTATGAATATTCCAATTTAGGAGCTGGAATATTAGGCTTCTTATTAGAAATTCAAGCAGGTTCAGATTATGAGACCTTGCTTAAAAAATATATTACAGAAAAATATGGAATGAATAACACTACAACAAATATTAAAAAAGTTCAAGAAAATTTGATTAAAGGAAGAGATAGTATCGGAAATGAAACCTCGAATTGGAATTTAAATGCACTTATGGGTGCTGGAGGTATATTATCAAATGTAGAAGATTTAGCCAAGTTTACAATAGCCCAATTTAACACTGGAAATAAAGAACTTGCATTAACTAGAAAAAGTACCTTTGAAATACCAAAATACCGAATGGAGGTTGGGTTGGCTTGGAATATCATCAAACCAGAGCCTAAACTCACTTGGTACATGCACAATGGAGGAACAGGTGGATATTCATCAATTATGGCCATGGACACTGAAAATAAAATTGGCATTATCATTCTTTCAAATGTATCTTCATTCCATAATAAGGCAAGAAACATTGACCAGCTTTGTTTAGGATTAATGCAAAATCAATATAAAAAATAACGAACCGCCAACAACGGCTATAATGCGTTACGGCTGAAATTGCTTACGCCAGTTCGCACTGCGTGCTCTTGTCCTATTCGGAATTTCAAGCCTTTTTACTAAATTTATGGTTACGGCAGAATGATACTCGCTTACCATTCCGTAACGAAACCATAGCCAAGACCGTTGGTGCACAATATAAAAACAAACTATTTAGTCAATATATTTTGAGATTTTTCTTTTGAAACCTATCACTAATTATACAAAAAGCGGAACGTTTAATATTGCCTATCAAGTAATAGGCGAAGGTCCTGTAGATATTATCTATATTCCTGGTTGGGTATCTAATATTGATATGATGTGGTCTGAGCCAAGACTAGCTGCGTTTCTAACAAGACTTGCATTCTTCTCACGTTTAATAATCTTTGACAAAAGAGGTACCGGATTATCAGATAGATCTGATGAGTATTCTACTATGGAAGAAAGAATGGATGATATAAATGCGGTAATGGATGCTACAAATTCGAAAAAAGCTTTCTTATTCAGCCATTCAGAAGGAGGTTCTGTTAGTCTATTATTCTCTCTAAGTTATCCTAAAAGAACACTAGGAGTAATTGGTTTCGGGATTTTTGCTAAACGTAGATTTTCTGAAGATTATCCATGGGCACCTACAGATGAAGAACGTGAAATTTCAAATAAATTAATTGAAAACAATTGGGCACATGGTAAACTAGATGAATTGCGCTCACTCGTACCGTCTCTTGCACATGATAATGGATTCATGCACTGGCTAGCCAGTTATTTGCGTTCAGGAGGAAGCCCAAAAGCTGCCTTGATTTTGCATAAACAATGTACACATATCGATGTGACTGATATTCTAGATTCAATAAAAGTACCAACTCTACTTCTCTTTCGAAAAGGTGATGTCGAAATCCGAGTCGAAGAAGGTAGATATATAGCAGAACGAATAGCAAAATGTAGACTTATCGAATTAGAAGGACAAGATCATCTTTTCTGGACTGGAGACACCTATCCTATTTTAGCAGAAATACAAGAATTTGTAACTGGGATTCGTCCTCATAGAACAGATTTTAACTGCGATACTGAAGAAAATAAAAAATCAGGTGTTGACTTAACAACAATAATGACTGAAAATTTTTTATATAATTTAAAAGTTGAAGAATTTGCAAAATTATGTGGCAGAAGTCTTTCTGCTTTTAAGAGAGATTTTAATTCTGCTTATAATACTACTCCTTCCAAATGGATTAAGACTAAACGGCTAGAATATTCAAAAAAACTCCTTTTTGAAAGCGATCTAAATATAAATGAAATATGCTATGAATGTGGTTTTATAAATTCTTCACATTTTATCAATTCTTTCAAAAAACAATTCGGTGTTCCTCCTCTTAAATTAAGGAATTCTAATAAAGTTCCCTAGTTTTAGATTAAACCGTTGGACTTTTTAGAATGTTTTTTGGCCTTATTTGAAAGCTCTATGAATTTGTAATGAATGAACTTTGTTTAATAATTTAAACAAGTACTACATTATGAAATCAAAATTGACATTTACATTAATTATGACTTTAGGTTTATTCTGTGCTAGCTGCAATGCTCAAGTTGACCTTATAAATGATGAATTTCCAGAAGCTAAACAAGAAGTAATGGAGACTTTTGGTGCAATAGCACAAAGCATCAAAGATAAAGATTTAGACAAGCTAATTTCCTTCCATGCTTATGGTCCAAAATTTACTGAATTTAAAAATGGAGAACCACGTAATGGTGGTAAAGCAAATGAAATACACGAACGAAATGTATTTGGTTCAGTCTCAGAGGTGATAAAGTTCGATGCGAAAGATTTACAGATTGCAGTTTATGGAGATGTAGCTAATCTCACCTTTCATTCTGATTTTCATTTAAAATTCGGTGAAGATTTAGTTATAGTAAATGATCAAATAACATTATTATTCGTTAGAACTAAAGAGGGTTGGAAAATGGTCCATGAACATCATTCTCCATTAAAAAAGATGTAATAGAAACCAAGTTCTATTTTAAGATTTAAAAGCATTCAAATTATTCTCAAAAAATATCACTTTATTTTCTTTGTATTGGTTTTGTATTGGTTAATTTCTTTATCGGAAGCTTCACATAGTATATATTTGGCTAAATCCATTTAGACAAAGCAATATGAAGCATATCTATTCTCTGATAATACTAATTTCATTTTATTCTGGATTTTCACAAAGTTTACCAATAAATTTTGAAGGAGATATTACTACCAGTGATTTTGTTGATTTTGCCGGTGGAACAGCAACCGTAGTTCCCAATCCATCATTATCAGGAATCAATACCAGTAGTACAGTTGGCCAAATCGTGAGAGATGGTGAAACTATTTTTGCAGGATCAAAAATTTTATTGACAGATAACCTAGACTTCTCAGTATTGACTAAAATTTCAATGAAAGTTTATACTACCGCTCCAGCAGGTACAGTGGTTAAGCTTAAATTAGAAAATCAAGGTGCTGTGGCTGCAGATGTAAATGTGACTACTACGGTTTCAGGTACATGGGAAACTTTAGAGTGGATTTTAGTCGGCACACCAAATACAGCAAATGAAATCGTATTTATGTTCGATTTTGGAAATATAGGTGATGGCTCCTCGACTTCTACGTTCTATTTTGACGATGTCGAGCAAGTTGCAGGGCCTACTGCTCCAGTCCCAACATCTTTGCCTATTGATTTTGAAACAGGAATAGTTGATACTGACTTTTTAAACTTTAATGGATCAATAGCTAGTGTCATTTCAAATCCTCAGATTGAAGGTATTAACACAAGTAGTACCGTTGCTCAAGTTGTACGTAATGGTGGTGATTTTTTTGCAGGAAGTCAACTATTATTAGATGGCCCTATTAATTTTACTACGCTATCTCAAATATCTATGAAAATATATACAACTGCGCCCGTAGGTACTCGCATTAAATTAGAAATACAAGGCCCAAATGCTCTTACTAATTTAGATTATATTACTACAGTTTCAGGGACCTGGGAGGTTGCTAGCTGGAATTTTTATAGGCAAGCCAATAATGATGAAGGCCAACCCATTGATTACAATAAAATACAGTTCCTGTTTGATTTTGGCAACGTAGGAGATGGAACAGCTACCTCTACCTTTTTGTTTGATGATATCCAACAAGTAGCGGGCGCAACAATACCAGAACCTCAGCCAACAACCTTACCTATTGATTTTGAAAATAATAGTGTTGTTACGTCTGACTTTACTGATTTTTTTGGTGCTATTACAAGTGTTATACCGAACCCTAAAATAGACCAGAACAACCCAAGTGCAACAGTAGCACAATTGGTAAGAAGCGGTGGTGCAGGATTTATGCGCAGTAAATTGATCTTAACCGAACCACTGCCAAACATGTCTGAATTTGGAACGATTTCTATGAAAGTTTACACTGAGGCACCTGTAGGCAGTATATTAAAATTTAAATTAGAAAACATTGTTCCAAATGCTTTTGGAAAAGAAGCAGATGCTTTAACTACAGTATCAGGTGAATGGGCAACTTATACATGGGATCTTTCAAATGCCGATAGTCCTATATATGACGTATTAACCTTCATGCTCGGCTATAATGGATCAAATGATGCATCACCTAGCGCCACTTTCTTATTTGATGATATTGAAATAATTCCCAATAGTCTCAGTAATGGTCCTGACCTTTCTTTCAATATAGATGAGATAGTTGCTTTTCCTAATCCAATTAAAGATAAGGTAACCATAAGCTCTAAAAACAAAAGCATCAATAATATTACGATCTATAATATCCTCGGAAAAGAAATTTTACAACTTCAACCAAACAGTCTTAAAACAAATATTGATATTTCATACTTAGATAATGGCATTTATATTGCTAAAATCTTAACTAGTTCAGGTATAATTAGCCTTAAATTATTAAAAGAATAAATCATAACTAGTTTAATTTAAATCCTATCATAATTCTAGTCTTTTAATATTTTGGAGGCTTCCGATGCATTAAATCATCAATTAATAAATTTCAAAGAGAAGGCATAAATAATTAAAACGGTACACAACAAGGTGACTAATTTCTGCTCAGTTACTTAAGGCCAAGTATTTCTTCTTCAATTTGTATATTTTTATAATCAAAAAATTAGGAGGGCACAGCCTCTTCTCTTTTCCTTTGGCGCAAGTCTTTTTCTCAAATTATTACTCCAGAATTTATTATCTTTTCATTCGCAATACTAACCTGCTTTTAGCAGGTCGTTGTGCTTCATTATAACCAACCATTAACTAATGATAAAACTCTTTAGTTTATTGAAATTGAATTTTGCATTGCAAATTAGAATTTCCTGTGGATAATTGGTAGAAATAGCCGCTTGCGGAAAAAATAGAAACCGAAAACATGATTAAATTTTTTAGGCGAATAAGGCAACAACTTTTAGACGAAAATAAAACAGGAAAGTATTTTAAATACGCCATCGGTGAAATTGTTCTTGTGGTAATAGGTATTCTCATCGCATTACAGATTAACAATTGGAATGAAAACAGAAAAAATGAAATTGCTGAAGCTGATTACTACTGTAGAATTTTAGAAGACTTTGAACGCAATGAAAAGTTAATTGATGAAACTGCTAAAATTATAACTCACAAAATAAAACTCTGTAAAGTCCTTTTGTTAGACTTAAACAACTTCCCAAACAATAGAAGTACCATACTAAATGATTTTGTGACTGCCTTAAGACAAGATGTTTTTGTACCTAGTACGATTACGTTCGATGAATTAACGGCTTCAGGTAAATTAGAACTGCTAAGCGATATAAAACTAAAGAACAGATTAATTCAGCATAGCACTTATTTAAATAATATTTTAAATCTACTTCAAGAAAACAGAAATCTAATAACGGACAGAATGGATGATTTTGAATCGATAAGTGATTTTGGACTTCAAGATATTGCTTATCTAAATAGGGAACTAGATAAAGAACATTTAGACCTATTGCCAAATAACAACTGGACTAATGAGCCTGAGAATCCCGTATTCATAAAGTTTCAGGATAACCTTGTCCTTTTTATAGGGATGCTCATTAGGCAGAAACAGCATTTGTCTAATTTAAAAATGGAAATACAAGAACCCATAGAACTATTAAAAAACAAAAAGTGCAACTAACGAAGGTATAATTAGAAACCAATGATATTATTGAACCAAAATTTATATAGTAAATCAAAGCTCCGATGGATATTTGGGCAATTCAGCTGCTATCGGACAAGCTAAATACTCAAATTATAAATATGGTCTACTTCAAAGAATACCGTATCTTCAAACATCCATTAAATCAACTAATTATTACTCTATGTTCTCATTGTTCAAACCCCTAAATGCGACAGCCGACAAAGGATTTAAATCAGCCTTATTAAAGACCATATCATTACTAGCCCTTATTATTTCAGCTTCCTGTGCCAATGATGAAACTGAAGCTGTACAGGACAATTATTCTCTATTAGGTATAGGACATGGTCTTCATGGGTCAATGCTAATGGTCAGTGATTTAAATCGAACGCGAGATTTTTATTCCGATACTCTCGGATTTAGAATGGCAAAGACCGACAAGTTTAAAAAAGGGTTTTTTGATGGAACCTTAGTGACGAGCATCAACTTTCCCGATGCCTCAAAATTAGATTTTCTCTCTGTTGAGGATTCTTTAATCAAAGACGCACCACCAACTTTTATATCGTCATTTTTAGCTAATCACCAAGGTGTACAGCGGTATTATCTATCTAGTTCTTCTTTAGACACAACAGCTTTATGGCTTAATGATAAAGGATTTAAAATGGATTCTATTAAAGGATACCGTAGATCTACAGAGCCCGTAAAAGGATGGTCACGTGATGATGGTGAATCACAAGAACGCAGTTTAGATTTTCAAAAGACAACTGCCACTTACTTACCACAATTTATAGAGGACGCTACAAATGACTATGAAAGAATGCATAAAGACTGGAAGACCTATTATGCCTTTTACAGAAGTTTTTCAAATCACCCAAATGGTGTTATAGGAATCAATAATATTCAATTGGCCGTTAACGACCTAGATGCTGTCCGCAAGGATTTTGAAAATATGGGACTTAATGCCTCGGATGAAAATACTTCGAAAAAAATGGCCCGCTTCAAAATAAAAGGACATCAAGAATTGGTGTTAAAAATGCCCTCATCTGAGGATGATGACATGTCAAAATTTATATCCGAACGTGGCTCTGGTGTATATGCCTTACGCTTTGATGTAAAGAATATAGATTCTACCTACCAGTATCTAAGTCAGCGTTTACCATCTGAAGCACTTTTGCGTGATTCCACATTACATACAATCACTATACCTCGTCAATTTGCCTATGGAGTGCAATTGGAGTTTATAAACGAACCTAAAGAACAAGCACTGTTGGCCGAACAATATAAAATAGGCGCTAAACTAGATAGTACTGCCAGCAGCAATGCTGCGGGAATGTATCAAAAATATTGTGCGCTATGTCATGGTGAAAATAGAGAAGGTTATGCGGCGGATAACGCACCATCGCTGCGCTCGCATTCATTAATGGCAACTTCAAAGACTAATAATTTTCAAAGATATACCGTTCAATATGGTAGGGCAGGCACGGCCATGGGTGGTTATTTAAATACACAAGGCGGCCCTTTGGAATACATAGAAATTGAATTGTTGTTACAATGGCTATATGAGCAAAGTGGCGTTGAGGAACCTATCGAACTCTCAAGAGAGCCTGTGACTGGAGATGTCGCCGTGGGCGCGGAAATATATTCAAATAGATGCTCTGTATGTCATGGTGCGGATGGAGAAGGCATCTCGGCACCAGCTCTAGGCAATTCTATGCTTTTGGCCACGGCAACAGATGAATTCTTAAAATATGCCATTAAAGAAGGGCGTGACGGAACCCCAATGATTGCCTACAAAGATTCCCTAAGTGAGAAAGAAATTAATGGGCTGACCTCTTTTTTAAGAACGCGCGCTTCTGGCTGGAATATTCCAAGTGCGGATACCATTAGTGTTCCAACACCAGATAAATATATACTCAATCCTAATAATAAAGCACCAAAATTTAATTTACGAAAAGAACTTTATGTCCCTGCAAAAGAAGTTTATCAAGCACTACAAGACAGTGCTCGAATGATAATTTTAGATGCACGATCAGAAGTGGCCTGGCGACAAACCCACATTCCGGGATCGATACCTGTACCCTATTACGAAGAACCTGAAGAATTTGCTGACAACTTGCCTAATGATGACACCTGGATCGTTGCATATTGCGCTTGTCCGCATGCAGCTTCGGGCCGTGTGGTGAATACCTTAAGAAGGTTAGGGTATAAAAATACAGCCATAATAGATGAAGGTATATTGGTATGGGCTCAATTAGGTTATCCAGTGAATTATGGGCAGTAATGAAATCGGAATTCAACATATCCAAATACAAGAGACTTCATTATAACCAACCAATAACCAATGCTAAAATTCTTTAGATTAACGAAACACAGTTTTGCAAAGCAAAACCAAAGGTCTGCTAGACCTTTGGTTAAGATAGACGCTAGCGGTAAAAATAGAAACCTAAAACATGATTAAGTTTTTTAGCTATTTGAAGAAAAGGTCTGGTAGACCTTTGATGAAAATACAGAGCAAGGTAGAAATTATTCAATTATGATTAAATTTTTTAGAACTATACGCTATAACCTTATGGAAACGGGGAAAACAACCAAATACTTTAAATACGCCATCGGCGAAATCATCCTAGTGGTGATTGGGATCCTAATTGCTTTAGGAATTAATAATTGGAACGAAAACAGAAAAAGTAAACTTGTAGAAAAAGATGTCTTAAATAATATTTATGAAAATCTAGGTGTCGATTCGATACAGTTTGATTATTACAAGAATCAATATAAACAGATAGACAAGCTACATCTAGACCTGTATAGATATGGCATTAAAAATGAAACTATCGATTCCATTTCGGAACCCGTTCTTATTAGACGGACATTATACTTCAAGCAATTAATTACTTCAGATTTTAAAGAAAATCTATACACTATAAATAATCAAAAAATAAAAAAGGAATTAGTCTCATATATTGGCAGTATTAATGATATGGAGACTATTTATCGGATTCAGCTTGTACCGTTAATTAATGGAAGACTAAAACCATATCTAGCAGAACAAGAGCTCTATAATGCTGAGAACTGGTTTGAATTAAAAAAAAGAACCATTCAGAGTGATACATTTGAGGAAATTACCGGTAAAAATATTGTTGACAAGGATAAGCTTCTTGCGCTGGCCAAGACGAAGAAATTTCAGCAACTATTATTTGAAGTCAATGCGAAGTGGAATGAATTCTACACGCGCTTAGAAACCGTCATAGCAGAAAACAATGACTTAAGAGCGCTAATTGAATCTGAATTGAAGACTTATTAAATAAAAAAGCACCTGAGTTTTATAAATCAAAATGACTAACAAAAAGAGTCCCGTTTACTTAGCAAATAAATTATGATAAAGTTCTTTAGAAAAATAAGATACAACCTCATGGAAACAGGAAAAACAGGCAAGTACTTCAAATACGCCATTGGCGAAATCATCTTAGTCATGATTGGTATTCTTTTAGCACTTCAGGTAAATGACTGGAATACCAAGCGATTATTGAAGTCCAAAGAGCAGGTCTATTTAAAACAAATTAGAATTAGCTTAAACAATGATTTAGAAAGCATAAAAGAGGTAAAAGAATTTAATGCTGAAAAAGCGTCTTACATAGACTCAACATTTATCGTATTAGAACAGTCTTCTAATCCTGAAAAATATGTGCCTCTTATTATTAATTATATGTCTGTAATGGCTGAGTTTAATGTTTTTGAACCTAACACTATTGCTTTTGAAAATATGATAGCTGCAGAAAATATTGACCTTATTACCAATATGGATTTAAGGAAAAAACTTTCACTCTATTATCAAAAGGATTTTGTGAATATTACCCAAGAACGCATTAAAGAGCAAACACGCAAATTTGTAGATGATATTATTCCTAAAATAACCAACAGACAACTTGCAAAACAATTGACTACATATGATTCTCATTTGCCCGATATTTCTGAGACTACTATTCATAGTGACCCACAAGTTTATGCGCATCTAGTTATTATGATTGCTAACATGGATGCTCAGAATGAACTTTTAGATACCACAACTGAGGAAATAAAACTTTTAATTGACTTAATTGATAACAATATACAATCCTAGATATGATTAAATTCTTTCATTATTGAAACAAAATTTTGCTTTTGCAAAATCAAAGGTCTAGTAGACCTTTGGCGTAAATAGCCGCTTGCGGAAAAACTAGAAACAAAAACTATGATAAAGTTCTTCAGACACATTAGAAAATCACTACTTATGGAAAATAAGACAGGCAAATTCTTTAAATACGCCATTGGGGAAATTATCCTTGTCGTTATTGGGATTTTGATTGCGTTACAAATAAACAATTGGAATGAAAACAAAAAATCAATAAAGCTTGAGAAAACCTATTATTGTAAAATCGCAGAAGATTTACAGGTAGATATTAAAAACATTGATAGCTCATTAGTCACTATAGATAAGCGATTGGAAAGCACAGAAAGGTTTTTGAAAAACCTTTTAAAAATCCAAGAGGATAAACAAGTTATTTTCAAGGACTTTATACCAACAATTCGGTATTATAAATTCATTCCAACCAAAGCAGCTATTGTAGATATTACGTCGTCCGGGAAACTAGAAACGCTGAGAAATCAAACCTTAAAAAAAAGAATTTTAAGCCATTACACAGAACAAGATAATGCATTGCAAATCATTGATGTAAATTACAATGCACTAGTCGAAAGGCTATTTGACATAGAAAAATTTTCCGACTTTGGGTTTCAAGAAGTACCGCAGTATCAAAACATATTTGATCCAGAATTGCAAGCACTATTATCCAATAAGCAATGGCAACAAGATCCAAATAACGAACTATTTGTAAAGATGAAGGATTTGATGATTTTAAATATGATTCAAGGAGAACGCGAAAAAGAGCTTCTTAAAGGTATTGAAGTTGATGCTGAAGAGTTGAATAGTTTATTAATTGAAAACTGCAATTGATATGATAAAATTCTTCAGACATATTAGAAAATCATTACTAGAACAGAATAAAATGGGAAAATACTTTAAATACGCCATTGGCGAAATTATTCTTGTGGTAATAGGTATTCTCATCGCGTTACAGATTAACAATTGGAATGAGGAACGTAAGCAATCAGAAAAACGTGACTCTTATTATTTGAGTATGATCGGAAGTTTTGAAAAAGACTTACAAAAGATTGATAGCTATGAAAAATATCTTGAGGGGATACAGAATAACGTTAATGAATTTAGGATAAATGTAAAAAAATCATCTAATTACTTAAAAGCAAGCCAGTACATTGACAGCCTTAATATTTTTACAAGTGATTTAGATTTGAATGCTTCGATATGGGAATCTATTGTTAATTCTGGTCATATTGAACTAATGGATGAAAGCATTAAGAGTTCACTTTTAGAATTTTGGAATAGCTATAATGATTATAAAGAAGCAAACTATGCCAATAGCCAGCATTATTGGGATCTTATTAAATCTATCTTATTAACAAACTCAAGTAATTATGCATTGAAAGTTGTTAAGCAGAATGAAGTATTATCTCTAAAAGCCGAAAAAGCTAGAAATCATATGGAAGAAGTAAATACTGTTTTAGTCGCTATAGGATTTAGGGAGGTAGGTAATCGTGGATCTCAATTCAGAATGAAACAATTCAAAAATGAGATTAAAAAAATCATTTCAGATATGAGAAATAAACTTGATAATTGAATTAATTTTATTGAACAAAAACAACGATAGCACAACACCGTGTATAATTAATTGCAAGGTCACTGCCTACTTACGAACATTCCTGTGGAACATTCTATCTGTGATTTATTTGCCAAATTAAGTGCTTAAAACCTGTAACAAACCATAAACAACAACGTTCTTGGTCATTAATCATAACAAAATGAAGGAATTCTGAATATACTTAAAATCAAGGTTTTATTTGGTTTTATTTAAACCTTCTATTAAAAATCATATTATGTTTAAAAACTTAAAAGTAGTAGAGTTGGCAAGTGTTTTAGCTGGTCCTTTAACGGGTACTTTCTTTGCAGAATTAGGGGCCGAAGTTATTAAAATAGAAAATAAATTGACTCATGGCGATGTTACACGGACATGGAAACTCCCCACTGAATCCAAGGAAAATTCTATTTCCGCATATTACAGTGCAGCAAACTTTTCGAAAGAAAGCCTGTTACTTAATGTAAAAGATACTGCAGATTATGAAATTTTAATTAATCATATTAAAGAAGCCGACATTATCATAACCAACTATAAACCTAGTACTGCCAGAAAACTTAAATTGAGTTACGATGATTTAAAAAAATACAATCCATCGCTCATTTTTGCAGAACTCACAGGTTTTGGTGGTGACGACTCAAGACCAGCCTTTGATGTTGTTCTACAAGCTGAAACCGGTTTTATGTATATGAATGGCGAACCAAAAAGAAAACCAGTAAAAATGCCAGTGGCTTTAATTGACATACTCGCAGCTCACCATTTAAAAGAGGCTATTCTTTGTGCAATGATTAACAAGTTAAAAACTGGTGAAGGAAAACATATCAAAATTTCGCTATATGAAAGTGCTATAGCGTCATTGGCCAATCAAGCTACCAATTGGTTAATGGAAAAGCATATTCCACAACCTATGGGAACCCAGCATCCCAACATTGCACCCTATGGCGACATGTATACGACAAAAGATGGTAAATTATTGGTTTTGGCCATTGGCTCCGATAAGCAATTTGAGAATTTATGCGCACTGTTGAACCTAGATGGTAAAATATTTAAAACCAATGCCCAACGCCTAGCTCTACGAGACACCTTGAACGACAGAATAAGTGAACGTTTAGAACAAGAAGCATCAGCTTACTGGATTTCTAAACTTGAAGAAAACAACATTCCCTATGGTATGGTAAAAAACATGCAAGATGTTTTTGAGGATAAAAAAGCAAAAAAGATGTTGCTTAATGAGGTTATAGAGGGTACTGAAACAGTGAGAGTGAAAACAGCACTTGTTTAGCATTTAATGACCAAAATTAAATAGGCGTAAATTAAATTTAACGACTGTGATTATTCTACGGATAATTCATTAAGTTTGAGTTAATCACTTTGTCATAATTCTTATTTTTTAATAAAAAACCCATGAGAAACCAATTGTTCACATTCCTGCTGTGTTTTGTCAGCTCAACTTTTATTTTTGCTCAGGACAAAACAGACAAACCTTGGTCAGATAAAAACTTTGAAGGCTTAGAGCTTCGTAGTATCGGACCTGCATTCATGTCTGGTCGAATTGCAGATATCGCTATTCACCCAGAAGATGATAATATTTGGTATATCGCTGTAGCTTCAGGAGGCGTTTGGAAGACTATAAATGCAGGAGTCACTTGGGATCCTATATTTGATAAAGAAGGGTCTTTTGCAACGGGTTGCGTGACCATTGACCCTAATAATCCCCATGTTGTTTGGGTAGGTACCGGAGAAAATGTTGGTGGCCGTCATTTGTCTTTTGGCGATGGTGTATACAGAAGTGATGATGGAGGAACCACATGGAAAAATATGGGTCTAAAAAATTCAAATCATATTTCTAAAATTGTGATTCATCCCGAAAATTCCGATGTGATATGGGTGGCCTCACAAGGTCCACTTTGGTCAAAAGGAGGCGAAAGAGGATTGTATAAATCTACCGATGGTGGAATAACTTGGAAGCGGACTTTAGGGAATTCTGAATGGACAGGTGTAACCGACATGGCTATTGACCCGCGTAATCCAGACCAAATGTATGCGGCGACCTGGGATAGACATCGAACTGTAGCTGCTTATATGGGTGGAGGCCCGGGAACTGGATTGTATCGAAGTGCGGATGGTGGTGAGACTTGGGCAAAACTCAAAACGGGTTTGCCTAAGTCTAATATGGGAAAAATCGGTTTGGCGATTTCTCCACAAAAGCCTGATGTATTATATGCTGCTATTGAATTGGACAGACGAAAGGGTGCCGTCTATCGCTCAACAGATCGTGGCTCGACCTGGAAGAAAATGTCTGATGCCGTTTCCGGTGCAACAGGACCACATTATTATCAAGAATTGTATGCTTCACCACATCAGTTTGATAGATTGTATTTGATGGATGTGAGGGTGCAGATTTCAGAAGATGGTGGCAAAACATTTCGCCGCATGAAAGAACAACATAAGCACTCCGATAATCATGCTTTAGCTTTCCGAAAAGATGATCCTGATTATTTATTGATGGGAACAGATGGAGGCATTTACGAAACTTTTGACTTAGCAGAAAATTGGCGTTTTATGGGAAATCTTCCCTTGACGCAATTTTATAAAGTAGCGGTCGATGATGCCGAACCTTTTTACAATATCTACGGCGGTACACAAGACAATTCAACAGAAGGCGGTCCTTCTCGAACCGACAATATACACGGTATTCAAAATTCAGATTGGAAAGTGGTCTTGGATTGGGATGGTCATCAACCAGCTACAGAACCTGGCAACCCAAATATTATATACGGACAGCGTCAGGAAGGAACTTTGTCTAGAATTGACATGATTACTGGCGAGGTGATGAACATTCAACCGCAACCTGCTGCAGATGAAGATTATGAACGCTATAATTGGGATGCCCCAATTTTGGTTAGTCCTCACGCGCCCGAACGAATTTTTCATGCATCGCAGAGATTATGGGTTTCTGACAATCGCGGAGATGACTGGCGCACCCTTTCGGGAGACTTAACTCGTAATCAAAATCGTTTGGAACTTCCGATTATGGGAAAACAACAAAGTTGGGATAATGCTTGGGACTTGAATGCTATGTCCAATTATAATACGATTACTTCTATCGCTCAATCACCACTTGATGAAAATTTAATATACATCGGTACCGATGATGGATTGATACAAGTAACAGAAGATTATGGGAAAACTTGGCAGAAAATCGAAGTTAGTACAATTAAAGGGATGCCAAAAACACCCTATATCAATGATATCAAAGCAGATTTACATGATACCAATACGGTGTATGTCGCTATGGATAATCACAAGTATGGAGATTATCAACCCTACATTTTAAAAAGTATGGATCGAGGAAAAACTTGGAAGCCTATTCAAAATAATTTACCAAAACGGAACTTGGTTTGGCGTCTTGTCCAAGACCATGTAAAAAAGGATTTGTGGTTTGCAGGTACTGAATTTGGAATTTATTTTTCTCCAAATGCTGGTCAAAAATGGATAAAACTCCAAGGTGGTGTTCCTACCATTTCGTTTCGGGATTTGGCGATTCAACGCAGAGAGAATGATTTGGTTGCTGCCTCTTTCGGGCGAAGCTTTTATGTTTTTGATGATATTAGCGTACTGCGGGAAGTAAATGATGACGTTTTTAAAAATGACGCTACTTTATTTTCCACGCGAAAAGCATGGTGGTATATTCCTCGAGGTCATCTCGGTTTTGAAGGAAAAAAAGGGGATCAGGGTGCTGACCATTTTGTGGCGGATAACCCTCCATTTGGAGCTGTTTTTACCTATTATTTGAAAGATGATTTGAAAACAAAACAGGAGATTCGAGCTGCCCAAGAAAAGAAAAATGAAGACAATATTGCTTTCCCTGGTTGGGATGCTTTGGAAGAAGAACGCATGGAAAGTAAACCAAAAATTTGGCTGGAAGTCAAGGATTCTAAGGGTAGTATTGTTCGACGTGTAGAGGGTTCGTCTAAGAAGGGCTTTCATCGAGTAGCTTGGGATTTGAAGTATCCTTCTCCTAATGCTATTTCTATGATAGAACCTCCAACACCCATGTGGGACGATAGGCCAAAAGCATTGATGGCTGCACCAGGAAAATATTCTGCTACCCTATTTCAGCAAGTGAATGGAGTGCTGAAAGCGTTGTCGCAACCAATAGAATTTGAAGTTGTCCCTTTGTGCAAAGGTGCACTGCAAGGAGCATCGCCAGAGGAAGTTGCAGCGTTTTGGCGACAATATGAAAATGCCGTGCGTTTGCATTCTGCGGTTCAGATAAGTTTAGCTAATAGTTTGAAACGTGCACAACGCATGAAAATAGTATTGGATAATTCGCCTACAGCAGCAGGTAGTTTTGATAATCGATTGACAGAAGTGCGACTAGAACTTCTAAAAATTGACCAAGAGCTAAATGGTAAAAAATCGAAAGTAGAACCTGGAGAAAAAACGAAGCCAACGGCTGGCGGAAGATTGTTTTCTTTACAGATTGGTATTGATCGTTCGACTTATGGTCCCACGACAAATCATAAAAATGCTCTACAGCTGATAAATGAGCAATTGAGTTCATCACAGTCACAGTTGGAAATGAGTCGAGGGAAATTATCGCAGTTAGCGAAAGATTTAGTTAAGGCAGGCGCACCGTGGATGGAAGGAGAAGCACTACCGAAGAATTGATGGTTTGCGTTTTTAGAAATCTATGCAAATTAAATGAAGTAAGTCAATTGTAGTATACTTCGTATGAGAGGATAAAATAAGACCTTCAACCTACACTAGTCCCCCAAAGCAACGGCAGGACTTGAAGCTTTAGGACTTAAACTAATACTATTTCATCTTACAAATATTATCTTAGAATCACTTTTTTGAGAGACTTTTTGATTGTCTTTTTGCAATTCACCAATATATATACCACAGCCCAATTCACCGGCATTTAAAGCACTTCTATTTAAAGAGGTCTCTAGGATTTCTCGAATTACCGCTCTGCCAAGTAAATCATAAATAGAAACTACCTTTTTCTTCCTCGATCGGTACTACACTTTCTACATCTAGACAAGTAGGTTAAAGAGAACTCATACACACCTCTGGTATTTCCTATTTTAGAGGTATTTAAATCATAGGACAGTCCAAATCTAAACTCGGTGTATTCAAGTCCTATAAACGTATTTATTGAGGTGATTAAATGACTATTGTTAAAGTTCCGAGCTGGATTTGTAGCGGCTGTTATTCCAAGAAGAAAGAGGTCCATTTGAAATAGTGACCCAATATCAAATCTATTATATTGGCCTTGTTGCATATAATTAGCTATCATCATTAAACTACTATCCCTTAAAAACGGAAATCGATAATTGGCATGAAGCGAATAAAAGATGTTGAGTTTAACTTCTTCCCCTTCTACAAAGGAAATATTTGGTCTATTAAGGTGCTTAACCGAAGCCCCAAACCAATAGGTAACCCCATTGAATTCCTCCCTCTCAAAAACCATTCCTCCAGAAATATCAAGATAATAGCGGTTAATGGTATTGTTGCTCAAGGGATCAATAGAAACCGGATTTACCACACCACTACTTATGTCAATTTGATCAGCTAAGGTGAGATTCCTAAACCTATTACTTTTACTTCCTACCCCTACCTCAATCGCTGGCCTAAAAAACCATCCGTTATTTAAATTAACCCTATGTGCATAGTTGGCATTTATTTGAACATAATTATAATTATTGAAAGACTCATATTGCCAAACTGCGTTAAGACCAATGCCAAATCCTAGACTGGGTCCGTAATCAAAAGATTTATTGACAAATGCATATTGAGTGGTCAAATTGAAGTCTAGTCCAGGCCATTGTAGCCTACTTAACAATCCAGCATGAACCCTGTCATTATCTTCAAACCCAGAAAAAGCAGGATTAATAGTTTCCTGAACATAATTGGACTGGGTAAATATGGGGTCTTGTGCTTGTAATTCAAATACTGCAATAAGCAAAAGAGCTAAAATTGTACTTTTAAATCTCATCGATGTCTATTTTATAAATACAAATGCTCCTTCCTTTACAATGGTCTCATCATAAAATGTGGCTGCTTTAAAAGTGTAATAGTAATTTCCGTTTTCAGCTGATTCATCATTGATTGTTCCATCCCATCCCTTAATATTGTCACCAGATTCTGAATAAATAAGGCTTCCCCATGTATCAAAAATATTAAGTTCTAATCTATTCAGACCAATATGTTCTGGACCAAAAAAGTCATTTAGACCATCACTGTTAGGTGTAAAGGCATCCGGCATAATGAGTTTATACCCCTCCTCAATAGTCAATGAAATTGTTCTTGTATATACGCAACCAAAGGGATAGGTAACCGTTTGAGTCACGACGTAATTCCCTGTTTGGAAATAGGTGTGAATTGGATTTTCCTCTGAGGAAAAACTTCCATCTCCAAAATCCCATAAAATACTTTCAAAATCTCCAGTTGCTAAATTGGTAAACTGAATGGGGTCTTGGATAGAAAAAACACCAAAATTCAAAAATCCGAATGAAGAGACATCAAAATCTGGATCACCTAAAATAGGGATCTCAACATTGAGACTAAAATTAGCTATACAACCCTGACTATCTATTACCTCGAGCAGTACCAATCCATTTTCATCCGTAGTCATAATTTCATTATTATCGCCACTAACAGTACCAGAGGTCCAATTATACTGAAATGGTGGCACTCCTCCACTTCCTGTTGCCACAAAGGATTGTACTACACTTCTGGTATCACAATTAACATTGGCTTGAGTTTCTACATTAATAACCAAAGGCTCAAATCTATTAACCTCCCAGCTTCCTTCAATTTCACAACCATTGGCATCTGTAACAGATACAGTATAGGTATTGGGAGGAATATTATTTAAGTCTTCCTCATCAGTGCCATTGGACCAAATCGTTGTAAACGGCGGAGTACCACCTTCTATCAATAGATTAATTGCTCCACTATTGGTATCATCACAATCTAGTGCATCAGTAATAATAGCGGAAAGCTGTAAAGGAAGTATATCAAATATGATGAAGCTCTCCTCTATGACACAAGGCGTATTATCGGTAATAGTTACAGAATAGGTACCTGGTCCCAAATTATTTCGTTCTACTCCAGCCACAGGGTCGTCATCCCAAACTACAGTCACAGGATCAATCCCACCTTGAAAATTAAGAACAATACTTGCATCATCTTCACCAGAACATGACATTTGGGTAACCACAGGGTCTATTAAAAAAATAGGAGCTTCGTCAATAACGATTGGGAATTCACGTACGCAATTTTCGGCATCTGTTATTTTAATGGTATAGGTGCCCGCTGACAAATTGGTCTGGCTATTTCCAGTCCCAAAATTGCTCCACTCAATGGTGTAAGGAGACACACCTCCTGTAATGGTATCTATTGTTATTGAGGCATTATTATCTCCAAAACACAGTATTTCTGTGGTAGTAATTTCAATATCAATTTGGTCGTTCTGTATTATTTCGACCTCAAGAGTATCTGTACAGTTTGAACCATCTCTTACCGTAAGGCTATAAATTCCGGAAATTAAATCGCTTATATTTTGATCGGAACTTACATAACCATTAGGACCTATCCAATCATAGCTATAGTCAGGGCGTCCACCCGTGACATCTACGATAATAGAACCTGTATTTTCACCAAAGCAAACTACATTGATCTGACTATTTAAACTTACTACCAATTCCTCGGGCTCTTCAATGGTGAAATTCAAAGCAATTGGGCCACAGTTATTCATATCAGTAACTGACACCGCATAATCTCCAGGACCGAGATTGCTCAAATCTTCATCAGTTGAAAATGCGGCTCCATTTAAGGTCCATGTATAATTATATGGTGGAGTTCCTCCAGCAACATCAATATTTATCTCTCCATCATTGGCCTCAAAACACGAAATAGTTTCAGGGTCAAAATCAACAGAACTAAAAACCAATTCAACTGGTTCTGTAACTGTAAAAGTCTCAGAATAAGGACATCCACCATTATCGACAACATCTAAGGTGTATATACCTGCTTCAAGATTAAAAATATCTTCGTCAGTACTTGTAAATCCATTAGGACCGTTCCATGTTATAAGATATGAATCTCCTGTAGTAAATGGCACACCTCCCACGATATCAATCTCAATGGACGCATCGTTAGATTGAAAGCATGTATTTGGACTTACAATAGATGTTACCGTTATCGATGGGTTAACGGTAACCACTACAGTGAAGTCTAGACCTTGGCATATTCCAGCTACGGGAGTTATAGTATAGGTTACTACAGCAGGATCTGTAGTTGTATTTTCCAAAAACTGAGAAATAGAACCTACTGGTACACTTTGCGCATTAGCACCATTAATACTTCCTGCAGGGTTTACCACAGGTGTGGTCCATGTATACTCTGTATTCGTTGGAACGATATCACCAGAACTGGCATCTGGAAAATATTCAAAAGTATTGCCACTACAAATTAAAGCAGCTCCGTCAGAAATATTTGGTGTTTCATTGACTGTTATTTCGGCAGTATTTGAAATAACTTCGGAACAACCACCAGTATTGAAAGTAATTATCACATAGTAATAAGTGGTTCCAACGGCAGTTACAGAAGGAGTATAAGTATCTGCTGTCGCACCAGTTATTTCTGTTCCTGTAGTTGTATTATCAACTGTATTCTGATACCACTGGTAAGATGGTGTTCCTGTTCCATTGGTGTAAGACACAAAAAGATCAGCCGTTGTTTCTCCTAAACATAAATTGTCCGAAACAGGTTGTGCGGTAAGTTGTGCCGCCGCATTAATAATCAATTCACTAGTATCACTAGTTACTTCACAACCTGAAACATCTTGCACGATTTCAACATAATAATAAAAAGTCCCTACTGGACTACTTGGCGGTGCATATATTGAAGCATTTGCTCCAGGAATTAAGGTACCACCTGTATTACTATTTGAGGTATTGACAAACCATTGATAACTAATATTTCCAACCCCACCACTAACCTGAACTTCTAAGTCCTCAACTGTTGTATTCTCGCAAATATTTTGGTTAGGGATAGGTTGAAGTGTGACTACGGGATCTTCAATGACCACAATTTCTGCAACCTCACTAATAAGACCAGAACAGCCACTTCCATCAAAACTCACTTCAACATAATAGAAAAAATTTCCGATAGTATTAAAAGTTGGAGGTGTATAATTTGGTGTTGTAGCTCCAGAAATAGGTGTCCCTCCTGTATTTGAATTGGTAGTATTGCTGTACCACTGATAGGCTATGTTACCAGCGCCACCAGAAATCGTTATACCAAGTTCATTCGCAGTTCCATCAATACAAATGGATTGTGAATCTATAGGTTGGGTAACTACCTGAGCTATTTCTTCTACTTCAATAGTAGCGGTATTAGATATAATTTCGTTACATCCACCAGTTGAAAATGTTATAATAACATAGTAATAAGTCGTGCCCAAGATATCAGTTGGAGGAATAAATGAATCGGACGTTTCTCCTGTAATGGCCGTACCACTAGTATTGTCATTAACTGTATTTTCATACCATTGATATGTCGGAGTCCCTGTCCCTTGAAAACTGACCATAAGGGCATCTGGTGTTCCATTTAAACAAACGGCATCTGATATAGGCTGTTGCGTAATAAATGGTGCGGGTTCTACATCAATTTCAAAATCAACAGGAGTTCCTTCACATCCATTTAATTCAGGAACTACTGAATATATTAAAGTAACGATACCATTTGTAGTATTGATAATATTTTGAGACGGTATAGTATCACTTGTACCGGATGGAATATATCCTGTTAAGCCAGCTGGAGAATTTGATGTCCATGTAAAATTGGTATTTGAGAAATCGGCAGTTAGATTTATTTCTTCAGTATTTGTACCAGAGCAAATACCTTGGGTTAAACCGGTATTTGTTATGGCAGGGACTTCATTTACGGAAAATACTTCAGACGTGGTTGTTGTGCCACAACTCGTAGTAACACTAAAGGTCACAGTGTAATCTCCAACATTAGTATAGGTTATCATACCCGGATTTAACTGATCTGATATGGCCGGATTTCCTCCTGGAAAATCCCAACTATAGGTCACGGTTTCGCTGGCTGGCACACAGGTTTGCACATTGGCAATTGGAGTTATTGTTGCTGTACCACAAAAGTCAGCTATCGCATCAATGGTTGCTTGAGGCGGCTGTTTTACTTCAACAAATTGTGATGTTGTAAACGCCCCACAACTATTGGAAATAGTCATTGTTAATTGGTATAAACCAGCACTATTAAAACGAAACGATGGGTTTGCTGAATTTTCATTAGAACCATTGGTAAAATTCCAAGATTCTGAGGTACCACAGAAATCTGGTGTGTAATTTACCTCCCATAAATAGGTTTCACCACCACAAGAATTAGACAAGTCTGTTGTATTTAAAGCGTTAACATCAAAAGGAATACAACCAGAATTATTATCCAATGTAAATCCGGGAATTAATTCCGGTTCTATACAAATAATTTTTTCAACTGGATTAGTAAGGCCACAAAAATTTTCTTCAATTAGGGTAACAGTATAAGTTCCTGGTGCTGTATATGTATGAACAGGATTTTGCTCTGTCGAGGTATTTCCATCTCCAAAGTCCCATTGATGATTCGTTTGCTCAATACAATTAGGTCCAAAACCACCATTTGTTAAATTGATAAATTCAACAGGAACGCCCAAACAATTAGGTGATTCAAAATCAAAATCAACCTCAGGAAGACTCAATAACGTTATTGGCCCTGCCGTTGAAATTGTAGTACCACAAGACGTTGAAATGTTTAGGGAAATGATATAACCTCCGCCAGGACAACTACTCTCTGTATAAATATGTTCGATTGAGAAAGGTGTCCAAGTCGCAGGGTCAAGAATATCATATCCTGGAGTAGCTGCAATTAAATCTGCTTGCGTATAAATTTCTTGAGTACCATCGCCATAATCTACAAAGTAAGTGGTGTCTTGAGGATTGCCTCCCCAATCCGCAATTGTAAAACCAAAATCATCTACGGGCAGACAAATATTTGTGGTATTTCCGGGGTTTGAAACGTTTCCAGCTGGATTACTCGAATTTTTAACCAAGATTGTTTCTGTAGAATTACATCCATCGTCACCATATGCGGTAATCACCATATTGAAAGAACCTAATTCAGTATAGGTATGTGATGCTGGAAACGTTACGTTTGTAGACAATGTACCGTCTCCCCAATCTATATCATATGAGTCGATGCAGCCCACGGAAGCTGATGTATTTCCAACATTAATAGTATAAGTAGGATCTACAGTATTGTTACCACAATTATCAAAAGGTAAGAAGGGTTCATCCAAATCTTCAAAACTTAAGCTTGGCCTTTGTTCTACCTCTATCTCTTGGGAAAAAGCCACAACACATCCATTGCTGTCTGTAACCTCTAATTCTGCGGTATAGCTTGAAATACCGCATCCAAAAGCATTATATATATGAGAGGGATTTTGTTGGGTAGAATTTGTGCCATCACCAAAAGACCAATTATAATCAAAAGGACCATTTCCTGTAACGTTAGAAGCGAAATCAACAGGATTTGCTGAGCATCCTCCATCAGTTGCGGTGAAACTTACTACTGGAGGCTCTCCTACTACTACTGTGACTGAATCACCGATATTTGTTATTTCTCCGGAGTCATCTTCTACAGAAATGAGCTCATAGACAAATGTCCCAGATGCGTTTGTGTTTACATCAATGTTTACAGTATTTGAATTGCCAACAGTAGTAATTGTTATGGGTCCTCCACCATTAATTGTATATGTAAAGGTGAACGGTGTATCCCCATCTAGCCCCGTTAATGTAACGACCGGCAAAGGTGTATCGTTAACACAGACATTAGCAGTACCTGTTATTGATGCATCGAGAATTAAAAATGCCTCTTCTGCCTTATTACTTGTAGTTAATTCTAGCTGAATTTTTTCTGCGAGTTTACCACGCCCCAAACTTAAAGTTTCGCTATTTGCATAGGTAGTAGTTATATTTTGGGATGCTATAAAATCATTATAAAAATTTAAGCTATTACCGCTAAAAAAAAGTAAACCCATCAGAAAACAGGTAATTAAAAGAGCACTTAGGATAGTTTTGGTAGTCTGAAAAGATCTCATTGTTTATTCGGGGCGTTAACTCTTAGATCGAAAAAATAACATTTTGAATGTTAGAGCAATTTATTTCGCTGAAATTCACATGTTTTCTGTTAAAATACTAAAAGTCAATTTTGTAATTTCTAAATCGACTCGGTAAATCCAATTTCAAAAAGCTCTTATTTATTGAATCAAATAAGGACTAAAGTTTTTAAACATCTAAATTTAGAAGAATGGCTGCCTTTATCTGTACCAATAATTCTACAACCAAACTATCAGAAATTAAAAGAGATTTAGGTCACCTGTACTTAACCCTCCGTCTTAAAATATATCCAGCAATTTAATTGACACACAACTCGTGATAGGATTTAACTTAATTTACATTTTATGTATTTAAAGCACCTTTACCTCTATCTTTAAAATTAAGTGGCGTAACAGTGAAGTGATACATCAAAACAAATTTATTCGGTACAGGAAGATTGAGCTTCAGTATGGAGAATGAAACAAAAAAATAACATCGGATTTGGTAAGACACAGTTTTATCGTCCATTTTTTAGAGGTAGGTACAGATTTAAGGCAACCACAGTTTTTATTGGGACATAGTGCCACCAAGATAACTAAACCCTAAATTCATGTGGCAAAAATAACCTTCGGTAAAATTAAAGATTTACTATCTTAGGCTTATAATATGGATATAATTAATACGTATATCTCATTGTTGCCCGTAATATGAACTTACTCAAACCTAAAGAAAATAAAGTCTCTCTAAATGACTGTTTAGGAGAAAAAATAAATCATCTTGTTGAGGGTTTAGATAGGTTCAATCAAAGTGAGAAACAAAAAATTTTAGAACTTTGTCAAGTAGGGAAATTTTTATGTACATATTTCCCTGATTTTAATATTTCCGAATCACGAGAACAACCGGATTTCATAATAACTGATGGTTCTATAAATATTGGACTTGAGCATCAATCAATATTCGTTGATGAAATTCTTCAAAGGACAGGTTTTTTCGATAATATAGCCTTACTTGCTGAACGTGAGTTTGAAAAGGAATCCGAAATGCCGAATTTTTTAGTTAACTGTTATATAAGAAAAGACATTTCATTTTCTAATAAAGACAAGAATAAAATCTTAAAAATATTTATTGATGTTATTAGAGAGTTTGTCCTTAACGATATTGTTATCGAAAATAATCTATTCGATGATTTAATGAAAATGCCTCATTCACAAAAAAGTATAAATGTGAATTTCGGAGCTTATATGGTTCCTACACTTGATGAAAATAGGCTAATGACAGCGATTGAAAAAAAAGAAAATAAGGTTGAAAAATATATTAGCAATACAAACTGTAAACAATGGTTATTATTGCTAATTGGTGGAGTTGGAGAACATTCATTTTATGTTAGAAATGATTTGAAATTGAATTTTGAAACAACTTTTGAGAAAGTCTTTCTTATGGAGGATTTTGACAACCGATTATATGAATTAAAATAAAATACTACGGGCAACAACGTGTATAATTAATTGCTTTGGTCGTTGCCTACTTGGAAAATTCCTTCGGAATTTTCTCGCGTTCGTTTTTGTTTACTAAATTAGTTGC
>NZ_JAGEVF010000018.1 GCF_017581965.1 Winogradskyella pelagia
GACCGATGAGAACACATTCGCCAAAGGCGAACTTTAATTACTACGTGCTTCGCACTATCGTCCTTAAAGCAAGGTGTTCTCATCTGCAGGGTTAATTTAAAAAAAATTATGAAAAAAATAGTATTACTAATTCTGGTTTCAATTTTTGTGATTTCATGTAAGAACGAAACCAAAAAAGCAGAGGATTCTAAAACCAATGAAAATCTGAAACCTGAAATTGCTAAAATTCAAGAAGAAAATTTTGATTTGAGAAACGACTCAATAATATTCAATAGTGGAACTATAGAGAATTTCGACAAGAATGGTAATTCAATTGACGTTTATTGGATTGGAGAAGAAAAAGACACAGTATTGAGATTTTATCGAAAATATGATGAAAACAAAAAGTTGATTGGAGCTGAATATTACGAGCAAGGCGATACTGAACCAAGTAGAGATACTGTTTATTTAAATCAAGACGGACTGAAAGTCGAAGCTTCTCTAAATACCGAAAATCAAATTTCATGGAAGTCAACAATTACAACTGACGAAAATGAAAATCCTGTCCTAAAAACCTATGAAAATGGAAAAGGCTAATATCGTGGATTAGATAGCTTGTTTTTTGATAAACAAAATCGTGTGATAAAAGGGTTTTATGAAAATTCCAAAGGCAAACGATATAGCATCAGAACCTATGAGTACGTTAAATCCGATGATAATGGAAATTGGACCGAAAGAAAGATGTTTAAGAACGATACTTTGAGACAAAAACATGTCCGAACAATTACTTATCACGAATAAAAAACTAACTACAACAACGGCTATAGTTCATTACGGCTGAAATCCCTAATCGGAATTTCGAGCCTTTTTGCTAAATTTATGGTTTGCTACGCCAGTCGCTTCGCTCGTGTCGGCGGAATGATACTCGCGTACTATTCCGTAACAAAACCATAACCAAGACCGCGATGTAGCTAATTTAAATCAATCATTATGAGACAAACATTTTTAATTTTTACTTTATTAGTATTAGTTTCATTTCTTTTTTCAGAAAAAATAATAGCCCAAGATAATTTCATATATCCAAGTAATAATTGGGAATACACTACAGAAAATTCCCCTTGTAACCCAATGAATTTATTAAAACGTTATGTGATTGACAGCTTAAATACGACTGGTTTATTAATCATTAAGAGCGGTAAAATTGCTTTTGAGTATGGTGATACAGAAGAAATAAGTTATTTGGCTTCGGCAAGAAAGAGCGTTTTAAGTATGATGTACGGAAAGTATGTTAGTAATGGGAAAATTGACCTTAATGCTACTCTTGCGGAATTAGGAATTGATGATGTTAATTCACTTACGGAAAGTGAAAAACAAGCCACAATAGACCAAATAATAAATGCAAGGTCTGGTGTTTATCTTCCAGCTGCAAACGCAGGTTCTGGCGCAAATATGCCGAAAAGAGGTAAATTTAAACCTGGTGAACATTTTTATTATAACAACTGGGATTTCAACGTAGCAGGAACCATTTTTGAACAAAAAACCGGAAAAAATATTTATAAAGCTTTTCAAGATGAACTTGCTATTCCATTAGGATTTCAGGATTTTAAGTTGACCAATCAAAAGAAGTATGGGAATGATAAATTATCCATTCATCCTGCTTATCACTTTTATTTCTCTACCAGAGATATGGCTAGACTAGGATATCTAATGTTAAGAAAAGGAAAGTGGAATGACGAACAAATCATTCCAGAAAATTGGATAGATAAAACAACTACAATGGTAAGCAAAACTGGAGATTACGGTCTTTTTAAAGGTTACAGTTATATGTGGTGGTTGTATATTGATTCAGATTATAAATTGCTCGAAGGTGCTTACACTGCTGCTGGAGCTTGGGGACAATATATAACTATTATTCCAAAACTAGATATGGTTATTGCTCATAAAACTAAAAGTGTATATGAACGTAGAACACCTATTCCAGCATATGACCAATTTCTTCTCAAATTAATCCAAGGTGAAGAGCAAGTACTAAACTCTACTAAAAACATTGACTACAAATTATTTACTGGAAATTACACTGATAATTCTATAGAAGGACAGCCAATGAATCTTGAAATAGTATTAGACGGAGAAAACTTAAAAATAAAAGGTCCTATTTTCCCTCAACCTGTTAATATAATTCTTTGTAATGAAACAACGGGAGTACTAGATGCAGCTCAAATGGGCTATCCATCATTGTCTTTTAAAAAAGATGAAAACGGAAAAATACTTGGATTTAATGTGATGAACATATTTATAAAGAAAAACTAGCTACAACAACGTGTATAGCTCATTGCGGCTGAATTCCTAATCGGAATTCATTGCAATTTGCTATCTTTCGGTTACGGCGGAAAATCATAGCTGATTTTCCGCAACGAGCCATAGCCAAAACCGTTGTGCTTCATTATAACCAACCATTAACCAATGATAAAATTCTTTAGAAAAATTAGACAAAACTTGCTTATAGAAAATAAAACTGGAAAGTATTTGAAATATGCTATTGGCGAAATAATTCTTGTGGTTATTGGTATTTTGATTGCACTTCAAATCAATAATTGGAATGACGCACATAATCTTACAAATAAGGAAACAAGTCTTCTAATTGAAATGAAATCGAATTTAGAATCGGATTTAGAAGGTCTTAAGTGGGATATTAATAAAAATAAAGGCTTATTAAAAGCCAACCGCGGTGTGCTTAAAAGTTTGAATGATGGGGTTTATCACGATTCATTAAATCTATACTACACATGGATAAAGGGAAATACTGTCTTTATTAAAAATACTTCAGCCTTTAAAAATTTAGAGTCTTTTGGACTAGACATTATAAAAAATGACAGTCTACGAATAAAAATCACAGATTTATATTCTACACAATATGAATATATAAGGTATATAGAACAAGTAAGAGATGAAAAATTTCAATTTGAACAAATTATACCTCAAATTAATAAACACTTAAGATTGAATTCTGAAAATTTATATCAACCAATTAATTTTGAAGAGCTCTCACGGAATAATGAATTTAAGTCAGTTATTAAATTAAATTGTGATTTGAGAAATTATATAATCATAACATATAAAGACATAGAGAAAATGATTTCTGAACTTATTCATGCAATTCAATTAGAGCTAAAAGACAAAAAGAGATAACGAAAAAACAACAAAGTACTGTGATAAAAACCAAGTAAAAAAGTATGAATTTTTCACTAAAGTACTTCGATAACTATCATCGTATACCAATCCTGATTTTGCTATTGCAAAGGCCTGTTTCAAAAGCTTATTACACACAGCTATCAATGCTAGTTTTTTACTCTTTTCCTTGGCTATAATTCGCTCATAAAGATCGCGACAGGCCCTGTCGTCGTATTTACAGGCATTGAAACTGCACATAAGTAATAAATTTCTAAGTTTTTGGTTTCCTATCTTGTTGATCCTTGCACGTACTTTTACACTGCTTCCACTTTGTCGTACCACTAGGGATAGCCCAGCATAACTACAAAGCTCACCTGAATTTGTAAATCGCTCAAAGCCTCCTGTCAGAACAACTAACATCAGTGCAGTCTTCCTTCCTATTCCTGGTATAGTTTCTAAACGAGTCAATAGATCTTGGTGTGATTGTTTGACCAATACCAATAGCATGTCCCCTAATGTCTTAATCTCCTTCTCTACCTGTTTTAAGCTTAGTTCTAACGATCTTACGACACCTTTACTTAGCTCACCTAAAACAGCCTCCCCATGCAATTTGTTCTTTAGCATTGTGCTCTGCTTTGTGTAGCATGAAAGGGTTCTGGAAATCTGAAAGCATTCTTGCTCTTTTTTAGATTGACCCGTCCAAAGCTTCAATTCTACCTGCTGGGCATATGCGCATATAAATTTAGAATCACTCTTGTCGGTCTTTATCTTGGACAGCTTCATTTGGATAAATCGCTTTACAGACAATGGGTTTTCTACCGATACCTTTACACCTGTTTCTAACAAATGGTAAGCCAGCTGATAGTGATAATAGCCTGTAGATTCCATGAAACAATGACTGTCCAGTTCCAAAAGTTCACTAAACTTTTTAAAGCCCAGCCCATTGTTTTTAAACTGATAGTAATTACCATCCGAATCAGATACATCGAACGCCAACTGACTGATGTCAATACCAAAATATTTAATACCTTTATTTATAACAAAATGTTTTTGGAAAGGACAATCTACGCGAGTTTCAACGACTTAAAATCGAGGTCCATAGCCTCATAATACTGTACGGAATTTGGGTAGAAAAGAGAGGGGATTTTCAATGTTGACGAGATCTACCTCTCTACGTGTATATTAACCTTATTCCTCTCTTTTCTATTTATAACTCCAATTTAATAGATTGTAAACTTAAGACGTGTATAATTAATTGCTTTGGCAAGTGCTTATTTGGAAAATTCCTTCAGAATTTTCTATCTGTGATTTGTTTACTAAATTGGTGCTAAAACACGCAACTGACCATACACCGAATCGTTGGTAATAATTCAAATAACAACAAATATGAAATTAAAACATAAACATTCAATTATTGTTTTTACAACATCACTTCTCTTTCTATTAGCTTCATGTAAAGAAAAGAAGGAAACTCAATTAGAAGAAAACGAAAAAGTGTCGGAAAAAAACTATATCGAAGTAATAACCAACGGAATGGACTTCGAAATGGTGGACGAAATTAATTCAGGTTGGACTACTTTTAAGTATATAAATAAATCTTTCGAGCCACACTTTTTCATATTAGAAAAAATGCCTGACACTTTGGGTTTAGAAACATATAAGAAAGATTTATTTCCTCCATTTACTTCCGCATTTGATTATTTTGAAAAGGGAGACATTGAAGCTGGCATGAAGGAATTTGAAAAAATACCTGAATGGTTTTCTAAAGTAGAGTTAGCCGGCGGAGTTGGCCTGACATCGAAAAAGACAACATCCACATCGACATTATTTCTTGAACCCGGAACCTATGTATTGGAATGCTATGTAAGAATGCCAAATGGCATGCCACATACATTTATGGGTATGGTTAAAGAACTTAAAGTAAGAGAAGAAACTAATAGTAATGCTGCTCCTAAAGCCGACTATAACATAGATATTGAAAGCACAAAAGGAATCACTTTTATGGACTCCCTAAAATCTGGAAATTATACGATAGCTGCAAAATTTAAAGACCAAATGCAGTATGAACATATGATGGGACATGATGTAAATTTAGTTAATATTGAACATGATAGTTTGATTTCTACTTTGGGAGATTGGCTTAACACTATTGACTTTAAATCGTTCAGGTCACCTGCACCTGAAGGACTTTTGTTTTTGGGTGGAGTTGAAGATTTACCATCTGGTAAAACTGGTTATTTTGAAGTAAACCTTAAAAAAGGAAACTATGTACTAATCTCTGAAATTCCGAATGCTATTGAAAGAAAAATGATTAAATCTTTTAAAGTCTATTGAAAATTTAAAACTACTTCCAATAATAGCTGTATTTATTTATAAATCTAATAATATTAAGATATGAAAAAAGTAATTCTATCAATAGTAACCATCTTTTTTATTTCTTGCCATGAGGGAAGAAAAACAGATGAAATAAAAATCGAACATAATAGTGAAATAAATATTGAGCGGGAACTTGAATTAATTGAACAAACGAGAAATTCATTTCAAAAAGCGTTTAAGGAAAAGCGATATGGAGATTTAAACCAATTTATAATGGAAGGGTTTAAAGGGGTCCCACCTGGAAGTGAGGATTGGCAAGAATACAATAGACTTGGTAAAAATCCAACAGGTCAGTTTAGTGTTGATAGTATAAGTATGAGACCACAAGAAACTTCTGTAGTAAGTGATTCAGTAGCTTATGAATTCGGGACAAGTTCAGTATTTTACAAAAACGCTGATGGAGAATCAATTGAATTAAAAAATACATTTCTGATGATTCTTAAAAAAGATAAAATTGATGGCAAATGGAAACTTTACAGAGACGTCTCGTCATCAGTTGTGGAATAAAAACAACTATTGCCAACAATGTATAACCACAATTTACTCACGAATGTCTATTTTTAAGGTGTTCGTCAGTCACAGCGCTCTGGTAGGCGGATTCGACTAAGTCTAAATCCACGCGGAATTGCTACCGTCGGTCTCTGCCGAAAGATTGTTTAACTTTAAGCCATAACTGAAGGATATACAAGACTGTTAGCATACATTATCAAACTATAATAATTATGAAACAATTAATGAAATCATCACTTTTTACACTGCTAGTCTTGGTAAGTTGTAAAAATAGTCAAGATGAAAATGTCAATAATTCTGTTGATTCTAGCGCCAGTATTCAAAAAACAGATTCAGAAGTTTACTTGGAGAAACAGGCTCCGATATTTACACCTTCTGAACTTCCTTATCCCTTTTCAAGTGCAGTACAGGTTGGTGATATCCTTTTCCTTTCTGGCGAAATAGGAGATGCTGGGGAAGGGACGGGAGTTGTCCCAGGTGGAATTGTGCCTGAAACTCACCGTATGTTCGAACGAATCCAAGCTACGCTTGCTCAACACGGACTTAGTCTAGATGATGTCTTTAAATGTACCGTTATGTTAGCCGACATGTCCGAATGGCAAAAATTTAATGAAATATATTCTGGCTATTTTGAGGACGGTAAATATCCTACTCGCTCTGCAATGGGCGTTAAGGGTCTGGCACTTGGTGCTCGAGTGGAGATGGAATGTTGGGCCTATAAGCCTCAATAGAACTAAAAATACTGGGAAATAAGAAACGTATGCTAACACGGTGTATAATTAATTGCGATCGGAATTTCCACTTGGAAATTCCTGCAATCAATTATCTTTAGGGTCAGGCGGATATTTTCCGTTTGAAAAGTCCGCAACTAATCATACACATGACCGATGAGAACACATTATTCATGTCAGTTTATTTTATTTTATAAGAATTCATCTGTTCGCTGCGCTCGGGTCGCCAAAGGCGAACTTTAATCTGCACTGCTTCGCAGTCAAAGGATCTTAAAGTAAATGCACTACCATCTAAATTGTTAAACCAAATTACCATAATAGCATCTCAATAATATATCCCCTTCAGCGGGCTTCGAGCCAAATCGAGCTAGCGAGATTCATGAACACCTCTAAATGAAATAAATTCTGCGTGAATAAAACGTGCACCATCGTCGGTTAAAAGTAATTTAGTTCATGGTATTTCTATTGTATTAAAAAGGAATTCATGAATGCGAAGCATTTGGCCCTGATCCTCGAATTCCTAATCTAATAAATTCTGCAATTAACACCACGCCGAGGCGTGGCTAATTGACAATCAATAATTAGAGATTAAAAGGAAATCGCCTTCTCTAATTATTGTTAAGGAATTTATTATCTTTTCATTCTCATAGCAGAACTACGTTTAACCCTTTGGTTGGCAACAATTAAAAAAATGAATAGAAGAAAAATTTGGTTTTTTAGTTCTTTAATAGTGACTTTTTCCACGATTATATTTTTAGTTATGGGTTCTTCATTATTGATGATAGTATTGGATGATGCTAATTCTATTCCTCTTGGAACTTTTATAACTTGGGCTGGAATGATTGCACTTCCATTATCTGTATATTGGGGAATAAAAGAGT
>NZ_JAGEVF010000019.1 GCF_017581965.1 Winogradskyella pelagia
ACCTTTTCCGCCCCAGGGCGACGGAGCGAATGAAGAAATGTACGGTGTACATTTTTAGCGAACGTGCGAGATGGCGCGTGGGTAAATTTTTAGTTGTCATCTTTTTTTGGCACAGGATCGAAACCTTTTCCGCCCCAGGGATGACAACTAAAAATACGTTTTAATGCTAACCAACCACCTTTTCCCAGACCATGGACCATTAAAGCTTCCTTGGCATAATGGGAACACGTAGGCTGATACCTGCATGTGCTAGGAAAAAAAGGGGATATGGCACTTTGGTAAAACTTTATGAGTAAAAGGAAAGGATATATTAAAATAGATTTCACCTTTAGTTCGTTGAAAAGGTTGTTCCGTCCTTACCGTCTTTAAGTTGCACGCCAATTTCGAGAAGCTCATCCCTGATTTTGTCCGAAAGGGCAAAGTCTTTATTAATACGTGCTTCTTTACGCAAATTGATTAAAATCTCAACAACTCCAGATAACTGATCTGTACCAGAAGCTGATTCAGAAACATGAGTTAATCCAAGAATATCAAAGGTGAAACTTTTTAAAGTGTTTTTTAAGGTAGTTAAATCAGCATTAGAGATACTAGCACTTCCCTCTTTAATTTGGTTTATAATCTTCACAGCCTCAAAAAGATGTGCTATGAGAATAGGTGTGTTAAAGTCGTCATTCATAGCGTCGTAGCATTTCTGCTGCCATGCATTAACGTCAAAACTTGAGGAACCACTAATTTTAAGGGCGTCTAGGTTATGAATACCCTCCATTAATTTATTGAATCCTTTTTCAGCAGCTAGAAGCCCGTCGTTGGTAAAATCCAAGATGCTCCTGTAGTGCGCTTGAAGCATAAAGAAACGTGCTACACTGGGATGAAACGATTTAGTAATGTGTGGATTGTTTCCTGTAAAAATCTCGTTAGGCAAAATAAAGTTTCCAGTAGATTTTGCCATCTTCTTACCGTTCATAATAAGCATGTTGGCATGCATCCAATAATTTACAGGTGGTTCATCATTGCAAGCTTCGGCTTGAGCGATTTCACATTCGTGATGTGGAAATTTTAAATCCATGCCACCACCATGAATATCAAAATGCTCTCCTAAATATTTGGTACTCATTGCAGTACATTCTAAATGCCAACCAGGAAACCCATCGCTCCAAGGAGACGGCCAGCGCATGATGTGCTGTGGTTCTGCTTTTTTCCAGAGTGCAAAATCCTGTGGATTTTTCTTATCGGTTTGCCCATCGAGTTGTCGCGTGTTATGAATAAGATCTTCAACCTTACGCTTACTTAAAATACCATAGGATTTAGTCTCGTTGTATTTTAAAACATCAAAATAGACCGAGCCATTAACCTCATAAGCAAGCCCCTTGTCAAGGATAGATTTTATGATTTCTATTTGCTCAATGATATGTCCAGTTGCAGTTGGTTCAATACTTGGTGGTAGAAAGTTGAAGGCATTTAGGATATTGTGAAAATCTACGGTATAACGCTGTACAACTTCCATTGGTTCAATAGCTTCAAGACGTGCTTTTTTTGCTATACGGTCTTCCCCTTCATCAGCATCGTTTTCTAAATGTCCCGCATCGGTAATGTTCCTAACATACCTTACTTTATAATCTAAGTGTTTCAAATACCTAAACACCACGTCAAAGGACATAAATGTTCTTACATTTCCTAAATGAACATTACTGTAAACAGTCGGGCCACAAACATAGAGTCCAACATAGCCCTCGTGGATAGGTTTAAAAAGTTCTTTTTCACCGCTTAAGGAATTGTAAATCTTTATTTGCTGATTTTTATATAGGGACATACTTACAAACTAGTAATTTTGAAACATAAAAGTATAATCAATTCTTAGGCAAGACTTTAGAATTGTGTATCTAATTGAACATAATCCAAGAACTCGCGTTTCACCTCTTTTTGTTTAAACTTACCACCAAATTCAGAGGTTACCGTACTGCTTTCAATATCACGGATGCCACGAGAATTCACACAAAGGTGTTTGGCATCAATAACACAAGCAACATCTTCTGTGCCTAAAACATCTTGAAGCTCTTTTACTATCTGAATAGTTAAGCGTTCTTGTACTTGAGGGCGCTTAGCATAGTAATCTACAATCCTATTCATTTTAGACAATCCTACTACAGATCCGTTGGAGATGTAAGCCACGTGAGCTCTACCTACAATAGGGAGTAAGTGGTGCTCGCAAGTAGAATACACCGTGATATTCTTTTCAACCAGCATCTCACCGTATTTATAGTGATTTTTAAAGGTGGAGGCTTTGGGCTTATGCTTTGGGGAAAGACCACCAAAAATTTCATTAACAAACATTTTGGCCACACGATTGGGTGTTCCTTGAAGACTATCATCTGTTAAGTCTAGTCCAAGGGTTTCCATGATGTGTCTAATATCATCCTTTATAATTTCTACCTTTTCTTGGTCAGAAAGTTCAAAGGCATCTGGGCGCAATGGCGTTTCACTAGATGAACTCATATGGTCATCACCGATAGCATTAATATCGTTGAAATCACTGTCGATTTTCATGTTATATATCTTTTAGTCCTAAGACTTTAAAACAAGTTACAAAGATACATAATAAAAAAACGATGAGGAGGTAGGAGAATCAATTAACTAAATGTTATATAACTAAAACCGTTAAAATGCCGATTACATTGACGTATGAATAACCGTTTTATTAAAATTTTCTTAAATTTCCAGACTAATTATTTCGGTTAAGCAATGAAAAAGTTACTCATTTTGGGTGTTGTAGTGTGTTACACTGCGGCGACCTGGTCACAAAGCACAACCTCTATAAATCAAAAACCACTTGCGAAAGTTGATTTTAGTGAAAATGTTAATAGCCCATTAACACCAAAAGAACGTACATTCATTACAGAAGTTTATGGTGAATATGCCGAAAAATATGTGTTTTCAAATCCAAACAGACTTAAAGATATAAAACATATTTTACGCAATAGAGTGGAGGTTAATGAACATCCCAATAAAGACCTTTCTTCTCTAAAAAAATTGTCTTCCGTTCCATTATTAACTGCATTTAATGCTAATATTTCTAGAGACGCCTCAATAAACGCGAGTAATTTTAACCCTCTGAAATATCAATTCAATTTCTTTTCAAGAGAAACTCAAACGAAGTATTACCGAGTAGATAATACACAGTTATTAATATCAATTCTGCCCCAACACAAATAAAGTGCCCTTATCATGAAACTAATATGTCGTTTACTTATATTTTTATTGTCCACTAGCATATTTTCTCAAGATGTGTTGATGCAAAATGGAACAGTTTCTCAATGTACTGGGGTTTTTTATGATTCTGGTGGTGAATTTGGAAACTACGGGAATGATGAAAATTTTATTTTCACACTTTGTCCTCAAGATGTAGGTGATAAAATGCAACTCGATTTCAGGGTATTTAGCACTCAGTTCAATGTAGATTTTTTGACTATTTATGATGGTGACGATACCACTGCCCCTTCATTCGGTACCTTTTCTGGAGGTGTTGGCCCTGGATTGGTGCAAGCCTCAGCCACTAATCCTTCAGGATGTTTAACTGTAGAATTTATAAGTAATGGTTCTGCTAATGGTCCTGGATGGGAAGCTGATATCGCATGTGCAAGACCATGTCAAACCATAACAGCGGTTTTAGATAGTACAGTGCCAGCATTACAACCTGGTAATATTGTTGTCGCAGACGTAGACGAGGTCATAACCTTTAATGGTAGCGGTACTTTTTCAGTGGCTGATACTGGCGCCACATACTTTTGGGATTTTGGAGATGGCAATACCGCAACTGGCCAATCTGTAACACACTCCTATAATCCTGCGGGTCTATATAATGTCACATTGACCATAACAGATGATAATCCAGCGGGTTGTCAAAGCACAAATGACATCGGTTTAACAGCACAGATTGGTGGCTCTACACCTGGCAACCCTTTTGTAGATGCAGGTCCGGATATAACCATAGATTGTGCAGATACCTGCACAACCCTCACCGCAGACTTTTTGGATATTGGTGAGACTAATACCTATACCATTAGCCAAATACCTTTTGTGCCGCCATTTCCGTTTCAAGGATTGACCAATTCTGTAAATACAAATATTGATGATTCTTGGGATAGTCCCCAACCTTTACCCATTGATTTCTGTTTTTTTGGGAATATAGAACCGGAGTTTCAGGTAGGTTCAAACGGTTTAATAAGATTTGATGTTGATCCAACAGATACTTCGAATGCTTGGAATTTAGGAAATGACCCATTGCCAAACAATACAAATCCTGCATTGGCAGAAGGAAACGTATTTACACCTGTACATGATATTGATCCATTTGCTTCGTCAGGAGAAGAAATAGCATGGGAAATTATTGGCACGGCCCCAAACCGGGTACTTGCTGTAAGTTTTTATAATGTTCAAATGTGGAGCTGCGCTAGTGCTGTTGCGACACACATGGCCGTATTTTATGAAACCACCAATGTAATAGATATTTACATACAAGATGCACCCTTTTGCAGTAGTTTTAATAATAACAAAGCAGTCGGGATTCAAAATAATGCAGGAACTGTAGCATTTGTGCCGCCAGGCAGAAATACTAATGAAAATGGTGGTTGGACAACCAGTGATGAAGCTTGGCGCTTTACGCCGTCAGGACCAAGTATTATCAATTTTGAATGGTTAGATGAAACAGGTGCAGTAATCGGTACCACACCATCATTAAATGTTTGCCCTACAAATGACGTCGCTACCTATACGGCTAGGGTAACCTATATCAGTTGTAATGGTGATACGGTTGTGGTAACGGATGACGTTACGGTTACCCGAGATGTACCTTTTACAGTTGATTTAGGACCAGATATAGATGCCTGTGAAGGAGATCCAGATGTGGTTTTAGACGGAGACATAGCATCAACAACGGCTACTTACCAATGGCTATTAAACGGTACGCCTATTGCAGGAGAAACAAATGCAACATTAAGTGTGGCTTCTCCCAATTCTGGGACCTATTCTGTGGAAGTTACAGACCAATCATGTGCATTGACCGATGATATCGATATTACATTTTTTACGATTCCCGTAGTAAATCCAATTTCCCAATATCAGCTCTGCGATGATGCCACAATAGATGGTTTTACAGAGTTCGATTTAAGTACAAAGGTTGCTGAGGCTCTTGGTGGTCAGACAGATGTTAATGTCAGTTTCCATTTAATCCAAACCGATGCTGAGGATGATTTAAATCCGCTACCAAACCTATTTACAAATACCGTAAACCCACAATCCATTTTCGTTAGGCTCGAAAACGCCAATAATGAAAATTGTAGTGATGTTACCACCCTCGAGTTGTTGGTGAGTTCGGGCTTTACCCTCGATCCACCAGATAATCTGGTACTTTGTGATGATTTAAGTGAAGATGGGGTTGAAGATTTTGATTTTACACAGCAGACTATTGATATCTTAGCACCTTTCTCAAATGTGACATTGAGCTATCATCTAAACTTAAATGATGCTGAAAATGATGTTGCGCCATTACCAAATACCTATCAAAATGTAACCAACCCTCAGACTATTTTTGTGAGGGTAGAGGATGATACAAACCCATTGTGTTATGCTACTAACAGTTTTAGTATCGAGGTTTTAGGATTACCTACAGTGACTACTGTTACACCATTGTCAGAGTGTGACGATGATGCAGATGGTCTTGTGCCTTTTCAACTGTCTATAAAAACGAATGAAATATTAGGTGGTCAAACCGATGTAGATGTGTCTTATCACGAAACCTTTGTAGGTGCAGAAACTGAAACCGCTGAAATATTTGATGGTTACATTAATACAACAGCAAATAACCAAACTGTTTTTATCCGACTTGAAGATACAAATACAGGTTGCTACAACGTCACGACGCTTGATTTGGAAGTATTGCCCAATCCTATCGCAAATGCACCTACGGACTTCGAGGTCTGCGACGACAATAATGACG
>NZ_JAGEVF010000001.1 GCF_017581965.1 Winogradskyella pelagia
AGTAGACCTTTGGTTGAGATAGCCGCTTGCGGACAAACTAAATGCTTAAATTAGACCATGATTAAGTTTTTTCGTAAAATTAGATACGACCTTATTGAAAAAAATAAAACTAGAAAGTATCTTAAATATGCCGTTGGAGAAATTGTCCTTGTGGTTATCGGGATTTTAATTGCTTTACAGATTAATAATTGGAACGAAAACCTGAAAAACAAAAAGGAAGAAATTTCTGTACTAAAGGAATTGTTAAGTGATTCCAAAACAAATCTTTTAAGTTTGGAAGAAGATGTCTTTTTAAACCAAAGAGCTATTAGTTCTAATATTTTGATTAATGATATTCTTATAAACGAAAGGCCTTATAATGATTCCTTGGACATACATTTTGGAAACATTCAATATAACACACAGTTTACCCTCAATACAGCTGGTTATGAAAATCTAAAGTCTCGTGGATTTGAAATAATATCAAACGATTCATTAAGAAAGTCCATTATTAATGTCTATGATAGGTGGTTTGATTTTATTGATGATTTAGGAGATATGAATAACACAGTAAGTTTAGAGCAATTTAATCCTAGTTATAAGTTTTATTTTAAAAATTTTGAACGTGATTTAGAAGCATTATATGCCTCATTTAAACCTCAGGATTATGAAAAACTGATTCAAAATAATGCATTTTTAAAATTGATTAGAGAACAGAAGTATAATAACGAGTATACCATTCAGGCTTTAGACATGGGTATAACTCAAATAAAAGAACTAATAGCTCAGTTGGAAACTGAATTAGAAAAATAACGAAAGCACAACATCGTGTATAGCTCATTGCGACTGAATTCCTAATCGGAATTCATTGCAATTTGCTATCTTTCGAATACGGCGAAAAATCATAGCTGATTTTCCGCAACGAGTCATACACAAACAAGTTGTGTTTAATTAAATGAAACTATACAAATATCATACTGTTAATAAAAATCTAGTTTGGAGTTTATCTAACTCTAAGAATTGGTATAGCAAGCTGCTATACTTAAATGACCCATACGAAGTATTTTTTGAAGACAATACTGGAACAGAAGTTTATAAAAATTTTAAAGAAAAGTTATGTGTTTGTAGCTTTTCTAAAAATAAAGAAGAAATATTAATGTGGTCTCACTATGCAGATGAACATAGAGGTGTATGTTTAGAATTTGACTGCATTGAAGACGATGACTTTAATGGTTCAATTCATCACATAAACTACGATAATAAAATATCATCGATACAAGAAGTTAAAGTCACCAAAACTGGACATTTGTCTATAAACCTAGATTCAAATGGTAAATGGTTGAATCAGAAATTAGAAACTTGGAAATACGAAGACGAAGCGAGAAAAATAATGATTGAGGAGAACTCCAATTTGAAAGGTGTAGCTAGAGATTTTCCAGGTAAATTAATCGCAATTTATTTTGGTATTAATGCAAGTCAGTTTGATATTGACCTAGTAAAAAAAATAACTAAAGATTATGAAGGGTTGAAATATTTTAGAGTCAAATTGGGAATAAATTCTGGAAAAATGTCAGTACAAGAAGAAATATAACTAAACACAACAATGGCTATAAGTAATTGCTTGTTCTCACCTACTTGTAAAATGCCTTCGTAATTTTCTCGCGTTCGTTATTGTTTACTAATTTAGTTCCTAGGCAGGCAATACACGAGCGAAGCAAACCTAACCCAAGCGTTGTATTACATTATATCAATAAAAATAGAGCTGAAGAATGATAAAAGGACTTTTTGAAACTCATTTATTCGTTGAAAATCTTGAACGTTCTACAGAATTTTATTCAACTGTTTTAAAACTTGAACAGTTTCTTTACGAAGAAGAAAGAAGAGCTGCCTTGTTTTGGATTGGAGATAAACCAAGACAATCATTTTTAGGGCTTTGGGAAAAACCAAAAGATGAAATTGACTTAAGGCATTTTGCTTTTGAGTGCGACTGGGAATGGATTTTAAATGAATCTGTTGACTTTCTAAAATCTCATAAAATCAGTTTTTGGAATTTTTTAGGTGACAATTCAGAAAAACCAATGGTTTTTGCAAATATTCCAGCTATCGCCATTTACTTTTCAGATCCTGACGGACATTATTTAGAATTTATCGGAAAACTACCCGGAAAGTATAGACCAGAAAAAGGGAGTATGGTAGTTTCCTATGAAGAGTGGCAAGAATTAGAGAAAAATTTAAAATAACGCGATACAACAATGGCTACAAGTAGTACTGTTATGCTTTAGCAAATAACAAGCTCAGAACAGGCCTCTGAATATTACTTGCATCAGATTTCCATCAAAAAAATAGTAACTTTAATTCTTTAAGTGATGGTGATTCCAGACCGTCAACAAAAACGAGGGCAATAGTGGTAATGACAAAATCTGTAATAACCTTTCTTTTTATAGTTTCAGTATTTATGGCTTTTGGGCAAAGCGTGGACCAACCATTTGCTCAAAAAAAAATGAAAAAAGACCTTGAGGTGTTTAAAGACATTAGGCTAAAAGCCAATTCTGGGCTTTATAAATACCGAACAAAAAAACAGATTGATAGTCTTTACATTTGGGCTGAGAATGAAATTGACAAGGCTTCCATCTATCGCGATTTTTACAACATTATTTGTAAATTGACCGATTTTGAAGGGAGCCTACATAACTCTACTAGTTTACCTTCAAAATTCCGGAAAAGTTTAAGAGAGGAATCTTACGGTTATTTCCCCTACCCAATCAAATGGATTGAGGGAAAATGGAGGATAAATTTTGATAAAGGTAATATTCCCTTAGGCGCTGAAATCATAAGCATCAATAATGAGAAGATTTACGACATCATTACAAACTTATATAAATATTATACGACGGATGGTGTAAACACCACAGGGAAACGCATAGGAATAGACATTAGTTTTAGTAAATATTATCGTTTTAATTATGGATTAAAGGACGAATTTATAATTGAATATAAGACAATACATTCGAATGAAATCAAAAAAACCTCACTCAGCAGTGTCGCCTACAAAGACTTTTACAAAAATGTAAACAAGAGATATTCAAAACCCTTTGATTATGTCAACCATAAAGATTGGAAGGAAAATGAAACCTATACCTATGAAATGGCGAATAAACATACTGGGATTTTAACCGTAAATGATTTTGGATTAGGAAATGAAGAAAACCCCAAACACTTAAAATATGTCTCCTTTTTAGACAGTGTGTTTACAAGCCTAAAACATCATAATATTAAAAATTTAATTGTGGATGTTCGTTATAATGGTGGTGGAGATGACCCAAATGATTTGGTAACATATTCGTATCTAACGCAAAGGAATTTTCAGGAAAACAAAAGGGCATGGATTAGTTTTGAGAAAATCCCACTATTGAGATACATTGATTTCTGGTTGCCAAAATTTTTAAGACCTCTTTTCGTGGGTTCCTACAACAAAGACTTTAAAGAGGAATTTCCCTTGGAGAAAAATGGAAAATTTTGTCAAGATGAAAATAGTGCAGACCATTTTGTGAGAATACCCAATAAAAATGCTTTTACTGGTAATATTTATCTACTTATAAGTCCTAGAGTGGCTTCTGCTGGTAGTTTATTTGCTGCTATGGTCAATGGCAATAAGAATACTACGAGCATTGGAGAAGAGACAATGGGTGGCTATTATGGGCATAATGGACATACACCATTAGCTTACAAATTACCCAAATCTAAAATCGTAGTTTATTTTTCCGTTGTAAATTTAGAACAAGATGTTCCTAAAAAATCAAATCAATATTACAATAGAGGAATTATCCCAGACATTGAGGTATCACAATCTTTGGCGGATTTTCTAATCCATGAAGACACACAATTAAATTATGTGCTCAAACTTATAGAAAATAAAGATAAATGAGATATTTAATAAAACAAGCTACACTTTTACCTTTACTTTTTTTTATTCCTGTCTTTGTAGCTGGATTTTTAGTGCCTGATTACGATTTAATTAAACAACACGGTAGCGAAATTACTGTGACCTCATTTGAAACTGCAAAGCTCATTATTAATACGGGAGCTATTCTAACTGGATTATCGTGTATTATTCTTGCTTTTGGAATCATCGTGAATTTTAAAAAATACTACGTTTTAAGTGGCTTAATAGCCGTTTTTGGAGTCTCAATGGTTTCTAACGGAATTTACCCAATGGGTACGCTTATGCATGGGTTTTATGGCATTGGACTAACTCTAATGATAATTCCATTTATTGCATGCTATGAGTTAAAGAATGAGGACGTCAAAAAGGTGTTCTTTAAAATTTCGCTCATATCAGGTTTCATTATTTTTATCTACTTATGGTCCATGCTCGTAGGACTAGACCCAGCTAATTATAGAGGGTTAACCCAGCGCCTGGCAAGTTTATTTATATTTGGATGGTTAGCATACCTCGCTTTTCAGTTTTATAAACTGTTACCTGTAAAAGACTAACTGTAATTATTAGATAACACTAAATCTATTTTTGATATCCATAACTATAACAAGGAATCAATTTCTCTTCCTTCTCTCTGTTGCCGTTGTGTTTATTTAATTTGTATTTGTTAAATTAGATGAAATCATGCAATACTATCCTGGCCCTGTATTAGTATTTGCTTAAAACAATAAAATGACCCATTACGAGAAGAAACTTCATAGGATGCGTAGGGATGTTTATTCAAACGAAGGGCAAATTAATACCGCAATTGGTATTAGAAACTATATCGAAAATAATTATGAAATCAATTTAAATTTAGATTTACTGTCCTGTGTTCAATGTGTTTCTAAATATCATATGTTGCGCCTGTTCAAAAAGTATTATGGCCAGACACCAAGACAATATTTAATGGATAAACGTATTGAGAAATCTAAAGATCATCTTATAAACGGGTTATCGGTAACTGCGACCTGTTTCGCTGTTGGATTTGAAAGCCTTGGCTCATTTAGTTCGTTATTTAAAACTAAAACAGGGAAATCACCAAGTGTATTTCAAAAAGAGCAACTTTCGAGAAGGAAAATAAAGTAAAGGTTCTGAACTTTGAAAAATCATTTAACTAATTAATCATGAAAGTAACACTAATTAGCATTCCGGTAAGAGACCAAGAAAAAGCTTTAAGATTCTACACAGAGAAATTAGGATTTATAAAAAAGAAGGATTTACCACTTGGAGGAGGTAACAGATGGCTAACCTTAGTTTCCCCAGAATGGCAAGATGGTCCAGAATTAGTATTGGAGCCCGCCCCTAATCATTTTGAACCCTCCAAGGTATATCAAGATGCATTAATGGAAGCAGGATACCCATATACTCAATTTGATTCTGAAAACGTTGAAGCAGACTACAAGAGATTGAAAGAATTAGGTGTGGAATTTAGTATGAAACCCACTGAAATGGGTACAGTTAAAGTTGCTGTTTTTAATGATACCTGTGGAAACAATATTCAAATAGTAGAAACCTTATAAGCTTAATAATTACTATAAAAAAGCTAGTCAATAGAACGATAAATAGCTAGTTTAGCCTTATGCTTAAGCTGATTTAAAACTTTTTATTATAGTATGCCAAGTGATAACCTTTAATCAAATGACTAACCTACTATCTCAAAGCCTACATTAAAGAATGGTAATTCTGCTCAACATATTAGAAGAAGAAATTAGTGATGAAAAAAAAACCAAATAAAGACCAAAAAACCTATCCAGAAGGCCATTTTGTCGGTATGTGGATGGGAATAGGAATGGCTATTTTCTCAGGAATGGGCATTCCCATTAGTATAGCAACAGGAAACAACACCTTTATAGCTATTGGCCCTGCCATTGGTGTAGCTTTTGGCATAGCGGTAGGGCAAAGTGTTGAAAATACCTATAAAAAAGCAGGTAGAATAAGACCGCTGACCGTTAAAGAAAAGCGCACTAGAAAAATTTTACTTATAGGTGGAATAGTAGCGCTCCTACTTGGTGTTTTAGCATTTACCTTAATTTATTTTAATAGATTTTAAAATACAATGTAACATTTTATGATTTCTGCATCTAAAGGAAAATTAAACTACAGAAATCATGAAACAATTTATCTTATGCATTGCGCTAATTACCATTGCGGCTTCAATTCAGGCACAAAACAACCAAAGAGTTATTGAGGTAAAAGTCTCTGGTCAAGGGGAACCATTGCTATTTATTCCAGGATTTACTGTGCCAGGAGACATCTGGGAACCCTTTGTGAAACAACTGGAACAAGATTTTGAGTGCCATGTGATTACACTTGCTGGCTTTGGTGGAAAAACACCAATTGATTTTCCTTGGCTTCCACAAGTTAATTCAGCACTTCAAAACTATATCATCGCTAATAACCTAAGCAACGTCACCATTATTGGTCACAGTTTAGGAGGGACAATTGCCACATGGTTGGCTAGCAGAGATTCCCTAAATCTCAGACAAATAATTTTAGTAGACGCGCTACCTGCATCAGGTGCATTAATGATACCTAATTTTAACCCAGATAATTTAGTCTATGAAAGTCCTTTTAACTCGCAGCAATTAAATATGACGGACGAAGAATTTGCGCAAATGGCAGCTGGCATGTCAAGAGGTATGAGTCTAAACACATCTTCACAAGAGCAAATAAAAAAATGGATGGTAAATGCCGACCGTAAAACCTATGTCTATGGCTATACAGATTATCTTAAATTAGACCTCAGAAAAGACTTAAAAAGCATTAATATTCCCGTAACCATAATTGCAGCTGATACACCTTACGGAAAAGATATGGTGACCAAGACCTACCAAAGTCAGTACGCCAATTTAAAAACATACGATTTTATTTTAGCAGAAAACGCTGCACATTTTATTATGTTAGACTAACCAGAATGGTTTATGGAACAAATAGAATCGCAATTATTGCCTAAAGAATGACCATAGAGAAAGATTTTACTTATATCTATAACACACATGCTCCAAAAGTCCATAGACTTTGCTTGGGTTATGCCTCTGGCAACAACGAGCGCGCCAAAGAATGGCTTCAAGAAACTTTTATCAAAGTTTGGAATCATAGGGCCTCTTTTAAAGGAGACGCTTCTGTTGAAACTTGGATCTATAGAATTGCGGTGAATACCTGTCTTAGTGATTTACGCAAAAGCAAAAAACATATTCCCGTAAATGAAGGATTGCTTTCTAATCACCTCGATGATGACAACAATAATAACGAAGCTCAAATAAACCAAATGTATCGTTGCATAAATCAGCTTACGACACAAAATAAAGCCTTAATTCTACTAGAGTTAGAGGAGATTCCTCAAGCTACAATTGCTGAAACCACGGGCTTAGCACATGGAACATTACGAACACGCCTAAGCCGCATTAGAAAGGCATTATTAAAATGTATTACAAATGGAAAATGATACTCTAAAAAACATATGGTCTATACAAGGCAAAGACTTTACGCCTTCCTCTGCTAAAGACATTATCAACAAAGCAAAAAAACAAAGACAAGGGCAGTATATTGGAATAGGAGTTATGGGTATTACAGTGCTCATTTTAGTAGCGTATTCCATTTACTTTGCCACCACCTTTTGGAACAACTTTACATTAGGATTAGTCCTAATGATATCAAGTTTACTTTTTAGAATTGTCCTAGAAGTGATTACCGTTTATAAAAAAGAAAATCGGCTCATAGAAATGGATAGTAAATCCTATCATTCCTATTTAAAAAGGCATTATAGGTTACGGTTAATTATCAACTATTACATCACACCGCTTTGTTTTATAATTTACGCTTATGGATTTTACTTGCTCCTTCCCTTTTTTAAACGAGAGTTTTCAAATGGCTTCTATAACTACCTTTTGGTTTCAGGAATTCTATCAATCCTCGTGGTTTTAGGAATTGTAATCAACAGCGTAGTTAAAGAACGACGATTCTTCAAAGAATTAAGCAATCACTAACCCTAGTAAAAACTAAAATCTCGTAATGAAAACAGATTCCTTACCTCAACTGAAACAAGACCTTCAATTTAAAGCAAAAAATGGTATTGATTTTATTTTTGCTGCTGCAATCCTATGGTTGCTTATTTCATACACATGGACGCTTGATTTTTCATCTTACAATAGAAGCATCCTCACTTTTATGGTTGGTGCCATTCTGTTGCCTCTGGCCTTTGGCCTTTCTAAAGTATTTAAGACTAAGTGGAAACTTAAAGATAATCCGCTTCAACCCCTTGGGTTATGGCTAAATTTTGCACAACTCATCTACTTCCCGTTTTTAATTTTCATCCTCATTAAATATCCCGATTATTTTATAATGACCTATGCTATTATTACAGGAGCACACTTATTCCCATATGCTTGGCTTTACGATGAAATAGGGTATGCTGTTTTTGCTGTACTTATTGCAGCTGGATCACTTTTAATTGCACTTAATTGTACTATTGAAGATATGTGGTATATTCCACTTTATACATCTGTTTTACTTCTAATCTTAGGATTATGGATTTACAGGAATTGGTTGAAACTAGCTATGAAATAGAGTTAATTTGATTAAAAAAACTATCTTATAAGACTATTTGCTGCATTAAGCAGTAAGCCTTTGAACTCAGTAAATAAAAAAGAAATCATTTCAAAAGTCCAAAATAAAAGTGGTGTTAAATGGAAGGTTATTTCCATGCTCAGTATTGTTTGTGCTCTGTTACCATCTGTGATTTTTAGTTTATGGATTTATACCTTTAACCAAGAATCTAATCCTATTCATCGTAAAGTGGTGTTTAGAAATTATTTTCCTGATGCACTACATGGCAGATGGGATATCACCTATTTGGCAATAGTATGCTGTATTTTGGCCATAATTCTAAGTGGTTGGATAAAAGAATACTGTCCAAAAGTTTGGAGAAGGATACATATCTTTATTATTCTAATTAGCAGTATCCTGTTACTTCTTTTTGGGATTACCTTGTTGTAAGCATTAAATACATATTAGTTTTTGCGTTAATTGGTAATAGAAAAATTTTCATCTTCTGTAAAATTCTTACCTTCATCAATAATGAGTAATTAATCCTAAATCAATTCTTATGATTTCAAAATATGTGTCACTTCTTTCAATACTCTTTTGTGGCTTATCCGTCTGTGCTCAAACCTATATCTCTAATGTGACGGTTGTAGATGTAGAAAAACAAAAATTAATACCCAATCAAACTGTGGTCATAACGGATGACCTAATTTCAGTAATTGATAAGGCTAAACGTGTTAGAATCCCTGAAGGTTCGACACTAATTGACGGCTCAGGTAAATATCTCATGCCAGGTATGGTGGATGCGCACATTCACTTTTTCCAAAATGGAGGATTGTACACAAGACCAGATGTTGTAGACTTACGAAAATATAAATCTTATGAGGAGGAATTGGCCCTTGCTAAATCCGATATGGAACATAAACTTCGACGCTATCTTAAAAATGGTATTACTACCGTAATTGATGTTGGTGCTAATTACCATTTTTTAAAGCAGCGAAATGATTTTACAGATAAAGATTTTGCGCCTTCAATATTTATTACCGGACCACTTCTTACCACCTATGAACCTTCAGTCTATGAAAATCTTGGTGATGACGAACCTTTTACCCTAACCAAATCCATTGAAGATGGTGTTGAAGGTGTAAAGGCCCAACTCCCTTTTAACACGGACTTTATAAAAATCTGGTATATCGCAGGTGCAGACGGTTTAAGTATAGAAGAAAGTGCTAAAAAGAACTTACCAATAGTAAAGGCCATTATAGAAGAAGCTCATAAGCACAACTTAAAAGTTGCCGTGCATGCCACCCAACGTATAACCGCCCAGCTCGCAGTTGAAAATGGCGCGGACTTTTTGGTGCATAGCGTAGATGATGAAGTGGTTAAACAAGATTTTGTAGATCTTCTAAAGGCGAAAAATACAATTCTTTGCCCTACTCTAGTGGTCCATGCTGGTTATATGAAAACATTTGGGCAAAATCATAGCTTTAGCCGTCATGAATTTCGCCAGGCAGACCCTTATCAATTAGGGTCGCTATTAGATCTAAAGCATTTAGAAGATACCGCATTGGTTAATGGTCTAAAAAGTTATGCCAATTCACCTCAAGGAGCTGCATCCTTAAAAAAAGCAGATTCCATTAGTATGGTTAACCTCAAGCTCTTATCCGATGCAGGAGTAATCATAGCAACAGGTACTGATGCTGGTAATATTGGGACTTTACACGTATCCTCCTATATAGCCGAACTTAAAGCCATGCAAAATAGCGGAATGAGCAACTGGGAAATTCTAAAAGCTTCTACAATTAATGGAGCAAAGATCTTTGATAAAGCAACTGATTTTGGGACGGTTAATGTTGGGAAAAAAGCAAATCTAGTATTACTAGATGCTAACCCAATCGACGATATTAGCAACGTTTCTAAAATTCATAGCGTTATAAATAAGGGGACAGTATTTAATCCAGAAACACTCATAAAAGATTCTCCTTCGGATTTAGCACAACGGCAATTAAATGCCTATAACTTTAGAGATATAGAAGCCTTTTTGGAACCTTACCATGACGATGTAGAAGTCTATTCATTTCCAAACCAATTATTGTACAAAGGGAAGGCGACGATGAGAGAGCAGTACACTGGGATGTTTAATAACACACCTAACCTCCATTGCGAACTCAAAGAGCGCATTGTTCAGGGCCAAACCGTTATAGATAAAGAACGTGTGCAATTTGGCGATAGAATTCTTGAGGCTGTGGCCATATACACTATTGAAGACAACAAGATTAAACGTGTGTATTTTATTCAGTAATTAAAATTTATGCAGCAAGGATTTATTTTACTAATTGCTTGTTTTTTATGTAGCTTCGTTGGGAGCACCCAAGACTTTAGAATAACTAACGGTGTTGCTTTTGTTAATGATACAGCTTATGTGAAAATTGAAAAAAAGAACAAGAAGAACTATAGCATCTATAATATAGAATCTGGTGAAAAGTTACTTATTATCAACCTTTTTAAGGTTTATAATAGTTTTTCAAAAAGTAAACATAAACTTCCTCGGGTATTTTTTGTTAGGCTTAAAGAAAACATGGTATTTGAAGTAGACATTCAAAATAAATTAGATTTAATCTCTTTTCTCTATAATTATAAACTGATTTCGATTGACGGTAATGTTAACGAAAAAATGCTTGTTAGGCATTTAAATTATAACGAAAAATATGCAATACTTAAATCCTCAAAAAAATCTAATAATTGATGAACAGTTCCCACAACAGCCAGATTTAATCCTCATAAATTCTTAGATTTATTATCTTTAAATCACAACAACGAGTTATTTATGCAACGAAAATGTCCAGAATGTGGAGATAAAATTATTGGCAGAGCCGATAAGAAATTCTGCAGTGATTCTTGCAGAAATGCACATAACAATAGGCTTAATCAAGACCATTCTAAGTTACTACGAAATACTAATAACCGTTTGCGTAAAAACTATAGAATATTACAAAGGCTCAATCCTAAAAAAACAACCAAGTGTCCCAAAGCCAAATTAATAGAAAGAGGCTTCGATTTTAATCTTTTTACCAGTATCTACACTACTAAAGCTGGGGCAACCTATTATTTTGTCTATGATCAAGGCTATTTACCTTTAGAAGGTGATTTTTATGCCTTAGTAAAAAAAGATGGTTAATTACTACTATTGGTCTTACTATTCCAGTTGACACCTTTAAGTTGCAAGGCGGCTTTAAGGATATCCTTTTGACTTATTTGACCAACTAATTTCCCGTTTTCGACGATTGGGAACCGTCGTCTCTTAGAGTTTAAGAATTTATTAGCCGCATCGAATACATCCATGTTACCATCTATGGTCTCTACATCACGCGCCATTCGTTTCTCAACATTATCGTGTTCTAAAGGCATATTGTAATACCGACTTTCACTTAGTTGTTTTAAGCAATCCCCTTCAGAAATAATTCCAACAAGTTCATTGCTCCCATTTACAACAGGACCACCTGAAATCTTATACTTAATTAATGACTCCACTACTTCTTGTACAGACTGATCTGGCTTAAAGGTAATAAGCTTGGTAGTCATATAATCCTTAACCTTTAATGCTGTGGGCGCCGCAGTATTTTGCTGCTTGCGTGACCCTTGAAAACTTTTTATGCCCATATTGGATTAATTTAGTGTGTCCTTGAAAGTTACTTAAAATTAATGATTTAACAAAACACCCTTGGTGCTGGACATAATACGTAACTTTGCCAAAATTGAAATCTATTTGAAACCGAAAATCTCTATATTAGGTTGTGGGTGGCTGGGTTTAGATTTGGCCAAGTTGCTCGTAAACTCAGGATATGACGTTAAAGGCTCGACAACAACTAAAGCCAAACTCAAACAATTACAAGAGAATGCCATAAGGCCATTTCATATAGAACTGACTGAAGATGGCATTACAGGAAACTTTACTGCTTTTCTTTCAGAATGCGATATTTTGATTCTTGCTATTCCACCAGGATTAAGGAAAAACCCAAATAAAAGTCATGTTAAGGAGATGCAACATGTGGTCAAAGCCTTGCAAAGGTCTACAGTAAAAAAGTTAGTATATGTGAGCTCAACCTCTGTATTTAAAGATGATTTTCACTTTCCGATAATTTCAGAAAAAACTGCTCCTAACAGCACTAACAACTCAGCACAACAACTTATTGAGATTGAACAATTATTATCTTCAATCCCTCAAATAAAAACTACCATTATACGATTTTCTGGTTTGGTGGGCGAAGACAGGCACCCTGGTTACTACCTTCGAGGCCGCAAAAATATTTCAAATCCAGAAGCACCAATCAACTTAATTCATAAAACGGATTGTATTGCCATCATATCACAAATCATAAACCAAAATATTTGGGATGAAGCTTTCAATGCTTCATATCCTAACCATCCTGAAAGAAAAACGTACTATACCGAATTTTGTAATACACGTCAATTACCTGTTCCTAGTTTCTCCATGTCACAAAAAAGCAAAGGAAAAATAATTGACAGTTCATATTTGGTACAAACTTTGAGCTATAGCTTTAACAAAGCACCATAATTATTAATGGATTTTTAAGTCCTTTTATATTTAATTTTTATAGTTTTAGCCCCTTGAAAATAATAGCTTAAACACGGATAGCGCAAGCCTATCCATTTTAATAAATTCAAACTAAAATGAAACAGATTTTAACTGTACTAGTAGTAGTTTCACTATCGTTTAGCGTATTTGCTCAATCTACGGCAGAATTAAAGCAACACTACGAAACGTATTACCTAGAAATGAAAAAACAAGGTGATGTTCAAGGCGTAATCAACGCAATAACACACCTAAATATCCTAGAACCGTCAGTGGCTAGAAGGGATACCTTAGCGTATCTATATCTCTCAGAAGGTAGATATATTCAGGCCATCAACACTATCGGTGTAGATAAAAACCCAACAGATTCAGATATGAATGTTGAAGTAAAGGCCTTAGCTCTAAAAAATCTCAATCAACCTAAAATGGCCTTAGAACATTTTGAGATTCTTAACCAACGTAAGCCCAATGTCTTTTTAGCTTACGAGATAGCCGACATGAAAATTCAGACAGGAGACCTTGCTGGGGCAAGAACGAATTTAGATTATGCTATGGCGAATGTAAAAGATGATATGAAACGCGCATTTTACGAGACACAGCAACCCTATGAAACATCCATGAAAGCTGCATTAATGTATTTAAATGGACTGCTAACATTCGCGGAAGACAAAACAGCAAATATAGATGCTGCTCTAAAACTTATGAATGATGCCTTGGCTATTGACCCAAACTTTAATATGGCTAAAATGTCTAGACAAGCTTTAGAGGCTCAAAAAGGGCAACAGGCAACTGCGCCTACAAAGCAATAAACTGCATATATAATAAAACAAAAAGCAGCTAATAGCTGCTTTTTTTATTCTCTTAATTCTAAGATTTATTCAGGTTGAATACTGTCGAATAAATCCCGTTCTAATTTTTTGTTAATCTGAAAATTTAGATTTGCAAAAGCCACAAACAACTGTTTAATACTTTTTAATTGATCTTGAATTTTTATATTGTCTAAGATTAAATCGTCATTTAATTTTAGCAGTGCCGTAACCACTACACCAACACGCGATGATATTGGGTTTGTGTTAAGTACCTCAGGCATACTTTCTTGCAACTCCTGCACAAAAGTCATTATTATCTCACGTTCTCCGTTGAATAGAGATAAATCACCTTGCTTTAAATAACTTATCTGTGTCGCTAACTGCTGATACTTTTGCCAATCAGCGACGGCATTCTCTCCCTCGGTACTTAAGGCATAATCCGTATAACTTAATTGCTCTATTTTTTTAGGTGTTAACCCTGAAGGTTCTTTGGTTTCAGCAGACGCCTCTAGGTTTTCTTTTTGTGCACCATTTCCACAAGCCTGTCCTAGTAAAAGCAGTATAATCACTATTAGTTTTATGGATCTCATTTTATATAAAATAGGCCTAAAGATACTGAAACTAATATATTCTTATAATATTGTTTTGGCCGCGAATAATATTAGCAAATTATCAACAAAAGACCTTTATTTCTGATAATTTTAATACCTGCCTTGATGCTTTCTGTTTATTTTTGAGAACTCTTTAATCCTTTTCAACATGCCTAAAATTTTAATCCTAGGAGCTTGCGGCCAAATAGGTACAGAATTAACCACCAAACTACGGTCTATCCATGGTAAGAATAATGTTATAGCCAGCGATATTAACACACGTAATCTAGAACTTGTACATTCTGGACCCTTTGAAATTATAGATGCCAAAAATTTTAATGCTGTTAGGGACTGTTGTATAGATTATAAAATTGATACGGTTTACCTTATGGCAGCCTTGTTAAGTGCTACGGGCGAAAAGTACCCTATGGAAGCATGGGATTTAAATATGAATTCGCTTTTTCATGTACTTAACTTGGCAAAGGATGGTACAATTAAACGCATATTTTGGCCTTCAAGTATCGCAGTATTTGGACCTACCACACCTAAGGTTAATACACCACAGCATACTATTTGCGAACCAACAACCGTATACGGCATCACTAAACAGGTTGGTGAACGTTGGTGCGAGTATTATCACAATAAACTAGGAGTTGATGTAAGAAGTTTGAGATATCCTGGCATTATAAGCCATAAAGCTATGCCTGGAGGCGGTACTACAGATTATGCTGTTGAAATTTATCACGAAGCTATTAAAACAGGTCATTACAACTGTTTCTTATCTGAGCATACAGAACTTCCAATGATTTTTATGGAAGATGCCATTAAGGCTACCATAGATTTGATGGAAGCTGACGCAAAAGCGCTCTCTATACGTTCTTCCTATAACTTAGCATCAATAAGTTTTACTCCAGAAGATTTAGCTAACAGTATTAAAACGCACTTACCAGATTTTACTATTGAATATAATCCAGACTTTAGACAGGCTATTGCGGATTCTTGGCCATCATCCATAGATGATAGTGTTGCACAAGAGGACTGGAATTGGAGTGCTCAATATAGTTTAGAGGCCATGACTGCCGAAATGTTGCAGCAATTAAAGCTGAGGTATAAGTAAATAAGGCATTTTATTGTGGCCTTACCAGGACTCGAACCTGGATCTAAAGTTTAGGAAACTCTTATTCTATCCCTTGAACTATAAGGCCTGTTTTTAATAGGGTGGCTATATACTAAAAACAAAAAGCCACTACTAAAGTGGCTTTGTTTGCTCCTCAGGTTGGGCTCGAACCAACGACCCTCTGATTAACAGTCAGATGCTCTAACCAACTGAGCTACTGAGGAAGTTGTTACGCTTAAAAAGTTTTATTTAAGCGGTTGCAAATATACCTCTTTTTTATTTTTATCAAAATATAAATTTAAAAATAATAATCGGCTCCTCAACAATCTATAGTGGTTAAATCCTACTCTTTTATAACCAGTTTTTTTACAATCTTTACTGCTGATTGTTTGTCGACTATTTCCATAACATAAATTCCTTGATTCATGTTTGGCAGTTCTATCTTAGCTTCTATAGTTGGTTCGTTGATTTTATAATTAAAAACAAGGGCTCCGGTTATATTGTATACATTAATGTCGCCTGAAAACAAAGTTCCAAAACTAATAGTCGTAACCTGATCTCTCAATGGATTTGGATAAAGCGCGGCCTCTAAAGTTGAATTTTCATTAACACTTAAAACGGAGAGTAATGCAGAATAGGCATTTAAACGTCCAGCACCATAATAATCGTCAAACCCTACGGTATCTTCAATAGGGTTACCTGTTAAATCATCTGCGGTATTCCTTAAAATATCTCGAATTTGCATAGGTGTGAGTTGAGGGTCTTGCGCTAACAATAAAGAAGCCACACCAGCTACATGAGGAGCAGCTTGCGACGTACCCGCCCAATATGATGTGTAATTTGTATCGGACGTATGCGATATGTTAACCGTATAGTTTCCTGGGGCTACTACATCTATATGTGGACCAAAATTACTACCACTTGCGGCACTCCACGGAAAAGGTGATGACCTTTGCCCATCTGGATCTATGGATCCAACTGCAATTACCTCTGGAAAGGCTACTGGATAATACGGTGTATTATTATCAAAATTCATCATAGACGCCACGAAAACAACACCATTAGCATATCCATTTTGAATAACGGCATTTAGGGTAGCAGAATTAAAACTACTTCCCCAAGACATGTTAATAATCTTAGCCCCTTGGTCAATGGCATACTGCACAGCGTTAATAGCCCATGCGCCATCTAAATATGCATTATCAGAATTTAACATCTTAACATTCATTATTTTACAATTCCAATTAACCCCTGCAAAACCAACACCGTTATTGGGATTGGCTGCAATTACCCCTGCAATGTTACTTCCATGGCCAACATCATCCGAAAGGTTATTGTTATTGTAGGCAAAATTCCACCCATCAACGTCATCGATATAACCATTGTTGTCATTGTCTATCCCATCTAAAATTTCATTTTCATTAGTCCATAAGCGTCCGGCTAATTCTGGGTGATCTAGTTTTACACCCGAATCAATAACAGCGATAATGGTTTCGTCACCTTGCTCTATTTGCCATGCTTCGTCCATTTGAATATCAACACCCTCTTGTGGGTTACCTAGCGGAAAAGACCCGTCATTATGCATTCCCCATTGAAAGCCAAAGGCACTGTCATTAGGTAGTGTAGAGAGTAATTCAAAACTTTGACCTGCAGCAGAACCTTTAAAGTTGGGCTCTACATAAACAAATAAGCCTGTATCACTGTAGTCCCTCACCACATCTTCAATGGTCTGGGAATTGGCGAAATACATAGCATAGGTGTCCTGATTTTTCCTAATGCCTGTTAGAATGATGTCGGTTAATCCATACTGCGAATTCAAATCTGATAAATCGCCCTGTTGAAGTTTTTCAAAAGGTGATAACTGCTTATTATTATTGGTAGGTTTTAGCTGTACGAGAATAGAGTTGTCCAGCACATCTGAGGATTGAGCGCCTAAAACTATAGTAAATAGTAAAAACGCGGTAAAAAAGGTAAAATTCTTCATGACATATAAATTTAATTAAACGATTAGTTATTATACATCGTTTAAGTTCACTATTGTCATCAAGTTAAGAAAACTAATTACTTAATTAGTTATGGCTTTAAAGATATCATTGCCGTTTGCAAACAAAACCAAGCCTATTAAAATAAAGAATCCTATGACTTGGGCGCGCTCTAAGAACTGTTCACTTGGTTTCTTTCCTGAAATCATTTCAAACAATAAAAAGGTGACATGCCCGCCATCTAAAGCGGGAATTGGGAGAAGATTTAAAATTGCCAACATTATTGACAAAAATGCTGTTAAACCCCAAAAATACTGCCAACTCCACACTGGAGAAAACTGATCATAAATAGCTTTAAACCCACCAAGTCCTTTGTAAGCGCCTGTACTTGGATTAAAAATGGCTTTCAATTGGCTTCCATAATTACTTATGGTCTTAGTGAATTTGTACCAACCAGCTCCAAAACTTTCTCCAAACGTATATTCTTTTCTAAAAATGTCGTAGTAGCCTAATTCCTCAAATCGTTTTGGATTGTTATACGGTCTAATGCCAAATTTCCCATTGGCATCTAAACTTAATGTCATTACCGTCGTTGTATTGTCTTCTCTCAAAAGCTCAACGGCCACCTCTTGGTTTTCAAGTCCCTTGGTTAGTTCGTCTAACTGGTCAAAATACTTAAGCTCTTTTCCATTAATTTTGGTAATGATGTCTCCTTGCTTAAGAGCTTTGTTTACATTAACGGAGCTATCAGATACTATTCCTACCATAAACGGAATACGATACTCAAAGTTCTGTTTTACCCTACTATCAGAGTAGCGTCCTAAAAAATCTTCTGGCAATTCAATAACCTTCTTTTCTCCTGCTCTCTCAATAGTAATTTGTTGAGCACTGATAAGATTAAAACCTATATCTGAATCATTAATGATGGGCGCATCATTAATTTTTAAAATTTTGTCTCCAGTTTTAAATCCTAATTCTTCTAATAATGGGTTTTCAATAGAATATCCCCCTTTTAAACTTTCAACCTTAACATCTGAATCACCATAGGTAAAAGACATCGCCACATAAATAAAATACGCCAAAATAAAATTCACCGTAACACCCCCAAGCATAATTATAAGGCGCTGCCAAGCTGGCTTAGAACGAAACTCCCATGGCTTTGGTGGCTGGGCCATTTGCTCTTTATCCATACTCTCATCTATCATGCCAGCTATTTTTACATAGCCACCTAGTGGTAACCAACCTATGCCGTAAACTGTTTCACCTATTTTCTTCTTAAATAGAGAAAACTTAACATCAAAGAAGAGGTAGAACTTCTCAACCTTAGTTTTAAATAACTTTGCTGGGATGAAGTGGCCGAGCTCGTGTAAAACTATTAATAGCGACAAGCTGAGTAAAAATTGAGATATCTTTATTACAAATTCCATGGAGTTCGTCAAATTTCGATTGACAAAAGTAAGGTTTTCAGGTTAGTTTGAAAATAATTCTAATTGCAATCCCTATTATTTTAACGGCATTTTAAACATATGAATAATTACATTTTACAAATGTGTTAAATCTATTCTTAAAATGAGGCGTGCATCGTAAATTTGCAACTGCAAATTAAAGAGCTTTTATGTCGTTGATTTCATTTTTTAAAGGGTACAAAAAATTTGGGGTTTTCTTCTCTATTTTGTGTGTAGTCATCATTGCCATTATTTACAATATTTTAAATGTAGATAAACCTTTGCCTATTTATCAACCTGCTATGGTAAGCGAAGAATTGGTAGATAGCACTATTCAGCATCAATTAAAATACCATACCATTTCAGATTTTAAATTGATTAATCAAAACGGTGAAATTGTAACCCAAGACACCTACAAGGATAAAATATACATCGCGGATTTCTTTTTTACAACATGCCAAACCATCTGTCCGATAATGACAGATCATATGTATCAAATTCAAAAAGAAATCATTAATGATGATGACGTGATGTTGCTTTCACACTCTGTAACCCCGAAAATAGATAGTGTTGCGCAATTGAAACGCTATGCCAAAAAAAAAGGAGTGATTGATAGAAAATGGAATTTAGTCACGGGCGATAAAAAACAAATTTACGAGTTAGCAAGAAAAAGTTATCTGGCTGTAAAAACGGATGGTAATGGTGATCAGTATGACATGATTCATACTGAAAATTTTATGCTTATAGATAAGAAAAGGCAAATTAGAGGTTTTTATGACGGTACCAATCCTGAGGATATTGAAAGACTTTTGGAGGACCTAGCCGTGCTTAAAAACGAATCTTAAAATCTTCAAAAATTGGTGTAACCACCTGATTTATTTATCTTATTTTTGCTTCTTTAAATTTATTCTAAATAAACATAGGTTGACAGTAGCAGAGTTAAAACGCGGTCAAAAAGCAATTATCAAGGACGTTTCTTCGATACATATTCCTTTAAAATTATTGGAAATGGGTTGCTTACCAGGAAATGCCGTAGAGCTTCTTCAAGTAGCTCCTTTTGCTGACCCTATGTATCTCAACGTAAATGGGTCTCACCTCGCAATAAGACGTGAAACTGCAAATTACATAATAATAGAGTCCACTAATGAGTAAGCAAATAAATGTTGCTTTAATTGGAAACCCAAATACCGGTAAAACCTCAGTATTTAACGCATTAACGGGTCTTAACCAAAAAGTTGGAAACTATCCTGGTATTACCGTTGAAAAGAAGGAAGGTGTCTGCAAATTAACCCGCAATCTCAAGGCGCACATTATAGATTTGCCCGGCACTTACAGTCTCAATGCTTCGTCATTAGACGAAAATGTGGTTATTGAACTCTTACTTAACAAAAACGATAAAGATTTTCCGGATGTTGCTGTTGTTGTCAGTGAAGTGGAGAACCTGAAAAGAAATCTACTCCTATTCACTCAAATTAAAGACCTAGAAATCCCTGCAATTCTAGTTATTAATATGTCTGATAGGATGGCCTACAAAGGGATTTCTCTAGATATTGACTATTTAGAGGAGCAACTACAAACTAAAATTGCCTTACTAAGTACACGAAAGAATAAAGGTATTGATAATCTAAAGCAGATTATAACTAATTATAAGGCCTTAAATACAACACCTTGCCTTGATGCATCGGTTATTGATAAGGACTATTTCAATTCTCTAAAGAAAACATTTCCTAATCAGTTACTTTATAAACTTTGGTTGGTGATAACCCAGGATGTTAATTTTGGGAAGGTCAGCAAAAACGATTATGACGCCATTGCAGATTTTAAAACAAAATCGGCAACGGAGCTGAAAAGACTTCAGCAAAAGGAAACCATTAAGCGCTACCAATTTATTAATGATACCCTAAAGAAAGGGCAATCTATAGATACTAAAAACGCTAAGGATATTAGAATAAAATTAGACCGTATCTTAACGCACAAAGTATGGGGCTATCTTATTTTTGGAGTTATATTATTAACCATTTTTCAAGCTATTTATGACTGGTCTAGTGTGCCTATGGATTTCATCGATAGCACTTTTGCCTCACTCAGTGAGTGGACCAAAACAGTTTTACCAGAAGGATTGTTTACCAGTTTATTAGCTGAAGGCATTATCCCTGGATTAGGAGGAATAGTCATATTTATTCCTCAAATAGCCTTTTTGTTTTTATTTATTTCAGTGCTGGAAGAAAGTGGTTATATGAGTCGCGTGGTGTTTCTTATGGATCGTATAATGAGACGTTTTGGGCTAAGTGGCAAAAGTGTTGTCCCGCTTATTTCTGGAACAGCATGTGCAATACCAGCCATAATGGCCACTAGGAATATTGAAAGTTGGAAAGAGCGCTTAATAACTATTTTGGTAACACCTTTTACGACATGCTCGGCAAGGCTTCCTGTTTACCTTATCATAATAGCACTTGTGATTCCGGAAGGTCGGTTTTTAGGACTAAGCTATCAGGCACTTACCTTAATGCTCTTATATCTTCTCGGGTTTGCTACTGCTGTGGGCTCTGCTTATCTTCTAAATAAAGTGTTGAAAATAAAAAGTAAATCTTTCTTTGTTATAGAAATGCCTAACTACAAAGTCCCTCTTCTTAAAAATGTGGCTTTAACAGTCGTTGAAAAAACCAAAGCATTTGTGTTCGGTGCCGGTAAAATCATTTTAGCGATTTCTATAGTTTTATGGTTTTTAGCTTCCTTTGGTCCCGGTGACAATTTTAATAATGCAGAAGCAATTGTCAGCGAAGCTTGGTCTAACGAACAAATTACAGAAGAAGAACTAGAACAAAAGATTGCCTCTCATAAACTAGAACATTCCTTTATTGGTTTAACGGGACGAGCTATAGAGCCTGCTATTAGACCTCTTGGTTATGATTGGAAAATTGGGATTGCTATTGTTAGCTCTTTCGCTGCAAGAGAGGTCTTTGTGGGGACCCTTGCTACCATCTATAGTGTAGGCAGTGACGAGGAGGAAACCATAAAAAACAGAATGGCAGGAGAGGTTAACCCTATTCTTGGTGGGCCTTTGTTTAACCTTGCCTCAGGGATTTCATTATTACTCTTTTATGCTTTTGCGATGCAATGTATGAGCACCTTAGCTATTGTAAAACGAGAGACCAATAGCTGGAAATGGCCCATACTACAGTTAGTTATTATGAGTGCTTTTGCGTACCTTGTAGCATTAGCCGCATATCAAATTCTTAAATAAATGAATGTAGTTATACAACATATACTTGCTTTTTCTGCTTTGGCTATTGCTTTATTGTTTTTGGTAAAAACGTTTATTTGGTGGCCAAAGAAAAAAGTATCCCACAGCTGCTCAAGCCATGGCGATTGTGGTTGTCATTAAGAAATTATTATTATTTTTGTTTCGGTTTAATCACCACCTCTAATATGTAATCTTTCTGGTCTATAGGTTCCGAATCGATTGGATAAGGGCTTAAGGAAAATGCATAAAGTTTATAGTTGTCTGTTTCCGCTATTAGATTATTTCTTTCAGACACAAAACCACTCGCGTCTATACGAATGGTAATGGTTTCAGAAATTCTAGGTTTTTTATTAAGAATCAACTCAATATCTGCCTCGCCCGCCCTTACACACATTACAGTCTTAGGGCACCTAGAGTCTTGTATAACCCTAGAGAAGCTAATAGTCATATTCTCAAAAAACATAGATCCGTTTATGGGTAAATCTTTGGATAAACTCAAGGAATCTTTAATAATCCTATTTTGTTGGGCTATTAAAAGTACTGTTTGGAACAGAATAAAATAAATACATATGATTTGTCTCATATTTTGCAGTTTAGACCAAATTTATGCAGTATTAACTGGTATATAAATTTAAAATGAGTCAACCATAATTTTCGTTGAGTGACCTATTTCTTGCAGGACGTCATTAGAAATTTATCCCAATCCCACATCTAAGGTCATCATTACAATAAAGCCACCTATAAACCCTAGTGTGGCTATATCTGTGTATTTATCGCGTTGTGTTTCGGGAATAACCTCTTCTACAACCACAAATATCATAGCGCCTGCAGCAAAAGCTAAGGCATAAGGTAAAATAGGTTGGAAAAAAGTAACTGCTAGGGCTCCTATAACTGCGGCAATAGGCTCAACAATGGCAGACATTTGTCCGTACCAAAAGCTTTTTAACTTACTCACACCATGTCTACGTAAAGGCATAGAAACCGCAAGTCCTTCAGGAAAATTCTGAATTCCTATACCTAAAGCTAGTGCAACAGCTCCACCGATGGTAGCTTCAGGAATACCTGCAGCAACACCTCCAAACAAAACACCTACTGCCAAACCTTCTGGGATATTATGAAGGGTAATGGCCAATACCAAAAGTGTTGTTCTTCGCCAAGGTGTCTTTACACCTTCCTTTTCTTCCTCTTTAAAATTGATGTGCAGATGAGGTAAGACCTTATCTAATGCATAGATAAATAAAGCTCCCAGCGCAAAGCCAACTACCGCAGGGATTACTTTTACAAAGCCTTCACCCTCGCTCATCTCTATGCCAGGTGCAAGAAGACTCCAAAAGCTTGCCGCTACCATTACACCACCTGTAAATCCAAGCATCCCATCGAGTAACGCCCTATTCATTCCTTTTAATAAAAAGACTAAAGAGGCTCCGGCAGCTGTTAAAATCCACGTAAATAGCGATGCCAAAAAGGCTCCCATTACTGGATCAATTGACTCAAAATATTGAATAACACTTTCCATATTACTACAGTTGCTTTACGTAAATATTTGAGGTAATGGCCTTTGACATTACCATGGTTTTTTCTTGGATTTGAATGGTTAAGGATTGGTCAAATTCTTCCCTGTCCAAAACTAATATTTCTGTTCCAATTCCTATATTGTGTTTGTCTAGATATTTTAAAAATTCCGAAGAAGAGTCCAATACACCAACACATTTATATCTTTTATTCAATGTAGTTTGGGATAAAACTATTTTGTTAGTGCGTTGTATTTGACCATCCTTATCAGGTATTGGATCACCATGAGGATCGTGTGTTGGAAAACCTAAAAAAGCCTCTAGTTCGTTTACAAGCTTAGATGATTTAATATGCTCTAATTGTTCTGCCACATCATGAACCTCATCCCATGAGAAATTAAGATTATCCACTAAAAAAACCTCCCAAAGCCTATGTTTTCTTATGATGTCTACGGCCGCTAATCGCCCTTTTTCTGTAAGACTAACACCTTTATATTTTATATATGAAATTAGTTTTTTGTCGGCTAATTTTTTAAGCATATCAGTAACAGAGGAGGCCTTTGCCTCAATCTTTTGTGCAATAGCATTGGTGCTTATACCAGAGTCTTGTTTTTGGCTTAAGTGATAAATGGCCTTTAGATAATTTTCTTCAGTTAGTGTGGTGGTCATATTACTAATGCTTTAAAATTGACACCATTTCCTTTGGTGAAATATATCTATTATAACGCCCCTTTATAATAAATTTTTCGTCTAAAATTACAGTTGCTGGTAACTCCAATGGTGTATTTGGTCTCCCTGCCAAAAGTTTTGGTATGTCATGAAATGGATTGCGTTTTTTTCCGATTTGTTTATTTACAAATGATTTTCCACCAAAATAAATAGTGTCCTTATATTCTGCATTAAACTTAACGGCATAATAATCCATCTTTAAAATAGCTTTAACCTCAGCTTTATTAAATACAGATTGGTCCATTTTTTTGCAATATACACACCAATCCGCATAAAAGTAAACCATGACTTTTTTTGGTTTTTTGCTGAGTTTTATCTCTAATTGTTCAAAAGTTAACCAATTGATTTTCTCTTCTTGCGCTGAGCCAAGTACAGTGAAACAAGTTGCTATTAAAAAGAATACTCTTAGCATTAGTGCAATTTTCCAATGGTTAAACCTACAAAAAATGTTCTTGGCAGTGCCGGCCCATAAACATAATCAGAATCTCGCATTGGACCAGTATCAAAATCATCTTGAAAACTGTTGAACATATTCTTAACGCCAGCATTTAATGTAAGCTGAAAGTCGTCCGAAACATCAAAATGAGTCTCTGCATTGATATTCAAATCAAAAAAAGCGCTGCTTTCATTTAATCTTAAAAACCCCCTATCACTTACAACCAATGGTACAATCATAGGTCCAGTATAAGTCCCTGTAACCGAAATGTTATAGGTTTCATTAGGTGTCCAGTTAGTATTTAAGTATCCGTAATAATTTGGGTTTCTCACAAATTCTGAAATAAGGATATCTCTTTCACCTGGATTTGATCCATCTGATTCAAATAATATCTGGTCTTCTTGATATTCTGAGCGTTGTACGGTACCGCCAACTTGAAACAGCCATTTTTTAGATGGCGATACACCAAATTCAAAATTTGCGCCATATACGCGCGCACCTTCTCCATTTCTAACTTCTTCAACAATAGAACCATTTGGCAGTTGAGCTCCTGTACTTACCAAGGTAAAAGGCTTTTCTAAAACGGTATAAAATCCTTCAATTAGAAAATTGGTTTGCATGGTGTTGAATTCCTTTGTGTAATTAAATGAGCCTGTAAAAGCATTAGAGAATTCTGCTTCTAAATCATTAGATAAAATAACGAACTGAGGTTCTCCACCCACAGATGAGATATGTAAATCTTCATTGAAAGCCTGAGGTGCCCTAAAGCCCCTTGCATAACCGCCTCTAAATTTTAAATCGTCCATTAATTCGTAAGCCAAAGTGACTCTCGGGTTCAATGTCGCTTGAGACATATCTACACGGCGTTCTATGGAACCAACACGATAAAATCCATCAACATTTATGTAATCGAATCGCGATCCAACAAGAGCGGAAAATTTAGAATTTGGTTTCCATTCATATTGCGCATAAACACCTGTTGCGTTAACCTGTTGATCTATAAGCCTGTTATATCCAATGATATTGTCTTCAGTAGAACCAATATTGTATTCTATACCTGTAGTAAGTACATCGCGGTTAAACTGCTTCGTAAATTGAAATCCGCTTGCCATAGCCAAATCCTTTGTAACACCATAAGCATTAAGTGCAGTAAGGCTATCTTGCGCTGTTCTGCCTCCTCCTAAACCACCGTAATAACTATCTCTGTCGGTATACTGAACAGAACTATAAATAGAAAAGTTATTGGTGTTTGCTTCGTTATTAAAATCGTAACTCACCCCTCCCATAATAGTATTGGTTGTTAACTCTTCTGATATATCGGTAAGATGAGGCGCCAATTCTAGTCTATCTCCTCCGCGACGATATTCGTTTAATACGGTAGCGTCCACGGTCAATCGGCTTCTCTCTGTGGGTTTATAATAAAATTTTGTGCCAAAAGTGGTGTTTTTGAGCTCTACGACCTCCGTAAATCCATCTCCATTGGCGTCCCATGCATCCCTGTCTCTATGAATACCATAAAATGTAGCACCACTATTTAAATCATCGGAAACGATAGATCCATTAAAGTTAAGCACTCTATCTGGTGTATCACCATCTATTAAACCCAAATAACCACCTACTTCCCAAGTATTGAGTACCGGATCTTTGGTAATAATATTAACCGTTCCTGCAATAGCATTAGACCCAAATAATGCTGAACCTCCACTGCGTACAATTTCAACTTTATCTATAATCTGGGTTGGAATCTGTTCTAAACCATAAACACTATTTAAAGCACTGAAAACAGCTCGACTATTGACTAATATCTGAGAGTAACTTCCGTCTAGTCCATTTAATCGTACTTGTGTAAATCCACAATTTTGACAATTATTTTCTACCCGAACACCTGGAGAATAATTTAAACTCTCTGATACTGCCAAGGCTTGTGTAGCATTTATTAGCTTTTCTCCTAACGTGTTCACGATGATAGGCGCTTCTTTCTTGTTAACTCGATTCCGTGTTGCGCTTACCACAACTTCATCCAGTCCTAAAAGGTCTTCTTCTAATTCAATTAAAACATTGTTGCTGTTGCTTTTATCTATTTTGATTGTTGAATATTTTGATTTAAAGCCTAAAGCCTCAACTGCCACGCTGAAATTACCAAACGGAATAGACAGCTTAAACAACCCTTTACTATCAGAATAGGTAACATAAACTCCATCATCGTTAGACAACTTTAACACAGCAAAAGCCACTGGAGCATCAGCATATGAAATTTGGCCTTTTACAGATTGATTTTGTGAAAGTGCAACATTCATTACAAATAAACATATCAATACATGCAATCTCATCTAATATTTTTCTGCAAATATAATTTTATTTTTAGATTTATCTAAATATTTTTTTAGTTTGGTTCCTATAATGTTCTAGTTAAATAATTCCAACACTAAATCGTGTTGTTATTACATATTGATTACTTTTGCTTTATAATTAAATTCAATAAATAAATGAAAAAGATTACCATCGTACTATGTTGTCTAATAGGTGTTTTAAGTCTTCAAAACTGTTCTAGTGTAAAGGTGCTTGACGCTTGGAAAAGTGATACCGTATCCTCTGTTAAAGACAATAACTTTTTAGTTATTGCCAGAACAAGTGACAAACAAGCGCGTATTGCCTTTGAGAATGAAATAGTTTCCAGTATGGGAAAATCTGGATTTTCTGCTACACCTAGTTTTTCTAAGTTCGCTTCTATGAATCCTGAAAGGAGACCCACCGAAGATGAGGTCAATCAATTTATTGATATGATAAAAAAGGAAGGCTTCAATGGTATTGTTTTGACAGTGTTAAAGGATTATCAAGAAGAAACTCGTGTTACAACTGACGGCGGCTATTACGCTGGTGGTAATTATTATGGTTATTATCCTAGGTATTATGGCGGATTTTATGGCTACTATCGTCATCCTATGTCTATGTCTACACTGGGAAACTACGTGGAACCAACAACGACTACAAGTACATCTAAAATTTACGTGGTTGAAACTACAGTATATGATTTAGACAAGACCGGTGAAGAGCAATTGGTTGCGGTTGTAACTTCAAAATTAGATAATCCAGAAAGTGCATCGGAAATAGCTAGAGACTATGTTAATAAAATAACTAAGAGCTTGAAATAAGTTCCAAATAAAGTATGATAAAAAGGTGGTTATTTTTAACCGCCTTTTTTATTTAAAGCCTCTTTCATTCTGAATGTGCTCATATGCTTCCTGAACTTGTCTAAATTTCTCCTCAGCACCTTCTTGGTGTTCTCTCCCTAAATGAACAACACGATCAGGATGGTATTTTTTTGCCATTTTTCTATAGGCGCGTTTCACCTCATCATCTGAAACAGTCTTATCAATCTTTAAGATCTTATAGGCATTGTCGGAGCTATTGTAGAACATGGCCTTAATACTATCAAAATCTTTATGGCTTATACCCAAATAACCAGACATGGTATAAATTTGACGTATTTCATTCTCTGAAACATAACCATCTGCTTTGGCAATCCCGAATAAAAAATGAATGAGTTGAAGCCTTGAGGCATGATCCATCATTTGTTTGATCTGCAAACAAACTTGTCTCATGGATATCTGTTGCTTGCTTATTTGCTTAAAGAGCTCGAAAGCATGATTTGCGCGCTCTTTACCATACATAGATTTGAACTGCTGACGCACAAAATCCAATTCTCGCTGATCTTGTTTTCCATCAGCCTTTATTATAATAGAAGCTAAAATAAGGAGGCTTACCTCAAAATCTCCAGATTGGGTTTTAGGTTGTTGCCGTTTTCGACGATAATTAGGCATTCTTCGGTAAGGGTCTTGACCTCTTTTTTTAGACCTTTTGTCTTCTAACAATGGACTATCAGAACCTGAAATATTATCTACAAAGCTTCCAAGAGCAATACCTATGATTGCCCCAATCGGGCCTCCAAAAGACCATCCTATGGCTCCACCTATCCATTTCGCAAAACTCATTATATCAATAGATTTTATAAATGCATAAATATACTATTTGTTAGTGGATGCATTCATCTAATTGTTACACAATTGGTATCTTTGTATCTCAAATTAGTGTTAATTAAAAATTTAGAATATGTATCCTCCAGAATTAGTAAAACCAATGCGCGAAGATTTAACCAATGTTGGTTTTGAAGAATTATATACAACAGAAGCGGTAGAAAATGCACTTGCCAAAGAAGGAACAACCTTAGTTGTGGTGAATTCTGTCTGTGGTTGCGCTGCAGCAAATGCAAGGCCTGGTGCTAGAATGAGTTTACAAAATACCAAAAGACCTGATAATTTAGTAACGGTTTTTGCTGGTGTTGATAAAGAAGCTACTGATAAAGCTAGAGAGCATATGGTGCCTTTTCCACCAAGTTCTCCAAGTATGGCCCTATTTAAAAATGGGGAATTAGTTCATATGTTAGAGCGCCATCATATTGAAGGTAGACCAGCAGAACTTATTGCAGAAAACTTAATGGACGCTTATAATGAACATTGTTAGATTCTACTAAGATTTTATTTAAGAGACCACGATTATCATCGTGGTTTTTTATTTTTACGCCATGAGAAAACTGGCATCTTATCCCTTCTCCGTTATTTATTTCATATGTTTCGGATTAACTCTCGTTCTATTTCATCCTATTCAATGGCTATGCTTTAACCTTTTTGGTTATAAGGCTCACAAACGTAGTGTAGATTTGTTACAGTTCTGTCTGATGCGGTGTTTAAACCTCCTTGGTACTAGATTTACATTTAACAATCCGCAGGAAATTCCTAAAGACAAGCCCTTAATCATTGTGTCTAACCACCAGAGTATGTATGATATCTCGCCGATAATGTGGTATATGAGGAGACATCATGTAAAGTTTGTAAGCAAAAAAGAATTAGGACAAGGAATACCTAGTGTATCTTACAACTTACGTCATGGTGGGTCAATTCTAATAGACAGGAAAAATCCTAGGCAGGCGCTTCCTGAGATGATTAAGTTTGGAGAATATATAGAAAAGAATAACTATGCGGCCGTTATCTTTCCAGAGGGTACAAGGAGCAAGGATGGCAAGCCAAAACCGTTTAAGACAAAAGGTCTGGAAATTTTAATTAAAAAAGTCCCTTCAGCTTTAGTGGTGCCATTGACTGTAAATAATTCTTGGAAGATGCTGCGCTATGGTAAATTTCCTATGGGAATAGGCAATCATATTAAATTTACCGTGCATAAACCACTAGAGTTAGCTAACTTTACTGATAATACTAAACTCATAGCCCAAATCGAATCAACAATAATTGAGGCCATAGAGCACTCAACTTAACACCTTCCCTGCCATGTCTTTAAAAAACATTAGACTCGAAGTAATGAATCATCTAGAAAAAGATGTAGATACCTTAATCGAAAAATATCTAATTCCTATTGAAACCATTTGGCAACCAACGGATTTTCTTCCTGATTCTGAAAGTGATAATTTCTACGATGACATTTCCGAAATTAGAGCTCTTGCCAAGGAATTACCTTATGATTTTTGGGTGGTACTAGTTGGTGACATGATAACAGAAGAAGCTCTCCCAACTTATGAATCATGGCTAATGGATGTTGAAGGCGTAGGACAAGTAGAGCGCAATAGCTGGTCTAAATGGGTACGCCATTGGACCGCTGAAGAAAACCGCCATGGCGACGTACTTAACAAGTACTTATACCTTTCTGGACGCGTTAATATGCGAGAAATTGAAAAAACGACACAGTATCTCATTGCTGATGGATTTGATATAGGTACAGACAGAGATCCTTATAAGAATTTTGTCTATACGTCCTTTCAGGAGTTGGCAACATACATATCCCATAATAGAGTTAGTAGAATTGCCAAGGAAAAAGGGAACAAACAATTAGCTAAAATGTGTAATATCATTTCTGGAGATGAGATGCGCCATCATCACGCTTATGCCGAATTTGTAGAGCGCATTTTTTCGGTTGACCCAAATCAAATGATGATGGCATTTCACTATATGATGAAACAAAAGATTGCGATGCCTGCACATTTTTTAAGAGAATCTGGTAACCAAATAAGTACGGCTTTTGAGGAGTTTTCAAATACTGCTCAGCGCATCGGAGTCTATACATCAAGAGATTATATAGATATACTGCAAAAGCTCATTGTTCGTTGGGATATTGGCAATATTACTGGTCTTTCCGATGAAGCGGAAAAAGCTAGAGACTACCTTATGAAACTGCCAACAAGAATGTTAAGACTTGCAGATAGAATGGTTATACCTGATAATTCTTTTAAATTTAAATGGGTTGAACCAGCTTAATACTATTCCGAGACATGGAAATTGTCGAAATTACAAAGGACTTTGTTAAGACAGCACTTAAAAACGCTGAAGGAGGTCACGACTGGTTTCATACGTTAAGAGTCTATAATAATGCCCTTCATATCGCTAAATATGAATCTGTAAACCAACTTATAGTTGAGCTAGCAGCACTCCTTCATGATATTGCAGACTCCAAATTCCATAAAGGCGATGAAACAAAAGGGCCTGGAATTGCAAGAGAATTTTTATCACATCAAGGTATAGATAACGCCGTGATAGATGAAGTTGTAAATATTATTAAATTCATGTCTTTTAAAAATACTTTCGACAATGATACTGAATATTCTAGTAAGGAGCTACAGGTAGTTCAGGATGCTGATAGGTTAGATGCTATTGGAGCTATTGGAATAGCGCGCTGTTTTAATTACGGTGGATTTAAAAATCGAGCGCTTTTCCATCCCGATATACCTCCAAACCTCAACATGTCTAAAACTGAATACAAAGCCGCAACTGGCCCAACAATTAATCATTTCTACGAAAAACTATTGTTGCTCAAAGACCAAATGAACACGAGTACTGGAAAAACTATGGCTCTTAAACGCCATAATTTTATGCTAACTTTTCTAGAGGAATTCTATGCCGAGTGGCATGGTAAAGTTTAGACTAACTTTCCTTGGCCACTTCCAAAGCAGTTAACTTATATTCAATTATTGCCATTTCTTCGCCGAATCTAATTAACTCGTCAGCTGATAAATCTGTTCTCGTGTTTACAGTTTTTAAGATTTCCTTACCTTGTTTAGAATAATAAGAAACTGCTGCATCTATTTTTTTGGACATAAAACTTATGGCTTCTATTGAATAATCTGTTTAACCCCACTTCTGTACTTGGAAGCACTTTTACCGGTTATTTCTTTAAAAATCTTATTAAAATGAGAAAAGTTATTAAACCCACATTCGTAACTGATATCTGTTATACTCATTTGGCTTTCAGTAAGGAGTTTTGTAGCGTGGACGACCCTATACTCGTTAACTAACTTTGTAAATGTTTTACCAGTGACTCTTTTAAAGTAACGGCAAAATGCAGGGACCGTCATGCTCACTATATCAGCAATCTCATCTAAACTGATATGATTTTGAAAATTGGAATTGACATGCTTAAAAATCTTATCAATTTTAGCACTATCCTGTGGTTCAGTTTCAAACGTAAAACCATCAGAATTCAAAATGATATAGTCCTTAGATTTTGCAAGAGCATTTAATACTTCTAACAACACCAAAATCTTCTTAAAACCCTCCTTTTTATTAAGCTTCTCAATCTTTGGTCCAATTTTCTGTTTGGTTTTAACACCAAATAATATACCTTTTTTAGCACGCTCAAAAAGATTATTAATTCCTTCCATCTCAGGTACTTCAAAAAAATGTTCTCCTAAAAAGCTTGGTTTAAACTGCACGATAGTCTCCGAACCATTTATAGTAAGGCGATCTGTAAACCCATTATGTGGTAAGTTAGAACCAATAAGAACTAACATACTGTTATTAAAGTATGATAAGTGATTGCCTATATGACGTTTACCTTTTCCCTTATTGACATAAACCAATTCAATCTCAGGATGAAAATGCCAAAAAGGCTTTTTTTCACCACCATAAATCTCATTCTTGATAACTCTCATGGAACTACCAAATTCTGTGCTGATTTTCTCTAATGTAGGTTTTCGTGTATTCATAAAACTAATTAAATACAAAGTTAAATTTTATAATCTGGTTAATCTATTTAAAATTACCCCTAATGTGTAATATATTAACTCGTAATATTAATTATCTAAATGATAAGGTTAAAATAATACACATATTTGAAAATTTAGTTGCCTTAATTATACAAGTGAAACCATAACTTTGATGTAATAATCGTTGAGGCGTTTATTTATTTATAGTAGATGATAGGGTTATTTTATTGATACAACCTTCTCTACAAGTAGATTAGACAATTAGATTGTTGTTTATATATTAGTTTTTATTTAGTAAGAAAGTGGACTCCTTGGTCCACTTTTTTTGTAGACTACGTCTATATTGAAGAAACTAGACTCAATACTACGCCCGACATTTGATTCTTAATTTTCCTATAACGTATTACATATTTTCTGTCACTATCAATTTAAACATTAAATTATTGTTTTACAGCATATTAATAGCCTATCAGCAGTAAAAATCTAGAAATGAAAGGTTTTTGGTTAATATGCGACATATATGTGTTAATATACTTGTTTTTAGAACCTTAAGATGTACTCATCTTTGTATAATGAATACTTAACCAAATCTAAAAAATAGAAAAATGAAAAAGTCGCAAATTATATTATTACTATTAAGTCCCTTTTTGTTAGTGTCAATTGTACTAGCATGTCCATTCTATCTTTTGCACAGGGCAATAGATGAAAACAATCCTCACAAAATAAAATTTATTTAAGTAAGGTATTAAAGAAAACAAATTAAATAGTAAAGCTTGCCCATTCATAAAAATGAATTCGGCAAGCTTTTAATTTATTATTCAATCAAGACTAAGCGAGGTAGATTAAAATGCTCCTGATTAAATTTACTAATAACTTATTACAAATAAATTAGTTGCCAGGAAAATCAGCTTTACGTTTTTCTAAAAATGCTGTTGTACCTTCTTTAAAATCTTCAGTCCCAAAGCAATTCCCAAAAGCCTCAATTTCAACATCGAATCCATTTAGCCCATCTTCATAGTTAGCATTTACAGCCCTAATGGCTTCTCCTATAGCAACAGAAGAATTACGCATTATTTTATTGGCTATGCTCTCAACTAAGGTCTTTAGCTCTTCTTGAGGCACAACATGGTTCACCAATCCGTACGAAAGAGCTTGATTAGCATCAATCATACCAGCAGTCATTATCATCTCCATTGCTCTGCCCTTACCCACCAATTGAGGTAAGCGCTGCGTACCACCATAACCAGGAATAACACCTAAAGACACCTCTGGCAAACCCATTCTGGCATTAGAGCTTGCTATCCTGAAATGACATGCCATTGCTAGCTCTAATCCACCACCTAGAGCAAACCCATTAACAGCTGCAATAACTGGGGTGTTAAGACTTTCTACGAAATCAAACAGTAATTCTTGCCCTTTCGCAGCCAATTTGCCACCTTCTTCTACACTAAAATCTGCAAATTCACTAATATCAGCTCCAGCAACAAAGGCTTTTTCTCCACTGCCTGTGATTATAATAACTTTTGTATCTGCATCTTCGTTGGCGTCATCAAAAGCATCATGAAGCTCTTGAATCGTATCTCTGTTGAGGGCATTTAATTTCTTAGGTCTGTTAATAGTAATGGTTGTAATTCCATTAGAATAATCGCTAATAATATTACTGTAAGACATATTTTAAGTTTAATATTTAAATTCTTTCTTATTATGCAGAGCCATTTACTTTAGGAAAAGAAACCGTAAAAATAGTGCCTTTACCTAACTCTGATGTAAAGGTAATATTTCCGTTATAGGTTTCCACAATATTTTTTACCATCGCAAGACCTAAGCCCATTCCGCTACTTTTAGTTGTAAATTTTGGTTCGAATATTTTAGACTTTGTGTCCTCTGATATGCCACTTCCATTATCCTCAACGGTTATCTTTACTTGGTCGTCTTCTGTAAATACCTTAACTACAATTTGGGGGCTATTTTTATCGTTCGGCATAGCTTGAATACCATTTTTAACTAAGTTAGTAACGACCCTTATTAATTGAGTTCGGTCAAATTTTGCGACAATTTGCTCCGAATCTGAATGAAAGGTTATGTAATCCTCATTAAATATATCTAATGCTAGTTTTACAATGTGCACCACATCTAACAATTCACTTTTTTGCGCAGGCATTTTGGCAAAATTAGAAAATGCAGACGCTATTGAACTCATAGTGTCAATTTGTTGAATAAGTGTATTACTATATTCGGCTATCTTTTGGTTTACACTAGGGTCGTTAGGGTTAAAATTACGCTGAAAACTCTGAACACTTAGACGCATTGGCGTGAGGGGATTCTTTATTTCGTGAGCTACCTGTTTTGCCATTTCTCTCCAAGCTTGTTCCCTTTCGCTAGTTGCTAGTTTTACCGCGCTCGCTTCTAACTCATCAATCATACTGTTGTATGAATTCACTAAGGCCTCTATTTCTTCACTAGATGATTGTATTTGTATTTTAGTATTACGCTTTTCAAGGCGCGTTTCATACATCTTTTCACTAATCGTCTTTAACGATTTTGTAATGTATTTAGATATAAAATAGGCAAAGATTATTGCCGCAAGAATCATGGCAACATAAGCAAAACCGAGCCTAAGGAGAAATTCTTTAAGCTCTCTATTTAAGAAGTCATCATTTTCTAAATAGGGTAAGTTAAGAATGGCCAAATTCTTAAATTTCTTATCAGTGATATAAGAATAGGACGATTGAAAGGTTTGACCGTTCTTTTGATTTTTTATAACATGCCGGTGTTCTACAGTATTAGCTAAAGCATTTAAAATTTCTGCATCCAAGCATAATTCTGAAGAGTCCCTTAAAATTGTTCGCTTCGAGCTTTTAAGCAATTCTCCTTCTAAGTCATATAGATTCACTCTAAGGTTGTGTATGGCATCAATATCAAAAATATCTTCCTTAAAAATCAAAGGGATATTTTCTGTCGTAACAGGATAAGTAGTTTCATTTATGGTGAATTCTATACTCTGACGAATAGCACGTTCCTTGCGCTCTAATCGATCTCTATGGTAGTCTTTAGCTTCTTCATTATATTGATAAATAGTTACCGCCGCAATCAATACTGAAGCCAATAATACCAAGAGTATCATGGCAATGAAAATCCGAGAACGTAAGGACAGTTTTTTAATCTTCATCTGGGCTAGTAATGACCTAAATATAGCAATAATCGCGCCATTTAGGCATCAGGATTTTTCTCTCTTATGGACTTGTACACTCTAAATCCAAGCATAATGAGAATACCTAAAACAATAATTCCCACAACGCCAAATATCCAGTTTAAAGTACTTTTAAGAATAACCAAAAAAACTACAGCAAATAGAATAAACGTTGCACCTTCATTCCAGATACGCATATAGCTCGAGGATTTTTTTACAATATCATCTTGCAACTGCTTAAAATACACATGAGTTTTGTAGTGATAGAAAAATAATAATAGAACAAATGTAAGTTTTACATGCATCCAACCTTGATCGAGCCATCCTGGCATTAACAAAAGAAGCCAAACAGCAAAAATTGTTGAAAGTATAGCCGATGGCCATGTAATAATATACCACAAGCGTTTTGCCATGAGTTTAAGCTGCTTACCCAAAATCTCTTTGTCTGGAGAGGGTTTGTGAAAGGCTTCTATCTGATAAACGAACAGTCGTGGTATGTAAAAAAGCCCTGCAAACCATGTTATGACAAAAATGAGATGCAGGGACTTAATATAATTATAATACTCCATTAGTTTTCTACAAACAAGTAATTTAAGCCTTTAGAATTGAAAGCTTCATTAAATGCTTTTATTTCACTGCTCAGCAATTTATTAAAGGTGTTTAACTGAGCATTAATTTTCTGGGTTAATTCGTTTTTTACTTCGATGGCTTGATCTGTTGGTGGAAAATCACCTCGTCTGGTCAATGAGTTCAAACCTCCCAATTTATCCGTTAGCTTAATAGGAAAATTTAAAGGGTCTTGATTACTTCTGTTCTTAGTTTGATAAAGTGCTTTCTCAATATCAGAGAGTTGCTCTTCTAGCGTTTTTGCTTTTTCAACTAAATCTTTTATATCTTCATTGTCCCTGTACTGCTTTTGAAAAGCACTCAATTGCTCATTAATAGATCGGATATTCTTTATGGATTTATGAGCTTTATCCACAGTTGCATTTACATCAGTTATAAAATCAAACTGTTTTTGCATGTCTACAACGGAACTCTCTGCTCTAGGGTCGGCTACAATATTAAAAGATTGGGTTTGTATATCTCCATTGACATTTAGCGCAACCTTATAAGCGCCAGGAACAGCTTTAGGCCCTTGTAAGCTTGCTGCCCACAAAATCATACCAGGTAAGCGCTCTGCACCATCATAGGTCATATTCCAAACAAATTGATTTGGTCCTTTTTTAACTTCTAATTTGTTCTTTTTGTCCGTTGTTGAGAAGGTTTTGATGGTATCACCTTCTTTATCAAAATAGGTGAGTGCAACCTTGTCTTCATCGTTATATTCCTTTAAGTTAAAAAAAGTAATCACACCATTAGGGTGGTTTGTACCAGATGTTTTACTTCCTTTTCTGCTACCTCCAGACATTCGGTATGTATCCTTAGGCTTAAATAAATAGTCTTCGCCTAAATTGGCATCAAACAATTGATGGATAACGGTTAAATCGTCAATTATCCATAAGCTTCGTCCTTGAGTTGCTACAATAAGGTTATTGTCCTTAATGGTTAAATCCGTTATCGGAACAATTGGTAAATTAAGCTGAAAAGGCTTCCAGTCTTTGCCATCGTTAAAGGAAATATACATCCCTGTTTCAGTACCTGCATACAACAATCCTTTTCGTTTTGGGTCTTCTCTCAGAACGCGTGTAAAATGGTCTTCATTAATCCCGTTTGTAATTTTCTTCCAAGATTTTCCATAATCGGTTGTTTTGTATAAATATGGTGCAAAATCACCCGTTTTATACCTTGTACCTGCTACGTAACACGTTCCTTCATCAAAAACGCTAGGCTCAATACTATTAATCATCATCCATTCTGGCATTCCTTTTGGAGTTACGTTTTCCCAGTTTGCTCCTCCGTCCTTAGTAACATGAATTAATCCGTCATCGCTACCTACCCAAAGTAAGCCTTCTTTAAGAGGGGATTCTTGAGCGGCAAAAATGGTACAATAATATTCTACAGCCGTATTATCTTGGGTTATTGGACCACCCGATGACTTTTGCTTTTCAGGGTCGTTAGTAGTTAAATCTGGACTAATAATTTTCCAGGTTTGTCCTTCATTTTCTGTAACATGTACATGTTGAGAAAACGTATATAGTTTGTTTGGGTTGTGTTTTGAAAAAATAATAGGAAAATTCCATTGAAACCTGTATTTCATGGCCTCAGCTCCAGCACCCATTGGATTATCTGGCCAAACATTTATGGCCCTAGAAGTACCTCGTTTATGATTAACACGAGTAAGATAGCCTCCATAACTTCCACCATATACAATGTCATTGTCTTCTGGGTCAATGGCAATATGAGCTGATTCTCCTCCTGCCGTAGACTCCCAGTCATCCTCGGAGATAGAATAACCATCAGTTCTGTGTGGAATTCGTATAGTAGAATTGTCTTGTTGGGCAACATAAATACGGTAAGGAAAGGCGTTATCTGTAGTTACTCTATAAAACTGTGAGGTTGGCTGATTGTAATATGTACTCCAAGTTTCACCACCATCATAGGTAACTTGGGCTCCTCCATCATCTCCTATTATCATTCTATTAGGATCTTCTGGAGCAATCCATAAATCGTGATGATCGCCGTGTGGTGCACGATAATTGCCAAATGTTCTACCACCATCTGTACTCTTATGATAACTCACATTGAGTACATAAACCGTATTAACATCTTTAGTATCTGCATAAACTCGTGTATAATACCAAGCACGTTGGCGCAACTTACGTTCACTATTTACCTGGCTCCAAGTATCTCCTCCATCGTCACTACGATACAGTCCACCTTTATCCTTATTTTCTACCATGGCCCAAACGCGTTGATTATCAACTGGTGAAACAGTTACTCCAATAATACCTAATATTCCCTCCGGAAAACCTTCTTGTTTTGAGATTTCTGTCCAGGTTTCACCACTATCGGTACTTTTCCAGAGTGCTGAACCTTCGCCTCCAGAACTCAAGCTATAAGGTGTGCGCTGTACACGCCAAGTTGAGGCATAAAGAATTCTTGGATTCGTTGGATCCATTACTAAATCCACTACACCAGAATGTTCATTTGAAAACAAGGTTTTGCGCCAAGTTTTACCACCATCAGTACTTTTGTAGACGCCTCGCTCAGGAGTTGGCTTGTAGATGTTACCCATAACACCTGCATAAACAATATTGTGATCAGTAGGATGAATGGCAATTCTTGGTATATGTCTCGATTTTTCTAAACCTGAAGCTGTCCAGGTTTTTCCTGCATCTACACTTTTCCAAACACCGTAGCCTGAAGACACATTACCACGAACCGTTTTTTCACCACCTCCTACATAAATTACGTTAGGATCGCTCTTGGATACATTTATAGATCCTATGCTGCCTCCAAAATAGCCATCTGAAATATTTTCCCAACTACGACCACCATTAAGGGTTTTCCAGATACCACCACCAGCTGCACCAAAATAGAATAAATTCGGTTGATTGGGTACTCCTGTTACAGCTGCGCTACGTCCACCTCTAAAAGGACCTATTAGTCGGTACTCCAAAGCACCGTAATCTGATTCATTAAAATCTTGAGATTCAATATGTAAAGTGAAAATAGACAGCACTATTGCCATCAAAACGGATGTAAAACGCATAGAAATAAGGTTAGTTTGTTGAAGCCTAAAATTACAACTTTATAATTATTTTGTTTCTAAGGGAAGCAAATTTAACTTTACTTCTCTGTGGAGATAATATGCGGTTACAACTGTTGATAGAATATCGGCAACGGGAAATGCAATCCAAACGCCTAACTCACCATAAAAATAGGGTAGAATAAATATTAAAGGAATAAAAAATATCGCTTGTCTCGATAAGGTCAACAGCAATGCCGGAACAGCTTTGCCTATAGCCTGAAAATAGGCTGCACCTATAAGCTGTACGGCAATAATTGGCGTGGCTAAAAATACATAGCGCATGGCAGGTGGTGTCTCTCGGAGAACAGCTTCATCTTGAGTAAACAGGCGCGTTATGGCTTCTGGAAAAACCATTAAAAAGACAAAAACAATAGCCGCTAAAGCCGCTGCATATTTTATAGCTGTCATTATACTTTCCCTAACACGTGCGTAATTCTGCGCACCATAATTAAATCCAGCAATGGGCAAAAATCCTTGGGTAATTCCATATATAGGGAAAAAAGCAAACATTATCATCCGGCCAACAATAGCATAAGCCGTAACTGAGGTTTCTCCACCGAATTCAAATAAAATATTATTCATTAAAAGATAGGTGACACTCACCGCAGCCTGTCTTGAAAGGGTTACAAACCCAAGCGAACCAATTTCCTTAACAATAGGTAATTGTAATCTAAAATTACAATTGACAATTTTAAGCTCAGAATGCTTAGAGAAAAAGTACCATACAATAAACCCCAAACACAACATATAAGATGCCGTAGTTGCCCAAGCTGCGCCATACATTCCAAAGTCAAAAATTTTAATCAAGATATAATCCAACACCAAGTTGCCGACCGAAGGTATTAACATGGCATACATAGCAAATTTTGGCTTACCCTCTGCTCTGATTACTGTATTGCCCATCATGCACAGGGCTAAAAAAGGAATACCATACAGCACAATGGTATAATAAATTTTTGCAGGCTCAAATATGGTGCCTTTTCCTCCAAAAGCTGGTATAATACCATCTACAAAATATAACCCTGGAACCACCAAAAACACAGTAAAAAGCACGGTAAGAGTAATTTGATTTCCAAAGGTGGTTAGTGCTTTGGTTTTGTCTTCCGCACCTAGAGCTCTAGATATTATGGATGAACCTCCAATACCAATGGCCATGCCAAGAGCGGCGATAAAAAATGAAACTGGTAGGACTACATTGATGGCAGCAATGGCTACAGATCCTATCCAATTTCCAACAAAAATAGTATCAATTAGAATATTGAGCGACATTACCAAAATCCCTATTGATGCAGGTACAGCTTGCTTTATCAATAGTTTGCCAATAGGTTGATTACCTAGATCTTGTGAACTAACTTTAGCCATTAAACGGCAAGCATTTCAGCAGTTGCCCACTCGTTAATCCACTTCGCTAATAAAGCCACCCATTCATCATCATCATTTAAACAAGGTATGGTTGTAAATTCTTTTCCACCAACCTCATGAAAAATTTCCTCACCTTCCATGGCTATTTCCTCTAAGGTTTCTAGACAGTCGCTAACAAAGGCTGGTGTTACAATGGCCATTTTTTTCATACCTTCTTTACCAAAACGTTCTATCGTTCGGTCGGTGTAAGGTCTTAACCAAGGATCAAACCCCAGTCGTGATTGAAAACTTGTAGAAAAAGTACCTTCTTCCATGTTTAAGTGTTCGCCTACAAGCCTTGTGACCTCAACACATTGGTGCTTGTAGCAAAACTCGTGTGCTGGCGAAGGCGTCTTACAACAGGCACAATTAGTTGACGGCTTAGGATTGCAATGCGACTTTGTAACATCGCTTTTTCTTATATGTCGCTCTGGAACCCCGTGGTAGGAGAATAACAGATGTTCATAATCCTTTCCTTTCAAATGCTGAGCTATACTATTTGAAAGCACCTTAATATAATCTGGATTGTTATAAAAGGGTTTTAAATCCGTCATTTTAATATGCGGAAAATGTTTTTGCCTAATATCTTCTGCTAGCACTAGAATGGTCTCTGTTGTAGCCATGGCGTATTGCGGATAAAGTGGTATGAGGAAAACATCTTCAACACCCTTATCAACCAATTCTTGAAGACCTTTTTTAATCGTCATACTACCATAACGCATGGCTAGGGCCACAGGAAAATCTACTTGTTTTTGTAATTTTTCCTGTAATTTTTCCGATAATACTATTAATGGTGAACCTTCATCCCACCATATTTTTTTGTACGCTTTAGCTGATGCCTTCGGTCTGGTGTTTAAAATAATACCCTTTACCAACAAGTTTCTAGCCCATAATGGAACGTCTATAACACGTTCATCCATTAAAAACTCACCCAAATACGTTTTTACATCTTTTGGCTGTGGACTATCGGGTGAACCTAAATTAACAAGTAATATTCCTTTTTTCATATTCATTTTCTGTGTGTACTGAAACCTTTTTTCACCAAACTCTTTTAGATTTCAGATTAACAATTCTTTTTGCAAAGATACAATACAACTTGCGCTCTTTAGATAAGCTTAGTATCGTATTTTACGATTGAGATATTAAAGTTCTATTGAGTCCTCTCCAAAATATATTTTTTCGGCGTAGTCCCATATTTCTTTTTAAACGCCGCAATAAAATGGCTAGCAGTGCTATAGCCGACTTTTAAACCAACTTCATTTACATTGTACTCTCCGGTCTCAAGAAGCTTTCTGGCAACATCCATTTTATAATCGAACAAGTAGCTGTAAACCGAGTCGCCATAAACCTGTTTAAAACCTTCTTTCAACTTTTTAAGACTCAATTCTACTTCTATGGCCAATTCTTTTAAGCTTGGAGGCTCAGCCATTTGGGTAATAATAATATCCTTGGCCTTTTTTAGCTTAGCAACATTTACCTCATCCACTAAAAACGGACATTGCTCAACGTCAGCGTCTTCATTTCTATTAAAGAATAATGCTAATAGCTCATATGCTTTACCTTTAAAAAACAATGGTTTTACCATTGTATTTAAATTAAAACTTAATATTTGATTGAGCACTACGGCCATGGAAGGTGCTATTTTACCATCCTTGTAGTACTTTTTATTGCGATTCCCCTCCGCTAAAAAGGTTATATAGCTAACATCTTTGGAGAATAAACTATGGAACTTTTTTATTGAAATTACCAAGGACACTAATGATGCTTTTGGTTGTAATTCGAGATGAATGGGCAAATCACGTTCTGGATTATATAGTAGAAGAGAGGTGTCTTCGTTAATATTAAGGGTATATCTCCCATTATTAAAAACAAATATAGATTGCCCTCTTGTACAAAAATGAAATTGAATGTAACTACTATCAATCTCACGCTCAATAACTTCTACCTCATCGGTTTCGTTTTTGTAGCTCAAAACAAAAAAGCCGTCTTCAATGGCTACTTCATCAAAAGTACCTCTAGCGATACTTTTTTCAGGTTTTAAATTTAAATTCATTTTGTTGTTATTTAGAATCATTCTAAAATAAATAGTGCAAACCGCTTGATTTCACTGCAAAAATATGACAAAAATCATGTTTTGTTTAAAAACTATCTTAAAAAACCAGAAACGATATTTAATGTTCCTTAAGCGTTACTTTTATGTTATTAACAAAATTATTTTTGCATTGTTAATTTCCTTAGTCAGGTAAACGAGCGAATGCAACACAAAACAACTTATTTTTATGCCATAGGGCTTAGCTATAAAAAGGCTGATGCTGAAATACGCGGACATTTTAGCCTTAACGATGCGGCCAAGGCGAATTTATTGCGCCAAGCTCAGAACAATGGTATTGAAAGCCTTGTGATAATATCTACATGTAACAGGACTGAATTATATGGTTTTGCAGAACATCCTTATCAACTGATTCATTTATTATGTGAGAATACTAAAGGCACAGTGGAAGAATTCCAAGAAGTAGCCTATGTCTATAAGGGTAAAGAGGCCATTTCACAGATGTTTAAAGTAGGTTCAGGTTTAGACAGTCAGATTCTTGGGGATTTTGAAATTATAAGTCAATTAAAATCTGCGGCAAGACAATCTAAGAAAGAAGGTTTATTAAATTCTTTTACCGAACGGCTTATAAATGCGGTTATTCAAGCTAGTAAGCGTATTAAGAACGAGACGGAATTATCTTCTGGAGCAACTTCAGTTTCCTTTGCGGCAGTGCAGTACATTATGGCCAATGTTGAAAATGTTTCAGATAAAAATATATTGTTGTTCGGTACTGGAAAAATTGGTCGTAATACTTGTGAAAACTTGGTAAAGCACACCAAGAATTCTCATATCACCTTAATTAATAGAACCAAGACCAAAGCCGAAGAGGTTGCAGGAAAATTTAATTTAGTTGTAAAAGACTACGATAATCTTGAAGCCGAAATCAACGCATCAGATATTGTTATTGTGGCCACTGGCGCACAAAATCCAACGGTTTACAAATCTTTGATTTCTACAAAAAATCCATTATTGTTATTAGATTTATCAATTCCTAAAAACATAAAGGAAGATGTAAGCGAGCTAGAAAATGTTACCTTAGTCCATATGGATGATTTAGCCAAGATTACAGATGATACGCTGGAAAAGCGCAAGACTTTTATTCCTAAAGCTGAAGATATTATCACAGAAGTAATGACCGAATTTAATGCTTGGTTAGACACTTTAAAGTTTGTGCCTACAATCCAAGCTATCAAACTTAAATTATCCGATTTAAAAAAATCTGAAATCAATACACAACGCAAAAAAATAGCAGATTTCAATGAGGATCAAGCTGAAGCTATAAGCAATAGTATTATACAGAAAATAACAAATCACTTTGCGCACCACTTAAGAGCGGATAAAAACACTTCCGATGAGAGTATTGAACTCATCAAAAAAATATTTCAGCTAGAAGAAACCACACAAAATGTCTGATGTCATTCGTATTGGCACACGCGAGAGCGAACTCGCCTTATGGCAGGCCAAAACCGTTCAATCTCAATTAGAGGCATTAGGACACAAAACAGTCCTCGTACCCATAAAATCTACCGGAGATATTGTACTAGATAAACCGCTTTATGAACTAGGTATTACAGGGATCTTTACTAAAACCCTAGATATCGCCATGCTAAATGGAGATATAGATATCGCCGTGCATTCCTTAAAAGATGTTCCAACCGTGCTGCCCAAAGGCATCGTCCAAGCCGCAGTAATTAAACGTGGAAATGTTAACGATACGCTAGTTTACAAAAAAAATGAAGAATTTCTATCGGCTAAAAATGCTGTGATAGCAACAGGCAGTCTTAGACGTCGTGCCCAGTGGCTTAATCAATACCCAACACATACGGTTGTTGGTTTGCGTGGTAATGTAAACTCACGGCTAGAAAAACTCGAAAGTCATGAAAATTGGAATGCTGCCATATTTGCGGCTGCGGGAATTGGACGTTTAAACCTACGCCCAGAGAATGCGATAAATCTCAGTTGGATGATACCAGCACCAGCTCAAGGTGCCATAATGATAACGGCTTTAGAAGAAGACACCAAAACTATAGCTATTTGTAGTGAGGTTAATCATGAAGAAACTGAAATTTGCACAAACATTGAGCGTAAATTTTTAAATAGACTCGAGGGAGGCTGTACTGCACCGATTGGAGCCCTAGCTTTTTTCAAAAAGGAGGAAATTCAGTTTAAGGGAATTCTGCTCAGTAAGGATGGCAGTAAGAAAATTGAAGTTTCCAGATCTGTTCCCATTGGCAAACACCAAACACTTGGTGAAGACTGCGCTGATTACATTATCGATAAAGGTGGTAAGTTATTGATGGACGCTATAAAACGAGGTGACCGTAATGTTAATATTTATTCTACAAAGAAATTAACCGACGACCATCTTCACTTATTCCACAAAGATGTTTCAGCCCTTAGCAATGATGCAGTAAAAATCAGCCTAAATAGACTTTCTAAGAGTATTGTTAGAAATGAAATTCAGAATGTTATTTTAACCAGTAAAAATGCGGTTGAAGCCTTGTTGCACAACTTTTCTGCAATAGAATTACAATTTAAAAATATCTATTGTGTGGGCAGACGAACCAAGCGTATGGTGGAAAAACGTATTGGCGCAGTAAAGCATGCAGAACCTAATGCAAAGAAACTTGCTGAATATCTTGTAGAGTATATTGAAGGTACAGAGGTCACTTATTTCTGTAGTGATTTACGACTTGATCACTTACCAAATATTCTATCTAAAAATAGTATTGAAGTTAATGAAGTTGAAGCCTATCAAACCAAATTTGATGCAGAAAAAATAGCCGAGGAATTAGATGGTATAATGTTTTACAGTCCATCAACAGTGAAAAGTTTTTTAAAACACAATAAGGCCAAGGGCATTGCATTTTGTATAGGTGAAACCACTGCTAAAGAGGCTGGTCAATATTTTGAAGATGTCCGAATTGCTAAGGTCCCAACTATGGAAAGTGTGATTGAATTAGTAAATGACTATTATTCTGTAAAATGATTAAAAACGATTTATACTTAAGGGCTTTAAAAGGGGAAGTTGTCGAGCGTCCACCAGTTTGGATGATGCGCCAAGCAGGAAGATACTTGCCAGAATTTATGGCTATAAAAGAGAAATATGATTTTTTTACCAGATGCCGAACACCAGAGTTGGCGAGTGAAATAACGGTGCAACCTATTCGCCGTTATGGTATGGATGCTGCCATATTATTTTCTGATATTCTGGTAATTCCACAAGCCATGAATATTGAGGTAGAAATGAAGCCTAATTTTGGTCCCTATTTACCCAATCCCGTTCGAAATCAAAACGACGTAGATAATGTTATTGTCCCTGACGTTGCTGTTGAGCTAGATTATGTGATGCAAGCTATAAAGGCCACAAAGGACCTTCTTAATAATGAAATTCCGCTTATCGGATTTGCAGGATCTCCATGGACCATTCTTTGCTATTGTGTGCAAGGGCAAGGCAGTAAAAACTTTGACAAAGCCAAACAATTCTGCTTTACAAACCCAGTAGCGGCACATCAACTATTGCAAAAAATTACCGATACTACTATTGCTTACCTCAAAGCTAAAGTAACTGCAGGCTGTGATGCGGTACAAATTTTTGATTCCTGGGGAGGAATGTTATCACCCACAGATTATCAAGAATTTTCTTGGCAATACATTAATCAAATTATTGAAGCCTTAAAAGATGATGCTCCGGTAATAGCCTTTGGCAAAGGCTGTTGGTTTGCACTGGGTGAAATGGCCAAATCCAATGCTTCAGCTTTAGGTATAGATTGGACCTGTTCTGCCCAAAATGCGCGCTATCTTACAGGAGGCAATATCACTTTACAAGGAAATTTTGACCCAACACGTTTGTTTTCGCCTCCTGGCGACATCAAAAAAATGGTGAAACAAATGATTAACGATTTCGGAAAAGATAAATACATTGTAAATTTAGGTCACGGTATTTTGCCTAATATTCCTTTAGACAATGCTAAGGCCTTTATTGATGCCGTGAAAGAGTACCATGTTTAAAAATATTCTAAAAGGATTACAAGCTTACTCAGGTGGATTTGCCCTAATTTCAAAACTGAAATTGTGGCGCTATTTCGCTATACCTATTCTCATAAGCATAATTGTGTTTTTAGTTATTATTTCAGCAGCCTATGGTTGGTCTGATAATCTTGGTGAATGGATTGCTAATGCTTGGGTCTGGGAATGGGGAAAGTCTGCTTTCACCACCATAGGAACAATTATAGGAGGATTAGTTATTATTGTTATTGGTCTTATTCTATTTAAGCATATTATAATGGCACTATCAGCGCCATTTATGAGTCCGGTCTCTGAGAAAATTGAAGCCTATATTACAAAGTCAGAAACTGTTACGAGTAGAAATACAACTTTTATGTCCCAATTATGGCGAGGCATAAAAATTAATGGTCGAAATTTAATTATGGAATTGGTCTTAACCATTCCTATTCTACTCCTTAAGTTCATTCCTATTGTAAATATATTCTCCACAGTTTTATTATTTATGGTTCAGGCCTACTATGCTGGCTTTGGAAATTTAGATTACACCTTAGAACGTCATTTTTCCTATAGAGACAGTATCGCATTTGTTAAAAAACACAGAGGCCTTTCCATCGGTAATGGGATTGGATTCTTGCTACTGCTATTAATTCCAATAGTCGGTGTTATTCTTGTACTGCCACTGTCCGTAACCGCAGCATCTGTCTCAACAGTAAAGACTTTAAACCCTGAACACAAAGAATTACAATCGTAAAGCATTTTAAATGACAATTAAAGACAAGTTTTACAAGTACATTCAAGAATTACAAGACAGTATTTGCTCAAATCTAGAAGTCGTTGATGGCCAGGCTAAATTTAGGCAAGACCTCTGGAAACGTCCAGAAGGTGGTGGTGGACGTACTAGGGTTATCGAAAACGGTAATGTATTTGAAAAAGGAGGTGTTAATATATCAGCTGTGCATGGCAAGCTTCCTAAAGCTATGCAAGTTCATTTTGGTGTTAAAGATGCTGATTTCTTTGCTTGTGGTTTAAGTTTGGTATTGCATCCTAAAAATCCTATGGTACCAACGGTTCACGCCAATTGGCGCTATTTTGAAATGTATGATTCCGAAGGGAATATTGCCGATCAATGGTTTGGTGGTGGGCAGGATTTAACCCCTTATTATTTGTTTGAGGAAGATGCCAAGCATTTTCACAAGGTATGTAAAACCGCTTGCGATAAGCACCATCCTGAGTTTTATAAAAAATATAAGGAGAAATGCGACGATTATTTTTACAACACCCATCGCAATGAAGCTCGTGGTATCGGCGGATTGTTTTTCGATTACTGCAAAGCCACAGATGATATGTCCATGAATCAGTGGTACAACTTTGTGACTGATGTAGGCGATAGCTTTCTTTCTGCCTACATACCTATTGTTGAAAAACGAAAAAAATTACCCTATACAAAAGCTCAGCGTGATTGGCAGGAAATAAGACGAGGTCGCTATGTGGAATTCAACCTTGTCCATGATAAGGGTACTTTGTTTGGACTAAAAACCAATGGACGTATTGAAAGCATCTTAATGAGCTTACCACCGCATGTTCAATGGGTATATGACCATCATCCTAAACCAAGTAGTGAAGAGGAAAAATTACTTAAAGTATTACAAAAACCTAAAAGCTGGATATAATTATGTTTCCAATTAGAAGACATCGACGATTAAGACAAAATGAAGCTATAAGAAGCTTAGTAAGAGAAACTATTATAACACCAAATGACTTTCTTGTACCACTCTTTATTGTTGAAGGTAAAAGCGTTAAGGAAGAAATTACCTCCATGCCAAATTATTACCGCTATAGTCTTGATTTTCTAAAAGACGAAGTAAAGCTACTTTGGCGGTTAGGCTTGCGGTCTGTATTACTCTTCGTAAAGGTTGATGATAGCCTTAAAGACAATAAGGGCACTGAAGCTTTAAATCCTAATGGATTAATGCAGCGTGCTATAAAAACAGTAAAGGAAGTATGTCCAGATATGCTAGTAATGACTGATGTTGCTCTCGATCCTTTCTCTTCGTATGGCCATGACGGCATTGTAGAAAAAGGAAAAATAATTAATGATGCCACGGTTGAAGTTTTAGCTGAAATGAGTATTTCTCACGCTGAGGCTGGTGCAGATTTTGTTGCACCAAGTGATATGATGGATGGGAGAATCTTGAGGATTCGTGAAGGCTTGGACCAATCTGGTTTTATCGCTACAGGCATAATGAGTTATTCAGCAAAGTATGCTTCAGCCTTTTACGGACCTTTTAGAGATGCTTTAGATTCCGCACCTGTAGACATGGCAAATGTCCCTAAGGATAAAAAAACCTATCAGATGGATTCTGCTAACAGAAACGAAGCTATTCGAGAAACAGAAATGGATATTAATGAAGGTGCTGATGTTGTTATGGTAAAACCAGGCTTGTGTTATTTGGATATTGTCAGGGACCTTAGAAATAATTTTGATATCCCAATTGCGGTATATCAGGTGTCTGGAGAATACGCCATGCTAAAAGCTGCGGCAGAAAAAGGGTGGTTAGACCATGACAGTGTAATGCTAGAGCAAGTGACTTCCATAAAAAGAGCTGGTGCAGATATCATTGCGAGCTATTTTGCTAAGGATGTTGTTAAATTGATTTCGTAACTTCGTACCAACTAATCTTCAATGAATTAATGGGCTTACTCATTTTTTACGCGGTTATATCTATTTTCTTTTCGTTCTTATGTTCCATTTTAGAGGCTGTATTACTTAGTATTACACCAACCTTTATAAATCTCAAAAAAAAAGAAGGTAAAGCCTACGCTAATGATTTGGAGGAGTTGAAGCAAGATGTGGACCGCCCTCTAATCGCCATTCTTACTCTAAATACAATTGCCCATACCGTTGGTGCAATTTTGGTTGGAGTGCAAGCTAAAGTAGCATACGCCGAGTCTCTGGGAACTGCAAAACGAAGTCTCTTTGGTATTAATTTCACTGAAGATGTTATGGTAGGTGTGGTTTCAACCGTTATGACCATTCTTATTCTAGTAGCTTCAGAAATTATTCCAAAAACTATAGGAGCAACCTATTGGAAACAACTCGCAAACTTTACGGCTAAAGCTTTAAACGTACTTATATTTCCATTAAAATGGACGGGTATTCTGTGGCTACTCCAACTTACTACAAAACTAATAGGTGGAAAAGGGCATGGTAGTGTACTAAATAGGGAGAGCTTTGTAGCCATGGCAGATATTGCGCACGAAGAAGGTGTCTTTGAAGAAAGTGAAAGTAAAGTCATAAAAAATCTATTGACCTTTAAAGAAGTCCAAGCAAAAGATATTATGACACCTCGTACTGTAATGAAAACTGACGATGAGAAAACTACAATTGAAGCCTTTTTCAACCAAAACCAAAATATCCGTTTTTCTAGAATCCCTATTTATACGGACGAAGCTGATAATATTACAGGTCTAGTCTTAAAAGATGAGGTATTTAAGGAAATGGCATTAGGCAATGGCACAAAACCTTTGGGTGATATAAAACGGAAAATTATTATTGTAAACCGAAGTATGCCAATTCCAAAACTGTTTGAACAATTAGTAGAAAGCCGTAATCATATGGCTTTGGTCGTGGATGAATATGGCTCAGTAAGTGGCTTAGTAACCATGGAAGATGTTATCGAAACACTTCTTGGACTTGAAATCATGGATGAAAGCGACAATGTCTCCGATTTACAATTACTAGCAAGGCGCAGTTGGGAAGCTAGAGCGAAGCGCCTAGGTCTGATTGAAAATGACAATCCAGAAAATTAGTGGCTTTTAAGCCATGAAAATACAATAAAACAACAATCCTTATTGTAGTCTTTCAATAAAAATCATCGTTATGAAAATTCTGAAAAAAATAATCAAATGGTTAGTTGGATTAGTTGCTCTAATTGTTATTCTTGCCTATATTTTTGATTATGACTACATTTTAAAAGGTGTAAGGGTGGTCTACTTTACTGGCCATGTCACAGCCTTTATAGATGATTACCCTTATTTTGAAAATGACACCATTAAAAAAGGCTTTCAAACGGATGTTTGGCCTCTAGATAAAACATACAATACTGCATCTCCAACGGGGAGGCTCACAGCAACAAATATAAAATTTGGTACAGTAGCCTACCTCATCATAAAAAATGACAGTATTTATTACGAGTGGTATGCAGATGGTTACGGAAGAGATTCTAAAACCAATTCCTTTTCTATGGCTAAAAGTATAACTTCATCACTTTTGGCCAAGGCCATTATGGACGGTTATATCGAAAGCTTGGACCAACCTATTAGTGACTTTTATCCACAATACGACTACGCTGAAACTACAGTTGGTGATTTAGCTTCAATGGCTTCTGGCCTCGATTGGATTGAACACTACACCAGCCCTTTTTCAATAACAGCACGCGCCAATTATGATGATGACTTAGCGGAAACTATCTTAAATCAAAAAGTAGTTAAGGAGCCTGGCAAAGAATTTGAATATTTAAGTGGTAGTACGCAGTTACTTGGAATGGTTATTCAGAAAGCTACAGGCACACCACTGGCCGACTACTTGTCTGAGAATTTTTGGCAACCTCTTGGTGCATCAAACAATGCCCTTTGGCAATTAGATGACGACGATAACCGCCTAGCTAAGGCCTTTTGCTGTATTTCTAGTAATGCAAGAGATTTTGCGCGCTTTGGTAAGCTTTACAAAAATCATGGTAAATGGAACGGCCAACAAATTCTTGACTCCACATACGTGGCAAAAGCGACAACATCGCGCTTTAAAGGCGAACCTTATGGCTACGGATTTTGGATTAGTGATTATCTAAATAAACATATTTTTGCCATGAGAGGTATTTTAGGCCAATACGTCATAACTATTCCAGAAGACAATCTCATCGTGGTTAGACTTGGTCACCATAGAAGCCCAAACCTAGTAAATTCCTTTCCTGAAGACTTCTACATCTACATTGATGAGGCTTATAAATTGCTAGATTAAATTTCTTAAGGTTTTGTTATTTAACATTTTAATACAAAAACCCTAAGAATTTTCTTATTTGCTTTATAAAAAAATTAAATCAATCAAAAATGAAAATACACACGCTTACTCTTGGCCTACTATCATTATTTATGTCTATAGGTTTTTCACAAAATGAACACAACTTAGATTTCGAAGATTTAGAAAATGACGAAGCCAATGGGTGGAATCAATTTGGAGATGGAAGTCACAAAATTAGCTTTGACAATCAAAACTCTCAAAACGGAAAAATCTCAGGTGTTATTGAAAACTCCTCAGACTCTGAGGGTTTCAAAGCCCTGGCCTATACGATTCCGGCCGACTTTGGTGGTAAAAGAATTAAACTTACAGGATATCTCAAAACTGAAAATGTTGAAGGTGGATATGCTGGTTTGTGGCTTAGGGTCGATCCTAATATTGCCTTCGATAATATGGCTTCACAACAAATTAAAGGGACCAATGACTGGACGAAATACGAAATTGAGTTAAAGTTTAATTCAAGAGCAACTCAAATTGTTCTTGGTGGATTACTCGTTGGAAAAGGAAAAATATGGGTAGATAATTTTGAAGTCACAATTGACGGTAAGCCCTTGGAGAAAGCTCCAGAAAAAGAACTAGCTAAAGCACAAAAAGACAAAGAATTCAATGAGGGGTCAAAAGTTAGTATTGCTAACCTAGATTATGACACCATAACTGATTTAGAACTCTTAGGCCGTATTTGGGGATTCTTAAAATACCATCACCCAGCAATAGCAACCGGAAATTACAATTGGGATTTTGAATTGTTTAGAATACTCCCTGAATATCTCAGCGCAACATCAATTGCACAACGTGATGGCATTTTAGTGACTTGGATAGAAAAATACGGTGAGGTTAAGCCCTGCAATTCTTGTAAGGCACCTTCTGAAAGTGCTTTTCTAAAACCAGATTTAAAATGGTTAAACCGTGAAGATGTTTCCGTGGCACTAAAACAAGCCTTAAAGACCATTTATGATGGTAGATATAAAGGAGAAGACCATTATTACATTGGTACTTATCCTGGTGTAGGGAATCCTGAATTTAAAAATGAAGAGCAATATAGTGATATGTCTTATCCTGATGATGGTTTTAGATTATTAGCGCTTTATAGATACTGGAATATGATACAGTATTACTTCCCATATAAACACCTTATGGATAAAGATTGGAATACAACATTGGCGGAATATATCCCAGAGTTTATAAATGCGAGTGATGAGTTAGAATATGAAATTGCAACTCTTCAGCTCATAGGAGATCTCAAAGACACACACGCTAATTTGTGGGATGGAAACGATAAAATTCAAGAACAACGAGGAGAGTATTTTGCCCCAGTACATGTTAGATTCATTGAAAATCAATTAGTAGTAGATGACTTTTATGTTGACGAGAAGAGTAAAACTTCAGAATTAGAAATTGGTGATATTATAACCCATATAAATGGAAAAGCTGTTGCTTATATTGTTGAAGAACTCAGTCCATATTATCCCGCTTCTAATCAACCCACACGACTTAGAGACATAAGTTTTGATTTGCTAAGATCTAAGCAAAATTCCATTGATATTACTCTTCAACGAGATGGACAAAATATTGAAAAATCTATTGATTTATTCCAAAGGGAAGCTATTAAAGGCTATTATAGATGGTACAAAAAACGAACCGAAAGAAGTTTCAACAAAATTAGTGAAGGCATTGGTTACATAACTTTACAAAATATCACAGAAGACGATATTGAAAATCTTAAAGAAGAATTTAAAGATACTAAAGGGTTAATTATTGATATAAGAAACTACCCATCCATCTTTGTACCTTTTAGACTTGGCAACTTTACAAATTCTAATCGCTCAGATTTTGTTAAATTTACAAGAGTCAACCCTGATAACCCTGGCGAATTTAATTTTGACAAAGGTCTCAAAGTAGGTATAAAAAGAGGTTGGTCCTATAAAGGACAAAAAGTAGTAGTTTTAGTAAATGAGCTATCACAAAGTCAGGCAGAATACACGGCAATGGCTTTTAGAGCTGGAGATAAAACTACAGTTATTGGAAGTACAACAGCAGGTGCCGATGGCAATGTGTCAACGATTTATTTGCCAGGTGGTATGCGAACTATGATTTCTGGTATTGGTGTTTATTATCCAGATGGAACCGAAACTCAACGCATAGGTATAGTACCAGATATTGAGATAAAACCAACCATTAAGGGTATAAAAAACGGTAAAGATGAAGTGTTAGAAAAGGCTATTATGCTCATTAACAATGATATTAAAAACACAAAAAAACTAAAAGACTAAAATCCATGATTTCTAAGCTTAATCTAGAAAATATTTTATTCTTAGATATAGAGACCGTCCCAGAGACCGAAAGCTTCTCTGAGCTTAATGCTACTAAAAAAGAGCTTTGGAAAGCCAAATCACAGTATCAACGTAAAGATGAATTCACGGCAGATGAGTTTTATGACCGAGCTGGTATTTGGGCAGAATTTGGAAAGATAATTTGTGTTTCAGTTGGATATTTTCATTTTGAAGGTGATATCAGATATTTTAGAGTCACCTCATTTTATGGAGATGAAGTACAAATTCTCAAAGACTTTAAAAATCTGGTAATTTCACATTTCAGCCAAAACAAACATTTGCTATGTGCGCATAACGGTAAGGAGTTTGATTTCCCTTATATAGCAAGACGCATGATTATTCATAATATTACTTTACCATACAAGCTTAACTTATTTGGCAAAAAACCATGGGAAGTTCCTCACCTAGATACCTTGGAGCTATGGAAGTTTGGCGACTACAAGACCTATACTTCGTTGAAACTATTAACCAACGTCTTAGGTATTCCTTCTCCAAAAGAAGATATTGACGGAAGTGAGGTTTACAAGGTGTACTACAAAGACAAAGACCTAGATCGCATCATTAAGTACTGTGAACGCGATACAATCGCCGTAGCTCAAATTCTTTTACGATTAAGAGGAGATGAGCTTTTGCATAAAAATGAAATAAAATATATATAAAAAACCCTGAAGTTCACCTTCAGGGTTTTTGATTCAAAACAATGATTTAGTTAGTTTCTAATGAACTTTTTGGTAATTATTTCTTCACCATCATTAACTTCTATAAAGTAAACGCCTCCTTCTAATGTTCTTACATTAATAGTACCAGAGGAATTTCCACGAAGAACAGTTTTACCTGTTATATCCATTATCTTAAAATCAAATACTTGTAATTCTGGGAATTCAATATTTAAAATATCTCCTTTAACCGGATTTGGATATAATCTCATGTCGACTTCTGCCAATTCTGGAGACTCAAAATATCCAACCACTTCGAGTTTGTCATTAGACCCTCTAGCACTTCCAGAAATACCTGTAATGGTCACTTGATCTATAAAAATCTGATCATTATTCCCTGACGCATCACACTGGAATCGCAGACCAGAGTTCGCAGCAAAATTGTATTGTGAAGCTGGTATGGTCACAGTAGCATTATAGAAGGTATTATTATTGATATCAATACCTCTTGTCCAAGTCTGTACCGTAATCCATTGGGAGCCATTAAAGAATCTTAACCAGAAGTCTTCCCCATTCTCCATACTTAAGACATAAAAATAGAAATCGACTTCAACCTCATTAAATGAAGTAACGTCAACATTAGATAGTGTCATGGACGAGGCTACTCCAGAATTATCTCTAATTCTAATAGAGAAATTATTTTCAAAAGATCTAGCAGGGTCATTTCGTCTTGCACAATCACTTCCGCCATCTGTCCATCCATCCAAGCCAGTCTCAAAGAAGCCTTCGTTAAGCACTACATTAGAAGTGCTACATGGCGCACAAGAGGAACCACCGCAATCAACACCTGTTTCGTCACCATTTTGAATACCATCAGAACAAGTCGGTGCTGCAAGCGTTGTGATACTGGCGGTGTTACTTTGTGATGAACTATTACCAGCGGCATCATTAGCAATGACATAGTAATTATAATTTGTGCTTTCTGCCAATCCTGTAACTACGTATGACGTTCCTGTTACATTGACTAAGAAAGATCCGTTCTCAAATAGGTCATAATCTGTAACGCCTACATTATCAGTTGCTCCGCTCCATGACAAGTCCACTGAATTTTCAGTGATATTACTTGCCACGATAGTTGCTGGTGATGGTGCTTGCGTATCTGGCGCCGGAGGACCAACTAAGGACACGTCATCAATAGCAATATCCGCTTGCCAGGTTCCTCCTGTAACTCTGTTGAAGCGTAACTGAATACCACCACCAACATAAGCATTTAAACTTATGCTCGCCGTTTGCCAGGCATCACCAAGGTTTCCACCACTGTTCCATATTGATACCCAAGAAGCACCTTCATCATCAGAGACTTCTAAATCTATGGTTCCCATATTGGTAGAACCAAATTGGTGGTAACTAAAATTAAAAGTCGCTTCGGTTAGACCCCTTAAGTCAAAACATGGTGATGTTATTATTGCTCGCTTGTTAGGGTATCCTGTGTTATTCCCTGAGGCTTCTACATAAATATAGAAACTACCTTCAGTAGCGCTAGATGGTCCTGTTCCGCTTGATGGTGTCCCGCCAGAGTTAACCGACCAATTTAAATCATCTGCTGAAGATTGAGACCATGCACCAATTGAGCCTTCAAAGCCTTCTGAATATGGGAAAGAACTAACTCCTCCTGTACATCCAGAAGATGGTTGAGAAACATTAACCGTTCTTACCACCTCATTTGCAGCATTACCAGCACTATCGCTAACATTATAGGTTACTTGATATGTGCCAGCAACATTTGTATTAACAGTTCCTGCGATCACTAAACTTGCTGTTAAATCACCATCGATATTATCGGATGCGGTTGCGCCTTGCTCTACATAAATATCTCCAACTATGAGATTAATGGTCGATGCGCCAATTAAGGTAATGACTGGTGCGGTTGTATCTGCAGCTACATTAACAGTACGAGTAACTTGATTTGCAGCATTACCTGATGAATCACTTACATTATAATTAACCAAATATGTCCCGGCAATTGATGTATTAACATTTCCGGTAATTACAATATTTGATGAAATATCACCATCAAAGTTATCCGTTGCTGTCGCACCTTGTTCTATATAAGTATCACCTATATTCAGATTTAAAGTAGAATTTCCATTGAGAGTAATCACTGGTGCAGTTGTATCTGGATTTACGTTAACTGTTCTTGTTACCTCAGTGGCCGCATTACCTGCAACATCACTAACATTATAAGTCACAACATAAGACCCTACTAAATTGGTGTTTACTGTGTCTCCACCTATAACAATACTTGAAGTTAAATCACCGTCAACATTATCTGTAGCCGTTGCTCCAAGCTCAGTGTAAGTATCTCCCAATTCTAAATTTACCGTTGAGGCACCGTTTAATGTTATCACAGGTGCTTCAGTATCTGGGCCATTCCCCTCAATGACAATTGTATAATCTTCAACTTCACCGTATGTAAATGAATCGCAAGGGCCAACATTTGCGTTATAACTGAGCGTTACACGCATTCTAGTGGCTGCTTCAGCTGCACCCGAAGGTACTGTAAATGATCCTGAAATAGGAGTCGCCTGTGTTGGCGCTTGAGTGAATACCTGTTCTCCAGCATCTAGAAAATCACCATCACGGTTATAGTCTATCCAAACAGAGTAGCCTTCACTGTAAACCGTTCCTGTCCATGTTGGTGTTATGGTTATTGAATATTGAGTGTCTTTAGTAAGTGTTGTTGAAATATTAGTAAAATCTGAGTAAAACTGAGGTCCAGAGGTATTGTCAATAGTATTTAACTGAACCCGACTAATATATTCATCATTGGTGTTGGTACTAGCAGAGTTACAATAATTTAACTGTACATCTGTGGTCGTAAAAGTAACCGAACTACTGTAGGCTGATGTCGCTCCGCCAGAACATGTACTTTTTACTTGAGACTCGTATTGCGTTAAGGCTGTCAATCCCGTTAAACTTTCAGAGATGCCAGTTACAGCAGTAGTAATCCATGGTGTAGTGCCTGTTTGACGATATCTTAGATCATAAGTCGCTCCTGGTACTGCGTCCCAACTCAATGTTGCCGTTGTTGTAGCAACATTTGATGCTGCAAGTCCCGTTGGGACTGTAGCGTTGCATACTACCGGCGGACCAATGGTAAAGTTAGTGTTAGAAATATCAAAGAAAATATTATTAGCACCTCTAACCATTACTCTATTTTGGTTACCCTGAACATCAGGGACTACAATATCATGAGAACCATCATTTGGAACATTCGTTGCTAACGCGACAGTGTAAGTGTCCCCTCCGTCAGTTGATAAGAAAATATCAACATTGGCAGCATTAACACCATTACCAGTAGTCCCAGCGACATCCCAGGTTACAGACTGAAGGGTTCCTGCATTCCACGTTACATTCGTATTTGGTGAATTTACTATGAAAGGTCCAGCAGTTCCATTAACTGAAATCTGAACATCATCACTGTTATTTGTTGCTCCGCCAGGACGATTATCCCTAACTGTTAGTCTAAAATTGAGTGTTCTTGCTACGTTAGGCACTGCTTCCCATTGCCATGATGTACCACCTGTTTTTATAGTAGAAAGACGTGGAAAGTAACGCTTATTATCAGTTGTAGGGTTAAAGGACCTAAAAGCAACACCAGAAGTAGCATTCACCGATGGAAAGGTCGTTGCGGCATTATTTTCATCAGCTTGTTCCCAGCAATACGTTAAGGCATCTCCTGGGTCGTTATCACTTGCTGTCCCTTCTAAAACAAAAGGCGTTCCACGTGGAATGGTATAATTTGCACCTGCATTAACCGATGGAATTGAATTTCCTGTATTAGTGTTGGTTTGACAACTTGTGGTTTTAATGTAATTAGTAACCTGCTGAATTGTATACCAATGAAAATAAGGATCGCTGTTAGACTGAACGTCTGTTGAACCAGTAATACCAGCATAGCCCATTATTGTTGACCCACTACCTGGTTCGTAATGAGCATTGGTCCCTTCATTTCTAAAAGAAAATGTATGATTCCCTCCAAACTGATGACCCAATTCATGGGCAACATAGTCTACATCAAATGGATCGCCTTCTGGAGTAGAACGTGAAGTAAATGCACTTCCTTTTTGTCCATTGACACAAACACAACCAATACATCCAGCATTTCCATTATCTGATGCTCTTGCGAATAAATGACCAACATCGTAATTGGCTTCTCCAATAACATTGGTCAGTACATTTTGAACTTGACTGTTAAAGCTACCATTAGAATATGGATCTGTATTACCATTAGTGTAAATGATAGCATCATTATTAGGTATTAAAACCATGGTAGAGTTAAAATCATTTTCAAAAAGTCCATTTACCCTTGTCATTGTAGTATTTATTGCAGCGAGGGCCAAAGCCACAGTACCACCGTGATACTGAGTATACTCTCCAGTAGCAGAAACGGCTAATCTGTAAGTTCTTAGAATGGCATCATCTGCGTTTCTTAGCGCTGTATTGCCCGAAGCCATTACTTGGTTCATCCGCTCGGTAACTTGACATTCAAACTCGTCCGTATAATCAGTTCTGCTTTGTCTATTAAACACTATGTGTGAGGATGAATTTCTATCCAAGGGTTCAATGAAAGTATAGGGTCTATCCGAGGAAATAATCATACCGCTAAATCCTTGAGGAGAAAGGCTAAATCGTATTATTGAAGTCGGATTATCTAAGCCTCTACCCGCATATGACCTAATATTAGGATAACGAGCTTGTAGTTCTGGATGCATAACCGAGGCTTCCATAATAGCATAGCGTTCCATTTTGCCATCGGCATTAGGAAAGGAAATCGTAAGGCTAGATGCATTATTTGCTCCCCTTTGAGGGGCATTTACCAATGCCTGTCTTAAGGCATCAATGTTTAAATTGTAGGTTTGTGCACCTTTTAATGTTTGGTGACTTTTTTTTGTAATTCTTGCGGTGCTTACGGTTTCTTGCTTCCAAAAAGCATTATCCTGAGCCCAAGAAAAGTTAAACCCAATCAAAGCGATTAGGCATAGTAATCTTAATTTCATAAAGTTGACGGTTATTAGATTAATAAATAGCGATAACGTAAATTACCTAATTATTTTAATAAAAAACCAATTGTTAATATTTTCTTAAATAAAAATGAAATTTTTACGGAAAAACCGTACTAAATTGTAAGATTAGCCGCTCATTCTAAACATAGAACCCCAAACAATTATATTGTTTGGGGTTCTATAAATTAGTTTCAATAGCTTCTATCTCAAAATAATCTTTTTCGTAATTGTAGAAGTATCATTAGTTAAAGTAACCATATAAACTCCTTTAGTTAATTCAGAGGCATTTACAGTATTTGTAGTATTAAAAGTATCTAAATCTGTTTCTAAAACAGAACGTCCTTGTATATCAAATACGGTCAAACCTGTTTGAGAGGTCAATTGTCCATTCACTATGATTTGATTATTCGCATTGCTAAAAATTTGAATGTAATCAAGTGCCGTTTCATTTGTACTTAATGCATTAGCATCAAATCTCAAATAAAAGCGTCCAACACCACTTAAATCAGAATCTGCTGTAAAAGTATATTCAGATGTGGATAACAACGTAAAGGTATTACTTTGAACATCCTCTAAATATATATCAGAATTTAGTCCTGAATTGGTGAGTCTAATGGTAGCTTGTTGGCCTTGACCCAAGTATACACCTAGTGGAATAATAGGGTTGCTATCAATATCTGTAAATGCTAAAGATTGCACAGACATCTCCATTCCCATATTATTTTCTGCCAAATGTGTGAAAATTGAAAAATCTGTCGCTGCTCCACCAAAATGTTCAGCATCATAACCAAGGTCTAACCCTAGCGAAGCATTATTAGTTAAATATAAGTCCGTACTTGCAAAATTAGAACCAGATTCTATTTCTATAATTGCACGCTCAATCGGATTAGATGCCACCATTCCATCAACAAAATCGTCTGAGCTACCAGATGCGCGCATAGAAGGCGTAAATGTAATATTAGCACCACCTGATTTAGAAGACACAAAGAATCCTTGACCTGGAGCAATTAATGTATTTGGATTGAAATCTGAATAGGCTAAGTTCCATATAGTCCAGACACTACCGTTAGAATTATCGGCATCATAACCGTAAACGGCTGCACTTTGAGCATCTAGCTCGGAAATATTCGCCGCTAGAAAATCTGATAACCTAATATATGATGGATAAGGATTACCTATGAGGTTCCATTTGGCAAAATTAGTTCCTGTTCGCTCAATTGATAGATTTACTGGTCCTGTTGTTACAGCACCATTGAACATAAATGTTCCGTTATCTGTTGACGCTGCACGATAACCAGTACCAGCATCCAAAGTAGCAGATTCTGAATTTGTATAAAGCATATATTCGTTAACAGGTTTTTCAAAATCACCAAATAAAAATACCGTTTGGTCACCATTGGCAAATACATTAGTATTATTCGACAGGAAATCTGTAAAGACCTCACCACTTACTGGTGGGGCGATTAAATCGTTGCCATTTAAATTTGAATTGGCATGTCTATGGTAAACAACATCGCCTGAAACTATGCCAGAAACTAAAAGACTAGAAAACTCATTAGAATCAGAATTTAGCACAAACTGCCCGTTATTAGTAACGTTGCCGTTAACCGTAATTGCATTTGCTTTGTCCAAGTTTAATGTCGCTCCGGTATTTACTTCTAGATTATTTACTGTGAAGTTTGAAGTGGCGTTGTATGACCCATCTAAAACTAGAGCATTTTCTGCTCCTGTACTTGAGTTTGGAGCATTAGGTGTCCAATTGTTGTTTTGAAACAACAGACCATTAAATAAGTTTACGGTATAATCCTCGACTTCTCCGAAGCCAAATACTTCACATTCTGTTGGTATCGCATTATATTTCATGGCTACCCTCATTCTTGTGGCTCCATTTGGAATATTAGATGGCACTGTAAAGTTGCCGCTGACAGAAGCTGCTGTGGTTGGTGCTTGCGAAAATACTAACTCTCCAGTATCTGAAAAATCACCATCTCTGTTGTAATCTATCCAAACTGCATAACCCTCAGAAAAAGTTCCTCCAGGCCATGTTGGTGTTATCGTAATGCTATATTGCGTGTTTTTACTCATGTAAGTTGAAATACTTGTAAAATCAGTATAGGATTGTCCTGTTGAACTATTATCTATTGTGTTAACTTGAACTCGACCTATAAATTCTTCACTAGGATTATTCCCCTGTGATGGGCAATAATTTAATGGAGAAGCTGATAAGCCAATTTGATCAATAGCCATATCACTTGCAAAACCGTTTCCGGTTGTACCGACAAAACGTAGTTTAATGATTTGATTGTTATAAGAACTCAAATCTATGGTCTCAGAATTCCAAGTATTACCTAAATCTCCTCCTGTTGAAAAAATATTTACCCAGTTATTTCCGTCATCATTAGTAATCTCAACATCTAAGGTCCCTTGATTTGCTCCAAATAAGTGATAGTTAAATGTTAACAAACCATTATTTAAAATATTAAGGTCAAAACAGGGGCTTTCTAAAATAGCTGTTGCATTAGATCCAATTTCACCAGGACTACCATTTAATGAAGCTTCAAGGAATAAATAATTTCCACCACCAGTAATATCATCTGATGGACCTGTATTGCCAGAAGGTGTTCCACCAGCGTCTACAATCCAATCACCGTCATCGCCAGAGGCCTGCGTCCAATCTCCTAGGTCAGAATCAAAAGTCTCTGCATACGGAAACGTGTTAACCAAAGTCCCTGTACAAGTGATTACGTCAAGCGTTGTAAACACAAAGGAACTTGAATAAGCAGATGTTGAAGACCCACATCGTGTTCTTACTTGCACTTCGTATTCAGTTAATTGCGTTAAACCATTAATTGTGAAACTTTCAGTAGCTACATCAGTAATTTCATTCCATACTGATGTGCCTGTCTCTCTGTATCTCAAATCATAAGTGGCAGATGGAATGTCGTCCCAGATCACCGTTGCGCTTGTATCTAAAATAGAACTTGTAGTTAGACCTGTTGGCGTAGTGGTAACACATGGTATTGTAAGGCCGATGACTTTAAAATCATCTATAAAAAAGCCTTCTCCGTTAGCTGAATAATTTTCGAAATTATTATTGGAATCTGATTCCATTCTAAATCTAAACGATACGTTAGGCGACCCAAATATAGATGGATTGTTAGTCGCATCGATTACGATTTCTTCCATCACCCATTTGTCCATGCGGTCACCATCATATAAATGTCCAGAGCTATTATTGCCTTGGAAAGGTTCGTTAGCATTTGGTTTATTAGCATGGTCATTGGTACTAGCTGTTGAAGATGGCTTAGTATATTTGCCGTTTAAATTTATCCAGGTTGTACCATTAGTCGATGCTTGCAGCTCAACGAAATCAAAATTACGCTCTAAGTCCCACTTAGTGTAAAACTGAACTAAGACCTCATTAGAATTGGATAAATCGTAGGTATTAGAGGTTGTTAAAGTCTTTTCGGTTCCATTAGCATATGGTACGGCATTACCTGTTCTTAATGCGTTAGAATTTGAGTACGCATCAGCCGTGGTATTACTCCAACCACTATTATTCCACCCGGTTAATCCGTCAGTATCTGGGTTGTGAGCAAAAATCACTGTTGGCTGATAGTATTTTTCAATCGTAGCCTCATAAAAAACACCATCGTCATTAGATAAAGCTATCGTGAATTCAATTTTTTCATTAGGTTGAATTCCTGGGTCTAGTGTCATTGAAGCTGAAACATTGCGCTGCTCTAATACAGATATCCCAGATTGAGTTCCTGGTGAACTAATATTTGTGATATTTGAAGAAACTGGTGTCAAGGTTAAGGTAAAATCACTTGGCGCTTGACCTACCCGTTCAATTCCAAAATTTAGTGTTGGATTTAAACCTGTAATATCACTCTGAGTTAAATCGTGAAATTTTGCATATTTTCCACCATAATAAGCATTCATCAACGAAATACGCATCGATTGCTTTGCTATTGGAATAATCGTTGAAGGTGTTGGCCAAAACCATTCGCCTCCATGCTCTGGTGTAGTTGCTATGATGTTCTGTCCTGAGCCAACAGAAGTATTTCCGTCAGCACTTCCTCCTAGCATCCAATCATCCGCAATACCATTAGCTGGTGTAAATATTGTAGCACCCGAAACGTAGCGGTTATACTTGGTCATATCTTCATGCCAACTGTGCATTTCATCCTCTCTACCAGAAACAAAAGTTGGGTTTCCACCATAAGGGTGCGGAATAGAATTAGCAAAAGAGTGATTCCAAATAGCTGTTTTAAAACTACGATTAAGAATAAAATCAACCATGATTTGTGTTTCCGGTTCAGAAGCTCGAGACGGTCCTCTGTAAGAATCACTGGTAGGTGTACCTGAAGATCCAATACCTGCAGAACCCCAGAAATAATCAAAGTTTCTGTTTAAATCGACACCTCTATTATTACTTGTATTAGTAGTACCTCCTGTATTTGGTCTTAGATTTTTACGTTGCATACCGCCTCCATCTCCAGAAAGGACACTATCTAAGTGTTCATTCCAACGCAAACCATCAGGGTTAACGACAGGAACAAAATAAAGTTCATTGTTGTCTACTAAGTTTTTGATTGCTAAATCGGTATCATAATTCTCTATGATGTACCACATAAAATACATATTGTTCATTAAGGCACTGACCTCACGTGAGTGGATCATAGAAGTAAATAAAATCTGTGGTTTAGTTCCTTCTGCAGTTGAACTTTCATTACCAGTTATCCTTATATAGTAAATGGTTTGCGGGTCCCAACGTGTGCCACCTTGACCTGAATACGTCGCAGGACCATTATCTTGCAGGTTAGTAATAGTATTTGCCGGATTTCCCCAGGTTCTTTGACCTGTAGGGGAAGCATCTTGTTTAACTGAGACAATATCTAAGCCATTATTCACAGAAAAATCTCTCATGTCATCGAGTTCAGATAAAACTTGACCAAGAGTATAACAACCTCCCATAGAACCAAGCTCAAAATTCGCTGGCTTTACCCAGTCTTTCTCATTGAGTTCGGAGAATTGTAGATAATTATCAATTGTAGAATTTGAGATAGACCCTCTCTGTTGCATATTAGCGCTACCATCTGCTAAAGCTCGTGCATCTTCTAGTTGTGCAGCAAGTATTGCTGTAGGTAAATCTTGTTTTGCTCGCTCGGCATAAAAGGTAGAAATATCACTTATTTTAGTCTGATAGGAAACACCTAGGCTATCTAAAGTATCTCTGTCTGAATCGGAGATATCTATAGTTATATTATTCCCTTGTTCTTCATGCGTAATTCCGCAACGTAGGTCAACACCTTGTTGTGCCAACAAGTTAAGGGTTGACGCATCTGGGTTAAAAATAGTAATTCTTGAAAAGCCATCTTGCGAAAAGCTAAATTGAACAATAGATAGAAGTGTTACAATTAAGTAGGTAATTTTTCTCATTAGTTTGGGGTTAATGGATTTTATCGGTGCTAATATAAAATTTATATTCATATTTTATCCATAAAATGCATATTTATTCGATGAAATGCAGGGTTAAAATTCATACAGAATAGTAAATCATTGATTTTATGCGTATTAAACCATTATCTAATTTTTAGATAAAACCACGTATATGGATTAAATTCTGAAAAAATTATCTTTACATATGACAAATTCTCTTCTTTTAAAGGTTGAATCCTTAGCAATTTCCTTTAAAAACAAGGACCGTTACACGGAAATAATAAAATCTATTTCCTTTGAATTGCCTGTAAATTCGATTACAGCTATCGTGGGTGAATCTGGATCTGGGAAATCTGTTACCGCTTTAGCGCTTATGGGATTACTCCCTCCAAAGCTTTCAAAACTTACAAGTGGAAATTTATTGTTTATGGGAAAGCAACTAATTGGACTCCCTAATGAGCAATTCCGTAAAATCAGAGGAAAAGACATTGCAATGATTTTTCAGGAGCCTATGAGTTCATTAAATCCATCCATGCGCTGTGGGAATCAGGTTGCAGAAATTCTTAAAGAACATTGTGCCCTGAGCGAACTAGAAATTAGACAAGAAGTGCTTAATTTGTTTGAACAAGTAAAGCTGCCTAATCCAAATAGAATATACAAAGCATACCCACATGAAATTTCTGGCGGACAAAAACAACGCGTTATGATTGCTATGGCCATAGCTTGTAAGCCCAAACTTCTCATTGCAGATGAACCAACTACAGCACTCGATGTTACCGTGCAAAAAGAAATCTTAGACCTCCTTAAAGACATTCAGGGAAAAACGAAGATGAGCATTCTATTTATTTCTCATGATTTAGCTCTGGTTTCTGAATTAGCTCATAATGTCATTGTGATGTATAAAGGAGAAATAGTGGAACAAGGCACCAAATCTTCTATTTTCAATACCCCAGAACATCGCTACACCAAAGCACTAATTGGTGCAAGACCTTCAACAAATCAAAGATTAAAATCTCTTCCGACCATTTCTGATTTTATGTCTAACTCGTTTAGAACCCAAATCATCACTAAAAAAGAACGACAGAAAAAACACAATGAATTATATGCCCAAAAGCCACTGCTAGAAATTAATGACGTTAAGAAAACATACGTGTCAAAAGTAGGCTGGTTTAAAAAAGATAGTCACTTTAACGCTGTAGATGGTGTCAGTTTCAATGTTTATCCTGGCGAAACTTTAGGTTTAGTTGGCGAATCTGGTTGTGGAAAATCTACATTAGGTAATGTGATTCTTCAACTAGATAAAGCAACTGCCGGAACCATAGTCTACAATGGTAAGGATATTACGAATTTAAGTAAACCTGAAATGAGACAACTCCGAAAGGATATCCAAATAATTTTTCAAGATCCTTTTGCCTCGCTCAACCCAAGGCTTAGAGTTGGTGAAGCCATTTTAGAACCAATGAAAGTTTATAATATAGGAAACAACTCTAAAGATCGTAAACAACGTGTTTTGGATATTTTAGTTAGTGTCGGTCTTACTGAAGAAGCTTTTGACCGGTTTCCACATGAATTTTCTGGTGGCCAAAGACAGCGTATTGGCATTGCCAGAACCATTGCCCTAAAACCCAAACTTATCATCTGTGACGAATCCGTTTCTGCATTGGATATCTCTGTACAGGCCCAAGTCTTAAATTTACTAAATGACCTTAAGGTTAAATTTGGCTTTACCTATATTTTTATTTCTCATGACCTCAGCGTTGTAAAATATATGGCAGACCAATTAGTAGTAATGAACAATGGGGAAATTGAAGAAATTGGAGAAGCAGATAGCGTGTTTGCAAATCCACAAAAGGATTATACAAAACGGCTCATAAATGCCATCCCCGGCCGTATCGAAAAAGCTTAACTTATTTCTATTAAAACTATAACCGCTCAATAACATGCAAGTAAAAATCACATTATATCTATTAATAAGTCTAATTGTTTCGAGCTGTATGGATCCTAAAGAAGATATATCCAATATTTCAATAGAACATGAGAGTATTTCCCATAAAGTAGATTCGCTGATGTCATTAATGACTTTAGAGGAAAAAGTTGGACAAATGAATATGTATTCTGATTTTTGGGAGGCAACTGGACCTCTGCCAACTGAAGCAACGTCAAAATATAAATTCGACCACTTAAAAAAAGGGATGGTAGGTGCTATGTTAAATGTTCATGGTGTAGAACACATCAAAAAAATTCAACAAATTGCTGTTGAAGAGTCTAGACTTGGCATACCGCTTCTTTTTGGCTATGACGTTATTCACGGGTTTAAAACAATTAGCCCTATTCCACTTGCCGAAGCAGCGAGTTGGGATTTAACTGCTATTGAAAAATCTGCTAGAATTGCAGCTATTGAAGCTTCAGCGACAGGACTTAATTGGACTTTTGCTCCCATGGTTGATGTTACAAGAGATGCACGTTGGGGCCGAGTAATGGAAGGAGCAGGGGAAGATCCTTATCTAGGTAGTAAAATAGCGATTGCCAGGGTTAAAGGATTTCAGGGAGAAAATCTCAGCGACCTAAATACCATAGCAGCATGTGCCAAACATTTTGCGGCCTATGGATTTGTTGAATCTGGGAAAGAATATAATTCTGTAGATATTGGAACGTCTACCTTATACAATATTATTTTGCCGCCTTTTAAATCAGCTGCTGATGCTGGAGTAAAGACGTTTATGAATTCCTTTAATGATCTTAATGGAATCCCTGTTACAGCAAGCAAAGAATTACAAAGAGACTTGCTAAAAGGGCAATGGAACTTTCAAGGTTTTATAGTTTCTGACTGGGCATCTATTAAGGAACTTATTTCTTGGGGATACGCAAAAAACGAAAGTGAAGCTGCAAAATTGGCTGTAAGCGCAGGAAGTGATATGGACATGGAAGGATACGCATACATTAATGCGCTAGTGGACCTTGTAAAAGAAGGGGGGGTTGATGAACAAAAAATAAATGATGCCGTTTCAAGGATTTTGAGATTGAAATTTGAATTAGGCCTTTTTGATAACCCCTACAAATATTGCAATGAGGCGGTTGAAACAGAAAAATTAGGACATAAAACGCATCATACAGCCGCATTAGATATGGCAAAAAAATCTATTGTTCTTCTTAAAAATGAAACCAATATTCTTCCCTTAAAAAAAACCGGACAACGAATTGCCTTAATCGGACCATTGGCAAATGATAACCACAGCCCACTCGGAAATTGGCGAGCGGCAGCAGAACCTAATAGTGCAGTTTCCGTTTTAGAAGGAATGGCTTCTTTTAAAGGAAATTCCATTGTTTATGAGAAGGGTGTCGATTTAGTAAATGGTGATATCTCATTTGCAAAAGAAGGTGAAATAAATATGACAGATACAAGTCAAATAAAAACAGCTGTCAAATCCGCTTTAAATGCAGACGTCGTTATTATGGTGCTTGGTGAACATGGATTTCAGAGTGGTGAGGCTAGAAGTAAAACCAACTTAAATCTACCTGGGCTTCAGCAAAAATTATTAAAAGCTGTTTATGAGGTCAATCAAAATATAGTTCTCGTCTTAAATAGCGGAAGGCCATTGGCCATTGATTGGGCGGCAGAACATATACCCAGTATAATTATGGGTTGGCAACTAGGCTCTCAAAGTGGAAATGCTATTGCTCAAGTTTTATACGGTGATTATGTGCCAAGTGCTAAGCTGCCCATGAGCATTCCAAGAAGTGTTGGTCAAATACCAATATACTACAATCATAAAAACACTGGAAGACCAACTAATAGAGAAAATAATGTATTTTGGTCGCACTATTTAGACTCTGAAAATTCCCCCTTGTATCCGTTTGGGTTTGGCCTTAGCTATACCGAATTTAAATACGGAAACTTAAAAACAAATCAGGACAAATATACCGTTGATGATATAATAGAAATTTCAGTTAAAGTTTCAAATATTGGATCTTTTGATGGCAAAGAAGTGGTTCAGCTCTACATCAGGGATTTGCTTGCATCTATAACAAGACCAGTTAAAGAATTAAAAGGATTTAAATTAGTGAAATTTAAAAAAGGAGAAACTAAAAAAGTCACCTTTAATTTGTCAAAAGAGGATCTTGGTTTCTATAACAATACAGGAGAATTTGTAGTTGAACCTGGTGAATTTGAAATATTCATAGGTGGAAGTTCTGAAAGTAGACTAAATACAACTATTACACTTAAATAGTCCTGATTATTAAAATAAAAAATATTCACACCATAACTAATATAAGTTATAGCATGAATATCTTCTTAGTTAATTTTAAAACATTGGAGACTAACTGCAATGTACTTTTAAAATTAGAAACGACGCTGTTGTCGTTAAAAGTAGGTTCTGGTAGATTTGGGTCTGTTTTCATAAGCGGTTATTTATGATAGATTTGGGGCAAATCATAAATTAAGTTTATGGTAAATTTGGTTAACTAGATTTGGGAGTGCTAATATGAGATAAAATTCAATTAAATCGGTTAAAAACCATTATAAATCGATAAAGTGCATATTTTTTTAACATTTATAAGAATTACAAACCAAATAATCCACAAAAAAACCACTTCAAAAAGTGGTTTTTCTGTCTAAGAAAACTGTTAGTTATATTTTCATTTCCGGAATATTACCTTCTATAATAAGGTTTCCCGCTGTGGCTTTTTCTATATCTTCTACTGAGACACCTGGCGCACGTTCTAAAAGTTTAAACCCATCTTCTGTTACTTCGAGAACTGCCAAATTTGTTACAATCTTTTTTACACAGCCTACACCTGTCAAAGGCAATGAACAACTTTTTAAAAGTTTAGATGCTCCTGCTCTATTGGTATGCATCATAGCAACAATTATATTTTCCGCGCTCGCCACAAGATCCATAGCACCTCCCATACCTTTTACCATTTTACCTGGAATTTTCCAATTAGCGATATCGCCATTTTCTGAAACTTCCATCGCACCAAGGATTGTTAAATCTACATGTTGTCCTCTTATCATCGAAAAACTCATTGCCGAATCAAAAAAACTTGCTCCTGGTAATGTGGTAATGGTTTGCTTACCTGCGTTAATAATATCAGCGTCCTCTTCGCCCTCAAAAGGAAATGGCCCCATACCGAGTACACCATTTTCACTTTGAAACTCAACTTCAATATCTTCTCTTACAAAATTGGCAACCAAAGTAGGTATACCTATACCTAGATTTACATAGTAGCCATCCTTAACTTCTTGAGCTATTCGTTTTGCTATTCCGGTTTTATCTAACATATTATTTACGTGGTCTTACTGTTCTTTGCTCTATTCGTTTTTCAAAATGTGCCCCTTTAAAAATGCGTTGCACAAAAATTCCAGGAATGTGTATTTGGTTTGGGTCAAGTTCTCCTACAGGTAATAATTCTTCAACTTCCACCACGGTAATTTTAGCAGCACCGCACATATTTGGATTAAAGTTTCTGGCTGTTCCCTTAAAAACTAAATTTCCGGCCACGTCACCTTTCCAAGCTTTTATAAATCCAAAATCTGCATCAAAAGCATGCTCTAAAACATGCATCTTTCCATTAAATGCTCTAGTTTCCTTCCCTTCCTCTACTTCTGTTCCATAGCCAGCAGGTGTGTAGAAAGCTGGGATTCCTGCCTGAGCTGCTCTACAGCGCTCAGCGAGGGTGCCTTGTGGAATTAATTCTACCTCTAGCTCTCCAGATAGCATCTGGCGCTCAAACTCATCATTTTCACCTACATATGACGAAATCATTTTCTTTATTTGCCTTTGCTGAAGGAGTAGCCCTAAGCCAAAATCGTCAACACCAGCATTATTAGAAATACAAGTTAATCCCTTTATATTTCGCTTTACCAATTCGGCGATAGAATTTTCTGGAATTCCCGAAAGACCAAAACCACCAAACACAAAGGTCATATTGTCTTTTACACCATCTAATGCCTCAGAGACATTAGCCACTGTTTTATTAATCATAAAACTAAATATTTGTTTACCGAAAAATACAAAACTGAAGGCAGAAATCATTACAATTTCCGATAAGAAAACTAAGTGAATTTAGAAGTCGACCTCGATTTCATCGAGAGGGTTTGATTCTTCTTTAAGGTCTCCTTCCTCTACAAAATCACAGTTTACATTGATACTCAATTCTTCAGGTTTATCAAACTCATCTTGTGAAACACTGAGGGTTGCGTCAGCATAACAGGCCTTCATATACAAGCCCCAAATTGGCAATGCCATAGACGCACCTTGTCCATAAGTAATAGAACTAAAATGAGCGGCTCTATCTTCTGCACCTACCCAAACGCCTGTTACCAAATTTGGCACCATACCCATGAACCAACCATCACTTTGGTTTTGAGTGGTACCCGTTTTACCGGCAATAGGATTTGTGAGTTCATAGGGGTATCCTGTCATTATTTCCCTGTAAAGTGCATTCCATTTATCAAAGCCCTTATGTCTTAAACGACGGCCTGATCCAGCTTGGGTAACACCTTCCAGAAGATTAACCGTCACATAAGCCACTTCTTCACTCAAAACATCGCGACTTTCTGGTACAAATTGATAGAGAATGGTCCCGTTCTTATCTTCAATCCTCGTAACCATTACGGGCTTATTGTAAACTCCTTTATTAGCAAAGGTAGAGTAGGCTGCCACCATTTCATAAATACTAATATCTGGTGTCCCTAAGGCAATTGCTGGTACAGGTAAAATATCTTGTTCAACCCCTAACTTCTTAGCCATTTCTGCAACAGGTTGAGGTCCTATCTCATTCATCAATCTTGCAGTTATTGTGTTTGTAGAGCTCGCTAAAGCTTCTTTTAAGGTTTGAACACCAGAGTAATTACCATCTGAGTTTTTAGTGGTCCAAGGCTCCGGATTCCCAAATTTATTGGCCTCAATAGTAATTGGTGATCTTGGGAATGAATCGCAAGGCGACAGTTGTAACTGATCTATGGCCGTAGCATACACAAAAGGCTTAAAGGTTGAGCCTACTTGACGTTTACCTTGTTTCACCATATCATATTGAAAATGTTTGTAGTTCATGCCACCTACCCATGCTTTAACATGACCCGTTTGCGGATCCATAGACATCATTCCTGGTCTAAGGAAAGATTTATAATAACGCATTGAATCTATAGGTTTCATAATGGTGTCTACCTCACCAGCCTTGCCATCAATCCATTTAAATACCTTCATTTCAATGGGTTCATAGAACGTTGCTTCAATCTCCTTTTCGGACAATCCTTGATTTTTTAAAATTCGCCAACGCTCTCCTCTCCGCATACCATCCTTTAATAATTTATTAATTTCAGCATTAGTCAATTCTAAAAACGGTGCTGTAGCGTTACGTTCTGGCGTGTTCTGATGGTCGAATTCTGCCTGAAGTCTAGGCATATGAAGTGCAACAGCCTCCTCAGCGTATTTCTGCATACGAGAGTCTATTGTTGTAAAAACCTTGAGCCCATCGCTATTGATGTTGTATTTGGTGCCATCGGGCTTTCTGTTCTTTTCATCATTTACCCAGTTTTTCATAAAAGCTCTTAAATACTCTCTAAAGTATGTAGCTATTCCCTCTCTGTGCGTCTCTGGAGTAAAATTTAAATCAAGGTCCGTATTTTGTAGGGAATCCTTAACCTCCTGAGAAATATATTCATATTTAGCTAATTGAGCCAAAACAACATTTCGCCTATTCTTTGTTCCAACAGGGTTTCTTGATGGAATTGGATTATATAAGGACGAATTTTTAAACATCCCAACCAACATGGCAGATTCTTTTAAATCCAATTCTTTTGGTTCTTTACCAAAATAGATTCTAGCTGCTGAACGTATACCATCGCCGTTATTACCAAAATCATAAATATTAAAGTATTGCGCTATAATTTCTTCTTTGGTGTATTGACGCTCTAATCGAATGGCAATAATCCATTCCCTGACTTTTTGCAAACCGCGTTGAAACTTATTTTTAGAAACTTGATCTGTGAAAAGCTGCTTTGCTAATTGCTGTGAAATAGTACTAGCACCTCCTCCCCTTCCTGTCAAAGCTCTTAGAAAACCTCTTGCATCAATACCTGAATGATTATAAAAACGAATATCTTCAGTTGCAATTAAAGCATCTACTAAGTTCTTTGGTAAATCGTCGTAGGCTACGGGAGTTCTATTGTCGTTGAAGTAAAATTTACCCAAAGTTTCTCCATCTGAAGATATGATTTCAGTTGCTAAATTGGTTTCTGGATTTTCTAATCTTGTATGGTCTGGCATCTCGCCAAGAAATCCCCAAGACGCTAATAAAAACAATAATAATACAGCTACAATTCCTCCCGCAAAGACCATCCAAAACCAGCGGATGTATTTTGAAAAGTCTAACGTGTCTGAATTAGATTTTTGTGTTTTCTTTTTTGCCATAGTCAATATTACTCAACGGGTTCTAATCTAAATCCTACTTCGGTTATACCCTCTAAATCGGTTATACCATTTACCATTCCATTTTGGCGCATTGCGTGTTGAAGAATGACCTGGTATTTGCCGTTTTCCTCAAATCTGAATGAAGTGTTATAGCCTTTAAACCAAAGTTTATTTTCCTTAACATCGGTAAAGCCAACACCTAATAACTCTCCACTTGGTTTGGCCATTTTATACTCTAAGGTGTCTTTCACTGTTTTGCCATTAGGATAATTTAATTGAGCAATGAGAAAAAGATTGTTATACTTATAGTCGTTGTTATTTCTAATGTTAATGAAGAGATTATAGTTATTTACCGTGTCTGGTGCTTTGAACTCAAAACTGGCAACGGAGTCTTTGTGCCATTTATTCGGAAAAGACTTATAAGAATCAAAAACCGCTTTAGAATCACAAGCCGCAACAATAAAGCACATCAAAAGGACAACAAATCCTCTAATTCTTCTTGGCATTTGATTTCTGATTTCTATTTCGATTACGTTTTCGGTTCTTATTAGAATTACGTTTTCTTTTTGATTTTGGATTATCAAATCGTGTTAAACTGTCTTGTCCTACAACGTTTTCAAATTCTGCTTTAGTATCCTTAAGATGCTCTGCTGCATATTCCTCTAAACTTGCAACCTTTATTCTTTTCTTGTTTTTTTCTAAGATTTCATTGGCTTGCTCAGCAGAGATAATATGCCAATTCATCCATTCACCCTCATATGCATACCACATTAACCCCTTAAAAATATCCGTCTTTTGACAGACTGCAGTACCTTTTTCAGTATACAGTTTAGTATCGTTTTTAGGGAATGCTTTTAATGCATCAAGATAGGCGTCTAACTCATAATTAAGGCAGCATTTTAATTTACCACATTGTCCCGCCAACTTAAGTGGGTTGAGGGATAATTGTTGGTATCTAGCTGCAGATGTGCTTACAGACCTAAAATCCGTTAACCATGTAGAGCAACAAAGTTCGCGTCCACATGAGCCAATACCACCGAGTCTTGCGGCTTCTTGCCTAAACCCAACTTGGCGCATTTCTATACGTGTTTTAAACTCTCGAGCAAACACCTTAATTAATTCTCTAAAATCCACGCGTTCTTCTGCGGTATAATAGAAGGTGGCTTTGCTACCATCGCCTTGATATTCAATATCTGAAATCTTCATTTTTAAGTTGAGGTCAATGGCATATTGCCTCGCCTTCACTTTCATTGGTTCTTCCTTGTCGCGTGATGCCGACCAAATATCAATATCTTTTTGGGATGCTTTTCTATATACTTTTAAAACATTTTCCTCGTCATTGATATCTACCTTTTTTCGCTTCATTTGAACCCGAACGAGCTCACCTGTTAAAGTAACCATACCAACATCGTGGCCAGATTTGGCCTGTGTAGCTACAATATCACCTATATTTAAGCTGAGGTTTTCTGTATTTTTATAATAATGTTTTCTGCCGTTTTTAAACCGTACTTCTACACCATTAAAAGGTTCTTGGCCATTGGGAAGAGACATGTTGGCTAACCAATCGAATACCGTTAGCTTATTGCAGCTATCTGTACCACAGGTTCCATTATTCTTACATCCTCTTGGTTGGCCGTCTTTGCCAGTTGAACAACTGTTACAAGCCATAAAATCTTTATATAATCCGGTTTACATTGTATGCAAACCGTGTCTTGTTAATACTAATTTATAGGTAAAGATAGTATTATTAAAACGACTTGTAAAGCGATTATTAACTAAACTCAATTTCGTAATTGAGTCTATCAGACATGGATTTCAATTCTGATTTAGATTTAAAAATATTTTTGAAAAGTATTTTGCCCCAACCAATTTCTTTTGAATACGAATTAAAAGACTCTTCTCTCCAATTAAAACCTTCTTTCCAAAACGAATTTGGTGAGACATAGCAAAACGTATAGTTAAAGATGAAGCTAGATTCATTTTTGCCTGAGAGATCTTCTAAGCTGTGTGGTGCTAAAAGTGTAATACCATTTTGGTTGCTTATGGCTCTAAGTGTATTTATAAGTTCCGTATAATCCTCTTTTAAAGAAGAAATATCAAAATCGTTATACTCAGTATTTCCAATCTTTCTAATTGGCCTTATTTGAAGAATATCAAAGCTATTAGGGCTATAATGTTTAAAAATATCTTTAAGCTCGTAAAAATTATCTTTATTAAAAGTATAGTTAATTCTTACCTTGAAGTCATAGGACTGTTTGAGCTTTTCAAAGGCCAAAAACGCATTTTGGAACTTTTCATAACTGGCCTTTTTCATAAAATTCTCATAGGATTCTCTATGCACGCCATGAAGTGAAATGGTGAACTCATTTAAGCCTGCCTTTAATAGTTCTTCAATTTTCTCTTCGGTTAGTAAATTGGCATTAGTTGTTATGGAAATATAAGGTACTTTATAAGCTTTGCCTAGTTCTACAAGTTGAGGTAGATTTTTATATAATGTAGGTTCTGTACCACAACCTAACTGCAACTTCAGCGCCCTTTTGAATACCGCCTTAGCAACCAATTCTAAATCCTCTTCTTTAAATTGCCCTTTTAAGGTTTTAACATAATCGGAGTCGGTAAAATAACACATCTTACAGCGAAGGTTGCAGGCCATAACAGGGTCGAGGTTAACGGCTAAATAACGCTTATTGAACTTGTGGAGTAAAAAAAGACCTAGAAACTTAATTCTATGGTTTTTAATCATTCGGTTTAACTTCAGTAGTTTATAAACGTCCATATCATTTAAGTGGTGATACTAATACCTTAGCGTTCGGTCTGTGTTGCATTGAAATGCTCATTGATATTCCTTAGGTTTTTATTTGCCCTTAAATGATCAGCTCTTCCTTTCTTAAAAATATCATTACTATTGCCCTGTCCTTTTCGCAAGGCTTTTTGCTCTTCATAAGGAAGTCTATTAATTTCCATACAAGGTGTAGAGCAACAATTTTCCATTTCCTCTCTACATGCATTACATTGTATAAATAACAAGTGGCACGCCTCATTAGCGCAGTTGGTATGTATATCTGCAGGCTTACCGCACTGATGACAACTTGCAATTACATCATCTGTAATGCATTCGGCACGTCTTTCGTCAAATACAAAATTCTTTCCTATAAACTTATTTTCAAGACCCTTTGATTTTACCTCTCTTGTGTAATTAATTATTCCACCTTCTAGCTGAAAAACATTCTTAAATCCTTTATGCTTGTAATAGGCACTTGCTTTTTCACAACGAATACCGCCTGTACAATACATAACCAGTTTCTTATCTTCTTTGTGTTCTTTTAAATCCTCTTCAATTATATCTAGTGATTGCCTAAAGGTATCAACATCTGGCGTAACTGCATTTTTAAAATGACCTATTTCACTCTCGTAATGGTTTCGCATATCAACTAAAACCGTATCAGGATCTTCTATAAGTTGGTTGAACTGCTCTGCACCAACATGAACTCCCTTATTGGTAACATCGAACGTCTTATCGTTTAAACCATCTGCAACAATTTTACGCCGCACTTTTACTTTAAGCTTCAAAAACGAAAAATTATCTTGCTCAATGGCAATATTTAACCTCACGTTTTCTAAAAACGAGATGGTGTCTAAATGCTGTTTAAATGTATTAAAGTTTTCTGCAGGTACCGATAGTTGCGCATTAATACCTTCGCTCGCAATGTATATGCGGCCTAAAACATCTAACTCATCCCATGCTAGAAACATGTGATTTCTAAAAATTTCAGTGTTTTTAATTAGTGCGTACTTGTAGAAAGAAATCGTCAAGCGATCTTTGCCTGCTTCTTCTATAAGAGCAGTTCTTTCCTTAGCACTTAAGTTATTGTACAGTTGCATGCTATACCAATTTTAAGGTTAAAGAATTAGAGTACAAAGGTATTATTTTAAACTACTTAGGGAAGAAAGATAAAGAAAAAAGCACTTCGAAAACTTCCGAAGCGCTTTTCTAGATTAACCAAAATTAAAACTATTAACGATGTCAATCCTAATGGGCTTTTCAATTACTGTAGAATTTACAATAACTGGAACACCTAATATTTTCAATTTTGAACTGATGGAATTAAAATGTTTTAAACCATCTTTTCTAACTACTAACTTAAAGGAAATTTCATAGCAATTTTTTCCTCTTACAATAGTAAGATGTGAAAACTTTAAAATGGTTGCGTTGCAAAACAAAAAAAAGTAAAATAAATGGTATTTTTGATGTTCTAATTAAAAGAAAAGATAACAAATGAGTAGCGAGAAAGAGGCCAAATTAAAGGCATTAAAACTTACCTTAGATAAATTAGATAAAGCCTATGGTAAGGGAACGGTAATGAAAATGAGCGATCAAGCCATTGAAGATGTTGATGCTATTTCTTCAGGTTCTTTAGGTTTAGATATTGCCTTAGGGGTTGGTGGCTATCCAAGAGGAAGGGTTATTGAAATTTATGGTCCAGAATCTTCTGGTAAAACAACCTTAACCCTACATGCCATTGCAGAAGCACAAAAAGCGGGAGGTATTGCAGCATTTATAGATGCAGAGCATGCGTTCGATAGGTTTTATGCTGAGAAATTAGGCGTAGATTTAGAAAACCTGATTATTTCACAACCAGATAATGGAGAGCAAGCTTTAGAGATTGCAGACAACCTTGTTAGATCTGGCGCTATAGACATAGTGGTTATAGATTCTGTAGCGGCATTAACGCCAAAAAGTGAAATTGAAGGCGAAATGGGAGATTCTAAAATGGGACTTCATGCACGATTAATGTCTCAAGCATTAAGAAAATTGACGGCTTCAATTAGTAAAACCAATTGCACAATGATTTTTATAAATCAGTTGCGTGAAAAGATTGGCGTTATGTTTGGCAACCCAGAGACAACAACAGGTGGTAATGCCTTAAAGTTTTATGCTTCTGTTCGCCTTGATATTAGACGCTCTACTCAAATCAAAGATTCAAATGGTGCGGTGTTGGGAAATAAAACCCGGGTTAAAGTTGTAAAAAACAAAGTAGCACCTCCTTTTAGGATGGCCGAGTTTGATATTATGTATGGCACTGGTGTTTCTAAAGTGGGTGAAATTTTAGACTTAGCAGTAGCCCAAGATGTTGTAAAGAAAAGTGGGTCTTGGTTTAGTTATGAAGACACTAAATTAGGCCAAGGTAGAGATGCTGTTAAAAGTCTCCTTTTGGATAATCCCGATTTAATGGATGAGCTGGAAGAAAAAGTCCGAACTTTTATAAATGAAGCTTAAACTTAAAAATCCTGAATATTCAGGATTTTTTTTGTTTAGACGCAACCTTTAGCAACAAATTGCATCTACAAAATGAAATAGATTAGAAAACAGATGAAGAAACTGTTAATATTGGTTGTTTTATTATCTGCATTTTCATCCTGCAGTATAGAGGATGATGGTGAAGATTTCTATTATGAAGTAATGCCAATAGAAAGTGTTGATTTACCTGAAAACTTTGTTTTCGGTGAAACGCACTCCATAGGCGTTACTTATCTTAGAACAAGTACTTGTCATGTGTTCTTCAACTTTGCAAATACCATTGATGGTAATGAAAGGACTATTGCCGTTGTCAACAGGGTAGTGACCGAACCAACTTGCGACCAAGATGATACAGAAGTAACAATTAATTTTAATTTTACTGTTTCATCAAATGAACCATATGTATTTAGGTTTTTCCAGGGTGAAAATGAAGAAGGTGAAGACCAATATTACATGGTAGAAGTTCCTGTAGTGTCAGGAATTTCAGCATTAGGCAATACTAGTATTACTAATTAATTTCAGAATCATGTGAGTTTAAATCAACTCATAGAAAATTGTATTAAGCGAGATGCTAAAGCACAAAGTCAATTATACAAGCAATATGCTAGTAAATTATTTTCACTTTGTCTTAAGTACAGCCGCAATTATACTGAAGCAGAAGATAATCTGCACGAAACGTTCTTAACTGTTTTTAATAAAATAAGCCAGTATAACCACAAAGGTTCTTTTGAGGGGTGGCTAAAGCGTATTGCCATAAATACGGCTCTTCAAAAATATAGAGAACACGTCGGTGTTTTTGATATTGTTAATGAAGAATCTATTGAAGATGTAAACATTGAGATTAATGACGATGAGCTAAGCCTAGATTTTTTATTAGGCATTATACAGGAACTACCAGACCGATATAGATTAGTTTTTAATCTGTATGCCTTAGATGGTTACTCACATGCAGAAATAAGTGAATTGATAGATATTTCTGTAGGAACATCAAAATCTAATCTTGCAAGAGCAAGAATGATTTTAAAAACAAAAATTGAAGAATATAAGGCGAATTTAAATTCGCAATCAATATAATAAATGAGCGACAAAAAACACATAGACAGGCTCTTTCAAGAAAAATTTAAGGACTTCGAGGCTGTGCCGAACGAAGCCATGTGGAGTCGTATAGAAAAAGACCTTCCTGGTAAAAAGAAGAAGCGCAGAACCGTTTTACTGTGGTGGCAATTAGGTGGTGTTGCAGCTGTTATTTTACTGTTTTTAACAATAGGGATATCAGTATTTAATTCAGAGAATAGCAACAATCAAGAATTCCCTGTGGTTAATACAGACGCCAACAATAGTTCTACTAGTCCAGATGGAAGTAATACTACCTTTGACGGCACAATAAAAGATACAAATGCTATTTCTGATTCAGGCAGCAAAACTTCTAATCAAAATGATATTATAGTTGATTCTAGTGAGATTAAACAGGGCATAAATAATGCTGAGGGAGTTGCCAACAAAAAGGTAAACAAAGGAGCCGTGTCTCTCAATAATACAAACTCTACTACATCTAACGCATATAGCAAAGAAGTTGCTTCGGCGAAGGTGGTGGCCAGTAATTCTACAACCGAAAAGAATGCTACTAAAGTCTCTGAAAAACCTACTATCGAAAAAGACAAGGTTAATTCAGCAATAAAGGAAACTATTAGTGGTAGTAATAATGCCTTGGCGAATAAAAGTAGCAAAACTAAAGCAGCGGCTATAGATGCAACAAATACGAGTGTAGAAGACAATAAATTATTAAATAGTGAGATTTCCGTTGAAGAGGAAATTAAAAAACAATCAATACAAGAAGCTATTGCCCAGCAAGATGACTTAATTAATGAAAAAGAAAAAGATGAGCCGAGCAGGTGGAGCATTTCTCCAAATGTTGCACCTGTTTATTTTAGCTCAATTGGTCAGGGATCTCCTATCAACGAACAATTTAATGAAAACACCAAGGGTAGTAATGTAAGCATGAGCTATGGTATCGCTGGAAGCTACGCAATATCTAGTCGAGTTAAGTTAAGAGTTGGCGTTAATAGTGTTAACCTTAATCAGACTACTGCAGATGTTTTTGCTTTTAGTGGTACAGAAATTGGAGGAGCTAGCCGTATGGCCAGAATGGATAACGTAGATTACAAGGGAGGCTCTAGCAACTACGCTATTATGAGTTCTGCCATGATGAACAGAGCAGTTTCTCCAGAGTTATTTAACTCTGAGCTGTCAGGAGAACTGGAGCAACGTTTTGGTTTTATTGAAGTCCCCTTAGAGTTAGAATATCGCGTGCTGGATAAAAAATTTGGAGTTAATGTGATTGGCGGGTTTAGTACCTTCTTCCTTAATAACAATGAACTCTACGCAGATGTACAGGGTAACTCAACTTTAATCGGCGAGGCTACCAATATTAATACAACAAGCTTTAGCGCTAATTTTGGATTGGGCATGGATTACAGCTTGTCTAAGCAATGGAATATCAATCTTGAACCTATGTTCAAGTATCAAATAAATACCTTCAATAATACGTCTAGTGAATTTAGACCTTTCTTTATTGGAGTGTATTCTGGATTAAGTTTTAAGTTTTAGGTTAGTTAGATTAGGTTATTGTAACACAATTTAGCAATGATGGTGAAGCTGCTCTTGGTTAGGGCAGCTTTTTTTTATTGTAACTAATTTTAAGATCTTCTAAAATAATGGATTTTGCTTTCTCATTTAATTCTCTTGTATGTTCAATGGTAAGGCCTTCTGTCTTTAAAAAACTGTGAATCTTCGCTCTTACCTGTCCTGGGCCTCCGCTAAAAAACGTATAAGAAAAACGTTTTTTATTATCGTAAAAGGTTATAGGAACAACTGAAATTTGGTGCTTAATTGCCAATCTAAATGCGCCATCCTTAAATTCATCTAAGATAATATGCTCTTCTGGCACTCCTCCCTCGGGGAAAATACAAATACTTAAACCCTGATGTAAACGACGCTGTGCTCTAAGAAAAACAGCTTGTCGGCTTTTGGCGCTACTCCTATCCACTAATATACAAGTGCGTTTATAGAAAAATCCAAATAGTGGGATTTTTGCCAATTCCTTTTTACCAACAAATACAAATGGATTTTTAACAGCGACTAGCATTAACATTATATCCATCATAGAGGTATGATTTGCTATAAACATGTAGCTTTTGCCAAGAATAGGTTTTTCTTCTCGTACTATACGATATCTAAATCCCATTCCTATTAAAATAAACTTGGCCCAAAATCGAGCAAGTTTAAAAAAGAAAGGGTACCATTTCTCTCTAGAGATTGATATAACTAAAACAGGAAATAAAACCAATATTGGTAAGGCTACTAAAATATAGAACCAAATGCGGTAGAAAATCCAGAATGGATATTTAAAAATCCCCATGGAACCAAAACTAAAAAAATTATCTTTGCATTCAGTTGTGATAGAAGTTTAATTTAATTGAAATTCCTTATTAGAAAGGAAGTTGGCATGGCAAGAATCTTAACAGGAATACAAAGTACGGGAACACCGCATCTAGGAAATATTTTAGGGGCTATTTTACCTGCTATAGAAAAGGCTAAAAATGAAGCCAATGATTCTTTTTTATTTATAGCAGACTTACATTCCTTAACGCAAATTAAAGATGCCACAATGCTTAGGGAAAATACCTATTCTACGGCTGCAACGTGGCTTGCTTTTGGTCTTGATATTGATAGAAGTGTGTTTTATAGACAAAGTGATGTACCTCAGGTAACCGAATTAGCGTGGTATTTAAATTGCTTCTTCCCTTTTAAACGATTAGAACTGGCCCATAGCTTTAAAGATAAAGCTGATAGATTAGACGACGTTAATGGAGGCCTATTTACCTATCCAATGCTTATGGCTGCAGATATTCTGCTTTACGATTCTGAAATCATTCCTGTTGGGAAAGACCAAGAACAGCATATTGAAATGACCAGAGATGTGGCTTCTAGATTCCATGCCAAAATGGGAGAAACCTTTGTACTTCCTAAGGCTGATATTCAAGAAGGCACCATGCTTATTCCAGGTACCGATGGTGCTAAGATGAGCAAGAGTAAGGGCAATATCATTGACATTTTCTTGCCAGAAAAGAAATTACGAAAGCAGATTATGTCTATACAAACCGATAGCACACCACTAGAAGATCCAAAGGACTGGAAAACCTGCAATTGTTTTGCACTTTATAATATTTTAGCCAGCACTGAAAAGGTAGCTGAAATGAAAGCCAATTATGAAAAAGGCGGTTATGGTTATGGACATGCCAAGCAAGCGCTCTACGAATTAATCTTAGAACGTTTTGCAGAAGCGAGACAGCGTTATAACTATTATATGTCTAACCTCAATGAAGTTGATGCAGCATTAGCCAAAGGAGCTATAAAAGCAAAAATTGTGGCGGATGAAGTGTTAAATCGTGTAAGAGCCAAAGTTGGGTATTAAGTTTTGCAAAAAAATCATCAGCCCCTTACTTACCTATGCTGCAACGTTGCTAATAATTCTCTCTAGACTAATGGATAGTGAAAAGAAGTGCGGATAGCATCATTTATTTAGCACTAATTGATACTGCAGCATCAATAGTGCATATAATTAAGATTTACAAAAACACTAAATAGCTTCAAACAGTTTTCCCGGCAAAGGCCTAATTACACCTTTAAGTTCCATGTTTAAAAGAATTCCTGCCACTTTATAACTAGGTATATTGCATTGCACTGCAATGACGTCTAATAGCTCTTTTCCGTACTTTTTTAAATATTTATAAATCTGTTTTTCTTCTTCGTTAAGCTCTACGAACAATTGCTTTTGAACTGAAGTCTTTTTTTGAGAAGCAAATACATCATCTGTCTCTAATTTCCAATTTAGCAATAAAGGCACATCAAGGGGGTTAGACAAGAGGTGCGCCTTTTGATACTTTATTAAGTTATTGCAGCCAACACTTTGCGAATCGGTTGGTCGGCCCGGTACGGCAAAGACCTCTCTGTTATAGGAATTGGCTATATCTGCAGTTACTAAACTTCCGCCTTTTTCGGCAGATTCAATAACAATTGTAGCCTCACTTAAACCAGCTATAATTCGGTTTCGCTTTAAAAAATTATTACGATCAAAAGCATCCGTACTCCAAAAATCAGTAAAAAAACCACCGTGCTCCTCTATGGGTGCCATATATTTTTTATGTGCTCTAGGATAAATTTGGTTTAAGCCATGTGCTAAACATCCTATCGTTTGTAAATTATGTTTAACCGCAGCATTCTGGGCGGTGATATCAGTACCATATGCAAAGCCAGAAACAATAATTGGATTATACGGTGCAAGGGTTTCTATTAATTCATGACAAAATGAAATCCCGCTTGTTGTAATCTTTCGGGTTCCAACGACACTTATAATATAATGCTGACCAATGTTAACATTACCTGATTGAAACAGTAGAATTGGTCCATCAATACAATGTTTTAGGCGCTCTGGATATGCCTCTTCAGTAAAATAATGAACAGTTATATCATTTTCTCTTATAAATCGTAGTTCTTGCTCTGCTTCATTTAAATAATCGGTCTTAAACAAACCTTCAGTTATTAAGGTTCCAATACCGTCAATCTTAAGTAAATTAGAGCGTTTTTCCTTTAAAACAGCTTCCGCAGAACCGCAATGATTAATTAGCTTTTTAGCTGTGGTGGGGCCAACCTTGGGAATGTGTTGTAAGGCTAAAGCATAAATTAATTGACTATCTGTCATTGTATTATACCAGTTTAAATCTTAATACTAAACTAATTTTTTTTGATGTTAATAACTAAATCTCCCGAAAGTTTTGTGGATATTGAAAATTTTTAACTTTGCTATTGATGCAACTGGAGATTTACATAAAAGACTTATTATATCGCTATGACTGCGTTGTAGTGCCAAACCTTGGGGCTTTTTTAACCCAAAGGGTTTCCGCCAAAATTCACAACAGTACACATACATTATATCCCCCAAAAAAATTACTCTCATTTAATGAGCAATTGCAAAAAAATGACGGTCTATTAGCCAATTATATTGCTGAGGTTGAGAAAATCCCCTATAATAAAGCCATCCATAAAATTGCCAAACAGGTAAAATCTATAAAATCGTATTTAATCGAAGGTGAAACGATTCAGTTTGAGCATATAGGAGACTTAATGCTCAATACGGACAGTAATATTGTTTTTGAGCCTTCTAACCACATTAACTTCTTAACGGATTCATTTGGCTTATCGCATTTTAATTCTGCAGAAGTATCTAGAGATGCATACAAAAAAGATATTGAGGTCTTTGAAGAAAAAGTGCCTTTGGTTATTACTCAAGAGAAACGTTCAGGGTCCTGGCTTAAATATGCCGCTGCTGCTGTTATTATTTTGAGCTTAGGTGGTTTTGGTGGCTACCAGTATTATTCTAATTCTATAGAATCCCATAATCAAATAGCCCAAGAGGAAGCCAATGCCCAACTAGATGAAAAAGTGCAAGAGGCGACATTTGTTATCAGTAATCCTCTACCAGCTATAACGCTTAATGTTGAAAAACAAACTGGAAATTATCATGTCGTTGCTGGAGCTTTTAGAATTCAGTCTAATTCAGTAAAAAAAGTAAATCAACTTAGAACAAAAGGGTACAAAGCTAGAGTAATTGGAAAAAACAGATATGGTCTTCATGAAGTTGTTTACTCAAGTTTTGAAACTCGCGATGAAGCTACAAAAGCCCTTTATAAGATTAGGCGTGAGCATAACCGTGATGCTTGGTTGCTCGTAAAAAAGTTAGATTAATCTTACCTTTTCAAATTAATAAATCTTTCGGTGTTATCTTTGCATAAATTTTAAATTCTATGCACTCAAGAACAGCATTTCAATCTAAAACGGTGGTAACCGACTTGGTGCTTCCCAGTGAAACTAATCCGATAAACAACCTATTTGGAGGAGAACTATTGGCACGGATGGACAGGGCAGCTAGCATTGCTGCTAGACGGCATTCTAGGCGTATAGTTGTTACGGCTTCCGTAAATCACGTTGCCTTTAATCGATCAATTCCTTTGGGAAGCGTAGTCACAGTAGAAGCTAAGGTGTCAAGGGCTTTCAGTTCTTCTATGGAGGTGTATTTAGATGTCTGGATTGAGGATAGAGAATCTGGAGAGAGTATAAAAGCTAATGAAGCCATTTATACTTTTGTTGCGGTTGATGAAACCGGAAGACCCATAAAAGTACCTGAACTTGTCCCTGAAACAGAATTAGAAAAACAACGTTTTGAAGGTGCTCTAAGACGGAAGCAATTAAGCTTGGTCTTAGCTGGTAAAATGAAACCCCAAGATGCGACTGAACTAAAGGCTATCTTTGAATAGTGTATCCTACACTAGGCTAAGAACACCAATAATTTAAACCTTTTTGAAATTCTAAGGTCTTATCAGAGAACCAAATTTATTAATGATGAGATTTTTAATTTATTCTTTAATCGTAGTTTTTGCACTAAACTTAAATTCTTGTGCAAGACGTGTTGTGCTAAAAGATTCTAATAGTATAACTGTTGTTCATAAACTTCCTAAACGGTACGATGTTGTGCGTGTTAAAGGGAAACGCCTTTACTTTTTTAATGGAAGGCATTACAAGAAAACCAAACGTGGATATGTGGTAGTAAGAGTGTGATTAAAACTTAGCCAACCACCCTTCTGGGTTAAGTACTTGGTTATCTTTATTTATCCTGAATCCCAATAGCGTTTCTTGTCTTATTCTATTTGTAAATACCTTACCTATAACTTGACCTGTTGAAATCTTATCCCCTTTTTTCACATAAACATTTGAGAGGTTCATATAAACGGTAAGGTAACTACCGTGTCTAATCAAAACAGCGGGATTACCATTTTTAACAACAAGAATTTGGGAGACTTCACCGTTGAATACTGCTTTAACTTCAGCATTCTCCTCCGTTGCAATTTGAATACTCTTATAATTATTTGTAACGGAGCTATCGGTAAGTGAACGTCTCTTACCAAATTTTCCTTTTATAACGCCACGCGTTACGGGCCAGCCTAATTTTCCTTTATTTGATTCAAAATTAGAGGCTAGTCTCTTGGCTTCAGGAGTTAAGACAAAAGCACCTGTAGATTTAGTATTACCGGCTTTTTTGTTAGACGCAGCGATAGCTTCGTTAATTAAGCGATCAATCTCTTTATTTAAACGAGTGGCTTCTCTCTGTTTCTTTTTGATTTCGGCGTTGTATTTACTCATATCGGCTTTTATAGAAGCCATCAATGTTTCTCGCTGCTTCAGTTCTTGCTCCAATTCACGTTTGGCTACTCTATTCTCCTCTATAAGGTTTTGTTTTTCTTCTTTTCGTTTAGAAAGCTTGATATTTAACTCTTGAAGCTCCTTTGTTTTGGCCTTAATGGCTTCACCTTGCTCTTTTTGATAATTGGCATATTGTTTAATATACTGAAGGCGCTTATAGGCTTGTTTAAAATCTTGAGAAGACAATAGAAACATCACCTTACTTTGTTCGGATTTACTCTTGTAGGATTTTACAATCATTGCTGCATAGTCATCCTTGAGCTCTTGTAATTGGGTTCTTAAGCTTGTAATTTCATTTTGATTACTATTTATTTCTCGAGTTAAAATATTCGCCTGCTCGTTTGTTATTCTTATTAGATTTCGCCTTACACTTACCTTATAGTTAAGGTCCTCAATAAGCGTTATTTCAGATTTTTCCTCCTTCTTTTTGGAAAATAATAGAGCATTAATCTGTTTCATTTCCCTAAGCACTTGTTGTCTTTGTGCTTCGAGCTTTTTTTGCTTATCGCTTTGAGAAAATAGGTTTACAGAGCAAAATAAGCCCAAACAAAAAATTAGGAAAAAGCGACATTTAACCATTATCTAATTTGAATTTCTTTATAACCCTTTGGAATCTTAAACGGGAAACGCAATTCTTGATTTAAAGTGATTGATTTAAACTCTAATTCTACCTTAACCTCATCTGTATCTTCCACTGCGATAATATTTATATTTTGAGGTAATACCTCATAGTCTACCTTTTGATAGCTGGTATAGTCTACTTGTAAAATACGTTTTTCTAATTGTTGAAACAATTGAAGACTATCCATCTTAAAGTGGGATGGATTAATAATATAAAACAACTCAAGTAGTGCATTTTGGTTTTTGGGCTGAAGTGCATAAGAATTTTCATTTACTTCAACTTTATGCGGTTGGTCTTGGAGATTGAATATAGCTTGTCCAAGTAATATATTTTGCACTTTGAGAAAATCTAATTCTACACCTACAAAATCACTGAGTAATTGATAATTACCATCGAAATACTCATTGTCTTGCTTATTATAAAAACGTACACTGTCTGGTGTTATCATCATTCTAGCCAACCCTAAAGGTGCGCTAAGCCATATAATCTTATCTTTCTCCATTCTAAAATTAAAGGTCAACCCCTGGGCCTTATCACCTTCAACAATATCTATGCGCACTTTAGCTTGTAGGGTTTTGAAGTCTGCTTCACTTTTTTGATGCTGTTTTACAACTTGTTTTACTGATAATTTATCACTTGCTTCACCAGATGCAATAACGCTTTTGGTAGATTTACAACCAGTAACTAAAAAAGCTATGGCAAGAATCAGTACTACGTTAAATTTTAAATATCGCTTAAAAATCACCATTTACTGTTGTACTTTGAGGGCTTGAGCCTTTTTAGCAAACGCTTCAGATTTACTAATATTATTAAGCTGTTTGTATGCTAGACTTAATTCTGAATAAAAATCTGCTTCCATTTGTGGGTTTTCAACCAAAAAATCTAGGCCCATCTCCAAATTATCAATTGCCATTTTGTGATTTCCTAATTTATTATTTGCTACACCATTTACCAAGTAAAGCATTGGTTGGGCAGGATATAACTCTAAAGCAGTATTACTATCTTCTACAACGGCATTGAAATCTTTAATGTCTAACTGAAGTAATAATACGTCTCTAATTAATTTGAAATCGTTGGGGTCTTGTTTAAGTGCTTCTTTAAAATTAGAAAGGGCTTTAACCTTATCACCAGCCTTTAAATAATATTGACCTAGTTCACTATGTGTTTGGGCGTCTTTATTTTCATCTACCAAAGCAGTTATGTCTATCAAATCAGATTCGTACTCAGGGTTTTTAGCTACAAATGCAACAAAATCTTTTAAAACCTTAGCCTTTGCATCTGCATTTATCTCTGGACTAGTAAGTGCAATTTTTACTGAATTTATAGCTTCATCAACTTTATCGTCTTCCAAGTAAAACTTATACAGCGCTAAATGCACAAACTTTGAATCTGGTTTAACTTTTAAAAGATGTTTAGCTGCTTTATAGGCCTTTTTCTTATCTCCAACTTGGCTATACCTATAGATTAGTTTTAAATGATTGTCCTCGTTATTAGGGTTATTGGTAATGCGCTGTTCTAAGTTTTCTATTCTATCATCAGCGTTACCAGTGATTCTATAGATTTCATTTCGCATAGCGTCTCTAGATTGGCTAACGCCAAGCTCTGTATCTAATTCATCCAATAACTGAAGTGCTTGCCTATACTTCTCTTCCCTAAGATATAGTGCTGCTAAATCTTCCTTGTAATCAGGATGATACTTTACCAACTGCTTTATAGTTCTAATGGCATTATTGATATCCTCTTGCTGATAGTAGACATCATATAGCTCGTCTAAAAACCATTCATTATCAGGTTGCATGTTTATTGCTTTTTTTAAAGCATCTTCGGCGGCACCAAAGTTTTTTAACTTGTTATAATTTTTACCAAGCTCAAAATAAATAATAGGAAGTTTAGAGTTAAGATTTAAGCATTTTTGAAGGGCGTCTACAGCGCGGTCATAGTTCTCAATTCCCTTTTGCTTTAAGGCTTCGAAAAAATACTCTTGAAATTCATCTTCTACATTCCCTAAATCGTCATCTGGTCTATTGTTAAAATTAACTTGAGCCAAAGCAAGACTAGGTACTAAAATGAGTACTAAAATGAGTTTTGCTATGTTAGGTATTAATTTCATAGTAGAAGATGTTTGCGTTTACCCTTAGACCATTCTCTGCGTGACATTAGAGTTTCAAAAGTTATTCCAAACTTTAAACTATAAAATGTGTCTGCCTTCTCAGAAGCCTATTCTAGTGCGGAGTAATCTCCTATGCTAATTTTTGTAAAATTGCCATCATACTTAACAAAATTACCAATCATAGCCTCGTCTAAATTAGCGTTTTTAATACTAGTTTGATTTTGTATTAAACTATTTTTAACGGTTGCATTCTCTATAACACAGTCTTTACCAATAGAAACGAAGGGTCCGACTGTTGAATTGCGTAACACCGTGCCTTTACCAATATAACAAGGTTCAATTATCTTGGAGTTTTCTAAACTAACCGATTGGTCAACAAGGTCTTCATTATCTTGGCTTAAAAAACCAAGCATTTTAGCATTGGTTTCTAGAGTAACTGCTTTATTGCCACAATCCATCCATTCATCTACAGTCCCAGTTTTAAATATTCTGCCATCTGCCATCATGCGTTTAATACCATCATTAATTTGATATTCACCACCATTCATAACATTTTCGTCCAAAACCTGTTGAAGTTTATCTTTTAGGACGGCAACATCTTTAAAGTAGTAAATACCTATTACAGCTTGGTCGCTAACAAATGATTCTGGTTTTTCAACCAGTTCTACAATCTCTTGGTTATCATTAAGTTTAACAACACCATATGCCTCTGGATTTTGTACTTTTTTGGTCCAGATTACACTGTCTGCATTGGGGTCGAGGTCAAACTCAGCCCTAATCAAGGTATCTGCATAAGCAATCACCGCTGGACCAGATAATGAAGGTTTTGCACTCATAATAGCATGACCAGTGCCAAGAGGTTGGTCTTGTCTATAAATTGATGCTTTAGCTCCTAAATCTTCGGCTAACTCTGTTAAACTTTCTACAACATCATCACCAAAAAATGCCGGATCTCCCAAAACAAAAGCAATTTCTTCAATTGGTTGTTTTAAAACTTTGGCAATATCTTTTACTAAACGATGTACTATAGGTTGACCAGCAACAGGAATTAATGGTTTTGGTACAGTTAAACTATGTGGCCTTAATCGAGATCCTCGACCAGCCATTGGGACTATTATTTTCATTTCTTTAAATATTCTTTTTTTAATTATTATTTAGTTCCTGTGCTGCCAAAACCACCTTCACCTCTATCTGTATCGGAAAGTATTTCTACCTCTTCCCATTCTGCACGTTCATGTTGGGCAATCACTAATTGGGCGATGCGCTCACCATTCTGAATAGTGAAGTTTTCATTTGAAAGATTCACCAGAATAACACCTATTTCGCCCCTGTAGTCGGCATCTACAGTACCAGGTGCATTAAGTACTGTAATTCCTTTTTTTGCGGCTAGTCCGCTTCTTGGTCTTACTTGTGCTTCAATGCCAACTGGTAATTCTATAAACAAACCTGTACCTACGATAGTGCGCTCCAAAGGTTTTAGAGTTCTAGCTTCTGTTAAACTAGCTCGTAAATCCATACCAGCGGACGCTATGGTTTCATAATGGGGTAAAGGATGTCTGGATTTATTGATTATTCTAATTTTCATTCTCAATTATTTCTTTCAATTTCCTGTTCTAGGAGATTAATAATGGATAACAATTCTTTTCTCAATATAGGTCCTTCTTCGAAAATTGAACTCATCCAACCACGCAAATGCTGCATTAGATTATTAAATCTTATAGATTCAATCATTTTAACATAGTTGGTTTTGATACTTTGATTGAGAGATTTATTATTTAGGTCGTAATTAAAATAACCCATAGACTCTCCTAATTGAAATGGATATAAATTTTGTTTTGTAAACTCTCTTACTCCTATTTCTTCTTCTTGATAATCTCTAACAATATCCTGAATTCTTGAAATTTTGTTTTTTAAGGAATCGTTTGAGATAAGCTCTATTTTACCCGAATTTATTATTGAATTATATATTCCTTGATACGGGTCAAAGGTATAATTATCATTAACACCTTGCATTAAATTAATTAAGCTGTCGGTTGCTAACTCTTTTGGATTTACAGACATAATTGTCTCAATTACTCTCTTCCTATTAATGTGAAATTTATAAGCGAAATCAAATTTTACAAGGTTTTCTTTAAATTCTCCTAGTAAACTTTTAAGAATTTTTTGTTCCTCTTTTTTTAACTCACTATTATTGTTCCAAGTGTTCACTTGTAACGCTAAGAGAATCCCAATCATCACTAAAATAATCTCACCAATAGCATATTTAAAATAGCGACCCATTTTATTTTCAATGAGCAATTGCTTTCTCATTTTATTGAAGAGTTTGATCATTCGTATTATGTCAACGTTTTAAGATTTGTTTTAGTTGGTTCTTTTCCAACATTATAACCAGTCCCAAAAATACAATTAACATTGCAATTCCTATAAGATATTCTCCTCGATATTGATAGAAGGATAGGGCTGATAAACTGATGGATATGACTAAGTACAATCCTATTTTTTTTAGATTATAGGGTATTGGATAATACTTTCTTCCAAAGTAATACGACAATAGCATCATTGTGCCATAAGCCGCCAGTGTGGCTACTGCAGATGCCTTATAACTATAGGCCTCAATAAACACAAAATTAATAACGAGTGTTACAATAGCGCCTATGACAGAAATATAGGCTCCAAACTTAGTCCTGTCTGTGATTTTGTACCAAACAGAGAGATTGTGATAAATACCTAAAAAGAAGTTTGCTAAAAGTATAATGGGTACAATCCACATAGCTTCCCAATAGGCTTCACTTCTTATAATAATTGGTTTCAATACATCTGCAAAAACAACCACCGCTAATAAAATAATTGAACCAAAGGCCACAAAGAATTCTAAAATACTGGCATAGTTTTTTTGAGGATTTTTGGTTTTTGAATGACTAAAAAAATAAGGTTCAATCCCTAGGCGATAGGCCGTAGCAAATAAGGTCATAAATAATGCTAGTTTGTAACATGCCGAATACATCCCTATGTCGGTTTCGGCAATATTTGCAGGCAACAACGCTTTAAGCAATATTCTATCAAAGGTTTCATTAATAGAAAACGCTATACCTGCTATTAAAACTGGCAATGCATAACGCATCATTTGCTTCCAAAGTACGCTATCAAACCTATAAGTAATCTTAGCATAGAAAGAAAGCATTACCAAAACTGTAAATGCACTTGCCACAAGATTAGCAATGAATATATAGCTGATTTCAAAGTTGGGTTTATATATAAAGTCAAAGATATTTCCTTCTGAGGCTAAATGCTTTAAAGCTAATAAGAAGAACAGGTTTAAGCCAATATTAATTATCACATTTAAAAGCTTAATAATGGCGTACCGCATTGGCTTTTCATTAGCTCTTAACCAGGCAAATGGAATTATGGCCAGAGCATCTAATAGTAATATCCAAATCACCAGATTGATATATTTTACATCTATATCAATGACATTGGCAATTTGACTTTGAAATACCAAGGCCAAAATGAAAAAGCCAAAAGATGAGATAATTAAAGATATTGTTGATGTGCTAACGACTTTATCTTTATCTTCTTCCTTATTAAAAAAACGGAAAAATGCCGTTTCCATTCCGTAAGCCAAAACCACATTAAACAGCACAAAGTATGAAAAGATAATTGAGACTTTTCCATATTCTGAAGGATTGGCTAGAACGGCTTCGCTAGTATAGAGAGGCACCAATAAGAAACTTAACATTCTCGGAAGAACCGTTGCTAAACCATAAATAAATGTTTGCTTAAAAAGTTTTTGAAAGGCACTCAAGTTAAAAATGTGCTTGTTTGGGTTAAAAATATTAAATATAACCAGTAGACAATAACATATCGACCTGTTTATAAATAAAAAAGTCGCACTCAACAGTACGACTTTTTTATTTTTATGTCTAATTTTTAATTGTCTTCCTCATCTAGAGTGGCAAGGGTTGACCTATCTGGTCTTGTGTAAATCGATGGTGCACCATTCTCATAATATGCACCAGCTAATTCTTTATCCATTTCTAATTTATAAAATTTAGTTTCGCCATTTTCTAAATACGTAATAACGCATTCGTTATCATTTAAATCAAACGGGTAATTCTCTGGTTTTTCTGGCTTACTAAATACATAGCCTTTAGTGGGATTTTTCATTATGGCAATATAGCGCCCATCCCGAAGGTGGAATCTACCTTTTAAGTTTCTAAAAAACACTTCTTCAACAGTGACATTTGAGCTCTTTTGTACAACAGGTAAATAAAGCAAATAACCTGTTCCTCCGTAATCAATACCTGCGAACCATTCTTGGAAATAAACAGATTTGATTTTAAAAGGGACACTTTCTTCAAAGTTTGTTGTAGCCACTTGCTTAGGACTGGCACACTGAAATGAAAGACCGCATATAAAGGCAATAATAGCTGTCAGCCATATTTTATGTATTGTTCTCATGTAAAAGTAGGTTAAAATTTGGGAAGCAATATAAAATAATTAATAAGTTTTAACGATTAAAAGCTTTATTTTTCGATTAAATGTAATTATTTTGTAGGTGTTTTAATAAAAAAGCCAGCTAAATAAACTGGGCTTTTTATATCTCAATAATTAAACTCTATTATTTAAAACGATTGTTTTCTCTTAAGAACATTTGGCTAGCGCCTAATTGTTCAGTGCTTCCGCACCTCCAACAATTTCTAAGATTTCATTAGTAATAGCAGCCTGTCGTGCTTTATTATAAGTTAATTTAAGTTGATCTCTTAAATCTGTAGCATTATCAGTTGCTTTGTGCATTGCCGTCATACGAGCACCATGCTCAGATGCAAATGAATCTCTAATGGCCTTAAATAATTGCGTCTTTAAAGATTTAGGAATCAAAGTTTCAACTATTTCTTCCTTAGTAGGCTCAAAGATGTAATCTAAATTAGGATTGGTTTCGTCAGAAGCAGGCACTATAGGTAAGAACTGCTCAGTCATTACAATCTGAGTGGCTGCATTTTTAAAACTATTATAAACCAATTCTACTTTATCAAACGCACCATCTACAAATTTATCCATTATCATTTGAGCAATCTCGGCTACATTATCAAAAGTTAAGTCATCGAATACTTCGCTTTTATTAGCGATAACACTTCCATTTTTAGAAAACGCGTCGTTTGCCTTTTTTCCGATTGCTAATACAGAAACATCTTTGTCTTTATAATGCTCTTCAACTACTGCATTAACTTGTTTTATTATATTAGAGTTGAAAGCGCCACATAAACCTCTATTTGAGGTTATGGCAACTATCAGAACCTTTTCAATATCGCGTTGCTCAGCAAATTTTCCTCCACTTCCGGCGTCCAAAGTAGCACTTAAACTTTGCAACAACTCTGTTAATTTATTAGAATAAGGTCGCATTGCCGTAATAGCATCTTGAGCCTTCTTTAACTTAGCAGCCGAAACCATTTTCATGGCACTGGTAATCTGCATCGTTGAAGACACCGAAGATATTCTATTTCGTATTTCCTTTAAATTTGCCATTTGTTTAAGATTGCGTCTTGTAGATTAGTCCTTCAGTAAAATACCCAAGACCTTATTTCCAATTATGCTTTATATCTAGCTGATAAATCTTTGGCTACGCTGGTTAACGTATCAATGACCTCATCAGTTAATTTTCCAGATTTCAAAGTATCTAAAGTTCCTCTATGCTTTGCGTTTAGAAGCTCTAAATAATCGCGCTCAAACTCCTTAACCTTTTCTACAGGCACATCTCTAAGCAAATTCTTAGAACCGGCATAGATTACAGCTACTTGATCTTCTACAGTAAATGGATCGTTCTGAGCTTGTTTTAAAATCTCAACATTACGTCTACCTTTTTCGATTACATTTAAAGTTGCTGCATCCAAATCAGAACCAAACTTAGCGAAAGCCTCTAATTCACGGAATTGTGCTTGGTCTAATTTAAGGGTACCTGCTACCTTTTTCATTGACTTAATCTGCGCAGAACCACCAACACGAGATACAGAAATACCCACGTTAATTGCAGGACGAACACCTGAGTTAAATAAATCTGACTCTAAGAAAATCTGTCCGTCTGTAATAGAAATTACGTTAGTTGGAATATATGCTGATACGTCACCTGCTTGCGTTTCAATAATAGGTAAGGCAGTTAATGATCCACCACCCTTTACTATTGGCTTAAGAGAATCAGGTAAGTCATTCATGTTCTTAGCAATATCATCATCTGCTATGACTTTTGCTGCGCGCTCTAACAATCTAGAGTGTAGATAGAATACATCACCTGGATACGCCTCACGTCCTGGAGGACGACGCAATAACAATGATACCTCACGGTAAGCAACTGCTTGTTTAGATAAATCATCATAAACAATTAAAGCTGGGCGACCAGTATCTCTAAAGTACTCTCCAATCGCAGCACCAGCGAATGGCGCATAAACTTGCATTGGTGCTGGATCAGATGCATTTGCTGCAACTATCACTGTATATGCTAAAGCACCTTTATCTTCTAGCGTTTTAGCAATATTAGCTACGGTAGAAGCTTTTTGCCCAATAGCAACATATACACAAAACACAGGCTCGCCTGCATCGTAAAATTCTTTTTGATTTAAAATGGTGTCAATACAAACCGTTGTTTTACCTGTTTGACGGTCTCCAATAACCAACTCACGTTGACCTCTACCAACAGGAATCATAGCATCAATAGATTTGATACCAGTTTGTAATGGCTCATCCACAGGTTGACGGAATATAACACCAGGAGCTTTACGCTCTAATGGCATTTCATATAATTTACCACCAATAGGACCTTTTCCATCGATTGGAGTACCTAGAGTATCAACAACTCTACCTACCATCTCTTCACCTACTTTAATAGATGCAATTCGGTTGGTACGTTTAACAGTAGCACCTTCTTTAATTTCCTTTGAAGGTCCCAAGAGTACAATACCAACATTGTCTTCTTCAAGGTTTAGAACAATGCCTTCTAGCCCACCTTCGAATTCAACTAATTCTCCATATTGTGCATTAGATAATCCATAAGCGCGTACAATACCGTCACCTACAGTTAATACTGTTCCTACTTCGTCTAATGAAGCGCCTGCCTCAAATCCTGAAAGTTGTTGTTTTAAAATCGCTGATATCTCAGCTGGTTTTACGTCTGCCATTTTTTATGATCTTTAGCTATTAGCTACTTGCTATTAGTTTAATGTAAATTCTCTTTTTAAATTACTTAGCTTGTTTGAAATACTCGCGTCGAATTGTGTATCACCAACCCTAAGAATGAATCCACCGATAATAGATTCGTCTATAATGTTTTCTACCGTTACAGCTTTATCGGTTAGGTCCTTAATTTTTGCTAGAACCTTTGATTCCATATTCTTAGACATTGCAATTGCGGTTGTCACAGTTGCAACTTCTTCATTATTGTGCTCTTTATAGAGAACCAAGTATTGATTAGCAATTTCCTCTAATGAAGCAAAACGATTGTTTTGGATCAATAACCCAAACAAATCCTTAGTAAGGCTATTTGTGTTTGGAAAAATCTTATCAATAACATTCTTCTTATCTTCCGCTCTTACTATAGAATTTCTTAAGACTTCACCTAGTTCTTCACTTGAGTTGATGCCATTGGCAATTGACAACATATCGTCATTAACCTTATCAGCTTTTTTCCTGTCTAAAGCTAGGCTTAATAATGCTTTTGCGTATCGTATTGCAGCTCTACTCATTTGTATTAGTTTAATGTTGCTTCACCCAACATTGACTCCACAAGTTTCATTTGCTTATCCTTATTAGAAAGCTCATCCTTAATTACCTTCTCGGCAATATCAATTGAAAGGTTAGCCACCTGAGCTTTGAGCTCTGCAATAGCGGCATTTTTTTCGCTATCTATAGCCGACTGCGCTTGCGAAATAAGCTTACTAGCTTCTTCTCTAGCCTCCTCTTTGGCGTCTTCTATCATTTTATTCTTTAAATCACGTGCTTCTTTTAGCATACCTTCTCTTTCTACTCGCGCCTCCTTTAATAATCTTTCATTATCCGCTTGAAGGTTCTCCATCTCTAGTTTAGCCCTCTCTGCAGAATCTAAAGCATCTTTTATACCTTCTTCTCTATCGTTTAGTGAGTTAAGAATAGGTTTCCAGGCAAATTTTACCATTAAAAATATGAGAGCAACGAAAAGAACCGTCTGCTTTACAAATAGGTCTAATGAAAAATTCTCTAATAACTGTTCCATTATTTAGTTTTTAAGTCTTTTTTGTTAATTTAAAACTACTCCCTGTAACCAACCGTTACAGGGACATAGTTTTTCTGCTTAAGGATTATTTTCCTAAGAAGATTGCCGCAAACGCAAGCCCTTCCAAAAGTGCTGCGATAATAATCATCGCAGTTTGAATTTTGTTAGTAGCTTCCGGCTGACGAGCGATACCTTCCATTGCACCTCTACCAATTTGTCCTAAACCTATACCAGCACCGATTACGATTAAACCAGCACCAACTAAATTAGGTACCAAAGAAGTAGCTTCTTGAAGAATTGCTAAAGCCATCATTTTTAAAATATATAGTTAAACAAAAAATTCTATTCTAGTGGTGCTCTCCTTCTTCTACCGCCATACCAATAAACAATGCCGAAAGCATCGTAAAAATATAAGCCTGAAGAAAAGCGACCAAAACCTCAATTACCGTAATAAACATTGCAAGGACCAATGACAACGTGGTAGAACCAAATGCCGTCATATCTTTTTGCATTAAAATACCTATTGAAATCAAACTCATTACAACAATATGCCCAGCGGTAATGTTTGCAAACAAACGTACCATCAATGCAAATGGCTTAATAAGTAAGGTACCTGCTAATTCAATTATTGCCAATAATGGCCTAATTAAATAAGGTACTCCTGGCATCCACAACTGGTGACTCCAAAAGTGTTTATTACTAGAAAAGAGATAAATTATTAATGTTATAATTGCTAAGGCTGCTGTCACGGCCAATTGCCCCGTAACATTAAAACCAAAAGGCGATAACCCAACAAGGTTTAATATCCAAATAAAGAAAAACACAGTCATTAAATACCCTGTAAATTGCCTGTATTTAGGACCAATGTTTGGTTTTGCGATTTCATCCCTAACATAAATAACCAATGGTTCTAGAACGCGTCCAAAACCTGTTGGTACAGATTTTTTCTTGTATTGCTTTGCTAATCCACCAAACCATAGCATCATTAAAAATCCTATGAGTAAAATACCAAATACACTTTTGGTTATTGACCAATCAAAAGGTTTAGAAGCGTTTGTAGGATGATGCTTCTCATCAAACTTTACAGTGTCTGCCCCAGCTTCCAATTCGTAAATGACGCCGTGGTTTTTCACAAAACGACTTCCGCTTCTTTCAACTACAACTTCTCCACTATCATCATGGTGAAATTCTGATGACATAAACGCTGTTAGTCCATTTTCACCCCAAAGAATTACAGGAAGTGGAAATCCCACCTCATGCTTTACACCATTAGAAAAATAATCGAACAAATGAAAATCGTGAGAATCCTTTACGTGGTGTTGTATGTACTCGTTGATTTCTTCTGGTGTATTTACCGGGTCTCCTTTTTTACCTTCGGTGTCTCCCAAAGACTCTAAAGCAAAGGGGTAAGTTGACCACGCTAAACAGAAACTTATAAAAATTATTTTCTTAAAAGATGCCTTCATTTACACTTCTTATTTAATAGTGAAGCTCCAAAAATTCGGCGCAAAGGTATATATTTTTTTTAGAGTAATTAGCCTTTAGGTATGTTTTTTTTAGGCATTGTGGCTTTGAGGATTTTCGAGCAAAACAAGGCTTCAAAAAATAAGGCTATTAGTGTTGGTAATAGCATTGAAATTGCCTCGAGCTGGGTTATTGGTCTCGAATCAAAAAATAAAGCTCTAAATACGATTATAAATACAATTGGTTTTACTAAAACAGTAGCTAAATAAATGAATCCTAAATTATCTGAAACAGCCTTTTTCTTTGAAAAAAATGAAAGTGCAATTAACAATACTAATGAAAATACAGCATTAAAAATAAAGATGCTTTTTGTAGGGAAATCGGGCCTTAGCCTTTCTGCTGAAATTACGGCATCTTCAACAAAATAAAGGATACCTAAGGTTGCTAAAAACAAAACAAGAATTGCAATAAGCTGTCTGTGCATTATTGGTCGGAGTTAAAATGTTTTAGTCTACTGATAACTGAATACATGGCGCCAAAAACCGAAATTAATGTAATGGTGTTTTCTAAAAAGGTAGTTGACAATTCTTGGTCTAACCATTTTCCAAATAGATTACCCAAATAGATAATTAAGCCCATTTGTAATCCAATGCTAGAAAAAACAGCCCAATTTTTAAGACCCTTGCCTTTCCTTCTGGATGGTTGTTTGTTGCGTTTGTTGTGGCTTGATTGGTTCATTTGGTAATGCCTTTACAGTACCCTTCATACTACAAGTAGCGTTGAATGTCGCTCCTGGTTCTACCGCCAGTTTACTCGTATGGACCTCACCCTCTATATGCGCCGTAGATTTAAGTGACAGTGTCCCGGTTAAAATAAGTTTTCCTGAAAACTTACCCTCAAAATCAGCATTTTCTCCTTGGAGCGTACCTTTTATGAAGCCCGATTTACCAATGACCACCTTACCAGATGTTTTTACGTTGCCCTCAATAGTTCCATCAATTCTAAATGGCCCTTGGCTAGCAACATCGCCGACGATTTTTGTGCCTTTTGCTATTATATTCTGTTGAGTACTCGTTTCCATAGTTTCTTGTTTTGGGTTTTTTTCTGAAGAAAACATATTCATCGTTTTAATGTTATTCTAATTTTAAATACGCATTTAAATTTTTATGACGTTGAATAATAGCATAATTAGGTGAAGAGATAGCAAAATAGTCTCTTGTGATTTTAGGTTTTAGCGGTCGGCCTCTTTTATCCTTTTTATCTGATTGTAATAACTGCGCAAATCCTCTTGCCCCCTGAATACTCTTCAATCCGTGGACTACAATAAACAATGTGTTTTGATCATAGATATCTTTAGATACAGATAAGTCAAAGTATTCGATCTTTGCCACCTCTTGCTCTAAAATAGTTACAAAAGCTTCAACATCCTCTTTTGTGTCAACGTTGAACTGATAAATAACATTAAAGTACTCGGCCTTATCGTCTGGCACAAATTCTTTTTTCTCTAAAGTGGGAATTGCATTATCTAGTATGTCTTGCGCCTTATCTCCTTCTTCAGTATTTACATAATTTAAAGCAATATAATTTACACTTTCCTTGTAGGCTTCAAAACCGTAAAGTCTTCCTTTAGCCGAAGCTTTTAAAATTTCAAATTTTGGTACATACCCATCGCCTTCCAACCTCTTAATTTGCTTATCAGCTTCAGCAATGACCTCTGCGTATTTTTGCTCATTAAATTTTTTATAGAGGTTTGTATACAATGCTTCAGGACTATTTTCGTCTTTAGCCAGTTCTGATTGCGGATTTAGCAAAATCTCTGCATACCTAGAATCTGGATAACTTGAAATAATGTGAGATTTCATAGCCTCTGCATTTCGGGTTAGCCCTAATTCACTATAGATTTTAAATAGGTTGTATTTTGAAGGTAAGACTAAGCGTTCCTCTGGACTGTTTTTCAAAAGTGTTTCAAATCGAGATTTAGAGAGCTCTAATTCTTTAAACTTTTCTTTGTAAATGATTCCGAGCTGGTAATAAGCAAAATTGCGCTCTTTACTAATACTATCTATTTGACCTTGCTCTTTAGGAAGCGATGCAATATAAGTCTCAGGGTCGTATTTCTGGTCTTCAAAGGTATCCTTGGCACCTGATTCCTTTAAGGCAACTACATTATTAGCCTTTTGGTTAGAAAGTCTCCAATTATCTTGTAATTTTCTATCTCCCCAAATATTTAAAAACTCATTTTTACCGTAAGCAACTGTACTAGGATTATAGAAATAAAAACTACTACCACTGCCATTTTGGTTGAACCCACCACCGGGAAGCGAATTAGGATTATTTAAGGTTTTACCGGCTCTTGTATTTGCAGCTGCGGTTTTTGCAGCTATAGTATTTTTTTGCCGTTGTTCCTCCTTCTCCTTTAGCTCTTGTTCTTTTATGGCTTGTTCTTTCAAAAAGTCTACATAATCACTGTAGATTGCTAATTGTTCTTCTTTTGAGAGACTTACAATATTTAGTATACTGTCATTGGCCTGCGCCACAGCTTCGTAGTAAATGACATCATCGAGATTTTCTCGCTTTTTCTTTATTATCCTAAATGGTTTTGTATTGGGCTGCATAGCTGTCATTGTACTATCGTAATAAAACCCAGCTGTTTTATAAATATTTCGCTCAAAATACATATTACCAAGAGTCTCGTAATTAAGTGCCCTTAAATAATTGTCGGATGTTGTTTTGCGCAAGGATTTATTGTAATAGGCTTCTGCCATGCTATCTGAGGCTTGACCTCTATGATACTCAGCAATTCTGTAATAAATCTTATCTAAAAACGGTCTGTTTTCCCTATTTTCTTCAAGGTCTACTAAATACTCCTCGAACTCCAAAAGATTACCGTCCAAGGTGTTAAAATTATTAGATTTTTCTAGATGAGCATTAATATAAAACGACCTAGGAATATTGCGATGCATTTCAATTATGGCATCAAATTCTACATTAGCGCTATCCTTTTGCCCGAATTCATTAAACAATTGACCTCGGATATAATGGTATCTTGCTTTTTCGCGATTTATCTTAGTGGTATTTGCTGCGATTGCCAATTGCCCAAGTGCGCTATCCCTAGCCTCAATATTGATGTAGGCTTGTGCTAAAGCTGCAGTGGCATCTGCCAAGTCTTGGCCAGTTATAACACCTTCCTCCTCTTCTAACAATCGTTTTAATCGCTTAATAGCTACCTTATTGTTGTCTAGACGCATATTGGATTTCTCGCGCCAAATCTTAACCTGATTTATTTTATCGCTTGTTGGATATTTATTGAGGATGTTATTAAAAGCCGCCAAAGCAGGTACGAAGCGCTGATCGTAGTATCTCGATTTTCCCAACAATAAATAAGCCTCATCTATCTGATAGTTCTTTTCTTTACCGTCTATATTCATTCCGTGCTTCTGAATAGCCTTAATGGCCTTTTCTTCCGCACGCTCGAAATCTTGATTTCTTGACTCTCCGGGTAAGAACACATCCTCGCTAATGTTCATCCGTTCTACTGGAAGCAATTCCCAGAAATTTTCAGTAAACTCGTCGTTAACTGCAAGCTTACCACGTTCTAAAGCTAGCTCTCCGTTGTAAAGTATATTGTAGCGCGTACCTAGTGCGTGAAAATTACGATTAATAAAGGTGTCTTTTTTACGCGAGCAACTTTGGGCGATAATCGCCATTACACAGCAAAGAAGTAATGAAGTTTTGTAATTGAGTTTCAATATTGCTATTCTTAGACTAACAGATAACTGAAAAGTACGGATATTAGTGTGTTATGGGGTAAAAATAAACATCTTTTTGAATTTTTAAGACTACTTATGAGGTTTTTCCCGTGTTAAACGCTCTGAAAAAAAAAGCTTGTAATCCTTTAATTACAAGCTTTTTATAGCTATTTAACAGAATGAAATATATCTATTCCTCTTCTTCAACGGTCTCTAACCGCCCCGCAAAATGTACCTCCAGTTCTTTTAAAGTCGCTGGACTGGTCTTTAAGTCCTTAACTACATCGCCCTTCTCAAGCACAACGATGCGCTCGCAAACATCTGTAACGTGCATTAAGTCGTGGCTAGAGATTAAGATGGTAACACCTTGTTTTTCGGCAAGATCTTTTAATATTTGTTTTAACCGTATCTGTGTTGTAGGGTCTAGATTAGCAAATGGTTCGTCAAGTACAATAACCTCTGGATTACCAATCAATGCGGCCACAATACCTGCCTTTTTCTGATTTCCTTTACTTAAGTCTCTTAGATACTTCTTTTTGCCAATAATTTCGCCATTGAAGAAGTCTTCAAATTGTGAGGTCAATGCATCTACATCTGCTTTGTTCTGGCCCCTTAAATCACCAATAAAGTAGAAGTATTCCTCTGGTGTGAGGTAACCGATTAAGAAGCTTTCATCTATAAAAGCCGAAGTAAACGGTTTCCAATCCTCGCTTTCATCCACAACGATTTCGTTATTGGTAATACGACCTGTTGATGGTTTAATTAAATCTAATAATAGACTGAAATACGTTGTTTTCCCTGCACCATTATTTCCTACTAATCCAAAACTCTGACCTTTTGGAATAGTTAATTCTTCTATATTTAAAACAGTATTTCCGTTGTAAGATTTTGTAAGCTCTTTAGTGTATATCATAACTTATTATGGTATTAATTGTCTTGACTAAAAGCGTCAATCATTTTGTATTTAGCATTTAAATAGCGTTGCGTAATCTGTTTCATTAATTTTTTATGAAGTACAATACCAACAACTCCTGCAACTATCAATATTGCTATTCCGGCCTCGAAACCAACAAGCCAATTAGCCAAAGCAAAAATAAGCATTGGTAGTATCATTAAGGGTAATCCTATTATCCATTGCACGGCACCTGTACCTTGATAGTTAAATGCTGCACGCTGATTCAAATCAATCTTCTTTCTGTTGAAAGAACCACCATAAAGCATCACATGAGAATTAACACCAATGTTATATATCGCTGCCGCAAAATGGGCAAGAAGGATTTTCCATCCAAAATATACGTATGGTATACTTAGAATAAACATTAAGGCAACACTCAATACCATTAATATAAATTTGGAGCGCAAATATTGCTCATACTTTATATTTTGACTCATTAGCATTTTATAATAGCTACTATCCCAAGCTGGAATAAACTGCCCAAAATTGATGAGAAAAATGCCTGTTACAAATATGCCTATAAACGGATAAATCCAAACTAAATCCCTATAAATCTCTTGCGGGTAGAAAAACAGACCATATAACAATCCTATTACCATGATAAATACAGAAGATTTAGTACGCTTATTTCTCCAAATTAATTTAAGGTCTAGCTGCATAAATGGTGCGATATCTCCAAAGCGCTTAGTCCATGCCAAATCTGCTACTTTAACCTCTGTAACTTTAGACTTTAACGATGCGTCTAAGAATAATTTACCTTTTAAGATTTTAAAATTAAACCCATAACAAAACAATAGTATGGCCAAGGGCGCTAAAATAAGTATTGGGTTATTGGCAATACCTATAAACGCATCACCAATTAAAGATGACATAGAAACAATGCTAAAGGCATCTAAAGCGTATAGTGTACCCACAACAGCAATTAATGGTAAAAACGATAGTTCAGTCTCCGCAGAAAAAGCCTCAATAATAAAGTTTAGGAAATTAATGATCAGCACAACACTAATGAGCGTAAACATCCATGTCAGTACCATTGACGAGTCTTTACCATCTGCAATAAGCATAATACTAAAAGGAATTATGGCAAATAATGGCAAGAAATTAAAAAAAGAAAAGGCTGATTTCCCTAAAACAAAATGAACTACCGTTGACCGTTTTATAGGTAATGTGAGTAAGGGTTTTACACTCATAACTGGCAATTTTTGTAAAAAGAACCGCATCATTAAGTCAACAATGATCCAGAAAAACATAAAGCCATTAACTACAACAAATGGATCTTGTTCTGGGTAGACTTTCTTTAAAATAGGTAACAAGCCAAAGCCTAATGCCAAGAAAATCACAATAAAGTAAAGTGCCAAGAACACCAAAAGGATATTAAGTGCTAGATTTTTTTGCCAATAAGAGGAACGGAAATATTGCTTCCATTCTAAATTTAAAAAATGCTTAATCATAGCGTTTGGTTAGTTTTTGTGAAGAGTTAGTAGCTCTTATTTTCAATTTGTTACAAATGTAGGATAAGTTTCTTTAAGGAGCTCGTTTGCCTTGCTTGGTAGGATTTGAAGACTTATCACCGAAATAATTACCGCGAAGGTAAATAAAGCAGAAACAAATATGGCGACAACCGTCGAAGTTGGCGTGCTGGATAAATTAAAGACATTAAAAATATTCAAAAGGCCAACAAAAACAACACCGCTTGCCTGCTGAAAAATAATATGTTCTAACAACCATTTTTTAGCTGTTTTCCGCCTTTTATTAAAAGCCCGATTTAGAAGAATTGTTTTATAGCCAATCCATAACACAAAAAGGACATAAAAACCCAACAAAATGACTTCTGAAAGTTCAGACTTAAAAATCATGAGGAAAAAGAGAAAAAGACTTAATGTAGCAATGAACTGTGGTACTTTAAACCACTCTTTAACCTCAGCAAAGAGAAATCTTCTATAATGCTTACCCATTGATTTCTCAGTTTCGGACACTACGTCCATAAAACCAAATACTCCAAATTTTTTGAATTCAATATCCAAAGCCTCTTCAAAAGATAACTTTGGGTTGTCCTGCAATTGTGCTTCAATGCCATTAGCCAAGTGATCCACAAGCTCCGTTTGTACATCGTACCATTCTACATAATGTTTTTGTGTAAATGTATATAATTGGTCTATATGGGCTTTAGTAAGCTTCAAACCGTTTCTTTGTTTAGTTTTTTATGAATAGCATTATATTCCTTGTACGTTTTTATATAAATTTTTATACCACCTATGGTGAACAAGACATTAGCGATAGTGGCCCAAAATACAATGATGTTCCGGGTGTTTATTGAAACGTCTATTAAACCACCTGGTTTTGGCAATTGATAGAACAATTGGGTCATTAGCATGGCAAAAATGACATAGAAAAAGCCATAAAAAACATAACCCGATTTCTTAATTCTTAACATGGTCACAGCATAATGAACAGTGAAAAATCCTAATGGGCCCACAAAAAGCGCTATAGTTGTTAGATTGAATTGACCCAACGAACCGTTTTGTAATACGAGATAATATAAAAACACAAACAACAAGACAGCCAGTACACTTTTAAAACTCGTAAAAAGTGAGATAAAATTTTTAAAATAAGCAGCCCTAACTTTAGTGTTAATGGCTTTTAACCTTCTATTCTCTATGTCCTTTAGATTACCTAACCATCCTAATTTGTGAAGCGTATGCTTTAAAGAATTTTCAAAATCGTAACTCCCTTCTTTATTTTCCATATCACAAGCAATATGGTCTATCATCTCTAAGCGAATATCCCAATAGGAAATGCCATTTTCTTTGAGGTAATCTTCTATAAATTGAATATCTTCCTTAGTCATTTTCATAACATTATACCAATTTAGGGTTTACCAAACTTTGCATGGTTTTTATATAATCAGCAAGTTCTGATAGTTTATTTATAGTTTCTTTAGTGCCGTTTTCTGTAAGTTTATAATACTTGCGCAACCTATTATCTACCTTAGCAACTTCAACATCGAGCAAGCCTTCCGCCTCTAGTTTGTGTAAGGCTGGGTATAAGGCGCCTTCTGTAATATTTAATTCGCCTTTGGTTATCGATTTAACCTTTTGAGTAATTTCGTAGCCATACATTTTATCGTGCTCAGTTAGCAGCTTTAAAATAATGGTATTTAAACTTCCCTTATATAATTTTGAATTACTCATAAACACTTTGTTACTGTCCTATTCTCTATTATCATAAATCCACCACGAAAATCAACCCCATACTATTCAGGTATCTTATTTTCTGTTTATCGCTGATCCCTTGATTGGCATTAGTTTCAAATTTTCCAAAATCAGATTGCCCTGAAACATTGATACCAGCGCTAAATCCATCGAATAATTCAAACAAAAGACCAACTCCAAACTGAGCACCAAAATTCCAGCCCTCATAGATATCTTCTTGAGTACCATTAAGAAAGCGATATTCATCCTTGATAATAGTATGGCCATAAAAGCCAAAATTGGCATAAAAACTTATTTTTTCTGAAAACTCAGAATTTAGAGTCAACAATACCGGTATTTTAAGTAATGATCTTTGATGGTAGAAATTCCCTAAAGCATTAAATCCATTTCCTGTCAATTCATAAAGTCCGAGACCTGTTGAAACACCTACTCTTTGGCTAATATTATAATTGAGTAGGATTTCTCCACTGTTGCTGTTAAGGTTGTAATTGGGTTCATTATCATTTTCTACGATGCCGAAACCAATGCCTCCATAAGCGATAAGATTAAACTTAGATGTTGTTGTTTCCTGAGCTTGACCAAGGCAAAAGGCCATTAGAAGAACTAGGATTAAATTGCATTTAACTTTCTTTTTCATTTTTATTTGTATAAAACGTTGAACAAATTTTTAAGCAAAACAAATATACATAATTTTCTTATGCATAAGTAACTTAAGCATTGTTAAGGATTTATTTTTATGAAAACTTTAATCTATTGAAGTGCTTCATTCATTGTTAGTCTATTCTTAGTTTGCTTATTTTTGCAAAAAAAGAATAGTTATGTCACAGTTTCACAAACTCGCCATAAAATCTATAAATCGACTTACAGATAAATCTGTTGTCTTGAATTTTAACGTTCCCGAGGGATTATCAGAAGTATTTCAATTCAATGCAGGTCAATACATAACCTTAAAAACAACTATTGATGGTGAAGACGTTAGGCGGGATTATTCTATCTGCGCTTCTAAAAACAGTGGAGACCTTAGCGTGGCCGTGAAATCGGTAGATGGTGGAACTTTTTCGGTATATGCCAACACAACGATAAAAGCTGGCGACGTGCTCGAAGTGGCCGAACCTAATGGTAGGTTTGTTTTTGAAGCGCACCCACAAAAAACAAGGACAATCGCAGCTTTTGCAGCAGGGAGTGGAATAACACCAATATTAAGTATTGCTAAAACTTTACTAGAGGACGAACCATTCAGTAATTTTATATTGGTCTACGGGAACAAAACACCACAAGACACTATGTTTTTAGAAGACTTGATGTCCCTTAAAGACAAGTATGGCAACCGCATTCATGTACATTTTATCTACAGCCAGTCTAACGAAACCGATGCTCTTTTTGGAAGAATAGAAAAAAGTACCGTTAACCTTATTGTAAAAAACAAGTATAAAGCTATTACAATAGACAAGTTTTATTTGTGTGGTCCAGAGGCTATGATCAATACCGTTAAAGATGTACTACTCGAAAACCATATCAAAGAACACAATATCTTGTTTGAATTGTTTACTGCACCTGCAGCATCTGAATCAGAAACACAAGAAGAAACAACTATAACCAATGGAATGACTTCCATAAAGGTACTTGTTGATGATGAAGATTTTGAATTTGAAATGGCACAAGACCAAACCATTTTAGAAGCTGCTCTAAAACAAGATATTGATGCACCATATTCCTGCCAAGGAGGTATTTGTAGCAGTTGTATTGCCAGACTTACCGAAGGTACTGCTAAAATGCGCCAAAATAATATTTTAACCGATGGTGAAGTTGCTGAAGGTCTTGTCCTTACCTGCCAAGCTCATCCAACTTCTGCTCATATAGTGGTTGACTATGATGATGTTTAATTAAGGTGTTTAGCCCTTAATTTTTGGGCAGATTGAGGTTATCTTTTCTACTATTTGCTGTGGTGAAACCGATGCTGCAGCATCTTCATACCCTCTTGGATATTTGTTGCCATAAACCGAAGTTGGTATTAATGGAAATTTGTCCCTGTCTGCTGTGAGTGCATAAGATTCTGGTTGGTTAAAAGGTTCAAAACCGGCATACGGATGGGTAACGCCCCAAACAGTGACAACCTTAACGCCATACATGGCGGCCAAATGGCCATTACCGGAGTCCATTGATAACATAAGGTCCATATTTGATATTAAAGCCAATTCATCTTTAAAACTAAGTTTGCCCGCAACAGAGCTCACGTTGTTATAAGATTCTTCAAGAGTATTCAATATTTCTATTTCTCGCTGGCCTCCACCAAACAAAATTATATTATAGTCTTCAGCAAGTTGACTTATAACCTCCTCCATTAAACTTAAAGGGTACATTTTACCCTTATGTGCTGCAAATGGGGCAATACCAATATTACAGATTCCATTTTTACCTAAAAAGACTTTGGCTTTTGTGTCTAAGGAGGGTTTCGATAAAACTATTGGGTTGGATAAATCAACATTGCAACCTAGAGCTTTAAACACTTCAGCATACCTTGCTGTTGTTGGTTTTAATGGTTTAAAAATGTTTCCTGTTGTTAGAGCCTTTTTCTCCTGCCTACCTTTATCTATGGTCAACGCTCTCTTATTAAAAAGAAATACCTTAATGATTTTTGTACGAAGTACATTGTGGAGGTCTGCTATGGCATCAAAATCTAGTTTCAAAAGTGCTCTAGACAGCCTGTACAAACCTGGTATTCCTTTGTGTTTTCCCTTAAAGTCGGGAGTAAAAACGCTAACATTAGGAATTTCTTTAAAGATAGGTTCAAAAAACGGCCTTGTGACTACCGTTACTTTGAGCCCTTTGTTCTGGTTTAACAAGGCCAATAAAACAGGCACTATTATGGCTACGTCACCCATAGCAGAGAACCTTAATACCAAAATATGTTTGGGTCTCCGTATCATTAAAATCTTAAATGGGGAAAATTACTTTTGACCTCTTAATACAGGATTAAGCTCATCGTCATTATACATCTTCATTTGCTTGTACACCTTCATATACTTATCTCCTTTAGAGATATCTTCTAAAAGTTGATCAATAGCTTTACTTAAATCTTCTCGCTGCTCTAACAGAACGTTAAGCTTCTTCTCACAAGCCGCTTTATGAGCATCAGACGCATCCTCTCTTATCGTTTCTAAATGCATATGGTAAATCTTTAACGCCAATATGGATAATCGGTCAATTGCCCAAGCTGGACTTTCTGAATTTACTGTTGCATAAGGTTTAACCTCAACGTCTTTGTATTTATCTAAAAAATAGCTATCTATATATTCTACAGTGTCTGTTCTATCTTGGTTAGATGCATCTATTTTACGTTTAAGTTCCAATGCTGCAACCGGGTCAATATTTGGATCTCTTATGATATCTTCATACGCCCACTGAACAGTATCAATCCAGCACTTCCTGTAAAGCAGGTGCGCAATGACATCTTCATTTTTATTGTATTTGTTTGAAAAGGGCTGATCTACCGTGTTAAGAACCTTGTAGGTTTTTATGGCGTCTTGAAATATTTCGTTCGCTTTTTGTGAAAACATGTTGAATTGAAATTTAATCTATGCAAATATAGTTTGAATTATTAACTTACAGGCTCTATAACACTCCCTTACAATGAAGATTCATAACCTTTCTGAAAAGCCTTCTATTCTCAACACTTTTATTTCCGAACTCAGAGATATTTCGATACAGAAAGACAGAATGCGATTTAGGCGCAATATTGAAAGAATTGGTGAAATAATATGTTATGAACTGAGTAAGTCATTACATTATAAGCCACATAGTATTAAAAGCCCTCTAGGGTCTCAAACTTCAGAATTACCTCAAGACGATATTGTACTGTGCTCTATTTTACGCGCAGGTATTCCTTTGCACAATGGTTTACTCAACTATTTTGATAAGGCCGATAATGCTTTCATTTCAGCATACAGAAAGCATGACACAAGTGGTTTTAATTCATTTAAAATTGAAGTAGAATATCTTGCTTGTCCCAACTTGGAGGGCAAGACTCTTATTTTGGCCGACCCCATGCTAGCTACTGGTCAATCAATTGTTTCAACTCTTAAAGCTTTACAGTCCTTTGGGACACCAAAAAAGATTCATCTTGTAAGTATCATTGGTGCCAAGCCAGGTATTGAATACGTTTCTGAATACGTTTCCACGGACGTTATACTTTGGATAGGAACCATTGATAAAGAACTCAACAGTCAATCATACATTGTACCAGGATTAGGTGACGCTGGAGACTTAGCCTATGGGCAAAAATTACAGCAGTAAACTAACAACAGGAACTACAACAAATAAAACTGGGAATATTTCTTTAAACCAGCGTTCAGAAATTACCTCTAAATAATTCGCCATAATTATTGAAAACGGTGCAAACAAAAAGATAAATTCACTACCGTTTTTATTAGGGGCAATAATAGCAACGAAAATAGCTAAAAAGGATGCCCAGCCAACTAGAAAGTAAGATGGTCTAATTTTTTTATTCTTATCCTTCAAACCATTAAAAAAATAAAGTGTAGTCCATAGAAAAGAGGTGAAAATTATTGTTAATTTTAAAATACTTGCCTTAGTGTTGTATGGTGTAAAGTCTAAGCTGGCAAATCTTTCAAAATTAGAGGGTAATAAATAAACATCATGCATTAAAATATTATAGGATACCAATAACAACACAAAAGTTGAAATACCAATAAAGGGTACTGCCAGGTTCTTAATATTATTTTGTGAGTGGTAAATTAAAGCTACCATGACCAATGCAAAAAACAAAAAGGCCCAGAAATAAAATAGTGTAGCGCAAGCAATCCAAAAACCAGCATCAAAAAGTTTCTTCTTAATATGAAGATTAGAATGCAAACTAATAAGGCGTCTTAATGCGAATAACACAAACAGATTTGAAAGCAATAAATTAGAATGGCGTGTAGATTCTGGAAACATTAAAATCAAAAGACCAAAAGTCATTATAGAATAACTATTGCCTTGGGTCAGTTTATTCTTGGAGACTATAAAGTTTAAAAGAAAAACAAAGAAAATAACTAGAAGAAATTTTAGCACTATAGTCGGCGCTGTACTTAAATTATTTGTGACCTGCTGAAAGTTGACTGCCGTAAAAACCAGAGTTATCAGAATACCCACAATAATAAAATTAATGGGCTTTGATTTACTGAAAATACTTGTAATCATTAACTCTTTTTGTATTTTTGCATGATAAATTTAAAAAGTTATGAAGGATTTCTTTTACGGAATACAAGATTTATTTGTTGACGGACTGTTTTTACCTTTTGATATGCTTAGGTCTTTGGAGTTAGAAAGCTGGTTTGGAGCTAATGTTATGTCTTGGATTTTTATGGCTATTGGTTTTGTTGCTTTTATTTATTGGATGATGCAATTGGCGAAGTTCAATTCCAACAATGAGGAGGACAAAAGCGTTACCGCTCACTCATACTTATAAATCAAATCCTATATCCTTACGATAATACATCTTATCAAAACATAATTTATTTATGCTTTGATAGGATTTTTTTATGGCTTCATTATAAGTATTACCATAAGACGTTATAGCCATTACACGGCCGCCCGATGTTACAATTTTACCCTCTTTTGTTGTGGCACCTGCATGAAAAATTAAAGAATCCTCTACCTCTGTTATACCATGAATTTCTTTGCCCTTTTCATAAGATTCTGGATACCCTCCAGAAACAAGCATTACCGTAGTTGCAGCTCTTTCATCAATTTCAATTTCAATATTGGATAAAGACTGGTTAGACATAGCCATAAAAATTTCGACCAAATCTGATTTAAGCCTAGGTAGAACTACTTCTGTCTCGGGATCACCCATCCTCACGTTATATTCTATAACCTTGGGTTCGTCTCCTACTTTAATTAAACCAATAAAAATAAATCCAATGTAGGGTAGATCATCTTCAATTAAACCTTTTACGGTGGGCTTAACAATTTTAGTCTCTATTTTTTCTAAAAAGTCCTGTGTTGCAAAAGGAACTGGTGAAATAGCTCCCATTCCTCCTGTATTAAGCCCTGTGTCACCTTCTCCTATTCGCTTGTAATCTTTTGCCGTAGGTAGTATTTTATAGTCTTTGCCATCAGTTAAAACGAAACAGCTCAATTCAATGCCGTCCAAGAACTCTTCAACAACGACCTTTTTACTGGCATTTCCGAACTTAGCATCAACTAGCATATGCTTTAACTCCGTCTTGGCCTCCTCCAAATCATCGATTATTAATACGCCTTTCCCTGCTGCAAGACCGTCTGCTTTTAAAACATATGGTGCGTTTAATGATTCCAAAAACTTAAAGCCCTCTTCAATATTTTGTGAAGTAAAGCTTTGATAGTCAGCTGTTGGAATATGGTGTCTAGACATAAATTCCTTGGCAAACTCCTTACTTCCTTCCAATTCGGCAGCTGCTTTTTGGGGCCCTATAACTGGAACGTGTTTTATTGCGGTATCGTTTAAGAAAAAATCATGGATGCCCTGGACCAAAGGGTCTTCTGGGCCCACAACAACCAATTCTATTTCATTTTTAATAACAGCATCCTTTATAGCCTTAAAATCCGTTACCGAAACTTGCAGGTTTGTTGCTATATCTGCCGTACCTGAATTTCCCGGCGCTACAAATAAGTTTGTGCAAAGCTTGCTTTGAGCCAGTTTCCATGCGAAGGTGTGTTCTCTACCACCAGAACCAAGGACAAGAATGTTCATGATAATTATGTCTTTGAGCAAAAATAATTGGTTTTAACCTCAAAAAACAATTATTTTGAACAAACCTTAAGGCAACCTATATACTTGCAACTTTTTGACCTTTCATTAAAATTATCAGGCTTTAAAATAGATGAGGCCAAAGCTGCATTTGCCAAAATAAAGGCATTGGCAAATGAAGACCTCCAAAAATACCAAGAGAATAAAAAACGTGAAATCCTTAATTATCATTTAAAATACAACTCGTTTTATAAATCATTTGGGAAAAATATTGACGTTAATGATTGGAATTCGGTTCCTGTTTTAAGAAAGAAGGATTTACAGCAACCACTAGAAAATAGATTATCAGAAGGTTTTACAAAGAACAACATTTATATAAATAAGACCTCTGGTAGCTCTGGACATCCTTTTGTTTTCGCAAAAGATAAATGGTGCCACGCTTTGACATGGGCTGAGATAATGAATCGTTTTTCTTGGTATGGCATTGATTTTAATACGTCTACCCAAGCACGTTTTTATGGAATTCCTCTCGATAAAAAAGGATATTACAAAGAACGATTCAAGGATTTTTTAAGTAACCGTTATCGTTTCTCAATTTTTGATCTTACGGATAAGACTTTAAGCGGTGCATTAAATAAATTCAAATCTACGCCTTTTGACTACATTAATGGTTACACCAGTGCAATCGTTCAATTTGCAAAGTTTCTTAAATCTAAAGATTTGATTTTAAAATCTATTTGCCCTAGTTTGTCCGTTTGTATTGTAACTGCAGAGATGCTTTTTAAAGACGATAAAGATTTATTAGAACACCATCTAGGAGTCCCGGTAATAAATGAATATGGTGCTTCTGAATTGGGTTTGATTGCTTTTCAAAATCTAAATAATGAGTGGCAATTAAATACCGAAACCTTATATGTTGAGGTTTTGGATGATAATGATTCAGCTATTACTAATGGTAGTGCGGGACGACTAGTGGTAACGTCTTTGTACAACAAGGCGCATCCTTTTATTCGTTATGATTTAGGAGATGTTGGACAAATTTCCACTAAAAGTTCCAATATCACTCCTAAGCTTGAAAGCCTAATTGGCCGCACCAATGATATAGCCCTATTGCCTAGTGGAAAAAAGGCAGCAGGACTAACCTTTTATTATATTACAAAAAGCGTTATTGAGGATGATGGCAACGTCTCTGAATTTATTATTGAGCAGCATAGACCGAATTCCCTTAAGGTGGTTTATTGCTCAAAATTTGCGCTGACGGAAGCCAAAAAGAAATTAATAGCTCAGGAAATGGAGACCTATCTAGAACCAGGTCTCACTGTTAATTTTAATAGAGTAAAACAAATAGTAAGGTCTAAATCGGGTAAGTTGAAGCAGTTTAATAGGTTATTTTAACTATGATTGATAAGAAAAAAGAAAGCCTCATGATTATAACAAATTACTATCCTCCGGAGATAGGAGCTGCTTCTAATAGAATTTTTCATTTGGCTGAAGGTTTAAGTTCAGATTATACAGTTAAAGTTGTTACACCTTTACCAAATTATCCTACTGGCAGAATATTTAAAGACTATAGAAATAAGTTTACTTCCAAATCTATCGAGAACGGTATTCAAATACATAGATTGTGGATTTTTGCTTCAGTTTCAAAAAATAAAATATCGCGGTTATTAGCAATGCTTTCCTACAGTTTTAGTTTGATATTATACTTTTTAAGGCAACGCACACCTAATAAGGTGATAATCCAATCCCCTCCTCTAATCGTTGCTTTTATAAGTATCTTTCTACTTAAATCTAAGAAAAGAAAAATAATTCTTAACGTAAGTGATTTATGGCCACGCGCTGGCCTAGAATTAGGTGCACTAAAAAAAAATTGGTTTTATTCCGTTCTAAGGCAGATGGAAAGGTTCAATTATTTAAATTCTAATATCATATTAGGGCAAAGCAATGAAATCTTAAAACATGTTAGTGAAATAAATCCAAAGGCCAAAACTCATCTTTATAGAAACTATCCTATTATTGAATTAAAAGAAATTCCAACTATAGAAAAATCTAATAAATCCTTAACTATAGTATATGCTGGTCTTTTAGGTGTGGCACAAGGCATTCTTAAATTATGCCAAAACTTAGACTTTACAGATATTGAGTTACATATTTATGGCTCTGGTGCTGAAGAAAAAGAGATTTTGGACTTTATGCAAAAGCATCCCACTTTACCTATTTTCATGCATGGTAAATTAGATAGAAACCAACTTCATAACGAACTAATGAATTACGATTTGGCTATAGTTCCGCTAATAAAACGTATATACGGTTCTGTACCATCAAAAATTTTTGAGTTTTCAAAATTAGGCTTGCCCTTGCTGTACTTCGGTGGGGGTGAAGGTGAAAAAATTATCCACAATTATAAATTAGGTTGGGTAGCTGATGTCGGAAATTACGAAAACTTAAACTCTATTATTGAAACAATTAAATCTAATGGTTTAGAGATACAGCAAAAAAAAGACATACAGGTTAGGGCTAATAAGGCATTTAGTTTTGAGGGGCAATTATTAGACCTAAAGAAGACTATTTAGTAGGCTTTATCCTCTCCCTTAACTGCATTCATAAAGGTTTGAAAAATGATTTTAAGGTCCAGCAAAAGTGACCAATTTTCAATATAAAAAATATCATATTTAACTCTTCCAATAATATCCTTATCACTTTCAACTTCGCCACGATAACCGCTTATTTGTGCGAGACCTGTAATTCCAGGTTTTACAAAATGGCGCACCATAAATTTATCTATTCGTTTTGCATACATATTTGTATGACTTACCATATGAGGCCTAGGACCAACAACCGACATATCACCAAAAAGAACATTGAAAAACTGTGGTAATTCATCAATGCTTGTTTTTCTAATAAACCTTCCTACTTTAGTAACACGCTGATCATCTCTAGTCGCCTGATAGAGATGTGCATTTTTATTTGGTGTCATTGATCTAAACTTATAACAATCAAATTCTTTATAATTAAACCCGTTACGAGATTGTTTAAAGAACACAGGGCCTTTAGACTCAAGCTTAATAAGAATAGCAATGATTGGTGTAAGCCAAGACAGAATAAAGACTATTACTAGTCCAGAGAAGAAAATATCAAAGCTTCTTTTAACTATAGTATTAACAGAATCTTCGAGAGGTATTGTTCTAAGGGTTAGGATGGGGATATAATCGTAATAGTCGTATCTCAATTTTTTGGAGTAAATCTCCTTACTGTCTGGGATAAACTTTACAATTTTAAGATTGTTGTCTGCAAAGTCTACAACTTCGGCAATTTGAGAATTGGATAATTCAGAAATAGAACAGTAAATCTCATCAATTCCTTTTTCAAGAACGTATTCAAAACACCTTGTAAGGTTAAAGTCGTCCTGTTTAAAATTAAATGTTTTTTTATGAAGATAACCATATTCTGGGTTTTTATTAAAAAATTGCTCTAGAGCTACAGTCTTTTTGTTGTAACCAAAGATGACCGTATTCCTGTAATTTCCGCCAAATGACGCGCGATAATTTTGAAGCAGGTAATATACAGTAAATTTTGCTGCAGATATTAAAATTACACTTAGAAGTACGTATTGGATAACGGGCTTGGGATAAATCTTTAATTCGTAATAAATCCCAAAAAAAGCAAATACAATAATTAAGAAAAAAACAGATTGCTTTATTATTAGCGCTAGGATATTTACTGGTCTAGTATAACGATATACTTGATAAAAATTAGAGTATACTGAAAGTAGTACCCAACTAAGAGATATATAAAGAATAAACGCTATTGGATCTTTGTCCATAAGAAGAAACAGTATAGCAACACCATTAATTATACTTAAATCTATGAAATAAGAAATGGGTCTTAAATAGCCTGAATATCTTCCGTGTTTGAATAAGCTCAAATCTTTTTAAACTTGATTAGAATTAAAGTAAAATAGTCTTGGTTTAAAGTTTTGTTGCAAAAGTCAAATTAACAAACCTGCTGTAAAATACAATCTTTTTTTTTATTAAGAATGAACAGTTAAAATCTAAGTATTTTTGAACCTATCATAGCTATCAGTTACAAAATTTAAAATTTCCTTTTCAAATCGCTTTTTTGAAAAACGTTCCGCATTTGTTCTAATGTCTTGTGGGTCTAATTCCAGCTTTTCAAATTGGCCAATTGCATCAATTAAAGACTCAATATTTTGTTGCTTAAATAAAACTCCTGTTTTTTTGTCAATTACCGTTTCCTCAAGACCTCCCTTTCCAAGGCCAATAACAGGTGTGCCAGAAGCTTGTGCTTCAACAGGTATAATTCCAAAATCCTCTTCAGCCGCAAAAACAAAAGCTCTAGCCTTAGCCAAATAGCTTTTTAGCTCTTCTTCGGTTAAAAACCCAACGAGTTCAATATTAGTTTTGGCCATAGCTTTTATGTTTTTATATTCCGGCCCGTCCCCAGCAACTACTAGTTTTTTTTCTGGCAAATTATTGAAAGCCTTTACAATAAGCTCAATTTTCTTATATGGCACCAATCTTGATGCGGTAAAGTAATAATTATCCTTTGTTTCTTCTACCCTAAACATGTCTACATCAACTGGAGGATATATTACATGAGCCTCTCGATTGTACACTTTTTTAATACGGCCCTTTATGTAATTAGAATTAGCGACAAAAGCATCAACTCGGTTTGAATTTATGACATCCCAAAGCCTTATTTTATGAAGAACTCTCTTCGCGTAAATACCCTTAATTCTATTAAATCTAGAATCTCTAAGGTATTGGTGATATAAATCCCAAGCATAGCGCATGGGGGAATGACAATAACAAATATGTAGCTGGTTTTGATTGGTCAAAACCCCTTTACTAATTGACGCTGAAGAACTTAATACTAAATCATAACTACTTAAATCAAATTGCTCTATTGCATACGGGAACAATTGCAAAAACTTTCTGTGATTTGATTTGGCTGTTGGTAAGCTCTGGATAAAACTAGTATTAACAGATTCTCCTTTGAGAATATAGTCCCTGTCTGTCTCCGATAAGAAATCTACCAAGGCAAAGTGGTCAAAATCATCCCAAACATTGTTCAGGGAGTGTATAACCTTTTCCGCTCCACCATTAACATAATACCAATCATGAACTAGTGCTTTTTTCATAAATCAACTTTGACAAAAACCGATACGAGACAATAGCAATAAATATTCCTACAATAGGATAAATACCCGCCCCTTTCATATAATTAAATATTGGTAAAAATAAATTAAATATTGCGAGATAAATAAGTAATGGAGCATAAATAGTGTTGACTTTTGAATTGTTATAAATATGCCTCTGAAATGAACCTAATAGAAAAAAAACTAGAGTGGCGAACCACCTAAAATCTATATAAAAACTTCCAAAAGTAGTAAGATAAACTATTTTTCTTGGTGATGGGTTGGTATATTCAATTCCCTTGGCAAGTCCCATTCTTTGTGCAAATTTAAAAAAAGGATTAAACACATACATTCCATAGGATACGGGTAATTCGGACTTATTGTATATATGATTAAACTCAAAAAAACCGTGATTTATGTATTGCCCTGTTTGAAGGGTTATAAAAGTTACGGCCCTCATAAAAGAATTAGAGTCTTCATTCTGTATATAGGCTATTGTTTTATCCTTTGGTCTTAGTAAATCATTATATCTACCTTCAAGAACATGCTTATATACGTTTTGATTTTCTGCTCGTGGAGATTCTCTTCCAATCAAAACAAAATATGAAATAGCCATTAGAGTCAATGCTGCAGCAAAAAACAAACCTAAACTCTTAACACCAACTTTAACCCTTCTGGAAACCAACACCGAAATAATAATAATTAAAGTAAGGTCAAAAAATGGTTTTCTCGTGCCAAATAATATAGCTTCTGGCACTACGAACCCTAAAAGTAAGATAGCGCAAATAAGATAAATTCTCAGAGTGTTTCTTTCATGGAGCGTTAATACAAATGGGAAAAAATAAAGCGACTTTAAAACAGCAGCCATTAAAAGCAGTACATTACTATTGGTGTTATTAATAAAACTCAGTCGTCTATTTTCAATAGGTGTATTGAAAAAGGACAGTTCACGGACATAAAATAAATCAATCCAACGTAGGACAAAACTAATGGTTATAACCATTATTAAATACTTTATAAATAAAGGGTTGTTTATTCTAATTTCATTTTTTTCTATCCTATTTGGTATAGCAATAAATCCAAAAACCATTGCTATATAACAGAGACAAATAAAACCCACGGTATATATGTTCACGTCTTCAACTACTTCTACTGGGATAAGACTAAAAGATAGCAGCCATAGCAAAATACCTAGAACTAGACTTCCATAGAATAAACGATATGTCAAAACATGTCGCATCCTTAAAAAACAATAAAATAATAAGCGCTTTCGATTAAAAAAACCAAGGCTAACGAAAGGGATGACTTTGAGAATTTAATATCTTTTTTTCTTAGGGTATAGTATTGGATTTGGGCCGCAAAAAAAATGCAAGTAAAATGGGCATAAACAAGATTTGCGAAACTTATATAGTTTGAAAAGAATAGGAGCGGTAGAGTAAAGCATACAATTAATACCAAAAAAAGGCCATTATTCTTTCTGGCTAAATTCTCGCGGTCTATTACATTCGAGTTTAATGCAGTTGCAATCCACATTACCATCTGACACGACAAGAGAAAATATACCCCTTTATAGGTATTATAGGTGTCCTTAAAAAATTGGGAGAGCGTATCCACAATAAAAGGGGCAACAAAATAAATTAAAAGAGATAATATTGAAATCCCAACAAAAAACAAATGAAAGTATTTATCCAACACCTTAGGTTGTGATGTATATATTTTCTTAAAAAAGGCAATATTTATAACTTGATGAATCATCACCACGATAGCAGCAAGTCTAAAATAAAAAGCATAAATCCCAACTTCATTGAATGTAAAAAAATACTCTACAATTATCCTACCCGACGTTGTTATAAGAAAAATAAGAAAAGTAGACAGTAATATATGAATACTAAACCTTAGAATCTTCCGATACGCACTAATAAAGCCTTTATTATTAGAGTTTAAAAACCTGACTACTGCTAAAAACACATAAGTTAAAGCATAGCAAATTATAAAGTAATTGATTGTTTCAATGTTTTCTGGCATATAGCCCATCCAAAAACTAGCAATAAAGCCAAATAGAACCAAATATATCCCAGAATCTAAAACAACAGCTAAACTCGATTTTTCATGGGACTTTAACTGGGTGGAATAGAACATTTGATTTGATATAATATAGGACACATTAAAGGACATATAGAGCACCATATCCAATCCCCAAAACCAATAGGCCAACTGATTTACTATAAATGGTATCGTCAAAACAATAGGGTGAAACAAAAATCCTGCCTGCACACTTTTGTCTTCTTTTTTAATGATAAAATATGGGTACGCCCCAGGAACACCAAGATTAAGAAGTGTATTAATCAACATTCCCAATCCGGCCAATGCATACTCCAAAATTCCATAATCTGTTGTATTAAGTACATCTGCTAAAAGTAACGGTACAAAATAAACGGCTGCTTTTGCAACAACAAAAACAGCCCCAAACCAAATATGCCTTTTAACCGTCCGAATAATCACAATTATTCAATCTTGGATTTATTGGTTTTCCATAATTTCAACAATTACACCATTTGACTCTTCCTCTAATATACTGATTTTAGCATTGTCGTTTTTCACAATCATTTTTTCAATTATAACAGGTCTCTGTTTATCTCCAGCATCAAAATGAGCGGTATATTTACCTTTAGAATTTTCCTCATTTATTGTTATAGATTCAATAAAAGTATTATAACATTTATTAATCCAGAGAGCCTTAAATTCTTTTTCTTCTCCAATCTTAGCATCTTGCATAGGGTCCATCCCATCAGAAGAACCCATACCAAACTTATCAATTAAAACTTTACCAATTACATGGTCGCTTCCTGTTAAATAAATACCGTGTCTGTCTGAAGACTTTATATGAATCTCACCAATATCTACATTAATTGGATTGTTATTCCAGCCATCCACGGCGAGAGCAGCATGAGTATACTTATCCTTGGCTGTATCAGAGCCCAAATCATCTACCTCCAAATACCCAATTTTAATGTCCTTACTGCCATAGTAAATCTGACAGCCTCTAGGTCTTGACTTTCGAAGGTTTAAAGTATTTGCTCTTATAAGAATTGAATCAATAGCGATATCTTCACTAGCCGTAATGCTTACTTTATCGTTAGAAATCAATGTTCCCTTGAGATTAATATTTTTAGATTCTGAAAGACTGTCTTTATTTTTTATTATCTGAATCAAGTCAAATTCAGAATTATTAAATCGAAGATTTAAATTCTTTCTTGAATCAATGATAAGATTCATTTTATAGTAACCTGAAGGTATTTGCATTTCAATCCCTTGATTCTCTGCTAAATCCATAATAGTTTCTAGTCTTGTATCTCCAGTGTGTGGATGTTTTAATCTAGCCGTTTCGGCCGTAACCCCATAACGTCTTGCATCTCCAACAGGATAATTGTCGTCCAAAACATAAGCAGAGTCGTCAAAAACTTCTTCGATTTCTTTAGGGGTCTCCTGTTTTGCAGATTTATCGTCTTTACAGGCCGTTACAATAAGAGCTAACAATAAAATAAATCTAATATTTTTCATAGTTTGTATTTTTGTGATTTAAAAAAAGTGGTATAACAAAAGTAAAAATAATAACGCCATGTTGTCTAAATAGATAAGACTCAAGTCCACATGCTATTGCAAAAAACAAAACAGTTATTAATCCAAGTTGATTAGATGTAAAGGCGCTTTTTATAAGAAGTGCCATTAAAACCAAAAATACGAGACCGCCTAGTATGCCAGATTTTAAAAATTCTGACAGGTATTGGTTGTGGTTGTTGTATTGGTTAAGCATACCTGCCTTAAAATTAATAATCTCGTATTGTTTGTTTAAAACATCTTGTCTGTCACCAATTCCCACTCCAAAGGGTAAAGCAGCGGCAATCTCCTTTGAAGCTAGATAATTGATTAAAAGCCGGTGCTCTAACGTGTTTTTGGTAACTGTAAACCTGTTCTTTGTAATAATGGTGTTTAAATCAAAGTCTAACGTGTTCCCAAAGGTTTGTATTCTCTGGTGAACAACAGGAATTTGAAATGCCAAGATGCCTAATAATATACCTAGCAATGCCGTTGCAAGCATTTTTTTTAAGTTATCTCGTTTCTTTATAATTAAAAACAGCCATAAAGCTATTAACAGTAAAACAGAGAGTTTATTTCCTAATATAACAATAATTCCAAGGGTTGATAACAAGATGATTGCATTTAAAAGGATGTTATTCTTAAGGGAAATCTCTCTTGAGCTTACAATTAACGGAATTAGTAAAATAAAAATCAAATAGAATTGACTTACTCCTAATTTTTCTTCTAAGGTAAAATGAACAAATGTGCTTACAACTCGATTATCTATAAAAATATGAATAAATAGAAGGGCTAAAAACAAAATGGGAATAGTAAACTTTAAATACAGAAGTAATTTTTGAAACAGATTATTATTTTTAGGCTCTGCATAAATTACCAATGGCAGAAAAAGCAAAGGTAGCAAAACCTCAACACGTCTTAATCCTTCTGTGGTATTGGTTGAATACAACAAACTAAATACTTGTATAAGGAATAACAGTATAAAGCCAAGAACTATTTTATTAGCATAAAGTGTTTTGAATTTGGTTTTTAAATTGCTAGGGAGGTCAAACAAGAAGAGAGCAAGAAGCAAATAAGCTACAATATTGGAAACTGCATAGGACACAACAAATGATACAAGCATAAGGTAGCAGAGGATATAAAAAACATATTGTTTTTTAGTTACCATGTTCCAATTCATTTTTAACGAGCACATTGGTAAGAACATTGTCATATATCGGCATATCCTTTGCAAGACTGTTAAATTCAATATTTTCTATAATGCACGGTTCCGGATAAAAGCCCAAATCAAATCTTGCACTATAGGTTCTAGAGCGGTCATTGGCATAAATCTGCAAGGTATCTATGGTGCAGTCATTGCATTTATTAAACCACGCTCCTACAAAATCGCGCTCTGAGCCTAGCTCGGCATCCTCCAAACCAAACATGTTTTTATTTGTGCCCAATCCAAAGTTTTCAATCTTAATTCTCTTTATGCTATGGTTTTTTCCTGTAAGATACAATGCGGTCCTATCGGTATTTTTAATTAAAAGATTATCTATTGTAATACCTTCAGGATTATTATTCCAACCATGAACCTGAAATGCTGCTGCACTATACTTAAAAAAATCGTCTTCTGTTCCTCCTGTTTGTTCAATTTCTAATGTTCTTATTTCAATGTTTTTAGTGCCTAGGTAAATGCTCATCCCTCTGTTCTTTTTTTTATAAAGGCTTTTAGCTTTATTAGATTTTATGAGTAATGTATCAAACTTTATATCGTTTGAATTACGCATAAAAACCTTATCAAGAACTGTCAATTTTCCTTCAAAAACTAGCCTTTGGGATTTTTCATTGTCCTTATCAATAATTTGAAATGTTCCTGCTATAATAGCATCATCAAAAACTAATTTAACATCACTTAGCCCTTGAAGCAATAGATTGAGATAATAGGTGCCCTTAACAAACTTTAATGGGATTCCGTGGTCTGCTAACTCCATTAAAGATAAGAGATCCTTATCAGCATAATAATTGTCAGGATATATACCATAGCGTCGCACATCGCCTTTAGGAAAGCTGTCATTTAAAACATATGCCTTATCGTCAAAAGCATTGTTGAGTATTGGAGCTTCTAGCAAAATAATGGAATCATTGTTTTTACAGGTTAAAAACAATAAGAACAAAATAATGGTTGTAATCCTAAATCTCATCTTTTCTAACTACCAATTTATTGGGCCAATATCTAATTAAAATTACGGTTAAAATAATCGCCGTTAAGAAATACAAATTCCCACCCATGGCAAAGTTAACAAAGAAAGACGCCAGTACTACGACACCTAAAAAGGCATAAACCAAGATGTTAACTTCAGAACCCTGTTTGGCTTTTAAATAAGTTCTTTGGGTAAATCTTCCTAACAAAAAGCTGAACACGAAACCAAAAACTCCAAAATCGATAAAAAACGGTCCCCAAAACGTCGTATAAACTGCTGGTTTATAAGAAACCTCGTTCAAATCTGCAAATGAGGGAATATTAATGCCAATAATTTTTAAGAATTTAAAATAGGTATAGAACTCAAACATGCCATAATAATATCCCCAAGATTTATCCAGGTGACTGATAAGTCTAATATATTCAGCCACACTGTGGGCAAAATAATGCTTAAGGCTATAGGCACTCATCAATTTATTCTTTTCTAAAGTGTTTTTTGAATTTCTAACATTATACTTAAAATCACTATCCATTTTAGAATCGTGATAGAACTCCCAGATTCTTATTGTGTCATAATAATTAAACGCAGCAAGTCTATTATTCACTACTTTCTGACTAAAAATAATGAAGCCAATGAGTAAAACAACTGTCGGTATCCAAACTTTCTTTTTAAGTAGGATACTAGGTAATTTAAAAAGATGGTGTGAGTATATCTTAATGCTAGTATGCGATTTAAAAAAGCTAATGCCAGAGGCCAAAAATGTTATTAAAAGCATTACACCAACAAAAACAATGAGAAGCCTACTCTCCGTTAAAATGGAATCTGCGATAGGAAATAAACCAAATAGAGCCACAAGAACAAAAAAAGCCTTATTCATGTTCTTATACCATAATATTGCCAACATAAGTGCGATGGTTGCAAAAGGGTAGGTTACTGCAGAAAACACCCCCAACAGGCCAGAACCACCTTCTTGTGCCAACAATTCCATCCGCGTTTTTACAAGGTTGTCAGCAAAATATATACCCTGAATTATGAGTCGTTGATATATTCTAACCAAAACTCCAGAAACCCCAACAGCAAAAAGTAAGACAACCAACAGCTGTTTTTTCTGGTTGGAGATGTATTGTGGTCTAACCTTAACAGATTTAATAGATTTTAATCCCAGGACAAATAAGATATTGAAGACTACAAGCGTAAATACTGCAAACCATACCGAATCGCCTAAATTGATATAGGTTGCCGGTATTGTAAGAAATGCTAGAAGCCATATTACAAATGAAATTAACAATAGATTTATTGGTTTTACTAATGCCATCTCAATGTGTTAAGGGGTTTTTAAAAAGAAACTTTAAGAGTTTAAATCTCTTGGTGATTTCGATTAAGACCAACGGGGCAATCAAGCCTACAGATAGACCAAAAACAAGGTGTATCCCTAAGTTGGAGACTCCAAAAAACTTATCTAACACTATTCTTGTACCAGAGGCAAATAAAATATGTGCTAAATAGATTTCTAGTGAGTATTTACCCAAATAGGAAAAGCTCTTAAGCGTTAACAAAACAACTATAAATATAACAGCTAAAACACCGAGAATCGCTGGAATAATCTGGTTGTCATAATTAAGTCTTTGATTGTTTATATTGAATAAAACCACCGCACTAAAGGCGAAAAGTGAAACTACCATAAGAGCTAAGGACCATTTTATAGTTAGCTTTTGTAACATTTGTTTACCGTGTAGAGCGTATAAAATACCTAATTGAAAGAACAAAAAATTATAGCCGAACTTTTGAGCTACATACCAAAAATCTATATCATAAACTCGAAGGAAGATACCAACAATAATTAATGAAGCAAGAAGGTAATTATGCCATTTTGGTTGTACATAGTGATATAGAAACGCTGAAATTGAAAATATTAGGAGTAAAACATACAGGAACCACATTTGGCCTTTTGGTAGCACAAAGACATCCAAAATATCAGCAATATTAGTGTTGCCATTGGTATACCGATCTAAACTTAGTTGTACAATAAATTGTATAACAGACCATAGCATATAGAGATAAAACAAAAGAGAGAACTTATCCTTAAGAAACACTCTTAACCCTCTCTTCTGTAAACTCTTCAGGAAGAAAATACCCGAAAGAAAAAAGAACAAAGGCATATGGAAGGTGTAAATGATATAATCCGTATTGATAAATATGGCCCCATTAAAAAGTTCTGCATTGTTTAAGCCTCTAATAACATGACCAAGAACTACAAGAATAATTCCCAATCCTTTGGCACGATCTATCCATTCTATTTTTCTTGTATTTGCCATATATGACCTTTGTCCTACTTTTGAGGCTTCTCGTAGACCTCCTCTACCAAATCGTGTCCTTCAATGCGGTTTAATTTTGATTTTACAGTGTCAAGATTATTGTCAATGTAGCGCAAAGGTTGGTTTACATGCATACCTGGCTCGGTCAAGTCCTTAGAAACCACACTGCCCGCACCCAGATGTATGGCATTGCCAATGGTTACACCAGGATTAAAAATACAGCCAGAACCTATATAAACATTATCGCCTATTTTAATGTCGCCATCTATACGCGCTCGGCTTATACCTGTATCTGCGTGATAGTAGCCATGAGTCCAGAGTTGTGAATTGATGCCTGCTAAAATTGAATTATTGCCAAAATAAACACCTTTAGTCAAATCAATAAAATGATTAGAAACTATAAAGGTATTCTTTCCGAGATATAATGAAGCATCCCCGACTGAAACTCTATTATCTCCCCTTCTGAACTTATTGTTATTTGATATACCAGATTTAATTCCAAGAAAAATGTCGAATGGCCCTTTAAAATAATTTAGATTTTTAATGAAGGCATTTTCTTCTAACACAATTTTTTTGTTTTTTATGAAATTAAAAAAACCTATCCTACTCTTTGGTTTAAGAATAATCTCTTCAGCTAAAAGAATATTAATGCCCAGTTTGGAACTATAAGAAATTTTATGCCCTATTAGATTTAATAAGATTTTTCTTAAAATCCCTAATGGAACTAAACCTAATAATAGTGTTAATATTTTATTCATTAGTTTAAATTGCCTGAAAAATTAGTGACATTTGGGCCTGATAACAGTTGAAAATCTTCTCCAGAATTATTTGTAATCCTCACCTCGATATTCTTAGGACTACTGATATAAACATTGGTAGAAAATACAATAGTAGAATACCCGGCTGTTGTCGAGGTATAAAATTGTGAATTTAGTGGAATGAAAGCCCCACTTTCTTCATAACCAAAGTCTATTTTAATAGTCTTTCCTATAGATAAATTATTAATTCCTAAAGTTAAATTAAATGAATAGTAACCAATTGATGTTGTCAAATAGTGGTCGTTAATTAAATCAAATGAATTATTGGTGTCAAAAATAACGTTAGTCCAATTTAGCTTTATTCGATTACTCCCATTTGGAACTACTAAATCAGTACCTGACATATCTCGGTTATCAACAATAAAGAATGGAGAATTATTATTATCTATTAGTGTCGAACCGTTATGAATTACTAAATTATTACCATTTGAAAAACCCGGTTTGATTTGATAAAAATTCGAATTATTAACTCCGTTTAAGACGTTATTCGTGTCTAGGGTGTTTTCTCTAAAAACGGAGTAAGCGATATAGTTATTTAATTCAATCACATTTTGATAATTAGATAAAACGTGAGACGAATAACGGAAAAAGTTATTGTTAATTCTTATTCCCGAAACAAAACCATTATCGTTATAAAAACCTCCAATTTTACAACTGCTTTTTATGCTTTGATTATTAACAAATCTATTATAACTGATTTCAGAATTTGTTGAGGGTTTTATCCAAATATGATGATTGTTGTTGCCGTCAAACTCAACGTTATTAATTGTAAAACCGTTCGAATTTACTCCTCTTCTATTAAGAATTATACCTGCTGATGTATTAGTCCCATCGAATCCACAACCTGTAATTAAGCCGCCCTCTACTTTAGCCAAATGGCCCTCAAAATAAATTCCACCTTTTTGACATGCATAAATTTTTAGATTATTTGAATTAAAATTGAATCCTACGCCATTCTCGCCTTTAATCCCGTAACCTTTACACCTGTCTATTTCAACATTACTTAAAATTGTAGATGTTGAGGCATAATAATCTGGATTTCCATAAATTTCATTCACATTGATATCTACATAACCACCCGGAACGTTTGAATTATGAGTGACATAATTTCCAAAATTGGCTAGATAATTAACTTCAAAAGGGTAATTTATTGAGTCGGGAGATAGCAAAGGTATGTATATGCCATTTTCTGAGAAAAGGTTATTTTCAAAACCAGCGACACCAAAATTATTAAAACTAAAGGCTTTGCATCCAAACATTAATACACCTCCTTTTGGTGGTTCTGACAGCACATTACAATTAGCATTGATTCCATTTTCGCCTGGTAAACTTGGGCTATAAATTGAGAAGTCACTAAAAAATCCATTTGTTTGAAATTTATTAACCACGATGTCGTTATTCTCATTCGTTACTCCTAATAAAAGAAATGCATAATCACTCGTTCGATTAATAAAAATTGTACTATTTAACCCATCGCCTTGTATTTTTAAACCTGGTGGATTCAATATATTTGAACTGTTCGTATTTGAAACCATGTTCATTTTTGGTCTAAAAACAATGGGGCAATCCAAGTAGTAAGTGCCTGCATCTATAACCAAAGTCGCTCCATCCAATTCATCTACCGCCTGCTGAAGACTTTCAGATATTTCTGAGTTGGGCTGTATCGAATATTCTTGATTAAAAAAAACAAACTTTTCATATTGCGAATCATCTTCTAATGGATAGCCTTCAATAAAATTATATTCTTTTACACAGCTAGTGAAAATTATTGCAACCGCAATAGCAGATGGTATTTTTACTTTCATATCATATATTATTTGGTATTTAATAGTTGATTTACTCTTCTATAAAATCTGCTGGTTTTTTCATCATATGCATTGTTTTTTATGGTACTATGAACATCATTTATGTCAATTTTTTGAAGTCTTAAATCATTGTAATAGAATAAAAATTTCTCTTCTAAAATCATATCTATAATATACTTTGGTCTTGATATTTCTAAATCCTCATTCTTATACCTCACAGTACTATAAACAATATTAGGTGTGGCAAAAGGCATGATTGTTTCCATTTTCTCCTGTTTAGAACTGTTCACTACTACTTGATTATCTGAACCCTGACAAAAAGATAATATTTTAACATACATCTCTTTGGAATAAAAGCTCTTTAGGTGGGCAGTCTTTCTTTGTAAATAATCCGAGATGTAGTCCATGTAAGAATCAGTCATTTTATCATCAAGCACTCTAGAGTACTTAAATTCGTCAAAAAGTGCAATTAATTTTTGAGTGTCAGACTTTGGAAGTATGAATTTCCTTTTAGTCTTAATATTTAGAAGGAATAGTCCAATTATAGACCTAAACGAATTGGGTCTATATAAAATAAGCCTTCTAAAATAGCTCATCAATGAGTTTTCTGATGGGCCAAATGACAATATACTGTCTGAACTCTGGCCATTTATGATAATATAATCTTTACCATACTTCTCTCTAACCATACTTGTTCCAATGTAATGTAGTATTGAAAAATGCCTGTCAAATAATTGCTTATTGACAATCTCATCAATTTTATTTTGAGGTACTTCCCCTAAATCAATTTGTAATTCTTCAAGTGGAATTTTCAGAGATTGAGAAATAGCTCTAACGCGAGCAACATCTTTTGCTCCAATTTTACTAATTGGATTGAGTTTAAAATAAATTGCTTTATAAGGTATATTATATTTAATAATGTAATTGAGTAATAAGCAAGAATCCTTTCCTCCACTGAAGAACAATAGAACAGGTCTGTTTTTTTCTTTTATACATTTAAATGTATCATCTAAATCTTCCTCAACGGCTGTTTTGTGATTAATAATTGAGGGGGTTCGTTCTAAATCATTAAAGTAAGAAAGCTCAGTAATACTGTTGTCTTTAATTTCTAAAATACTTGCAGGACTTAACTTTTTAATTTCATTAATAAAAGTAGATTGACCTGTTGTATAGCGGTGTTTTTGCCAGTAGATATATTCATTTTCATTTTTGGAAATATTTCGTTCTAATTTTTCCAAAATAAAATTGTAGTCATCGCTGACAAGGATTTTACCTTCTATTTTCGACCAATAAACCCTGTAGCCACCAAGAATATCGCTAGTAAGAGTAATGGAGTTTTGAGCAATGTCAATTCTAACCCAGTAGCCTTTTAATGAATTTGCAAAACTTGAGAGACTTGTCTTATCAGCACATTCAATATTAATAACACTCCCGAAAAGAAAAAAATCCTTATCTGCGTGATATGGCTCTTCACTAATTTTTATTTCAACAATAGTTTTTCCGACCTTTAAAGATTTAGAATACATCAATATTTTTACCTATAAATTACTGTTCAAACATACCCAACTTTTCTAAAAAAGTAGCGGTAACATAAAGATTATTATTGTAATTATTTTTGATTTTTATTTCACCGTTGTCCATGACAACCACATTAAACTTGTCAGATTTATAAAGTGAATTTAAAGTCTTTTCCGAAATCGAGGCTTTTGCAGTAAATACGTGTACACGGTCGGATTTAAAAACAACTATAGCCTTCGGATTATTAACTGCACGATAAAATAATATACAGCCAACTTGTCCTGGATCATTTGAAGATAGAACCAAGGTACCGGTATTAATCTTCATCCTGTTCTCCGCAGTTAGGTTAGGAACCCTCACGGTCCGGCTATTATTCTCACGGTTTAAATCAAATTTTAAAACAAAGTTTTTATGTATTCCGTTAACAGATTTATTTAAATGCAAATCATTGGCCTCATGAATTTTATACTCAGAAATGCACTCTAGTCCACTTAATTTTAGATAGCTGCCCTCGTTGTTATAAATGGTTTCATTTGCTCTATTAATCTCCCTTATATAGAAATACTCATCTCCCAACAATTTATAATTTCCTGAATTATCAAAAAAACAGTTGTTATTAATTTTGGAATATACACCCCACTTTGATAGCCTAATTACTGATGCATTGGGCTCTATTTTAGACTCACCTTTTGTTCTAAAAAAACTAATACTGTTGTTATTTACAGACGTATTTATAGCGAATTCCTTCGTAGACTGATTTCTGCCTTTTGAAACATAATGGATCGTCTCATCACCACCAATATGCAATAATCCCTTCTCCGAAAATTTAAAATTTTTAATCCATTGATCGGTTTGTTGGATTGCACAATTTTGAATAATTGCACCTACTGATGATTTCAACGTTACCGCACTGGGATAATTACCATCTAATTCAGTGGTCTCTATAATAATACCCTTTGACCTGTAAGGTTCAAAGAACCCATCGTGGTTGTCTTGGTTCGCATTGTAAAACCCTCCTAATGGGTTGTATGTTGTTGTGTCTGCCTCTGGATTTCGTTCAATAGCCTTGCCATTAAAAGAAATAGCGCTCATTTTAGAGTGAAAATAAGAAGAGTTCCAAACAACCCCAGCTCTTAAATTATTTATTACTCTAGAGCTTTGAAGCGTAAATATTGGAGAAATATTATTTATTTTACTAAAAATGCCTACGGCATTATCTCTTATAAAGCAATACTTTACCTCGGTATAAAACGAAGCTGTTAAGTCAGGATTAAGGTTGGGATTACCGTCAAACAAAATACCTGCATTTTTAAAAAACCGTATTTCAACGTCTTCAATATCATTGTTTTTGCAGGCATAAAAAACAAAACCATTATTTGCGCCTTCACTCTTTAATTTGTGTTGTCCGTTAAGGCCAAAACCCTTTAAGATATTTCCAAAAATGGGTTTATGGCCATCACTACCATTTTTTCCACTAACCTCTAAAAAATTTATACCTGCCTTCATTATTCTAAATTCTGTGGATGTCATCCCCTTTCCTATAAGTTTAACACCATGAAAATTAGTTGAATTATCAGCTCTTTCTTTGCGTAATGTGTGCTCTATTCTGTAAATCCCCTCCGACAATTTTATCTCCCCATTGGAACAATTAATTGCCATTTGTATGGCATAAGCATCATCATCCTCAACATCGCTTAGTAGGGTCTCTATTGCTGAAGCACCAAACCATTCTGGATAAACCATGTCATTATTCAACAATCCTGAAATTCGGGATATTTTTTCATTATAGTCTGAATCGTCGTTAAATGATGAAAAATCAAAAATTTTGTGTCGCCCTGCCTCTAGTGTGGCGTTGCTGAATATAAGACTACCATTATTGGATTTATCAAACTCCAACAAGGCACCATTAAAAAATTTTAGGGTCTTATCGCTTGGTACAACAAGATTTGGGGTCTTGATTTTAATCTTTGATTTTATGGTAATTGTTTTTACTGCATAATTATTTAAAGCCGTTTTGAAATCTGTCTCAGTTGAACCTGCATTCAATACAACCTCTACCTCTTGAGCTTCCGCTAAAAAAGTGAAGGCAGTAAAAAGTAGTAAACAAATGTGCTTCCTCATAATAATGACCAAATGATAGTATTAATTAACTATTTAAATTTACTGTTTATTTAATACTTTATGAAAGGCCTCATACATAAAGTCTATATTTGATTTCGAAATACAGTTTAAATCCGAAAATGGGTCGGAAATAATTCCTTTGTAACTAGAACTATTAAGTTTATTAATAAAAGTGGCTTGTTCCGTTTTGGTTAATTTAGGGAATGTTCCATTCTTTACCCTCACTATAAGCTCATTAAGATCAGGCTCTAAATTCTTTAAGTAGTAGCAATTTTCTGCTGTATTGTTAATCGTATTAACGAGTGTACCAATAGGCTTGTTGCTTAAAATACACTCTATGGCTATGGTACCTGTTACGGTTACAACTAAATGCGCATGGGGCAAAACGTCGTCCATTAAAACGCTATGGTGAAGCGCCTCTATATTATCATTCTCTTGTACTACACGGATGAGATCGGTTGATAATTCATATTTAGATTTTGGATTGGGCTTAACAAATAGAACAGCATTTTCTGGTAATGCTCTAGCCAATTTGTATACAAGTTTTGTTTGGTCCCGGTAAGCCCTACCCCAAACGTCAATGTTGGCTTCAGGTTGCATTTGCAAGGGGTAAAGCACCTTAAAACACTCATCGGATGGTACGTTTAATTTCGCAATTGCATCCCAGGTACTAATATTTTTTACCCTTTGTTTTTCAATGGCACGTTTAATAAATGGGCTTGGTGTATTGAAGGATTCTCCTGAAACATGAGCATATACCTTTTTAATCTTATCCTTGAGTAATTTTGATTTTGAAGCTGGTTGAGGCTTCATATAATCAGGCAGTGCAGCCCTGTTGACTATTTGATCTACAACATCTTCAGCCTCCTCAAGGGGCAGCTGCTCTCCACTTCCTTTATAGGGGTTTAGCGTATCATATTCATAAAATGAAAAGCGTCCCACAGGATACCTACAGGATGAAGGGTTAAGATAGCGTATGCTTCTTTTTTTACATTGTGCAATGGTAAGTAATTCATGAAATGCTGTTGACTCACCGAAAACTATATCGGGTTTTACCTGGTCTAAAATAGTACCTATTTCATTATAGTAATAATAGAAGTAAGACTTGTCTTTCTGCCCAAAGTGATTGTGCTGCCTATCACTGTAGATAACATCTTCTACCTCAGGGATCATGTTGTCTACTTCTATATTCCTCTTGGGGTAATTTATAATATGAAATTTACCACCACTCTTTGGTGTAAAGAGTTTGTTTTGAATAATCCAATTAATATCGTAGCCATCTGCTTTCAATCTCTCTACGATGGGGTCGAAAAAAAACGTTTTATATCTGTTTTCTATAAAAACTAGGGTCATTTTATCAACTTTCTATCATTTCCAAAGCCAAGGGTTGGCCTCTTTCAATATTCTTAACAAAACGCTTACCTAGAAGTGTTTTATAATGCTTAGGGTGCAACCCATAACCAGGCCTAATGGACCTAATATTATCCTCAGTTACAATGTCTCCTGATTTAACATTCTTAACAACAAATAATGACCTTGCGAATTTCCTATTCTTCTCTACCTTCTTGGACACTTCATATGAAACAGTTCCTAGAAGCTTCTCCGTATCTCGGACCTTGCCCACCATTTCCTTGAATTCATCAAAATCAAGAGAAAAATCAGCATCAGGTCCACCAATTGATTTATCCAAAATAAAATGCTTTTCAATGATTTTAGCACCAAGTGTTGTGGCAACCACTGGAGCCAAAAAACCATAAGTATGATCACTAAAGCCAACCTCAACATTAAACCGTGATTTAATATCTGGTATGGTGTTTAAATTAGCAAGCTCAAGAGGAGCAGGATAAGACGATGTGCACTTTAGCAAAGCAATATCATTATTTCCTGCAGCGCGGCAGGTCTCTACTGCAAGTTCAATATCTTTTTGTTCTGCTATCCCAGTAGAAATTATAATAGGCTTGCCTTTTTGGGCTGTATACTCGATAAGTGGTATATCCTGTATTTCGAATGATGCAATTTTATAGGCCGGAGGATTAAATTGTTCTAAAAAATCAACTGCAGTCTTATCAAAAGGCGAAGAAAAACACAATAAGCCTTCTTCTTGTGCAACACGGAATAAAGTTTCGTGCCACTCCCATGGCGTATATGCTTCACCATATAGCTGATACAAGCTTTTGCCATCCCATAAAGTACCTTCTTCTATTCTAAAAAATTCATTATCACAATCGATTGTAAGTGTGTCTGGCGTATAAGTTTGAAGTTTGATGGCGTCAGCACCTGTTTTTTTTGCGGCCTTAATGGTTTCAATCGCAACATTGATGTCACCGTTGTGGTTTGCTGACAATTCTGCAATTATAAAACACGGATGGTTGTCCCCAATTGGCCTATTCCCTATATTCATTTCCTAAAATATTTCCTATTTCAAATGTAATATTTTCTGTGCGGATAACATCTAAGGTTATATACGCATCAGGTGTTTTCACTGTTATAACTGGTGTTGTTGCAACTACCTCTCCGTTGTTAACCCCGACCTGTTCTATTGATTTAACTATACCTACCTTGTCAATAACTACTTTTTGTCCATTCATAAACGTAAATGCGCCAGGGTAAGGAAATGCCTGTGCTCTTACCCAATTCCTAATAGCTTCGCTATTCCAACTCCAATCTATTTCCCCATCCTCTGGTGTTCTTTTACCAAAATATGAGGCCAATCCTTCGTCTTGTGGGGTAAATTTAACACCATCTTCAGACACCTCTTGTAAAATACTCAAGATTAATGGATAATAGGATTGTTTATATTTTTTAAGGATGTCTGCACCTGTTTCTTCATCACCTATTGGAATTCTAACTTGTTTTATAACATCTCCTGTATCACATCCAGAATCTATTCTATGAGCTGTTATTCCAGCTTCCTTCTCCCCGTTAATAATTGACCATACATGAGGGGTGCGGCCTCTATATTTTGGGAGTAGCGAACCATGGAGATTAAAGGTTAATTGCTCGGCGTGGTTAATAATATCTTCTTCAATAAGAAAAATATAGTTTATAGAGATAATAACATCTGCAACAAATTGCTTTATGAAATTATACCCTTTTCCTCCCCTAGGATTACCTGCATAAACAGGAATATTGTTTTGTTCAGAAAACCTAATGATTCCCTTAGAATTTCTGTCGGTTAAAACAAACTGAACTGTGTAGGTTTTAGTGAGCTGCCCTAATGTAATTAGCCCTAAATCTCCACTACAAAGAATACCAAGGTTTAACATAATTCCTTAACTAAGTCTTTAATTCGGTTAGTAATATTAGAGTCAAATAATCTTGACTGCGATAAGATAAATTCACTATAATCCTTCATTTCTAAAAGTGCTGTAATGCTCTTCTTTAGCTCCTGGTCTGTCCGTAATTTTAAATCCCCTACTCCACAAATTGCTCCTTCATTTAGGAATCCATTATATATATTTTCTTGATTGTCTACATAATATCCGCTGAGTATCGGCATTTTAACACAGCAGAGCTCGTAGAGAATGGTACTTGCTGGAGCAATTCCAAAATCGCATTGTTTCATAACACTGAGTAAACTGCTTTCGGAAAGATTAGAGTACGACGAAATTCTGTTTTCATTTTCTTTAATTAAATCTTTCAAGGATTCATGCTTATAAGCTCCTCCCAAAACTATGTGAATTCTTTCTATTTGATTTAATTCTAATAAAAGTTGTGCAAACCTTTGTGTAAAATTAAAAGGGTCTGAGCCACCAAAACATAGAAAGACCTCTTTTATAGGCCTTATAGCACGTATCTTTTTTGCTGCCTCAATAAATTTGGGGCGCAGCATTGCGTATTCTGTCCCAAGAGCAAACTTGGTATATGGCTCTGAAAAATAGTCTTGAGATTTAAGTCCTGGAGAATGATTTATAACGATGTCTGCAAACATCCTTTCTTTCCCAAGATCGTCAATGTAAACTAAACTGAATCCCTTAGATTTAACTTCTTTTTGGTAGTTTGTATTAAACTGATAGCCATCTGCAATGAGGATGTGGTTTTTAGACTCAAATCTAGAGGATAACCATCTTATCTCTTCTTCTGTTGAAAACTCTAAAGGTATAGTCGCCAAAGGATATTGCTCAGGAATTACAGAACTTGTAGAATCAGCTTTTGTGAGAAAAATGAATTTGTATTTGCTTTTAAGCATTTCTACAAGACTAAATAGTCGAAACAAATGGCCTAACCCAATTTGAACGTTTCCATCTGCTCTAAAAAGTATTGTCTTGTCTATCATCCATCATCAATTTATATTTGATTTCGGCCATTGTCCAATCCGAATGTGTATCAATGTCCTGCGCCTCTAGTTCGTCAACTATAATACAACCTGTATTTGGCACCCAAAGTTTTTTGTGCTTTAAAAGCGCTTGTGTTTTAATCCAATAAAACTGTCCAGCATCATGATATGTAGGTTCTAAATCCTGAGATCTAGAATTAATGTGGTCCGGCTCTAGAAGTCTCATACGGTAAGATTTTTCCAAGCGTACAGCCCGCTGTATTGGAAAACTGTATTCTAAAACAGGAAAAACTGCTTCAAAATTATTTTTGAGCATTAAACTTAGTCCTTGATTTAATTTCTCTGGTGTCACGAATGGCGCTGTAGGATAAATGCAACAAATAGAATCAAAAGACCCTCCTTGCTGCTTTACGTTTTCGATTACTTCTAATAAGACATCGACAGTCGTTGCGAAATCATCTGAATTTTTTGAACTCCTTAAAAACGGTACTTCAGCACCTAATCTCTTGGATAGTTCGGCAATTTCCTCATCGTCTGTTGACACAATGACCCTGTCAAAGAGCTGACAGTTCCTTGCTGTATTTATTGGATATGAAATAATCGGTTTTTCTAAAAAGTTCTTGATGTTCTTTCTCGGAATTCTTTTGCTTCCTCCTCTAGCTGGTATTATCGCAAGATTACGCATATGTAAACTCTAAAACCTTTGAAATCACAAATTCTTGTTCCTCTGCGGTTAGGGTAGGATACATTGGCAAGCTGATACATTTAGAATAATAAGTTTCAGAGTTTTTTAAATCTGCATCGCTATATCCAATAGTTTTGTAATAAGGAAGTGTATGGACTGGGATGTAATGTATCTGAGCAAAAATATTCTGATTTCTCAAATGGTTATAGAGCTCTTTTCTGTCCTCAACCTCAACAACGAACAAATGGTGTGCATTATACATGCCCTCTGGCAAACTTTGAAATTTTAATTTTCCTTCAAAAGACGCCTTATAACGTTGGGCTATTTCATTTCTTTTAATAACCCCATGACTATTTTTCCTTAATTGCGTAATGCCCAATGCACTTTGAATATCAGTTAGTCTATAATTATAACCCAGTTCTTGCATTTCATAATACCATCCGCCATGATTTTCGGCCATATTATCCTTTGTAATTCCATGGGTTCTCAGTTTAGAGAGTGACTTGTATAAGGTTTGGGAATTGGTTGTCACCATTCCACCTTCGCCGCAGGCAATGTGTTTAACTGGATGAAATGAAAAAACACTCATATCTGAATAAACGGCATTACCACTATTTTGTTTTACCCCTTTTGAGTCCGTAAAATAAGCTCCAGGAGCATGGCAAGCATCTTCAATAATCCAAAGGTTGTGCTCATTTGCAAGTTCTCTGAACTTCTCGAGATTTACCGGTAGGCCAGCAAAATCAACAGGAATTATACCCTTGAAAAACCCTTTCGGCATACTTTCTATTAAAGCCTTTGTGCTCTCTAAAGAGAGAGTATACGTATCCCTATCTATGTCGGCAAACCATACTTCTCCTCCACAAAATCTAACGCAATTTGCAGAAGCAGCAAAAGTTATTGGAGAAGTTATAACACGCTCGCCTTTCTTTAAATTTAATGCCATTACGGCCAAGTGGAGTCCTGCAGTAGCGTTTGAAACAGCTACCGCATATCTGCTCCCAATGTAGTCGGCAAATGCTTTCTCAAATTCTTCAACTTTTGGACCTTGGGTCAAGAAATCTGCTTTGAGCGTATTTACTACGGCATCAATATCTTCTTGATCTATAGCTTGCCTGCCATAAGGAATAATAGTTTTTCCCATAGTAGTTATACTTCAAAAGTGGAATCGACATGCTCCTTTATTAATGTCCTTAGCGAATCAACGGTCTCCCAATCGTCATTTTCTCCTGAATTATAACTGAACCCGGAAGATACTTTTTTAGCATCAAATTCTTTTATAAAGTCCTCTAAATTCCATTGGTGCGTTGCTGGAAGTATAGTATAATATTTTCCCAAGTCATATGTATAAAATGAGTCAGAAGCGGTAATCATTTCTTCGTGCACTTTTTCTCCTGGTCTTATTCCAACTACCGGTTTATCACAATTAGGTCCAATGGCCTCTGCAACATCAGTAATCTTATAGGATGGAATTTTTGGAACAAACAGTTCTCCACCCCAGGCATGCTCTAGGGCATGCATAACCATATCTACACCACCTTGCAAAGAAATATTAAATCTCGTCATATTAGGGTCTGTTATGGGTAAACGATTATCTTCTCTTTTCCTTTTAATAAAAAAAGGAATAACCGATCCGTTTGAGCCCATGACGTTTCCGTAACGCACAACAGAGAAACGAATAGGGTTTGTCCCTTTGATATTATTTGCTGCAATGAATAATTTATCTGAAGTTAGTTTTGTAGCACCGTAAAGATTAATTGGCGCACAGGCTTTATCCGTAGACAATGCCACGACACGCTGAACATTAGTCCTTAGACAGGCATCAACAACATTCTCCGCGCCATTTATATTGGTCTTTATACATTCATCAGGGTTGTATTCCGCAATATGAACGTGTTTCATTGCAGCGGCATGGATGACATAATCTACGTGTTGGAATGCTCTAATTAAACGGTCCCTATCCCTTACGTCCCCAATGAAAAATCGCAACTGAGGATACTTATTGGAAGGGAATTCCTGGGCCATTTGAAACTGTTTCTGCTCATCTCTTGAGAAAATAATCAGCTTTTTTATTTCAGAGTGGTGTTTTAAAACATATTTGGTAAGGGCCTTGCCTAAGGACCCAGTCCCTCCAGTAATAAGAATTGTTTTATCTTTTAGTGTAAACATTAGTAGTAATTTAAAAAGCAAAAATAACATTATACATCATAAAATTAAGCCATTTATTTTTTAATAAAATTCAAATAGTTTAGGCTCAATTTTATCAGTACTGTTATTCATCATAATTTTTAATAAATCTATACACTTTGGAGGTGTAGAAAATAATTGCCATAAGTATAAGTGCTGCAACAGGGAAAAGAAGTGTTTGGCGACTTAATAATCTTACCTCCAATCTTCCTACTTCCTCAAATCCAGATAAGATATCATAGTAATCACTTTCTTCAATTAAAGTTTCTTCAATCGCTCTCAATTTTTCTCTTACATTTACCTCTTCTCGAAATAAATCGAACTCTCTAGTTTCGGTTTTTTCTTGAACAATAGGGAATATGCTCTTAGAACTGATAGTGCCACCAGAATTCTTGGATTCAAATACTTTGATTTCTAAATAGGTTCTTTGAAGACTGTCTATTCGCTCAAGCTGCTTCTTGTATGTTGCCTTTTTAATTAGGAGAGAGGAATCTCTTATTCTTTTAAGTTTTTTTGAATATTCATTCTCAAAAGTTTTCACAAAACCTCTTTCCAAAAACTGAAATATTCCATTTTCAACAGCTTTAGCCTCAATAGAAAAAACACTTCCCGAGAGTATATCCCTGTTTTCTATGAAGTCCTCATAACTAATGTCATTAGCCAAAGTGCTATCAATAGATTTTCTATAGTCATTATATTCCTTAAGCAAATCGTTTTGTGTTTCTGGACCTATCTTGATGGAAAAACCTCTTAATTGATTGGCCTGAATGGTGTCAATTTCAAAAATATCTGCCAACTCGTTTATATTATTTGAATTAATAAGTGCGTTAAAATAATTCACGTTGTTGGCCAATTGATATTTTGAATCGAAGTAAGGCCTAACCAACATATCCGAAATGTATTGCTTTTCTTTGAACTTGTCAGCTACAAAACCCAATATCGTAGCTAACATAATAACTATACCTACTAGTTTAATATTATTTATAACGGGTTTTAAGCTATAAATTATGGTTTTGAATAGCGCCTTAAAAACACTTACAATAAACCCAAATACCTTCTCAAATAAACGGCCGATAGCATTAAACAATTGACCCAAGTCTACTTCTTCAGTTTGAGTTTTTTCTGGTAAATTATCACTCATATCTTATGAATTAAATATTTGTTCTAAGATTTTTTTAGTTATTACATATGTCGGTTTAACACCAGCAGTACCAAGACCTCCAGAAGCTAAAGTGCTTCCGGTTTCTAATGGGTTGTCACTGGCATAGTACGCATATCTTACTTTCACATCTTCATTGATGCTCCCTCTAACTTTAGAGGCAGCCTGTATGGCTTTTTGATAATGGGCGCCTTCCATCTCTAGTCCAATGACATTCCATGTCGATTTTTTAAAGAACTTTAATATTTCTTTATTTTGGAGTGAAGTGCCTAAAACCGTTACCATAGTACCTTCATATACATCAACGCCGCAATCTACTAAATCGTTTTTATTTAGTTCGTTTTTAAAGGGATAATTATCTGCAGTTCCTTCAAATATATGTGCCGATGGTATCATAACATCTCCCTTTCCACCCTGAAGAATCCCCGCCTTACCCATTATAGAAATAGATTTGACATCTAAATGTACATTGGAGCCATTAACCTTAACTGGTTTTAGCAATTCGTCCATGGTTTCATAGGCTTGCTCTCCAAAGGCATAGTCCATAACAATAATCACAGGCGCCTCTTTCTTAGGCTGTTCTTTATGATTAAAATAGGTCTTTGTAAAATCTATTTTTTGGGTATCAAAAATCTGAACATCTATATTAGTGCCCGAAGTGTCCCTTACATATATCATTCCGTTTGAGTAAGCGAGTTTTTCCACTTTATTTCGCAGAAGCTTATTTTCTGTATTGCTTAAGGCCTCATAAACCTCAAAAACACGCTTGGCATTTTTAGCGGGTGTGATGGCGGTTTTGGCAAAAAGTGAATTCATAACGCTATGCATATTGGCGCTTATAATATGCACTGGGCGCTCTAACAAATCGTTTTTGTGCAGTACAGCCTTTATTTCGTCAGACCATATTTCTCCATGGATATGATGACCTAACCTCTCCCTTAAAACAGGGCTGAAGGTTACCGCTCTTTTATTATTATCCATAGCCTCCTCAATAGCGAGTTTTCCAATCCAATAAATAATGTGCAGTAATCGCTCTGGTTGGTCTTCTGTTGCAAATTTTGAATAGGCTTCTGTTAATTCATTAAATGTTCTGCCCAAGATATTAGCCGTGTGGGTTATGGCGACTTCTCTTTCTTTTTGTGTAAGCTTTTTTATAGTGTTTACAGCTATTTTCAGCTTTTCCCAATCTCTTATGGTTTTACCCTCATCATTTATTAAAACACGCTTGCGAATTTTATGGGACTCTACAAATAGAAAAGTGAGATGGGTAAGAATATCATAGATTTCAGAACGGCCTCTGGTAATCTCAATATTCATCTGTTCGCTATCAATACGATAGCAATTACGTCGACGTTTTGGGGGGATTATGGGTTTAAAATGTGAATTGGCATAGCCTTCATCACTTGTTAAATTAATAAACCTGCACTCTTCTATACCTTGTGGTAATCGGTCAATTACATATTGCAACCCCTCGAGCTCGGCTTTTTCTTCCCCAATCGAACCGTAAATTTCAGGCCGTAATAGCAATAGGGCTTCAATTAGAGTTTCACCCGAAACACCCATAGGCTTGTAAAAACCTCGATTGAAAAGGTGGCGCATTGTAATATACATGCGCTCAATAGCATTAGAACTCTCTTGCGCCCTTGTTCTACCTTGTCTCTTCTTTATAGTGCTCATCTTTAAATAACCTGTAAATATAGCCTTATTTTGTTAACTCCAATTGGTACATTTTATCTGCTATTTTTCGGTCATTAGAAAGCCTCGGAATCTTATTTTGACCCCCTAATTTTCCGATGGATTTCATATAATCTTGGAACCCGTTTTTTTTCACCTTTGTTAATTTTAGAGGCTGCAATATTTTACCTTCAATCAAATCAAAATAATAGCTGTTTTGCTCTTGTAAAGCCTTGTCTAAGATCTGAACAAATTTAGATTCCTCCTCAGGCTCTTTTTCAAACTCAATAAACCATTCGTGATAAGGCAGGCCTTCAACTGGATTGATTTGAGGTGCAACCGTAAATTCGTTTATGGAGGCAGAACTTTCTGCAACTGCATTTTGCACGGCCTGCTCAACTTCTTTTCCTATAACGTGTTCACCAAAGGCTGATATAAAATGCTTTATTCTGCCACTAACAATAACGCGATAAGGATGGAGCGAAGTAAACTCAACAGTATCTCCGATATTATAGGCCCAAAGCCCAGCTGTTGAAGAAATAATAATAACATAATTAACCCCAAGTTCAACATCGCCTATGGTTAATCTTTGAGGGCTATCATCAAAAAACTTATCTGCCTCTATAAACTCATAAAAAATACCCGAATTGAGCTGCAACAGCATTCCTTGTTCCTCCTGTTTATCTTGAAAGGCAAAAAAGCCTTCACTTGCAGGATATAGTTCTATACTATCTACTCTACGCCCAATTAAGCTTTCAAATTTTGCTCGATAGGGCTCGTAATTTACACCTCCGAAAATAAACAGATTAAACCCTTTAAAAATGTCACCGACCTTCTTTCCTGTTTTTAAGGTTAACTTTTCAAAATACATCTGTACCCATGACGGAATACCAGATATAACGGTCATGTCTTCATCTATTGTTTCTTGTACGATAGCATCAACCTTGGTTTCCCAATCTTCAATACAATTGGTCTTGTAGGTAGGCATTCTATTTTTTTGAAGGTATTTTGGCACATAATGCGCCACAATACCTGAAAGTCTACCAAGCCGAATTCCGTTTTTCTCTTCTAAAACTGGGCTACCTTGTAAAAAAATCATTTTCCCATTAACAAAATCAGCATTGCCAGTTTCGTGGATGTACATTAAAATAGCATTTCTCGCTGCATTTATGTGAGTTGGCATACTCTCTTTGGTAATAGGGATATATTTTGCACCAGAAGTTGTGCCTGAAGTCTTAGCAAAATACAGGGGCTTACCAATCCAAAGGACATCGCTTTCCCCGTTTACGGTACGCTCAACATAAGGCTTTAATTCCTCATAATCTCGTATCGGTACATTTTGCCTGAATTCCTCATAGGTTGTTATGTTCTTGAAATCGTGATCAACACCAAAAGCCGTATTCTTGGCTTTTGAGATAAGCTGTTTAAAAACCCTTTGTTGTGTTTCTGTTGGCTTGGAGGCCCATTTGTTTAGTTTAAACGCAACATACTTTGCAAATAGCTTTGAAAGTTGAGATTTTAATGAGGTCATTACTGAAATTCAATAAAATTAGTTGGGTTAACGGGGTAGCCTTTGTTCCAAAGTTCAAAATGAAGATGTGGACCAGTGCTTAATTCACCTGTATTGCCAGACATTGCAATGACTTCCCCAGACTTAACCAAATCACCTTGGGCCTTAGTTATTGAGTTATTGTGCTTGTACACTGAAATCAGCTCTTGACTGTGCTCAATAATGATAACGTAGCCCGTTTCAATAGTCCACTCTGCAAAAATTACCGTACCGTCTGCAGTAGACTTTACTGGTGTATTTTCAGGTACAACCACATCAACAGCAAAGTGCTTTTCTTCTAGATTGTAGCCCTCTGATATAGTACCATTAACCGGAGGAAATAGCACAAAATTAGATGGGTCTATGCTAGATTCAAAGACATTGAATTTGTCTTCTTTTTCTACTTTAGCCCTGAGCAACGAATCCTCTCTGTTCTTATTTATGTTTAAAAGCACCTCCTCATTGGCTGCTTCCTCAATTAAGGAGTCCCTGTTAATTTCTAAAGTCTCTACTTCTCCTGTAAGCACTTTTCTTATTGAAGCAAAATATCTTTTATTTATTTCAAGTTCGTTAACTAACGAATCTGTTTTGTAATTAAGCAGCGAAGCTCTTTTTTTCAATGACGCAGACGAATAGCCTGGTATATATTCTTTAAGCGGTGTAAAGGCAATAAGCAAAATCGTAAAAAAAACAAGGAAAATTGCTGAAATGGACGTAAGAACAAAAACATTTAGTCGCGTTAGCTTAATAGCAAAACGCTCTTCAAAAGTATCTTCGTTTAGTATAACCAAGCGATACTTGTGGAGTAATTTTTTAGCTATTTTTTTTTCTTTTTTTTTCTTTTGCTCCATTAAAACAAAATTAGTTAAAATAGTGGTAAAGGTGACTTATAAGCTTTATAAGATCTTTAAATAACGTAAATATTAAAGGATAATTATTAACTTTGTGCCATTAAACTAAAGATTATGATTTCAAGTAGTATCTTATTAGGGACACCAGGTGTATGGCAAATTGTGCTGATTGTAGTGATAGTCCTATTACTGTTTGGTGGAAAGAAGATTCCAGAATTAATGCGAGGCCTAGGTAGCGGATTAAAAGAGTTTAAGGACGCTAGTAAAGAGGAGTCGCCCGATAAAGACAAAGAATAATATTTTCTGAAACTAAAAGCCAACTCAATGAGTTGGCTTTTTTTATTTAATTTTTATAGATTTTATAATTGATTCTAGCTCAAAAATATACTCTCGCTTTTTAAGTGAGGGCGCATAAACATAGCCATCAGCAATGAGATATCTTTGATTCACCTCATCCTTTATAGCATAAGTTATAAATGGCCCAGCCATGTATTGTCCTTTAACCTCCCAAACACCCCTTACCTCATAGGCCTCTTTATTATCAATGATGGTTTTATATAATGAAGGCGCATAGGCGTCTTCAACAGTCATATAAATATCATCTTCTCCTGGTATCTGGGTTTTTGTGATTTCGTCTCGCACTTGAGTAATCGCCACTATTGTGCTGTCATTTTCGGTAATAGCTTCTAACGGTACTTCATAGAACATAAGGTCCATGGTTTTAGTATTACTTAAACTTTTCCTTATCCAAAAAAAGTCATTAGTTGCCTTACCTATTTTATATGCTGAAGGTATGTTTACAGAAAAGCTTAAAGCATCTTCCATTTGTTTATCGTCCAATAAGGACAAGTTGATGCGCCTTTGCTTTTCTTTGACTTCTTCTTTTATAAAGGCATCGACAATTTTCCTTCTATTATCGGTTAGTTGAGTAATGATTTCGGCATTCGTTTTTCCACCTACAACAATGACGGTTTGTGGTTTGGCAAAAGCTTCATTAACCACTTTAGTGGTTGGTTCTAATTCCCCTTTTTCAATCTTTAATATAATTCGGCTTCTCCTAGCAAAACCATCAAAAACCTGAGGCGGAATTTGTCGCATTGCAAAAATTGGTTCGTCTTGCGGCAAGCCTTCTAGAGGTGCTGCAAAATTTTTTCTAACAGCCTCACCTACGGCTCCGTCCCAGAGTTGATTATCTACAACTACAGAAATATTATTAAGGTTTCCGTTAGAAGCAGGCAAATAAATAGTTTTATCCTTTTTTTTGTCTGAACAGCTTAAAATAAAAATACTGATTACTAGTGCCAAAAACACTCTCATAAATTCTGTTTTTTGTTGGTTATTTATTTAGACACAATTAGTGTCGTCCCTATTTTAAGTTTATTACCACTAATATCGTTCCAATCTTTAATATTTTGAACGGAAACTCCAGAAAATTTTTGAGCGATGCTCCAAAGAGAATCGCCTTCCTTTACCTTGTAAGTTGTTTTTCCCTTAGTATTTTTAGTTGTTTCTTTAGGCTTTGGTTTAGTTGCGGGTGAAGGATTCCTAGGGTAAATTGTTAACCGCTGGCCAATTCTTAAATTATTACTTCGAAGGCCATTCCACCGTTTTATTTGACTTACCCTAACCCCATACTTTCTTGCAATTTTACCTAAATAATCACCACTTTTAACCCGATATCTTATTTTTGAATCTACCTTAAGAAGTTCAGGTAGTGGTTTCTCACGTTTATTGAAATCTTCTTTGGCATAGGCATAAATCTCTTTTTCATTACTTGTAAAAATCCCTATGGCTTCACGAGGTAATCTCAATGCATATGTTTTACCCTCAATCTTAGGGATAATATCTAGTTTATATGAAGGATTTAAAAATTGGAGCTCTTCTATATCCACGCCTGTAGTCTCTGAAACTTGATCTAAACTTATCATTTCTTTAACGTGAATTGTGTCTGTCTGCATATATTGAAATGATGGTCGCTCTGGTTTAAATCCGTGTTCCTCAGCATATTCAAATATGTACATCGTTGCCAAAAAAGCAGGTAGATAACCCGCCGTTTCTCGTGGTAAAAACGGTCTTATATTCCAGTAATTCTTATAACCACCCGAACGCCTTATTGCTTTGTTTACATTGCCAGGCCCAGAATTATATGCCGCTAAGGCTAAATCCCAATCACCAAAAATTTCGTACAGTTTAGAAAGGTATTGCGCTGCGGCTGTTGTGGATTCTATAGGATCACTTCGTTCATCAACATAACTGCTAACATCCAAATTATACATTCTACCCGTAGTAAACATGAATTGCCACAGTCCTGTAGCACCAACTCTAGACCGAGCTCTTGGTTTTAGGGCCGACTCAACAATAGCTAAATACTTGATTTCTAAAGGAATATTGTAGTTGTCTAACTCTTGCTCAAACATTGGAAAATAGAAATGACTAAGCCCCATTAAACGCTCTAAAGAAGACCGTCGCTGTTTTAGGTATCTCTTAATAACACTCTCTAAAGATGGATTATATTCAATATTAAATGGTGTTCTGGCGTTGAGTCTTTCCAGCCTCGCCTTGAGCGTATCTGTTGAAAGCTCCGGATAATCCATGGGCTCATAAGTAAGCTCAGAAACTGATTTATAGATGGTGTCATATAGCGAATTGCTGTAGAGCTCATCAAGCCACTTTTTGTCTAATTTTACTGCTTCAGGATTGTCTTCTAGATTTTTTATGTCAATTGAATCTAATTCTGCAAGAATGGGTTCTTTTAGGGTTAGTATTTTCCCGTCTACTATAGAATCTCCAACCTTGATAGGGCCGTTGCTTTTAACAACGATGGTGTCTTGTTTTTTCTGGGCAAAACCTAGAAGCGCAAACACGCTCAAAAGTATTATCAGGTTTCTTTTAAACCTCATTTTCTAAATATTTAATGAAATACCACAACGGCTTTACTTCGCTTTAAGTGCGTTATTACTCTTTTTAACTCAGAATTGCAGCTATTCCTGGCAATGTTTTACCTTCAAGACTTTCTAGCATGGCACCTCCACCAGTACTTACATAACTTACTTTTTTCTCAAAACCAAATTGCTTAACCGCGGCAACAGAATCTCCTCCTCCTACAAGCGAAAATGCACCGTTTGCTGTTGACTCAGCAATGGAGTCGCCTAATGCTATTGTTCCCTTTGCGAATTTTTCTAATTCAAAAACTCCTAAGGGTCCGTTCCATAATATGGTTTTACAGGCTTGAACCACGACATCAAAATTTTCTAAAGATTTTGGACCTGCGTCTAAACCTTGCCAACCCTCTGGTATTTTACTCACATCAACTATTTGCGTGTCTGCATCATTACTAAAAGCGTTGGCAGCGACGACATCTACAGGCAAGTGCACCTGTACATTTTTAGCTTTGGCCTGCTTTAAAATATCGTGTGCCAATTCCATTTTATCATCTTCACAAATCGAGTCACCTATTTGACCGCCTTGAGCCTTTATAAATGTAAAGGTCATGCCTCCACCTATAATAAGATGATTCACTTTATCTAAAATATTTTCAATAACTGTAATTTTTGAAGAAACTTTAGCCCCGCCTAAGATTGCTAAAACCGGTTTTTCTCCGTCCTCCATTACTTTTTTAATACTCTCTATTTCCTTAGCTAATAAGTACCCAAAGCATTTTGTTTCTTTAAAGTACTGAGCTACTATTGTTGTTGAGGCATGTGCCCTATGTGCGGTACCGAATGCGTCATTAACATAGATATCGCCCAATTTTGATAGTTGTTTTGAAAAACTTTCATCCCCCTTTTTTTCTTCATCGTGAAATCGCAAATTTTCAAGTAGTAAAATTTCACCCGGTTGCAAGTTGTTGGCCATAGACTCTGCTTCTTCACCTACACAATCGCCAGAAAATTTAACCTCTACACCGAGAATATCTTCAATTTTAGGCACAATATGCCTTAGCGAAAATTCGTCTTGAATACCTTTAGGCCTACCCAAATGCGACATAAGCACACAGCTTCCGCCATCTTCTAAAACCTTTATAATGGTTGGTTTCGCTGAAATAATTCTAGTATCATCTGTTACCTCAAAATTATCATTAAGTGGCACATTAAAATCTACACGAATTAAGGCGCGTTTATTTTCAAAGTTAAAGTCGTCTATAGTCTTCATTTTACATATTTTGTTGAACAAATATAAAGATTAGAAAGCATAAAAAAATTACATAGTTTTGCTTTATGTTATTTTCCGAAATTCTAGGCCAACAACATATTAAAAGTCATCTCACCACAAGCGTAGATAATGGCAGAATTGCGCATGCGCAATTATTTGTGGGGCCTGAAGGCTCTGGCACTCTTCCCATGGCATTAGCATATGCGCAATATATACTGTGCGGAAATAAAAACGGTGAAAATACAAGTGGTTTAGACACTTGCAATATAAAATTTAACTCCTTTTCCCATCCAGACCTTCATTTTGCTTTTCCAGTTACCATTAGTGGTAAAGTAAAAAGTAAGCCTATTTCTAATTATTATTTAGAAGAATGGCGACAACTCTTAGAACAGCAGCCTTATGGTAATTTATTTGACTGGTATAAACTTTTAGGTGTTGACAACAAACAAGGGCAAATTGGCGTAGACGAAGCCGCAGAAATCGTTAAATCTCTGTCTCTTAAGTCTTATGAGGGTGGTTATAAAGTAATGATTATTTGGATGGCCGAAAAAATGAATACCCAATGTGCTAATAAGCTTTTAAAACTCATTGAAGAACCTCCGCAGAAAACCATTTTCATTTTAATTGCCGAGAATGAGGAGCAAATAATCAATACCATCAAATCTAGATGTCAAATCCTAAATTTCCCACCTCTACCGGAAGAGGCTATTTCAGATGGTTTGGTGAAACAATATCATCTAGAACATGGTGTTGCCAAAAAAATTGCACATCAAGCCAACGGCAATTACAATAAAGCTTGCGATTTAGTATATCAAGATAGTGAAGATATTCAATTTGAAAAGTGGTTTGTCATATGGGTGCGCTCTGCCTTTAAAGCCAAAGGAAACAAAGCTGCTATACACGATTTGATTAGCTGGTCAGAAGAAATCGCAAAAACAGGGAGGGAAACCCAAAAAAAGTTTCTAAGCTTTTGTTTAAACTACTTTAGGCAAGCACTTCTATTGAATTACAAGGCTAACGAATTAGTTTATGTTGAACCCAAAACCAATAATTTTGAGCTCTCAAAATTTGCTCCATTTGTTCACGACACTAACATTATGGACATATCAAAAGAATTAGAGACAGCTATATACCATATAGAACGAAATGGCAACTCTAAGATTATTCTTACAGATTTATCCATTAAACTTACACGATTACTGCACAAAAAAAGCGAGTCGGACGTTTAGTTAAATCTAAACTTGACTTCAGTTATTATTCTTTTTCAGTTTCTGCTTTGCCATTAAGTTGTTCTAAAACAGCCTCGGTTATATCATTTGCTTCAGCACCATACATTACGCTACCGGCTTCATTGGCTCCAAAAATAAACGTATATCCATTAGATTTACCATAGTCTTTAACAAAGGCCTTAACCTCTTTAACAATAGTATCAAGGTTTTGCTGCCCTTCTTTCTGCAATTCTTTTTCTTCATTACTCAACTGAAAATCTTGCATTTGTTTTTTTTGGACTAAGGCTTGATATTCTTCCTCAGCTTTACTTTGATTCATTTTAGTGGCTCTTGATTGCCACAACTGGGCCTCTACCTGAATAGCTTGTTGAAGACTGTCTGCTTTTTTGTTAAATCCATCGATTTTTGCCTGAAATTTAAGTTCGAAATTTTTTTTCTTGTAATATTCATTAACAACTTTGCCATTATCTATAAATGCAATCTTTTCTTGTTGCTGGCAAGATGAAACCATTAAAAAAATACTAAGTGCAAAAATTAATCTATTCATTTTTTTTAATCTAAAATTCAATTGCAAATGTAAACAAGTATAGTTGTGTGGTACAAAAATTTTATGGTATTGACAAAATCTATTAAAAATTGAATAATCAATAAATCAACTCTATATATTTCGAATCGATTTTAAGCGTTTTTAAGCGCGTTTTATAAATCTACAGCACATGCTTTGGTTGCGTTTTCATACCGCCCTAAAAAAGTACTTAAATTAAGAATTAGTCTTTTTAAAGATATAAATTATAGAAGAATATTCTTTAGTTCTTCTAGACTTAAGATTTGACATGAAACCAATCCATAATGCTTTTATTGGATTCATCCTTCCGGTTTTATATTTTTCCGAAAGCAAACTCACATAAAACGCATCGAAGAGCATTGGTTGTTCTTTCTGTAATTTAAAACCATATGGCTTAAATATTTCTTTAATTGAAGATCTCGAAAAATGCCAAAGATGCCTTGGAACGTCATAAGCGGCCCAAAAATCTTTATAATGTTTAGCGTCATAACTATTAAAATTAGGCACCGCAATAATTAAATGACCATTTAGCGACAGGGCATTTTTAAAAATCTGCAAATGCTTTTGAAGATCTGGCAGATGTTCCAAAACGTGCCATAAGGTAATAGCATCAAACGAGCCAGATTCAAGGCTGGATAAATAGTTAACATCATACACGGTATTTTCAACCTTACTAGCGGCTATACTCTTAGCTTTTTCATTGGGTTCAACACCAGATACTATCCATCCATTTTTATGTGCAAATGCTATAAAGTCTCCTGTACCGCACCCGATATCTAAAAGCCTTTTACTTTTGGACGAAAGACTATTAAGCAATCTGAGCTTTCGTTTTAATGCAATTTTTCGAACGATGTGATATACAAATTCAAAAATATTGCGCTTGTGACTAGTATGAGAAATATAATCTTCACTTTTGTAATAATCAGCTAGTGATTGCTCTTTTGGTTGTGGCGATGTTATTAACATATCCAACTCATTATGACGCAATAAATCGAACTCCTCTCCTGATACAGAATGATCTTTAACCTTTAAAAAGATAGTGTCCTTTGTCATAAAAAGGGCTGTGAATAATTTGATTTGCGGGGTATACCAAAATTGTTCCACGTGGAACGTAATACTAATTATCGTCCTAAATAAACAAGTAAAACAGATATATCATTAGGTGATACGCCACTTATCCTTGATGCTTGCGAAATAGTTACAGGCTGTATTTCTGCTAATTTTTGCCTAGCCTCCATACTCATTGATTTGAGTTTTGAGTAATCAAAGTTCAAGGGTATTTTCACGTTCTCCAAACGATTTAATTTATCGGCATTATTCTTTTCTTTTTCAATATATCCCGCATATTTCACTTGAATTTCCGTCTGTTCTATAATCTCAGAATCTAAATTGTTTTGGTCCATATAAGACGCAACAGACTTAATTTTTTTCATATCCCTAATGGTAATGTTTGGTCTAGCATAAAGCTTAAACATCTTATCCTGTTGCTTTACGGGTGCAGATTTTTTTGACTCTAAAATTGGATTTACTTCTTCCGGAGTAACGCTCGTGTCTTTAAAGAATTCTACAAAAGCACGTGCTCTCGATTCTTTCTCCTCCATGCGCCTTAGTCGTTCTTTTGAGGCTATGCCAAGTTCATATCCTTTTGGGGTTAGTCTAAAATCAGCATTATCTTGCCTTAATAAAGTCCTATATTCTGCCCTTGACGTAAACATCCTGTACGGCTCTTCTGTTCCCTTTGTAATTAAATCATCAATCAACACACCTATGTAGGCCTCGTCTCGTTTAAGCATAAACGGTTCTTTTTCTGCGATCTTAAGGCTCGCATTTATCCCAGCCATCAGCCCCTGGGATGCTGCCTCTTCATATCCAGTTGTGCCATTTATCTGACCTGCAAAATAAAGACCTTGTACTAGTTTTGTTTCAAGCGTATGTTTTAATTGAGTAGGAGGAAAATAGTCGTATTCTATAGCATAACCAGGTCTAAAGAACTTAACTTGTTCAAAACCTCTTACCGAACGAAGTGCTTTGTACTGGACATCCTCTGGAAGTGATGTGCTAAAACCATTTACATATACCTCAACGGTATTCCAACCTTCTGGTTCAACAAATAACTGGTGCCTGTCTTTATCTGCAAAACGATTTATTTTATCCTCTATCGACGGGCAATACCGCGGACCTACGCTTTTTATCCTTCCGTTAAACATAGGTGAGCGATCAAAACCTTCTCGCAATAGCTCATGGACCTCTAGACTTGTATAGGTCATATGACAAGACCTTTGTTCCTCTAACGGTTTAGTTATATCTAGATATGAAAATTTTTCGGGCTGAGCGTCTCCAGGCTGTTCGATCATTTTTGAATAATCCAACGACCTACCGTCTACTCTAGGCGGCGTGCCTGTTTTCATTCTTCCAGCATCAAAGCCCAACTCAATAAGTTGCTCAGTAATACCAGTCGCGGCTCTTTCACCTGCTCTACCTCCTCCAAAATTCTTATCTCCAATATGAATGAGCCCATTTAGAAAAGTCCCATTGGTTAAAACAACCGACTTGGCTTTAACATCAATTCCCAAGGACGTCCTTACGCCAGCCACCTGATTTTTTTCAATCAAAAGACCTGAGACCATTTCTTGATAGAAATCAAGATTTTTAGTTTTCTCCAACATTAAGCGCCATTCCTCAGCAAAACGCATACGATCACTTTGAACCCTTGGACTCCACATTGCCGGTCCTTTAGACTTATTTAGCATTTTAAATTGAATAGCAGAATTGTCAGACACAATTCCGCTATACCCTCCTAACGCATCAATCTCTCTAATTATCTGACCCTTTGCAATTCCACCCATCGCTGGGTTACACGACATTTGAGCAATGTTTTGTAAATTCATAGTTATAAGCAGTGTCTTGCTACCCATATTCGCGGCAGCTGCGGCGGCTTCACTTCCGGCGTGGCCCCCTCCTACTACTATTACGTCATACACATCACTAAACATTATTATACCTTTTTTGTTCCACGTGGAACACTATCAAAATATATTCTTTATTCACCTTTCCTATAAGGCGTGCAAAGATAACACCTAACTCCCTAAAGAAGCAAACCTTGACAAATAGAAATCTTCCTTGCCTCTCATTATAGTCGCTTCTACAGTTGATTTATCCTTATAGCCACACAGATGCAATAATCCATGCACCATCACTCGAGCCATTTCTTCTTTAACGGAACATCTGTATGTGCCTGCGTTTTCAGTTACTCTTTCTACTGAAATATAAATATCACCATGTAACTTTTTTCCTACAGAATAATCGAAAGTTATAATATCTGTATATGTATCGTGATTAAGATATTCAATATTTATTTTGTGAAGATACTCATCGGTGCAAAAGACATAACTCAATTCTCCCTTTTCCCGATTCTCATTTAGTATAACATCATTCAGCCAATTAGACCATTCCGCCTCATCTACTAGATGAAATTCCATTTCGTAATTAAAACTAATCATTACTTCTCTTAAAATACTCCTGAATTTTCTTTTTCACATGATTCTGTAGGGGCAGCGGTTGACGATTTAAAATTTCTGTAGTATTAAAATATTTACGCGCATTCGACAATTTTGAGTTTTCCATTTGATCGAATTCCTTCGTAGTGGTCTCAGATTGTCTCTTAGAATCCTCACCCTGTAAGAATGTCGCGTTCTCAAGCTTAAGTAACTGATGCTGCACATCCATCATTTTTTGCAACGTTTGGTTGGTGAAACCGTAGTTTAGCAGGTCAGATTCAATATCTTCCATTTGCTTAATTAATTCACCAGCTGATTGTAACTTACCTTCCTTGGCTAATTTATCTTCCAAGGCCTGACGTAACTGCTGTTGTTTTTGATAAATCTTAAATAACTGAGCGTTTTGTTCTTCCTCACCACCTTCTCCATAGCCCTCATTTTCCATAGAGTCTTTACCGGCTTCTTGTCCCTCAACACCATTATTGCCAGACTTACCACTTTTCGCATTTTTACCCTTACCATCTGAAGATTTGCTGTTTCCCTCGTTCCCTGATTGACCGCTCTCACTACCTTGCCCTTCTTGACCTTTTTTACCGTCCTTACCACTTTCACCCTCTTTACCCTTTTCTCCCTTTTCTCCTTCTTGGCCATCTTTGCTTTTTTCACCTTCTTTACCCTCCTCACCTTTTTTCGCGCCTTCTTCAGCTTCTTTTCTAATTTCTTCTTGGGACTTAATAATATCTGGTAATTGCATACTTCCCTCCCCTTGACCCGGAGACGGATTCATTGACATTTCCATATTATCTAAAACATCGCTTAAAAAGCTAGCAAGTTCGTTACTAGCGGTTATGGCATATTGCTGTGCTGCTACACCTTGATATAAGCGGTTTTCAGCTAATAAATCTAAAGACTTGTCTATATTAAAATAAACATCTGTTATCTGTGAATTTACGCGTTCTGACAGTTTTGGTTGTCGCATAGAAAGTGCAAACAAACTATCATCGATATGCTCAAAATGCTCTCTTAAATTGCTTTGCTCAATGATATATTTGCCATATTTATTATTGTCTATATCGATAGACTCAAATGTGTCCATTAAATCTTCTTGATCAAATGAATACAGTAGCAGATTTTCTAAAATTTGACGAAGCATTTCTATATCTTCTCCCATTTGATCGCCCCCTCCACCGCCGCCAGACATCATTTGAGCTAACATTTCACTCATCTTTTTCATCTTCTTAGCGGCCTGTTTTTGTTTCTTCTTGGCTTTTTGTTGCTGCGCTTTCGATTCTTCGGAATCTTGTTTTTCTGTATTTGATTCTTGCTCTTCTAGCGCTTCCTTGGCTTCGTTCTGATCAAACTTTATTTCGTCTTCCAAGAATTCATCTCTCTGCACGTCCATAGGCTTCTGAAGGCGTCTATCTTCTTGCTTAAGTTCGTCTATGCTTTTTTGAATCTTCTCAAACTTCCTGTTCAACTCGTCTTGAGCTTTACTTGTGTTTTCTTTTTCCTTTTGAGACAGTGCCTCTTGTTCTTTTGACAATTGATCAAGCTCGTTAGAAATCTTTTCGGCTTTCTTCATTACATAAAATCGCTTGGTGAGCTCCAAAAGCTGTTTCATGCTACGTTGCTTATTCTTATTTTGTTTGGCTAATTCCTCTAATTTCTGGGCAAACTCTTCTTTATCAATTTTATCTTTGTACTCCTCGAGCTCCTTAAGCAACTCTTCGTCCTTCTTTAACTGTTCTTCATTCTCTTTAAGACGTTCCTTTAAATCTTCTTTAAATTGGTCTTTCTCCTCTTTGTCTTTTTGAAATTCATCAAGATTGTCTTGGAGCTTTTTATTAAAGTTTTTCATAAGCTGCTCTTGCTGTTTCTGCCGCTTCATAAACTCCTCAAAACGTTTTTTATCATTAAAATTTAGCTGATCTTTTTCCTTTTGGGTCTTTGAAAATTCTTCGAGCTTCTTGTCTTGCTCCTTTAATTTATCAAAAGTCTCGCTGATATCATTAATGGTTTTGTTCTGCTCTTGAAGTTGTTTTTGTTCTTGTTCTTTTTGTGTTCGTTTTCTATAATTGAATACGGTGCTTTTTGATCGCTTAAAGTTATGAAGAGCATCGTTATCAAACACTTCAAAATGCAATTGATAACTCTTTCCCTCGACTATATCTTGATTGTTGGGAAATACACTTACAAAGTCACTAAAATTTGATTTTCCAATTTCTATAGGTATATAGGTTTTCTTTTCTTCATTATCTGTTGGATAGTATACCAATTGCAATTTGCTTAAGCCATAATCATCACTAATCTGACCATAGAAATAAAGGCTTTCATCATCAAGACTGTCCTTTTTCATCTTAATGTTAAGCTCTGGATAAGCATCCTTTACAACGGCAATACTGTAGGCGAGATTTTCATAATCTTCTAGGTTTTTATTGCTCGTAGTTAAACTGTAGTTGAAATTAGAAAACAGTTGTCTTGAAGCCTCAAAAGCGCCTTTGCCCTTTGTAACAAAATCTAAGGTATCTATAGCATAAATAGTAACCCTATCCGTTGCTTTTGTCTTGGCTTTCCAGACTACTCGAGTGCCCTCTGGAACTGTTGCAGAGCCAGAACTTTTAACCACCTCATCCTGCTTTTTGGTATAAACTGGATAATCTAAAAACATTTCGAAATTTACAATATTCGGTGTGTTCATAACCTCCAATTCGTAGGTCCTGGACCTCACTTCATTTGCTGTCAACACAAATTCCGTTGTATTCTTAGGCACCTGAAACTCATACTGAAACCTACCTCCTCCGAGTGCTTGAAGAAAATATGTTTGATTATTATACTCTATTTGGACGGTTTCTGGAACGAGACTACCAACAGTTGTGACCTTCAGAAGATAATCTTTGCCCTCTATGGCATTTAAAGATTCATTATTAACAAAAAACTGAAATGGAGCGGGTGGTTCGTACGCCGTTTGATAATTTACCACGCGCTCATAGCTATCACTAAACCACTCAATTTTTCCCGATACCCAAGAAAATAGCAGTATAGCCAATGGTATAGCCGCATATTTCAAATACTTTATATTGGACTTAAAGCTAATGGCCGAAGAAAAAGGTACTGGGCTGAGCTCTCTAGATTTCTGCTCTATACTTGCAAGCAAGAGCTCTGATTGTTTTGGGCTTTGACTTAACTGTAAAATATTTAAAAGCTTATCACTCACCTCTGGAAAATGACGCCCTATTAACCCTGAAGCTTTTTTGTAATCAATACCTTTTCTCAACTTAAACAAATGGAGCAAAGGCGAGAGAATAAATCTTATAAATAATGCAATCTCTACGAAAACAATGCACCAAAAGAGAATTGTTCTTGCTGTTGGACTTAGCCAAAGCACATACTCAACAAATAAAGTCAACAAAAAATAAAGCAGGCCAATTGCAAAAAATAAAATGGTGCCTTTAAGTAGTCCATTGGCATAATATTTTTTAATGAACTGCTCTAATTTGTTTATTATGTGTTTGTAGTCTCCCATACCTTATTACAACTGACTAATCTACAATTTTATTTTTATTGCCAATTGCTTAAATTTGGTAAGATTCTGTTAATTCGATAGTTGAGTTTGTTAATATTCAACCTAACGCCAATGAAAGACTTTAAATACTTAGCGGCATTTTCAATACCATTAATGGCTTTAATTGGGCTTTACCTCAAGGGGCATTGGGTTTGGGCAACACCAATCTACACCTTTGTATGCATTCCGGTTTTAGAGGTGCTTTTCCCGATTGATAACACCAACTTAGAACAAGATGAAGTTGAAAGTAAATTAAAACGAAAGGTTTTTGACTGGTTGCTCTATCTCAACTTGCCAATAGTGTACGGTATTTTAATGTATGGCCTTTACAGCGTTGGAAATCATAATCTTAGAATTTATGAATTAATTGGGTTAATCTTCTCTACGGGAATTGTTTTAGGTGTGAACGGCATTAATGTTGGACACGAGCTTGGGCACAGGCAAAACACAAATGAACGGTTTATTGGCAAGGCATTGCTCCTACCCTCGTTTTATATGCATTTTTATATAGAACACAATCACGGTCATCATTTACATGCGGCTACGCCTGAAGACCCTGCTACGGCTAGGTTTAATCAAAGTGTATATTCATTTTGGTTTACTTCTACAACTCGGCAGTATTTTAATGCTTGGCGCATTCAGAAGACACTGTTAAAAAGAAATAATCATCGTTTCGTTTCCATCAACAATGATATGCTTTGGTATTCGGTTTTACATATTTGTTATGCTTTCGTGGTATTTGTAATCTTTGGCAAGACCGCTCTTCTATTTGCCATCTTAGCCGGTATCTCTGGTTTTGTGCTTTTAGAAACGGTTAACTATATCGAACATTATGGCTTGTTACGTCATAAGACAAAGTCTGGTCGCTATGAGCGTGTTAAGGAAATGCACTCTTGGAACTCTAACCATGTTATCGGGCGCATAGTGCTTTACGAATTAACTAGGCACAGCGATCATCATTTCAAATCCTCTAAAAAATATCAAATATTAGACTGCCACGATCAAAGTCCTCAAATGCCTTTTGGTTATCCTACCTCAATGGTACTTTCTCTAATTCCACCTTTGTGGTTTAGAATTATGAATAAGCGCGTACCCAAGGCAATGATATTATCTTAAACGCCCTTTTCTTTGTTCTGTGTATTAAGCAAGCTATCTTTGCGGTCTAAATTATAATCCATGTCAAAACATGTGCGTGTGCGCTTTGCGCCAAGCCCAACCGGCCCATTACATATTGGCGGAGTAAGAACTGCGCTTTTCAACTATTTATTTGCAAAAAAACATGGTGGCGATTTTGTGCTCCGAATTGAAGACACAGACCAAAATAGGTACATTGAAGGCGCTGAGGACTATATTATTGAATCATTGAATTGGTGCGGAATCCCGTTTGATGAAGGTCCTGCAAAAAATGATAAGTTTGGACCGTACAGACAAAGTGAGCGCCAAGAACTTTACAAAACATACGCTGATAAACTCATTGAAGACGGCAAAGCTTATTTTGCTTTTGATACACCAGACCAACTAGATGCGCACAGAAAACAACATGAAGCTGAAGGTAAAACCTTTATTTACAATTGGCACAATAGGGAAAAAGGTAGATTAATAAACTCATTGGTTTTATCTAAGGAAGAAACCGATGCTAAAATTGCCGCAGGAGACCATTTTGTGGTCCGTTTCAAATCTCCAAAAGACCAAACTGTTTCTTTAACAGATATTGTAAGGGGCGAGATTAAAATAGACACCAATACTTTAGATGATAAAATTCTGTTTAAAAGCGATGGCATGCCAACCTATCACTTGGCCAATATAGTAGATGATCATTTAATGGAAATATCTCACGTTATAAGAGGTGAAGAATGGCTGCCTTCTTTGGCGTTACACAAACTTTTATACGATGCTTTGGATTGGAAAGCGCCAGAGTTTGCCCACTTACCGCTTATTTTAAACCCGACTGGAAAAGGAAAATTAAGCAAGCGCCACGCATCAAAACTTGGTATTCCGGTTTTTCCGTTAGAGTGGGTCAATCCAGAAACAAAGGAAGTTTCCTTAGGTTTTAGAGAAGAAGGATATTTTCCCGAGGCTGTTATTAACTTTTTAGCGTTTCTTGGCTGGAATCCAGGGACCGAACAAGAGCTTTATAATATAGAACAGCTTATCAAAGATTTCGATCTAGACAAAGTTCAAAAGGGTGGTGCGCGTTTTGACCCGGACAAAACCAAATGGTTTAATCATCATTACATGCAGCAGCAATTAGATATAGAATTAGCTCATACCTTTAAAAGTCTTAGGCCGGAGCTGAAAGACATTGACATTAACTATGTTGCTTTAATTATTGGTTTAATAAAGGAACGTGCAACTTTTGTTAGCGAATTTTGGGATTTAAGCCATTACTTCTTTATTGCACCAGATAACTACGAAGAGAAAGCTTCTAAAAAGGCCATTAAGCCAGACACAATTGAGTATATGCAAAAGGCTATAGAACTTATAGCTGCCACACGCGAATTCACGGTAGAAAACCTACAAGCAAAAATTAAGGACTGGATTACAGAACACAATATTGGCTTTGGTAAGGTAATGATGCCGTTACGACTAGCTTTGGTTGGAGCTTTACGGGGTCCAGACGTATTTGAGATTATGTTTATGATTGGTAAAAATGAAACCTTAAAACGTATCGAATCCTTTATTGGAAAGCTACCATCTTAACTTTAGCGCGAAAATAGGTTGAAGAAATTAGTTATCTAAAATATTAAGAGCGCTGTCAAGGTCAGCATAGATTGATTACCCTTGAATTTACTAGTATTACTGCCTACATTGAGATTTTTATCATTAAGCCTAGCCAAAATATTGGTAAATCCGTAAATGTACTGTCCTCGCAATGAGAATCTTCCCAATCCTGCTGACAGACCAACAGCACCATTGATATTAAATCTTGAAATATCTGTTATATCCTCAGCTAATAAGTTGTTAAACCCTGAGATGACGTAAGCCTCCTTCTCTTGGTCTTTAAGTTCTAACTCACCGTTGTACTGTACCATTGGCCCAGCATCTAGGGTTAGATTATTTCCTATTAATTTGGCGTGAAACAAAAAGGAGGCCTGTACAGTTAGCAATTTATATTCTACAAATTCATCTAAAGTAGAGGCTAATGGTCTTGCGCTAATGTCTATATTGTTTTCAGACATTTGAATGTTATAGCTTACATTGTACCATTTATGAGGTATATTCACCCAGGCCGTTAAGCCACCTAAATATCCTGTATTCGATTTTGTTTTAAAATTATCTGTGAGAAGGTCAAATTGAGTTACGCCGCCTTGAATTCCAATACCGTTTCTAATGGTATAGCGCTTGTGTTGCGAAAACCCGAGTGTAACATAACATAGGGTGATGACTACTAATATAGTGTGTTTAATGTTTTTCATCTCAATTTAGGGCTGATTACAACAAACCTAATAAAAAGAATTAATATTACTTACATTTATAAACGTATTCAAATAGCATAAATTTTTAACTATGGACAATTTTTTACTGATTCCAATTATCTTTATAGGACTTGTTGTTCTAATTTCTTCATTCTTTATTGTTAAACAACAAACTGCTGCAATAATTGAGCGTTTTGGTCGATTTCAAAGCATTCGTCAGTCTGGTTTACAAATGAAAATCCCCTTGGTAGACCGTATTGCGGGTCGGTTGAGTTTAAAGATTCAACAATTAGACGTTCTTATTGAGACCAAAACCCTTGACGACGTTTTTGTTAAAATAAAAGTATCTGTGCAGTTTGTTGTCTTAAGGGCTCAAGTTTATGATGCGTTCTATAAATTAGAAAATCCGCACGACCAGATTACGTCTTTCGTTTTCGATGTTGTTAGGGCCGAGGTTCCTAAAATGAAATTAGATGATGTCTTTGTTAAAAAAGACGATATCGCTATTGCGGTAAAGCGGGAATTACAAGAGTATATGTCTGAGTATGGATATGATATTATTAAAACCCTAGTAACGGACATTGATCCAGATTCTCAAGTAAAGGCTGCTATGAACAGAATTAATGCCTCAGAACGCGAAAAAATCGCGGCGCAGTTTGAAGGTGATGCTGCCCGAATCCTTATCGTTGAAAAAGCTAAGGCAGAAGCAGAAAGTAAGCGTCTCCAAGGTCAGGGCATAGCAGACCAACGTCGTGAGATTGCTAGAGGTTTGGAAGAGTCAGTTGAGGTCTTAAATAAAGTAGGAATTAATTCTCAAGAGGCATCTGCTCTAATTGTTGTGACCCAACATTACGATACTTTACAGTCCATAGGCGGAGAAACCAATAGCAACTTAATCTTGTTACCTAATTCTCCTCAAGCTGGTAGCAATATGCTCAATGATATGGTAGCTAGCTTTACAGCAAGCAACCAGATTGGCGAAGCCATGAAAAATGCTAAAACTAAAAAGGGCTAGTAAATATAAAGGCGGCTCAAATTTAGCCGCCTTGTTTCAAATAATTTAAACTTACAAGCCACACAAAATTGCACCCATAACAGTAGTTGTTAGAATCCAATATCCTGAATTTACCAAAATATATTGTGCGCTTTTACGCTCAAATAAAGCTACGGTACCAATTATAGGAAGCGCACCAAGTACGCCAAAAATACCACCATGTAAGGCGCCATGTTTAAAGGTCCTATAGGCATTTCCATAATCGCCCATAAACGCCTCAAAGGAGGGTTTGGCTAATTCTGGCTCCACCCCTATCATACCAAAAGCACCAAATTGATGATTTGTAAATTGCATTAGCAATACTGCTAATAGTGCTGAAAATACAAGGGCAAGACCAAAAATAATTCCGATTTTACCTGTTTTCATTTTCTCTTCCGTCATACCAGAAGCACGCATCCAAACATTGCCAAAGCCTATGTTAGGATTATACCAAACAGCTCCAATTACTAGAGCCGCGACCGCAGCAATTGGGATTGCTATAGGATTAATAGGTAATTCCATGGTTATATTGATTTTAGTTAGTGTTAGAAAGGTACAAAAAAACCTCTAAGTGTTAACCTTGAGGTGTATTCAATAGTTATCCGTTAATTTTAAATGGTTTTAGCTTCTGCTACTAACAGTTCGTTTTTATCCTCAAGTGCTTTTTGAATAAACGCCTCTATGTTTTTGTTACGCTCTAAACCATTTTTAAGCAACTCTCTAAGCGTAATAAGAACGGCGATACGTGTACCCGCTTTTTTTACCGCAGTGCCGAATAAAGGCTCTATTTCTTCATATGAGACATTCTGAGCGAGATTTGAAATCTCTGATTTAACTTTCGCCTGCTTTTCTTCAGGTAGGTTAGTATACTTTTTACCCAATTGTTGAATAATACTTATGGCAGAGCGTTTTTGTTGAGGCTTATTTTGCCTAATATTTTGACCCTGTTTATTTTGATTTGATTTTTGGGTCGTATTTTTTGATTGCTTTACCCAGCTATCACGCAATCCTACGGTTTTATTAAATACCAATGCACCAGATTTTGAATCTTTATCAACTATAAAATATCCTATGCGCTGAAACTGAAAGCGTTCACCTGGTTTAGCCGTCGCTAATCCTGGCTCCAAATACCCAGTCTTAATTGTAAGAGAGTTTGGGTTTAAAAACTCCATAAAGTCCTTACCCTTGTCAGAATCGGGAGCTTCATGCATAAATAAACGGTCGTATTCGCGAATTTCAGCCGAAATAGCGTGCCTCACGGAAACCCAATGCAAGGTACCCTTAACCTTTTTATCTGTATTGGTGTCGTAAGTACAGTGTATTTCCTGTACAACACCATTCTCATCCTTGACGACATCATTAGCCTTGATGATATAGGCATTTTTTAAACGCACCTCCCCTTCTAGCTGTAATCTAAAGAACTTACTGCCTGCTGCTTCCTTAAAATCTTCACGCTCAATAAACAGCTCATTTGAAAAAGGTACTTTCCTATGGCCTGCACTTTCGTCCTCTTGGTTATTCTCAGCCTCTAACCACTCTTCTTTATCTTCAGGATAATTAGTTATAATAACTTTTACAGGGTCTAATACAGCCATAACCCTATTTGCTTTTTTATTTAAATCTTCGCGGATACAAAACTCCAATAAGGACACATCGATAACATTCTCACGCTTGGCAACGCCCACTTTTTCTATAAATTTCCTTATGGATGTTGGTGTATAACCTCGTCGTCTTAAGCCAGATATTGTTGGCATACGCGGATCGTCCCATCCATTTACAATCCCCTCTTCAACTAAGCGCAATAATTTGCGCTTGCTCATTATAGTATAGCTTAAATTTAACCGTGCAAACTCTCGTTGTTTTGGCGGTAATGGCAAATAGTCTTTACTGTAGTGATAAACATTGTCTCTAAACCAATTATATAGTTTTCTGTGTGGTTTAAATTCTAAAGAGCACAAAGAGTGGGATATTTGCTCAATATAATCGCTCTCACCATGCGTCCAATCGTACATCGGATAAATACACCAATCATTACCTGTTCTATGGTGATGCGCATACATAATGCGATACATAATAGGATCTCGCATTAGCATATTAGGATCTTCCATATCAATTTTTGCACGTAATACATGCTCGCCAGCATGGAATTCACCCGCCTTCATTCTACGAAATAAATCCAAGTTCTCTTCAACAGGTCGATTTCTGTAAGGACTATTTTTTCCTGGCTCTTTAGGTGTTCCCTTCTGCTCTGCTATTGCTTCAGATGTTTGGCTGTCAACATAAGCCTTTCCGTCTTTAATAAGCATTACGGCCCAATCATAAAGCTTTTGAAAATAATCAGAAGAGTAGAGCTCATCTTCCCAATGATAGCCCAACCATTTAATATCGCGCTTTATAGCATCTACATATTCTTGTTCTTCTTTTGAGGGGTTGGTGTCATCGAAACGCAAATTCACCGGAGCACCATACTTCTCCCCTAGACCAAAACTTATTCCAATGGCCTTCATATGGCCAATATGTAGATAACCATTAGGTTCTGGCGGAAAGCGAAAACGCAACTTTTCTTTTGGCATTCCATTGGCCAAATCCTCTTCAATTATATGCTCAATAAAATTGAGTGATTTTATTTCTTCTGACATTGATTACAATTAAATAAACCTCGTTACTGATGTAAGGCCTGAAAGTGACACAAAATTAAGGAAAATGTAACGTTTATAAACTATTCCAGACCTATAGAATAGATAAATCAAAAACTTAAATATAATGAACTATAGATGTCCTAAGTGTAATAATACAACATATGAAATAGACCAAATGCAAGCCACGGGCGGAACTTTCACCAAATTGTTTAACATTCAGAATAAAAAATTTACTTCTGTAACTTGTAAAAAGTGCACTTACACCGAGTTCTTTAAGTCTAGCACAAGCACTATTGGTAATATATTTGACTTTTTTACAAATTAGTTCTTAAGCATCAATCGCTTTTGCGATTTAATTTATTTTCCTTTTTAATCGCTTAAAAAATGCGCTTATAGGTTTATTTTTGCACCATGGGAATTATAAAAGTAGAAAACATCCGTATTTATGCTCATCACGGCTGCTTAAAAGAAGAAACCCTTATCGGTAGCGATTACAGGGTAGATCTTAAGGTCAAAGTTGATTTGACAAAATCTGCAGAAACAGACACCTTAGGTGACACTGTGGATTATGTGTTTCTAAATAAAGTGGTGCGACAAGAAATGGCGAAACCATCAAAACTACTTGAAACTGTTGCACAACGTATATTGACTCGTATTTTCAAGGAAGATAAAATGGTTGAAAAAGCTACAATTGCCGTTAGTAAACTCAACCCACCGATTGGTGGTGATGTAGAAATGGTTACCATCGAAATGACACAAAAGCGAAAATAGGCCCCTTAATGGTGTAAAACTTTAAATATTTATATATTTGCTCACGCTAAATAAGGCGTCTTGGCCGAGTGGCTAGGCAAAGGTCTGCAAAACCTTGTACAGCGGTTCGAATCCGCTAGACGCCTCAAAAAATCCTCAACTACTGTTGGGGATTTTTAATTTATTGGATTAACCTTGTCTATTTGTTCTTTACTTTTTTCATAAAGCTCTGGAAACAAGCCTTGTGATAAAAGTAAAACACCAAACCCAAGTATAACTAAAGCAATAACCTTTTTAGTCTTAAATACACGTCTTGGTGTTAATTTACTTTTAAGTCTTTTGGCGGCGGCTATTTTTATAAGGTCAGTGATGAAATAAGTCACTAACATTGTGCAGATAAAAACGAGGGTGCCGTTTTCTGAAGTGGTCAACGAAGTGCCAATAACAATAAAACCAAGCCAACCTAGCAATACGCCTATATTGATAAAGTTTAGCAGAAAACCCTTTACAAATAATTTGCCGTAATCTTTTTTGGGCAAAGTGATGCGCTGATGCTCCCTAACTATAGACCGAAACGATTTAGAGGTCTGAATGAAGGAGATAATGCCATATACCACCAACAAGACTCCTCCAAAAATCAAAAAATTAGGATCATCTTTAATCTTTTCTATTAATTTATTGGTGCTGTAAAACGCTAAAAGAATGAAGATTATATCGGCAAGGATAACACCAAGGTCAAAAATAATAGCACTTTTAAAGCCTTTGGTAGCTCCTGTCTCTAATAAAACAAAAAACACAGGACCAATTGTAAAGGCCAATATGATACCGAAGGGAATAGCCGTTAAAATATCATCTAACATGGAAGACTAGTGTTTCCACAAAAATAAAAAATATGAAAGGATTTTACATGCGCTTTATGCGACCGCCGAATACTCGACTTTCATCAATCTTTTGAGGATTTCCATAAATATATACGTCACCTCCTGCCCTAATTCTGATAACAGCTAATTCTGAAGCGTTTATATAGGCCTCTCCTGCGGCATTAATACTAACCTCAGTTTTTTCAGTAACCATGTCTTTGGCATTATATATACCACCAGTATAAATAGAAATATCTTGATTTTTTGAGATGCCTGAGGTGTTTATTATACCACCTGTAACAGCTCTTAGATTTGCATATTTAGTATTTAGTTGAGCGGTTATCTCTCCACCTTCTTGGACCTTAAGGTCTATTTCAAATTGGTCTATAACGTCCGCAACTTCAATTTTAGCACCTTCATTTGCATCTATAACATCGACGGAGGTATAGTGAAGCACAACTACTGTATCGCTACCGGTATAGATTTCCTCGAGATTCATTCTAATTTTAAGTTTCCCATTTTTATTCAACACCTCAACTTCATTTCGGTTATTACCTGTTATTACAACTTTATTAACATCAGATTTAATCATCTTAACTTTAATTAAGTCATAAACTTTTACGGTATTAAATTCGCCCACCGTTTTTTCGAAAGTGTCCTGGGCTGAAGCAAACCCGATAATTAAAAGTGTAAATGAAAGTAATATGGATTTCATAACGTTTTGTTTTGTTAGAATGATGTCAATTTTTTTAAATTGTTACAGTTTGTCTACTTTACTCGGTACATTTTTTTACTAAATAACCACTTCAAATAAATTTCTTTCTCCGACTGTTTGACAATTATTGAACGCCTAGGAGACAAAACAACAGCAACAACAGCAGATATCGCTCCTAAAACACCAGAGCTTTCAATAGTTAAAAAACGGCCCACAATTAACCTGCACGTGGCAAAAATTACAAAAAATATTAGAAACGATATTAGAATGGCTTTTGTGTTTGCTGACATAATTTAGAGTGCTACTTTTACTGCGGTACCAGTGACAGATACCATGGCATAATTACCTGTTGTTAGTTCAATTTCTACCTTAATTCCAACTACTGCGTTGGCATTAAGCTGTTTGGCATTTTCCCTAAGGCGTTGAAAAGCTTGTTCTTTGGTAGAATCTACACTATTTTGAATTCTTTTAATGTATTTAGACACGCTAAATCCCATAGCCATGACTTCATCATGTACAGCTACACCAGTTACAATACCCAAATAATCAACGATATTGTAGCCCTCAATGGAATTTGTGGTTGTTAGTATCATAGTGATTTATGTTTTAAATAGGCTTCCCATAATTGATGTGGATTGTGTACAGATAATTCAATACTGCCGCAGGAACCACAGATATTTGCTTGGAGCTGCCCTTTTTCAAATTTATTAAAGAAAATATTATCCGTTGTTTTTATATGAATGGATAAATCTCTCATTTGATTCATGTGCCCATAGTCTACAATTCTTACTTCTGGGATTATCTTATTTGAACCACATTTGTGGCAAGAATTAGTATCCATAATTATTAACTTTTAAATGTTAGAAGCTCAGAACACAATTTTGTTACACCGTTATGTCCATTTATGCTTCAGGCTTACCAACCATATAAAAATCAAGATGTTTTTTCACTAAATCTGTATTCTTAACCTTAACTATAACCTCATCGCCGAGCTGGTACATGGTCTTGGCCTTTCTGCCAATCATGGCGTAATGGTCTTGATCAAACTCGTAATGGTCGTCCTTCATATCTCTCACACTTACCATACCTTCACACTTATTGGCTACTATTTCTACGTAAATTCCCCAATCTGTAACACCAGAAATAACACCTAAAAAATCGTCATCTTGATGATCTTGCATAAAGCGAATCTGCATGTATTTAATAGAGTCGCGCTCAGCTTTTGTTGCTAGATATTCCATATTACTGGAATGCTTGCAGCGTTCCTCATAAAGCTCCTCATTTGCCGACTTACCACCATCGAGATAATGCTGTAAAAGACGATGTGCCATTACATCTGGATAACGCCGTATAGGAGAGGTAAAATGACTGTAATACTCAAAGGCCAAACCGTAATGTCCAATATTATGTGTGGTATATTCTGCCTTAGACATGGTGCGTATAGTAAGGGTGTCTACTAAATTTTGTTCTTTTTTACCTACAACATCAGACAGCAATTTATTTAAAGAAGATGCCACACTATTGCGATCTTTAAAATTTAATTTGTGTCCAAATCGACCTACCACCGTTTGCAACTGTGCTAATTTAGACTCGTCTGGCTCATCGTGTACACGATACACGAAGGTTTTTTTTGGTTTTTGTTTCCCAATAAACTCTGACACCTTTCTATTAGCCAATAACATAAACTCTTCAATAAGTTTGTTGGCATCCTTGCTGGTTTTAAAGAAAACACCTACTGGATTGGCGTCGCTGTCTAAATCGAATTTAACCTCTACCTTATCAAATGAAATAGCACCTTCTCGCATGCGTTTGGAGCGCATTTTTTTTGCCAATCGATCCAATATCACAACAGCTTCTGCTATTTCTGGTTTGGTATTGTATTGTTTCTCTGTTAGGGAAACTTCTTTTGGTATAGAGGTGTTTAATTGAGAAGCTTGCACTGCACCTAGTGTTGCTTTAGGATTATTTTCTATGATGGCCTGGGCCTCTTCATAGGCGAAGCGCGCATCCGAGTAAGTTACCGTTCTACCGAACCATTCGTTTTTAATCTCACATTTATCGTTCATTTGAAACACCGCAGAAAAGGTATACTTTTCTTCACGTGGTCGTAAGGAACAAGCACCGTTAGAAAGTCGCTCTGGTAACATAGGCACCACACGATCCACTAAATAAATAGAAGTAGCCCGCTCATAGGCTTCCTCATCTAAAACTGTGTCTGGTTTTACGTAATGAGATACGTCTGCGATATGTATACCTATTTCGTAAATCCCATTTCTTAAAACGGTAAACGATAAGGCGTCATCAAAATCCTTAGCATCCTTAGGGTCTATGGTAAAGGTTAAATCCTTACGCATATCTCGACGTTTAGCAATTTCTTCTGGTTTTATTGAAATATCTATGTTATTAGCATAAGTTTCTACCTCTTGAGGAAACTCCAATGGTAAGCCATATTCAGCCATAATAGAGTTAATCTCAGTCCCATGTTCTCCTGGTTTACCAAGTACTTTAATAACTTTTCCGTTTGGTGAATCTGACTTTTCTGGCCAATCTTCCAATGATACTAATACTTTGTCACCATCCTCTGCTTTATTAGTTTTGTTCATAGGTACAAAAATATCGGTGTACATTTTGGTATTATCGGCTACGACAAAGGCAAAATTCTTTTTTGAGTGAATCTGTATGGTCCCAACATACTCGGATTTGGCGCGTTTAATAACCCTAGTGATTTCACCTTCTTGTTTACCACGATGCTTTCTGCGGTATGCATAAAACTCTACTTCGTCTCCGTCTAAAGCTTTGTTAATGTTATTAGAGGCAACAAAGATATCGTCTTCAAAATCGTCAGAAATGATATAGCCGTTACCCCTGGCACTCATATCTAATATACCAGTAAAATATTCTGTGTTTACAACAGCTTTAAATTTACCACGCTCTACCTCCTCAATGTCGCCCTTTGCCTTTAATTGGTGGAGTTTTTTAATTATTTGATTGCGACTACTAGCATCGTCAAATCCAAGCTTAGAGGCAATTTGTTTATAGTTAAAGGCTTTATTTCGTTCTTTTTTTAGAATACCAAGTATAGTATTGGTAAGGTTGGAAATCTTATTTTTTCTAGACTTCCTTTTTTTCTTTCTTGTCATTTAATTTGTAATCATATTCACTTCCCAAAGGTGTTAGGAATTCTTCTTTTAAAACTTAATACAAATAGTGAAGTGCATATTAAGTTATTACAAAGCTAAGGTATTAATATTTAATTAAGTTGAGTGAAGGTCAAATAAACAGAAAGCCAATTTTGAACTTATCAACACATATATACATATTATCATTTTTCTTTTAAAATATTAAAAAATAAATAATTATGATTATAGGGTGTTAATAGGTAGTATAACTTTATGCAGTTTTATTTTGGAATTTTGTAGTTGACATTTTGTTATTAACTAATGAACATAAAAAGTATAGTCAACTTATTTAAAATGAGAATAGTCTTAATTATTATAAACAACTGTTGATAACAGTAAAACACATAATTTATGAATATAATTTTAACTTTTAATGGTTAATTACTCAACTTTTAGGTTTAATAAGTTACTAGAAATTATAGCTTAAATTATTTGGTCAGTCTATTACAATACTGCTTTGTAAATTTTATTCAATTATCAAATATTTTTTTGTGATTACTTGTAAACAGTTATGAACATGTAATACCTAATATTATTAACCACGATGTATTAATTTGTAACTTTGTCTTTTAAACTATTAAAATGCATTATGACTATATCAATTGGTAACGACCATGCAGGTCCAGATTATAAAAAAGCAATTGTTGAACACCTTGAATCTAAAGGGATAACAGTGCAAAACTACGGTACAGATTCTCTTGACAGCGTAGATTATCCAGATTTTGTACATCCTGTAGCTAAAGATGTTAACGATGCTAAAGTAGATTTCGGAATTTTAATCTGTGGAAGTGCCAACGGTGTTGCCATGACGGCTAATAAATACCAAAATGTAAGAGCTGGTGTATGTTGGATGAATGAGATTACAGAATTAACACGTCAGCACAACAACGCAAATATTATTTGCATACCTGCGCGCTACACCTCGCTACCTCAAGCTATCAAAATGGTAGACACATTTTTAAACACAGCTTTTGAAGGTGGACGTCATCAAAACCGCGTTAATAAAATACCAATGTCTTGCTAAACTTCGCATAGCATGGGACACGCGCACGAACATCATCATGACCATCAAAATCTTAGTGGGCGTAATCTCTTAATTTCTATTGTACTTAATATTCTTATCACCGTAGCTCAAGTTATTGGTGGTATTTGGTCTGGGAGTTTAGCCCTACTTAGTGATGCACTCCATAATTTTAGTGATGTTTTATCTTTAGTTATTAGTTACATTGCCAATGTATTAGTTAAGCGAAAAGCCTCTCTAAAACGCACATTTGGTTATAAACGTGCTGAAATTTTAGCAGCTTTTATCAATGCCAGTACATTAGTTATTGTTGCTATTCTTTTAATTATTGAAGCTGTTGAGCGTTTTCAAAATCCACAAGAAATAAAATCGAATCTTGTCATCTGGTTATCTGTTATTGCCATTCTTGGAAATGGTTTTAGTGTGTTGTTATTAAAAGGAAACGCCAGTGATAATATGAATATGAAAAGTGCCTATCTCCACTTGCTTACAGATATGATGGCAAGTGTTGCTGTATTAATAGGTGGTTTACTTATGAAATATTATCAGATTTGGTGGATAGATAGTGTACTCACTTTTGCTATAGCGGTGTATTTAATTATTATGGGTTGGGATTTATTAAAGAATTCTACCAAAGTGTTGCTGTTGTTTACACCTCAATCGGTACCAATTAAATCTATTGTTTCTGATATTCAGAATATTGAATTGGTAAAAAATGTGCACCATGTGCATGTTTGGCAACTCAATGAAGATGAGATTCATTTAGAAGCACATATAGATTTTACTGAAGATATTCAATTATCTACATTTGATACTATTTTAAACACTATTGAAGCTATTGTGAAGGAGAAATATCATATCAACCATATAAACATTCAACCAGAATTTGGTAAATGCGATGCCAAGGATGTGATTGTCCAAGATTAATAAATAAAGCATATGCTAAACATAGTAACAAAATCTTTTAATGAGCTGAATACTGATGAGCTTTATAAATTATTACAATTACGTAGTGAAGTATTTGTGGTTGAGCAAGACTGCGTCTATCAAGATATTGATGATAAAGACCAAAGAGCGCTTCATATCCTAGGATTTAAGGATGGAAGTTTAGTAGCATATACACGCGTGTTTAAACCTGGTGATTATTTTAATGAAGCCAGTATTGGTAGGGTAGTGGTGGAGGAGAACGAACGCAATCATTCCTATGGTTATGCTATTATGAAAGCTTCAATTGAAGCCATAAAGAACAAATTTAAAACTTTAGATATTAGGATTTCAGCGCAAACTTATTTGACTAAGTTTTATAATAATCTAGGTTTTTATAAAGTAGGAGAGGAGTACCTAGAAGATGGTATTCCGCATATAAATATGCTTTTGCATTAATTAGCAGATTTATCAATTCTAGTCACTAAAATTTCTACGCGCCGATCGAGTTCTGGCGCCCCACCAAGCGGGAATTTTCTGCGTTGACCGACATATCTCATACGTATACGTTTAACTCCTTTCTTAGCTAGATAATCATAGACATATTTAGCCCTGGCAACGGATAAATTACGGATTTTGGTTTTGCGATCAATAGCATCTCGTGTGCCGTGTGTGCAACACACGTGGCCTTCAATGGTAAAATGAACATCTGGTCTTTGGGCAAGAATTTTAGCAATTTTATCTAGTACCTTCTCCGAGTCTTTGGTTAAATAACTATAACCAGTCCTAAAGTATATATTTTCAAGTTGTATCTTATCACCTTCTTTTAGCTCCCCTTTAAGTAAATCCTCGGTACTTTCTTTTTCTGGTAACTTTTCTTTCTTTCTTGGTGGATCGTAGGGTTGAACTATTATTTCTACTTTTCTATTAAGTCCTCTAATCTTGTAAACATCTTGATCGGCCACTATATTTAAAAGAATTTCACCTTTACCATCAACGTTGGTTATTAAGGTTTCATCAAATTCGTTATTAGAGAAAACTTCTTTAATAGCATCCGCGCGCTGTTGCGAAAGGACCATGTTGTAGCTATCACTACCGCGATCATCACAAAAACCGTAAATAGATATTTTTTTTACATCTAAATTTTCAATTTCCGAAAGAAATAACAAGAGTCTGCTGTGTTCGGTTTCGGGAATATCAAACTCATCGGTGAGAAAATACACCTGATGCTTCATTTCTTTTTGTGCGAGCACAAATTGAAAACTAAATAGTAAAAAAACGATTAGGGACTTCATGTTTTTCTATGTTTTCTTAATATTAAATATAAGCAATTATAGGCGTTATCTCAAAATACTAGCGTATTGTGTAGGATTATTCAGCACACTTAAAGCTTTAATAATATCTGGATTTTTAATGGTGTAATATTTATATAGTCCCTCACTGTAGAAGTAGCGTTTTATAATTTCATCAGTGAGCAAAGACTCCAATTGCGATTTGTTTTCGTCGATAGCATTTGATTTATAAGACTGAATTGCAGCTGTTAAGTTATGGTAATCAGAGTTAATCACATTATCCAGTTCTTCTTCTTCGGCAACAGCCATGGCATTATTTAATGCTTTTTCGGTTTTAGTCTCAAAATTAAAACCAGAGGATTTTAAGAAGGTTTTAAACGATTTGTAATCTTTGTCGGAAAATTCAAAATTTTCAAATTCAGTTACCATATTTTTATAATAATACTCTGTAGCAAAGTTAAAAATTAGATTCTCGCCGACAATCGCTTTGCTAATGGTTGTTAGCTTTGAGTTTTCAATTTCAATATCTGGTTCAACACCGCCTCCATCAAACACCTCACGGCCATTTTTGGTTTTAAAGACGTTATAATTTTCTTTTTTTACGCGAGTTGCTTTTCCATTTTCATCCCTATTCCAATAATCTAGTGCTTGTATACAGCGTCCAGACGGTGTATAATACCTAGAAATTGTAATCTTCATCTGTGTGCCGTAGGTGAGTGGTTTAGGACGTTGAACTAATCCTTTACCAAAACTTCTAGACCCTACGATTACGGCTCTGTCCATATCTTGTAGTGCACCGGAAACGATTTCACTAGCTGAAGCACTTCTTCCGTCAATAAGTACCACTAAGGGAATCTCAGTATCAACGGGTTCTTTTCTGGTGTAATATGTTTTATTGTATTTTTTAACTTTAGATTTTGTTGTTACCACCAATTCATTTTTAGGGACAAAGATGTTGGTAACATTAACGGCCTCTGAAAGTAAGCCTCCAGGATTACCCCGTAAATCCAATATCATCTGCGTAGCGCCCTGGTTTTTTAAAGCTCTCATTGCTCTAATAGTCTCGGAGGATGCTTTTGCATTAAATTTTCTCAGAACTACATAACCCGTTTTATCATCAATCATAGAATAGTGTGGTACGGCTTTAATATCTAAGGATTCTCTAATAATATTTACTGTCTTAACCTCTCCTTGTCGTTTATAGGTTACACTTACCTCTGTCCCGGCTGCACCCTGTAATAGGTTTGCCGCATCATCTTTAAAATCAGCCACAGTGACATTGCCCACTTTAATAATTTCATCGCCGGCTTTTAAACCCGCCTTGTCAGCAGCGTAATCCTTATAGGGTTCAACAATTACAAGTCTATCTTTTAAAGTAAGTACTCTTGCTCCAATACCTGTATAGTCGCCAGCATTGTTAATTCGAGAAGCTTCAACATCCTGTTCGTTGTAAAATTGCGTATATGGATCTAAATCAGACAGCATACTTTTAATTGCTGTATCCATTAAATCTCCAGGATTGGTATCGTCAACATAATTCATGTTGAGCTCTTTGAACATGGTAGTGAAAATTTCAATCTGCTTGGCAATTTCAAAGAAGTCGTTTTTAAATGCCGTTGTGCTATAAAAGATGACTAGCGCAACAACGGGAATGACTAGTTTTTTATGGGGTTTTAGTTTCATTTTGAGCTGTTTTTTTTGCAAATTTTTCAAGAAGTACCGTCATAGCATTATGTAATGCTTCAAAAGTTGTGCCTTCTTTGCTAATGTATAAAATCATAAACGCATAAGATGTTGAACTATTGTTAAAGTATATCGGCTTACTAAGTCTAAAGGCTTCTCGCGTCAAACGTTTTATACGGTTCCTAGCTACAGCGGTTTTGTGTAGGCGCTTACTCACTGAAAAACCTACTTTAATCCTAGCATCATCATCATTTTTTAAATACACTAGGCGTAATGGAAAAGCTGTAACAGATTTACCCTCATTAAACAACCTATCGATAGTAGTTTTACTTTTTAGTTTGTTTGATTTGCCTAGTTTATATCTCATACACTGCGCGAGTAAGAACGGTAAATGTAATACATATCGCAGCAATTCAAAGCAGGGTTGTAATAACGGCCATGATAAAAATCATATTTTTAAGCTCTTTATTAAAGTAACTTACCAAGAATTTTCTATTAAAAACACACAGTAAATATGGGACATTTAGAAGTTAAATATCTTAAAAGCCCCAAAGAAAAGGCGCTTTATATACATCATCTTATTAAAGATTTAGAGGCTCTTGATTTGATGCTAAAGCGCGATATGATAGAGAAAAACCCAATAAGAATTGGTGCAGAACAAGAGTTTTGCCTTGTCACTGAAAGGTTTTTCCCTAATAATAATAGCGTTGAGGTGTTATCTGAAATAAATGATGAGCATTTTACTACAGAAATAGGAAAATATAATCTAGAGATTAATTCTGATCCTCTTTTGCTAGAAGACGACTGCTTTTCTAAACTATTTAATCAACTTAATTCTTTAATAAAAAAAGCTGAAGAAGCTGCCAATAAAAATAATTCAAAAGTTATATTAACAGGGATATTGCCCACTTTAAGACTCAAACACATTAAAGAGGATTACATGACTGATAAGCCCAGGTATCATGTATTGAACGATTCGCTTAAGTCTTCTCGTAGAGAGAATTTCCATATCCACATAAAAGGTGTTGATGAGTTAAACCTAGTTCACGACAGTGTTATGTTAGAGGCGTGTAATACCAGTTTTCAAACACATTTGCAGATTAACCCAGAGGAATTTGTAGCAAAATATAATTGGGCACAAGCTATAGCGGGCCCTGTTTTGGCGAGTTGTGCAAACTCACCGGTCCTATTTGGGCGTGAACTTTGGGCCGAAAGCAGGATAGCGCTTTTCACCCAAAGTATAGATACACGCACCAATTCATTTATACATAATGAAAAACAATCTCGAGTAAGTTTTGGGGCACATTGGGAGGAGGGAACGGTCACAGACATTTTTAAGGACCATATTTCTAGATTTAGAAGTTTGTTAAGTACTGGTGATTATGAGGACAGTATTGAAAAAGTAGAGCGCGGAGACATTCCTAAACTTAAATCTTTACAAATGCATAATGGTACGGTTTACAAATGGAACCGTGTTTGTTATGGAGTGGGAGGTGGAAAACCTCATTTAAGGATTGAATGCCGTTACATTCCGGCTGGTCCAACGCTAAAAGACGAAATTGCCAATATGGTTTTTTGGGTCGGTTTAATGCTTGGCCAACCAGATGATTTAAAATCTATCCAAAATAAGATGGATTTTAGAGACATCAAGCACAACTTCTTTAAGGCTGCAAGAAACGGAATAGAAGCGCAATTTATTTGGAGGAATACCCTAGTCACGGCAAAAGAATTACTACTCAATGAGTTTTTACCTATGGCAAGACAGGGTCTTAAAAATAGAGGTATAAGCGATAAAGATATTGAAGAGTATTTAGGCATTATAGAAAAGCGGATTCAATCACATACAGGCTCACAGTGGATTGTTAGTAACTTTAGAAATCTACAAAAAACAAAAACCAATTTTGAAGCTTTACAAAACTTAACAGCTTATATGTATAAACATCAATTTGGTCCGGAAACAATTGACTCCTGGCCAGTTTTTGATCCAAATGCTAATTTAAAGATTGATGAGTCAAGAATTGTTAAGCACAATATGAATACCAATATTCTTTTGGTCGATCAAAACGATAGCCTGGAGCTGGTAACTAACATTATGAAATGGAAGAATATCCATCATTTACCTGTAATTAATAGAAAGAAACAATTAACAGGCTTATTAACTTGGACCGATGTTATTAAATTAAGTGATAAAAAGCTTGACCTTAGAGTTAAAGATGTAATGACAAACAATTTAATTACCATTTCACAAGAGGCACCGTTAGAAGAGGCCAAAGAGGTTATGAAGAAAAATAAAATTAATTGTTTACCTGTTGTAAAAGGTTCGGAATTATTAGGTATTTTAACCACAAGCGATTTATAAACTTTATGCAAACGAGCCTCAATAAAGATAAGACTCAAACCGAGTCGCCAGAGCGTATTTTTCATCACATTGTTGGTAAATCTCCAGGTTCCACCCTTGTATTTTTTGCTGGAATTCACGGGAATGAATATGCAGGAGTAAAAGCCCTAAATACTGTCTTATCAAATATAGATTCAGAACAAATCAAAGGGGAGGTATATGGTATTTATGGCAATATAAAAGCATTGAAGGAAAAGCGACGATTTCTAGATTCTGATTTAAACAGGATGTGGACTACAGAACAGTTGGCAGTTTTAAAACAAAAGCCTGAATTTAACCAAGAGCAATTAGAGCAATTAGAATTAAATGCATTCATTATCAAGCTTTTATCTACCAATTCGAGACCTATCTATTTTATTGATCTTCATACCACATCCAGCAAGACATTACCCTTTATTACCATAAATGATGCGCTAATCAATAGAAAGTTTTCAAAATGCTTTCCGGTTCCGGTGGTTTTGGGGATAGAGGAGTATTTAGAAGGTCCACTATTGAGCTATTTAAATAAGAGAGGATTCGTTTCTTTAGGTTTTGAGTCCGGTCAGCACACAGACCCAGAGGCGGTTACCAATTGCGAGGCTTTTGTTCATTTGGTATTAAATTGCTCAGGTGTCTTAAAAGAACCCGTTCATAAAAGTCTTAAAGTTTATGAAGATTATTTAAAGCAGTCTTCAGAAGAGGTCAATTCTACCTTTGAGGTTATTTATAAACACCATATTCAACCCAAGGAGCGTTTTGTTATGGAAAAGGGTTTTATAAGCTTTCAAAATATAGAAAAGGGCACGTTGCTTGCCCATTCTAATGCAAAACCCCTCTATTCTAATTATAACGCCAAGTTGTTTATGCCACTGTATCAAAAAACAGGCAATGATGGTTTTTTCATAATTAGACCAATTCCTCCAGTTTTTTTGAAATTATCAGAGTTTTTAAGAAAGATAGGGGCCGACTCCTTATTGACTTGGCTTCCTGGTATAAATTGGCAGGATAAAAACCTAGGTATTTTAAAGGCCAACTTAAGAGTAACACGTTTTATGGCAAAGTCTATTTTTCACTTGTTTGGCTACAGAAATAAACAAATAGATGAAACCCATATGCTATTATATAACAGGGAGCGTGTTGCTAAAAAGCATTTATACTCCAAAGAACCATGGTATTAAAGAAAAGCCGCAACATATTGTTGCGGCTTTTAATCAAATAATTACAAAAACTTATTTTACATTAAAGGTATTATTCTCTCTGTTAATATCCGCCATCATTTGTGATGCATCAATTTCAATAGATTTAACCGCTTTTGAAGCCTCAAAAGTGTAGGTTGGCATTGCCCAAGCCCAATCGTCTACAACTGTTGCTGAGGTTGGTTTTTCGCCCCTCATCATTTGTAGCGGGATGTAAAACTCCTCTTTTGTTCCGTCTATATAGGTCACAGATAAATCAATAGGCATTGGCATTAAACCGATACGCTCTAAAATTATGGTTTTATTCTCAACGGACTTTACACCGTAATCTATGGTGTTGGTTGTCTGTGCAAAATCAATATAATACCAATCTAGCTCAAAATCGGTGATGCGCTCTGCGGAGCGAATAATGTCATGAGGTTTTGGATGTTTAAAAGAGAAATCATCAAAATATTTTTTGATGGTTTTCTTTAAATTTTCGTCTCCAATGACATAGCCCAGCTGTGCTAAAAAGACAGATCCTTTGCTGTAGGCAGAAATTCCATATGACTGGTTATAGGTATATCTATCTGCATGTGTTGTTAGAGGCTGTTCATAGCCAGAATTTGCTAAGGCAATATAACTTCTATATGACCGTGCAACAGGGTTCTTCTGTTTATTTTCTCTAAGAGAGTTAGTTGCAAATGAAGAGATATAACTTGTAAAGCCTTCATCCATCCACTCGTGTTTAGCTTCATTGGTGGCTAATAAAAACTGAAACCATGTATGGGCCATTTCATGGGATGTTACCCCAAGTAAACTATTATAACTACGCTCACCTGTTATTAAGGTACACATGGCGTATTCCATACCGCCATCTCCTCCTTGAATTACGGAATACTGCTCATAAGGATATCGTCCCACGTTCTCACTAAAGTAGGTCATAAGCTTAGCTGTATCCGGTTGAAGCGTCTTCCAATTGTCTAGATACTCTTGTTTCATGGTTTTTTTGTAGTAGAAATGTAAAGTAGGTCCGTTAGGCATCTCAAAGGTATCATGAATAAAATCAGGATCCGCCGCCCAGGTAAAGTCGTGTACTTTTGGAGCTACAAAGTGTAAAGTTTTTTTACCTTTCTTTACCTTTGATTCACTTTGTAAATATCCTGTACCACCAACAACATAATCTTCATCAATTGTAAGCTTTATATCAAAATCTCCCCAAACACCATGGAACTCTCTCGCTATGTAAGGGTCCGCGTGCCACCCTTCAAAATCATATTCAGCCAATTTAGGGTACCATTGTGTCATTGAAAGCGCAACTCCTTCAGCATTATTTCTCCCAGATCTACGAATTTGAACAGGCACTTGTGCGTCGAAATCCATATTAAATGTAGCCTTTCCTCCTGGCTTTATGGGTTCTGCTAATACCACCTCAAGCACTGTTCCAACGGTTTCAAACTTAACTGGCGTTCCATTTTGGACTAGAGAATTCACTTTTATATAGCCAATTTCATCAGGTTTTAGTTTGCTGATTTTATCAGCAATCTTATCACTTGGGTCAGCTATGGTAAGCGAGCGCACATCCATTTCGCTTCCTGGTTGAAACGCGTTGAAATATAAATGATAATAAACGCGATTGAGTATTTCTGGTGAATTATTGGTGTAAACGAGTGTTTGCTTTCCCTTATATTGGAAGTTTTCAACATTCATGTCAATTTCCATTTTATACTCTACATGTTGTTGCCAATAACCATTATCAACTTGAGCCAAAGCATTGCTTGCACAAAAAATTGCGATAAAAAGGCTAAGTACGTTTTTCATAATTATTTAATCTTTGAGGCTAATATTAGAGCATTGTAGGCATTTGCTATTTTTCCTGTCTTAGAAAGCTCAGCGAATGGCTTTACATTAGAGGCGTCACCACCCACAACAACTTTAGTATTTAAAGCAAGGCCAGAATCTAAAATCACTTGTTTTACTTGAGCCGCACTTAATTTAGGGTAGTAAGAACGAACCAGTGCTGCAACTCCGGCTACTCCCGGCGCGGCCATTGAGGTACCACCTTTAAAGTCGTACTCATTCTCTGGAGTTGTAGAATATACAGAAGAACCAGGAGCAAAAATATCTACGTTTCTTTTTCCATAGTTAGAAAAGCCAGAAACCATTTTTGAGCCGTAATCATTAGTTAAAGAGCCCACACGTATATAAGTTTCTGAAACCTCAACGAAATTAACGTTATCGTCTGGGAAATTAGGTTCAACATCGACGTTATTACTATCGTTACCCGCAGCGTGAATAATTACAACGTCATTATCTGAAGCATACTTTATAGCATCCCTTACCCAGTCAGCATGGGGAGAAAAAGACTTTCCAAAACTGCCATTAATGACTTTGGCACCATTGTCAACTGCATACCTAATAGCTAGCGCAACGTCTTTATCATATTCATCACCATTAGGTACTGCTCGAATGGCCATTATCTCTACATTATTAGCAACACCATTAGCGCCAAGACCGTTGTTGCGTTCTGCCGCAATAATACCAGCGACATGTGTTCCATGAGACTCTGATTTTTTAACGTGTTTTACGTTGCCATTGCCATAACCTATATCGGATAAATTGTTGATATCATCACCTGTCTTACGACCTTTTAGGTCTTTATTTAGGTGTGCATTGAGGCGTTCATTGATTTGTTCTAAAGCTCCTTTCAACTGGTCATTAGCCTCTGCCATGGACGATCCATTGGCGCTTACGTTTTTAGCAATTTGAACGGCCTGCATAATGTTTTGATCTTGTGAGGTAATACCATTTACATCATCCGTGGTGTAAGTGTCCTTGCCTAAGTGTTTCTTTAACGTTTCATCTGCATTTTTTATAGCTTGTGCGATTTGCTCGTACTGTGTTTTCCGTCCTAGCCACGTTTCATATTCTGAATCATATAAAGCTTTTGCCTCTTGATACCTTGGGTTAGATGTGTCACCTGAAGCTAGCATACGCACATATTCCAATTGTTCGTCGTAAGCGTCACCAAGGAAATTCCAACCGTGGATATCATCAACGTACCCATTATTGTCGTCATCCTTACCATTATTTGGAATTTCATCTGAATTGGTCCAGATAACGTCATCTAAATCTTCATGGTCAATATCAATACCCGAATCGATTACAGCAACTATAACTTTTTTACCTTTTTTGTTTTTAATGATTTCCTCGTAAGCCCTATCCACAGCCATACCAGGAATAGTGTCTTTTTCTAAATCGAGATGACCCCAATTCTTTTTTTCAGCTTCTGTTAGTTCAGTGACCTTGAGAGGAGACGAATCAATATTTTCTACTGGAGTAGATAAAATGTCTGAGGACCCACAGCCTAAAGCCAAGGCTCCAGCAATTAGCAATGTAATAAACGGTTTATAGGATAATTTCATATGGTTTAATTTTAGTTTTTAAAAAATATCGTCACAGGTATAGGTATCTTTTAAACGAACCCCTTTTTCTGTATGTTCTACGGTTATTATTTGGTTATGTGCATCATGTTCTAAAAACAGATAGTAATTGTGATCTGCAGCTATATTTAGAAATTTTTCTTTTTCGTCTAAGGTTAATAGTGGCCTGGTATCATATCCCATTACAAAAGGTAACGGTAAATGACCAGCTGTGGGCAACAAATCTGCCATAAAACAAATTGTTTTGTCCTTATATTGAATCATCGGTACCATCTGTTTGTCTGTGTGGCCATTAGCAAAGAAAACATCAAATCCTAGCTCTGAGTTTTTTAACGTGTCATCTTCAGGTAGGTCAATAAACTTTAATCGTCCACTTTCACGCATTGGTAAAATGTTCTCTTTTAAAAACGATGCTTTTTCTCTTCTATTTGGTTGTGTGGCCCATTTCCAATGATCTGCATTGCTCCAAAAATGAGCATTTTTAAAAGCTGGTTCTAAAATAGTTCGGTCCTTATTCCATTGAATGCTTCCTCCACAATGATCAAAATGGAGATGAGTCATAAAAACATCTGTGATATCAGTCCTGTGAAAACCATATTTTTCCAGTGATTTGTCAATGGTATTGTCTCCCCAAAGGTAGTAATAGCCAAAAAACTTATCGCTTTGCTTATCTCCCATGCCAGTATCGATTAAAATTAATCGATTACCATTTTCAATTAGCAAACAACGTGCCGCAATATCTATCATATTGTTGGTGTCGGCCGGGTTTGTGCGTTGCCATAAAGATTTAGGAACAACGCCAAACATAGCGCCACCATCTAGCTTAAAGTTACCTGATTCAATAGGGTATAATTTCATAATCCCGCAATTTACCAAAATAGCATTGAAATTCTAAAAGCCTTTAGTTTTTATTGTGATTTTTTGAGTTGTAAAAAAAAACCTATTTTCGGGAGATTAATAAAAAATTGCACTAATGGTTGAGTTAGCGGGAATTATTATTTTGGGAATACTGGCCCAATGGGTGGCATGGAAATTTAAAATCCCTGCAATCTTGCCCTTAATCTTAATAGGCCTATTAGTTGGACCTATTGCTGCAGAATTTATCAATGAAGACGGTTCTAAGTGGATTGAGCCTATTTGGAATGGAAAAAAGGGTTTATTTCCTGGCGAAGGGTTGTTTTATTTTGTCTCCTTGGCCATAAGTATTATTTTATTTGAGGGAGGACTTACATTAAAACGAAGTGAAATAAGAAATGTTGGTCCTGTTATAAGCAAACTTATAACTCTTGGCGCCGCAGTTACCTTTTTTGGCGCCGCGATTCTAGCGCATTACTTATTTCTTTTAAGTTGGGATTTGTGTTTTTTATTCTCGGGATTAATTATTGTAACAGGCCCAACAGTAATAACTCCAATTTTGAGAAATATTCCTTTAAAACGAGACGTCTCTGCTGTTCTAAAATGGGAAGGAATATTAATAGATCCAATTGGAGCTTTGGTTGCCGTATTGGTATTTGAGTTTATTTCAGTTGGAGGAGAAGTGGGTTTTACTAGAACTGCTTTAATTGAGTTTGGTAAAATCGTACTCTTTGGTACTACATTTGGCTTTACGTTTGCCCACGCCTTGGTTTTTGCCATTAATAAAAAATTTATTCCACACTATTTGCTAAACGTTGTCTCACTATCGGTAGTGCTATTGGTTTTTATAGAGTCTGAGATTTTTGCTCATGAGTCAGGGCTGTTAGCCGTTGTGGTAATGGGTATGGTGATAGGGAATAGTAAATTAGAAAATATTAAGGAACTGCTCTATTTTAAGGAGTCGCTAAGCGTTCTGTTAATTTCCATTTTATTTATTCTTCTTGCGGCAAATATCAATTATCAAGATATGTTATTGCTATATCGCTGGGAAACATTGGCCTTGTTTCTTGTGGTAGTCTTTATAATTAGACCATTAGCCGTTTTTTTAAGCGCTACACAGTCTAAATTAAGAACAAACGAAAAGTTGTTTATTTCATGGGTTGGACCAAGGGGAATTGTAGCTGCTGGTATAGCATCGCTTTTTGGCAGTAAACTTCAAACCGCAGGGGTCGTTGGTGCAGAGTATATAACACCTTTGGTTTTTATGATTGTTTTGGGGACAGTACTTCTCAATGCAACCACAGCACGTATTTTTGCGAAACTTTCGGGAGTATTTTTAACCAAATCCGAAGGTATTCTAATTGTGGGAGCTTCTAAAGTGTCTAGGTTGATTGCACAATATTTATCCGATAACGGTAGACATGTCGTTCTTGTAGACAGCAATCAAAATAATATACAAGAGGCTCAAAAAATTGGGATTGAAGCTTACACGGAAAATATCTACTCAGACACACTTCAAGATAATGTAGAATTTAGCGATATAGGCTATCTCTTAGCCTTAACAGGCAACGCTGATATTAATAGATATGCTGTTGAAAAGTTTGGAGCTCAGTTTGGAGAAAATGGCTCTTTTAGGCTGGCTTCTAAGGCTGAACTTGAACAAAGGGATATTTCACCAGAAGACGGTGTTTTTACGCTTTCTGATGATTTTAATAATCTTATTGAGGTTACGGACAATTTTCCAAACATTCGCGAGGCACCTATAAAGGATATAGATAGTTATAATATACTATTGGATAAGTTTAAGTCTAATAAAGAACAAATTCCTTTGTTTGTAAAAACAAGCAAGGGCGAATTACATATTATTCCATCAATAGATGATAAGTTGGAAAAGGAAATTGACGCAAAAAGCAAATTGGTTTACTTGGGTAAATCAGTGGATTAATCGTTAAGTTTAAGTACCGCCATAAATGCTTGCTGTGGAATTTCTACATTACCAACTTGGCGCATTCGTTTTTTCCCTTTTTTCTGTTTCTCTAGGAGCTTGCGCTTACGCGAAATATCTCCTCCATAACATTTAGCGGTCACATCCTTACGTAGTGCTTTAATCGTTTCTCTAGCAATTATTTTAGCACCAATAGCTGCTTGGACCGGGATGTCAAATTGTTGTCTCGGGATTAACTGTCTTAGTTTTTCGGTCATTTTTTTACCGATAGAATAAGCATTGTCCGCATGGATTAATGCCGAAAGGGCATCTACCGTTTGCGAATTGAGTAAAATATCAACCCTAACCAATTTAGAAGCGCGCATACCTATCGGTGAATAATCAAAAGACGCATAGCCTTTTGATACTGTCTTTAATCTATCATAAAAATCGAACACAATTTCTGCTAAAGGCATATCAAAACTAAGCTCAACTCGCTCAGTTGTTAAGTAAGTCTGATTTGTTATTTTACCTCGTTTTTCAATACATAAGCTCATAACAGGACCAACAAAATCAGATTTTGTAATAATACTTGCTTTTATAAAAGGCTCTTCAACACGATTTAATGTTGAAGGTTCTGGCAAATCAGAAGGATTGTTTACAATAATGATATCATCTGGGTGCTTATTGGTAAATGCATGGTAGCTAACGTTTGGTACAGTGGTAATCACTGTCATGTCAAACTCGCGTTCTAACCGTTCTTGTATGATTTCTAAGTGTAACATCCCTAAAAAACCACATCGAAAACCAAATCCTAAAGCAGCAGAGCTTTCTGGTTCAAACACCAACGATGCATCGTTGAGTTGTAGTTTTTCCATGGAAGCACGAAGCTCTTCGTAATCTTCGGTATCTACTGGGTATATCCCAGCAAAAACCATGGGTTTTACATCTTCAAAACCGGCTATGGCATTTGTTGTTGGATTTTTGGCATCGGTTATGGTGTCACCAACTTTTACCTCACGAGCGTCTTTAATGCCCGTAATTAAGTAGCCCACATCACCTGCTTTTATTTCGTTTTTCTTAACCTGAGTAAGCTTTAAGGTACCAACCTCGTCCGCATAATATGTATTGTTTGTTGCTATAAATTTTATGTGCTGCCCTTTTTTTATGGAGCCATTTATAACCCTGAAATAGGTTTCAACACCTCGAAACGGATTGTAAACTGAATCAAAAATTAAAGCTTGTAAAGATTCATCAACATTCCCCTTTGGGGCAGGTACCCGTTCAATAATCGCCTTTAAAATGTTATCTACACCAAAGCCTGTTTTTCCACTTGCATGGATGACCTCTTCTGGGTCACAGCCTAAAAGGTCAACAATATCGTCTGTGACTTCTTCTGGATTGGCACTCGGTAAATCGACCTTATTTAATACTGGAATGATTTCTAAGTCATTCTCTAATGCTAAATATAAATTAGAAATGGTTTGTGCTTGTATGCTTTGTGCAGCATCTACAATAAGTAAAGCGCCTTCACAAGCGGCAATAGAACGAGACACTTCATAGGAAAAATCAACATGACCAGGTGTGTCTATTAAGTTTAAAACGTAGTCCTCTCCCTCATAGGTATACTCCATTTGAATAGCATGCGATTTTATGGTTATACCACGTTCTCTCTCCAAATCCATATTATCCAAAAGCTGATCTTGTTTTTCTCTGTCGGTTACAGAGCCTGTAAAATCCAACAATCGATCTGCCAAGGTACTTTTACCGTGATCGATATGGGCTATTATGCAAAAATTGCGAATGTTCTTCATTATCTTTTTCTAAAGCAATACTTGAGACTGCAAATATAAATTATTTATCGCGCTAGAGGTAGTGAACAAACTAATTTAACCTCGGTAATTACGGTAAAACCGTAACACCAAGTAAAAAACAATTTTTATATTGCAATCTAAACCTAACTAATGAAAGTTCTCATTCGCATTGCGTTGTGCGTTTTATTTTTTTTAACTTCCTTTTTAGTAAACGCTCAAGAATTATCAATTACGGGCAAAGTGGTAGACGCAAATGGTAATTCTATTGAATTTGCTAATGTGGTTTTGTTCGAGTCCAATTCTGAAATATTTTTAAAAGGAACATCAACCGATGAAAAAGGAATTTTTTCATTGGAAAACCTTTCTCAAAACACCTATACTTTAAAGATTAGTTATATTGGTTTTCAATCTTTTGAACAGATTATCGTTTTAAATGGGAACCTTGATCTAAAAACAATTGAACTAGAGCAAGGTGCCGAAAGTCTTGATCAGGTAGATATTATTGCAACAAAACCAACAATTACAAGGAAACCGGACCGCTTGGTGTTTAATATAGAAAATACAGCGCTTACCCAAGGCTCTACGCTAGGGGTTTTGAAAAATACACCTGGTGTTATTGTTAGTGAAGGAGGGATTGCTATTAAAAGTGCTCAAGCTGCGGTTTATATAAACAATAAGCGCGTACAGCTTTCTACAGAAGAACTCATACAGCTATTAGATAGCGCACCTGCTAATTCCATAAAATCTGTTGAGGTTATAACAAACCCTCCTGCTAGTTATGATGCGGATAGTGGCTCTGTTATTAATATTGTAATGAGCAGAAATTTAATTGCAGGATACAGAGGTAGTGTTTTTTCAGCATTTACCCAAGGGGTCTTTCCAAGATACAACTTTAATACTAGCCACTTTTTTAAAAATGAATCTATCAACTTCAATGTTAACTATAACTATAACAATCAGAAAATAAATCAAATCAATGACGAACAAATAGACTATTTAGATTCATCTCTTCAGATTGACGAGGTGTGGACCTCAAACATCAATAGAAACACTTGGTCTGAAACTCACAACCTTAATTTAAATTTTGACTATTTTATAACTGACAGCAGCACTCTTAGTTTAACAAGTACAGGTCTTTACATGCCATACTTTAAGTACAGAATTAATAATAATACAAATATTAACGACGCTTCGGGTTTATTTCAGTCAAGATTTACAGCCAATAATCTTTCTAGAGACGATAAATACAATATTGGAACAGATTTAAGTTATACAAGTACTTTTGAAAATGGTTCTGATTTACTGATCAATGCACATTATACAACCTATAATTATCAGAGAGATCAAGATGTTTTAAGTAATTTTTTTGATGGCAACAACAGCTTTGTAAATAGTTCAATCTTTAACACCTTAGCCAACCAAGAAACAGACATCTTTACGGCTAAGTTGGACTATAACCTCCCTTTAAGCGAGACTTCGTCCATGGCCACTGGCTTAAAATTTGCCAATGTTTTAACGGACAGCGACATAACAAAAACAGACTTTATAAATGGCCAGCCTGTAATTGATATTAACAATTCTGATGCGTTCAAATATGACGAAAAAGTTTTTGCCGCATACGTAGATTATAGCCAATCTTGGGAAAAGTGGGATTTAAATATTGGGCTGCGTGTTGAGCAAACCAACATAGAAGGGGAATCGGTTAGTTTGTCGCAAACCAATACTCAAGACTATTTTAATTGGTTTCCTACGGTAAGCCTATCGCATCAAATCTCAGATGAGGTTAGGATTTATGGTAACTATAAAAGAAGTATTGAAAGGCCTAATTTTAGAAACTTGAATCCATTTACTTTTTTTATAAATCAAAACAATGTCGCTGTTGGTAACCCTAATCTCAGACCAACCTATATAGACCATATTACTTTAGGGACCAACTTCTTAGAGTACTTTACTGTTGAGGCGTATTATATGACCTATGATGGAAATATTTTGGAGTTGCCTCTCCAAAACAACACTACGAATGTTTTAGCATACACACCTGCTAATCTTGATAACATGGTTGATTTTGGTTTCGATTTTATAGTTGATTACATGATTACAAGTCGCTGGTATTTTTATGGGGTCACTTCGTTTTATAATATAACGCAAGAAGACGTTTTGCCGCAGGGTCCTGTAAGTTTAGATAGGTGGTCTAACCTTACCATCCTACAAAATAATCTCAGGTTATTGAAAGACAATAGCCTGTTGGTTGGTTTTAACCTTACCTATACTAATACTTATCTTCAAAACCTGGCGTTGATTGATACAAGATGGATAACCGGTTTGACCATTTCAAAGTCAATTTTTAATAAGAAAGGGACCATTTCGTTAGCCGTTGAGGATTTATTTAACGAACAAGATTTTCTTCAACGTAATAGATACTTAGACCAATCAAGCACTGTATTTAGTGATTATGACAACAGATTTATAAAAGTAGGCTTCCGCTATAATTTTGGCAACACCAAGCTAAGTACTAATGAGCGCGGCTCGTCAGCAGAAGAGCGCGATAGGATTAAGGATCTAAACTAATCCTGCCATTCGGCTATGAAGAGGTTTGTATCTCTTGTTCCGCCGTTATTTCTATTAGAAGAAAATGCCAGAAACTTTCCATTATTTGAAAAGACAGGGAAGGCATCAAAAGTTTCTCCATGTGTGATGCGTTCAAGGTTTTTTCCATCAATATCTATCATGTAAAGATTAAATGGAAAACCACGCTCCGCTTCAAAGTTTGAAGAAAACAGAATTTTTTCACCAGAAGGATGAAAGAACGGGCTCCAATTGGCATTACCTAATTCTGTTAGCTGCCGCAAATCGCTACCATCAGCATTACAGATATAAAGTTCCATTTCTGTTGGCTCTACTAGTCCTTCTGCTAAAAGATCTTTATACTCTTTAATTTCTTGTTCAGTTCTAGGCCTAGAGGACCTAAAAATAATTTTAGAACCATCAGGTGAAAAGAATGCCCCTCCATCATAACCCAACTCATTGGTTATTTGCTTTACATCACTGCCATCTAGATTCATGGTGTAGAGCTCTAAGTCTCCACTTCTTGTTGAGGTAAAGACAATTTTATCGCCTTTAGGGGATACTGTAGGCTCCGCATCATATCCAATCTCATTGGTCAACTGCTTTACAATATTACCCTCTAAGTCAGCCACAAAAATGTCGTAACTATCATAAATAGGCCAAATATATTTCCCATTCTTTCTTAAAGGTGTTTCGGGACAGTTTTCATCGCCCAAATGTGTAGAAGCATAAATAATGTGCTTATTGTCTGGTAAAAAATAAGAGCATGTTGTGCGTCCCCTTCCTGTGCTTACCATTGGCGGGGCAATACTATCGGTAAACGTGTCTTCAAAGTTCATTAAAAACATCTGGTCGCAACCTACATTCCATTTAACATTGTTAGACTGAAACACTAATTGCTTGTCATCAAAACTCCAGTAAGCTTCGGCGTTATCACCACCAAAGGTGACTTGCCTAATGGATTTAAAATGTTTTTCTTCAGGGTATATTAACGGATTCGTTTGGCTTGTAACCTCACCACTATCAACCTCTGGCGTTATCTTCTTTGATTTTTCTTCTTCGCTCTTACAAGAAACTAATGCTGCGCACAATAAAAAAATACCGAATAATCTATTCATAGCAATCAATTATACAATTATAATAAATGACTTTTAATACCTAATTTTGCGCAAAAATAAGATATAGACATGAAATGCACACTTATTTGTGACGCTTTGTAATGTTAACCTTAAATTAAAGAATTTAACCTTTCGATTAAGAAAACTTTTTATATCATGAAAAAGACCTTTATTATCTTCGTTTTATTCATTTTAACAGCCTGTAAAACAGAACCTAAAGTTGCAGAGAATAAAATAAAACAGGATGTTGCTTTCCTTGCCGATGACAAATTAGAAGGCAGACAAACAGGTACCAAGGGAGAAGCACTTGCTGCAGATTACCTTATAGATCGCTTTAAAGAAATTGGACTCACCGAAAAAGGAACCGAGAAGTATTTGCAACCATTTTCATTTAAACCAAAAACAGACCCTCATAAAGAGGTTGAGTTTACTAAGAATTTAGATAGCACTATCACCGGAAATAATATTATTGGCTTCATAGATAACAACGCGGAAACTACTGTAGTTATTGGTGCTCATTATGATCATTTAGGTTACGGTGGTGAAGGCTCGTTATATAGAGGAGATGAAAAGGCTATTCACAATGGTGCAGACGATAATGCAAGCGGTGTTGCTTTAATGCTCAACTTGGCTAGTAGATTAAAAGTAAAAAATGATTTATCCCAAGCAAAAGATAAAAACAACTATATGTTTCTAGCGTTTTCTGGCGAGGAAATGGGTTTACTAGGTTCTAACTATTTTTCTAAGAACCCAACAATTGACGTATCTTCTATCAACTACATGATAAATATGGATATGGTAGGACGGATGAAGGCGGATAGCACCTTGGCAGTATATGGCACAGGAACGTCACCAATTTTTAAACAGACACTTAAAGCCCATAACGAAAAATTTAAGCTTATTGAAAATGAAAGTGGTGTTGGACCAAGCGACCACACGTCCTTCTACCTTATTGATATTCCTGTACTTCATTTCTTTACAGGCCAACACGAGGACTATCACAAGCCAGGAGATGATTCTGAAAAGCTTAACTATGATGGAATGAATTTAATTTCGGATTACATTTTTGATATTATTTCCGACCTTGATGATAATGGTGAGTTGGCATTTAGAACTACAAAAAATGAGAGCGAAGAAACACCTCGATTTAAAGTTGGATTAGGTGTAGTGCCAGATTATTTGTATGATGGAGAGGGTATGCGTATAGACGGAACCAGAGAAGAAACACCAGCGTATAGCGCAGGTCTAAAAAAAGGTGATATTGTAATTAAATTAGGAGATAGCACCATCACGGATATGATGAGTTATATGCGCGCACTATCTGTATTTGAAAAAGGAGACGAAACCAACATTTCAGTAAAACGAGAAGGACAAACGATTAATACAACAGTGAAGTTTTAACACTTGCCCCTAATTTCATAGTGACTTTTTAATTTAATTGTACATTAGAGCCTTAAATCAATAGTAAAAAATGAAAAGAGTAGTTGCTTTATTTAGCCTATTTGCCTTATTAACCGCCTTTACGTGCGAGAATGAACCTTTGGATGATGACATAATAATCGATAATGGAGGTGAAATTAATACAGATATTCTTGGTGTATGGAATCTTGTCGAGTTTGATGTAGAAACAAGTACAACCACTAACTTTAACGGAACGGAAGTTTCATCAGATGTGCAAATATTTAGTACTTCTGCCGACTATACTGTAAATTTCACAGAGTCCACTTTCACTACAAACGGAGGCTACTCTTATAGCTCACTAGTAATTGTTAATGGAATGGAAATTCCTAACGATCCAGTGACATTGACAAATGTTTCTGGTAATGGAACATATGGGGTCAGCGGAAACGAGATGACTGTAAATGGACAGTTTTTTGAGTTTAGCTTAGATGGTGTTGATTCTTCGGTGTTTGGTGAAGATCAAACCCTTCAATTTCAGATTTCTGAGGACGGGCAAACTTTGACCTTTCTTCAAAACGAAACTCAAATAGCTAGCGACCCAACAACAGGGGCCGAGACAACAAGTGTAATAGAGGGCTTTTCAGTATGGACTCGAGACTTTATAGATGACACTTGTACTGCAGAAGCGGCGACAAATGCAGCTGCTGAGGCCTTCAATGAAGATAGTACAAACGAAGATTTGTGTAACGCCTACAGACAAGCATTATTAGACCAAATTGAGGAATGTGGAGACGATGGAAGTCTCCAGGCTATTTTAAATGACCTTTCGGATTGTGCTGCTGTTACATCAAGTGGAGAACTGAGGGTTAGGGCTGGTACATTAACCATAGAATTTGTTCAGCAAACAGTAAGTTTTGATGGCGGCATAATTACGGTTGAAGGAATTAGCGCTCAAGGTGGTTATGAAATTTATTTCCAAGTCGCAGAAGGTGACACAGGCACCGATGTTTTCCAAAATTTTGTATTAACACTAAATGGAACTGAGTTCTTTCCGTCAACCCAGGGTTTTGAAGATTTCACATCTGACACTACAATAAGTAGCGGTAATATTTTGCAAGCTACATTTTTTGGAATCGTTGAAAGCGAAGAAGGGGCAGACCTTAGTCTAACCCAGGGTCTAGCCGATTTAACATATTAGGTTAACCGAGAAAATTAAATCGCTGCTTTTGATGTTTCTTGAAAAAGAACAAATATTTTCTAAGATCCATCTCTTAATATCGGTTGTAATTGTTGCACCTGCAGCAATTATCTACGGGTTTTCTCCAGACTTGTTTTTAGATTTACAAATTAACACAATCGATGAGATTAATATATTAAAGGCCATAACAGGTCTATACTTGGCATTTTCCTCAATTTGGTTATTGGCACTCTTTAAGAACTCATTAATTCAAGTAGCTCAATCTTCTAATATGGTTTTTATGTTGGGTCTAGGCCTTGGTAGAGTGTTAAGTTTTATTCTCGACGGCGTACCCTCTTATGCACTAATATATGGTGCAATAGGCGAATTGCTGTTAGGGTTTTACGGCATTTGGCTGTTGTTTTCGTACAACACCAAAAAACCGATACCTTAAAAATGAGTAGATTTGCATCAAAAACAGGTACTTGGTTAAAATAGGTCACATAGAACTCCCAGATTTCCCTTTGCTTTTAGCTCCTATGGAAGATGTAAGCGACCCTCCATTTCGCGCTCTGTGCAAAGAGCAAGGAGCAGATGTGGTATACACCGAATTTGTTTCTAGCGAGGGCTTAATTAGAAATGCGGCAAAAAGTGTAATGAAGCTAGATATCTATGAAAAGGAGCGTCCTGTTGGTATTCAGATTTTTGGTGCCAATATGGAAAGTATGCTTCAGACCATTGATATAGTGGAAAAATCTAATCCCGATATTATAGACATTAATTTTGGTTGCCCGGTAAAAAAAGTCGTATCAAAAGGTGCCGGTGCTGGAATTCTAAAGGACATCTGTCTCATGGAGGAGCTTACGGCAGAAATGGTTAAACGCACCAATTTACCTGTTACCGTTAAAACCAGATTGGGCTGGGACCACGATTCTATAAAAATTGTAGAGGTCGCAGAACGATTGCAAGACGTAGGGATTAAGGCCATTTCCATTCACGGAAGAACAAGGGCCCAGATGTATAAGGGCAATGCCGATTGGAAACCCATCGCTGCGGTAAAAAACAATCCTAGAATGCATATCCCGGTTTTTGGGAATGGTGATATTAATACACCAGAACGTGCTGTAGAGATGAGAGATTCTTATGGTTTAGATGGGGCAATGATTGGGCGCGCTTCAATAGGTAATCCGTGGTTTTTTAAACAGGTAAAACACTATTTTAAAACAGGAGAACATTTGGCGCCAATAACTATTGAAGAGCGTGTTGAAGCAGCCAGACGACACCTCCAAATGTCCATAGATTGGAAAGGTGAAAAATTAGGGGTTTTTGAAACAAGGAGGCACTATACAAATTACTTTAAGGGCATTCCAGACTTCAAACCTTATCGAATGAAAATGGTAACAAGTGACCATTCTAAAGATGTATTTGACGCTTTTGATGAGGTGCTTGAAAAATTCTCGAATTATCAGTTTACGCACTAAGGTTTAATCAGGCTTTTTGTAATGCGCATCGTTGCAATGCGCGAAGCTGCTAGACCTAGCCCAACTATCGTTACAATAACAATAACAACATTCATAAACTTTAGTTCAACAGGATAAGGTAATTGAGGTGTTAACATTACCAAATCAAAAGACTTTTGCATCAATACCACCACCACCCCTAAAGTAACTCCAAAGAGCCCACTAAAAATAGTCATAAGACTACCCTGAAGGAAGAAAATAGATTTTATTGAACCCAATTCAGCTCCTAAATTAAAGAGCGTATTTAACGACTTCTTTCGATCAAGAATCATCATAATAATAGCACCTATGATGTTAAAAAGCGCAATGATTATAACAAGCGTAAATATTAAATAAATAGCTAGGTTTTCAGTATTTAACATTTTGTACAGTGAATCATTGAGTTGCGCTCTGTTTTTTATAACAAATCTATCCACAAATTTTTTATTTATTGCATCGCGGACAACTCCTTCATTAACAGAATTATTTAATTTGATATCTATACTTGAGATTTGATTTTCCTTATAACTCAACAGTGATTTCGCTAAATTTATATCAGCGAAAATATATTTGTAGTTTAGCTCTTCATTAACATCAAAAAGCCCCACATTTGAAACGTAGACAACATTGTAAGCACTTTTAAGTGATGAGATTTGACCTCTTCCTGGCTTAGGTACATAAAGTGAAAGTGGTTTTAAGTAATCAAAAACACCAAAAGAAAGGTTATTAGAAATACCCCAGCCAGAAACCACTTGGTTGCTATTGGGTTTTAACCATTGGCCCTGTTTAATCATCGAATCCACAGAAGTTACTTTCAAAAAATTTTTATCAACCCCCTTTAGTGTAGCCAGAAGATTCTTAGTATCCGATTTAATGATAACGCGTTCTTCAACAATTTTGCTGAATGCACTAACACCAGCTATGCTTGACAGTTGCATAGCGTCGGCTTCAGTCCAAAAAAAGGATTTGCCTTGGGCAGCAGTGAGATTTAAATCGGGATCAAATACGGAAGTAAATTGGAGACTAAATGTTTTTAAGCCCGCGAAAACAGAAAGTACTATGAACAAGGCTGCTGAAGCTATAGTTACACCTCCCGAAGCTATTAGGCTCATGATATTAATAGCATTATTACTGCTTTTGCTAAAGAGGTAGCGTTTTGCTATATATAAAGGAAAATTCACTTATGATTTTTTTCGCTTTCCTAAAAGATTTGGGTCCTCAATAGGATTGTCTCCTCCCTTCAGTGAGCGCTCTATTTTATCAATATAATCTAGGGAGTCATCAATAAAAAATTCGAGATTAGGCATTCGTCTGAGCTGGTGTCTAGTACGCTGAGCTAACTCGTGTCTAATTAATGGTTTATTGGATTTAATACCTTTTAGCAGTGCTTCCGCTTCTTTATTTGGAAAAATACTGAGGTAAACTTTTGCTATAGACAAGTCTGCCGTAACGTTTACTTTAGTTACAGAAATAATAACCCCTTTAAGGCCTCCCTCCGAAGCAGCACGTTGCAGTACATCTACTAAATCTTCTTGAAGTAATCCCGCTATTTTCTTTTGTCTATTGCTTTCCATAGGGCAAAAATATACCATATTTAATGATAAGTGCTGTTAATAGAACAAAAATCATATTCTGCATTTTTAATAATTGCGATATTTGGTGACTAAAATCGATATAACATGAAAAAAATAGAACATATAGGTATTGCGGTTAAAGATATTGAGGTATCTAATGCATTATTTAAATTGCTTTTTGGAAAAGAGCATTATAAAATTGAAGACGTAGAAAGCGAAGGTGTTAAAACATCGTTTTTTAAATGCGGGCCAAATAAAATAGAATTATTACAGGCCACAAAAGACGACAGTCCAATAGCAAAGTTTATAGAAAAAAAAGGAGAGGGCATTCATCATATTGCTTTTGCCGTTGACGATATTGAAAGCGAAATAGAGCGCTTAAAAGCTGAAGGTTTTCAAATGATTAATAATATTCCTAAAAAAGGCGCAGACAATAAGATTATTGCATTTTTACACCCTAAGGCAACTAATGGAGTTTTGGTAGAGCTATGCCAAGATATTAGAGATTAATTTCTTGTAGAGTATTAAAATATATAGTAATATTGCACACTCTTTTAAAATAAAGAGAGCTTACAACATTCAAATTGGTCCTATAACTCAGTTGGTTAGAGTATCTGACTCATAATCAGAAAGTCCCTGGTTCGAGCCCAGGTGGGACCACGAAAAAACCTTAGTGTAGCTAAGGTTTTTTTATTTAAAAAAGGCAAGGGTCACTAAATAAAAAATAAATATTGCACGCTTCCTATTTAGAACTAAACAGTAATTATAAATTAATATTATATTTGTCGTATACGATAAAAGAGCTGTGTGCACTACTTCCCTAACACGAGCACATTTTAACGTTTTGTCGATAATATTTACCGTTCAAAGACGTTTTTTAATAGAATTGATTTTGTTGGCTAGGATTTTTTTTTACTTTTACCACACCTTAATTAATATAATGCCTAATAAAAATATGTTTGCCTCAATCTTATTTTTTTGCCTAGGCCTTGTTTCTTTGGCTCAGGGAGGCACACCTCCGCCGCCTACACCACCACCACCTCCTGGTTTACCTATTGATAATGGCGTTACTGCTGTGTTTGTTCTAGCATTATTATATGGAGGCTATAAGGCGTATCAACGAACAAGACAGAAGGCCTAAAGCCTTAACTCGTTCAAGCGCTTCACGTATTTACCAATAACATCAAATTCTAAATTAACGGAATCTCCTACGGATAAATTTTTAAATGTAGTATGGTTGTAGGTATAAGGGATAATTGCAACCGAAAATTCATGTAACTTAGAATTTACAACCGTTAAACTTACACCATTAACAGTAATTGACCCCTTCTCAATAGTGACGTTGTTCAAAGCGGCATCATAGCTAAAACTAAAAATCCAGCTACCATCTTTTTCGTCAACAGCAGTACATATAGCAGTTTGGTCAATATGACCCTGAACAATATGGCCGTCTAATCGGTCCCCTAGTTTCATGGCACGTTCAATATTGATTTTGTCACCAATATTTAAGAATCCCAGATTGGTTTTTTCTAAAGTTTCCGCAATGGCAGTTACAGTATAAAATTCATCCTTAATATCCACTACAGTCAGACAGACACCGTTATGAGCAACGCTCTGGTCTATTTTTAACTCGTCTGTGATAACAGTCTTTACAGTTATATCAAGATTACTTCCTGATTTATTCAAACTTTCAACAGTACCTATTTCTTCAATAATGCCAGTAAACATAAGTTGATATTTAATTAGTTAAATTTGTGTGCGCAAAGTTAATTACTGATTTAATCCTATAGGTTAATTTTAGCAAAAAAATAGCATATAACAGGCACATGAAGAAGACAGAGAAAACTATAGTAGGTATATCTATTGGCGATATCAATGGCATAGGTCCAGAAATAATATTAAAAACCTATGAAGATGCTAGGATGTTAGAGCTTAATACGCCAATAATTTTTGCGTCTGCAAAACTCATGCAATTTTTAAAAAAGCATTTTAATAGCTCTATTAATTTTTTTAGTATAGATAATCCAGAAAAGGTTGTTCATGGTAAAGTGAATGTTGTTAATGTTTGGAAAGAAACCATCAAAATTGAATTTGGTAAAGAAGACAAAAAAATCGGTGAGTATGCCATAAAATCACTTGAAGCCGCTACAGAAGCACTAAAAAAGGGCTCTATAGACCTACTGGTCACGGCTCCAATCAATAAGCACAACATTCAATCAGATAAGTTTAATTTCCCCGGACATACAGATTACTTGGCTAAGGCTTTAAATGGCGAAAGCTTAATGTTTATGGTAACGGAAGGTTTAAGAGTCGGCCTATTAACAGACCACGTACCCCTTAAAGAGGCCTCTCAGCATATAACTGAAGACCTTATTATAAGTAAAATAAACACAATAATAACCTCATTAAAGCGTGACTTTGGTATCGTAAAACCTAAGGTTGCCGTGTTAGGAATCAATCCCCATGCTGGCGATAGTGGAGTCATAGGGGAAGAGGATGACATCATTTTAAAGCCGACACTGCAAAGAATAAGAGATAATGGTCACTTGGTTTATGGACCTTATTCTGCAGACAGTTTTTTTGGATCTAACGCCTATAAAAATTTTGATGCGATTGTAGCTTCATACCATGATCAAGGGCTTATCCCATTTAAAACCCTCTCTTTTGGAAACGGTGTTAATTACACGGCTGGGTTAAGCAAAGTAAGGACATCTCCAGACCACGGAACAGCTTATGAGATAGCAGGTAAAGGCACAGCAGATGAAAGCTCATTTAAACAAGCCATTTATACGGGGATATCAATTCATAGAAACAGAATAAGGTTTGATGAGTACAGTAGAAACCCATTGAAAAAGGCCTCTAATTAGATGTAAACAAATTTTGTTAATATCTCATCAGTAAATAAGTAAAAATTTATATATTTGCACGCTCAAAATGTGTGTGAGAATGAAGGCATTAAAAGAATACAACATCCCATTTGTGGGATTGAAAACAGGAGATCATCATTTTGAGTACCATATAGGTAATACGTTCTTTCAGAATTTTGATTATGAGGATTTAAATGAGGCAAATGTTGAAATTGCACTTAAATTAGAGAAAAAACCAACGCTATTGGAATTGTATTTCGAGGCGTCAGGAACAGTAAATATAAATTGCGACCTCTCTAATGAGCCTTTCAACCAAGCCATAAAGGATGATTATAAACTTGTGGTTAAGTTTGGAGAAGATTACAACGACGACAATGACGATATTTTAATTATTCCCCATGGCGAGTACCAAATTAATGTGGCACAGTACATTTACGAGCTAATTGTATTGGCCATTCCAATAAAACGTGTACACCCTGGCATTGAAGACGGAACATTACAATCTGACATAGTCAATAAACTTAAAGAATTAAGTCCGGAAACGGAAAAAAAGAAGAAATCTCAAGAACAAATTGACCCAAGATGGGATAATTTAAAAAAACTATTAACGGATAAATAACATTTAAAATGGCACATCCAAAGCGCAAAATATCAAAAACTAGAAGAGACAAAAGAAGAACGCATTATAAAGCGTCTGTTCCTCAAATTGCCACATGTCCAACAACAGGTGAGCCACACTTATATCATAGAGCACATTGGCATGAAGGTAAATTATATTACAGAGGCCAAATTCTAATTGATAACTCGTCCCAAGAAGAAAACGCAGCATAACTATTATGCGCGCATACAATAAAACGCTCCCATCGGAGCGTTTTTTTATTTTTATTTTCTCAATAAGCTAAAAACTACGTAATTTGCGGCATTATTTAGCAAAAATCAAAGAAAAACGGGCAAAAACGAACGGTTTTTGTCAATTTTATCTAATTTGCAATTAATCTAAGAGCTAATAATGAGTAACATCAAAGCGGCCATTACAGCTGTAGGAGGCTACGTTCCAGACTATATTCTTACCAATCAAATTCTGGAAAAAATGGTAGACACTAACGACGAGTGGATTACTACCAGAACTGGGATAAAAGAGAGACGCATTTTAAAAGAAGAAGGTAAAGGGTCGTCTTTTCTTGCTATTAAAGCTGCAGAGCAACTGATTAAAAAGTCGAACTTAGATCCAAAGGAAATAGATTTGGTCATTGTAGCTACCGCTACTCCAGATATGAAGGCAGCTTCGACAGCAGCATACACAGCCACACAAATAGGTGCAGTAAACGCTTTTTCATTTGATTTGGAAGCGGCGTGCTCCAGTTTTTTGTTTGGTATGTCTACTGCGGCAGCATACATCGAATCTGGACGTTATAAAAAAATTCTTCTCATAGGAGCGGATAAGAATTCCTCATTCATTGATTATAAAGATAGAGCGACCTGCATCATTTTTGGAGATGGAGCGGGAGCTGTTCTATTTGAACCAAACGATGAAGGTTTTGGGCTTCAAGATGAATATCTTAGAAGCAATGGAGAAGGAAGAGAATTTTTGCAAGCTACATTTGGAGGGTCCTCTTATCCCATAACTGCAGATACATTCCATGAAGGAAAGCACTATGTATTTCAAGATGGGAAGACCGTTTTTAAAAATGCCGTATTTAATATGGCTGATGTTGCCGAAAAGATTTTGGAGCGTAATCAATTAAGCCAGGAAGATATATCGTGGTTGGTTGCCCACCAAGCCAATAAAAGAATAATAGATGCAACCGCAAGTAGAATTAAACTAGATGATTCAAAAGTAATGATGAACATCCAGAAGTATGGAAATACGACTTCTGCGACACTTCCTTTGCTTTTGCATGATTATGAATCGCAACTCAAAAAGGGGGACAACTTAATTTTTGCTGCTTTTGGAGGTGGATTTACTTGGGGCTCTATTTATTTAAAATGGGCCTATAACTCATAACACAACACTAACTAACAAATAATACATTATGGATTTAAAGGAAATTCAGAATTTAATAAAGTTTGTTGCTAAGTCAGGAGCAAGCGAAGTTAAATTAGAAATGGATGATGTTAAAATTACGATTAAAACAGGTTCAGATTCTGAAACTACAATCGTACAACAACTACCCGTTCAGGCAGCAGCACCTGTTGTGCAGCAACAAGCTCCTCCAGTCGCGGCACCAGCACCAGCTGCACCAGAAGCTTCTGCGCCGGCCGCCGCAAGTGATGATGCTAAATATATTACCATTAAATCTCCTATTATTGGAACATTTTACCGTAAACCTTCTCCCGATAAACCTGTATTTGTGGAAGTCGGTTCTAGTATAAAAGAGGGTGATGTACTTTGTGTTATAGAGGCTATGAAATTATTCAACGAAATAGAGTCTGAAGTTACCGGTAAAATTGTTAAAGTGCTGGTAGATGATTCTTCTCCAGTAGAATTTGACCAACCACTGTTTTTGGTTGACCCATCATAACAATTGAAAATTCCAATCTACAAATCCCAAAACCCAATTGTTGGAATTTGGTGCTTGGAAATTGAATTTTTAAATTAAAAGTTATGTTCAAAAAAATATTGATAGCCAATAGAGGTGAAATAGCACTGCGTGTTATTAGAACCTGCAAAGAAATGGGAGTTAAAACAGTAGCAGTATATTCAACCGCTGATGCTGATAGCCTTCACGTAAAATTTGCTGACGAGGCCGTCTGTATTGGCCCACCGTCTAGTAGTGAGTCTTATTTAAAAATATCTAATATTATTGCTGCGGCAGAGATAACCAATGCCGATGCAATACATCCAGGCTATGGATTTCTGTCCGAAAACGCCAAGTTTTCTAAAATATGCGAAGAGCACGGAATTAAGTTTATCGGTGCCTCAGAAGAAATGATATCCAAAATGGGTGACAAAGCAACCGCTAAGGCTACCATGAAAGCAGCAGGTGTGCCTTGTGTACCAGGAAGTGATGGTATCATAGAAGATTTTAAAGCTTGCGAAAAGATTGCTAAGGACATAGGTTACCCTGTAATGCTTAAAGCTACCGCAGGTGGTGGTGGTAAAGGGATGAGAGCTGTGTGGAAATCCGAAGACTTAAAGGCAGCTTGGGACTCTGCAAGACAAGAATCTAAGGCGGCTTTCGGAAATGACGGTATGTACATGGAGAAACTAATTGAAGAACCAAGACATATTGAAATTCAAGTTGTAGGCGATTCTCGCGGAAAAGCTTGCCATTTGTCCGAAAGAGATTGCTCAATACAAAGGCGTCATCAAAAATTAACAGAAGAGGTGCCATCTCCATTTATGACTGATAAGTTAAGGGATAAAATGGGTAAGGCTGCGGTTAAAGCGGCGGAATACATAAAATACGAAGGAGCCGGGACGGTGGAGTTTCTTGTTGATAAACATCGAAATTTCTATTTTATGGAGATGAATACCAGAATACAAGTGGAGCATCCCATTACCGAACAAGTTATAGATTTTGACTTGATTAGAGAGCAAATTCTTGTTGCTGCAGGAGTGCCAATATCAGGAAAAAATTATACGCCTAATCTACATTCTATAGAATGTAGAATCAATGCAGAAGACCCTTATAATGATTTTAGACCTTCACCTGGTAAAATAACAACTTTACATGCGCCAGGAGGTCATGGCGTGAGATTAGATACTCATGTTTATGCTGGTTATAGTATACCACCCAATTATGACTCCATGATTGCCAAGTTGATAACCACAGCTCAAACTAGGGAAGAAGCGATTAATAAAATGAAGCGCGCACTAGATGAGTTCGTAATTGAAGGTATTAAAACTACTATACCATTCCATCGACAACTGATGGAACATCCAGATTATTTGGCCGGTAACTATACCACCAAGTTTATGGAGGATTTCGAAATTAAGAAAGAAGAGGACGAATAATTAGAACCCAAGCTAACAGCTTGGGTTTTTTGTTTAGCACCTTTACACGACAAGGCTTTTGCTGCTTAATCTCAGAAATTCGCAATTAACACCAATTCCCTAAGGATAAGACCACTGGTTTGTTAAAAAATGTTAACTTTGACATTCTTGGTTTGTCAAGATTTGAAAAAAAATTAAACAATAAAACATGAAAAACTTTACTTTAAAATTATTTTTTTCTGCAGTATTGATTTCTGTTTCGATTAATTCGTTCGCTCAAGAACGTACTTGTGGAATGGAGCAATATATGGAAGAAATGTTACAAGATCCCGTGTATGCAAAACAGTACGAAGAGAGTCAAAAGAAATTTAAACAACGTCTGGAGGAATATTTGTCTAATCAAGATTTGAGAGCTAGTCAAAACACCATAGAAATTCCTGTTGCAGTACACTTCCCTGATGCCAACGAGGCCGATAGAGCCTGTTTAGAGGTATTAGCACAGAATCAAATAGACATTTTAAATGCAGATTATACAGCTACAAATTCAGATATTGCTACGTGGAATAGTTCTGTAAGATTTCTGTTTCCAGGTACAAATGCTGGCGTAGCCGATATCTCATTTTGTATTGCTACGTCTAATCACCCAAGTGGATTAGATCCAGAACTAATAGAAGGAAATCCTGCAATTACTATAGGATATAATTTTGGTGGTGGAAATAACAGAGATAGCAATTGGGCGGGTTACCTAAACTTTGTTGTCCGTAATATTAATGGTGGTATCTTAGGTTTTTCTCCTCTTGGTGGAAGTGTTGCCTTAGGAGATGCTGTTACCATGAACCTTTTTGCATTCGGCTCTAATCAAGTGCCTAGCTGTCCCGGATCGGGAGTGGTTCCAGGAGCACCATATAATCTTGGGAGAACAACAACACACGAATTAGGTCACTTTTTTAATTTAAGACATACGTTTAATGGAGACGGCAACGGATCTTGTGGTTCTGGCGGTGATGGTATTGCAGATACTCCAGAAGTAGCAAATAGCACGTATAACTGTCCTTCACCAAGCGGTACCGCTTCTTGTGTTTCTGGACAGCCTGCTTTAACCATGAATTATATGGACTATGTTAACGATGCCTGCATGTATATGTTTAGTGCAGGGCAAATTAACGTGGCTGAAGCTTGGATAAACAGTAATTTAGTTTCTGCCTTTAAACCAAATGTTTGCCAACCTGCTGCGCCTGGATTTATCATATTAGCTAACGATACAGAATTATTTACCTGCCCAGACACAGATACAGAAGCGGTTTTCAATTTCTCATATACCGCCGTTGCTGGATTTAACGAAAATACAGTGTTTAGTGCTTCAGGCTTACCATCTGGAGCTTCTGTTAGCTTTAGCCCAACTTCTCTGAACTCAGATGGTAATTTTACAATGACTGTAGGTAATTTAGATACCGCAGCTCAAGGCAACTTTACCATTACGGTTACGGGTACTGCTCCGTCAGTATCAGAATCAATAGATGTGGAATTGACAAATGAATGTACTCAAGTCATTTGCGATAATACGGATTCCGACCCAAATCTTAATTTACCGATACCAGATCCTTCAGGTGGGTTTGCAGGTGTAGTATCAGATGTTTTGACGATTTCCGAGTCTTCAATTATAGAGAGTATGACATTGTCTGTTGATGTAAGCCATACTTGGATTAGTGATTTACAAATTTTTATATTTCCACCAACAGCAACAACATTCCCAGATGATGCCATATTACTCTGGGAAAATGAATGCTCTGTAAGCGCGGGATCTGGGTATGATAATTTCTCAATAACTTTTGATGATACAGGAGCACCATTTCCTGGAACCAATGGTTGTAGTGATAATTTTACAGGCACGTACGCACCGCGTCAACCGCTAAGTTCTTTATCGGGAATTGATGCACAGGGAGATTGGGAAATAATTGTATTTGATTTCTTTAATGGAGATACAGGGACGTTAAATAACTGGTCTATGGAAATTTGTACGCGTCAACCATTAAGCACATCAGAATTTGAAATAAATAACTTGTCTATTTTCCCAAACCCTAATAATGGAGAATTCAGCATTGGTTTTGATTCTAATTCTGGAGAAGATATTTCCGTTGAAATCTTTGATATAAGAGGTAGAGTAATTTATTCTCAGCGTTACAATTCTGTGAGTAGATTTGAGGAGGTTATTAATTTAAACAAGGCACAATCTGGTGTTTATTTGTTAAATATCTCAGACGGTCCTCAAAAAGTCACCAAGAAAATAATTGTTGAATAAATCAACCACATATTGATTAAAAGCTCCTATTTTTAGGAGCTTTTTTTATGCTATGAATTTATCATATTGGGAAATAAAGACCTGGTTGTCTCAACTTGACTTCACTATAATTGGAAGTGGAATTGTTGGTCTGAACACTGCTTTGCATTTAAAAAAAAGATTCCCTAAATCTAAGATCTTAGTATTGGAAAAAGGGATGCTACCACAAGGAGCAAGCACAAAAAATGCAGGATTTGCTTGTTTTGGTAGTTTGAGCGAAATTATTTCAGATTTACAAACTCATTCTGAGGAGGATGTCTTTAAACTTATTCAAAATAGAATTAGAGGCCTAAATCTGCTCCGTGATACTTTGGGAGATAACATAATTGATTATAACGGCTTTGGAGGTTACGAGTTATTCTTAGAGAATGATATTGAGCTATTTGAGCGCTGTTTAGCTCACCAATCAAAGGTGAACGCTTTATTAAAGCCTTTATTTAAGGCTGACATTTTTTCAATGCAGACTAATGACTTAGGCTTTAAGGGGATACAACCAAAGCTTTGCTTTAATAAATATGAAGGTCAGCTAGACACAGGAAAAATGATGGAAGCTCTGCTTCAAAAGGCCTATAAATTAGATATTAAAGTATTAAACAATTGCCATGTCCAGACCTTTAGTGAGAATAGCCGCTCGGTAGAAGTTGTTACTGAGGATTTTAATTTTTCAACAGAGCAATTATTAATTGCAACTAATGGTTTTGCTTCACAATTAATATCTCAACCTATTAAGCCTGCAAGAGCCCAGGTTTTGATAACAAAACCTATAAAGGACCTTCATATAAAAGGCACATTTCATTTAGATCAAGGCTACTATTATTTTAGAAATATCGATGATAGAATCTTATTTGGTGGTGGGCGTAACTTAGATTTTGAAACAGAGGAGACTACTGAGTTTGGATTAACAGAACGGATTCAGAATCAACTAAAAGAGTTGCTAAATAAGGTTATTTTACCAAATACAGATTTTGAAGTTGACCACAGCTGGTCTGGTATTATGGGTATTGGTAAGCAGAAAAAACCAATTGTAAAATCCCTAAGCGGTCGTGTTCATTGTGGTGTTAGGCTTGGCGGAATGGGAGTTGCCATTGGAAGTTTGGTCGGAAAAGAATTATCAGAATTGTTGTAATGTCACAGTCTATTAACTTAAAGCAAAGGCTAACCAATATCTGCCAGAAACAAATACAACTGAGATTAGAGCGTATAAAATCTAAAATTAGAGATTTACATGAGGCTTTAAATTCAGAAGCTAAAAGCTCCGCTGGTGATAAACACGAGACAGGTCGAGCAATGATCCAGTTGGAGCGGGAGAAATTAGGATTTCAGCTTGCCGAAATCGAACAGATAATAAAAACTGTTCAGCGAATAGATACTTCAGAACTGCATACGAACGCGCGTTTGGGAAGTGTGGTCTTTACCACACAATTCAATTATTTTATCGCTGCGAGCTGTGGTGAAATAGATTTGGATAACACTAAATTTTATACCATATCTTCTGCTGCACCTCTGGCACAATTACTTTTATCTAAGAAACAAGGCGATGTTTTTGAGTTTAGGGGAAATGAAATCACAATACTTAAAATTGTGTAAAAAACAAGCTGTTTCTTTTCTAGTCTATGATATGTAGCGTAAATTCATGTTTCAAAATGCACTATGATAAAAACCTTTATTACATTTTTGGCTTTTTTTTACCTGACATGTGTATGTGGCCAAGATAAGTCTAGTGTCGAATTTATCATTAAAAATGTGGGAATCAATGTTGATGGGCATTTTAATAATTTTCAAATTAAGGCTGCTTTCAATTCTTCAAACACACTTACTTCAGTTAATGGCGAAATTGACGTGGCATCCCTAGAAACAGGTATTGAAAGTAGGGACGAGCATTTGCTTAAAGAGGATTATTTTAATTCTGAAGATTATCCAAAAATTAGTTTAAGAAGTTATAAAATCACCAAGAATTCCATCACAGATTATACGGTAAGGGCCAAGTTATCTATAAAAAAGACAACTAAGGAAATCACTATTCCTATAAGTGTTGAAACTTTAAACAAACAGTGGAAACTCCAATCGAATTTTGAAATTAACAGAAAGGACTTCGACGTAGGAGGAGGAAGTTTTGTTTTAGGCAAAACGGTTAAAGTCAAGGTTCTTCATTATCAGCCCATCGAATGAAAAAAATAGAATTTGATGTTGTGGTTGTTGGTGGTGGACTAGCTGGGTTGTGCAGTGCCATTCATTTAGCAAAGTCAAAATTCAAGGTGTTGCTTTTAGAAAAAAACACCTATCCAAAGCACAAGGTGTGTGGTGAATATATATCAAATGAGGTATTGCCATATGTGAAATGGTTGGGGTTTGATCCCTTTTCTTTTAGTGCTAAACGCATTAGTAACTTTGAATTAACAACCCATAATAACAAACATATTTCGGCACGATTACCGTTAGGAGGTTTCGGAATGAGCCGCTTTGAAATGGATTATCAACTTGCTCAAATAGCTTTGGATAATAATGTGACGTTTATTCACACCTCAGTAATTGACATCAAATTTGAGGAAGCATCAGACGAATTTAAAACAACAACTAAATCAGGAGATAATTACAGATCAAAAATCGTTATAGGAGCATATGGGAAGCGCTCTAATTTAGACGTAACTTTAAAACGTAAATTCATTAAAAACCGCGCACCGTACCTTGGTGTTAAGGCACATGTTTCGGGTAATTTTCCTGAGGATAAGGTAGCACTTCATAATTTTAAAGGCGGTTATTGTGGAGTGTCTAAGGTAGAAAACGATTATATTAACCTGTGCTATATCACAAATTTTAAATCATTTAAAAAGTTTAAGGACATAAAGTCATTTCAAGAACAAGTGCTCTTTAAAAATAAAGCGCTTAGAAGTATATTTACTGAAAGCATAATGGAATTTACAAAGCCATTAACTATCAGTCAGATTTCTTTTGATACCAAAACTCCTGTTGAAAATCATATTTTAATGTGCGGCGATACCGCAGGAATGATCCATCCCTTGTGCGGAAATGGTATGGGAATGGCAATAAGAAGTGCTCAATTAGCATCAGATTTGATTATTGAGTATCTTCAAGAAAAAATTGAAACTCGAGAGAAACTAGAGAAATTATATATCAAGTCTTGGAAGAAGAGCTTTAGTTGGCGCCTAAGAGCAGGTCACACTATAGCATATTTATTTCGTCAAGATTGGTTGGCACCGAAACTTTTGATTCTACTGAGGTGGTTTCCTTTTTTGGTTCCAAATATTATAAAAATGACACATGGCAAACCCATGATAGTACCTTTTAAATGAGCTTATTCATAGATACAACATATCGCAGCAAGGAGTCAGAGCTCATGGATGATTTTTCTATGGAAGGTGAGTTGTTACGCGATACTCTAGATAAATTGGGCACTATAAATAAGTGGCTTGGAGGTAATAGGGTAACCCTTAACGGCATTAAACAATTACTAAAAGAGCAACCTAAGGACAGAACATATACCATCATAGATCTGGGCTGTGGTCATGGAGATATATTAAGACTAGTAGCTGATTTTGGAAAAAACAACAATTATTCATTTCAATTGATAGGAATAGATGCCAATGAAGATGCAATTTCTTATGCAAGACTGCTGTCGCGAGATTATAACGAACTATCTTTTATGGGTTTGGATATTTTTTCAGAAGAGTTCAAAAATTTAAAGTTTGATATAGCGTTATCCACTTTATTTTTACATCACTTTAATGAAGGGGAGATTAGTATATTACTTCAGGGATTGTCTAAAACCGCTAAGTTAGGTGTTGTTGTAAATGATTTACAACGAAGTGAGATAGCCTATGGATTATTTAAATCTCTGGGATTGTTCATATCTAATCATATGATTGTTCAAGATGGATTAACCTCAATTTTAAGAGCGTTTAAAAGAAATGAATTAGAAGAAATGTCCAATCAATTAAACCTTAAATCCAAGATTCGCTGGAAATGGGCTTTTCGTTATCAGTGGCTTATTTTTAGATAAGAGTTTTTTTAGTTGATTTGACCATAAAAACAAATTGTACTCAGATGACATGCTGACATCATCAAGGTGTTTGTTATCATGAGAAATGAAAAATTCAATATAAATAATTAAGAAGCGTCCTGTCTTCACAGGAAATAAATATGGCGGTAAGAATCACATCAGTTGCAAAACAACTACCAAAATACACTAGGGAAACCAAAGATATTCTTCCTTTTGTTGAGCTTTGGCTGCAAGGACAGGAAGAACGCTTTAAGCGCAAAGTCTTAAAGATTTTTGAGAATGCAGCTGTAGACAGACGCTATGCGATTATGGATGCTGAGGAGGTTTTTAATAACACATCCTTTGAAGAAAAGAATAATACCTACAGCAGGGAATCTATTAAGTTGGCAGAAAAGAGTTTAATGAAAGCGTTGAATAAAGCCCAATTAAGCCCTAAGGACATCGATTATATCATTACAGTGAGCTGCACAGGTATCATGATACCGTCTTTAGACGCTTATCTCATTAATAGCCTAAAAATGAAACAAGACATTGTGAGATTACCAGTTACTGAAATGGGATGTGCGGCAGGTGTATCGGGCATCCTTTATGCTAAGAATTTTCTTAAGGCCAATCCAAATAAACGTGCAGCAGTGATTGCTGTGGAGTCTCCAACTTCTACTTTTCAGCTAAATGACTATTCTATGGTTAACATTGTAAGTGCTGCGATTTTTGGTGACGGCTGCGCTAGTGTAATTTTATCTTCCTATGAAGAAGAGAATGGCCCAGAAATAATAGATGAAGCAATGTATCATTTTTATAACGCCGAACATATGATGGGCTTTAATCTTAGAAATACAGGCTTACAAATGGTTTTAGATCAATCTGTACCGCAGACTATTGCAGACCATTTTCCAAAAATCATCCATCCGTTTTTAGACAAGAACGGTTTAACGATTGAAGACATAAATCATTTGGTATTTCATCCGGGTGGAAAAAAAATAGTTCAAACGGTAGAAGATTTATTCGGAGCCTTAGGAAAAAATATAGACGATACTAAGGAAGTTTTGCGTTTATATGGTAATATGAGTAGCGCCACAGTTCTTTACGTTTTAGAACGTTTTATGGATAGAGATTTACCTAAAGGTGATAAAGGAATTATGTTGAGTTTCGGACCAGGATTTTCAGCACAACGTATTTTATTAGAGTGGTAACAACAATTATTCTGTCATGCTGAATTTATTTCAGCATCTCATAAATAAAAAAAAATGAAAGAATTTCAAGATAAAAATGAATGGGCTTTAATTCTTGGCGGTAGTTCTGGGTTGGGTTTAGCAACTGCCAAAAAACTTGCTAATCATGGCATGAATATCTGTATTATCCATCGTAACTCAAAAATGCAGGAGCCGGACGTTAATGCTGAATTTGAAACCATAAAGAATAAGAATATTCAGTTTAAGTCATTTAATAGCGATGCCTTTAAGCCAGAAAAAAGGGATACTATTATAGAGGATTTAAAAGCTATTTTAGGTTTAAATCACAAGATTAAAGTATTAGTGCATAGTGTTGCGAAAGGAAATTTAAAACCTATGGTTTCTAATGAAAATCCAGTGCTCAAAAATGACGATTTTGCTCTAACTATCAATGCTATGGCCATTAGTTTGTACGATTGGAGTAAGGCCTTATTTGAAGCGCAATTATTTGCAAAAGACACACGTATTGTAAGTTTTACGAGTGAAGGGAACACTAAGGCCTGGCAAAATTATGCAGCTGTTTCAGCAGCAAAAGTAGCTTTAGAAGCTATTACAAGAAATATAGCTTTAGAGTTCGCCCAGTTTGGAATAAAAGCCAATTGTATTCAGGCAGGAGTAACAGATACCGCTTCTTTGCGAATGATACCAGGTAGCCATAAAATTATAGAACACAGCTTAAAAAGAAACCCAAATAAACGATTGACATTGCCTGAAGATGTGGCTAATGCCGTTTATTTATTAAGTAGAGATGAAGCCTCTTGGATTACCGGAACAGTTATTCCCGTAGATGGCGGTGAGCATTTATCGTAGCGAAAAAAACGGTAACTCCTCTGTGATTCTTGAGTAATAAAATTGTATAGAGAAGTGTTTCATCACATTAATAAGATTACTACTTCAGCAGTTATTAAAAAAATGAATAAAGAAGATATTATATCGCTTTTGCCCTATCAAGAACCATTTTTATTTGTAGATGGTATAGATACCATTTCAGAATCTGGTATTACGGGATATTATAACTTCAAAAAAGACGAATTATTCTATAGAGGGCACTTTAAAAACAATCCTGTAACACCCGGTGTTATTCTTACCGAATGCATGGCACAAATAGGGTTGGTTTGTTTGGGGATTTACCTTTTGAAAGACGAAATTAGAGAGAGTCAAAATCCACAAATAGCCCTAACCTCTCATCAGATGGATTTTTATTTACCAGTCTTACCTAATGAAAAGGTTACGATTGTTTCAAAAAAGGAAGTCTTTAGGTTTAACAAATTACGTTGTCACGTAAAAATGTTCAACAACAAGAACGAACTTGTATGCAAAGGTGTAATTTCAGGAATGTTTAAAGCATGAAAAAAAGAGTCGTCATAACAGGCTTAGGTGTGGTCGCACCAAACGGAGTTGGCTTATCTGCCTTTACCAAAGCGTTAAAGGAAGGGACTTCAGGAATTACCTTTCATAAAGCGTTAAAGGACCTTAATTTTTCTTGTCAGATAGGAGGAGTTCCAAAGATTTCAGAAGTGTTAAAAGCGCAGTATTTTACAGAGTTACAACTTAGGGGATTTAATAGTTCGGGTATTTTATACGGCTGTATTGCGGGAATTGATGCTTGGGAAGATGCAGGATTTCAAACCGACTCGGACAGCCCATTAGATTATGATACGGGCTTAATTTTTGGTACAGGCACCTCAGGCGTAGAGAAATTTAGGGAAGCTATTTACAAACTCGACGACGGTCAAGTACGAAGACTAGGAAGTACCGTTGTACTACAAACAATGGCCAGTGGTGTTAGTGCTTATTTGAGCGGTATGTTGGGCATAGGCAATCAAGTGACTACAAATTCCTCAGCATGTACTACGGGAACCGAAGCGCTTATTATGGGATTTGACCGTATCCAAAACGGCAAATCAAAACGTATGCTCGTTGGTAGTTGTAGTGATCATGGCCCATACCTTTGGGGAGGTTTCGATGCTATGCGAGTTATGACCTATAAGCACAATGATAGTCCAGAAGCAGGGTCAAGACCAATGAGTGCAACAGCATCTGGTTTTGTGCCAGGAAGTGGCGCCGGAGCATTGGTCTTAGAATCGTTAGAAAGTGCTTTAGAGCGAGGAGCAAAAATCTATGCGGAGGTCTTAGGTGGCGAAATTAACTCTGGCGGACAGCGACATGGTGGGACACTAACAGCTCCAAATGCAGAAGCTGTTCAAAGGTGTATTAAAAAAGCAATTGATAACTCAGGGATTGAGCCAAAAGAAATTGATGTTATTAATGGACACCTAACCGCGACATCAAAAGACGTTTTAGAAATAGAGAATTGGACTAAAGCCTTAGATAGAAAAGGCGAAGCGTTCCCTTATATTAATTCTACCAAATCCTTAATTGGGCATTGCCTAGCCGCCGCAGGCGCAATAGAATGTGTGGCTAGCATCATTCAGTTAAAAAGTCAATTTTTAGCTCCAAATATAAATTGCGAGGACCTTCATCCTGAGATTATAAATTTAATTCATGCAGAATGTATACCAACAAGGTCACAAGAAATAAACATTGACATAGTTGCTAAAGCCAGTTTTGGATTTGGAGATGTAAATGCCTGTGTTTTATTTAAACGTTTTAAAGCGTAACTTTGGTTTATAAAATGATGCTATGACTAAAGACGATTTAATTTCTAGATTAAAGACGATTGTTGCTCCATATGTTCAAGATGAAGAAGCTTTTAAATCACTAACAGAAGACACTGATTTTGTCAAGGATTTGAAGATTAACTCTGCTAATTTGGTAGATATCATACTGGATATTGAAGATGAATTTGATATCAGACTGGAGAATGAAGATATGGAACAAATGCTCGATGTAAAATCTGCAATGACCATTGTTACCGCCAAATTAAAAGAGTAATGGTTGGCAATGATATTATTGATATTGCTGAGGCCAAAATCTCATCTAATTATAAACGACCGCGCTTTTTAGAGACACTATTTTCTCTGAAAGAACAACAACATATTTATAACTCTAACAATCCGTTTCAAACGGTTTGGCGCTTGTGGAGTATGAAAGAGGCGGCTTACAAACTATACACCCAAGGTTCTCCAAGTCGATTTTATAATCCAAAAAAATTTGAATGTTTCATCGAAGCTACTTTTGGAATTGTGAAATTTCGAAATTTTAAGTGTTATGTAGCCACAGAAATCACGTTGGATTATATTATATCTGAAGCCAGGTTAAAACCATTGACATTAAATTCTGAAGTGGTGAAGTTTAATTCTAAACATCTTCAAAATCAAAGTGAGTTCTTAAAAAGTAAACTTATTAGATCAATTTCAAAAAAGTTTCATATTCCTGAAAGTGAATTAGCTTTTAAAAAGAACAATTACGGTATTCCAACTGTAGAATTCAATGAAATAAAAAAACATATTAGCTTGACGCATCACGGCAATTTTGGTGCTTTTGCAATTTCTTAGAATGAAAAGGCTCAAAACTATCATAGCGATTATTATCAAATTCAGAATAGCCATTATTTTGGTTTTGGTACTTGCCATGGGTTTTTCTGGATATCAAACCCTTAATAAGTTAAGCGTAGATAATTCTCTGGGTATTTGGTTTTTAGAAGACGACCCTAGCTACAAAGCCTATATTGATTATCAAGAGCAATTTGGTTCTGATGAGATTTTTGTTGGGATGTTTCCTATTGAGAACGCTTTAGACGAAGAAAATATACTTCAGCTAGAAAAGTTGCACACCGCTTTAGATTCGCTTTGGTACGTTAAAACAACCTTTAGTTTAGCGACGGCCAAGTATCCTATTTACGCTAATAACAAATTATACTTTGATGATTTGTATAATTCAAAACGAAGTGAAAAAGGATTAAAGAACTTATTTAAAAAACTACCCAACATTACGCAGCAATTGGTCACTGATGATTACAGGAATCTATTCTTTTACATACAGCTCAACCCTACACCAACCATAGAAGAGAAACGCGATATTATTGCGGGAGAGATTAGGACCGTCATTGAGAATTATTATATCGATTATTATTTAACAGGTGCACCAGTCCTCAATGAAGCGTATAGTAAAGGCATTTATAAAGAGAGTTTGGTATTTGGAATTTTAACCGTTCTAGTAATAACTATAATGCTTCTATTTCTATTACCAAGTAAACGATATTTAGTTGTCTCGTTGTTGTGTGTTGCACTACCAATTTCAGTATTATTTGGAATTATTACGTCTTTTGGTTTCGCACTGAACATGATTTCAATGTTAATACCGACTATACTCATGGTTTATTCTGTAAGTGATGCGGTACATATTATAAACATCTACCACAAAGAAGGTATTGACAACGAAAACCTTTCAAAATTAGATTTGATGACGCTAGCTGTTCGTAAAAGTATCACACCGTGTTTCTATACGACCTTAACCACTTTTGTCGGCTATTTTGCTTTGTATTTATCACCATTACCAGCATTTAAAAATATGGGTGTCTTTACCTGTATTGGTTTGGTTATGGCTTTTATTTTAGTCTATGTAATTACAATTATAGGGTTCAGTTTTATGGATTTGAAATTTAAATCGGCTAAACCTATTCTAAGCTTAAAACGTTACAGTCAGACCAAGACCATTAATTGGTTAAACCAATTTAGCTCTCAATATAAGACTAGTATTATAGTAATATCAACAGTAATACTATTATTTGGGTTGTATTCTATTTTTAAGGTAAAAATAGACACCAATTCTTTAGACTTGTTAGCGGAAGGTAAAGCGAAGCAAGAGTTGCGTTATGTTGAAAGTAAGCTAAATAGCAGTTCGCGTTTACAACTTAATATCACCTCTAAAAACGGAACGATGTTAGACCGTGACGCTGTCTACCGTTTGGAAAAACTTCAAACCGAATTAGACGTAAATAGTTTACTCTCAGCACCAGTTTCTGTAGTAAACATTAAGCAGTTTTTAGAAAAACGCTCTCCAGTTTTATTTCAGTCTAATATTTCAAAAGCTACTATTGATGCGACATTAACGGATATTGGAGATAATAGCAGTGAATTCTTCAAACTATATTCTAAAGACTATAAAACAGCAGGAATTACTCTTGGTGTTAAAGAGATAAAAACATCTGAATTAGAGCTTGTTTTAGCAGACATAAAAACAGCTTTTCAAAAGCATTTTGAACCTGATAAATACCAACTAAAGATTAACGGATTTTCAGTGGTGTTTTCTCAATTAAACAACTTTATTTTAGAAACACAATTCAAGTCCTTTTTTGCGGCATTTTTTGTTGCGTTTTTGTGCTTATGGTTTTTTATAAAGAGTATAAAAACAACACTCTTAGTTTTAATACCCAATATTTTACCATTAGCGATTCTGGCCATATTTATGAGTTTGTTAGATATCCCACTTGATGTTTCTACAGCTATGATTACGCCAATAATGTTGGGAATTGCTATGGATGACACTATTCATTTGGTTCATAAATACCGAAAAAGCAAACATGTTCAAGGGTCGCCCGAAGCACGTATGGATAAAGCCATGCATTATACAGGGAGCGCTTTGTTTTCGACAACAATTGCTTTGGTCGGAGGGTTTTTAATTATAGCGTCAAGTGCCGTGCCGTCCGTTAGAGATTTTGGCTTATTGTGCGCAGTTACAGTTGCCATTGCTTTGATTACAGATGTTTTTTATTTACCGGCTTTGTTGAAGAAGTTTGATAAGTAAAAGCGCTAGGATATTTTAAAAGACACAACCTCTCCGTTTTCTAAGTGCTCCTTGTGTTCAATGAAAATTAATTGAGAAGAGTAGTCTACTTCAAGCAGCCAAGATGCTCCATTAAAATATGAAGTTTTAACAACACCTTTTAAGTTAGATGTTTCTACTATTTTGAGTTGGTGCGCGTAATAAATTTCACCATTAATAACATTAAACTCTCCAAAAAACGAGGCTACGAAAGGAATCTTTGGGTTTTTGTATAGTTCGTTAGGACTTCCCCTAGAGATAATATTTTTATTGTAAAGGACAAGCATTTCATCCGCAAACCCAAGGACATCATCTTTATCATGGGTAGCTACAACACAGGTGATTTTTTCCTTTTTTAGGTAGTTAAATACATTACGCCTTAAAGACTGTTTTTTAAAATTATCAATATGGCTAAAAGGTTCGTCAAGCAAAAGCATTTCGGGCTTTTTTGCTAGGGCTCTAGCTAAAGCAACTCGCTGTTTTTGACCACCACTTAAGTATTTTACTTTTGTTTTAGCAAAGTCCTCTAATTCTACAACTTTAATAAGTTCGTCAATGCGTTTTTGACGATTTTTTAGATAGAACCTAGACAGAAATTTTCCGATATTATTCTCTACGCTAGTCACAGGCATTAAGTCAAATTCTTGAGTGACCTGCTTCATAAAATCGTATCCCACTACAAGGTTAAATTTAGGACCCAAAATTTCGGTGTCTTTCCATAAAATGTGGCCCTTATCTACATCGAATTCACCATAGATTAGTTTTAGAAGTGTACTTTTTCCAGAACCACTCTCCCCAATGACAGCCAGATTCTTACCTTGGGCAATACTAAAAGATATATCTTCTAGAACGGCGATCTTAGAATAACTAAATGAAATATTGTCGACCCGAAGCATGCCACAAAAATACCACAAAAAAACCGCTTGATTTAAATCAGGCGGCTTCCGAACAACTAGAGGTTCATTTTATTTTTTTATAAACTTCCGTTTAATACTTTTTCCGTTAGATTCAATTCTTAAGAAGTAGATTCCTTCTTGTAAATTAGAAACATTTAATACATCTGTCTCTAATTTTTGGTTGAGAACGCGTTTACCATTAAGGTCGAAAACAGTAGCTATTCTTCCAGTTAGTTGTGCCGAAGTTGTAATGGTAAGAACATCTTCAACTGGATTAGGGTAGATGACTGCATCAACTAACTCCTCGTCAAGTATTGAAAGCGTAGATCCTTCTATAACAGAAACCGTTGTATTGATACCTGGACCAGATATAACATCGACATTTCCAGACGGCCAGTAAATTGTGATATCTGTAATAGTTGTTTCTGTCCCTAAACCAAAGTGTGTGTTTAAACTGCTCATATACTCAAATCCCTCACCGCTTCTTACGTCCCTTATTTGAGTACCACTTGGCGTATTCAGCACTACTCTTGCTCCAATACCGTTAATGTTACTATCTGTTCCTATCGTGTTTATCTTAATCCAATTATTACTATTGGTGTTGTTAATGTAAAGGGTACCACTTCGGAAGACATCTAAAAAACCATCATTATTGGCATCTCCAATAGCTCCTGTTGGTGGCATATTATTTGGATAATTTGTAAATGTAAAATTACCATTGTTAAATAGCACATCGCCGTTAGACATAATATCTACGAAGCCATCATTGTCAAAGTCTGCTGGAGCATTTTCAATACCCAGTTGAGCATCAAGCACGCCAGAAGCCGCAGTGACGTCTGTAAATGTTCCGTCGCCATTATTTCTCATTAGCTTAGAATTACCGTTTGAGGTACTGCTAGCACCAACAAAGACATCCATATCACCATCATTATCAAAATCTGCCCAAGCAGAAGACCAGGTTTGTACATTGTCTCCCAGATTTGAGGAATTATTGTGGCCATCGCTAGGATAATTAGTATTGTACCATCCGTTACTATCGGCAACATTTACGAATACACCATTGCCATCATTACGCCATAGCTCATTGGTGCTAATAGTTGTGGAGCCACCTCGGCACTTGGCTATGAATAGATCCATATCTCGGTCATTATCAAAGTCAATCCAAACCGTGCCATAGTTTCCACCTCCAGGCGTTAAACCAAGACCATTAGGCACTACTCCCGGTGAGCGCCCTTGATAAAAGTTTAAATTACCAGAACCATCATTAATATAATAAACATTAGCCTCAACATCATGACAAACAAAAGCATCTAAATGCCCATCGTTATTTATATCAACAAAATTAGAACGTTGAGAAAACACATCTTCAGGACCAGATATCTCGGTATAACCCGTACCGTCGTTGTTAGCTTTCATGAAAGTTACTCCATTTGTGGCACCATAGACCAAATCATTATAACCGTTGGCATCGAAATCCCCTGCTGCTAAACTCCAAGTAGGAAGATAATCTGCCGGAGTTGTTGTAATGTTTACATTATTAAAGCCACCACCTGGCAATTGATAATTGACATTGATAGTGGTACTACCAACAGATACTACATCATCAAGAAAATCTCCATTAAGATCAACCAATGCTATATCATATTGCTGAGGTGCAGAGATGCTATTTGAGGTGAACGTTGTTGGATAGCCAGACAAATCTGTTCCCGTAGTGAACCCTCGGCTTTCCCAGTTACTAAAGCCATTTCCAACACAAACAGCTCTAACATAAAACACATAATCTGTTTCTTGGGTTAGCCCTGTCATTGAAAATGATGTAGAACTAACTTCTGTTCCCGAGCTTGGAGAACCATCTGTTGCTAATCTTACCGATACTTCCCACGTACTTTCAGAGCCTCCTGCATTCCAATTGGCAAGGGCACTATTAGAATTAACATTACTTATACCTAAATTGGCAACATTAGGACAGGCAGGGGGCATAATTGAATTAATTGTCGGAGAGGTAACACAAAAACCCCATCCCCAAGTGGTATTATCATTATAGAAAATGCGATACCTAAAGTTCTGAAGTTGATTGGATGAAAACCCAGAAATATTGAGTGATTCACTTATGAAATTACCTCCAGAAAAAGTACAAAAGTTGTTTTGGGCTCCAGAATTAGCCGCTAAGGAGGTTTGCCAGTTTTGCCAAGTACTTGAATCTGCATCCCAATATTGCACAAACAAATCTTGACCTCCTTGATAAATATTGTAATTGTAACTAAAACTTACAACTATTTCAGTTTCACTAGCACTAAAGGCATTAGTAAGATTTATAACAGGTGATTCAGCAGCAATAGTGTTGTCAGATGCACTACCAGGAGCGTCATCATTAAATGAAAATGAATTATCACTAGTTGGATCAGCATCTAAATAAGTCGCGTCGTATACTCCAGTTAAAATCCAATTCGTATTTGGCCAATTAGCAGGTTGGTTGAGTGTTTGTGCCAATACCATTCCGTTAATAGCGAGTGTTAAAATGATTAGTAATGTTTTTTTCATATCTAAAAGTTTAGTTGCATTCTGTATTTAAGGAATCTATCCATTCTTCTATTAAGCTTACACCCTCTGCATGCATTAATGTTCTTCCAAGCAAAGGCATACGCATTGAGGGCTCTGTTGAATTCACTCTAAAATGAAGTACTGAATTACGTGCATCTCCAGGTTCAATAATATGGCCCAAATCTTCTCCTAGGTCTGTGTCTGGATCAACACAAACTCCCATATTGGTAAAATTATCAGTGTCACTGAAATCTAACCGCAATGGCCTATATGCGCAATGTGTTTCTTCAGAATGACAATGGGCACAATTAACGTCTAAATAGGCTCTAACTCTCAGTTCTAGAGGTTGAGTCTCATCATTATAATCTGGAAGCGCAGAAACAGTTCCTGGTAATGTTGCATCGAGATAGCCAAATTCAATCCATTTATTGAGTTGGTTTTTTAATCCATCATTATAGCTATAATCACGGTTTAGATTTCTTGGCTTGGGACCTATAGGTTCGGCGATTTCCATTATTTTATGACAAGTAAAACACTTTGCACCTGATGGAATTCTATAATCAACAGTATTTGTAGAACCGTTTTCAAGCCATTCTATGTTTACTGTGCTGCCGTTGAGGTCAAAGAATGCTTCAGTTTGTTCATCGTTCCAAACGTAATTAGCAAATGTCCACCCCTCAGCCTTCTTTATCATTAAACGTGTTTCTATAATTTTAGTGTCATTATTCGGAAGGACATTTTCATAGTAAAAATTCTTTATTAATATGGCACCAATAGGAAATTCTAGGTGAACATTGTCATTAACATAATTAGCCTTAGAGTTATTCGGAAGCCAAACAAAGCGTTTCTTTTTTGCATAATCACTAAATAATTTAGAGTTTAATGAATAAGGAAGAACACCAAAACTTGGCTCAAGATTTTTCATATCACCTTCAAAGAAACGATACTCGGATAAGGTTTGATATGGCATAACCTCGAGATTAAACGCTACAGTATTCTCACTAGATATGTTGATAGATACTACCGCAGTACTGCAATTGTTATTTCCTCCACAAATGGTGTATTCAAACTGATCGGCTCCAATTTTGTTAGGATTAGCTGTATATCTTATAATATTATCGCTAGGATTATTTGGGCTATTGTTGGGGTCTAGTATTTCTAAAACCCCTAGGGATGGAGTGGTAACTGATAGATTCCCTTGCACAGGTATATTTATATCGTTTAAAAAAACAGATATTTCAATAGATGTGTTTTGAGCAAGTGTTACCGCATCTGCATTGGCTTCAACAATTAATGGAGAAATACTGTCATCTTGATTACACGAAACCAAAATGAGTAAAATAAAAAGGTATAGACCTCTTGAATAATTCTTAAGCATAAACTAACTTTCTTTCTCTTATATAACAGTTAAAGAAACTAAATCCCTAATCGTAAATAAGGAAAACGGCTAAATCTAAGACTTTTTTTTAAAACACTTAATAAGCAGCGGATTAAATGCTATTTAAGGAAGTTGTATTTTAATAAAAAGTACTAAATATCTACTCATCCAGAAACAAGGTTTAATAATCAGAAGAGGAATTATTAAAAAAAGAGCATATACCTTAACAGTTTTGGTGTCTTTTGCTGGGCTCGTTAGTTAATGGCTCAAGGTTTATAATTTTTTATCTAAAACCGTAGTTTATCATTAGCAAGCATCAAATTATTAACCTTTTAACTTTTCTTTGGTTTTGCTAGGTAACACGTCAAAGCCCATATTATAGAGCGTAAAGCCAAATATATCTGCATATTGCTCTAGGGTTTTGCTCACTGGAGTTCCTGCGCCGTGGCCAGCGTCTGTTTCAATTCTAATAAGAGTTGGATTCTCCCCAGTTTGTTTAGCTTGCAGCTCGGCAGCAAATTTAAAACTATGAGCTGGTACAACCCTATCGTCATGGTCTCCTGTTGTTACTAAGGTAGCCGGATATTCAGCACCATCTTTTACGTTATGCACAGGGGAATATCCTTTTAGATATTCAAACATCTCTTTACTATCTTCGGCAGTTCCATAATCATAAGCCCAACCGGCCCCAGCCGTAAAGGTGTGGTATCTTAACATATCCAAAACACCAACTGCAGGCAGAGCAACTTTCATTAAATCTGGTCGCTGTGTCATTGTAGCACCAACTAATAAACCGCCATTAGAGCCACCTCTAATCGCCAAATAATCTGATGAGGTGTATTTCTCTTTTATAAGGTATTCTGCTGCTGCAATAAAATCATCAAAAACATTCTGTTTTTTCATTTGTGTTCCAGCGTCGTGCCAAGCCTTACCATATTCGCCACCACCTCTTAAGTTGGGCACAGCATATACTCCACCTTGCTCCATCCAAACCGCATTGGCAATACTAAAGCTAGGCGTAAGACTAATATTAAATCCACCATAACCATAAAGGATTGTTGGATTTTTACCGTTGAGTTCTAGGTCTTTTTTATGAGTTATAATCATAGGCACCTTAGTGCCGTCCTTAGAGGTGTAAAACACTTGGTTACTTTCATAATCCTCAGGATTAAAATCTATGGCTGGTTTGCGGAAGAGTTCTGACTTACCACTTTTTATATCATATTTATAAATACTTCCTGGGGTTACATAATTGGTAAAAGAGTAATACAATTCTGTTTCCTCCTTTTTGGCTCCAAAACCTCCTGCGGAACCAACACCGGGCAGTTCAATTTCTCTAACTAGGCTGCCCTTATAGTCATATTGTAGTACCTTAGAAACCGCATCTACCATATATTCTGCAAAGAAATAGCCGCCTCCCGTTGACGGACTGAGTACGTTTTCAGTCTCTGGTATAAAATCCACCCAATTTTCGGGAGTTGGATTAGAAGCATCAACCGTTACAATTTTTTGGTTAGGTGCATTTAAATTCGTCATGATGAAGAGTTTTGACCCTTCATTTTCAATAATGTTAGAATCGCTATCTGTATGATTTAATATGGTAACAAATTCTGAATTAGGCTTTGTTAAATCTTTAATAAGTAGCTTATTACCAGAGGTTGAAACTCTTGGTGTAATAATAAGGTAACGGTTGTCTTCGGTTACGCCACCATATATGTAGCGATGCTTTTCTTCGGCAGTACCACCATAAATCAATTGGTCTTCGGATTGTTTTGTTCCAAGTTTGTGATAGTATACTTTATGCTGATCTGTTTTTGCTGATAATTCACTTCCTTTTGGTTTGTCATAGCTAGAATAGTAGAAGCCTTCATTTTTATACCAGGACATTCCACTGAATTTAATATCTACAAGCGTGTCTTCGATAATTTCTTTGGATTCTGCGTCCATAACCAGAATTTTACGCCAGTCGCTGCCACCCTCTGAAATGGAGTAGGCTAGTGTTTTTCCGTTTTTTGAAAAGCTTAGACCTCCTAGAGAAATGGTACCATCTTCCTTAAAGGTGTTAGGGTCTAAGAAGACTTCTGCTGTTGAAGGGTCTTCCTCTGTTTTGTAGCGGTAAATCACATATTGATTTTGAAGGCCATCATTTTTTCTGAAATACGTGTAGTCGCCTTCCTTAAAGGGTGCTCCAATTTTTTCATAATTCCACAACTTTGAGAGTCTGTCCTTTAATTCCTCACGATAAGGGATGTTGTCGAGGTATCCAAAGGTAACTTCATTCTGACTTTTAACCCATGCTTCTGTAGCTTCGCTTCTATCATCTTCTAGCCAACGGTAAGGGTCTTTAACTTCAACTCCAAAATAGGTGTCTAGAGTGTCTACCTTTGTAGTTTCAGGGTAAGTCACAGCAATGGATTTAGTTGCTTTTGTTTCATTTTTACAGGACACAAAAGTACAAAGTACGGCAATAAGCAAAAGTATTCTTCTCATGATATGGAATATTAAAAATAAACTTGTTTCACAAGATACTAACTTATCGCCATTTTTCTGAATTCTTTAAATAAAATGCATAGTACATGCTTTACCAATAACGGTGTTTCATCAAATTATTGAGTAAAAAAATAAACCGACTTATAAAAACTTACACTAAACCTTCTGAAACCAGATATTCAGCAATTTGAACCGTATTGGTGGCCGCACCTTTTCTTAAGTTATCACTTACAATCCAAAGATTTAAACTGTTTGGTTGCGAGGTATCTCTTCGTATTCTCCCCACAAAAACATCGTCTTTTCCATTGGCATACATTGGCATTGGATATAGGTTTACATCTAAATTATCTTGTACTACGACACCCTCTGTTTCACTAAGCAGCTTTCTTACGGCGCCTAAATCAAAGTCATTTTCAAACTCTACGTTTACGGCTTCGCTGTGGCCACCAGCTGTTGGAATCCTCACCGCAGTTGCAGTTACCGCAATAGTGCTATCTCCGAGTATTTTTTGGGTTTCGCGGACTAGTTTCATTTCCTCTTTAGTGTAGCCATTCTCTTCAAATACATCGCAATGCGGGATGGCGTTTTTATGAATAGGATAAGGGTAGGCCATTTCGGCTTTTTTGCCCAGTATTTCATTTTCTAATTGTTCAACGGCTTTTACGCCTGTACCAGAAACGGATTGATAAGTTGACACTACAATACGTTTTATTTTGTATGTTTTGTGTAGCGGTGCTAAGGCCATAACCATTTGTATGGTAGAGCAGTTTGGGTTGGCTATGATTTTGTCTGTCTTGTTGAGTTCTTGGGCATTGATTTCTGGAACCACCAATTTTTTATCTAGATCCATACGCCAGGCAGAAGAGTTATCAATAACCGTAGTGCCAACCTCTGCAAATTTTGGTGCCCATTCCAATGAGGTGCTTCCACCAGCAGAAAACAAAGCAATATCTGGGCGTTTTGAAATTGCTTCAGAAATGCTAATTACTTTATAATCGTTTCCTTTAAACATTATTGTTTTGCCAACAGAACGTTCAGAGGCTACCACCAAAAGTTCATCTATTGGAAAATTACGCTCTTCTAATACATTTAGCATTACATTGCCGACCAAGCCAGTCGCGCCAACCACAGCTACTTTCATTTGTGAGAGTTAAAGAATTATCGTGCAAAATTACACAAAAACACCATCGTCTTTACTTTAAATCAAATCCTTTTAACAACAAAAAGAGAGCTGTTAATTAATTAACGGCTGTAATAGCAGCTATATTTTTAATTAGCGTCAAGTAGTGTGTTGGCTATTAGTATGTACCTAACCAAAAGACGAGTGGCTCAGTATAATTACCAGTTCACGCATTGGCAGTTGATACAATAAAAGTTTTCACTTAGTTTTATGGTATGAAACCAATGAAAAAAAGATTAATAATTCTTGTAGCTATCACATGCTTTGCCTGCAAGGCACAGTCTATTATAGTTCCTAAAGGTAGTGGATTAGAGATACAAGAGCATCCAAATTATTACTTAAAGGATGTGAATAATGAATTTGGCAAGTTTGTTGGCGAATGGAAATTTGATAATGGAAATTCTGTAATCGTTTTAAAACTTAAAAAAGAAGAGCTTTATCAGACCAATAGCTCCGCCTATTATCAAGATTTACTAGTTGGAGAATATAAATATGTCCAAAATGGACTGGAAATTGTAAATACCCTGAATAATTTTGATAATGCCGATTTATCCGGATATGAACATGGTATCAGCGGAGGAATTTTTTCTCGACGACTTCCAAATTGGTGCACTGATAATAGTACAACCCAAGAAATAAAAGTTGAGCTATTTATTGAACATCCTAATAATGACTTAATCGAGGGAAACTTAATTTTGCGCCATATCATAGATAACGGTGTTGAAAAACTTGAGACCTGTATTTATCACGAGTCTAACTTATCGTATGATACTAACGCGCGCATCCCTATACCAGATGGCAACTATGTGTTTGTAAAGCAGGATTAAAAAGAGGCATTCTTTAGTTTTACCATTTTTATTAATAGGCATATTTTTATGGGCCATATTATAATGAAAGAAAAACCCAGGTCATTGCCTGGGTTTAAAATTGAACTTACATGTAGTGTAGCGGTGTCGCTATACGTTATTTCTTTAATAAGTCTCTTATTTCAGATAATAATTCCTCCTGTGTTGGACCCGCTGGTGCTTCTGGAGCTGGCTCTTCTTTCTTTTTCATATTGTTAACGCCTTTTACAACTAGAAACATCACAAAGGCTATAATGATAAAGTCAATTACATTGGTTAAGAATGTGCCATACTCTAACCAAACTTCGCCTATCATTTCCCCAGCGTCATTAGCCGTACCGTCTTTTAATTTGTACCGTAGTGCTTTAAAGTCACTATCGAAGATTAAACCAATTAAAGGCGAAACGATTCCCCCCGTGAATGCAGTAACTACTTCTTTAAAAGCAGCACCCATTACAAAACCCACTGCAATGTCAACAAGGTTGCCCTTCATTGCAAATTCTTTGAACTCTTTTAGCATAATTTAGTGTATTTAGTTAGTTGTATGACACTAAGTTAAACAAAAAAGTCACATTTCAAATTAAATAATTATTTTAAGAATTTACGCTTCACACGTTGTGATATTGCGGTAAGAATCTCGTAGGATATGGTGTTTGCAGATTCAGCAAGGGTAGAGGCCTTGTGAATACCATCAAAAATAATGACCTCATCACCTTCGGAGCACTCAATATTGGTCACGTCGACCATAATCATATCCATACATACATTGCCTATTATCGGAGCCTTTAAGCCTTTTATAAAAACAAATCCTTGCTTGTTACCATATTGGCGCGATATACCATCGGCATGACCAATGGGAATAGTAGCTGTTTTTTGATGGCCTTCGGCCATAAAGGCGCGATTGTAACCCACGGTTTCATTTGGCTTTATTTTGTGAATCTGTGAAATAACCGATTTTAAGCTTGCAACAGGGTTTAAATTTTGGTCTTCATTTGCCGAATTTCCGAATCCGTAAAGTCCAATACCACAGCGCACCATATCAAAGTGGGCTTCTGGGTAATGAATGACTCCAGAGGTATTGCACATATGTAACCATGGCTTGTAACCTATTAAGGATTCAAGATTTTTAGCTACAGCTCTAAAAGTGGAAATTTGATGTAAAGTGAATTCTTTTTCATTTAAGTCTTCGCTGGCGGCTAAATGAGAAAAAATAGACTTGGCTTTCACAGCCGCTGTTGCTTTTAATTTTTCAACGATATTATTGCAATCAGATGCTCTAAAACCCAAGCGATTTAAACCCGTATTGAATTTTAAATGTATTGGATAATCCTGTTGCTTACAATGAGAAGCGGTTGAAATAAATTCATCTAACACCTTAAAACTATAAATACTTGGCTCTAAACAGTGGTCAATTAGGGTTTTGAAGTTCGTGGGTTGTGGATGGAGTACAAGTATGGGTGTTTTAATTCCTGCCTCACGTAAGACAAAACCTTCACTTGTATAGGCAACGGCAAAATAATCTACACCAAGAGCTTCGAGATGTTTTGCAACAGCTACACTGTCGCTTCCATAGGCAAAAGCTTTTACCACCGCAAGGAAATTGGTATTAGACTCTAACTTGGATTTTAAATAACTATAGTTGTGAGTTAAAGCACTAAGATTAATTTCGAGGGTTGTTTCGGTGGTTTTAGGCATCAGGATTTTTGTCTTGGGAGTTAATTTCCTCTGCATCATTAACTTTCATTTGCCTTACCTTGTCTCTTAGCATACTTTTATAGTATGCCGCTCTGCTCAAAGGCTCGTATTCTTCAACTTCACCTAGCAGAACTAAATCATCACTTTTGCCTTTTCGGTAACTGTACTGGGCTAAGTTTCCCGTTCTGGTGCAAATGGCATGTACCTTAGTAACATATTCTGCTGTAGCCATTAAATAAGGCATTGGGCCAAAAGGGTTCCCTTTGAAGTCCATATCTAACCCAGCAACAATAACGCGTACGCCTTTGTTGGCTAAATCATTACAAACGCGTACTATTTCATCATCAAAAAATTGGGCTTCATCTATACCTACAACATCACATCCATCTGCTAAAATCGGAATATTTGCTGCAGCTGGTACAGGTGTGGAGCGTATTTCGTTATCATCATGAGACACCACCATTTCATCGTCATATCGCACATCGACAGCAGGTTTAAAAATTTCAACTTTTTGTCTAGCGAATTTTGCACGTTTTAGCCGACGAATTAATTCTTCAGTTTTACCAGAGAACATTGACCCACAAATCACTTCAATCCATCCAAATTGTTCTTTATGATTTACTGTATTTTCAAGAAACATTTCGTAAATTTAGCACTAAAACATAGCGTTTTTTCGTTATGATAAAGGTCAATCAAATTTATTAAAAATCAAAAGTAAACCGATGAAAAAGAAATTAGAATCAGAATTAATGAGCATTGCCCATGGGATTCTAAAACTGAAGGGTAGAGAAGATGTAGATAAAATGCATGAGGAGGTTTCTAAACTATATGAAAAACTTACCGTTCTAAAATTTGCCCACGAAAATTTTGAAGATAAAATGCCAACCATTGGCAATGATTCCTCATTTTTTGAAATGCTAGACACGGCTTTTAACAACAAAGTGAGTGACAACATTGAAGTAGGGAACAAAGTTTACGTTAATTTAGATGATATTGAAGATGACGATATCATGGAACCCGTAATGGAAAAAATTAAGGATATGGTGGCTCAAATGCCGCAAGAAACCCAGCAGGTTGACTTGATTTTAGAAAAAACACTACCGCAAGAAAAAACCAACACTGTTGAATTTGAACATATTAGTTCAGAATATGCTACTATACCAGAGTTTGAACCTAAGGAAGAAGCCGAAAGACGCGAGGCGGAACAAGAGAAAAAATCACTCAACGATAAATTAAAACCACATCAACTTCAAATAGGTCTTAACGATAAAATTGCCTTTATAAAACATTTGTTTGAAGGAAAAAACGAGGATTACGATAGGGTTATCTCACAAATTAATACAGCTCCTAGTTTAACAGATGCACAATCCCTAATTCATAATATGGTTAAACCAGATTATAACAACTGGGAAGGTAAAGAGGAATATGCAGACCGTTTTATGGAGTTAGTTGAAAATAAATTCAACTAACAAATTCTCGTAGCCTATATATCTTATATGGACATTACGTCTAAACTTTATATTGTACCAACACCAATAGGTAATCTAAAGGACATCACCTTTAGAGCAATAGAAGTATTAAAAGGAGCAGATTTAATTCTCGCCGAAGATACCCGAACTTCAGGTAAGCTACTGAAGCATTACGGTATAGCAACACCCATGCAAAGCCATCATATGCACAATGAGCATAAAACAGTAAAGGGCTTAGTAGAAAGATTAAAATCAGGCATATCAATTGCCCTTATTAGCGATGCAGGTACACCAGCAATCTCAGACCCAGGATTTTTATTGGTTAGAGCTTGCGTAGAAAATAACATTGAAGTCGATTGCCTACCTGGCGCTACGGCGTTTGTTCCTGCATTAGTCAATAGTGGTTTACCCAACGATAAATTTGTATTTGAAGGATTTTTACCTGTAAAGAAAGGACGGCAAACTAGGTTAATCCTATTGGCCGAGGAGACTAGAACTATGATTTTTTACGAAAGTCCGCATAAATTAATAAAGACCTTAGGACATTTCTGTGAGTACTTTGGTGAAGACAGATTAGTGTCGGTATCTAGAGAATTATCTAAACTCTATGAAGAAACTATTCGAGGAACAGCTAAATATGTATTGAAATATTACACCAGCAAACCACCAAAAGGTGAGATTGTTATTGTTGTAGCAGGCAAAGACTAAGAACTTATTTTTTGGAGAACGCAAAGACGGTTTTTTCTTTAATACTCGGACCCATCATGTTTGCCCACTTCAAAACCGTGTTTTCCTAAAAATTGATTACCACTTTTAATAGCGCCTTCTTCCATTGTAGTTCCCATAGAGTCATTCCAGCGATTTAAGTAACCAAACAGGGAGATAACTCCTAGCATTTCTACAATTTCACCTTCATCCCAATATTGGTATAAACGCTCTTTAATTTCTGCATTTACACCATTTGGTATTTGGCTTGCTGCCAGGCTAAAATCTAAAGCAGCGCGTTCAGCTTCAGAAAAAGCCGGATGCGTTCTGTAGTCCCAGATATTATCTAACTGTTCCTGTTCCGCTCCATAACGCTCTGCGGCCCTAATAGCGTGGGCTTGGCAATAGCGACAACCAGTAGAATTACTGCTTACCCATGCAATCATGCGCTTTAGAGCTGAGGTTACGCGACCTTCATTGGCCATAACAGCCTTATTGAGATTGATAAAGGCTTTGCTAATAGCTGGTCTGCGTTGCATAGTCAATACTGAATTTGGGCAAAAACCCAAGGTTTCATTAAAGAATTCTGCAAGTTCTTTTGTTTCTATATCATGCTCTGGTGACAAAGGTGTTACTAATGCCATAATTGTTATTTTTAATGGTATTTTTGAATCTACAATATAGGAGTTCTAACAAACAAATAGAAGTGTTATGGCCGATAAAATAACAACGCATTGGAAGGGTGATTTAACCTTTGAATCGAACAATCCAAGTGGCAATTTTGTAACAATGGACACCGCATTTGAAGGACGAGATAAAAGATTTGGTCTATCGCCCAAGGCCATGATGTTATCTTCTCTTGCGGGATGCTCAGCTTTAGATGTTATCTCAATTTTAGATAAGATGAATGTTGAGATAGATGATTTTAAAATTGATGTAACGGGAGAACTTACGGAAGAACACCCAAAATATTATCATGAGGTACTAGTAGAATACCATTTTTACGGATCTGATTTAAATAAGAAAAAGTGCGAACGCGCAGTAGAATTATCTGTAGAAAAGTACTGTGGGGTTATGGAAATGTTTAGGCAATTTGCTAATGTAAAAACTAAAGTACATTACCACATAGGGACTAAAAGATAGGTTTTTATTTGTTATGAGATGGACTTTAAAGCCAAAACCAGAAGCGTCTAAAGTAAAAGCTTTAAAAGAAGCCTTAAATGTTGATGAAATTGTCGCTACACTATTATTGCAACGCGGTATTGAAACCTATGAAGCCGCTAAAACCTTTTTTAGGCCCAGCTTAGACGATTTACACGACCCGTTTCTAATGAAGGATATGGCTCAAGCTGTAGACCGCATAGAATTGGCATTAAGAAATAACGAAAATATTCTAGTTTATGGAGATTATGATGTTGATGGAACCACAGCTGTTGCATTAATGTCTTCTTATCTCAGAACATTGAGCGATAGGATAGCTACCTACATTCCTGATCGTTATGATGAAGGTTATGGTATTTCCTGTAAAGGCATTGATTTTGCTCACGACAATGACTTCTCCCTGATTATTGCTTTAGACTGTGGTATTAAGGCCATAGATAAAATAAAATATGCCAAAGAAAAAGGTATTGATTTTATTATATGCGACCACCATAGGCCTGGTGATGTTATACCAAAGGCAGTTGCTATTTTAGACCCTAAACGTGAAGATTGTTCCTATCCGTTTAAAGAATTGTGCGGTTGTGGTGTTGGCTTTAAGTTGGTGACAGCGTTAGCTACAAAACGAGGTCAAGATTTAGAAGACCTAGTTCAGTATTTAGACTTGGTTGCTACAGCAATAGGTGCAGATATCGTACCAATAATTGACGAAAATAGAGCATTGGCCTATTTTGGTCTTCAAGTGATAAATACTAATCCGCGCCCAGGAATGAAAGCCATAATTGCAGAGGTTAAAAAGGAAGAGCTCAGCATCATAGATGTTGTTTTTATTATAGCTCCAAGAATTAATGCCGCTGGCCGTATGAAGCACGGTAACCATGCCGTAACGCTTTTAATCGAAACAGATTTTAACTTAGCGGCACAATATGCTTTAGATATTGATCAGTTTAATACAGACCGCCGTGAGGCTGATAAGCGTATTACAGAAGAGGCTTTAGTTCAGATTGAAAAAAATGGAGAACAAGAGGCTTTCACCACTATAGTTTACGATGAGAATTGGCATAAAGGTGTTATAGGTATCGTAGCATCGAGATTGACAGAAACCTACTATAGACCAACATTGGTCTTTACAAAGAGCGGCGATAAACTAGCCGCGTCAGCACGCTCGGTAAAAGGGTTTGACATCTACAATGCTTTGGAGGCCTGTTCAGACTGTATTGAACAGTTTGGAGGTCATAAATATGCAGCTGGACTAACCTTGTTACCAGAGAATTATTTAAAGTTTAAAGAGAAGTTTGAAACTGTCGTAAAGGAAACCATTGACCCTAAATTATTAACCCCAGAATTAAGGGTTGATTTAGAAATCGATTTAAATCAAATTGATACTAAGCTTTTTCGAATTATCCGTCAGTTTGCGCCCTTTGGGCCGGGCAATATGACACCTGTTTTTATGACTCAAAATGTTAAGGATACAGGTTGGGGCAAATGTGTTGGCGAGGACAAGACCCATTTGAGATTTACCGCAACACAGTCGTTCGATACTAAAATTGTTTGTATTGGTTTTGGACTAGGAGATAAAATGGATTTGATTGCCAACCAGAAACCATTCAGTGCAGTTTATACTATTGATGAAAATCATTGGAATGGCAATACAACACTTCAACTAAAAATAAAGGATATAAAACCCTAATTCAGTGACTAAAAATGATCCATATGCTGCGTTGCGCTTCAAAGAATTTAATATCTTTTTATTAGTGCGCTTTGCTTTGGTTTTTGGTTGGTCCATGCAATTTGTGGTTATTGAATGGCAAGTTTATGCAATGACTAATGACGAATTAAGTCTCGGTATTATAGGGCTTTGCGAATTTTTACCTGCATTTTTTTTAGCACCAATTGCAGGACATATTGTTGATAAAAAAGAAAAACGAAACTTATTCACGCTATGCATTGCGTTGTTTTCTTTAATCAGTTTTGGGCTGTATTGGTTAACGTCTAGTAGTCTAGAAGAAGCATGGGATACCAACACCATATTATATAGTATTTATGGGTTGGTGTTTTTTGGTGGTGTACTAAGGTCTTTTTTTGGCCCAACAATATTTTCTCTTATTGCACTTCTTGTACCGAAGAAAGCCTATCCAAATGCGGCAACATGGAGTAGCAGTACTTGGAAAGGCGCCAGTGTTTTTGGGGCCTTGTGTGGTGGCTTTCTAATTGCATGGATAAACGTGCACCACACTTTGGGTATTATTTTTCTGTTAGTAATGCTAGCGTTGATATTGGTTTTTCAGATTGGTAAAAAACCTATTTTAAATACAAAGACCAATGAATCTGTGAAGGAGAGTTTAAAGGTTGGTCTTCGGTTTGTATTTAATGATAAAGTTATCTTGGGCGCGCTTACCTTAGATATGATTGCAGTCTTATTTGGAGGAGCTGTTGCCATATTCGCCGTATTTGCAAAAGACATATTAGATGCTGGACCAAAAGGATTTGGTGTTTTGAATGCTGCACTTTCTTCTGGAAGTATCATTACAATGCTTGCCACTACTTATATTCCCATAACACGGAGTACTGGTAAAAAGTTACTGGTGTCCGTAGTTGGTTTTGGAGTTTGTATGATAATATTTGGGGCTTCAAGATTGATGTGGCTTAGTGTATTGGCATTGTTCTTTTCTGGTGTGTTCGATGGAATCTCCATGGTGATCAGACAGACCATCCTTCAATTAAAAACACCCGACGAAATGAGAGGACGAGTCGGTGCTGTTAACTCAATGTTTGTTGGGTCTTCTAACGAACTAGGTGCCTTAGAAAGTGGTATTGCTGCAAGATTATTTGGGGCGCCTTTGGCAGTTATTCTGGGTGGTACAGTAACATTACTTACGGTCGCTGTGATTGGGTTAAAAAACAAGCCTTTGAGACAGCTCGATTTACGACAGGATGTTGAAGAACACTATGAAGAAGGTAAGGAGGAGTCGTAACTTTTAAGCTCAAAACTGTTACCATCAAATTCTCCGTAGGTATAATAAGTAATCCAGTCGCCAAGATTAATATATTTTGAAGCGGTGCTCAATTCTATTTCTAATGGCAAATGCCTGTGACCAAAAACAAAATAATCACGATACTTTTCTTCTAACTTTCTCCTGCTATATTGAGCCAACCACTCGTTATCCTCTCCTAGGAAGGTAGCATCTTCATCGCCAGAAATCAATTTATTTTTTACGGATAAATATTGTGCTAATCGTACTCCGATATCAGGATGAAGCCATTTAAAAAGCCATTTAAAAAAAGGGTTTGTAAATACCTTTTTCATACGTTTATAGCCTTTATCGCCAGGTCCTAAACCGTCACCATGACCAATGTAGAATAATGCGTTGTTCAATTGAAATTCTTGGGGCTTATGAAATACAGGAATACCTAATTCTTCTTCAAAATAGCCATTCATCCACAAATCGTGATTACCAACAAAATAGAAAATTGAGATACCGTTATCACTTAGTTCTGCAAGCTTACCTAACGTTCGAGTAAACCCTTTAGGAACTACTTTGTTATACTCAAACCAAAAATCAAACAAATCACCCATTAAGAAAATTGCTGCAGCATCTTCTTTTACCTCATTGAGCCAATTTACAAATTTTCTCTCTCTAGGAAGAGATTGTTCCGTTGTGGGTGCACCTAGGTGATTGTCGGAAGCAAAATAGACTTTCTGGCCTTTTTCGATATGTATACGGTGAGTTTTACTCATTATCTGAAGCGTACCATTCTGCGAAACTTGTTGCCGTTTCCTGTAGCTTTAACGAATGTAATTTTATGTTTTTTGGTAATCGAAGTTTTATTTTTTCAGCAAAATCAATTACCATCATTTCGCTAGTTGGCTGGTAATCTACCAATAGTACATTGTGCCCTCGGTCTGCAAGTTCTTTTGCCAATTCTACATGAGGCGTATTTTTATTAAATACAGTGGCATGGTCAAATATATCTACAATTTCTTCTTTCACTATTTTTTTTAAATCTCCAAAATCTATAACCATCCCGTATTTAACGTTGCTTTTATCATCTATAGGTTTTCCTATGACAGTAACGTCTAAGCGATAGCTATGACCATGTACATTTTTACACTTACCGTCGTAACCGTATAAGGCATGTCCTGTTTCGAAAGAAAATTGTTTGGTTATACGAATTTTTCTCATTTAGGTCTTCTGTTTCGGTTAATGAAATAGATGACTATTAATGCAATAGCCAATACTAAGAAAAGATAATTTCCCATTTAATCCTTGTTAAGTTTATTTTTATTGTATCTGTAAATTAAGTAAGCAATGAGTACCAAAACTATAAAAGGTAGCAGAGTTCCAATAAAGACACCGATACCATAACTACCGTCGGGAGCTTCTTTTAGTTTCTGGTCAATATCTACTTCTTGTAATAAAGCGATGAGAAAAGTCATCAATCAACATTTTATTGACCAAATTTAAGTGTTTTGCGCAAGTGTGGAATACGTTTTCCGGAATTTTATAATTAAAGGTATGCCTCGAGCAATGATCCAAAGTGTAAATGCACAGAATATGCCGTAAAGTTTGTAGCCAAAATAATCTGTTATTAATACAACTGGTATAAAAACTAAAAGCGTTGAAAATAAAAGAACATTTCTTAAATACTGCATCTTGCCTAGGCCTTTAAAAACACCATCAAATATAAAGGCTAAAGCACATAGTGGTTGCATAGCAAGAACAATCCAAAATACCTTATAGAATTCCTTTAATACGGCTTTATCATTGGTAAATATATGTCCAATAGGAAAATAAAGTAAAGCACCTAAAACCGCTATAACCGTACCGACCATGATACCATATCTTATAAGCTTGGTACTAAGTGTTATGAGTGAAGAATAGGCCTTGGCTCCAAGAAGTTTTCCAGATAAAATATTTCCCGCACTGGCATAACCATCAATTAAAAATGCTCCTAGAAACCACAGATTAATAGCTATAGTATAGGCAGCAATATAAACTGGTCCGTACTTTGTGGCTAAGCTCGTGCCAAAATAAAGCGCAACATTTAAGGCAATGGTTCTGATAAAAAGATTGACAATCATTAATATAAAACGCTTTATTTCTGGATTAAAAGGAAAAGTAATAAGTAAAGGGATATTTGTTTTTTTTAATATATAATTAGCGGACAATAAAGCCATTAAAATTTGGGCGCCAACGCTGGCATATGCAGCACCTTTTATATGCATTGGAGCTATAACACCCTCAATACCATAAACTAAAATAACATCAAGCACAATATTTGCAGACGCACCAACAATAGCAATAATCATTGGAATAAAGGTGTTTTGTAAACCCCTAAATGTGCCAAATACAGCAATTGTGAAAAGGGTAAACGGAAATCCAAAAACCCGTATTTGGTAGTAGTCTACACTATAATTTAGTATAAGGTCGGAGGCATTGTATAACTGAAAAATTTGTGCCGCAAATGGATACGTCGTTAAAATAATAATTACACTTAAAGAGGTAATAATAAACATGGCTTGGGCAGGCAGGTTTTTTACAGCCTCTAAATTTTTAGCACCTAAGTACTGTGAGACAATAGAGGATATGGCGCTCCGTGTTTGGCCTAAAACCCAAATTAACATGGAAAGAAAAGTTGTCACTATGCCTACAGCCGCTAAGGATTCTGTAGCATTATTATCCATGTTGCCAATAATTGCAGCATCAGTTAAGGACAAGATAGGTTCAGAAACGCCAGAAATTAGTGCTGGAATAGCTAGCTTATTGATTTGTTTTAATGAAATGTCTGTGCTCAAAGGATTAGTTCATAACAATGAAATGGGTACTCACTTTGTCTAGGAAAGTAGATGTCACCCAATCTTTTATATCCGCGAAGTTCGTAAAATTTCTGATTTTTTTTGTTTTGAGAGAAGGTATCTAATCTAATAGAGATATAGTTATTTTCAATGGCATATTGTTCTGCAAAATCCATTAGTCTCTGGGCATGGCCCTTACCTTGAAAAGTTGGATGAACTGCCAGTCGATGAATGTAGATGTTATTTCTATTTGCAGTTAGCCATTGGATTGGACTATATTCTTTATCCATAAATGTAGAAATTACAAAACAACCAATTATTTTTTCATTACGCTCTAAGACGTAAAGTTCATCGCGGATTATGTCATTTTTAAAAGCAGAACTATTTGGATAAAAGTCATTCCATTGAAAGATGCCTTTTTTCATCATATGTCTGGCACAAGCTGTGGTCATTGCTATGATAGATTCTAAGTCTCCTTCTTCACCCTTACGTATCATTATTATATGTACTTTTGTTCTAAATTTTACCGCTATGAAAACAATCCTAGTTCCTGTTGGGTCTTCAAAAAATGCGAAGTCCCATTTACAATACGCCATTGACTTTGCTCGAGCTTTTGGAGCAAAGGTTTATGTGGTGCAAATATATAATGTCTATACCAAAGCAGGGACTATGATTAAGATAGACCATATTCTTCAAAGAGAGTCTATGGCTTTTTTGGAATCTCATATTGCCTCTATTGATAAAAAGGGTGTTGAAGTAATTGCCAAAACCTTTAAGGGCGATTTAATTGACACTATTGAGGGTGTTTGTAAAAGCCTAGAAGTGGACTTAATCATACTTGAACCAAGAACCAATTCCATCAAGGAGGAGGTTTACTTAGGAAAAACATCTGGCAAAATTGTAAAACGGACACAAATACCAGCCTTAATTGTACCTGAAGGGTATCAGTACAAACCCATTGTGAAAATTCTTTTAGCCCTAAAATCAGCAATTATTAAAAAGAATGATGTTTTACAACCGTTGATAGATATTAAGAATCAGTTTAAGGCAGTGCTCAACATACTTCTGGTTAAAACGCCTTATCATAAAAAAGAAGATTTTGAATTAAATAATCAATTAGAGGCTATGATTACCAATTCTACTATTGCAGAGAGGCCCACGACCTTCCAAGCAGTGCTAGAACATTACCAAAGTAATAATCCAGATTTATTATGCGTTGTTAGGCGAAAGCGAGGATTCTTCTCTAAGTTGTGGGAAAAAGATACCATATTAAAAAAGGACTTTCATGCTAACAAAATGCCAGTTCTAGTGCTTAGCGGACTTAAGTAATTTTTATGCCGAACCATACAATTAAAACAGTTGAACTTTTTGCTGGTGTTGGTGGCTTTAGAATCGGACTAGAAGGCTATCCCAGAAAAGAAAACAGCCCCTATAAAGTTGTTTGGAGCAATCAATGGGAACCTAGCACCAAACTTCAGCATGCAAATTTAGTTTACAATAACAAATGGCCCTCATCCAATCATTGCGGCGATGATATCGCTAGTGTTGTAGTTGAAGCTATCCCTGATCATGATTTACTTGTTGGTGGTTTTCCATGCCAAGATTACTCCGTGGCAACAACCTTAAAACGCAGCGGTGGGTTAATAGGTAAAAAAGGAGTGTTATGGTGGCAAATCTATCGAATTTTAGAAGGTAAGAAAGGAAGAAAACCAAAGTACCTATTATTAGAAAATGTAGATCGCTTATTGAAGTCTCCAGCTTCCCAGCGTGGGCGCGATTTTGCAATGATGCTCTCATCTTTGAATAGTCTAGGTTATGCTGTTGAGTGGAAGGTTATTAATGCTGCTGAGTATGGTATGCCACAAAGACGACGACGGATTTTTATAATAGGATATCATAAAAGCACGGTCTTATATAAGAAATTAAAGCGCCAAAAAGATAAGGCAGCGTGGTTGTTTCAAGATGGTATTTCAGCAAAAGCTTTTCCCGGTGTTAGCCAGAATAATTCTTGTTTTCAAGGTGAGGTACCGAACGATTTAGTTGAGGTCTCTGAGAATTTTAACAAAGGCCAGAAGTTATCGCCATTTCAAAACACTGGAGTAATGATTAACGGTACATACTGGACAGAAAAGTATACTGCAGAGTATGACGGAAATTTCAAAAGTTTAGGTGATATCTTAGTACCTGAAGAAGAGGTGTCAGAAGAGTTTTATTTGCAAGATGATACTCTAGATAAGTGGATGTATTTAAAAGGAGCTAAAAACGAGAAACGCTATAATAAAGCCAATGACTTTTGGTATAACTATAACGAGGGAAGTATGGTTTTCCCTGATGCGCTAGATAGGCCATCTCGCACAATTATCACAGGAGAAGGTGGCAAATCGGCATCTAGATTTAAGCATGTTGTTTTGGTCAATGGCCGTTTAAGGAGGCTTACACCAATTGAATTGGAGCGGTTAAATATGTTTCCAGATAACCATACCATGGTTGATGGAATTACTGATGCCAAGAGAGCATTTTTTATGGGGAATGCCCTTGTTGTTGGTGTAGTGCAACAATTAGGAGAGGTCCTAGCACAAGAGATTAAAGCTGATAAATAGTTTTACCAACATTTTCCTTAATGAGATAATCTAGTTTTAGAACCAAATTAATGGGCTGTTCGCTTTTATTGTTTTTTGAAAAAAACAAGACGCCCTCAGATTTATAATCTAATGCTTTAATAGGATGTCTTCCGTGTTTCCCGTGATTACGGATTTCTTTTTCCATACGGAATAAAGTGCTTTCCGTTAGACCTTTATCACTAAGTAAGTTCAGCAATTTATCTTTATAAATACCTGTAATTTTTAAGTGAGAAAGCTCTTTATCTGTTGAATTCTCTCTGAAATGAATATTGGTAATTAAAAAATAGATATCTGTTTTTTTTGATTTGTCGTAAAGCCAACCTTGATGCCAAATACCATTTTTTAAATACGAAAGTTCAAAAGCAAATGTTGGTAATGTTGTATTGAGATAGTCGAGCTGCGCTTTTTCATCTACAAAATATTCTTTTTCCGAGTTGCGCAGAATTAAATCTATCCCGATGTGCTGTTTTTTAATGTCGTAAACCCGTTCTGTACTGTAATTGGTAGCGTTAAATATTTTTGGATAAAGTTGATCCAAACACTTAGCCAGTTGCGCTTCGTTATTCAAATCGTTTTGAAAATTAGAATCTGGCATTTGTAATATCTTTTGTATTGGTGATTTAAATTTAGCTAATTTTGCATAATGTATTGATTTATGCTTTATTTGCATAGCTGAAAAGGGGATGTAGCTCAGTTGGCTAGAGCGCTTGACTGGCAGTCAAGAGGTCGTCGGTTCGAGCCCGATCTTCTCCACTGAATGCCCCAATAATTGGGGCATTTTTATTTTATGAAATCAATTATATTTTCAACAACAAGATTAAGCTCTTCAGATAACTCATCCTTATCCCATGGATGTTTAGTGTTAAAAACGTGGTCCGCCCCTTTAATTATCTCAAGTTTACTTTTGGGATTCCATTGGTGTAAGGCTATGGCCTCGTCGATCTTAACGGATGTATCGTTGTTACCATGAATAATAAGATGTGGTATGCTGATATTTTTTGTGGCGTTTTTAATATTTAATCGTTCTTTGTTGGCTAGATAATCCTCGTAGAACTGATAGTAGTGCGGCATTTCTTGTTTTGTCCTGCCATTAATGACATGTTTTACTCCACTTTTTTCCCACAATTCAATCTCTTCGGGATTACCAAATCTAGTTTCAAAATCACTAACTCCTGCCAATGTTATAACCTTCTTAATCCTAACGTCTTCTGCGGTTTTAAGAATAACAATTCCACCACCACGGCTGTGGCCAATTAAATTGATATTTGATGGATTAACGAAGCTATTGTTTCTAAAATGGTTCTGTGTCCAATCGAGGATATCGTTCAAATCATTGAGCTCTTTACTATAATTATTTTGTCCAAAAGCCTCAAGATCTGGGAAATCAATGGGATTTTCTGTTGTTCCACCGTTATGAGAAAAATTAAATTTAACCACACCCATCCCTAAATTTGCTAGGTATTGGCACATTAAATTCCAGGCGCCCCAATCTTTGAACCCCTTGTATCCGTGGCAAAAAATGACTATCGGTTGATTTTTAAATTCTTTTGAATAGAAAGTGTCTAGGACAATAGATCTATTTTTAGGTCTCTTTAAAATGATATTTCTTACTTCTTCCATCAGTCAGTTTCTTTTTCTATAAAATCAATCGCTGGATTGAATATTTCTAGTATCAGTTTATGAAGTTCATTTTCGAATGCTCTCAACGTTTCTTCTGTTATAGCCTCATCTCTTTTGTTTTTCTGATCTGGATTTATCTTTGTGAATTTTAGAAGGCCAGCGCTTAGGTTTTTAAACGAGTAAATTCCTGCTTCAACAGGAAGTGTGATTTTATTTTGTTTAAACATCATATAGGTGTAGCACAGTAATTGAAAGGGTTTACTGTATTTATTGTAATCAGTAGCGATTTCATTCCACACACCAATTACCACTTTATTTTTTTCAACTTTACCAGATTTATAGTCTATAATCCTAATTACACCATTAAATTCATCAACTCTATCAACTTTACCTTTGATTATAATAGGGATATCTAATCCTTCAATTTGTAATGAAGTACTTTCATCTGTTTCAATGGCAAGAATTTTAATGGTATTTCCCTTTTTAATGCTTTCTAATTCTATGTCTATAAAGTTTAATATAAAATGTTGTGCAATTTCGAATACAATGAGGTTCTTCCCTTTGGTAAAACCCCCTTCTTTGTAAGTGGCTTTAAATTCATTGGCAACTGCTTCTTGGACCTTTTCTTTAAAAGAAAGGAGCAATTCTTCCGTCAAAGTACAATTTTCATAGGGCTTATAAAATTGCTCTAAAGTATTATGAATAACTGTACCTAATGTATTTGCTGCAATACTTTCTTCAACATCTTCAAATTCTTTTATTTTAAGCAGTTTTTCGTAATAAAAATCTAAAGGATTTCTGATATAGCTTGTTAATGAAGATGGAGAAAATCCACCTTCAGCTAAAGCTTTAATCTCTTTAATAAGTTCAGGTGTCTTTTTTATAGTTTTGTTTAAAGCATCAATAACCGGAATTTGAGGTTGGGCAAGTACCTGCTCAATGGAATGTATGCCCTCCACTTCTAGCTGTGCTATAAACCTACTTTTTTCGCCGCCTTTTAATGCATCAGACTCAGTATTGTAGATGATATAAACCTCTTTTGCACGTTGTAGAAGCCTGTAAAAATGATAAGTGTATACAGCATCTTTTTCTTTAAAGGTTGGTAAAGCGTTCTCAATTTTTACATCATAAGGAATAAAGGAATTGTTGGTTTTACCAGCAGGTAGAATACCCTCATTAACAGAACTTATAATCACTGTTTCAAAATCTAAAGCCCTAGATTCTAACATTCCCATAATTTGTAAGCCTTCTAAGGGCTCACCTTGAAAATCCATGGTTTCCATATTCAATAGTTCTTTAAAAAGGGTGTAAAGACTAGAAATATTTTCGAGGTAGTTGTATTGGCTATGAAGGTCGTTAAGTCTATTAAATAAGTTATGGAAACAATATAGATATTCCATTTCCAATCGTTGCACCGATGGGTCTAATTGCTCTTTTATTTTGTAGATAAGCGCACTAATTCTCTCAATTGCGATTTGAGGATTATCATCCCAGGACCCAAAGATTAAATCAATACTATTTTCTTCATCAGGTATTATAGATTTGATTTTTTCGGTGTCTAAATATATGATGTTGTTTTGCTGAATATACTCAATAAGTTCATTGGCCTTATTAGAAGAATTTTGTTGAAACAGTCTATATACTGATGGCAGCACCAGAAGGTCTACGACATCCTTATAATAAAATGAGTTTGAAGACTGTTTATGTAAATTGAATAGGGAAATAAAAAGGTTTGCCAGTGGTACAAATTTTAAAGGTAGCCCCATGGTTACGTTAATAGAATTGATAGACTCCGGTAACGAATTTAGAAGTGGTAGCAACAGATTTTCTTCCCCTAAAACCACGGCCACATGTTCTAAAGAACGCTTTTTACTATGAATAGTCTCTAGGAGCTGACCGATATATTTTGCCTGACCGACGTTTTTAGGAACTCCAATGGCTTTTATAGATTTAGCCTCCCTATATGTATTTGAAGCCCATTTTAAAGGTCCGTTTTTAAAGTGCTTCCAGTTAGAAGTGTATTCTCTTATAAATAAACCTGCATCATGGTATTTATCGTTTAGAAAGGTAGAGTCAATATCCCAGTATATTTGGGCTAAGTCATTGTCAATTAATTCCTGTATGATTCTTTTTTCAGAAGTATTTAATGCATTAAAGCCTAGGAAAACGTGGTTGAGCTTGGGATGGTTAACCATATACAATTCTAAATTATTACAAGCTTCCCTGTAGAGTAGACCTTGATAGCCTTGATTGTTCTTCAATAGGTCTCTTGCAAAAGTTTTATAGAACTGTTTTAATTTGTTCCAAAATTTTAGATGTTGTTTAATTAATGGTGTTTGATTCTCTGCAAGCGACCAATGATTTAATTCTTTTATGGCCTTTAGATAATCAAAAATATTATTTTGATTTATAAGGTAGCGGTCAATTTCATTAAAGTCTTGCAATAAGACATTTGCCCATGTAAAGAAAGACTCAAAGGGTTCTTGCTCGTCTTGTGGTGTTAACTTAAGATAAGATTCATAAAGTTTAAAAATAAGTTCTGAATCTGGTAAAAGCTTTAGGTCAGATAGCTCCTCAACAAATTCTTCAATACTAATAATTGAAGGTGAAAATATCGGTCGTCGTAGTAATGTAGAAAGTTCATTTTTTAAAAATACACCAGCTCGTTTGCTAGGGAGAACAAATACGATAGTATCAAGACTAACATTTTTATCATTTAAATCTTGTAGTACCTGCTTAATAAAACTGTCCATACTATAAAAATAAAAAACGCTCCGAATTTCGGAGCGTTTTTCTAATTTATATAAGTGTCTATTTAATTACTTCTGTGGGTTTAATAGAACTACTTCAACACGTCTGTTGTTTTTTCTTCCGCTTCTAGTTTTATTATCTGCTATTGGCTTGGCTTCACCATATCCTTTAGCTTCTAAACGATCTGCTGCAATTCCATTTGCTATTAAATAGTCTCTTACAGAATTTGCTCTTCTTTCAGATAATAATTGATTTGTTCTTTCAGAACCAGTACTATCAGTGTGTCCGTCAATTGAGAATCTAGAGTTTGGATATTCTTTCAATATCGCAACAATGTTATCTACAACTTGCTCAGAATCACCTTTAATAGAGGCTTTACCTGTATCAAATAAGATGGTCTTAGCGTAGTCATTTAATGTTTTCATTACTGCAGGGCTAGGTGCAACTCTTGGACAACCGTCTAATTCAGCTAAACCAGCTTCGTTAGGACATTTGTCATCTTTATCAAGAATTCCATCACCATCAGTATCTGGCCAAGGACATCCGTTGTTGGCTGCAGGACCAGCTTCGTTAGGACAGTTATCATCGCCGTCAGCAACACCGTCACCATCAGCATCAGGACAACCCATTAGTTCTTTTAAGCCAGGAACAGTAGGACACTTGTCATCTTTATCCATTACACCATCACCGTCTGTATCAGGACATCCATTAAATTCAGCTAAACCAGCATCGTTAGGACAGTCATCTTTTGAATCTTGGATTCCATCGTTATCAGAATCAGGACATCCGTTGAAGATTTCTAAACCAGCCTCTTCTGGACATGCATCTTCATTGTCATATATACCATCACCATCTGTGTCAGTACCACCAAATTTAAATACTACACCAGCTGTATGTTGCCAGTGGATTGGTAAGTAATCTTCAAATGCATGCTTGTATGTTGTACGAAGGTCCAAACCAACTTTTTCTGAGAACCAAAATCTTAAGCCAGCAGAACCGTTCAAAGTTCCAGCTCCGATTCCGTCTACCCATGAGTAACCACCACCAACACCAAGTAATGGCTCAATAGTATTAGAGCTAATTAATTCTTGGAAACTGTAGGACACCATACCATCAACAGCGAAATATGGTAATGTTTGATTATTTAAAGGCTTAACAGTAGACTCTTTACCAGTTATAGGGTCAGAAATACTTCCTAATTTGTTGATTCTGTTAAAACTACCTGTTGCGGAAAACGTAAATCCTGCATCTAAATATTTCGATATTGTAGCCGAACTTATGATTGGAATGATATTCCAATGATCGTTGGCATTAAAGAATTCATCAAAAATAGGTCCAGATGGAGTAGGTTCTCCTGTTGGATAAAGATCAACAGCGTTAAGACCAAAGCTGAAAGCCCATGGATTGTTTTTATCTTGCGCATTTGTAGTGCTAATACCCAATAAAAGCACTGCAACTAATAGTACTCTGCTAAGATTTTTCATACTCTAATTAATTTTAATTTTAAGTGTTAATTGTTGGCAAAAGTAAATTGTTAAATGTTATTAACAAAGACAAATATATAAAAATATTGTTACAAAGCCCCAAAATACAAAGATTGTAGCAAAATTAAATGATTCCGAGGGTTTTGCCCACCTTTGTGAAGGCCGAAATGGCCTTATCTAATTGTTCTTTTGAATGAGCAGCTGAAAGCTGTACTCTTATCCGCGCTTTGTCTTTGGGAACAACAGGATAAAAGAAACCAATGACATAAATTCCTTCTTCTAGCAGCATATTGGCCATATTTTGGGAAAGTTTAGCGTCATATAGCATCACTGGGACAATTGCAGAATCGCCATCAATAATATCAAAACCTGCGTTTTTCAACCCGGTTTTGAAGTAAGCCGTATTTAATTCTAACTTATCCCTTAGGGAAGTGTCATTCTTTAGCATATCAAATACCTTTATTGAAGCACCTACAATTGTAGGTGCAAGAGAATTTGAAAATAAATAGGGCCTAGATCGCTGTCTTAAAATTTCAATAATTTCTTTTTTTGCCGTTGTGTAGCCTCCCATAGCACCCCCTAAAGCTTTACCAAGTGTTCCGGTAATAATATCAATTCGTCCTAACACACCTTTCTCTTCTAAAGTACCTATGCCTGTTTCACCGATAAACCCTGTAGCATGGCACTCATCAATCATGACCATGGCGTCATATTTCTCTGCTAAATCACAGATTTTATCTAGCGGAGCAACAAGACCGTCCATAGAAAATACACCGTCAGTGACAACTAGTTTATATCTTGCACCACTAGCATTGGCCGCTTGAAGTTGTTTTTCAAGATCAGCCATATCATTATTTTGATATCTATAACGTGCCGCTTTACAGAGCCTAACACCGTCTATAATAGAGGCATGGTTTAGGGAATCTGAAATAATGGCGTCTTCTTTTGTTAACAAGGGTTCAAACACACCACCATTAGCATCAAAAGCTGCAGCATATAAAATGGTGTCTTCTGTACCGTAAAAATCCGCTATTTTTTGTTCTAATTCCTTGTGAATATCTTGGGTGCCACATATAAAGCGCACAGAAGACATACCAAAGCCATGGCTGTCTAACGTGTCCTTTGCAGCTTTTATAACCTCTGGGTGTGCCGATAATCCTAGGTAATTATTAGCGCAGAAATTTAATACCTTCTGACCTGTGTTTAATGTTATTTCAGAACCTTGAGGCGATGTTATAATACGCTCCTCTTTAAATAATCCAGCCTCTTTAATGGCTTCAATTTCACTTTGCAAGTGGGTTTTAATATTTCCGTACATTTTATGGTTTTTATTTTACGACAAAGATAACATTCGACAACTAGACTTCAATTATTTCAATACTGTCATTTATGTAAATAATCATTTTTTTTATGACAATAAAATCCATCTGATTCAATACTTCATCATAGTAATTTATTTGTTCTTGGTGGTGCGATTTTTTAAAACCTGTTTTATAGTCTATAATAGTCACTTCATTTTTTGAGTTAAGGTTTATTCTATCGGGTCTTATCAATTTTCCAGACTCCAATAAAATATCGTGCTCGTTTAATACTCCATAGTCGTCCTCAAAATATTCCGTCAATTCAGGATGAAAAACAACTTTTTCAACTAATGGCCTTAGAAGTCTTGCACTATTCTCATTAATGTCGCCAGATATTTTTAGCTCATTAAAGGCAAAGTCTAAATCTCCCTTAGTATTAATTTTAGATAGAATAAGGTGTATAAGATTGCCGCGTTCTATAGCCTCTTGTTGACTTGAGTCCCACAATAACGATGCTTTTGTTACAATTTTTAGATTATTGCTTTCTTTTTGGTTAGAAATCAAATGGAGTATTTCTGAAGGTACACTTGGAGTTTTGGATTTTACCTGGTGCTGTTCCCCAAAGCTATAATTTTCTTCAGAATCTATCCATAAGTTCTTGGATATAAGATAAGAAATAAACAAGCCAGAAAATGTATTTGGATTGGTGTCTCCTTTAGACGTGAAATCCCTCTTAGAAATCACATAAAGTTCAGTCTCGGGTCTAGTCATTACAACATAAAGTAAGTTGATGTTGTCTAAAACGAGCTGTTGACGATGCTTTTCATAAAGATTGGGGCCAGGGGCTCTATAATTTTCTACGTCTTTATTAAAGTTAATAAGTAAATTGTCAAAGCCATTATAGAGTTGCTTATCTACAGGAAACCATAATTTAGGGCTCATTTCTCTATAAATATCTAAATCCGCGAAAGGGTAAATAACAATCGGAAATTCCAAGCCTTTAGATTTATGAATAGTCATTATTTGAACAGCGTTTATATCGCTCGAAACAACAACACTAAGCTTATCTTCTTTAGCTTCAAAATATCTTATGAAGCTAGCTATATCAGATTGTTTGGATTGTACAAAACCTAATACTTCATCTAGAAAAAACTGCAAATAGGCATCAGAAACTTTGTTAAGCTCAAAGAGCCCGATAAACTGTTCAACAAGCTCGTATAAAGACAGTTGTAATAAAGAGTTGGTTTTAATGTTTACATCTTGTGTACACAAGTCGCTTAAGAAAACATCTAAGTTTTCTGAGAGATGCCTTATATAAAACTCATGCTTGTCCTCAATGCCTTGTCGATGTGCTAAAAACTCAAGAGCTTCAATTTTTAATTGATTGGCAGAAGGCTTCAAAAGTAGCTTGAGCAAAGTCAATAAAAACTTCACCTTAGGCGAGTTCTTTAAAAGTAGTGTTTCTGAGGAGGTTATAGGGATTTTATTTTCGCTTAAATATTGCGCTATAACAACACCTTCTTTACGTTTTCTGGTAATAATACAAATGTCTTTGTAGTCATAACCTCTGCTGAGGCATTTGCTCACCGTTTCAAGGACTTCATAGACGTATTTTTCATCACGGCTATCTTCTTTTTTAATATCAAGAAACCTTAGCCCTACGTAACCTTTAGTTTTTAAGTATGCGTCTTGCCCTGCCTTATTATAGAGTTGCCCATGATTGTCATTGCTAAAAAAAGCATGTCCTAAATGTGTAAAAAAAGAATTATTAAAATCTACGATGTTTTCAGAGCTTCTGTAGTTGGTAGCCAAATTGAGGATTTTGGAGCCTGTATGAAATGGTTGGTTGTCGCCTTGGTAAAGTGAAATAAATTGTTCTGGATCACTTCCACGCCAACGATAAATAGACTGTTTGGCGTCTCCCACAATCATTGATGAGCCTTTGCCACTGCTCAAAGTATTGTCTAACAATGGAATTAAATTTTGCCATTGAAGTTGCGAGGTGTCCTGAAATTCGTCTACAAAATAATAGTTAAATCTTTCACCAATCCTTTCATAAATAAAAGGTGTTGGTTGGTTTCTTATTTCTTTACTTATAATAGTATTAAACTCAGAAATAAGCATTACGTTTTGATCAATTTTTAACTGGTTTAATTCATGTCCTATTAAATTGAGGACGGAATAAGGGGTTAGATTTTGAAGGGCTGACTTTAGAAATTTTACTTCATAAAGATTAGTTTTTGAAGAGGTAAAGGCGTTAGTAAGTTGTGGTTGAATTTCGTTTATAATAGAAGCAACAGCTTCAGAAACTCTTTTTGGATAAAGGGGATTGCCTTCAATCAGATTGTCTTGCCATTTAGCACCATAATTAATATTGGTTGAACCGCTTTCTAACTTTAAGAAATAGTTGGGTAGATATTTACTGGAGAAATCATCGTGATTAAGTCCGGATTCTTCAATTAAGCTTAACGCACTCGATGCAGTGGTTCTTAGTTTGGCCTCTGCGGCATCCAATTCTTTTTTAATGCGTCTTTTTAAGATTTTGAAATCACTTAATGTTTTGCCTTTAATCTTTTCTAATTCATATAAGTCGTTTTCTTTAAGCAAAACACCTGAAATGTTGTTTAAATCATAACTGATATCCCAACTTTTGTCCTCATTGGTTTTTTCAATAGCAAATTTAACTAGTGTATTTGTGAGTTCTTGGTCAATTCCGGCTTTACTTATTAGTTTATCTACAGCTTCATTTAATAAACGTTCTTGGTCTAGCTCTACTTCAAAATTTAAAGGCAGCCTCAAATCGTGGGCAAAGGTTCTTATAAGCCTATGAGTAAAAGCATCAATTGTTGTTACCTCAAACGCACCGTAATTATGAAGCAGATTTTTTAATATAATTTTAGACTGCGATTTAATTTGGTCTTCAGTTTTGGAGAGCTCAAGACAAATATCCTTTAGCATTGGATGTGGTTCATTGTCTTTTTCAATTGACGAGAAAGTCTTAAGCATTGAGACAATCCTATCTTTCATCTCGCCCACAGCCTTATTAGTGAAGGTAATTGCTAAGACATGTTTAAACTCTAAAGGATTGTTTGAGCCTAACAAAATTTTGAGATACGCTTTTGCGAGGGTATAGGTTTTACCGCTACCAGCAGAGGCATTGTATATTGTAAAAGGCGAGTCTAACAAAAGAAAATTTTTATACCAAAATAGGGAATCTTAATATTTTATTTAGATTTTGTTAATATCTATATTGTAATTTTGGTAAAACTGAAATGTTAACACTAAAAAATTAGAAATATGGCTTTTGAATTACCAAAATTAAATTATGCATATGACGCTTTAGAACCTCACATAGACGCAAGAACTATGGAAATTCACCACTCAAAGCATCATAATGGATATACAACAAAGTTAAATGCTGCAATTGAGGGAACCGATTTAGAGAATAAATCAATCGATGATATTCTTAACGGTTTAGACATGACCAATATGGCTGTTAGGAATAATGGAGGTGGATTTTATAATCACTCATTGTTTTGGACTGTAATGGACCCAAAAGACAGAGGATATTTATCTGGTGAGTTAAAGGACGCCATTGAGGGTAAATATGGTTCCAAAGAAGCATTTATCGAAGCGTTTAGTAAGGCCGCAGCCACTCAATTTGGTTCTGGATGGGCTTGGCTGTGCGTTCATAAAGGGGGAGCTGTGGAAGTTTGCTCAACACCAAATCAAGACAACCCCTTAATGCCTGGTGTAGGATGTGGAGGCACGCCTATTCTTGGTTTAGATGTTTGGGAACATGCATATTACTTAAATTACCAAAATAGAAGACCGGATTACATTGATGCCTTTTTCAAGGTTATTAATTGGAATGAGGTTGAAAGACGTTATGCAGAGGCCAAGTAGACTCTAAAGGTATTACCCAAAATAAAAAGCCCGAACTTAAATCTTCGGGCTTTCTTATGCATTAGAATTTTCTAGTCAGGTATTTAAAACACTCCTGATTTAAAATGAAACAAGGTGAACGAATGTTCACCTTGTTTGCCCCAAATCTACCATAAACTTAACCTACTTATGTTATGGTGAATCAAATATAAGTTGACACTTTTGCTCTAAGTTAATTTTTTGGACAAACGACCTATATATTAGTCTAAGCGTGGAATCTAATAGAAATGTTAATCAATAAAGGACTAAATGCAGTGTTATCTAAAGTTTCACTTTAACCATGTACAATAAAAAAAGGTGAACACTGTTCACCTTTTTTTGCCCCAAATCTACCATGAACTTAACCTACTTATGTTATGGTGATACCAATGTAATCGTATTTGTTAAAACCGACACATATAATAGATGAAATACAGTATTCTTCGATAAAAAACAGAATATATCGGACAAAATGCTGTTTTGTATTAATAAGCACGTTCTTTATTGCCTTCATAAAAATTGATAAAGGCCTTATTTACCACGCGATTGCCTCCATCAGTTGGGTAATCTCCCGTAAAATACCAATCTCCAAGATTTTTTGGACAAGCTAAATGCAAATTGGTAACACTTTGAAAAATTATTTCTACGTCTGCCTTAACACTATCATCACTTAGTAATTCTGAAATTTTATTTGATATCTGTTCATCCGTAAAGTCAGCATAGATTTCTTTAACATAATTAACCACTTCTTTGTCTTTAAGATTTACTTGTGTTAAACATTTTTTATACACATCTTCGACTAAATGATAGCGATTATTGTCTTTAAGTAACTCTAAGGCTGCCCTAAAGGCAATTAAACTCTCTAAATTGGCCATGTCAATGCCATAGCAATCAGGATATCGGATTTGAGGCGCAGACGATACCACAACAATTTTTTTAGGATTTAGCCTATCCATCATTTTAATGATGCTCCTTTTTAGAGTTGTACCTCGTACTATACTATCATCAATTATAACTAGGTTATCTGTGGGTTTAATAACACCATATGTGACATCATAAACGTGAGCAACAAGATCATCCCTACTACTATCCTCAGTAATGAAGGTTCTCAGTTTAACATCTTTTATTGCTATTTTTTCAATACGTGGTCGTTCAGACAATATGTCTTCAACTTTATCCGCAGATAATTCGCGTTTTCCATTTAGAATGGCTTGAGTTTTCTTATGATTCAAGTGTTCTTCAACCGTATCTATCATTCCATAAAATGATGTTTCCGCAGTATTTGGTATGTAAGAGAACACGGTGTTTTTTGTGTCATTGTCTATAGCCTTCAGTACTTTTGGCATCACCAATCTACCAAGTTCTTTACGCTCCTTGTAAATTTCAGAATCACTTCCTCGTGAGAAATAAATGCGTTCAAAGGAACAGGCCTTTCTTTCTAAAGGCTCAAGTATTTTTTTAATCTCAGTAGAACCAGATTTTTTGGTAATTATGGCATGTCCTGGGTCTAATTCTAGAACTTCTTCAAAAGGCACATTAAAAACGGTTTGTATTACTGGACGCTCTGATGCAACAACAACAACTTCATCATCCATATAATAGTAGGCAGGTCTAATTCCGGCAGGATCTCTTAAAACAAAAGAGTCACCATGACCTAATAAACCAGCCATAGCATAACCACCGTCCCAGTTTTTAGCAGCGCGCCTTAATATTTTATGAACCTTAAGTCTATCTGCAATCAAGGGTGAACACTCAATTTTTGAGTAGCCTTCCTTTTTTAAATCCTTATAAATTTTTGATACGGCATCATCTAAAAAATGACCTATTTTTTCCATTACTGTTATAGTATCCGCTTTTTCTTTTGGGTGCTGCCCTATATCTACCAGATTGTCAAATAGCTCGTTTACATTGGTCATGTTAAAGTTGCCGGCGACAATCAAGTTTCGGTGCATCCAATTATTTTGCCTTAAAAAAGGATGAACACTCTCAACGCTATTTTTACCAAACGTGCCATATCTAACATGTCCCAAAAGTACTTCACCTATGTAGGGAATGTTCTTTTTTTGTAATTCTACATTCTCTTGATAACTTGGATTTTCACTTAATTCCTTGTTAATACGCTCATTGATTTGAGAGAAAATATCTTGTATTGGTTGCTGAGCGATAGACCTAACACGGCTGATATAGCGCTCTCCAGGCTTGGTGTTGAGTTTAATACTGGCCAGACCTGCACCATCTTGTCCACGATTGTGCTGCTTTTCCATCATTAAATACATTTTATTTACACCGTAAAAAGCACTGCCGTATTTTTTCTTGTAATATTCAAGTGGTTTCAGAAGTCGAATAAGTGCTATACCGCACTCGTGTTTAATGGCATCACTCATAGTTTTGCTTTGTGCTTTTTAAATTACAAAAAAAAGCGCTTAAGATAGCGCGAGTTTGTTATGACAATTCTATTTCAAATTGAGTTAAATTTTTAAACTCCTCTAATCGTTTATAAATGTCTTTATCGTTTAAATCTTGCATACGTTCAGTTCCAAATTTTTCAACGCAGAAAGATGCTAGTGTAGAACCATAAATCACGGCAGTCTTCATGTTTTCAAAAGAATAGTCACCTGTCCTGGCTAAATATCCCGCAAATCCACCTGCAAAAGTGTCGCCGGCTCCTGTAGGGTCAAAAACCTCTTCTAAAGGCAATGCAGGAGCGAAGAACACATTGTCATTATGAAATAACAATGCACCGTGCTCGCCTTTTTTTATGACTACATACTTAGGGCCCATGTCGTGGATTTTCCTAGCCGCAACCACCAAAGAGTATTCGCCAGTTAACTGTCTTGCTTCTTCGTCATTAATTGTAATTACATCTATTTTGCCAATAATCTCTTTTAGTTCATCTAGGGCGCAGTCCATCCAAAAATTCATTGTATCTAAAATACTAAGTTCAGGCTTTTTTTCCATTTGGTTAAGCACACTCATTTGAACGGAAGGATGAAGATTTCCTAACATAACCACTTCTGCATTTCTGTATGAAGTAGGAACAGCTGGTTGAAAATTTGCTAAAACATTTAATTCTGTTACCAAGGTATCCCTAGAATTCATATCATTATGATACTTTCCACTCCAAAAAAATGTTTTTCCATCTTTTACAATTTCAATTCCCGAAATATCTATCTTTTTTTTAGATAGTAGGTCTAAATACTTTTGCGGAAAATCACCACCAACAATGGATACAATTGAAGAATTAATGTTAAAGTACGAGGCTGCTAAACCAATAAACGTTCCTGCCCCTCCTAGTATTTTGTCGGTTTTTCCAAAAGGCGTTTCAATAGCATCAAATGCTACTGTTCCGACAATTACTAATTTGCTCATTAAACCTGGTTTAAATTAAGGTGCAAATTTAAGTAAAATATATTCCTCTTAAAATTATTAAACTCTATTAATTGAATACTGCGAAAGAGTCATTTATTTTATCAATTCTAAGCATTTTATAGTCTAGAATATAGTTCTGATAAACTCTCCAAGGCGCTTTATCACCTTGATTAGGGAGTATATTACGAGCTCTGTGAATATAACCTGAATTTAAATTTAGTAACGGAGTAGGTTCTAGATTAATGCCTCTAGTTTTTGGGCAAAAAGATTGAAAACTGTTTTTATCCATATAATTTAAAACTCGTGTTATATATTCGCTTGTTAAATCACTTTTTAATGTCCAAGAGGCATTGGTATAGCCTACAAATAGAAATAAATTAGGTAAATCACTTAACATGCATCCCTTATAAACAAAAAGTTTTGAAATATCAACAGTCACATCATCGATTGATATGTTTACGCCACCAAGCGGTAAAATTCTTAAACCTGTAGCACTTACTATAATATCAGCTTCTAATTTTTTTCCAGATTCTAAAACAATTCCTGTTTCATTAAAGCGGTCTATTTTAGCTGTTTCAACAGAGGCTTTACCTTTTCTTATCGATTTAAATAAGTCTCCATCTGGTGCCAAACAAAATCGTTGTTCCCATGGATTGTAATTAGGAGTAAAATGTGGATGAACAGAAATATCTCCTAGTTCTTTTTGTGCTTTTTTTACAATGTATTTTTTCATGGTGGCTGGCCATTTCTTGCAGGCATTGAAAAAGGCCATATCTAAAAGCACATTTTTTATTCTTATTGCTTTATGCGCAATTTTTTTTGGTAAAATGAACTTAAAAAACTTTGCGACTTTATCCTTATTGGGAAGAGCACCTACATAAGTTGGTGATCTTTGTAGCATAGTCACGTGATGCACTTTTTCTGCAATTTTGGGTACAATAGTTACTGCGGTTGCACCACTACCAATAACCACTACTTTTTTATCATTTAATACTAATTCTTTGGGCCAATTTTGAGGGTGTATCAATTTACCTTTATAGTTAGATAGACCTTTGTAATCAGGCGTGTAACCTTTATCATAATTATAATAACCACTGCAATTAAAAATAAATTTGGAAGTGTAAGTATTCGTTTTATTGGTTTTTAGATTAACTGCTGTAACAGTCCATATGTTGTCATTAGTATTGAATGCATATGAAGTAGCTCTCTGATTATAAGAGATGTTATTAGTAACGTTATAATCGTTGGTAGCTTCTTTAAGATACGTTAGTATTGATGGAGCATCTGCAAACGATTTTGCATCATCCCAAGTTTTAAAAGAATATCCAAATGTATACATATCAGAATCTGATCTTATTCCGGGATATTTAAATAGATCCCAAGTACCTCCTAGAGATTCTCGAGATTCAAGTATGAGATATGACTTCTCAGGATTTTTACGAGTTAAGTGACATGCTGCACCTATGCCTGATAAACCAGCACCAATAATTATAATGTCGTAATAATTAGGCATCATTGCTATATTATTTTCTGCCAAAATCCGCTGGTATTTCACCCCAAGCTTTGGTTTCCCATTTTACAATAGTCGTACGATACGTGTTTTCTTTTAGCCATTTAATGGCGCGGTCCACAAGGTCAAAAACCGGTTTGTTTTCGGTATTACGCTCTAGTTTAGTGTTACACATTTTTTTACGCACCCAACTCATAGCTGTTTTAGAGTCGGTATAGATAATATGGTCGCTATTATGTTGTTTTAAATATGCTAAACCGTGTACAAGTGCTAAAAATTCACCAATGTTATTGGTGCCTTCCTCAAATGGTCCTTGTATAAACAGTTGTTTTTTTGTTTTGGTATCAACACCACGATATTCCATTTTCCCTGGATTACCACTGGAAGCAGCATCTACAGAGATTGAATTATAATTAGGCTCCCCTATTTTTTTTAATTGGGCTTCGGATAGTTCACTTTTAAAGGATTTGGATTTACCGATATAATCTTTATAGTTACCCTTAAGTGCTTTTTTAGCAGCTTGAAACGTAGCAAAGGATTTGTATTGCGCGCCTTCAAAGTTTTTGATTTGGGCTTGGCAGTTATCCCAAGAGTCAAAAACACCTGTGTGATGTCCTTTCCAAACGGTGTAATATTTTTTCTTTGATTTAGACATCTTAGTTTTTATTATTTCAAACAAATTAAAGAATCAAAATAAGCCATCACAATTTTATCATAACATTGTTTTAAGACTTTAAAATATCGTCAATCACTTCAGGAAAATGTTGCATTTCTAGTTTATGAATTTTTCCAGCAATATCTTCAGGAGTATCAGAAGCTAAAACCTCACATTTAGCTTGAAAAATAATAGCACCTTCGTCGTAATTTTCATTGACATAATGTATAGTAATACCAGATTCTTTCTCTCTATTTTCAACAACAGCCTTGTGCACATTTATACCATACATTCCTTTTCCACCATATTTAGGTAATAAAGCAGGATGAATATTAATAATCTTATTTGGGTAGGCGTTTAATATGATTTGAGGAATCTTCCATAAAAAGCCCGCTAAAACAATTAAATCTGGACTGCTGGCTTTTAAGATATTTAAAATGTCATTAGTCTTTGAAAAGGCGACTCTATTGAAAGATAGGGCACTTATTTCAAGCCTTTTGCATCGGTCTAGAACTTTGGCATGAGGATTGTTAGTCAAAACCTGAATAACGGATGCACTGTCACTGTTTTGAAAAAACTTTATCAGATTTTCAGCATTAGAACCAGAGCCGGAAGCAAAAATTACAATTCGTTTCATTTACAGTTATAAGAATTCGTATTCAAAACAAAAAAAAGAATAATAATTTACAATTAGACCAAAATCGAAAAAATACCATTTTGCTTTCTAAACAGAAAACGCTACATTTTAAGTGTAAAACTGTTTTTTAACGTAAAGTTTTATATTTTTGCGGTCTAATTAAAACTTAAAATTAAAAGATTATGTCAGACATTGCATCAAGAGTAAAAGCGATAATCGTAGACAAATTAGGTGTTGATGAAAATGAAGTAGTAGCAGAGGCTAGCTTCACCAACGACTTAGGAGCAGATTCTTTAGATACTGTAGAATTAATAATGGAATTTGAAAAAGAATTTGATATTCAAATCCCTGATGACCAAGCTGAAAATATTGCAACAGTTGGTCAAGCTATCTCCTATATAGAGGAGGCAAAATAACAATACAATCTTTATGGAATTAAAGCGAGTCGTAGTTACAGGATTAGGGGCGCTAACACCCATTGGCAATACTATAGAAGAGTATTGGGATGGTCTTGTTAAAGGCAAGAGTGGTGCTGCGCCAATTACGTATTTTGACTCGTCAAAATTTAAGACTCAATTCGCTTGTGAAATAAAGAACTTTAACGTTAACGACTTTATTGACAGAAAGTTAGCGCGTCAAATGGATAAGTTTTCTCAGTATGCCATGGTAGCTTCAGATGAAGCCATTACTGATTCAAAATTAAATCTAGATGCGATTAACAAATACAGAGTTGGAGTAATTTGGGGTGCTGGTATCGGCGGCTTAGAGACATTTCAAGAAGAAGTGTTAAACTTTGCTGCAGGTGATGGTACGCCTCGATTTAGCCCACGTTTCATTCCCAAGATGATTGCTGATATAGCACCCGGAAACATATCCATTAAATATGGTTTCATGGGTCCTAACTATACAACGGTTTCTGCTTGTGCATCTTCCGCAAATTCAATGATCGATGCTTTAAATACTATTCGTTTAGGCCATTGTGATGTTGTAATTACAGGAGGAAGTGAAGCTGCAGTAACTATAGCTGGTATGGGTGGGTTTAACGCTATGCATGCCATGAGTACAAGAAATGATAGTCCAGAAACAGCCTCGAGACCATTTGATGCCACAAGAGATGGTTTTGTTCTTGGTGAAGGTGCTGGTGCGATTGTTTTAGAAGAATATGAGCATGCAAAGGCAAGAGGAGCCAAAATCTACGCTGAGGTAGTTGGTGGTGGATTATCCTCTGATGCTTATCACATGACTGCACCACACCCTGATGGTAAAGGTGTTATTGCGGTAATGAAAAACTGTTTAGAAAATGCTGGTTTAAATTCTGAAGATGTAGATCATATTAACACTCACGGAACATCTACACCACTTGGTGATGTTGCCGAATTAAAAGCTATATCTGAAGTATTTGGCAGTCATGCTAAGAACATAAATATTAATTCTACGAAGTCTATGACTGGTCACTTGCTAGGTGCTGCTGGTGCTATTGAGGCGATTGCCTCAATCTTGGCTATTGAGCACGGTATTATACCACCAACAATTAACCACGAAACAGTTGACGAAAACATTGATCCAGAATTAAATCTTACGCTCAATAAAGCACAGAAACGTAATATTAAAGTAGCAATGAGTAATACATTTGGATTTGGCGGACATAACGCTTGTGTATTATTTAAACAACTAGACTAAATCCCGAATGAGTTTCATTCGTAACATATTTAAAAATTCCCGTTCAGAAGATGACGGGAATTTTTTTTTACATCTTGAAGTTATTTTAGGCTTTAAGCCTAAATCTAAAACCCTATATCAGAAAGCATTTACACATCGTTCTATGAATTTAAGGGATAATAAAGGTGATCCTATTAACTATGAACGTTTAGAATTTGTTGGCGATGCAATGTTAAGTGCCGTAATAGCTGCGTATCTTTATGAACAAGTACCACATGGAGATGAAGGATACTTAACCAAAATGAGATCTAAAGTAGTGAGTAGAGAACATCTCAATGAGCTTGGGAAAGAGCTTAAACTAATTGATATAGTAAAGAGCCGTATCCCTAAATCTAATTTTGGGAATAATATTCATGGTAATCTTTTTGAGTCTTTGGTTGGTGCCATTTATTTAGATAGGGGATATAAAACTTGTGAAAGGTTTATTTTTGATCGCGTTATTACGCCGCATGTAGATATTGAAACCTTAGAAGGTAAGGTTATTAGCTACAAAAGTTTACTGATTGAATGGTGCCAAAAAGAGAAGAATACTTTTGATTTCGAGGTGTACGAAGATACTGGAAAGGATGAGTTTAAACATTTTTCAGTCCGTCTAAGTATCAATGATAAAGTGGTTTCAAAAGCAAGAGCTACCTCTAAAAAGAAAGCCGAAGAAAAGGCATCAAAACGTGCCTTTTTTGCATTTCAGAAGGAAATTACAAAACACCTCTAAAGCACAGAAGCAGTTCTACTAAAACGTTTTCGTGATTTTTTACGGATAAGATTAACCAAAAGTTATTAATACAAAGTATATAAAACTCTATATTTACCTATTAATATTGTAGGCAAGTGGCAATGCATAAATTAGTTGTAGATGATTTTTATGACGATTCTTTTAAGCTCATAGCAGTTCATTGTAGGCTTGAGGATTATAGATTAGCCTACTTGCTAAATAAGCATTTGGATTTAAATTTAAAGCGCCAAAAAGATGATTTAGATTTTGAGTATTTTAAGTCTTCATATTCTATTTTTCAATGGGAAAACGTATCGCAATATGTAACTTGGCATTTGGTGACTAATGTCTGCAAAAAAGAAGAAGATAGTCTTTATAGTTCAGGAACGTTATTTGAAAATAGTCAAAGAGTATTAAAGACGTTTAATCTTATTCCAGAATACAAAAACGTAGACTATTTTATAAAAATTTCAAATGAGATAGATTCGGTAAATGACAAACTTATTTTAAACAAGTTGCACCAGATACCGCAAATAATAACAAGTTATTCAATAGACCCAGTAAAACTAAAGTCTAAGGATTATTTAATTTTTTGATTTAATGCAAACAAAGAAAACAAAGATAGTAGCTACACTAGGCCCATCAACTAGTAACAAAGAGGTGTTAAAAAAAATGCTTGATGAGGGTGCTAATGTATTTAGGATAAACTTTTCGCATGCTAATTACGATGATGTTAAGGAGCGGATTAAAATGATACGAGAGCTTAATGACGAGTTTGGCTTTAATGCTGCAATATTAGCTGATTTACAAGGGCCTAAATTGCGTGTAGGAATCATGAAGCAAGAGGTAATTGTTAGTGAAGGTGATGAAATTATCTTTGCAACAGGGAAGCGTTTTGAAGGTACTAAGGAGCGTGTATACATGACTTATGACAACTTCCCTCAAGATGCTAAACCCGGCGAGCGTATTTTATTAGATGATGGGAAACTTATTTTTGAAGTTGTTTCAACAGATGGCAAGGCTGAGGTAAAAGCAAGGGTTATTCAAGGAGGACCATTAAAATCTAAAAAAGGTGTAAACCTTCCAAATACTAATATCTCTCAGCCTGCATTGACGGAAAAAGATATTGAAGACGCCATTTTTGCAATAGGCCAAAAGGTAGATTGGATTGCCTTATCCTTTGTTCGCCACGCAGAGGATTTAATGCAATTAGAAACGCTTATAAGTGAACATGGTGATCACAAGATTCCTATTATAGCAAAAATTGAAAAGCCAGAAGCTGTAGAAAACATCGATAAAATTGTGGCTTATTGTGATGGACTAATGGTAGCACGTGGTGATTTAGGCGTGGAAGTTCCAGCTGAGGAAGTGCCATTAATTCAAAAGAAACTCGTTCTGCGTGCTAAGCGAGCAAGAATTCCGGTTATTATTGCCACCCAAATGATGGAGACCATGATAACAAGCCTTACTCCAACAAGAGCAGAGGTAAACGATGTAGCAAATTCTGTTATGGATGGTGCGGATGCTGTAATGCTCTCAGGAGAAACCTCGGTTGGTCAATATCCAGTGCAGGTGATTAGGCAAATGTCTAATATAATTAAAACGGTTGAGGACTCTCACCTTATAGCAGTGCCACAGTCGCCACCTCATATAAGAACCAAACGTTACATTACCAAATCTATATGTTACCATGCAGCGAATATGGCTAATGAGATTAATGCTAAAGCTATTTCAACCTTAACCAATAGTGGGTATACGGCTTTTCAGATATCTGCATGGCGCCCAAAAGCCCATATTTTAGTATTTACCTCTAATCGTCGCATCTTAACACAATTGAGCTTGCTCTGGGGTGTAGAGGCCTTTTTTTACGATAGATTTGTAAGTACTGACGAAACAATTGAAGACGTTAATTCAATTGCTTGTAAGAAAGGATATTTAGAAGTTGGAGACATGCTCATTAGTTTAGCAGCTATGCCAATACAAGCTAAAGGTATGGTAAATACACTCCGAGTTACTGAGATTGAGAGTTGTAGTTTTTAAAAATCAAACTTTAATTGAACGCTAACCGTTTGTTTGGTATCGTGTTTATCTAAGTTGGCCTTGTTTTTTGAGGTGTTGAGATTAGACAGTGAAATACCCAAAAGCCGAACGGAGTTTTTCAACTTCTCTTGGTATAATAAATCTTTGGCGGTATCTAATATAACGGATTTATCATTGATGAAATATGGAAGAGTTTTACTTCGAGTCTGTAAGGTAAAATCGCTGTATTTTATTTTTAAGGTTACCGTTTTGCCGGACATTCTACTGTTTTCTAATCGCCTTGCCACTTCTTGAGCAATTTGCTCTAGTTTTTCGAGCATAAATATTTCAGATGAAAGATTATTGCTAAAAGTACGTTCTGCAGCCAAGGACTTTCTAATTCTGTTTGGTTTAACCGGACTATTATGGATGCCACGAACTACGTGGTAATAGTATTTCCCAGATTTACCAAAATTTTCCTCTAAATAGTCCAAAGGTTTTGTTTTTAAATCTTTGCCTGTAAATATGCCCTTTTGATACATTTTCTCGGCAGTGACCTTACCAACACCGTAAAACTTTCTTATGTCTAGAGCTTCTAAAAATTCTAAGACATCCTCTGGGTTCACCGTTTTTTGTCCGTTTGGCTTATTGTAGTCACTAGCTACTTTTGCAACAAATTTATTAATGGAGATTCCTGCCGAAGCCGTTAAGCCAATTTCATAATGAATGCGCTCTCTAATTTTTTGAGCTATTAACGTAGCACTAGGAAATCCTATTTTATTCTCGGTGACATCGAGGTAAGCTTCATCAAGAGATAATGGCTCAACTAAATCTGTATAGTCAAAAAAAATAGCGCGTATGCGCTTTGAGATGTCTTTATACCGCTCAAACCGATGCTGAACAAAAATAAGCTCAGGACATAGTTTTTCGGCTAATCTGCCAGACATAGCACTCTTAACGCCAAATTTACGAGCTTCATAGCTCGCAGCACTAATAACACCACGTTTACCTCCACCACCTACAGCAATGGGTTTACCCTTTAATACCGGATTGTCCATTTGTTCAACTGAGGCATAAAAAGCATCCATATCTACATGGATAATTTTTCTAATAGGAACATCTAAGTCCATCTTTCAAATTTATAATATCTTTAGCAAAGAGAATGTAATTCATGGGAAAATCGGCTATTATTTTAGGAGCAACAGGACTAACAGGAGGCCAGCTATTAAACTACGTTTTAAGTGATAGTTATTATGAAAAGGTTTTGGTCTTTGGGCGACGACCCCTAGGGATCAATCATCCCAAATTAGAGGAGCATATCTTAGATCTATTTCAACTAAGAAATAAAGAAGAAATTTTTAAATCCGATGTGGTGTTTTGCTGCGTGGGCACTACTAAGGCAAAAACGCCTAATAAAGCAACATATAAGGACATTGATTATGGTATTCCTGTAGCAGCAGCAGAGCTTAGTAAAAAGAATAATATTCAATGCTTTGTGGTAATGTCGTCCTTAGGCGCTAATATGAATAGCCCCATATTTTATAATAGAATAAAAGGAGAAATGGAGCTTGCAGTATTAGCACAAGAAATACCACAGACCTATGTTTTACAACCTTCCTTGATTATGGGGAAGCGTAATGAATTTCGCTTAGGAGAGGCTTTGTTCAAAGGGCTTATGAATTTTATAAATCCCTTGTTAATAGGACAATTTAGACGGTATCAATCTATACAATCTACAACCTTAGCACTAGCCATGGCCGTTTTACCCAAAAGCAACAGATTATCTGGAATAATCCCATCAAACATAATTAAAGATATAGCAAATAATGGCAATTGAAATAGAGCGTAAGTTTTTAGTGTTAAATACTTCATTTAAGTATGAGGTAAGCCATCAATATAGAATCGTTCAGGGATTTTTAAATAGTCATAAAGAGAGAACTGTAAGGGTTAGAATATTGGAAAAAAAAGGTGTGTTAACTATTAAAGGGAAATCCTTTAAAGACGGTCTCGTACGTTTTGAATGGGAAAAAGAAATCCCTTTATTGGAAGCTGAGTCGCTGTTAGAATTATGTGAGCCTGGAATAGTTGAAAAGATTCGATACCAGATTACCCTTGGTGAATATATATTCGAGGTAGATGAATTTTTAGGAGAAAATGAGGGATTAATTATCGCAGAAATAGAACTCAATACAGAAAATGATATTTTTGAAAAGCCTAGCTGGTTGGGAAAAGAAGTGACTGGAAATGTTAAGTATTACAACTCCCAATTAGCTACTAAACCCTACAAACATTGGTAAATAAAAAAGCCTGCTATTGTAAATAACAGGCTATTATTAATTTATGGTTTCGGCAATTATTATGCCCCTGGTCCTCCACTGAGTATTATAAATTCTGACCTTCTATTTTCTTGGTGTTGTTCCTTTGTACATCCACCGGTGCAATCAATTTTAGGTTCAGATTCACCTTTACCTTCGGCAGTTATTCTAGATTCGTCTATACCCTTAGATATCACATATTGTACTGTGGATTTAGCACGCTTTTCAGATAACTGGGCATTATAACTTTCTGGGCCTCTAATATCTGTATGAGATGTCGCTTTAATAACTAAATCTGGATATTTGTTCATTATCTGAATGAGTTTATCTAACTCAAATGCCGCTTCAGCAGTAATATTATATTTATCGAACTCAAAGAAAATAGGATCTAATTCTATTTTGTCTGCAACAATTAGTTTTTCAATTGGATCAAGCGAAATTTGAACATTTTGTTCTTCCTCATTGGTGCCTTTTACCATTACCTTTTTGCTGTTATAGTCTTGCATTACTACTTCTAGTTCTGAATCCTCTTCACATTCTACAATAAACTCGGCGACACCATCGGCATTAGTCATTTTAGAAACAATTTTGTTTCCCTCTGAATCAAATAATGATACAGAAGCTCCACTAACAGGCTCACGTGTTTTATCATCTAATACGGTTGCCATGATAAGGACATCACAAAGTGGTTGTAATTTTTTAAATGCGAAGACATCATCACTTCCCTGACCACCATCACGATTAGAAGATACAAACCCTTCCTCAGCTTCTTCATCAATGGTAAAAGCAAAATCATCGCCATTACTGTTAATTGGGATACCTACATTTCTTATTGGGGCCATTTTACCGTCAATTTCCTTTGTGTAAAATACATCCATACCTCCGAGGCCTAGATGGCCATCTGAGGAAAAGTACAGAATGTTCTTACTGCTAATAAAAGGGAACATTTCTTGTCCTTCAGTATTTACTTTTTGACCTAAATTAACAGGCTCTCCAATACTACCGTTGGAGTTAATAGAAGCCTTATAAATATCGTAGTTGCCATAACCTCCTGGCATATTAGAAGCGAAATATAAAGTACTACCGTCTGCACTTACAGATGGATTTTTTACAGAATAATTTTCGCTGTTAATTGAAAGTGGCTCAACGGTATCCCAGTCCGAACCAAGTTTAGTAGCTTTGAATAAATATAGTTGACTAAAGCGAGTTTTACTCAAAGAATCCTTTTGAAAGTCTTTTTCGAAATAACTTTCTCTAGAGAAATACATAGTTTGACCGTCTGGAGAAAATGAGACTAAACCTTCATGGTATTTAGTATTAATTTTATCATTCATCAGTTCCGCCTCTTGATATGAACCATCAGAATTTTTATTTAATCTGTAAATATCTAAGAAGGGCTGAGCATTCCAACCATAGGTTTTTCTATTGTCATTTCTTCCTGATGCAATGTAAAGTTTTCCATCATTCGTTGTGCCACCAAAATCTGATTGTTCAGAATTGAAACTGGCATTCTGTACGTTAAATTTCTTTCCTTGTTCTAATATTTTAGGAAGGTAATTAGGATTTTTTCTAAACGCCGTTGCACGATCGTCTGATGGACGCATGGATGCAAACTTATCCATTTGCGTGTTTGATTCTTTGTACTTACCATTGGCTTTAAGCATTTGGGAATACTTATAAATTAATTCTGGATCGTCAGAAGTTTCTAAGGCTTTGGCATACCAGCGTTCAGCCTCAACAGTATTAAAAATATTGTAATAGCTCTCGGCTAATTGCGCGTATACATAAGGCGTAGCTTTGCCGTTTTCTACAAGTTTATTATAACTTTCAGCGGCTTTTACAAACTCAAAACGAGAGAATTGTTTGTCTGCCTTTTTGGTATTGGAATCTTGAGCAGTTAAGCTTAAACTACTCATCAGTGCGATAAATAATAGTGTTTTAAAGTTTTTCATAATGGATTAGCTTAACTGATTAAAAGTATCTTGGTGAACGTGAAACGCGTTTTGGGAAATTAAGGTCAAACAGCAGCATCACTTCATGAGATGCTGGCGCAAAAGCCTTAATATCTGAGGAAACCGCATCGTAGGCATAACCTACCCTAACAGATTCTGAAAGTGAAAAATTCACTAAACCAGAAAAAGAATCGTCTAATCTGTAAGAGGCACCTATTTCAAATTTCTTAAAAAAGCGTGCATTTAAGTTAACATCAAAAGATGTTGGAGCATCAAATGAGGATTTCACCATAAATGAAGGTTTAAGCTCTGTATTAGGAGATAAATCGAATACATACCCACCCGTAACAAAATAATGTTGGGTTTCAGATCCAATCTTATTTCCGTTTGCGTCTAAATGAACAGAAGCAAGCATATTTGGCACAGAGACAGCTAGATAATACTTGTTTGTATAGTAAAAGAATCCAGCGCCAATATTTGGAGTTGTTTCGTTAATATTTTGGAAAAAAGGATCATCAGGGTCGATGAGGTCAATACTGGCTAATCCGATATCATGAAAGGTTGCGCCAGCTTTTACACCAAATGCTAAGCGATGTTCTCCTCCCAATTTGAGGGTATAAGACACATCAACATAGGTATTGGTTTCTCTTACCGGTCCTAATTGGTCTGCAATAACAGATAATCCTAGTCCCAAATTGTTACCAATTGGTGAATGACCAAAGAATGTTCCTGTCTCTGGAGCACCATCAATTTGCGACCATTGATTCCTATATAATAGACCAAAGGATAAACCTTCCCTGGAACCAGCATAAGCCGGATTTATAATGTTCATATTGTACATGTACTGGGTGAACTGTGGGTCTTGTTGCCCATGAACTTGCAGTGCTAAAAGCAAAACCGCTATAATAGAAAGTTTTTTCATTTTAGTAAGTTGATTCTGTTAGTTGATTATCTATTAATATATATCCATCCGGTACGTGTCTTTGTACCTCCTTCGTAAATCATGGTGTAGAAATATGTTCCTACTGGTAATTCTTCACCATCATCGGTTTGTCCAACCCATTCGTCTCTGTAATTATCTTTAGAATAGACAAGTGTACCGTTTCTATTAAAAATTTGAAGGGTCCTTACATTAAAATATCTTAAATCGAATGTGTCATTTTGCCCAATGGAAACTCCCGGAGAAATCCCTTGAGGAATAACACAGTTCTCAAATTCTGTTACCGCTGGTGCAGTTAGAGTGTAAGAACATCCTGTGGTATTTAAAGTAATAATGGCTGAATAATCACCTTCTTCAAATACTTCAATTGACAAGTCCGTTTCACCTGGAATCGTAGCATTATCTATAAGCCACTCAATAGTAACTTCTGATGCGGTGAAATCATTAGGTAAAATTGTCAATACAACTCCAGAGTCGGCCTCAGGGCATAATAAGAATTCATTAGTCTCTGTATCAAAGTAGAATACGTCTGTGTTTATGGTAGCCGTAACTTCATCTAATACTACTAGGTTAAAGGAATTAACCACGTAACAGTTTGGTAATAGAATATCCTCTACTCTAACATAAATGGTTGTACTACCAGAAGAATATAATCCTGGCAAGGCATCAACATTATTCTCTGCGTCTTCTTGAGAGCTGTGGTATGTTACGTTATAACTAGCAGGGTCTTGTCCGTCTAAAACAATAGTTGTATGCGCATCTAGGTCAAAATCGGCAATATCATTTAACATACCATCATTATCGTCACACTCCTCAATGTCTTGGCTCAAGGCTGTCTGAGACGGTGCGTTAATTATTAAGCTAAATGAGGTTGTATTATAACATCCTGTAGTATTGTTTTCTAACCTTACAAAAATTACTTCACCGTTAGCACCTGTATATGGAGATGAAAGGGCACTTGTTCCAGTGTCTGCATCTGCTAAGGTGTTGTGATATGTTAGAGTTACTTCTGTTGGATCTGCACCATTCAAAATAACGGTATCATTATCTGTAAGCATAAATTCTGCCGTAGTATTGGCTGAACAGGTTTCAAGGTCTATAGGTACACCTATGGCCGGTGTAGCTAAAACGACTAATTCTACTTCAGAAATTTCTCTACAGCCCAGGAATCCATCATTAGCCGCATTACTATCTTCAATTCTAATAATTAGTGTTTCTCCAGAAGTATTATAAGGTGAACTTACCGGGTTTATAGCTTGATTTGCGTCTGATAAGTTGGTATAGAAACTTATTGTAAATTCCGGACCGAAACCTAATGATGCAGAAATAGCATCTAGATCAAAGTCTTCAAAACCATCGGCCTCAGGGCCATCACATACTTCTTCAGTAAATGGATCTACATTTCCTGGGTCATCATAGAAGTTAAGTTCTGCTAAAGCTGAGAAGTAAACTTCACTTTGATCGCAAATACCTCCGAGAACCTGCACTTGATAAGTACCGGATTCAGAAGCTACATATGTAGGATCCGTTGCACCAGGTATTACAAAGCCGTCTTGATACCATACGTATTGATCAACATCATAAAAAGTAGTGGCTTCTAAGGTAACACTATCAAAACCACAATAGTTTAAAATTTCGTCAGGTGTGCCTAAATCTGGTTCATCGTCATCAATTGGAGCACCTTCAATTTCAAGTACAACATCACAAACCACATCGCAATTGGTACCGTCTACAGGACCAGAATCTTGAGTAAAGGTATATGTTCCTGGTTGTTGTGAGAAGTTAGTAATTAAAATGACATATGTTGAATTAGCAGGTACATTATTTAAATTGATAGTCTCAGAGGCTGTTGGTGAGAAACTACAATCCACAATATTTGGCGTAATTAATTCCACACAACCGCTTTGTTGATCAACAAATGGCCCCCAAACAATAAAGTCAATATCAAGAGGTGCACCCGTATTACTAACTTGGTCTAAACTAAATTGGTAATCTCCAGGGTCATCAAATAAAATAGTATTCCACTGAGGATCTGGCTGAGACCCTAGACAATCATAATCTAGGTAAGGAGGCGCTACCTGATCGCCAACTACACTTGGATAGTCTATGTTAGGATCAGCACAAATTGGCAAAGCATCCAAACAAAATGTTGGTTCACCTAAAGTACTGATGCAAAGATCAAAGGTTGAAGTTTCATCTACAGAACCCGCAGAGAAAACTCTTATATAATATGTATTACCTATTGTGAGTCCTGGAGTTAAACTAAAGTCGTCAGGAGAACAATAAATCTCGGTAAGATTATCACATGTACCTTCATATAAGGCATGATCTAAATTAAATGTACCTCCAGCAATATTTTCAATTTGAATAATTTGTTGTTCTCCCAATGCAACGAACTCAAACCAAACATCATCATCTGGGTCACCAGCACAACTTCCAGGAGGTACACCTGAAGGCGTAGCTGCCAAAATCGTTCCAGGCGTTGAAGTGGTACAAGACTCGTCTGCATTAACCACAGCAATGGCTGCATTACATGGATTATCATTAACAGGAGGGCATGCTAATAATTGTATGGCTTGGCTATTAATCACACAATTTCCATCTTGGTCATTGCTAATTGTAATAATAACATCTTGTAAGAATGGGAATGGCCCTACTTGGTATATCCCTGTTGCAGTAACATTATCTACAGTATCACCATTGATATTATTAGATATAGTAAGAGAGGTCGCATCTCCAAGATCTGTTACATTGACATCAACTAAGAATTGATCACCGTTAGCACAATCATCAATGACTGTATAAGTTGCTTGTGGATTTATACATGTTGCACAAGCTACAGTATAATTAATTCCATCAGATAGTGGAGCGCCGCTGCTAGCGCAGCTTACGGATCCATCGGAGTTAATATAAAAGGAAATTGTATCACCAGTAGACTGGAAAGTTAAACCACCAATATTACCGTTATTTCCATAATTATCGTCAGTTGGCGCAAATCCAGGGAACGGAGTGTCGTCAGAATCCAAAACAACGAGTTCATCCCAGTTGTTTTCAACAAAACCAGAATTAAAGGTTAAATTAAGAGGTGTACCATCTAAACTTGTAAAAGTTAAAATTTCTGGGTTGGCTGCACCACCATTATCATAACAATAATCAAGAGTGACAGGCCCTCCATTGGCACAATCCAAGAATGTTTCAGTACATATATCTTGAGTTAAAGATGGGCTAGATACTATACAATTACTATCGGTGGCATTGGCTACAGAAATTACAACATCAGTATTATTAGGGTAAGGCCCAAAGGTATAAACTCCAGTCCCTGAAACTGTTTGGTCATTTGCAGGGTCTACGTTGTCACTAATAATAACAGAAGATGCACTTCCTAAGTCGGTTAAATCTACATCAACTAAAAATTGTGGTCCATTGATACAGTCACTCACAACAACATAGTCTGCGACCGGATTAGTACATGTTGCACAATTTACCGTATAGTTAATTCCTCCAGCAAGAGCAGTGCTTCCACTACCACAGCTTACAGAGCCATCCGAGTTAATGTAAAAGGAAATAGTGTCGCCTGTTGATTGTAGGCTTATTCCACTAATATCTCCTGCATTTCCATAGTTATTGTCTGTAGGTGCAAACCCAGGGAATGGTGTACCATCTGAATCTAATACTACAAGTTCGTCCCATGTATTTTCTACATTACCAGAATTAAAGGTTAGATTTAATGATGTACCATCATTACTTGAAAACGTAAAAATAACAGGGTTGGTGGCGCCACCGTTCTCGTAACAATAATCTTGGGTTACTGGACCGCCACTTGCACAATCCAAAACAAAATCCGTTTGAATTGGTGTTGTGAAATTTATAGGTCCAGCCCAAAGACTATTTCCTGAGGTACAATTAGCCAGGACATAAATTTCATAATCTGTAGATGGCATAAGACCGGTTTCGGTAACTGTTGTTGTTGTAACTGAATTACCACTTGCAGGCTCTCCGGTTCCAGCTGGTTGAACTACATATTCCCATGACGTTTCACCATTATTCGCAGCCCAAGAAATGTCTGCAGAATTTGCTGTGAGATTGTCTGCGATTATGCTACTTGGAGCAATACAGAATGACCCACAAGTTTCTACGCGCATTAAATCAATGGACATATCTCCATTAAAATCACCAGTACCTGTATGGCTAAACTCTACATATATTATTTGTCCTAAATAGGTATCAAGGTTTATACCTACCGGCACCCAATCGGCTGCGTTTGAGGTTTGAAGTTCACCGATCCATGTAAATTCCGTTGTAAAAGGTCCAGTTGGAGAGGTTCCTACACCAACATTTAAAGTCCCCATATCTTCACCAAAGGCATGCATGTAGAATGAAAGTTCAGCACCGTCAGTTGCAGTTGTTAAATCTATGGCCGGACTTACGGCAGATGCTGTGGCTGTAGCACCTCCAGAAGCTTCATAATTCATATAATTTGCTCCACTAAAAGGATTATCAGGACCTGTATCTAAGGACCCAGAAGCACCTGGGATTTCCCAGAAGCCAGATTGATCTGTAGTTGTTAAATCTCCTGTCCAACCATCAAAAGCATCAAATTCAGCTGTATAAACAAATGATGAATCACCTGAGCTACAAGTCACCCCAACAGGCGCTGGAGGTGGAACATTTAGTGTTGTAAAAGTTATTGGCCCTACCCAAAGACTATTATCTCCAGGACCACATTCAGCCAGGTAGTATAGAAAATACTGTGTAGAAGGAGTTAAACCAGATAACGTTCCTGAGGGTGTCCCGTTAATTGTAGCTGCTCCTTCTTCTTCACCATTTCCAGGCGTAAAATCAGCACCACCATTCCACTCTAAAAGCCAAGTGGTTTCTGCATTGCCCGCTGTCCAATCAACGTCAGCGCTATCAGGTGTAATTCCTGAAACAACAAGATTAGAAGGTTCTGGACAGGTCGGCGTTTCAAAAATCGTAACCACGATGTTAGACCAATTCGCATCAGAGCCGCCAAAGGATTGGTTTAAAGTTAGTTCTAACAAACCGTCGGTTGTAGGGTCATAAAAACCAGTAAATTCACCGTCAAAGGTTAGTGTAGTATTTCCGCCCCCAGCTAAGGCTCCAGAAGAGGGAGGGTCTATAGTTACATTTCCAGCAGAAGTTGTAATAGTTAAATCAGCTTCGCTAGACCAGGCATTAAATCCATTGACCCAATCCACAGATATTGAGAATGCATTATAGGTCCCAGTACTTGACGCTGGGGCTGAAGAACCGTTGCCACTGTCATTGATACTTACTGTGGGAGGTGTTCCTGAGGGTACATTAATTGGCCCAGCTATAGGATTGAATACATGTTGTGCGCTTAACGACAAGAAACATCCAAAAATGAATAAAAACAAAGTAACTTTTTTCATTATTAATTGGTTTGTTAGAAATTATATATCCTTTACAATCAAAGCATTATAAAGGATTGATTTTTAAAATATCGGTTTGGGGGCGAAAATTGGATAAAAGCTTAATTTTATTAACCAAATCGAATATATAAAAAATGGCAATTAACAGTCTGTTAACATTGTTATAATAGATTAACGGCCGTAATAATCGACAAATGGTTGAAAAGAAACTTAGCCTTTTTTTAGGCTAAGATAGACAGGGAAGTGATCGCTATAACCTCCTTTGTAGCGCTTACCTACATAGGTTCTAAAAGGCTGTCCCTTATACTTGCCGTGATACTGCGTTAAGAACTTGTTATTGAATATATCAGCAGTTTTAAATGATATGGGAGAATCGGCTGAATTTAAAAAATTAGTAGAACATAATATTTGATCGAAAAGATTCCATTGAAAGTTGTGGTTAAGGCTACCTTTATCTCTAGACCATATGGTTTTAAATGGGTTAAATAGTTGACTTTCAGTTTCAATCAATCTTATACTATCATCATCTGGATTGTCGTTGAAATCGCCCATTACAATGATTTTTTCATCTGGATTGGTCAAATGAATATTCTCAATTATAGCATTTACTTTATGAGCAGCTGCCAGGCGTTTATGTTTAGTTTCTTCCTCACCTTCTCTGCGAGAGGACCAATGATTAACGAGGATGCTTATATTTTCATTCTCCAATTTACCTTGAACTAAGAGGATATCTCTTGTATAATCGCGTTGTCCAAGCTCATCTTCAAAATACACCGAAAAAGAATCAGAATTGTAAACTTTAAATATCTCACTTTTATAGAGCAAGGCTACATCAATACCGCGCTCATCAGAAGAGTCAAAATGTACAAAACTATATTCTTCATCTTTTAGTGTTTTGATATTGACTAAATCAGATAGAACAGTTTTGTTTTCAATTTCGGCTAAACCAACAATAATAGGTGCATATGAAGAACTATCATCACCAATTTCAGAAATAACGTTTCCTATTTTAATAAGTTTATTAGTATAACGTTTTTTGGTCCAGCGTTTTTTTGAAAACGGCAGAAAGTCGTCATCATTTGTTCTTGGGTCGTCAACCGTATCAAATAGGTTTTCAATATTGTAAAACGCTATGGTATAAGAATCTATGTTTTTGTCAGTCATACCTGTAAATATAGAATTTTACTACGGTATAAGAAATATCCATTTGTTTACCTTTGTGCTTTAGTTTATTATGATTGAAAAGAAAGATATTGCTCTAGAGACTGTTGTTTTAATAGGTATTATTACTAAAGACCAAGACGAAATGCGTTCTAAAGAGTATTTAGACGAATTGGAGTTTTTAACCTACACTGCAGGAGGTGAAGTTGTAAAACGCTTTACTCAAAAAATGGATATGCCAAACCCTAAAACCTTTATTGGGTCGGGTAAAATGCAAGAGGTGCAAGAATTTGTAAAAGAAAACGAGGTTGGGACTGTTATTTTTGATGATGAGTTGTCACCTGCCCAAGAACGCAATATCAGTAAAATCCTTAATTGTAAAATTCTAGATCGGACAAATCTTATTTTAGACATTTTTGCCCAACGCGCCCAGACAAGCTATGCACGTACACAGGTAGAATTAGCACAGTGCGAATATTTACTGCCGCGTCTCAAAGGAATGTGGACACACCTTGAACGCCAAAAAGGAGGAATTGGAATGCGAGGTCCTGGTGAAACAGAAATAGAAACAGACCGCCGAATTGTTAGAGATAAAATTGCTTTGTTAAAGGCAAAAATTAAGACCATTGATAAACAAATGGCCGTTCAGCGAGGTAACCGTGGTAAATTGGTGAGAGTGGCTCTCGTAGGTTATACAAATGTTGGAAAATCGACGCTAATGAACGTTATTAGTAAAAGCGAGGTTTTTGCAGAGAACAAGCTTTTTGCCACACTAGATACTACTGTGCGCAAGGTTGTTATTGGGAATCTACCCTTTCTCGTGAGCGATACGGTTGGATTTATAAGAAAACTACCTACGCAATTGGTAGAATCTTTTAAAAGTACCTTAGACGAGGTACGCGAGGCAGACTTATTGCTTCATGTTGTAGATATCTCTCATTCTAATTTTGAAGAGCATATTGAGTCGGTTAACCAAATATTGGATGAAATTGAAGCCAAGGATAAACCGACAATAATGGTATTTAATAAAATTGATTCCTATAAGTCGGAACCCATAGATGATGATACCGAAATAACTAAAGCAAATTATACTATCGAAGATTGGAAGAGAACTTGGATGTCTAAAGTAGGAGAGACAGCGTTATTTATTTCTGCCTTAAATAAAGATAATCTAGATGAGTTTAGAAAACGAGTTTATAAAGAAGTGAGAGAAATTCATGTAACCCGTTTTCCCTATAACAATTTTCTTTATCCAGATGTTGAAGATATTACATAAAAAAAAGAGGTCTAATTTAGACCTCTTTTTTATGATAATGCTATTTTAGAATTTATAGCTTAAACCAAACGTCCAAAAGGACTGTAGATCATTGTCAACATTGTCAAAGTTAGGTTCTGCACTAGGACCAGTAGGATCCCAGTTAGATTGGGCAAAGTTAACCGCTTCTTGTCTATTGTCTCTTAGACCAAAGTCGAAACCTAAACCAAAATTTTTCCATAAGGTGTATCCAAATGAATTGGTCCATGTCCAGTTAGAAAGGTTACTATCCTCATAACTTTGAAATACTGAGAGATTAGATTTTATGTTTAATTTACCAATAGTTTTGGTATAATCTGCAACAATCTTTGCACCAAGTGATGAATCAAAAACAGTATTACCGCTGGAGAAGACAAAGTTGTAATTTAAGGGGTGAATCACAACGGTTAAGTCTGCGTTCGGTGTCCATGTCATACCAACACCTAAATCAAGGTATCCAGGATCATTAAAATTGTCTATTATAGTAGTACGGTATTCTCCAAATACCGAGACTGCCCAAGAGTTGCTTACTCGGTAGCCATAAAGAGATGATAGGTTAAAAACATCTGTAGCTGCTCTAAAGCTATCATCATCATTTGGGTCATCTTTATCATCAAACTTAATCCAATTAAGATTTAGGGTTAGTGCGTTTTTCCAAAAATATTTGTCTTCAATTTTATTAGCAAAACCGTTGACTGTAAAACCAATACTACCAGCTTCATTATTTGGTGAACCTTGCGCATACCAATTGTTAAATTGAGATAAGCTTCCGCCTATAGTACCAAAGGCGCCAATGTGCCATCCTGGAAGAGCATCAATTTGAGCCTGAATTGCATCCACCTCTCCTTGAAATTTGTCTACTTCTGCTTGTTTTTCTGCTTTTTGAGCCTCAAGCTCCTCTTTAGTTTGAGCAAACCCTAACGAAAACACAAACATTATTAATGTTGATAAGAGTAATTTTTTCATCTTAATTAATTAGGTTTTAGTTAATTATAGTTAATAAATGTCAGCAAATATACAGTTTTGACAGTAAATACTTATAACCGTACGGCTTTAATCTTACTCTGTTAGACCAATAAATATTTCATTGGTCACAATTAAATTTGTTATTTCTTTTTATAAAGTGGCACAGAAGAACAGGCCTCTCCAAACATTATAGATTTAGCAATAGGTTTAAGCTTTTGGGTAAGCAGAACTAGGGCATTAGTGGGCACTGGCTTATGAGAGCAACCCTTTATTATTACAGGTAATTCACTATAATTAGTAACGTCTAGTTTATTTATAATCTCTGAATAAATTATAGATTCTAAATGTTCTAATGATCCAACTACTGTGAGTTTAGAATAATTTTGAAGTTCAACAGAAATGAGCATATATGCCCAATCCGGTACTATGGCTTCTGTTGAGCAGTGTAATGCTATATAGCAATTTTTATATTGAGACCAGTCGTGCTCTGCAACAGAAGCCCTGAAGCCTTTTTCTCTTAAAACCAATCCTTCATACAGCCAATCTTTAATATCAAAAAGAACACGTTGCCCATTGGGATAATAGTCTTCTAAATCTATGACCTTGAGTTTACTTTTAGCAACTCTGTTTATAATCTCTTCTGCCATTTTATTTTACTTTGTAACGTCTAAGACCGTAATTGGTTTCTTCTTGCTCAACGTAATCTAAACTAATTGAACTTCCATTTAATATTGGTTCTGCTAATTGTGATTTGTGAAGTTTCTCGTAAGTCAAAATATCTACTGCTATTCTATCATTAAGGGTTTCAAATAACCTTACATTTTTTATTTTTTCACTCCAGTTTTTAGCTAGGGTTCCTTCAAAAATTTTGGACTTGGAACCACTACCATATGCAATAAAACCAAAATTCGCACCATCCAAATTTTCACCTGTAGTTAAAGCATGTGATAATAGGCTTAAGAAGGACATAAAAATGGATGCGGTATACATGTTTCCTATTAATGAAGATGCCAATTCTCCTTGGCTAATTTTTTGTGTAACAAAGTCTTGGTATTTTTGAGATTTATACGCTTTTTTAAGCCAATCCTTGTTATTAGATTCCGTTTGACATCCGATTTCTTGTTCCAACGATTTCATGTCATTGGAGGCTTTTATCCAGTTGAGCCAATTGCTGAAAATGATTCGTCTACCGTGATAAGCATAAGGTAAATGAAACACTATTTTGGACCACGCATTTAAATAATCTGTGGCTTTTTGGCAATTAAAATGATCAAGGGCTTCTGTTATGCGGTCTTCATAGCAGGCATTGGAAAATTGCCCATCGAAAACGGGTTCTTCCTTAAATAATTCCACAACATCACTAGCTTCTGACCAAAAAGGTGAATTAGAAACTTCAAGGAATGCTGCTATCTTATCGTGGGAATCATCCAAACCAAGTTCTTTAAATACAGATTTTAATAAGTCTGCTTTTTTGAAAGTCCGTCGTGGTTTAAAAAAGTCGCCTTCGCTTTTTGAAGCGACGCCCCAAGTATCCTTTATCTCTATAATTGCCGGATTGTGGCTGACTAAAACGGCAACGGCCCCTGCTCCTTGTGTATATTCACCAGTAGAATTTAAATCGTACTTTGAGAAATCTGAAGCAATGACAACAGCTTTTCGTTCTGGGCTCTGTTTTACCCAATCTAAACTATTGTGCAAAGCATCAACACCACCTACACAGGCAAATGTCACATCGAGAATATCGCAATGTTTAAAACTGCGTCTACCAAAAGTGCTCTCTAATTGATTTTCTACAATTTCAACAGCATATGTTGCGGTGGGTTTAGAACCGTCGATTGCACTTTCGGTTCCAAGATATACGCGGCCGATTTCTGTTGGGTTAATATTGTTCTGTTCAATTAAATTAAGAAGTGCATTTGCAGCGAATGTTGCCGCATCTTCGCCCAAATTTGGAACTGCCATTTTCTTAAGGCCAAGTCCTTTTTCTAATTTTTCAGCAGGTATTCCCCTTTCGTTTGCCAAATCTGAGATTGGCACGTATAATTGAGGTACGTAAAACGCTATAGCATCAATTCCGACAGTGTTCATTAGCCATGAGGTTATAACATTCCTAATTCTAATTTTGCCTCTTCACTCATAAGGTCTTGAGACCAAGGAGGGTCAAAGGTTATTTCAACCTCTGCGTCTTTAACTTCGTTGATAGACTTTACTTTTTCTTCAACTTCCAAAGGAAGCGTTTCTGCTACAGGACAATTAGGAGACGTTAATGTCATTAAAATCTTTACTTCAGAGTCTTCATTAACAAAAACATCGTAGATTAAACCAAGCTCATAAATATCAACTGGGATTTCTGGGTCGAAAATGGTTTTGAGAACTCTTACGATTTTGTCACCAAGTACTGTAGTATCTATTGTTGTGTCATTCATTTTAGTTCAATTGTGTTTGGTATGCAATAGCATACATTTTTAATTGTTTTATCATACTCACCAAACCGTTAGCACGTGTGGGCGATAGATGTTCTTTTAGACCTATTTGGTCTATAAAATCAGTATCGGAATCAATAATAGCTTTTGGATTCTGGTTTGAAAAAACGCGTATTAAGATGGCAATAATGCCTTTGGTAATTATGGCATCACTGTCTGCTGTGAATTTTACTTTATTATCGTCCATTTCAGCATGGACCCAAACCTTGCTTTGGCAACCTTTTATGATATGGTCATCTGTTTTGAATTTATCTTCAATAAGCGGTAGGGTTTTACCCAAATCAATCATGTATTGGTAGCGCTCCTCCCAATCATCGAACATTGAAAATTCATCAATAATTTCGTTCTGCACTTCTTCTATTGTCATAATTGGCAATTTTTATTACAAAGTTACAAAATAGCTATTGTTTTATAAGGTTATCCCTAACGGATAGTACTTTAGCCACAAAGTTTAATATTTCTTTTGGAGGGTGACCATGATCAAAACTAGGCGTCATAAGTTCTTCATCACCCTTAATAATAGATAACGTTGCGTGCGGTGCACCGTCATAATGTCTCATGCTTGTTGGTGCTTCAAGGTTACGGAATTTGTCTTCGTCAACAGCTATGATGAACTCTAAAATGGCTTGCCAATCTTCTTTTTTAGTGGGATAGGTTCTTGTATTTTTAAAATTACGGTCTTCTGTGAGCATAGTTTCCTCCTCGGAAATATAAGTGTATTCGAAAACGCCTCGTGTTGATGACCTGTAGGCTACAGCAATTTTGTTGTATTGAGGAATGTTTGTTTCATCAGCGATAACCATATCCTTAGTTTCATTAATAGCTGCAATATCTTTATCTGAGGTAGTTACCATGGCTTCTTTGGATTTGCATGATCCCAAAATGGTAACAAAAACTATTAGGCCTGAAAGAAATCTCATTAAAAATTGTTTTACAACTCTAAGTTACACTTTTGATGCCAAACTATTAGGATAACATCAAAACGGCTTTTTTTAAAGACGAAATAAAGTAATCAATTTCCTCTCTTGTATTGTAGAACATAAACGAAGCCCTAATAGTGCCAGGGATTTGATAATAATCCATTATTGGTTGTGCACAGTGGTGTCCTGTTCTCACAGCAATTCCCATTTTGTCGAGTAATGTACCAATATCATAAGGGTGAATATTACCAACATTAAAAGAAATGACCGAGGTTTTCTTTTTAGCCGTTCCGTAGATTTTTACGCCTTCAATCTCCAATAAAAGTTTAGTGGCATAATCAAGCAGTTCGTTTTCATAATTAGCAATGGCATCAAAACCAATAGCATTCATGTAGTCCAATGCTGCACCAAAAGCTATACCTCCGCATACATTTGGTGTTCCTGCTTCAAACTTATGGGGTAAATCTGCATAGCTTGTTTTTTTAAATGTAACTTCTGCTATCATTTCACCACCACCTTGATACGGGGGTAATGTTTTTAGCCACTTTTCTTTACCGTACAACATTCCAATCCCGGTAGGGCCACATATTTTGTGCGCTGAACACACATAGAAATCAACGTCTAAATCTTGTACATCTGGCTTTATGTGAGGGCAAGATTGTGCACCATCTACTAAAACCGCTGCTCCTACCGTATGTGCTTTATTAATTATTTCTTTTATAGGATTAATAGTGCCAAGGGCATTAGAAATATGATTTACAAAAACCAGTTTTGTGTTTGGACCCAATAATTTGTCGTATTCGGACAAATCCAAGTCACCATTTTGGTTCATTGGGATAACATGCAATTTAGCACCAGTACGCTCGCAAAGCATTTGCCATGGGACAATATTACTATGATGCTCTAAGGCAGACACAATAAGTTCATCCTTTTCATTTAAAAGAGAAGTAAATCCATTGGCCACTAAATTGATGCCATGTGTAGTTCCTGAGGTGAAAATAATTTCGTGCGGCTGTGCCGCGTTAAAGTGCGTTTGAATCTTTTGTCTTGCCAATTCGTAGGCATCCGTTGCCTCTTGGCTGAGACTATGTACACCACGATGAATATTGGCATTATAATTACTATAGTAGTCTACAATAACATCTATAACCTGCTGAGGTGTTTGAGATGTGGCTGCGTTATCAAAATAGACTAAGGGCTTTCCATTGACTTCTCTACGAAGTATTGGAAAGTCTTTTCTAATAGACTCTACGTTAAAATCAATATTTTTTTCTGTGACGTTCATCTATAAGTCAAACCCTATATTAACACCTAGTTTTTTGGCTATAATTTTAGTAATCCTTGATTTTATTTCTGGTATTTTAACTGAGTCTAGTACGTTATTACTAAAAGCGAACATCAATAACGCTTTTGCTTCTTTTTCTGGTATACCTCTAGACCTGAGATAGAACATGGCGCTATCATCTAATTGGCCGATGGTACATCCGTGAGAACATTTAACATCGTCTGCAAAAATCTCTAATTGTGGTTTAGTATTTATGCTTGCTTTATCGCTAATAAGAATATTGTTATTGGCCTGAAAAGCATTTGTTTTTTGGGCTTCTTTTTCAACAACGACCTTTCCGTTAAAAACACCAGTAGCCTTATCATCGAATATGCCTTTATAATCTTGATGACTTTCGCAATTAGGCTCAATATGATGTACTAAAGTATTGTGATCTACATGTTGTTTATCTCCAATAATAGTAATACCCTTCATTGTTGAGTCTATACGCTCTCCATTTTGAAAGAAATTAAGGTTGTTTCTAGTAAGTTTCCCGCCAAATGAAAAGGTGTGTACCTTGGCAACGCTCTCTTGTTTTTGGTTAATAAAGGTGTTATCAATCAATGAAGCTGTTTGCCTATCGTTCTGGATTTTATAATAATCTACAATAGCACGTTTATTTGCGTAAATTTCTGTGACGCTATTATTAAGTACTGGATTTTCTGTTAAGCTTTGGTGGCGCTCGATAATCTGAACATGTGAATTTTCATCTACCACCACAAGGTTACGTGGTTGTAACATTAAAGCCGATTCGTTTCCTGTAGAAAAATGTAAGATTTGAATTGGTTTATCTACCACTTTATTTTTCGGAATATGTATATAAGCGCCTTCGGCAGAAAAAGCTGTGTTCAATGAAGACAGGCTGTCTTTACCAGCAATTTTATTGAAGTAGTTATCAATGACCAATCTGTACTTAGGTTTGCTTAGAGCCGCAGACATTAAACAGACATCAATACCCTCGTGAGTGGTTTGCGATAAGTGGGAAGAGTACTTTCCATCCACAAATATAATTTTATAAGAATCTATGTCGTGAATAAAATACTGCTTTACATCACCATATTCCAAGGCGTTTTCATGCTTTGGAAACACACTGTAATTAGGCTTTAAAATGGAATTAAGGGATGTATATTTCCAGGCTTCTAGTCGTTTTGTAGGGAAGCCTTTAGTCTCAAATGTTTTTATAGCTTCAGTTCTTATATCATGCACAGGAGAATCTATATCTATTAAATCCTCAAATGCCATGAAGGAAGATACTAATTTATCTTTAAGTTCCATAGTTGGATTGTCTTATGCGTTAACTTCTTCTTTAATCCAATCGTAGCCTTTAGCTTCCAATTCGTGAGCCAGTTCTTTGGACCCAGACTTAACGATGCGGCCGTTGTGCAAAACATGTACGTAATCTGGAACTATATAATCTAGCAAACGCTGGTAATGCGTAATAACAATGACTGCATTATCCTTTGATTTTAACTTATTGACACCGTTAGCGACAATTCGTAAGGCATCGATATCAAGCCCAGAATCAGTTTCATCTAAGATGGCTAATTTAGGTTCTAACATAGCCATTTGAAAAATCTCGTTTCGTTTTTTCTCACCACCAGAAAATCCTTCGTTGAGTGAACGAGATAGGAACTTACGGTCTATCTCTAAAAGTTCAGCTTTCTCACGAATCATTTTCAACATTTCATTTGCTGGCATGTCTTCTAACCCTTTAGCCTTTCGCGTTTCGTTTATGGCTGTTTTCATAAAATTGGTTACGCTAACACCTGGAATTTCAACAGGGTATTGAAAGGATAAGAATACGCCTTTGTGAGCTCTTTCGTCTGGTCCAAGTTCATCAATGTTCTCACCTTCGAGTAAAATCTCACCTTCATCTACATCATACTCCTCTTTGCCAGCAATAACGGAGGCTAAAGTACTTTTTCCTGAACCGTTTGGCCCCATGATGGCATGAACCTCTCCGGGTTTTACATGTAAATTAATGCCCCTTAATATGGCTTTGTCATCTACACTTGCGTGTAAGTCATTTATCTTTAACATAATACTAATTTCCTAGTTTAATAACGTCTTCTTTATTTTGGTCAGGCGCGTCCACCTTTAAAATTTCTTTTATTTCAACGCGATATTTCCAACCCTCTTCGTTAGCCTTTTTCTCGAATTTTCTAACCCTTACAGTCACAGGGACCATGTCCGTATCTTCGTTTTTAAAGGGTTTGACTTGCTTCTCTAAAAGATGCATATTTTCATCAATTACCACGCCGTAGATTTCGTTTTTAGTTTGTAAAACCGCTGCGTCGGCGTAGTACACAAATTCACCTTTCATGGTTGTAAATCCATCATCTTGATTGTAGGATTTATTCCTGTTCTCTTCTAAATCTACTTCTTTTTTGGTGTCATTTTTACAAGTCACAAACACCAAGCAAATCAAAATAATTTTACCGACTGTTTTCATACTACTTCGTTTATCCGACAGATCCTTCTAAGCTAATTTCTAAAAGTTTTTGGGCTTCAACAGCGAACTCCATTGGTAACTTGTTGAGTACCTCTTTGCTAAATCCATTTACAATAAGAGCTATAGCTTTCTCTGTATCAATACCACGTTGATTGCAGTAAAAGATTTGGTCTTCTCCAATTTTACTTGTAGTAGCTTCGTGCTCTATTTGAGCAGATTTGTTCTTTGCCTCTATGTAAGGGAAGGTGTGTGCACCACATTCATTACCCATTAACAAACTATCGCATTGTGAAAAGTTACGCGCATTATCGGCTCTAGGGCTTATTTGCACCAAACCACGATAAGAATTTTGAGATTTTCCGGCCGAGATTCCTTTAGAAATGATAGTAGACTTGGTGTTTTTACCAAGGTGTATCATTTTTGTACCAGTATCTGCTTGTTGAAAATTATTGGTAACTGCGATAGAGTAAAATTCGCCAACTGAATTGTCTCCTTTTAGAACACAAGATGGATATTTCCAAGTGATAGCACTACCCGTCTCTACTTGTGTCCAAGAAATTTTAGCGTTTTTTTCGCACAGCCCTCGTTTTGTAACAAAGTTGTAGACGCCACCTTTGCCTTCAGCATTTCCTGGATACCAATTTTGAACGGTAGAATATTTTATTTCAGCATCGTCTAATGCTATTAATTCAACTACTGCCGCATGCAATTGATTTTCATCTCTACTTGGTGCAGTACAACCCTCTAGATAACTCACGTAGCTACCTTCATCAGCAATGACTAGTGTTCTTTCAAATTGACCTGTACCGGCTTGATTTATTCTAAAGTAGGTAGATAATTCCATTGGGCATCTAACCCCTTTTGGGATGTAGCAAAATGAGCCATCACTAAAAACTGCCGAATTCAGAGCTGCATAAAAATTATCTTTTTGCGGTACTACAGTACCTATATACTTTTTAACCAATTCAGGATATTCTTGAATGGCTTCGGAGATACTCATAAAAATAATCCCCTTTTCCGCTAATGTTTTTTTAAAGGTAGTGGCCACTGAAACAGAATCTACAACTACATCCATAGCGACACCTGCCAGCTTTTTTTGTTCATCTAAAGAAATACCCAGCTTTTCAAAAGTAGCTAATAGCTCAGGATCAACTTCATCAATGCTGTCATATTTGGGCTTACTGTTAGGGGCAGAGTAATAAGAGATCTCCTGAAATTTTGGCTTTTCATAGGTTACGTTCGCCCACTCAGGCTCTTTCATTTGTTGCCAAGCTCTATAAGCCTCAAGTCGCCAATCGGTCATCCATTCAGGTTCATTTTTTTTCTTTGAAATGGCCCTAACAATATCTTCGTTTAATCCATTAGGAAATGTCTCAGACTCAATGTCTGTATAAAAACCATATTCATATTCTTTGGTTTTTAGTTCTTCCCTTAAATCGTCTTCAGTATATTTTGACATAGTTTTTTGCATGTTTAAAGAGAAAATGATTCACCACAACCACAAGTTCTGTTGGCGTTGGGATTGTTAAAAACAAAACCTGTTCCATTCAGCCCTCCAGAATATTCCAAGGTTGTGCCTATGAGGTACAGGAAACTTTTCTTATCTACAATAATTTTTATTCCGTTATCCTCAAAGACTTTGTCATCTTCAGCTTTTGATTTATCAAACTTTAGGTCGTAAGACAGCCCAGAACAGCCGCCACTTTTTACACCAACTCTTATAAAGTCAGAGGAAGGGCTAAAGCCATCGTCTGTCATAAGCTCTACAACTTTACGTTTAGCTTGTTCTGAAACCTTAATCATATTGCTTAACTAGATTAATTCTAAATTGTATGCAAATATACGATTAAACCTATATTTTGAGATGCTTGCTAACATTTTATTAGCAAATAGGCTTATAGGTATTGGTAATAATAAAAAACTTTGATTTACAGCAACTTAGAACTAGTAGGAGTACATGGATAGTTTTAATCGAAGATGAAATAATTGCCTTAAGGTGGTTTGAATGGCTTTATTAGTGATACCATTTTCGGTGAAATTACCGTTATCATCAGTGTTTAGGGGGCTTCCACACTCCTTGCAAGCAAGACTCACAGGATTATTTTGTCGTAGTCCTGATATCACGTAATTATGTCCAAATACAGTACACGGTAACGTATTTTTTATAGCAGGTTTCATTTTAAGTGTCTTTGGGATGTTCAAAATAACCAAAACCCACCAAAAAAAAGGCGAAGTGCTTATTTTTTCGATGAATAGCACTGGAATTGTCGTAATTGCTGATTAAGGTTAATTCTGAAAGTCTGGATTAGAAATGAAAGAAGGATCAGATAAGGTAAGCAAAAAGGCTCTTAAATCAGCCTTATCAGAATCCGAAAGCTGTACACCACCTTGGCTAACATTTTTCATTAAAGGGTCAATGGTAGACGAGTTTTGTAAGCCTTCGCTGTAGAAGTCAATAACTTCATCAAGGGTTTCAAAACGCCCATCATGCATGTAAGGCGGACTAAATTGTAAATTTCTTAGAGAAGGTGTTCTAAATTTTCCGTTGTCATTTGGGTCTCCGGTTACAGCTCCAAGCCCTAAATCACTAAAGGTTTCATCTAAGCCATTATTATGAAAATCATTATCTGTCCAAAGAGGGTTATTAGGATTGCCATGACAATGAAAACAATCACCTTTGTCTTCTCTTAAGAAAATATCGAGGCCGTTCAGTTCTTGCGGAGTTAATGAGGTTAGGCCCAAAGAATATCTATCAAATTTTGAGTTAGCTGAGATTAAGGTGCGTTCAAATTGCGCAATGGATTTTGTTGTGAGCTCAATTGAGATAGTACTCGTTTTAAAGGCTAATCTAAATAATTCGGGATATTCTGGGTGATTTTGTAATCGTTCTATGACTTCAGTCCAATCGCTATGTAATTCTAGAGGGTTTTCAACTGGTTCTATAGCTTGTGTTTCTAAACTTAAGGCCTTGCCATCCCAATTAAATCGCTCGTTATAATTCCATGCCAAATTAAATAGAGGCATTGAATTTCTTGGGCCACTCAGACCATCAATCCCAATACTCCTTTCTAGGTTGTCTGTAAAGGTGCTTTGAGGCATGTGACAACTGGCGCAAGCCATACTACCATCATCTGATAAAATAGGGTCGAAGAATAGCCTTTTTCCTAGGGCTACACCTTCTTCAGTTAAGGGATTGGTAGTTGGAATAATAGGGGCAATAATATTGTCGGCAAATATTTCAGGTATTTCTAATTGATAAGGCGTTGGCTCATAGCCTACCTCATCTTCAGAACAATTCCAAAGTACAAGGGTAAATGCAAATAAACAGAAAGCCCTTTTCATTGCACTTTTAGTTTTGGGTGATTTCGCCTAAACTGAAAACAGTTTCCACATTATCTTGCATCATCTTCTGAGCCTCATAATTAGGCATTAAGGGTGTGTCTAGGATATTTAAATCCCATCGATGGGGATTTTTGAAAAACTCCGAAATATTCATAATTACTTCCACTGATGTATTGTCGTTTACCTCAATAATTTCATAAAAATCTATGACCTTAAAATTTTGCTCGTAAACAGGTGGATTCTCACTAAACCTAGCGGTCCCATTATGAAAATTGTAATTGCTAGGTGTACTGTCAATGTTATATTGCCCATCCATTTGTAGAAAATGATAACCACCTCCCAATGGTGCTGGCCAGTTCCAAGATGCGCTATTTAAATCTAGGTATGCACCGTCAATATTATCGGCTTCATTAAATCCCCAAACAAATCTAAGTCTGTATCTGCCCGTTGGAATAGTATTATTGTCCGCTGAAAAATTATAGGTAGATGTCTGTGAAAGGTCGGTAAATTTATATCCGTTAAATAAAAAGGATGTTCCATCTTCGATATTAGTAAATTCAAACCGCGATATCAAGTAGCGGATTCTTGTAAAATCTAAGAGTTCACCATTCTCATTTGTTACATTTATCGTATTCAGATTATCATTGTCAATACTAACATCATCCCATGTGTGTGAAAAAACAAAGTTAACATTAGCACTTGACGGGCGGCTGTCATCGTCACTGCACGAATAGCTAATTGAAGCTATAATCATTAAGGTTATTAAAAGTCTTTTCATCAGTAATTAATTTTTACAATTAGCATGTCTGAGAAGCCCTTGTTTTCTTCTATGTCACCATCAATACTTGAGGTATCTCCCGTCGAAATTATCGTTCCGTTAGAAAGTTCTGTGATGGCATACGCAAAGTCGATATTTGAACCTCCAAAGGATTTTTCCCAAAGTAGCGTTCCATCGCTATTCGTTTCAAGAATCCAAGCGTCATTTTGGCCTTGGTTTTTGGATACATCTATGTCACTACTTCTAGAGCTTCCGGCGAGTAAAAGGTTGCCATTCTCACGGATTTTCAAAGAACGTCCTACATCAAAATTAGACCCACCTAATGTATTTTCCCAAATTAAATTACCTTCCGGAGAAATTTTAATAAGCCATAAATCTGCACCGCCTTTGTTATTAGAGACATCTAAATTATTACTGCGTGTATCTCCAACAACGATATAATTTCCGTCTGCTGAAGCGGCAATCGCCCTTGCCTCATCAATTTGGTCACCACCGAAGGATTTTTCCCAAATAAGCACACCTGTCGCTGAAAGTCGAATGACCCAAAAATCATAACTGCCTTTATTTGAAGAGATATCTGTATCATTACTGTCTGAGCCCCCAGCAATTATAAATCCGTTATCTTCTGTTTGCACCACACCTTCCGGTGTATCTGTAAAGTTACCACCAAAATATTGGCTCCATTCTATATCGCCAAGTCCGTTTAATTTAAGCACCCAATAGTCGCCTCCAGCATGTCGGTTTAAGAGTCTGGAGGTATTTCCTTCACCACCAGAGGCTGTGACATCTAAAATACCAGACAACAAAAAACCATTATCATTAGTCTCAATGACAGATATACCAGAATCTGCACCAGAATAGCCAAATGTTTTTTGCCACTGGATATCTCCGCTTGGACTGAGCTTAGCTAACCAGTAATCTTGTAGCCCCTCGTTTGAATTAACATCTCCATCACTGGAAAAACTCAATCCTAAAATAGCATAGCCACCATCTGAGGTTTGTATAATATCTCTACCTCTATCATCTTGAGACCCACCGTAGGTGCGTTGCCATTCCATTGTATCATCGACGTTGAATTTTATAAGCCAATAATCAAAACTACTATCTTGCTTATCCGTAATGTCACCATCATTACTCTGGGTATAGCCTAAAATGGCGTAACCTCCATCTTGTGTGGCAACAATCGCTCTTCCGCTATCATTGTTAGAACCACCTAATGTACTTATGGATTCAACCGTAGCGTCATCTTCTCCGTTACCGGATTCATCGTCATTACTGCAAGCTTGAGTTATAAGAAGCAGCGCGGCACAAAGATGACATAAAACAATTCTCCTATTCATTAGCCTTAATTTGAAGGTCTTACTACAAAAAGTCCTCCTTCGATATCGCTAACAATTATGTTCCCACTTTCAAAATAAGGGTAAATATTCCATGCACCGTTGAAGGATGTATTGTTATGAGGAGTAAAAGTATCAAAATACCCAGATTCTTGCATTACTCCTGATGAAATATTAGAAACATCTATAGCACGAAGTCCAGCAGAATAGTTAGCAATATAGAAGGTGTCGCCAACAACATATCCATTATGATCTATAGCTTCAGTTGGACCTAAATAATTCATATGAAATGAAGGGTTGTCTAAATCTGAAAAATCAAATACAATAGTTCTGGTGTTAAGACCAAAATTGATTTCGTCAACCTCATCTCCTAACAAGAAATATTGCATATCTTCAGTAAACCAGCCTTGATGGGTGTACCCAATATTAGAATAACTAATTGTTGATATTTGTTGAGGACTTATTTTATCCGTTACATCTACAATTACCACTTCATTTTCATTACTTCCAATAAGAATTTCCCTTCCGGAATAATCTGGATCTGGTCCCATATAAGTAACCACTTGGGCATCATGGGAGTAGGCATCATTAGCATATCCTCCTGCAGCCATTGGAGCTGTTGGGTTTTGAATATTTACAAAATGTGGCCCTCCATTAAATGTGTCCGATCCAACGGCATAGGCAAAACCACTGGTTTCGTTAATTACAATATTATGAGCTCTTCCAAAGCCAGTATATAAAGCATCTGCGGTAAATGTTACAGGTGGGTTGGTAACGTCTCTTAGTCGCGTCAAATCAAATACCTGCATACCGTGACCAGGAGCTTCGCTTACAATAAACGCATGATTGTTATAGGTTTTAATGTCTCTCCAAAGGCTGTTAACTGTTGCTGTAGGTAGGCGACCCAGATAAATCGGCTGTGTTGGGTCAGAGATATCAACAAATGCTGCACTTGTTGTTGTGCCTACTAACGCGTATTCTTTTCCTGTTATAGGGTCCGTCCAACCCCAAGAGTCGTTACCTTCAGCTCCAGGACCTCCAAGTACTCCAACTGGGACGTGTGATTTTAAATCAAAATTGTCACAAGGGAAATCGCCAGCGAGACCATTTGAGCAAGGATAATCCGCCGTAAAAGGGCTCAAGTCACAGGCATCACCTATACCATCATTATCTGTATCTGCTTGATTAGCATTAGCGTTATTAATACAATTATCACAAACATCACCAAGACCATCACCATCCGTATCTTCTTGGTTGGGATTTGGAATATTTTGGCAATTATCCAGTGAATCTTCAATTCCATCGTTGTCAATATCCTCAATGAGTTCACAGATGTCACCTAGACCATCACCATTCGTATCTTCTTGGTTAGGATTTGGTGTATTTGGACAATTATCCTCTTCATTTAAGACACCATCACCATCAATATCTTCATCACACATATCGCCAATGCCATCATTGTCAATATCAGATTGATTAGGATTAGAAGTTTCCGGACAATTATCATCAACATTGGCTATAGTATCTCCATCAATGTCCGTATTACCAATAGCAACAACTTCATCATCACAAGTGAAAGTAACGCTTGATATAAACAGGATAAGACTGAAAGATTTGAAATTTTTCAGGGTAAACAATTTCATAAAATTTTTTTAGCAATTTACTTCAAAAAATACATTTGTATGTTAATAACGTTAAAATAAGCTCAGTCTTATCTCTTAAATTGGAAAAAGCATAATATTTTTGCAGTATGTTAGAAGATAAAAATCCACAAAGGACCCCTTTAAGTGAATTAGGAGAATTTAAATTAATTAATCATCTCACCCAGCATTTTAAGTTGGAGCAAGACTCTTCTATTAAGGGTGTAGGCGATGATGCTGCAGTTTTACGGTTTAAAGATACTAATGTGGTTGTATCAACCGATATGCTTGTGGAGGGAGTTCATTTCGATTTAAGTTATATGCCTCTAAAGCATTTAGGTTACAAAGCTATTGTAGTAAATCTCTCTGATATTTACGCAATGAATGCCAAGGCAACACAAGTTACTGTATCAATAGCGGTTTCCAATAGGTTTCCGGTAGAAGCTTTGGAAGAGCTCTATGATGGTATTTCAACAGCTGCTAAATTGTATAATGTTGATGTTGTAGGAGGTGACACTACATCTTCAACGTCTGGCTTAATAATTTCCGTTACCGCAATAGGAACTGTCGATAATGAAAAGGTCGTATTACGTTCTGGAGCTCAACCCAATGATTTACTTGTGGTTACAGGCGATATTGGTGGGGCTTATATGGGTTTGCAGGTCCTCGAACGTGAGAAGGAGGTGTTTAAGGTCAATCCTGGTAATCAGCCCGACTTGTCTATGTACACTTACATCATTGAACGCCAACTTAAACCAGAAGCGCGCAAGGATGTTATTGAGTTGTTGGAACAACTTGAGGTCAAACCCACCTGTATGATAGATATTAGTGATGGATTGTCTTCTGAAATCATCCATTTGTGTAAACAAAGTGAAGTAGGTATTGACCTTTATGAGAACAAAATACCTTTAGATACGCAAGTTATTTCTACTTGTGAAGAATTTAATATCGATAGTACGACTATTGCTTTAAATGGAGGAGAAGATTACGAACTTTTAATGACAATTGCTCAACGAGATTTTGATAAAATAAAGGGTAATCCAAACTTAACGGTTATTGGCTATGTGACCGAGAAAGAAAAAGGAATGCACTTAGTGACACGAGCAGATGAGCGCATACCAATAATTGCCAAGGGCTGGAACGCTCTTAAAAATCAGCCATAAATAACTTTTGACCTCTTTCTAAACGCTTGGTGTGTACTCTGTTGAGTACATTGTTTATTTCTTTAAATTTTGGAGTTAGTGGAATAAACCTTCCATTGCCATCAATAGTCATTTCAGATTTGCAGTGCTTGCACTTGTATTCCTTGACGTGGTATGTTACTACTTTAGACACCTTATATTCGTGACCAAAAAGGGAACAGTAAACATTTTTCATTTTTTCTTATCTTCTTAGTAGGATTCGTAGATTAATTAGCGAATTAAAGATAAGAAATTGAGTTATTCACAGGTTATTAACAATCAACAGATCGATGAATGGAGTGATTTTTGCTTTAAACGCATTATTCTGTTGTTATAAACGCGTTCTAAAGCGGAATTGATATCTTGATATTTAGGAGTAAGTTCAATTAACCTTCCATTGCTATCCGTTGTTAATTGTTTTTTACAACATTTACAAGTGTATTCTTTTACGTGTTTTGTAACTTTTTTTGTGATCTCATAATTATGACCAAAAAAATCACAATATAATTTAGTAGGCGTCATGGTAGATTTGGTTTATAATGTTATTGTTTTGATTTGGGAAGCTAAATGTAGAAATTTTTAAAGATTAAAACGTTTAAGTGGTTTAATTTTCGATAAAACGATTTAAAAAGTAAGATAATTCTGATTTATTTTCTATATGACTCATGTGCCCTTCTGAAAATTCTATTAACTCAATAGGCGAATTGTCTGTTTTTTTTCTTAATAATTCCAAATTTATGAGTTCGTCCTTTTTACCAGCAATAACAACTTTTCTGTTTGGTATTTTTTTAAGAATGTTATGCCTGTTAGGTCGTAGTCTCATGCCTTCCATGGCAGCAGTATATGCGCAAATAGAGGTTTGTAAGGCTTTATTTAAAGAATTCTTATATTCTTCACTATAAGTTTTTTTGCTTTCTGGGGCAAACAAATTGGTAAATGACAACCGTAAGAGCTTTTCGTAAGATTCTTTACTCTCTTTTGCTTGCAGATTAGCTTTGGCACGTAATTCTTTTCGTTCTTTAAAATCGGCTATAAATGTGCTGTTCAGCAAAACTAAATCTGAAATGAGCTGAGGATATAATTCTGCAAGAGCTAATGCAACATATCCTCCCATAGAATGTCCAACTACCTTTATGGTTTTAATACTTAAAGATTGCAACACGGCATAAACAACTTCAGCCATAGTTTCCATACTATGGACTTCATCAATACAATCTGTCTCGCCGTGACCTAAAAGGTCTATTCGTATAACCTTGCATTTTTGAGACAACCCTTTAATAAAGCAATCCCACATGGAAAGTTCTTCCATAAAACCATGCAGCAGCAACAAGGCTGGCCCATTTCCATCTACTTCAAAATGTACTTTAGAAGAATTGTAATCGATAAACATAGATTTAAAGATACATAAACGAGTTCTTTTTTAAATAAAAGGATTCTAACATTTGCTATATTTGAAAGCAATTCAATTAATTGACCACATGAATTTAAATACCCTTTTTCGTAGTTGTTTTCTTCTTTTGTTCGTTTTTTCTAATGCGCAAATTCCTGAACCAGAGCTAGATCAACTTGTCAAAGAAACCTTAACCACCTTTGATGTGCCAGGTATTTCTGTTGGTGTTTTAAAAGACGGTAAGGTAATTTATTCTAAGGGTCACGGGATACGCTCTATGATTACTAAAGAGCCTATGGAAAGCAAAACACTTGTTGGAGTCGCTTCCAATAGCAAAGGATTCACTTGTTTCGCTCTTGCCATGATGGTTGATGCCGGTAAATTGAGTTGGGATGATAAGGTGCGCAAGTATATCCCAGAATTTCAGCTTAAAGATCCTTGGGTAACTTCAGAATTTACTATTAGAGATTTGGTGACACATCGCAGTGGTATGCCATTGGGAGCTGGTGATTTAATGTTCTTCCCAGAAGGTAGTGACTTTTCCGTCCAAAACATTATAGACAACCTAAAGTATCTCCAACCTGAAAGTTCGTTTAGAAGTACATTTAGATACAATAACAATTTCTATATCGTTGCAGGAGAAGTTCTAAAACGTGTCAGTGGACTATCTTGGGAAGAGTTCATTGAAACTAAAATTATGAAGCCTGTCGGTATGATTAACAGTAAGGCGTCTTACAATCGTGTTACTAACCGCTCAAATATTATTGATGCACACACCAGAACCGAAGGAAAAGTTGTGCCTATTCCTCACGACTGGAGTGCTACAGCCAACGCGGCAGGTGGTATAGTTAGCAATGTGCCAGACATGTTGACTTGGGCACAGTTTTTAATCAACGAAGCTGTTACAACATCTGGAGAGCGTTTGTTAAGCAAAGCGCAATTTCATGAGCTTTGGCAACTACAAACACCATTGCCTGTGCGCCCAGGAGATTGGTATGGCTCACATTTTAGAGGTTACGGACTAGGATGGTTTGTAACAGATGTTAAAGGCGGTTACAAACAAGTTTATCACACAGGAGGACTTTTAGGCACGGTGACTCAATTTACAATGATACCCGAATTGAATTTGGCTATTGTTGTTCTCACCAATCAAATGAATGGTTCAGCATTCAATACCATAACAAATACTATTAAGGATAGTTATTTAGGTTATGAGAATAGAAATTGGCTCGGGATGTTTGGGTCTCGAAATGCAGAATATCTCAAATACAATGATAGCATTAAACAATCCGTTTATAATCAGGTTAAACTCATGGGCAAAAAGATTAATGTACCGAAACCAGAGCAAATTGTTGGAATATATACGGACGATTGGTTTGGTGACATTGAGATTTCATATAATGGAACCAAATATAGCATAGCGTCTAAGCGCTCCTCTCGTTTAGATGGTGAATTATTACCTTATAAAGCGACAACGTATGTAGCAAAATGGAATGACCGTAGTTATGATGCTGATGTATTTGTGAAATTTACTTTTGACGAAGAAGGCATAGCACAATCTGCCACAATGTCTTATATCGCCCCAATTACAGATTTTAGTTTTGATTTTCATGATTTACATCTTGTAAAAACAAAATAATGACGGATACCAAGCGAATTTTCCTTTTCGGATTTGCACTGTTTGCAGGTTTTTTTGGTGCAGGAAACCTCATCTTACCTCCATTGTTAGGTTACAATTCTGGACCAGATTGGTGGCTTGTAGCTATGGGGTTTTTAATAACAACAACTCTTATCCCGCTTTTATCCTTATTTGGTCATGCTAAATTACAAGGGACTATGCTCGAATTTGGGAATAAAGTATCACCCTCATTTAGTTTGGTGTATTGCATAATAATGTACATCATTATAGTAGCGTTACCAGCGCCGAGAACTGCTGCTGTAACTCACGAAATGGCTATAGCTCCTAACTTTGGCACTGAACCTATATGGACGAGTCTGATTTATTTTTCCTTGGTCTTTTTGTTTGTAATAAACCGTTCTAAAGCCTTAAATATTCTTGGTAAATATCTCACACCTTTAATTGTAATTATGGTGTTGTTAATTATTGGGATAGGTATAATGTCTGCTGAAACTGCAATGAGGGCTCCAAGTTTTAAAACCCCCTTTGTTGATGGGCTACTTGAAGGTTATCAAACCTACGATGCCTTAGCAGGAATGGTAATGGGTGGTGTTATAATTATATCTTTAAACAAAAGCGATAAGTATTCTTTTGCTGAGAAAAAGCGAATTATTGCTAAATCGGGCTTCATTGCCATGCTTGGCTTGTTTATAATATATACAGGACTGATAGCTATCGGTGCTTTTTATAATGGTGCTTTTCCAACAGACATAAGCCGCACAGATTTATTGCTTGGGCTTTCAACGCTGACCCTAGGCAGTATTGGAGCTACCTTTATAAGTGTTTTGGTGGCCCTCGCGTGTTTTACCACCGCTGTAGCAATAACGGTCTCCATTGCCGACTTCTTTGAGGATTTATGCAATCATAATCATAAGGTATATATAATTACAGCTGTAATCTGTTGTCTAACAGGTATAATTGTTGGAAGCTTTGAAGTTGGTTTAATTATTGATTTGGCCATACCGGCTCTGATGTTTATTTATCCTATTTCCATAATTTTAATTTTACTAAATGTGCTGCCAGAGCAATGGGCAAACCCAATAGTTTTTAAATTAGTAGTACTATCTACATTTTTATTTAGTATTCCAGACTTTTTAAAGTTTTTTATTGACGAAGGTACCATTAAGCCTTTAAAAGATTTTATTCCTTTAGCTGAATACAGTTTGGGGTGGGTGCTGCCTGCACTATTAGTATTTATTCTAACAAATGCGTTCCTTTATTTTAGGAGTTCCTCAACGTAATTATTATTCTAAGTAGTCCATAATAAGTTGATATTGTTCAGGGAAAGATTGTAGCTCTTCTTTTTGTATTTCTTGTAAAATACTAGGGTTAGATGGATATTTTCCGTCTAAAGGGGCTACCATACGCATACCATCACTATATACATAAAAATTTCGCCATTGCCCTTTTTTAATCGAAGCTATTTCTTGTATATCAATGTAAATTGGAGGACTGGTTACTGTTAGTTTTTGAAGTATGCTTCCATCTTCTTTTAACAAGTATAGATTACAACCTCCAGAGCCGCAAAGCATAGGATCTATAACATATAAAAGATATTCTATCTCATAAGGGTCATTGTCTAAATCAGCCATGGCTTCCATAAACTTCAATTTTGCCATATCTTCATCAGTATAACCCATGCTATTTTTTAAATTAGAAAGTGTCATTAGGCGACTGCGGTCTGTAGTATTTAGATGGTTTTTGAGTAGCTGTTGCTGGTAACCTTTAAATATCTTGGAATAATTTAGTTCATCTACTTGTGGAAGGGTCGCCTCAACACCATTAGAATCGTTGTAACCAAGTTCTATTTCATTTCCTCTCAAAGTTAAGTTTAATTTTTCTTTGAAAATTTCGCCTTCGGCTAAAAATTTGCGCTCTATTTTTAATACACCGCTAGAATCTATAACACCTTTAAAGGAGCCTTGAGCCCCATCAGTACCATATGGCTTATAATAAAAAGTACCTTTAACATGGTTTGTGTCATTTACTTCAAACTCGATAAAATGGTAGTTGTATTTAGAACTATCTGAACTTGATTTTTCTTGGGAAGCGAAGTAGTAAGTGCCATCCAGTTCTACTGATTTTTTTTCTTTTTTAATCTCTTCTTGTTTTTTGGGTGTACCGTTTTCACATGAAACCAATACACCCACAAGTAACAAGAGCATTCCTTTATTTTTAATTAGCTTTTTTAGTCCTAAATGAGAATTCATAAGTTATGGTTTAATTGTATGAAGTTAAAAATATTACAATTAATTTATATGTAAAGTCTTAATAGCTGAAAACGCTTGATCTACCATATGGTTTTCAACTAGTACTGTAAATTCGTTCGTGGTAGAAATGACTTCGTACAGTGAAATACCTTCCCATGCTAAACGTTTAAAAATCTGGTAGTACAGACCAGATATTTTAGAATTATTTTCGGGTAATCGAATACTTATGGCTGATAGATCATTTTGAGAGCCTATGAGGACTTCAGCCTCGAAACTATGGAGCACTTTCTCAGCTTCTGTTTTAGAGACAACAATATTACTTTCATAAATTCCACGCGAAAATCCATAAAAGGCCTTCGGGTTAAAATCTTTGAGAACCCTTGCATGACTTTTAATTAGCGTATCGGAATTCTGAAAGGTGTAGTCCACCAAATTAGAGCGTACCGTAATATCGCCCAATTCTTTTAGTACCGATTGCATTTGTCTAGATTTTCTCAAGTGAGGCGGTGGGCTATAACGTCGCAGAGCCATCATTATAGCGCCAGTTTTTACAGGTTTGCGAAGCATATCGCTTACAGGTTGCTGCAGCTCTTCAGCGAGGGCAGAGAAGTTGATTATATTGCGGAACAGCGCTTCTTCTAAAAAAGGTTGACTGATTAGAAGTTCTTCAACGCAAGCAGCTATAGTTTTCATATGTTATATATTTAACAATTTGTGTAAAAATAAACTATTTTTTGAAGTTATTTTCATTTAGCAGCCTATCAGGTCTAATTTTACTGTCTTTAAAAAAAGCATGCTATGTTAGTATATAAATTTGGTGGGACATCTGTCGGTTCAGTTATTAATATGAATCATGTTAAGGATATTATCTCAGGACCTAATAAAAAAGTGGTGGTCTTGTCTGCCATGTCAGGCACTACAAATGCCTTAGTAGAGATATCAGAAATTATTGCGTCTGGCAATAATGCAGAAGCAACTCAATTAATAAACGGTCTAGAGGAGCAATACTTAACCACAGCTCGTGATTTATTGGACAGCAAAAATCTTTTAACGGAAGTAACGGACTATATAAACGTGGTTTTTATTGATCTGCATAATTCAATTGTTAACAGCCATACCGTATTCTTGCATAATCAGATTGTAGCCAAAGGCGAATTATTATCTACTTTTATGTTCAGTAAGCTTTTAGAGCAAGAGGGCATAAGCGTACAATTATTGCAAGCTATAGATTTTATGCGCACCAATGCCAATAACGAACCAGATGATTTTTACATAAAGCAAAATCTTAACCGTTTAATGACCCAGCTTCCAGAAGCAGACATATACATTACACAAGGATTTATTTGTTTGGACGACCAAGGTAGAATTAGCAACCTTAATCGTGGCGGTAGTGATTATACGGCAACTATCATTGGTGCTGCATTGCATGCAGATGAGGTTCAGATTTGGACAGATATTGACGGCTTTCATAATAATGACCCAAGGCACGTGAATGATACTTCAGCCTTATCTCATTTATCATATGACGAGGCCGCAGAATTAGCCTATTTTGGCGCTAAGATTTTACATCCACAGACCGTGCTTCCTGTTCGTGATTTGGACATACCTTTGCGTTTAAAAAATACTATGGCACCAGAAGCTCACGGTACGTTGATTACCAATCAAATTCATGGAGAAGGTATCAAGGCCATCGCTGCAAAAGATGGCATTACGGCCATAAAAATTAAATCCGTACGAATGTTACTGGCGCACGGTTTTTTAAAGAAGGTGTTTGAAGTATTTGAGCGTTACGAGACCTCAATAGACATGGTAACCACTTCTGAAATTGCCGTATCATTAACCATTGATGACACCACACATTTAAAACAGATTTGTACCGAATTACAACAGTTTGCAACAGTTGAAGTAGATGATTTTATGAGTATTGTGTGCTTAGTGGGGCATCAGATTATTTTTCATCCAGATACATCAGAACTATTTCAAATACTGCAAGATGTAAATGTGCGAATGATTGCTTATGGAGGAAGCAACAATAATATATCGCTTTTGGTTAATACCTCAGATAGGCTAGAAACCCTACAGAAGTTACAACGTTATGTTTTTGAAAATCAACCGAGCTTCTCAGAGTTTCATTTGAATTAGGAAATCATTCCAATAACTAAAAATCTAGCACAGAAAGTCTTATACCTGCTTTACATCAGATAATACAGACAGCCAAGATTCAATCTGACTAAACAGCGTAAAATTTTTAATGACTCTAAGTTGACCGTTAAAGCCCCAATTGTCGCGCTCTTTCGGTTTATTTAGCATCTGTTCAAGTTTAGAGGCTAATTGGCCGATATCAGTAGGGTCTTCGTTAATTCTTCCTGTTACAGAGTCTTCAACTTGAAATTTTAATCCAGCAGCACCAGATACTAAGACTGGTCGTTGTTTCCACATAGCCTCGGTGGCTGTGAGCCCAAAACCTTCTTGCAAGGAGTTTTGCACAACTATATTAGAAAAACGTTGTAATGCATTTACAATCAGAGCATTTTCCCTAGGGTTATCTAATGGTAGTAACAGAATAGCAATATCGTTTTGTAAGTCAGGGTCAATATTTTTGTACTGTTCAATTAATTCATTTAAAACTTCTTCACCTTCTGGGTCATCGGCAACAAATGCAGGGTCTGGACCACCTAAAATAAGACGTGTAACCTTGATACGCTGGTAATTTTCACTCGATCTATCTCCTGAATTTTCATTGTTTTGTTTCATGCTGATAAAAGCGTCCATAAGCTCTTTAAAACCTTTTAATCTGTCCCAGCGCGAAATTTCCGTGATTGTTGGTCGGTATATAATATCCAAAGGATTGGTTTGATTCACCTCACCAAAAGAACCATCGGGCAGAATGCGACGTACTTGGTGTTGAAACACATCGTGCAACAAAGGTTTTCTGCCACTAATAATACCAGATTGTAGCAAAATATTTAAGCATTTATCGGTATGTAGTATTCTGTTTTTATGGCTTAGAGGATCTATGGCAGGGGTGATGATACTGGTTTTGGATTTGATCATATCCGGAACATACGACGGGATACTAAAAACAAAATGGTCATAGGCTTCAAAATACTGAGACAAGAAAGACCAAACGCCTTTAGTTGTAGTGTTGTGCTCTTCTAAACCAATGTGACAACGCCATACTAGCTTTACGTTTCTTGTCTTGGCAATCATGCCAGCTAGAGGCATAGGTTGAGGATCGTGTATAACCACAAGGTCACCATCTTTTATAAAATTTAAAGCTGCATCGATATTTTGAGCATTCACCTTTTCAAAAATAGTGCGGTCGGCCTCATTAAAAACACCGTCACCACTGCCATGTATGGCATTATGAATCCGTTTGGTGAGTTTAAAAAACGCATTATCGGACGCTTCAATTACGAGCCACACTATGTTAACACCAAGTGACCTCATAATCCTAATTTGGCTTGGAAGCATTTCGGCAACGCCTCCACCTGTGGCCGTGGAATTTATCATCCAAATAGTACTGCCCTTAAGTGATTGGATTGAGGATTTGGTCTGTTCTAAAAATTGGTGTACTAAGTGATTAAGGCTACCATACGCTTTATAGTCTTCAATTTTGGCACCTTCAGGAATAGTTATGTTTTGCATCAATTACAGTTTAAATATCTTAAAGAAAAAGTTCTTGTAAGGCATTTAAATATAAGGATACTTTAGGTCTTTACGAAATACAATAAAGCAGGGATGGGCATAAGCCAATTAATATTCCTCTAAATAAAGAGGAAAGCATCTTCCTCCTCTTGATGCTTTTGTTTGGCAGGAGTTTTTGATTTAGAATTGGCAACTGTTGCTTGTTGTTGCCAGCGGTCAGCATGCTCTCGTAGGAGACGTTTTCTTAAAAATTGTAATGGTTTCATAGCAAGTGTTTAAGTCTTATAATAAAGATACGAGTAGTATAAGGCTTTTGGATGATAAAACCTTATGAAATCATCTATAAACTAGAGATTTAGCATCTATTTAACAGTTTGGCTATAATTTGGTAATCTTCTTTTTTTTTAGGTGGCCGAACTCGGCTATATTTAGATTTTAATCTTTAAAGGAAATCCGCTCTCTAATCCCACCACTTTCTCTATGAATGATGACATTTTTTAGAGCTTACGATGTAATGGTAAAACCATTAAATTCTTAAAGTATGAAATCATTACACTGGCTATTTTCTCTAATTCTATTTACTTCACTAGGTTGCACTACGGACGAGGCTAATTACAACGACGTTTCAGTCTCCATAACCACATCTGGCCTAAACGACAACAAACTAGCGTTGAATAATACGGCGACCTTTACAGCAGAAGTATCGGGTATCGACGCTACCAGTAGTCTTACTTTCCGTTGGTCGCTCTCCACAGATCGCGGAGAATTGTCTGATGGTACCAATGTCCTGCCTAATCCATCTATTGCTGAAAGCACCATTTATTGTGTTGGAAAGACAGCCGGAGAAGAACAGATTAGAGTAGAGGTGTTTGACGCCAACGCGATTCTGCTCGCCACAGAAACATTAGACTTTGAAATAGTGCCTTCTGATATCAATCAAGAATTTCCTCGTGGATGCTTTGACCAACCCAAGATTATCTACCAGCGTAATGGGACTTTTGGGCGTGTTTGCAATTTCGATGGTACAGGAGACGAATATCTCAATGTATCTGGTGGATCAAGTATTGGCATTTCACCCGATGGAGAATGGATAGCGTGGAACCCGTATGAGGATGCCAGCGACCCACCTGTAGGATTTAATATGCACCTCCGAAATTGTCTTACGGGTGAGATTATCAGGTTACCCTCCGATATCGTTGGATTAGAATATTCTGCTTATGACATTTTTCCAGAGTTTTCTCGAGATAGTAAGACCTTATACTTTATCAGGGAGAATCCAGGTCAGCCAGTAGTTCCTAATGCTGGCGGTTTTTCTGACCTTGCTGCTTATGACATCGAATCGGGACAAGTTAGTTATTTAACGTCACTGTACCAGTCCGAAGAAAGTGTGGAGAATTTCACAATTTCCCCTGTCACTGGAGACATTGCTTTTATAATCGAGAGTTATGAGGATCTTCCTGACGGTAGTTATATCATAAATACCAAACTCTCTGTTATGCAACCCGAGACCGGATTAATTACGAATACCATAAACTTACCTCCAGGGAGGTATAATGACGGTATGGACTGGTCACCTGATGGAAACGATATTATCTTGGGTGCAAGTACTAATGATTTGGGAAGAGGGATTTTCAGAATCAATCTGACTAGTGGGTCTCAACCACTTCTGGTATTGCCTGACACAGATCCTAATAATGCTACCAACTATGCCTACTGCTATTATTACGCTGCTGGGTCGCGTATCGTTTTTGGAGACTATAATGATAATAATGAGCTCAAACTTTATAGTGTAGATTTCAACGGCAATGATCTGCATCAGATAGGAGAAGAGTTAAGTGGTGCTTTATTCTTGCAAGGGGTCCTTGAATAATAAGTCAGAAAGGGTACGCCAAAGTTGTGTACCCTTTTTCTATATGTTTTGTATGGTAGAACCAACTGTTGATTATAATTTGCTATAACAATAGTGATTAGGGTCTTATCTAAGTCCTAAAATCAAGATATCATAACACCGCAGAATCCCAGCATTACTCATCATCACGATAACAAATCCGCTCCCTAATCCCACCACTTGCGCGGTGAATAATGACATCTGCCTTTTTACGTTTGGCGATGGTCTTGGCCCTGCGTATAGCGGTGCTTTGTTTGCGATGGTTGGAAGTAATTCTCTTATTGCCCTCGCGCCGTACCGCCCAGCCATCTTCATAAGGCACAACGTGTTGATGCCAGGTTCTTTTGGTTGCGGTACTATGGCCAAGCGCTTGGAGTATAGCCTCAATGAGCTGCTTAATAGCTGTAACCCAGGACGATTTTGAATTAGACTTAACCATGCATCAACGCCTCAATCTCCTCCACTTCAATAGGAATATTTCGCATTAAATTAAAAGGTTCACCGCTGTCTTGAATAACCACATCATCTTCTAAACGAATACCAAAACCTTCGTCCGGAATATAAATGCCAGGCTCTACCGTAAATACCATATTCGCTTGCATAGGTTCATGCAATAAGCCATAATCGTGCGTATCTAAACCAATATGGTGACTGGTACCATGCATAAAGTACTTTTTGTAGGCTGGCCAATCCGGATTTTCATTTTTAACATCGGCTTTGTCCAGTAGCCCTAGGCCTAATAGTTCAGAGGTCATTAGCTTACCAACTTCTACATGATATTCGGCCCAATCGGTTCCTGGCACAAGGAGTTTTGTTGCCTCATCCTTTACACGGTTAACTGCGTTATAGACCTCTTTTTGGCGTTTGGTGAATTTTCCAGAAACGGGAATAGTACGACTCATATCACTAGAGTAATTGGCATACTCTGCGCCAACATCCAATAGAATTAAATCACCTGCTTTACATTGTTTATTGTTTTCAATGTAATGAAGCACATTGGCATTATTACCACTTGCAATAATGGGTGTGTAAGCGAATCCTTTAGAACGGTTATTGAGAAACTCGTGCATAAATTCGGCCTCAATATTATACTCCCAAACCTCTGGTTTTACAAAGTTTAAAATGCGCCTAAAACCTTTTTCCGTAATGTCGCAGGCCTTTTGCATAAGTTTTAATTCAATAGGGTCTTTCACAGAACGAAGACGCTGCAGTATAGGATTGCTTTTAGCGACATTATGCGCTGGATATTTCTCCTTAAGCCATTTTACAAAGCGGGCTTCTCTTGTTTCTGTCTCTACGTTGGCCCTGTAATGTTCATTGGTGTTAAGATAAACCGTATTCGCCTGTGTCATCAACTCAAAAAGGATTTTTTCCAAATCTTGTAACCAATACACTGTTTTTACGCCAGAGGTTTCAAACGCTTTTTCTTTGGTTAACTTTTCACCCTCCCAGACAGCGATGTGCTCATTGGTTTCCTTAAGGAATAGTATTTCACGATGTTTTTCCTTAGGGCAATCTGGAAAGACAACAAGGACACTTTCCTCCTGGTCTACACCACTTAGGTAAAAAATATCTCTATGTTGAGCAAAGGCTAAGGTGCTGTCTGCACTTACGGGATAAATATCGTTGGAATTAAATATGGCTAGACTATTGGGCTTCATTTGTGCCGCAAAGTTCTTTCTGTTCTTTATAAATAAGTCTTTGTTTATAGGGTGATATTTCATCTTGAAAACATTAAATGGTTTTGCCTGTGAGAACAGGAATTGTAAAATAGAAGCCTAAAGGTACGGTCTTTCGCCCAAACTTTAAAAAGAGGTTTGATGCTTTTACCTTAAATGCGTAATTTCATGCCACTAAAAAATTCCGACCAATATGTTACGACAAAATTTACTTGCCATTGGCATTGTATTGACTGCTTTTTTTGCCTTTTCACAACAACCGGCAACCACATCAGATGTTATTAGGCAAAGCCTAGAGCATAAAGCTGAAATGACTACTAATTCCTTGGTGAAGCAAGTGCCATTTGAAAATATTGGACCAACTGTAATGAGCGGTCGTGTGGTAGACTTGGATGTTAATCCTGAAATGCCTTCAGAATTTTATGTCGCCTATGCTTCTGGAGGCGTCTGGCATACCGTGAATAATGGTACAACCTTTACGCCAATTATGGATAATTCGCCTACCCAAAATGTTGGTGATATTGCGATGCATTGGCCAACCCGAACCTTGTATGTAGGGACAGGAGAGAATAATGCCTCGCGATCGTCTTACGCAGGAATCGGAATTTTAAAAACAATCGATAACGGACAAAGTTGGGCTAATGTTGGCCTATTAGATTCGCATCATATCGGACGAATTTTAGTTCATCCAGAAAATCCAGATGTTGTGGTCGTTGGTGTTACAGGGCATTTATATTCAGCCAACAAAGAACGTGGTATATATAAAACAACAGATGGGGGCGCAACGTGGCAGCAGACCTTATTTATAGATGACACCACTGGGATTATTGACCTTAGGCATAGTCCAGAAAATTATGACCTTATGTTTGCCACCTCATGGACCAAGGATCGTAAGGCTTGGAACTTTACTGGAAACGGAAATAACTCCGCAATTTACAAGAGTACCGATGCTGGTGAAACCTGGACTAAAGTATCCACAGAAAAAAGCGGTTTTCCAACTGGAGAAGGCGTAGGTAGGATTGGTGTTGCTATTTTTAATGACAATACAATTTATGCCATACACGATAGTCAATTTAGAAGACCAGATGAGGAAAATAAGGACGAGCAACGAGGATTAGTAAAGGAAGATTTTAAAAGTATGACATCCTCTGAATTTCTTGCCTTGGATGACAAAAAATTGAACACATTTTTAAAGACCAATGGATTTCAAGAAAAATATAGAGCTCAAAACGTAAAGCAGATGGTGCGATCTGGAAATGTAAAACCAATTGATTTGGCAAAATACCTTGAAGATGCCAATTCATTATTGTTTGATACACCTGTTGTGGGTGCTGAGGTATACAAAAGTACAGATGGAGGTAAAAGCTGGTCTAAAACCCATGACGGCTATTTAGATGGCTTGTATTACAGCTATGGATATTACTTTGGGCATATTCATGTTTCTCCTGCCAATTTAAATCATATTTATATATATGGTGTTCCTATTTTGAAATCAAAGGATGGTGGAAAATCATTCAAATCTATTAGTGCTAATAATGTGCACTCCGATCACCATGCCTTGTGGATTAATCCTAAAAATCCAAATCATATTATAAATGGTAATGATGGCGGAGTGAACATTACTTATGACGATGGCGAACATTGGATTAAGAATAACTCACCCTCTGTGGGTCAGTTTTATGCCATAAATGTTGACAACGAAAAACCATATAATGTTTATGGAGGCCTACAAGATAACGGCGTATGGAAAGGTGCGCATAATGCTAGGGAGGATAAAAGATGGCAGCAAACTGGGCAATACCCATGGAAAAGTATCATGGGCGGTGACGGAATGCAGGTGCAAATTGATACTAGGAATTCTGATATTGTCTACACAGGTTTTCAATTTGGAAACTACTTCAGATTAAATCTAGGTACTGGTGACCGTAAATTTATTCAGCCCAAGCATACGTTAGGAGAAAACCCATATCGATTTAATTGGCAAACACCTGTGTTATTATCGCCTCACAATCAAGATATCGTCTATTTTGGTGCAAATAAATTGATGCGTTCCATGAACCAAGGTAATGATTGGGAGGCCATCAGTGAAGACCTTACTAATGGAGGAAAGAGAGGAAATGTAGCTTATGGGACGTTAACATCAATTAGTGAGAGCCCATTTCAATTTGGACTAATTTATACAGGTAGCGATGATGGTCTGGTGTACCGTACTACTAATGCAGGAGGTACGTGGACTAAACTATCAAATAATCTGCCAAAGGATTTATGGGTGAGTCGGGTTGTAGCCTCAAAACATAAAAAAGAGCGTGTTTATGTTACACTTAATGGTTACAGATGGGATGACTTTGGTGTTTATGCTTACAGGAGTGAAGACTACGGAAACACATGGATTGACATCAGTGGAAATATTCCAGATGCTCCGGTAAATGTTATAGCAGAAGATCCTGAGAACGAAAATGTACTTTATCTAGGTACGGATAATGGTGCCTACGTCTCCTTTAATGGCGGCGATTCTTGGGAGATTTTCAGCAAAGGATTACCCAATGTAGCTATTCACGATATGGTTGTTCAGCCAAAAGCAAAACACCTTTTGCTAGGAACACATGGGCGAAGCATTTATAAGGCTAATATTGCACCATTGCAACAAATGGATGATGAACTAAAAGAAAATCCCATTACTTTTTTTGAAATAGAACCCATAAGATATTCGCGTCGATGGGGCAATGCTTGGAGCCAATTTTCAGAGGCTTATGAGCCACAAACTGAAATTAAGTTTTACAGTTCTAGTTCTGGGGAAAGAAGCATGACAGTTATGTCTCAATCTGGGATAGAAGTTAATCAAATAAAAGTTCCTGTGGAGAAAGGCTTTAATTTTGTAACCTATAATTTGGAACTAACAGAAAAAGGGCGCAAAGAATTAATGAAAGCTGACAAGGATTTAGATATTACCAAAGCAAGTAATGGAAAGTATTATTTACCAAAAGGCAAATACATACTAGAAATGGAAGATGCAAGAACTGAACTTGAAATAAAGTAGCTTAAGATTAAGATTTGACTTTTAATTAAAATCATTCTAAATAAATAATTATGATTAACGTCAGTTGCTAAAACGTGGCGTGTGCAGTATTTTTGTGAGACTAACACAAAGATTAGATCTACAATGAGTGGAATTTTTAAATCTTCCGTAGGTAGAAAGTTTGCAATGGCACTTTCTGCTTTTTTTCTTATGATTTTTTTGGTAATGCATGTTTCAATAAACTTCACTTCAGTTTTTAGTGAAGAGTTATTTAATAACATGTCACATTTTATGGGTACAAACCCTCTCGTTCAAGGCCTAATGCAGCCTATTTTAATAGTCGGTGTGGTGTTCCATTTTGTAATGGGATTTGTTTTAGAGGCAAAAAACAAAGCTTCAAGAGACGTTGGCTATGCTAAAAATGTAGCCAAAGATAATTCTACATGGATGAGTAGGAACATGTTGTTAACAGGAGCTGTAGTATTAGCATTTTTAGTACTTCATTTCTATGATTTTTGGATTCATGAAATGACCATTAAATATGTTCAAGGCGATATGAGCGGCTTAGTTGATGCTAATAATGCTGAATCTGGATTCCGCTATTATGATGAACTTCGAGAAAAGTTTGTGAGTCCGGTTCGCGTTTTAATTTATGTGGTTTCATTTGTTTTGTTGTCACTCCATTTATTACATGGCTTTAATTCGGCGTTTCAGTCAGTAGGAGCCAACAATAAATATGTAAAAAGTTTAAAAGGATTTAGTAAAGTGTATTCTATAGGGATTCCTGCGTTATTTATTTTCATCGCTGTTTACCATCACTTTACACATTAAAAAAAGAAGACTATGTCAATATTAGATTCTAAAATACCAGAAGGCCCTTTAGCGGACAAATGGACAAAACATAAAAATGATATCAACTTAGTTAATCCAGCAAATAAGCGATTAATTGATGTGATTATTGTTGGTACTGGTTTAGCTGGAGGTTCTGCCGCAGCAACCTTGGCTGAATTAGGATATAACGTAAAGGCGTTTTGTTTTCAAGACTCACCAAGACGTGCTCATTCTATTGCAGCACAAGGTGGTATTAATGCCGCTAAAAATTACCAAGGTGATGGTGATTCTACTTACAGATTGTTTTACGATACTGTAAAAGGCGGAGATTACCGTTCGCGTGAGGCCAACGTATATCGTTTAGCCGAAGTTTCAACAAATATCATTGACCAATGTGTAGCACAAGGCGTTCCTTTTGCAAGAGAGTATGGAGGCTTATTAGATAACCGTTCTTTTGGTGGTGTATTAGTGTCACGAACCTTTTATGCAAAAGGCCAAACAGGACAGCAATTATTACTTGGGGCCTACGCAGCAATGAATCGACAGATTGGTCGTGGTAAAATTAAAATGTACACACGACACGAAATGTTAGACGTGGTTGTAGTCGATGGCAAAGCAAGAGGTATTATAGCTCGTGATTTAGTAACTGGAGAGATTGAAAGACACTCGGCTCACGCTGTTGTTTTAGGAACTGGTGGTTACGGAAATGCCTTTTACCTGTCTACGTATGCCATGGGAAGTAATGTAACAGCAGCTTGGAAAGCACATAAACGCGGTGCCTTCTTTGCAAATCCATGTTACACACAAATTCATCCAACCTGTATTCCTGTTTCTGGCGACCATCAATCGAAGCTAACATTGATGTCTGAGTCATTAAGAAACGATGGACGTATTTGGGTTCCAAAACATAAAAAAGATGTTGAAGCCATCAGAAATGGTAGTCTAAAACCAACTGATTTGGCAGAGGAAGACAGAGATTATTACTTAGAGCGTCGTTATCCTGCGTTCGGTAACTTGGTACCACGTGACGTAGCATCAAGAGCAGCAAAAGAACGCTGTGATGCAGGTTATGGTGTTAACCAAACAGGTGAAGCGGTATATTTAGATTTTGCTTCAGCAATTGAGCGTTATGGTAAAGAGCAAGCGTATGTTAAGGGATTAAATGTTGAAGATAAAGCACTAATCACAAAACTCGGAAAAGAAGTGGTTGAGAATAAATATGGAAATCTCTTCCAGATGTATGAAAAAATTGTTGACCAGAATCCATACGAAACCCCAATGATGATTTATCCTGCGGTGCATTACACTATGGGTGGACTTTGGGTCGATTATAACCTAATGACAACCGTTCCTGGTTTGTATGCCATTGGTGAGGCTAATTTTTCTGACCATGGTGCTAACCGTCTTGGTGCTTCGGCATTAATGCAAGGTCTCGCTGATGGATATTTTGTGCTTCCATACACTATTGGAGATTATTTAGCGCATGATATTAGAACAGGAGAAATCCCCACCGATAGCAAAGAATTTGATGCTGCAGAAGAAAAAGTACGTGCCGAAATAGATAAGTTAGTTAATAACCAAGGCACTAAGTCTGTAGATTATTTCCATAAGAAATTAGGAAAAATCATGTGGAACAAATGTGGTATGGCGCGTAATGAAAAAGAATTAAAAGAAGCTATTTCTGAAATTGCTGCACTCCGTGAAGAATTCTATAAGGATGTTTTTGTTCCAGGTGAAGAAAATGAATACAATGAAGAGCTAGCCAAAGCCGGCCGTGTTGCTGATTTCTTAGAGCTGGGCGAATTATTTGCCAAAGATGCCTTGGAGCGTAACGAGTCTGCAGGAGGACACTTTAGAGAAGAATACCAGACTGAAAGTGGGGAAGCTTTAAGAGTAAAAGACTATCAATATGTTTCGGCATGGGAGTACAAAGGTCAGCCTAGTGAGGCCGTACACCATAAAGAACCATTAGAATATGAAAATATAGAAGTGAAAGAGAGAAGTTATAAATAAAATTGCTATGATGAATTTAACGTTAAAGATATGGCGTCAAAAAAACGCCAATGAAAAAGGAAAAATAGTGGACTATCCTGTATCTGGAATATCACCAGATATGTCTTTTCTTGAAATGTTGGATGTGTTAAACCAAGAATTGATAGAAAAAGGTAAAGAGCCAGTAGCATTTGATCACGATTGTAGAGAAGGTATATGTGGCACATGTTCATTATATATAAATGGACGTGCACATGGTCCGGCAACTAAAATTACGGCTTGTCAACTGCATATGAGAAGCTTTAAAGATGGAGATACTATTTATATTGAACCATGGAGAGCAAAAGCATTTCCTGTAGTAAAAGATTTGATTGTTGATAGAAGTTCTTTTGACAGAATACAACAAGCAGGTGGGTTTATTTCAGTGAATACATCTGGAAATACTCAAGATGCCAACGCTATTCCGATTGAAAAGGAACATGCAGACAAAGCTTTTGACGCAGCTACCTGTATCGGTTGTGGTGCGTGTGTAGCAAGTTGTAAAAACTCCTCGGCAATGTTATTTGTTTCAGCGAAAGTATCTCAATTTGCTTTGTTACCACAAGGTCAAGTCGAAGCTACGGATCGTGTAATGAATATGGTGAAACAAATGGATGAAGAAGGGTTTGGAAACTGTACTAATACTGGAGCGTGCGAAGTGGAATGCCCTAAAGGTATCTCCCTAGAGAATATAGCACGCATGAACCGCGAATATTTAACAGCAAGTTTAAAAGGTTAAGTTTCACATAGGTTTAATCTAACTTAAAAATAACCTAAAGTAATCCCAAGGTAAATTAATATCTTGGGATTCTTATTTTATAAAATCCATGGAAGATTCAATACAGTTTTATAATGACCAACTGAATAAGCATAAAGTTGAGGCCAAGAGACTGTTTAAAAAGTTAGGCCTTATGAGCCTGCTGCGATTGTCTGTATTTGTATTGACAGTCATTGGAATCTATATACTATTTCCAAAATGGCAACTCGCCCTTTTAACTGCAATTATTGGGATATCTGTTTTTTTAATATTACTATCACAGTATACAGATATAAAATCTCAGCGAGCACTCCACAGGCGACTAATTAAGATTAACGACAATGAAATAAGAATTGCCTCTGGGGATTTTCTAGGTCAACCTGAAGGTAAGGAGTATTTGCATGCAGAACACGCCTTTAGCATAGATATTGATATGTTTGGCCGTGGGTCATTTTTTCAGTTTATTAATAGAACGACCATTAAGGAAGGACAGGACACTTTGGTGAATTGTTTGTTGTCAAATACTGTTAAGGCTATTGAAAGTAGGCAAGAGGCGATAAAGGAACTCTCAACAACGCCAGAATGGATTCAGTTGTATTCGGGAATTTCCCAAGGTGTTACCGTAGAACATTCAGCACATTCAATTATAACATGGCTAAAAGGCTATAAGCCATTTCTTAAACGGTTTCATTATTGTGGAAGTATAGGGTTTAGCCTATTGTCTCTTGCTACCCTAGCACTGACTATTTTTGGTTTGTTCCCCATTGATATATTAGTTTACCTCATCATCATTGGATTAGGAATCACAGGCTTATATCTAAAGCACATAAATATCATAGCGCAACAAACAGAAAAAGCCAAGGATACGTTTAGACAGTACGCACTTCTTTTAGAACAAATCGAAGAAAAGGTATTTAGTTCCGAGATGTTGATTGACCAACAACGTAAAATAGAATGTGATGGTAAGAAAGCATCAACCATTTTTAAACAGTTTTCCAAGGCCTTAGATGCATTAGATAATCGCAATAATTTAATTTCCGCAATTTTTGGAAATGGTTACTTGCTTTGGGACATTAGGCAAACCTATCACATAGAAAAATGGATTATGGCCTATTCAGAAAAAGTAGCGGACTGGTTTGAGGTCGTGACTTTCTTCGATGCCTATAACAGTTTAGGAAATTTTGCTTTTAATCACCCAGAATATATATATCCAAATATCTCTAGTGCAGACCTCACTTTAGACTCAAAGGGTTTAGGGCATCCATTATTAGCCAAGGATAAGCGAATTACAAGTGATGTAAAAATATTAAAAGGCCAATTTTTTATTGTTACCGGAGCAAACATGGCTGGGAAAAGTACTTTTCTAAGAACTGTTGCCCTCCACATAGTAATGGCAAATGCCGGCCTGCCAGTTTGCGCTAAAACAAGTAATTATGCACCAATTAAACTCATTACAAGTATGCGAACCACAGATTCGTTAACTGACGACAGTTCGTATTTCTTTTCAGAGTTAACCCGATTAAAGTTTATAGTTGAAACCTTATCCACAGATTCTAATTATTTTGTGATTCTTGATGAAATTTTAAAAGGAACTAACAGCACCGATAAAGCAATAGGTTCTAGAAAGTTTGTGGAAAAATTGGTGGCATTAAAGGCTACAGGAATTATTGCCACCCACGATCTAAGCCTTACTGAAATCGAGTCTGAATTAAAATCTGTAAAGAATTACTTCTTTGATGCACAAATTAAAAACGATGAGCTATTTTTTGACTACAGATTAAAAGAAGGGGTTTGTAAAAACATGAATGCAAGTTTCTTATTAAAGAAAATGAATATCGTTTAAATAAAATACCCTTTCTGGTTTTCCAGAAAGGGTATTATTTTTATAACGAAAAACGTTTAGTTATGCCTGAAAAGGTTCTATAGAAACGTAAGACCGATTGTCTTTTTTCTTAGAAAACTTCACAACACCATCAACTTTAGCATGTAAAGTATGATCTTTTCCTTGGTATACATTTTCACCTGGGTGGTGTGTATTACCTCTTTGTCTAACCAGAATATTTCCTGCGATGGCAGCTTGTCCACCAAAGATTTTAACACCTAAGCGTTTCGATTCTGATTCTCTACCGTTCTTCGAACTTCCGACTCCTTTTTTATGTGCCATTTTATTTCGAGTTTAAAGGATTATTAACTTAATGCAGCAATTAAATCGGCTTTCTTCATTGAAGAATAACCAGTAATGCCTTTTGCTTTTGCCATCTCTTTTAATTCAGCAACCGTTTGTTTGCTTAAATCTTGAGAAGCTTCTTTAGTCTCAACTGATTTGGTTTCTGCCTTGGGAGTTGATTTAGACTCAACTTTGGCAGCTGGTTTTTCAGCTTTAGCTTTTTTAGCAGGTTTAGCACCTGAAGCTAAAATGCTATCAATTTGGATTTCTGTTATGGCTTGTCTGTGACCATTTTTAACACGGTATCCTTTACGTCTTTTCTTTTTAAAGACAATTACCTTGTCACCTTTAAGGTGCTTTAAGACTTTAGCACTTACCTGTGCACCGTCTATAGCCGGGGCGCCAACAGTTACTTTGTTACCGTCACCGATTAGAAGGACATTATCAAAAGATACTTTTTTTCCCTCGTCTTCAGCTAAACGATTAACAAAAACTTTTTGGTCTTTCTCAACTTTGAATTGATGCCCTGCTATCTCTACAATTGCGTACATAGCGTATCGTTTTTATTAATTTTTCTAAAATTAGATACTTTCAGTTTTCTGAAAGCGGATGCAAATATACTTCTAAATTCCTAATCTGCAAATCCTTTTAGGGCAGAGATTGCAATAATAATGGGAACTTATTGAAATACTCTTTCTGTTTTTAGGTATATTTTTTCAAAAATGAGTTGTCATTCCTTATTTTTGTGAGGATTATTGTAACAAGACAGGGCGTCTTGAGACAAACATTTAACAAATACAAACTTAATATACTGAATAATGAAAAAACAAATTTATTCTCTTTCACTTTTGCTATTAGTAACGTTGTTTACTAATGCTCAAAATGTGGAGTTTGAGGAGTATGATTTAGACAATGGGTTGCATGTTATCTTGCATCAAGACAATACAGCACCTGTTGTTATTACGTCTGTGTTCTATCACGTTGGTTCTAAAGATGAACAACCGGATAGAACTGGTTTTGCACACTTTTTTGAGCATCTCTTATTTGAAGGAACTGAAAATATAGAACGCGGAAAATGGTTTGAAATAGTGACATCTCATGGTGGTACTAATAACGCTACCACAGATTTTGATCGCACCTATTACTACGAAATTTTTCCATCTAACAATGTAGAATTGGGGTTATGGTTAGAATCTGAGCGTTTGTTACATCCTGTCATCAATCAAATCGGTGTAGATACCCAAAATGAAGTGGTTAAAGAAGAGAAACGCCTTAGAGTAGATAACCAACCCTATGGTAATCTTTTGGCTGAAGTTCAAAAGTTGCTATTTAAAAAGCATCCTTATAAAGGAACGGTAATTGGTGAAATGGAGCATCTAGATGCAGCGACTTTAGACGAGTTCCAAGCCTTTAATAAAAAGTTTTATGTACCAAACAATGGTACGTTGGTGGTCGCGGGTGATATTGATAAACCAGCAGTTAAGAAAATGATTCAAGACTATTTTGGTCCTATTCCAAGAGGAGCAGAAATAGAAAGGAATTTTCCTAAAGAAGACCCAATTACACAGGAGATAAGAGGCAAAGCATATGATGCCAACATTCAAATCCCTGCTGTAGTTGCAGCCTATAGAATTCCTGGAATGACAGATAGAGACTCTTACGTTCTTAGTATGATTTCTTCATACTTAAGTGGAGGAAAAAGTTCAGTACTATACAAGAAAATTGTAGACGAACAAAAACAAGCGCTTGCGGTACAGGCTGTAAATTTAAGTCTTGAAGACTATGGAGCATATATTCTATTTGGTATTCCATTGGGTGATGTTGCTCTTGACACCTTAATTACTGAAATGGATGAGGAGATTGTAAAAATTCAAAATGAACTGATTTCTGAACGTGATTTCCAAAAAATTCAGAACCAGTTTGAAAATAATTTTGTGAGCTCAAATTCGAGTGTAGAAGGTATTGCCGGGTCATTAGCCACCTACTATAATTACTATGGAGACACTAATTTAATCAATACAGAGATTGATATTTATCGTTCTATCACAAGAGAGGAAATGCAAAAGGTGGCCAAAAAATATTTAAATCCCAACCAACGCGTGATACTTGAATATTTACCAAAGAATGATGATCAATAACACCAAAACAACGAAACATATTATGAAAACAAAAATAACTTCACTTATTGTTCTATTAGTAATGGCAATTGGTGTTAATGCACAAGTGGATCGTTCTAAGATGCCAGAACCTGGGCCTTCACCTAAGATTGTCTTAGAAGAACCTACCGAATTTGAATTGAAAAACGGTATCAAGGTATTAGTGGTTGTTAACCGTAAATTACCAAGAGTATCCTATTCTCTAACTATAGATAACAAGCCAATACCAGAAGGAGATAAGGCCGGTGTGTCTGGCATATTAGCTGCAATGCTTGGGAATGGCACTACGAGCATTCCTAAAGATGAGTTTAATGACGAGATAGATTTTTTAGGAGCTAATTTAAATTTTGGGTCTAGCAGTGCTTTTGCTAGTGGACTTTCTAAATACAGCGATCGTATACTAGAGCTTATGGCAGATGCTGCCATCAACCCATTGTTGACTGAAGAGGAGTTTAATAAAGAAAAGGAAAGAGCAATTGAGAATATTAAGTCAAGTGAAAAGAGCGTAGATGTTGCTGCGAGCAGAGTGGGTAGTGCTTTATCTTTTGGTGCAAACCATCCTTATGGTGAATTTGAAACCGAAGAAACTTTAAATAATATTCAGTTTGCTGATGTTTTGGCATATTATGACGAATATTTTAATCCAAATAACGCCTATCTGGTTGTTGTTGGTGACGTAAAATTATTAGATATTGAGAGAAAGGTGAAAACCTATTTTGAGAACTGGGAGTCATCTATAGATGTGGGAATGACGTTGGCAGAGGTAATGCCTAATGCTCAATATACTCAAATCAATTTTGTGGATATGCCTAATGCGGTTCAATCGAATATTTCGTTGATGAATAATGTAGACATAAAAATGAACGATGAAGACTATCATTCAGTTTTAATTGCTAACAGGATATTGGGTGGCGGTTTCAATAGTTATTTAAATATGAATCTTCGTGAGGAGCATGGCTATACTTATGGTGCACGTTCTAATGTAAGTATGAATAGATGGGGAGCTTCTCGGTTCACAGCTGGAGCAGCAGTTAGAAATGCTGTTACGGATAGTGCCGTAGTAGAGACCCTCAAGGAAATAAAGAGGATTAAGACAGAACCGGTAGAAAGCAAGACTTTAAACGACGTAAAGGCAAGTTATGTTGGAGATTTTGTTCGTAGGTTAGAAAGTCCGCAAACCGTAGCGCGTTATGCTTTAAACATTGAGTTAAACAACTTGCCAGACGATTTTTATACGACTTATTTAGAAAAAATTAATTCAGTTTCTAAAGAAGATGTTCAGCGTGTAGCAAACAAATATTTTAAAACCGAAAACGCTAGGATTGTAGTTGTTGGTAAAGGCAGTGAAGTATTAGAAAATCTTGAGAAAACGGGCCTCCCAATTATGTACTACGATAAGTATGCGAATAAAACAGAGAAGCCTTCTTACGATTCTGAAATGCCAGATGGTGTAGATGCAAATTCTGTTATATCGGCATATTTAGAGGCCGTTGGTGGCAAGGCAAAAATTGATAATCTTAATTCTATTCTTGTGTCATATGAGGCTTCTGCAATGGGATCTACAATAGTAAGTGAGGAGAGACGTCTAGATGGAAAAACAGCACAGAGTTTATCCATGAATGGGAATCCAATGATGGCTGTTGTATTAACTAAGGATAAGGCAACCATGAATAAAAATCCGTTGCCAGAAAATATGGCTAACGACATGCGTATAATGGCTGGATTATTCCCAGAGCTTAATATGTTGAATTCAGATAAAGTTAAATTGGCAGGAGTAGAAGAGGTTGAAGGCGAAAAAGCCTATAAGGTTGAAGTTCCGGGAGATGTTATTTCTTTAGCTTACTATTATAGTATTGAAACAGGTTTAAAGATTAAAGAAGTGCAAACAACTTCAATGCAGGGACAAACTCAAAACCAAGAGACATTTCTAAAAGATTATCAAGCCTATGAGGGAATTAAATTCCCAAATGTAAGATCAGGGAGTCAAATGGGTCAAGTCATTGAGTTTAAAATAAAAGAAGTTAAAATCAACGAAGGTGTTTCTGAAGCAGATTTTGATTAATTAACAAAAGGATATCCTAAAAAGCCGAAGCAATTGCTTCGGCTTTTTTTATGGTTTATATTTATTAGAGACGTAAACCCCTAGAAGAATAAATACAGCACCTATCAATTGAATAAAACTCAATTTTTCACCATCCAACCATCCCCAAATCAACGCGACGATAGGCATAAAATAGGTTACTGAAGAAGCAAATATGGGTGTTGAGATTTGTACTAGCTTATTAAAGAAAACCTTTGCTAGTGCTGTGCCAAAAATAGAAAGAATAGTCACATAACCTAAAGAGGCATAAAAATTTGGACCGTCCAAGGTCTTAGATTCAAAAAACCCTGAAAGAACTAAAATTATAATTCCTGGGATAATAATTATTACATAATTTCCAGTAGCTATGGCAAGCGGGCGTACATCTTGTAAATGCCGCTTTATTATATTTACATTGGTCGCATACATTAGTGTAGATACAATCACAAAACCAGCATAAATATAATTTTGATCGGGATTAATATCAGCTCCACTAAGTATTAACAAAGCCGTACCAATAAAACCAATAATAACTCCAATAACTTGTTTTGTGGTAGTGGCAACTTTAAAAAAGGCTAGTCCTAAAAGAATAGTGTTCAAAGGAACTAAAGAGTTTAGTATGGACGCTACAGCACTGTCTATCTCTGTTTCTGCAATAGCAAAGAAGAAAGCCGGTATTAGAGAAGCTATAAAACCAGAAAAAGCTATCCATTTCCATTTTGCTTTCGGAATTTCCTTTATAGTGAAGAACCCAAATGAAATCAATAATAGTCCTGTGAGTACTGTACGAAGTGCACCTAGTTGAAAGGCAGAAAGTCCAAGAAGTGATTTTTTAATAAGTATAAATGAGCTTCCCCAAATAATGGACAATGCTATAAGATAAACCCACTTCAGGTTAAGACTTTTCATGTAAATTCTTGTAAAAAGAATCACAAAAATCGTTAATTACTTCGCAAGAATGCCTAATCTTTATTAGATTTAGCTCAAATTTAAGAGTTATAAGTCATGAAAACTGTAAAAACTATTTGTTTAGTTGCATTGTTTACAATGGCTTTTACATCTTGTAAGAATGATGTGAAGCCTGAGGTTAAGACAGTTGCGATGGACCAATCAAAAGAGGTTGCCTCTAACGAGTTAGACCCTAATGCTAATTACACCAAAGTTGAATTTGGTATAGAGGGTATGACCTGTAAAATGGGCTGCGCCAATACTATTGAAAAGAAAATGGCGAAAATGGAAGGTGTTAAATCAGCAAAAGTAGATTTTGATAAGCAACTTGCCATGGTTGAATATGATGATGCCAAAGTAACGCCTCAATCTTTAGAGGAAGCTGTTGCGAAAGTTGGAGATGTTTACAAGGTAAAAGACATGAAAGTGGTTGAGGAGTTCGGAGCAAAAAAAGAACCTTGCCAACCAGACTGCGATAAAGCATGCTGTGCTAAAAAAACAGAAGCTGAAAAAATGGCATGTGCAAAGGACTGCAAAAAGGCCTGTTGTGCAGACAAAAAAGAAAATATGTCAGAATAATAGATAATTAATCTTATATCGAAAACGTCATTTCTATGGAAATGGCGTTTTTTTTATCTCAATTGATAAAGAAAGTAACCTAACAAAAAACATCCAAAAGGCAATGCCCAAAGTAATCCTATTGCATGGGGTTTGCCTTGCCGTTTACTCTTTAGAATATTTCGCTTTTTGCCAGAATAGTACAACCAGTTTTTAAAGATAATTCCTATTATCATCAAACCATATAAGATGAAGAATTTGGTGTTAGACATAACTGGAAGTTTCATTTGTTGTGCAAATACCAAGGCAAAAAGAGAAAACAACCAAAGTATTGAACTATGCAGTAAATTAATATATATAGCTGCAAGAGTTATACTTCTTTTACCGTACGCCTTTTGATAATAATTATAGATTGTTATGTAAAAAGTATCTAGCACCAAGAAAACTCAATTAAAAAGCCACATCTGATAAAACGAGATGTGGCCTGTATAAATTTTATTTTAAAATTTTAATTACCAGTAACAACAACGTTATCTAAATGATATCTAGTAGTTGCACTAGGATCAGAACCTTCGTATAAAAATCCTATCACGGCAGTGCCTTCTACACAAGAAATATTAACCGGACCGACGTTTTCAAAATTACCAAATGTACTTGATGGACCAACTGGGATAGTAACATCTAAGATAGACCAAGTAGCCGTTGTTGGATCACCTGCATAATCTGTAGAAATATACACGCTAAGATTTGTACCATTGTCAAAATTAGCCTGAATGTCAAAAGATAATTCTTCGCCAGTGGTATTATCCATATCAATAGGAGGCGTTACAAGCCATACGTTAGCTTCGTCATTATCAGAGTTAAAGGCAGAGATTTGAGAATAGAAATTTCCGCTGAAACTACTGATAAACCAGTCTGTATCCGTACCGCTTACATTAATATTATCCCAACCTTCAGAAGGATAAGTTCCAAAAGCTTCAAAATCCTCCTCATAGATTGGAGCACCTCCACCAGAAGGATCTGTACACTCTAAGAAATCTGGATCGCAACGCTCTTGGCTATCAAAGTTTATATCCTCTGGAGAACTTATTACAATATTAAATACCTCGCCAAAAAAGTCTTTGGATAAAATAGCCGTCATGTTACCTCTACCAGAAGGTAAAGTTAATCCTTTAAAATCTGCAAATGTACTTGTACTAAATACCACAGCTGAAGAGGTCGTGCAGCTTTCTAATTGGCGCTCACCATCAAATTCATCAAAACTCTCACCAGCATATGTCAACGGGTTAGGCCCAGTTGCTTGATTTCGGTTAAACTGTACATCTTGTAATTCAATAAGTAAGTTTGTCTTATCACTAGAAAAATCTGAGAATTCCATAGGCATCGGAATCATAGTTGTAAATTCTGCAGAACGTCTTATAACAATATCTTCTACGGCAGAAGGTATTTTACCAATACGATTTCCATCCAATATTCCTAAAGAAAGAACACCATTTGAAATACCAGCATAAAGGCCATTAAGTCTTACGTATATTTTACGTCCTACTTCGTATCTACCAAACAACGGATTGACATCAATTAAGAGTCTGATACCCACCGTTGGGTCTTCAGGATTATCTTGAAGGATAATTTCTTCGAAATAATTACCTGCCTCATCAGAGGAAATTACGTAACCCTCCATATATTGTACTATTCCGGCATCATCGAAATTGAAGAAAACAAAATCTTCGTCATTGTCATAATCTATGCCTCCACCATGTATTTGACCAAGAGCTCCAGCTACAGCAGAAATTTGAATGACTTCTCCATCCAAAATAGGTTCTACAATATCTGTGTTAGGAGTCTCAAAATCGTCGTCTTCCACACAGCTGTTTAAAACTACCAATCCGAGTATTAGTAGTAGAAATTTGTTAAATTTTAAAGTTTTCATAATTGCTTTTTTATATGTTTTGCTGGATGATGGGCATCCATTTGCTTGTATTGTGTTTGTATTATTATTCTCTTTCATAGCTTAAAATCTTACGTATACATTAAGGTAGTAAGTTGTACCATTACCAAAGAAATAGCGAGGGCCAAATATTGGACCGCTTGCTCTTGACTTGTCTTCTTGTAACCTTCGGTAATTGGCTAATCGCGATTGCTCAAAACCACCTGTTCTATATTCTTCATTAAAAACGTTATTTATTGTGGCGAAGAATCCAACGAAATAATCATTGATTTTCCAAGATTTACCACCTATTATATTAACTAGCATGTAGCTATCAAATTGTTCTTGCTTTAGCAAGTCTTTTGCAACGTCAGGATCATAATCGTTAAAGGTGTTGCCATCGTAATCTGAAGTAAAATTAGCAGATCTTGCTAAGTTACTTACATCTATATAAGCATTAGAAAAGAAGTTACTAGTAACTCCAAAATTCCAGTAATCTGGATCTCTATATTCAAATCCAATTTGATAGGCTCGCTCCGGGCCACCTGCCACATGAAGGTTCTTTAGATTGGTTGTTCCGTCTCCAAAGGTTACTTCTCTGTCAACACCTTGTCTATTTAAAAAATCTACACTAGTGAGATATAAGTTAGGATTATTTTGGAATGTATATTGCCCAATCGATGCAGCTCCTTTTAATTTTATAGTCGGTGTTACCTGTGCTTCAATACCCAATTCAACACCTACATGTCTACGCTCAATATTGGTCATTATTTCTTGAACGAAGGCATCTCCGCTATCAATACCTAAACCAGCGATATCTTCAGTAAAGTAAAATCCAACATCACTACCATCCTGAAATCCAGAATAAAAACCTGTAATTCTAGCTTTAACCGTTGGTGATCTAAAAATATAACTCACATCTACGGACTGTATTTTCTCACTTTCTAATCCAATGACCGTAGCGTTGGTTTGCCTAGCGTTACTAAAAGCTGTTCTTAAAAAAGGTGCTTTTGTAAAATAGCTGCCATTGACATCAATTAAATGTTTACCTGTGATTTTATAGGTCAAACCACCTTTTACCCCAAAATTGGTAAAGTTAAGTTTGTCACTTTCACCAAAGGAACCATCATTACCTCCTCCTGCGAAGAAACCATTTTCATAGAGACCAGTTCGTTGGTAGTTGGTTTGTGAAACATTAGCACCTACATAAAAATCTATCTTATTGTATTTAAATTGTGCCTGAGCAAAGGCGGAAGCAACATTAGCTTCCATTTCATAGTTGTATTTGTAGCGCTCACCCTCTCTTGCAATTCGATTAGGATTTCTTAAATCACTTTGCGCCAATGTTGAGGCTGCAATTTCATCTATACCACCTTCTTCCTCATCTGCAAAGAAGTCAACATCTAAATAGCCTGTGCCGCCCATAAGGTCCTCTACTCGAGCAAAGTTTTCACTTTTTAACATTCTATAATTTACCGCAGCGTTTAATCTAATATTTTCAGCTAGTTCAGCGTCTAATATTGAGTTGAATGTTAATTGTTGGTCCTTTATTACATCAGCTTGTACAGCATATAATGAATTCCCCCCAACATTACTTGGTCTTTGATTGGCTTCATAAAAGCTAAGCCAAGGCATTTGGCCATCATTTAAAAACCGTTGTTGAGATAAGTAAGCATTTTGGAAATCAGCAGCAGTTGGATTTGGATCTTGTAAATAGAAACTAGGTAAGTTTTGATAGTAGGTAGGATCTGGATTACGAGCACCTCCTAAGAATGCACTGTCCCCATTTTCATCTACATACAAACGTGTTCCACCATTATCTATTCTTGTATTGGCTATTTCACCGAACTGATAGGCAACATTGGTGTTCAATTTCACTTTAGAAGAAATATCCCAGAAATGGTTAAGCATTAATATAGGCTCATTAATTTGTCGCATTCTAGAGTTTCTTTGCTCACCGTTTAACAAGCCCCAGAACGGATTGTATTCGCGTCCTTTAAGATTATAGACCTCCTCGGTTATTGCTGTAGATCGCCCCCTTCTGTTTTTAGCATATATCCCAGTGAAGTTGATACTATGCTTATCATTAATTTGTTTTTCAACGGCTACAAAAAATGAATTTGCATCGTAAAGTGTTCCATCGATAAAGCCTTGTTCACCATAACGGCGAGAACCTAAAACTGTGTATGACCAGCCGCCTTCGAGTAATCCAGAGCTGTAACTAGCCATTACTCTTCCTTGGTAGCTTCTGTTTGCAGATGCGTAGGAGATACGCCCTCCTCTTCTGTATTTTGAGGCACGCATAACAATATTGTTAGTACCTGCTAAATCGCCAAAATTATAGTCATTTGGCGCAAGACCCATTGAAAACTCCTGGTTTCTTTGAACATCATTTAATCCGCCCCAGTTACCCCATTGAGGTCTACCGTTGAATTGTTTATTCATTTCAACACCGTTAATAAGGACCTTACCATTGGCATTGTCTAAACCACGAGGTCTAAAGAATGTGGCGCTAAAATCAAAGGCCGCAGCATTTAAGAAAACATCTCTAGATGCCTGAAGCAGACCAGAGATATTATCCGTTAAACCATCGTCTTCACTATTTAAATTGTCGTCAGAAATTGAAATAATGAATAGATCTTTTTTGTCGCTCGAATCAAAATCGAGAGTCATACCAGTAATGTCTACCGTTTGCCCTTCATTAACAATGATAGGATAACGCTTTACGACATAACCTACTTTTTCTACCTTTAAAACCTGATCTCCCAAAGGAACATTTTGCGTAAAACTAAATTCACCTTTGGCATTGGTCTTCGCTGTTTGTCCGGTTTCTTCGATAGAAATCGTTACATCAGGAATAGGTTCTCCTGTTGTTCCATCTAGAACGCTTCCTTTAATAATGGTTTGTTGTGCAAAACCACTTAGGCAGAAGGCAATTCCAAATAGAAAAAATAAAAAACTTTTTTTCATGCCCATTTTAAATATTGATTGTTACTGTAGGTTAAATAATGGTTATTTGAGGCGCACAAATGTACATTATTTATGATAATTACATACTTTTGGCAAGCAATTTGATTCGATATAACGATAAGTTAATATGCGGCATTGCCGTAGCGATAGCTAATTTTTATTAAGATAAATTTAACAATAGATTTGCACAATTGTAAATGCACAAAAATTGATTTATGAAGATATTAAAATCACTTGTTGTTTTAAGTATTCTTTTTTGTTTTTTGACCTCTAACGCCCAAGACGAAAAAAAGTTTAAAATTCACACACTGGCGTTTTATAACTTAGAAAATTTGTTTGATACTATTGATGACCCACTAAAGCGCGATGAAGCTAGCCCGATTATGGAAATGAAAGCAAACCGAGCTGATGTGTACAGGCAAAAAGTAAAGAACATGGCAAGAGTCATATCTAATATCGGAACGGATATGGCAAAAAATTCCCCTGCAATAATAGGAGTTTGCGAAATTGAAAATAGGGACGTATTAGAAGACATTGTTAACGATCCTTTATTGTTGCCTAAGGATTACGGTATAATTCATTTTGAAGGGCCGGACCGAAGAAGTATAGATGTAGCACTTTTATATCAGAAATCTTTGTTTAGACCTATTGATTCTAGTTCACATGAGTTAAAGATATATGATGATTTAACTCGAAGACGCGTATATACTAGAGACCAACTTTTAGTCAGTGGAGAATTAGATGGTGACCTTATTCATATCATAGTCAATCACTGGCCTTCTAGAAGTGGCGGTGAGGCAAGAAGCCGATCTAAACGAGTTGGTGCAGCCAAGTTAAACAAGCGTCTTATCGACTCTTTGCAATCCATAGATCCTTATGCTAAAATATTTACCATGGGCGATCTTAATGACGACCCAACAAATGACAGTGTTAAGGAGGTTCTAAAAGCTAAGAAGGAAAAAGAAGAAGTACCTTTAAAAGGAATATATAATCCTTATGAAAAAATGTTTACCGATAAAGGCTATGGAACAACAGCCTATAGAGATGCTTGGAGCTTATTTGACCAAATAATGGTAACTCAACCTTTATTAGAAGAGGACTATTCCTCTTATAGGTTTTGGAAAGCTGGTATTTATAATAAGGCCTATTTGTCAAATAAAAGAGGCAGATGGCGCGGTTATCCTTTTAGAAGTTTTGCTGATGGAGGCTTTACAAACGGATTTAGTGATCACTTTCCGGTTTACGTCTATCTTATTAAACAAGCTGAATAGATTAATAAAAAAAGACCTTGAGGAAATCAAGGCCTTTTTTTATTAAAACCATAAACCCCAAGGAATTTTGGCTAATACTAATATCAGTGCTAACGTATAAAAAATGGCGAGCATTTTAAATTTGGGTTTAGATACTAGTTTCTTTTTATGTTTTGAGTAGCCCATTGTGACCAAAACTACAGCAATAATCATAGTTGTTGGGTGCTCTACAATAAGATTTCTTAATGCGGAATTCTTCATTACCTCTCCCATACCACCAACTTGCTCAATAGTAGAAAAGTAATCCTTGGTAAAAAACAGGATTATACCAATAAGAAGCTGAATATGCATTGTTATTAAAGTAAATAAAGAGATTCTGAAATCTCTGGCTTCAAACTCTTTGTTGCCAAAAAATTTAAAAAGGGCATTTAGGGTTGCTAATACCAAAACAACTAACACCAGATAAGCCCAATAAGAGTGTATAAATTGAAGTGTGTCCATATGTTATATAATTAGAAATGCAAAAATACGGATTTGATTCAAATGCTAATTCAGTACGAAGCAATAATCCTTAATAGAATTTAAGGCAAGGAATCAAAGTTATACTCTCGCTCAACTTTACAAACACGTACCTTATACCAACTATACCACAAATCCTTGCCTTTATTTTGAGCAGTAAGATGGCTAGAGTTTGCTTTCCATTTTGCAATTACTTCTAGACTTTTCCAATAACTGACTGTAATTCCCAAGTCATTTCTAGCACTATCTATGCCCAAAAAGCCTTCTTGGGTTTTGGCAAGAGTTTCCATTTGTTTTGCCATAGCGCTGTAGCCTTCGTTAGATTTCAGTTTTGAAGTAAATATCACAGCGTAGTAGGATTTAGCAGTATTCATAATCAACAACCCATAGGAATTTTAAATTCTATTATTTTTTCGGAAACTTTATCATTCTGGTCAGTGATAAGCACTTTCAGAAATATACCATTTATAGAAATACCCACAGGATAATCATTTAAGGTTTTTATTCCCTTTACATAATTACTCCAATCCTTACCACACTTATTTTCCACCTCTTCTTTTAGAGCTCGTATATCTATATCTATAAACTGTTGCCTTCCGCCCTGGTTATAGCTTAGCGTTTTAAATTTAGTTTTTGTAATGGCTTCTATGGGTTTCCATTGTGAGTGGTAATGCTTCCATTCTGTAAGATCACAATGTGGTCCTTCATTCATTATAGTGATGCTACTCTCAAAGCGCTGAAATACACTTATCCTTTTGTAGTCTTTATTGTTTACGATCAAGATTTTTCCTTCTGGCGAATCTCCTAAAGTAACACCAATTTTAATGGTGTCGGTATAGTGAAATGTATGAATTTTAAATTCTTCAGTAGTTTTAAGATTTTTCAACTTCATGCTTAGTCCTATATATCTGAATTCAATAGGATTGACTATTCTGTCTTTAGACAGAAAACCGTTGAAAACATAACCGGTAATAGAAGGCGACTGAATTTTCACCCAGTTTCCATCGATTTGTTCACCTTCATCAATAAGTGTAAGATTAATATTTGTTCTTTCCGTGATTTCAATAGCATCTCCATAATCTAGTTTGCCAACTTTTCGTGCCTTGGGATTGGGCCGCTCTCTAACGGTTAAGCCATTATCGGCTGTTACATAAGCTTGTTTTTGTGCAAGGGATATGCTAGAACTTGTTAACAGCATTACCGCAAATAAGGATTTGATGATTTTCATAATTTTTAATATAAAATTTAGCGGTATTATAAAGTGTCTAGCGCATAGGGCAACTATTTTTTATTAAGCAATTACTTACAATAGATGTACGGACTACTTTCTGGATATAGATTTTTACCCAGAGTTAAAGTCTTCTTAAATCTCATTAGCTTTCTTTCTAGGACAGACGTAATTCAACTCGTAAATCCTATTATTTTGGGACATTCTTAGTAACTTCGTAGCATAATTTAATAATTCATAAAAACTAATTATCAATGCAAGTAGTTGCTAAAGATTTCGGAATACAAGAAGCGTTACAAGATTTAGGTGTTGGCGCAGTCAATGAAGGGACTTCTACAGGTTCTCAGAAATTTTCAAATGGAGAACTTATTGAAAGTTATTCTCCAGTAGATGGCCAATTAATAGGAAAAGTAAAATCTACGACAAAAGCTGATTATGAAATAGTGATGACTGTCGCAACAACAGCATTTAAAACGTGGCGTGTAATGCCTGCTCCTCAGCGAGGCGAAATTGTTCGTCAATTTGGGGAAAAGCTACGTGAGAAAAAAGAGGCTTTAGGTAAGCTGGTATCTTACGAAATGGGTAAATCTTACCAAGAAGGCCTTGGAGAGGTCCAAGAGATGATAGACATCTGTGATTTTGCTGTGGGACTATCACGTCAATTACATGGTTTAACAATGCACTCCGAGCGTCCTGGACATCGCATGTATGAGCAGTACCATCCACTAGGAGCCGTTGGTATTATTTCTGCCTTTAATTTTCCTGTTGCTGTTTGGGCATGGAACACAGCTTTGGCCTGGGTATGTGGTGATGTTTGTATTTGGAAACCTTCTGAGAAAGCGCCATTATGTGGTGTAGCATGCCAGAATATAGCGGCTGAGGTTTTTGCCGAAAATAATTTACCAGAAGGTATTTCTTGCTTAATTAATGGGGATTATTGTGTTGGGGAATTTATGACAAAGGATAGTAGAGTTCCCTTGGTTTCTGCAACAGGATCAACAAGAATGGGTAAAATAGTGGCCCAAGAAGTAGCTGGGAGATTAGGTAAAACCTTATTAGAATTGGGAGGAAACAACGCTATTATTGTTACACCAGATGCTGATATAAAAATGACAGTCATTGGAGCTGTTTTTGGCGCCGTTGGTACAGCTGGCCAGCGTTGTACAAGTACACGTCGACTAATTATTCATGAGTCTATTTACGATAAGGTAAAAAACGCCATCGTTGATGCTTACAAACAATTGAAAATAGGTAACCCTTTAGATGAAAATAATCATGTTGGTCCATTAATTGATACAGATGCTGTTGCGATGTATAAAAATGCACTTGAGCAAGTTGTTGAAGAAGGTGGAAAACTCATTATTGAAGGCGGAGTATTATCTGGAGCAGGATACGAAAGCGGTTGCTATGTTAAGCCTGCAATAGCTGAAGCGAGTAATGGCTTTAAAATTGTACAGCACGAGACCTTCGCACCTGTACTTTATCTGCTAAAATATTCAGGAGAAGTAACAGATGCAATCGAAATTCAAAATAACGTTGCACAGGGATTATCCTCAGCTATAATGACTAATAATCTTAGGGAGGCTGAGGCATTTTTATCTCATGCCGGAAGTGATTGTGGTATTGCTAATGTTAATATAGGGACTTCGGGTGCTGAAATTGGAGGTGCCTTTGGTGGTGAAAAAGAAACTGGCGGTGGTCGCGAATCGGGTTCTGATGCTTGGAAAATTTATATGAGGCGACAAACCAATACCATTAATTATACGACTGAACTACCACTAGCTCAAGGTATAAAATTTGATTTGTAATTCAATCAGAAAATAGATGTTTGCAAAAACCGTTTCACTATTGAAACGGTTTTTTGTGTTAAAAATGGAACTGTTTTTGGTAGTGTAGTTTAAACCCTTAGCTTAAATTAAGGTCTAAAGAATATGGAGTCTAAAGATATACAGCATTTATATTGGAGAGCAGCCTTTGGTATTAGTCCGCGTCTTTTAGATGAACATAGAGGAATGGATAGGGCGCAAGTAGTTCATGATTTATTTGCTAATGCTTCTGATATTAGCCCTTTGTCAATTGACACATCAGAATTGGATCATTATCAACCGTCTGATTTTGTAAATAATAAACAAAAGCGGAATGAGTTCATACAGAAAAGCATGCAATATATTCTTAAACTCAACACCAGTTGGATTGAACGACTCATGGATTCGCCAGGTTCACTGCGTGAGCGCATGACCTTATTTTGGGCAAACCACTTTGTGTGTAAGGACCGCAATATTTATCACGTTCAAAACTATAACAATACACTTAGGGCGCATGCTCTTGGAAATTTTGGAGACTTTGTAAGAGCCATATCTAAGGAGGCCGCAATGCTAAAATATCTTAACAGCAATCAAAACCGAAAGCAAAAACCCAATGAGAATTTTGCCAGGGAATTATTGGAGCTTTTTACCTTAGGGGAGGGTAATTATACAGAAAAGGATATTAAGGAATGCGCGAGAGCCTTTACGGGATATAGTCACAATTTTCAAGGAGAGTTTATCTTAAGACCTGCTCGTCATGATAATGGTTATAAGTTTTTTTTAGGAAGTACGGGACGTTATGATGGAGATGATATCATTGATATTATTCTACAACAAAAACAATGTGCCAGATTCGTTTGTGTAAAAATCTACACCTATTTTGTTAACTCTAAAATCAATCAAAGCCACGTGGATGCAATGACTGAAGTTTTTTATAAAGATTACAATATTGAAAAACTAATGCATTTTGTGTTTACGTCAGACTGGTTTTACGAAACTCAGAATATTGGCAGTAAGATTAAATCGCCAATAGCTCTACTAGTTGGAATGGCACAAACCGTACCGTTAAAATTTGAAGAACCGAAAGATCTTTTAAAAATTCAAAGAATTTTAGGGCAAACCTTATTAGATCCACCAAATGTTGCAGGTTGGAAAGGCGATAAAGCGTGGATTGATGCCAATACCATTATGGTACGCCTAAAATTACCTTCCTTATTGCTCAATAATGCTATAATTTCTTTGAAGGAACAAGGTGATTTCAATGATAGTTTTAGAGAACAGTTTTATAAGCGCGTAAAGAACAAATTGCCTTTTAAGACAGTGCCTTATTGGGAGTCTTTTATGTCTAGCTATAATGCCGTAAAAACAGAGAATTTATCTGAGTTACTAATTCAAGGTGCTATAAATGAAGGAACAATAGATTATTTGCAGACATTGAGTAAAAAATCTAAACGAGATTATTGTATACAATTAATGTCCTTGCCCGAGTACCAAATGTGTTAAGCCATGGAAAGACGACAATTTTTAAAAAATTCAGCATTGGCAAGTAGCCTGATTATGGTGCCACAATTTATAAAGGCTTTGGAATCTGTCTCACCAGAACGTCTTGGCTATAAACGCCTGGTAATTGTACAACTTGCTGGTGGTAATGACGGGCTTAACACTATTATTCCCTACAATAATGATATTTATTATAACTTAAGACCAAGATTGGCAGTTAAGAAAGACATTATTAAAATAGATGACCAATTAGGTTTTCATCCAAGTTTAAAACCATTGAAACCATTGTTTGATAATGGCGAATTAGCTATTATCAATAACGTAGGGTATCCTAATCCGGTAAGGTCACATTTTAGATCTATGGATATTTGGCAGACTGGGAGTAGCTCGAGTGAATATCTTCAAAGTGGATGGCTGGGAAGGTATTTAGATAAGTATGGAAATAAACCTTATAATGCCATTGAGACAGACGAACATTTGAGTCTTGCCATGAAGGGTGAACATTTTAATGGTATTGCCACTACTGATTACAGAGTTTTATATAGAACTGCAAAGGATCCATACTTTAAAAAGGTCCTAAACCATTACACAGACCATCATCTCAATGAGCACAATCTAGGATATTTGTACCAGACTATGATTGAAGCTAAGTCTTCAGCAAATTATATCTATCAAAATACTAAGGTTAAATTATCGCAAGAAACTTACCCTCAAAATATACTTGCAAGGCAATTACGAACTGTGGCTAATTTTATCAACTCAGGATTGGACACAAAAGTATTTTACACTTCTTTTGGCGGATTTGATACCCACGCCAATCAGCAAAATCAGCAAGGACGCTTATTATCCCAATATTCAGAAAGTATTGCGGCTTTTGTTAAAGATTTAAAACGTAACGGAACTTTTAATGATACCTTGATTTTAACTTTTTCAGAATTTGGAAGACGTGTTAGGCAAAACGCTGCAAATGGTACTGATCACGGAACTGCAAATAATGTTTTTGTAATAGGCCAGAAATTAAAAAAAGCAGGATTGTATAATCCGTTGGTTAGTTTAACAGATTTAGATAATAATGGTGATTTAAAGTACGAGATAGATTTTAGAGCTATTTATGCTACGATTATTTCTAAATGGATGGGTGTTTCAACAGCAGGAATAATTAAATCAGAACACAGACCCTTAAGCTTTTTATAATACAAAAAACCTTGCTCCAGCAAGCTCTACAGCTCTCCTGTGAAACAAGGTTATATAATTGATTAATAGCCTTACAAAAGTGCACATTTTAATTCGTTAAGTTGAAATTTTATGATGAATAGCAAAAAAAAATGTATAAAATGCAATATGTTTAATTTCTGTCCGATGATATGCAGAAAATTAAGGTTAAATAACATGAAGACCAGTGTGTTAGCTATACTTTACTTTACGCAGAATTCTCATAGTATCCTTATATGATTTATATATAGTGTTGTTATATTTTTTTAAATAAGGCTTCGCATATTCTAGTTTGGGGAGTGCTTCATCAAAACCATTTAAATAACAGATGAGGTAGCTAGCGGCTAAATTTTGTAGATCTGAATTTTCATGAGGCGCAAGACGAATATTCTTTTTAAGTTTTTCGAGTAAGGAATTATTGGTATTATAAATATGATGAAGCAATTTTCTGTCAAATTGAGGCGGATCAAATATTAATTTGGCATCTATGGAATAATTGGCGTTATCCTCAAAGGTTATAACGGTTTCTTCAAGTTTAAAATATCTAAAGGACTGTTGAAGACCTAACCTCACGTACTCCACTATTTTAAATGACCTGTCGTTAAAGCTAATTGCTACTTCGTCTAGCGCAGAATAAAACAAGCGTACCTGTTCGTTTATAAGCTCTATGTCAACACGCGAAAAGAAGGTTTCTTCCTTAACTTGTTTTTTACTTCCAGACCAACAAAGCACAAAATATTCTTTAAATACATGATATTGAGGACTGTAATCTTTGCGTTTGTTCATAAAATCGAAAACACCATCTAACGTCAATTCTATATTATTCTTTGCATGGTTTTCAATAGCTGAAACTAGTCTTGAATTAACATCCTTAATAGCCAAATCAAAGACCTTTGGCATACTAATGCTCCCCTCTCTAAAAAAGACTGCCCCACCGTAGTATTTCCATATGTTTTTTTTAAGAGATGTAATTTCGTTAATAGGTCTAATGGTAACAAGTCCTACAACCTTATCATCTGATAAATGGGGAAATGGAATATTTTCATATTGTACTATTGGAGGATTGGTAAGGTAGGCATTAATGAGATTTTGAATTTTGCTATCATCAAAAAAATCTACACCAATAATTTTATTATCCTCATCTTGTACACCAATGACAATGTAAGAGTTGTTCTTTGGATTGCTGTTAGAGAGTGCGCAAACATGCTTTAAAAATTTGGCTTTGCCTTCCTTATAGGTGATATCTATTTTACGTTTTTTGTCGTAGAAACTGTTCTCATCATTGTGAGCCAATAGGTTTTTTATGAGAAGCCGTTTATTGATCAAATCAAAGGGTGTTAAGTCTTTTTAACAGTAACAGAATTAGCTTGTGCCGTCGGAAAAACCAAAACGTCTGCAAGATTTACGTGGGCAGGTCTAGACACAGTAAAATAGATAATATCAGCAATATCTTCTGCTTGCAAAGCTTTGTAGCCCGAGTAAACGGAGTCGGCTTGCTTTCCACCTTTAAACCTTACTTTTGAGAATTCCGTTTCAACTAGTCCAGGATTAATAGCACTTACTTTTATTCCATATGGATTTAAATCGATTCGCATGCCTTCTGTTATCGCTAAAACTGCATGTTTGCTTGCGCAATACACATTCCCTTTAGGGTACACTTCCTTGCCAGCAGAAGAACCGATGTTTATAATGTGTCCAGATTTACGCTCAGTCATTCCAGGAATAATAGCCTTACTTACATATAGGAGGCCTTTTACATTAATATCCATCATAGCGTCCCAATCGTCTAGACTTCCAGTCTCAATAGGGTCAAGGCCATGAGCATTCCCAGCATTATTTATTAAGATATCGACGTTTCTGAACTCTTTTGGTAAAGAAGCAATAGCTTCTAATACTTTTTCTCTATCTCTAACATCAAAGTTAAGTGTATATACATCTGTGTCCCGCGATAGAGCTTTTTCTAAACTCTCTAAAAGTTGTTGACGACGTCCACATAACACTAATTTAATGCCGTGTTTAGAAAATTCGTGCGCGGTGGCGCGCCCAATACCACTTGTTGCTCCTGTTATTAAAGCTATCTTATTCATAGAATTTTATTTTATGGGACTTTGTGGCCTTGACAAGCAACCAAAATGAGGAACCAATCTTCTAGTTCTAAGTCTATTTTTGAAGCGTCTATGGCCTGTTTTAATCTTTTAGTATTTGTTGTTCCAACTACGGGAAGAATCCCAGCGGGATGCTTCATAATCCAAGCCAATAATAACTGGTCTTCCGTAGCATTATACTTCTCTAATAATGCACCTAGTTGTTTATGAATTCGTCTACTTTTTTCATTATCATCTTTAAAAACCGTACCAAGAGGCGACCAAGCCATTGGTTTGATACCATTAGTTTTCATGTAGTCTAATGTACCATTGAGCATGGCAGAATGCTGAGTTAAAGAGAACTCTATTTGGTTAACATCAACATCCATGCGTAGACCAATTAATTCCATTTGAGAGGGTGTAAAATTAGATACGCCAAAAGATTTTATTTTCCCTTGTTTTTTTAAAATGGTAATAGCTTCAGCTATATCCTCTGGGTTCATTAAAGGACTCGGTCTGTGTAGCAAAAGCAAATCGATATATTCAGTATTAAGATGCTTCAACGATTCTTCTGCAGACCAAATAATATAGTCTTTGTTGTAGTCATAATGCTTAACTTTATTGTTGCGATTCTCACTTAAATATTGAATGCCACATTTTGAAATCAACTGAATATCTTCCCGTTTAATACCAGTTCGGAGAAAGGCCTTGCCAAATTCGCTTTCTGTGGTATAGCCACCATAAATATCGGCATGATCAAACGTAGTGATATTGTTTTGGGCACATTGTTCTATAAGCTCACACATTGCTTTAGTGGAGAGGGACTTGCCCCATTGGCCCCAAGTCATAGTTCCAGCGATTACCTGAGAATATCTCACAAAAGAAAATTTTATTGGTTAATAGCTATTTTTTATAAAAATAGGCAAAATCATAAGTAAAAAAGTATCATTATATAACAATTATAATAGAACCAACAGACCTTTAGTCTTATTTTTACACATAACTATTGAGAGGTTTTTTCACTAAAGTGAAAAAAATCTAATTATACAATTTAGCCGTATATTAGGAAGAATACAATAAAAGATATTATTATGAAATTATACAAACTAGTCCTGAGCTTAACTATTGTAGTCCTTATATCTGCTTGCGATGATTCAAACAATTCTGCTTTAAATACTCCTATTGAGGAGGGAGCAAGTCTATCAATAAAACTCGTAGATAATCCAGGAGATTATGAAAACGTTTTTGTTGAAGTTATTGATGTATTGATTAAATATGAAAGTGATAGTGCAGATGATAACAATGGTTGGTTGTCTATAGGAATTATTGAACCAGGTATTTATGACTTGTTAGAACTTACTGGCGGAGTTAATTTGCCTCTAGTCGAGAACGAAATCATTGAAACAGGAATTATTCAACAAATCCGATTGGTTTTGGGTGATTCCAATTCAATTGTTTTGTCAGGAGAATCTGAAGCTAGACCACTAACAACACCTAGCGCACAACAATCTGGTCTTAAGGTCATGGTAAATGAGCCAATCCTACCAGGATTTGATTACAATTTTATTCTTGACTTTGATGTGGATGAATCTATTGTTGTAGCAGGAAATTCCGGAAATATAATTTTGAAACCAGTTTTAAGGGCCAACTTAGAAATAAATTCTGGGAATATTGAAGGTGTAATTTTACCAGTTGGTCTAGCAGCTGAAATTGAGGCCGCCAATGAAAATACTTCTGCTACAACATTTACTAATGATCAAGGGAACTTTCAGATTGCTGGTTTATCAGAAGGTGTTTACACTCTTACGATAACTCCAGATGTAAATTCTACATTTGAGCCAATTGTTATTGATAATGTGACAGTAACTGCTGGAGATACAACAATCCTTGAGACCATTTTGTTCGAATAGCCCGAATTTAAAGATGTTAAGAGGATATTTGTATTAAAAAAAAGTACACTTTTTTTAACCAATCATTAACAGCAACTCCCGAAATAATTTAACACTTTGCATCTTCAATAATTATAGTACAAAATAAACTGCTATAAAACGTTATTATAATGGAAGATACAAGCACAATTGACATAAAGGCCATTAATGAAAAGATTGAAAAGGAAAGTGCCTTTATAGACCTATTAATTTTTGAAATGAATAAGGTAATCGTAGGCCAGAAACATATGGTAGAGCGTTTACTTATAGGGCTTTTAGGTCAAGGCCATATTTTGCTAGAAGGTGTTCCGGGATTGGCTAAGACACTAGCTATTAATTCTTTGTCTAAGGCTATTGATGCAAGTTTCAGCAGAATACAGTTTACTCCAGACCTTTTGCCTGCAGATGTTGTAGGGACACTAATTTACAATATGAAAGAGAATGATTTCTCTATTAAGAAAGGACCAATCTTCGCAAATTTTGTTCTTGCTGACGAGATTAATCGTGCTCCTGCTAAAGTGCAATCAGCACTTTTAGAAGCAATGCAAGAAAAGCAGGTTACTATTGGCGATGAAACCTTTATTTTGGAAAAACCTTTTTTGGTAATGGCAACCCAAAATCCTGTTGAACAAGAAGGTACATATCCACTACCCGAAGCACAAGTCGATAGATTTATGCTCAAAACAGTTATAGACTATCCTAAAATAGACGAAGAACAATTAATTGTAAGAGCAAATTTAAAAGGAAGTTACGACAAGATTAATCCCATAATTTCTACAAAACAGATATTGAGCGCACAAGAAGCTGTACGTGACGTTTATATGGATGAAAAAATTGAAAAATATATTCTTGATATCGTTTTTGCAACACGTTACCCTGAAAATTATAGGTTAGGAGACTTAAAACCTTTAATATCTTTTGGTGCATCTCCAAGGGGAAGTATAAATTTGGCAACAGCAGCTAAGTGTTATGCTTTTATCAAAAGACGTGGTTATGTGATACCCGAGGATGTCCGCGCCGTTGTGCACGATGTATTGCGACACAGAATTGGAATAACCTATGAAGCAGAAGCAGAGAATGTAACTTCAGAAGATATCATTAACAAAATTGTAAATGAAATCGAAGTGCCATAAATGAGTTTACAGTATATCGGTAATCAGAGCATACAAAACAAAACCTTACAGATTACCCGTTACTTATAATCGAAGATTGCGAAACTGGAAACTGAAAAATGGATACTAAGGAACTTCTTAAAAAAGTACGTAAAATAGAGATTAAGACAAGGCGTTTGTCTGATCATATTTTTGGAGGTGAGTACCATTCTACCTTCAAAGGGCGTGGTATGACATTTTCTGAAGTACGACAGTATCAGTTTGGTGATGATGTTAGAAATATCGACTGGAATGTCACGGCGCGCTACAATGAACCTTTTGTAAAGGTTTTTGAAGAAGAACGCGAGTTAACGATGATGTTAATGGCTGATGTTTCTGGGAGTAAATTTTTTGGTACAAAAAACCAATTCAAAGACGAAATTGTAACTGAAATTGCAGCAACACTAGCTTTTTCAGCAACACAGAATAATGATAAAATCGGACTGATTTTATTTTCCGATGAAATAGAGCTTTATATCCCGCCTAAAAAGGGACGCTCACATGTGCTAAGAATCATTCGGGAGCTATTAGAATTTAAGCCTAAAAGTAAAAACACCAATATTGCAGAAGCCTTGAGATTTTTGTCCAGTGTGATGAAGAAAAAAGCTATTGTTTTTGTATTGTCAGATTTCATTGCAGATGACTACAAGAATACTCTCAAAATAGCAGCAGGAAGACATGATATAACTGGTATAAGGATTTACGATAGGCACGAAGAAAGTATTCCAAACATTGGCATGGTGCAAATGGAAGACGAAGAAACAGGTCAATCGATGTTAGTAAATACGGCCTCAAAAAAAGTGAGGTTAAACTATGGTAAATTCTATACAGAAAAGGTTCGCTATTTTAATGATAGTTTTACAAAGTCTGGCTCTGGCTCTATTAGTTGTAGAGTAGATGAGAGCTACGTAAAAAAATTATTGGGATATTTTAAAAGACGTTAATAAGGAGTTACAGATAATATGATAAGTATGTTTTCTAACATTACTATTGCTAAAATCCAAAACAAAAACATCACCTTTGTTTTGGGCTGTCTATTGTTCCTTATTTCATTATCGCTACAGGGCCAGGTTCGGTCAGAAGTAGACACCACTACTATACGCATTGGTGAACAAATTAAATTTAAAATTGAGGTAGAAGCAGATTCTTCGGCACTAGTTATTTTTCCGGAGGGACAAACCTTTTTACCCTTAGAGGCCGTAGAAGCTACCGAAGTAGATTCATTACGAAAAGAGTCTAACATTATTTTTAGTAGAATTTATAAATTGACTCAGTTTGATTCTGGATACTACACTATACCCACTCAAAAGATTTTAGTAGGTGACAACACACTTTTTACGGATTCTCTAAGGATAAGGGTAAATGCTATTGAAGTAGATACCACTAAACAAAAGCTTTACGATATAAAACCAATTATAGAGGTAGACAAATCAAGCGGAAATTGGTGGAAGTGGTTATTACTAATTTTTCTCGTACTCGGAATTATTGCCTTTATCATTTATTGGTTTATTTGGCGTAAAAAGCCCTTAACCGAAGAGGAAGAAATAGCATCGCTGCCTCCTTATGATAGAGCAAAATTAGCTATTGATAAATTGGACGAGAAAGGCTTTTTAAGGTCTCTAAAGCTAAAGGATTATTATTCAGAGTTGACCTTTATTATAAGAAAATATCTAGACGAAAAAGTTTACGATCATGCTTTAGAGAGTACGACCGATGAGTTAATAACACGATTGCAATTACTGAAAGACGGTAATCAATTTCCGTTTACAAAGGAAACTATTTCAAATATTGGCTCAATTTTAAAACGTGCAGATTTAGTGAAGTTCGCTAAATCGGCACCAGACATAGCATTAGCCGAAATGGATAAGGCTACAATTGCAAAGGAAATCGAACATATTAAGGACTGCCTTCCAGAGCCAACTGAAGAAGAAAAATTACTGGATTTAGCTTATAAGCAAGAACAGGAACGGAAAAAGAAAAGAAGAAAGATTACCCTTTCTGTAATAATGGCCTTGAGTTTAATACTATTAACCTACGTAGGTTTTGGAGTTAAATATGGATTTGGATATGTAAATGATACCATTATTGGTAACGAAAGTAAATCTTTATTAGAAGGCGAATGGGTAAAGAGTGCTTATGGGTTTCCTCCTATTTGGATAGAAACTCCAGAAGTGCTGAAGCGTATGGATTCATCTGAAGCGGCTCAGCTTAATGAAAACATGAAAACAACTATGTTTTTTTATGGTAGCTTTAAAGATAATCTCTACATACGCACAGGAACCTCGCAAGTCTTAAAAACTCAGGCAGAAACTGCTGATAAGCAAAAAGCTATCAATATGTCAGCTATAGTAGAAGCCAATCTGAAAAAATGGGAAGCATTAGGAGTTAGGAATATTCTAACCAAAACAGAGAAATATACTACACCCAATGGTGCAGAAGGTCTAAAAACGTATGGTACTGCAGAATTTCCAACAGAAAGCTCGGAGATTTTTAAATCAGGGGAATACGCCATTTATAGTTTTACAACGGAGAATGTAGTGCAACAGATAGCCTTAGTTTGGCCCACAGATGATGAGTATGCAAACGATATTATTCAACGCGTCGTAGATTCTATAGAATTGATACCAGATGAACTTGCAAAAGAAGAGGATGACTAATGTTTGAGAATATAGAGTTTTTAAATAAAGAATTGTTCTGGTTGTTTTTAGTTTTACCAATAGCCATTATCTGGTATGTATTTAAGCATCAAAGACAAACCGCAGAGTTAAAAGTGTCTAGTATTAGAGGTTTTAAAGCCTCTTCAGCGACATGGTCAACGCTAAGACATGCATTGTTTATGTTGCGATTACTGGCTTTGGCATTGTTAATTACCGCTATCGCAAGGCCTAGGACGGTAGACGTATCCACTCGGACCAAAACCACGAGAGGAATTGATATTGTTATGGCCATAGATGTCTCTGCCAGTATGCTAGCTAAAGACTTAAGGCCTAATCGTTTAGAGGCCCTTAAAGAAGTGGCCGCAGATTTTATTAATGGTAGGCCTAATGATAGAATTGGTCTTGTAGAATATGCAGGTGAAGCTTATACCAAAACACCTATAACATCAGATAAGACTCTTGTTTTAAGGTCCTTAAGGGATATAAGGTATAACACCATCATAGAAGGTGGTACCGCAATAGGCATGGGATTGGCTACTTCGGTAAATCGCTTGAAAGATAGTAGGGCTAAGAGTAAAGTAATTATATTATTAACCGATGGTGTAAATAACTCAGGATTTATAGATCCAAAAATCGCTAGTGAATTAGCGGTAGAATATGGTATAAAAACCTATACCATTGGTTTAGGGACAAACGGAATGGCTTTATCTCCAGTATCCATTAATCCCGATGGTACCTTTAGATACGGCCGTCAACAAGTTGAAATTGATGAAGACTTGCTCAAGGAAATTGCCGAAGCAACAGGAGGTCGCTATTTTAGGGCAACTAATAATCAAAAATTGGCTGAGATTTACAACGAAATCAATAAGCTAGAAAAAACGGAAATAGAAGAGAGGAAGTACTATAATTACGAAGAAAAATACAGACCATTGGTTTTATTAGCAGGTCTATTATTGCTAATTGAAACCTTATTAAGACATACAATATTTAGAAGCTTTGTTTAGAATAGATGAAAAAATATGGTTTTGGACATTATTGCTTATTCCAGCAGTAATCCTGCTCTTTTTGTGGTTGCAATTATGGAGACGAGCTGCCCAAAAGAAATTTGCAGAACGACGACTTTTAGAAAAATTAAGCCCTAATCAATCTCTATTTAAAAGCGTGTTAAAAATCTTAGTATTATGCGCTGGTTTTGGCTGCTTATCACTAGCCTTGGTAAACCCTAAAATTGGAACAAAACTAGAAACGGTAAGAAGTCAAGGTGTAGATATAGTATTTGCAGTAGATGTATCTAAAAGTATGCTTGCAGAAGACATTGCACCTAACAGACTAGAAAAATCCAAACAACTTGTAACCCAGATTATAAATAGTTTAGCTAGCGATCGTGTTGGTATCATAGCATATGCAGGTAAGGCATTTCCACAACTGCCAATTACTACCGATTATGCGTCGGCCAAGATGTTTCTTCAAAATATGAATACAGACATGCTTTCTTCTCAGGGTACGGCTATAAGAGAAGCTATACAATTGGCAAAAACATATTACGATGATGAGGAGCAGACCAATAGAATTTTAATCATAATTTCTGATGGAGAAGACCACGAAGGTGAAACAGTTGATATAGCAGAGGAAGCCAATGAAGAAGGTATTAGGATTTTAACCATAGGCGTTGGTGATGTAAAGGGAGGCCCAATTCCAATTAAAAGAAATGGTGTTGTTTTAAATTATAAAAAGGATTCTAACGGAGAAACCGTAATCACCAGACTAGATGAGAATACACTTCGCGAAATTGCTCAAGAAACCGACGGTGAATATATTAATGGAAGAAATACTAGCGAGGTAGTTGATACTATAAAAGAAATTTTGGAGAAAATGGACAAGAAAGAATTTGAGTCAAAGCAAATCGCAGACTATAAAGATCAATTTCAGTGGTTTTTAGGATTCGCTTTAGTATTTTTCTTTATAGATATATTTTTATTAGAGCGTAAAACAGAGTGGCTCCGAAAGCTCAATTTATTTAACGAAGCATCTATTTAAACTAAGCATTAGGAGTTATTTAGAAATTCTTTAACTCTATAATTAAATGGCTTTGCTAACTTTAGATAAAGAAAAGAACAAAGTAAAATGAAACAAATTGTATTTCTTGTTGTAACACTTTTAGGATTTTTGAGTAGTGCTCAGAATTCTACCACTGAGGATGCAAAGACATTAAAAAAGGCTGAAGCATTAGTCTATAAGGGCAACGAACTTCTTCAAGAAGAAAATTTTACAGAAGCAGAAATGGAGTACAGAAAAGCTATTTCTAAAGCTCCAGACAAAGCTACCGGGTCTTATAATTTAGCCCACGGTTTATATAAAAAAGGAAATGTTGAGGAGGCACTTTTTAGAGGAGAAGAAGCTGCTAAAAATGCAAAGACAAAAGAAGAAAAGCACAGAGCCTATCACAATATTGGAAATTTCTTAATGGAAAATAAAAATTGTAAACAAGCTCTCGAAGCGTACAAAAATGCATTGCGGAATAATCCTAATGACGAGGAGACGCGATATAATTATGCTTTAGCCAAGGAGTGCGCTAATCAGCAAGAAGATGGTGGAGGTGAGGATAACAAAGAGGACGAAAACAAAGAAGAAGAACAAGATAAAAAAGACCAAGAAAAAAAAGAAGACGAGAATAAGGAAAACCAAGACAAGAACGACCAAGGCGATAAAGATCAAAAAAAGGGTGATGAAGAAGAAGATGAAAACGGAAAGCCCAAGGAGGACAAACAAGATAATGGGCAGGGAGAAGACGATAAGAAGAAAGACCAACAAAAACCTAAACCAAAGCCTGGACAAATGTCTCCGCAACAGATTAAAAATATCTTAGAAGCCATGCAAAACCAAGAGCAAAAAGTGCAGGCCAAAATGAATGCTGAAAAACAAAAAGGAGCGAAGGTAAAAACAGAAAAGGATTGGTAAAAATCGATTTGAATTTTGATAATAGCCAGAGAAATCCTAAAGAACCTATGAGTATTAGAAGATTTATCACATTTATCATTATTGCGATAGCAAGCATGAGTTTGTCTGCCCAAGTAAAATTTGAGGCTAAGGTGAGTAAATCCAAGCTTGGGGTAAACGAAAGGCTTCGTATAGACTTTGAGATGAATAAAGATGGAGACAATTTTATACCTCCAAATTTCGAAGGGTTTGATGTTGTTGGTGGGCCAAGTACTTCTGTTAGTAATTCGTGGTTTAACGGTAAGCGTTCATACAAGAAAACGTATACCTATTTTCTGTCACCACAAAAACGTGGCACTTTTACCATCAAACAGGCTAAGATTGAAATTGAAGGAGAAATTTATAAAACATTTCCGGTTACCATTACGGTTACGGCCGCTGTAGATAAACCTAATAGTCCTCCAGATGCCTCAGATATTGCGGCTGAAAAAATCCATTTAGTTGCTGAGGTCTCAAAAACAAACCCATATTTAAACGAAGCGATAACTGTTGTTTATAAGCTTTATGTGTCTCCAGAGACAGGTGTTAGCAATTGGCGAGAAAAAGATAATCCGAGGTACAACGATTTTTGGAGTCAGAATATTGAGATAAAGGGGTTAAACATTCAAAACGGAAAGTATAAGGGAGAAGATTACAGATACGTTGTACTCAGAAAAACGGTGTTATATCCTCAAAAATCCGGAAAGTTAAGTATAGAACCTCTCGTATTAGACATCACTGTTGAAGTCCCTACAAATAGAACAGATATTTTTGGTAGAGCTTTAATGACAAAAGTACCACAAACGGTAACTGCAGGCAGTAGGACAATTAATGTAAAGCCACTGCCAGAACAAGGAAAACCTGCAGACTTTAAGGGTGCGGTTGGAGACTTTACTTTGAGCGTAACAACTTCTAAAACAGAGTTAAATGCTACAGAATCTTTACAGGCTAAAGTCGAAGTTAGCGGTAAAGGAAATCTTAAATTATTTGAACTTCCCAAATTAACCACACCAAGTTCTTTAGAGGTATATGAGCCAGAGCATGAAGAGAGCGTAAGAACTAACCTCAACGGAATGCAAGGTAGTATATCAGATACCTATACTATAGTACCACAGTATAAAGGTAAATATCCTGTTCCATCAGTATCCTTTTCTTATTTCGATTTAAATTCAGAACGTTACAAAAGACTATCTTCTGACGAAATTGTTATAGATGTTTTAGAGGGCCCAACAGCTTCTTTAAATTCAACTATTGAAGAAACTAGCCCAAGTGTAAAACAATCTGTTAGAACCTCTGGAAATACCTTCGCTTTTATTAAAACCTCAACTACTTTTGAGGGGATGTCCACTATTGCATTTTTTAAGTCCAATTTATTTTGGTCGCTTTTGCTTTTACCCTTTATGTGTATACCAATTGCAATTTTCTTAAGAAGGAGAAAGGAAAAATTAGACAATGACATAATAGGTAACCGAATTAGAAAGGCTGATAGGTTGGCAAGAAAATACCTTAGTAAGGCCAAAAAAGACTTAGGCAACAAAGAAGCGTTTTACATAGCTTTAGAAAAAGCACTACATAATTACCTTAAGGCCAAATTAAATATTGAAACTAGTGACTTTAATAAGGAAAAAATAAGAAGTTTATTGTTGGATAAGAATGTTGAAGAACTGCCTATAGCTGATTTCATTTCTATTTTAGAAAACTGCGAATTAGCACGATATACACCATTTACTCAAGTCACCATGCAAAATGACTATGATAAGGCAGCAAAGACCATTTCATTAATAGATAAACAATTGAGATAGATGCAGAAATACGTAGTAATATTTTGGTGTTTATTAACTACAATAGTGGTTGGGCAGAACAATCAACAACGCTTTGATGAAGCTAATGCGCTGTATAATGATGCAAAATATGCTGAAGCCATAGATAAGTACCAATCCATTTTAGATTCTGGAGTGCAATCATCCGAGTTGTATTTTAATCTTGGGAATGCTCATTACAAACTAAATAATATTGCACCTAGCATCTTTTATTTTGAAAAAGCATTACTTCTCAATCCAAACGATAAGGAAATTAAAAATAACCTCGCTTTTGCTCAAAATATGACAATCGATGCAATTGATAAGGTCCCAGAGGTTGGTTTTTCGAGAATAATTAAGAATATAGTTAACCTTTATTCAGCAGACACTTGGTCTAAAATTGCTATCACAGGTGTGTTTATGTTTGTTATTATCTTTTTACTCTATCGTTTTGCTAGGGCTACAACTAAAAAACGAATTGCCTTTGTAATCAGCGTAGTTGGATTATTTCTTTCCTTTTTTTCAATAATTATGGCGTTTCAGAAAGACGACTTGGATAAAAAGGATAACCCTGCAATTGTATTTGCGCAAGAAAGTCGTGTAAAATCGGACCCGAATAAAACCAGCGAGGAGCTCTTTAGATTGCATGAAGGTACCAAAGTTCAAGTATTGGAATCTTATGAAGACTGGTACAAGATTGAACTTTCAGATAAAACCCTAGGTTGGATTCCTTCTCAGGACATAAAAACTTTAAAGTAAATTCTATTTCATTGTTGCTTATTGATATCAGACTCAAAAAAAGTCTGTATATTTTATGCGTCTAAGCATTAACCTATGAAAAATTTCTTTAGCAACATTAGGGGTGACGCCTTTGGTGGGCTCACTGCTGGTATCGTGGCGCTTCCACTAGCACTAGCCTTTGGGGTGTCATCTGGGCTTGGTCCAAGTGCTGGACTTTATGGAGCTATTTTTATCAGTTTTTTTGCTGCATTGTTCGGAGGAACAAATACTCAAATATCAGGTCCAACTGCACCAATGACAGCTGTAAGCATGATTGTTGTTGCCGGAATAGTAGCTGCCAATGAAGGTGATGTTGAAAAAGCCTTGCCCTCGATTTTATTGGTGTTTTTACTTACCGGTTTAATCCAAGTAGCATTGGGTGTTCTAAAGCTTGGTGAATACATTAGATATATTCCTTATCCTGTTGTTTCTGGATTTATGACCGCAATTGGATTAATCATTATTATAACACAAATTTTACCAGCTTTGGGGTATTATCCCAAAGAAGATTTAGGTTTTGTGGAACGATTTAAACCGCAGGCAGAAGAAGTTATTTTAGAAAATATTCTTAAGGAGGAGGCTGGTGAGGGAATTTTAGTTATAGAAGATTTTCAGGAGACTATTGATAGAGCCGACGAAATAACAGCAGAAATCATTCTTAAGGAGTCACAATCTTTAGCTGCAAAAAGTGCGTCTGGGACTATCGGAGCGCTGAGGGTATTGCCAAGAGCAATTAAAAATATCAATTGGTTAGAATTAGCATTGGCTATAAGCACAATTTTTATTGTTTTTGGATTTAAGAAAATAACAACTAAAGTACCAAGTTCCCTTGTTGCTTTGGTATTGGTTTCTACCGTTGCAGTTGTATTTAATTTAGATTACAGGACCATAGAGGAAATTCCTTCAGGTATACCCATACCTAATATGGAGATTTTTAGCAATATTAGTATTGGAACTATTACTCCATACATTTTTACCGCATTAACGCTTGCTATTTTAGGAGCAATAGATTCCTTGCTCACAAGTGTTGTAGCTGATAATATGACCAAAACAAAACACAAACCGAATAGAGAATTAATGGGTCAGGGTATTGGAAATAGTATTGCTGCTATTTTCGGTGGAATTCCAGGAGCAGGAGCCACGATCAGAACAGTAGTAAATATTAATGCAGGAGGAAAAACTAAATTATCAGGGATGATTGCAGGTTTAGTTTTGCTAATTATTATGATGGCATTGGCACCAATAGCTTCAAAAATTCCAGCTGCTGTTCTTGCCGGAATATTAGTTGTGGTAGGGATAAATGTAATGGACTATAAAGGCATAAAAGCCATACCTAGTTTACCAAAAGATATTGAATTAGGCCCTTTAAAATTGAGCTCAGAAGTAATCATCATGCTCATTGTATTGCTCCTTTCAACATTTTGGGACTTAATATATGCAGTAGGAATTGGTCTTGTAATTGCGTCGTTAATGTTTATGAAAAAAATTGGGAACATTACCGCGAGACGCAGTAGTGTTAAGTCAATTAAGGAAACAATATGGGCAGATGAGCTAAACTTTCCTCAACGATTTAAAGAAGAAGTTTTCATTAAACATATTAATGGGCCACTCTTTTTTGGTTCTACATCAGATTTTCAGGCCTTGACAATTCAAATTCCTGAAACAGCTTCAATAGTAATAATGCGTTTGGGAAGAATGCAATATATGGATCAATCGGGTTTATATGCTATGGAAGATATGCTGTTAGACCTTAAAAAAAAGAATGTAAATGTGCTCTTTGTAAAATTATTGGCTCAACCAAGATATATGATGGAACGCATTGATATTATCCCAGATTTTATTGGTGAGGATAGAATATTTAACAATTTTGAGGATTGTATTGCATGGATAAACAAAAACGTAGAGGATAAATACTAAAAACCCTAGGCTTATGAAAAATACATATTACAAACAATTACTTGTCAATAATAAAGAGTGGGTCAAGGAAATGACCGACGCTGACGAAAATTATTTTGAGAATTTGGCTAGGGGACAGAAACCACCAGTACTTTGGATTGGTTGTGCGGATAGTAGAGTACCGGCAAATGAAATTACAGGAACACATCCTGGAGAACTTTTTGTACATCGTAATATTGCTAATATGGTAGTACATACAGACATGAATATGTTAAGTGTCCTCGACTATGCGGTAAATCATCTTAAGGTTAAGCATATCATCGTTTGTGGCCATTACGGATGTGGAGGTGTTCAAGCCGCTATGCAGAATAAGTCCATAGGGCTTATTAACAAATGGGTTAGAAATATTAAAGAGGTTTATAAAGACAATAAAACCGAACTGAAGAAAATTGACGATGACAAAAAAAGATTTGATAGACTAGTAGAACTCAATGTTATTGCTCAAGTATATGATTTGGCCAAGACCTCAATTGTACAACAGGCATGGAAAGATGATACAGGCCTGCAAATACATGGCTGGGTATATGAGCTAAAAGATGGTGTTATCAAAGATTTAAAAGTGTCAATGGATAGCGCAGCACATCTCGACGAGATTTTTACCCTGGATTTAGATTAATTATTTTCAGATAAATCCTTTTGTTCATCTTCACCACTTTTAATAAGTGTTGGAAAAATTAAAGGTGCCAATGATTTAACTGGGTGGTAAAGCACACTCTCCTCTGTATCTTCGTCCTCTAAATAAGGTATAGTAGAATTGATTTTTTCAAATACCATAAGCAAAACACTAAGGATCAAGCCAATTTTTAATGCGCCAAAGGCAGCACCCAAAAATCGGTTTAGTAATCCTAGTGCCGCGAAATTTGCTAATTTAGTAAGCGCTTTTCCTGCAAGGCTAATGGCCAAGACTATGATGACAAAAGTAATTCCGAAAGCAACAATATTCAGCATTTTTTCGTCCCAGTCTACCCTAGCACCAAGGAACTCCGCAGCGAAAAAACTAAAGTGAATAGCTCCATATATACCTAGTACTAAAGCTAGAAGAGACGCTACTTCCACAAATAATCCTTTAATTAGTCCTCTTATTAAACCAAATAATAAGAGTGATCCCAAAACAATATCAATTATGCTCATTGTTGAAATAAGGTTTAATTAGGGTAAAATAGGTAATAAAGCGGAAATATAAATTAAATTTGTTTCTTATTATAACGCATCAATAGATGTAAAAATTATGGCTAGGGATATTCAATTAAAGGAGCGATGGGAATTAGTAGTAGAAAAACTATCCAATCAATTTGCAGATGGAGATACTTTAGATTTAGATGCAATTATCTATTTAATTGGTGTTCAAGAATTGGGTCAGTTACACCGACAGTTTAAAAAAGACCAGAAATTAGATTTAATGCACATTGCCATATGCAAAGTATTAGAACCATATGGTTTTTATGAATTTGATTTCGTCGATGACGAAGGATGGCCTCATTACAAGGTTAAAGCCCAATTACCCTTTCTTAAAGCTGGAGAACAGAGTGTTTTAATGAAGGAAGCTATTGTCAACTATTTTGTTGAATTAGACTATATCGACTAAGATTTTTTAAATTTGCCTTCATTTTTAAAAGGTCTCTAAATCAGCATTTGTAATTATGATTGATAAACTAAAAGAACTAATTGCCGAAGTCGAAGTATTCACTGCCCAAACCAAGGAAGAGGTAGAAGTATTTCGTATAAAATATTTAGGGTCTAAAGGTCTTCTTAAACAATATTTTACTGAGTTTAAGAATGTACCCAATGACCAAAAAAAGGAGTTTGGGCAAACCATCAACCAGCTTAAGAAAACAGCAGAAGAAAAAGTTAATACTTTAAAGGAAGCACTTGAGAATGCAGAGGAAGACAAAGGCATTTATGGTGACTTGTCTCGGCCAGGAGAACCCGTTGCATTAGGTGCACGGCACCCAATATCAATTGTAAAGAACCAAATAATAGATATCTTTTCTCGTATAGGATTTAATGTGAGTGAAGGGCCAGAGATTGAAGACGACTGGCATAACTTTACAGCATTAAACCTGCCAGAATACCACCCTGCCAGAGATATGCAGGATACATTCTTCATTCAGACCAATCCAGATATTTTATTGCGTACCCATACTAGCTCGGTGCAAGTGCGTTATATGGAAAATAATAAACCTCCAATAAGAACCATATCACCTGGACGTGTCTACCGAAATGAAGCCATATCTGCGCGATCGCATTGTTTCTTCCATCAAGTAGAAGGGCTATACATTGATAAGGATGTTAGCTTTGCAGATTTAAAGCAAACGTTACAATACTTTACAACTGAGATGTTTGGTAAATCCAAAATTAGACTTCGTCCTTCGTACTTTCCATTTACAGAACCTAGCGCTGAGGTTGATGTGTATTGGGGTTTGGAAACAGAAACGGATTATAAAATGACCAAAGGAACAGGTTGGCTAGAGATTATGGGTTGTGGTATGGTTGACCCTAATGTTCTAGAAAACTGTGGTATTGACTCCAAGGAATATTCTGGTTTTGCTTTTGGGATGGGTATTGACCGTATAGCTTTATTATTGCATCAAATTAGTGATATAAGACTCTTAAGCGAAAATGATGTGCGTTTCTTAGAGCAATTTAAAAGCGCACTTTAAATTTTGAAGAAAGACATTACAATTCCAAAGGTTAAGGAGGTTTACATTGCTGTGGTGCAGGAGAAACATCTAGAATACCAAACCCAAGATTGGAATGCCTATATCATTAATAATAGCGATAAAGAATTAGATACCGTTCTTATTCTTTCTCAAGGATATTCCGAAAGTAAAATGACACCTCCAATGCGGCATTCCATTGCCAAATTACCAGCAAGAAGTTTTGCTAAGATTGAATATTTGCAAGAGGATGTACTAGAACTTAATAACTCTTTTAAGCTAAGCTTTTTCCAGGGCAATCAAATGTTTGATAAAACGTATGTGTTTAGAAAAAACACAATAAACACAAGAGCCTTTCAGCCAATTCCTCTTATGAATACTAATGGTATATTGGTTAAATAGTATCTAATCTTTAATCTAATTTTTCCGTCAATTTATTAAACACTTTTTTTGGGTCTTTGTTGAGATATAAAATATCGTAAACAGCCTCTATTATAGGAAGACGGCTTTTTCTGTTATTCTTTTCATTAATGAGATAAGCGCTTTTGGTTGCATAGTAACCTTCTGCAATCATATTCATCTCCATCATAGCAGATTTTACGGTATATCCTTTGCCAATCATATTACCAAACATGCGATTTCTTGAAAAGATAGAGTAACCTGTTACGAGTAAATCGCCTAAATAAGCTGAGTTATTGATATTGCGTTTCATTTTATGGACTTTTTTGATGAAACGTTTCATTTCTCTAATGGCATTACTCATTAACACACTTTGGAAATTATCGCCATAACCTAAGCCATGAGCGATACCTGCGGCTATAGCATATATATTTTTAAGCATCACCGCATACTCTACTCCAATAATATCATCACTTATTTTAGTGTTGATATAAGAACTTGATAATCTGTTAGCAATAGCCTGAGCTTTAACAGGGTCTGCACAAGAAATTGTGAGATAAGATAAGCGTTCTAAAGCTACTTCTTCTGCATGGCAAGGACCAGCAATAACGGCTATATTTTCAAAAGGAATATTATAAATATCGTGAAAGTGCTCGCCTACCAAAAGACCAGACTCTGGGATTATGCCTTTTACGGCCGAAACAATTATTTTATCCTTAATGTCCACATTAAGCTTTTCTAATTCAGAATGCATAAATGCGGATGGAATAACAAAAAATAACACATCTGCCCACTCTGCAATTTCGTTGATATCATTACTTAGTTTTAGTTGTTCTGTGTTAAATTCTACTGAGCTTAAATAGCTAGGATTGTGCTGCTCTTTAAGGATGTGCTCTTTCGTATAAACACTGCGCATATACCAACCGACCTCATCTAAATTTTCACAAAGCATTTTAACAATAGCAGTTGCCCAACTACCAGCACCAAAAACAGCATATTTTGCAGATTCTATCATTGTAAAAACAAAATTTTTGTCTTTCAAAAATACATAAAATAAAGGTCTTGTTATTTCTCTATTGCAATGGGTGATTTAAATCTTGGCACAGGTTTTGAATTTCATTATACAGAAACCCTAAAACTTTTGAATTATGAAGACGATTAGATTTTTTTTAGGATTAGTATTAAGTACAACCCTCTTGACTTCTTGCTATAGAGAAGAAGTTGTTATTACCGATGTCAACCCAGCACAGTCGCTAAACCAGTTGCTTAGCTCTTACGAGTTGTGGTATGTTGATATCAATCAAACTCAAGGATTTGGGGAAGTACCATTTTTACAAATAGCGTTTACTGTTTCTTTTAACAATGGTCGCGTATTCGCTAATAATAACCTCGTTGGATTTGGAAGCCAAGGCAATGGTTTTGGAGTAGAGATTGGAAACTATGATGCTTATAATATGATTTTAGACACTTACCACATTGTTGATGGTTATGATAGTTTCGATGTCTATCAAATAAATAACAACACCATAGAATTATATAATCCTTTTACAGACACCTCTTACTTTTTAAAAGGTTACCAAAGGAATAATTTTGATTATGATTTTATTTTCTATGACAATATTCATTATTTCCTACAAGAGTATGAGGCTTGGGAAAAGGTGTACACAAGTAATTATGGTGTGTTAAATGAATTCGACTATGAGAATTATCTACAGTTTTTGCCAAGAGGAAATGACTCTACATTTAGAAGTTCTCAAGATGAACATGTTAATAATACCAATATGATTTTTTGGGATTACACAGGTCTTTATGGCGTTGGTAATGTAGCTGGTAATTTCTATTTAAAAACATTAACACTAGATTATGATTTCTTTGACAATGAATTCTTTGAACTTAGCGTTATTAATGATGCACGGATAGCGCTGTTCCATACTGTATCTGGTACAGTTTATGAGTTTGTAGGACGAAATTATATACCATATTTACGAAATACGAATACAGAAGGTAAAACGACGATTGAAGATGGTAAACCCAAAAAACGAAAGCAAAAAACCCCTAAGATAGATAACCCTAGGGAAAATGCACGAAGCTAAATTTTGGTTGGTTATTTAGTTTCAAAACGCTCAGTCTAAGCACTTGCTTAGCTGAGCGTTTTCTTTATCTTTACTTTAAATTAAGTTAATATACCTATGGAAGAGCAAAAGCGAAGTTTTAAATCTAAAGTAAAGTCTTTTTTTGTAAAAATACTCCTTGGTTTAATAGTGGTTTGCGCTTTAATACTATGGATGTGTTCATGGACATATTCAGAGGGTACACGAGCAGGGCAGCTTATTAAATTCAGTGAAAAAGGGGTTGTGTTTAAAACCCATGAAGGCGAGCTTAATTTAGGTGGACTAAGAACTGGCAACGCAAATGATGGTTTAGAAGGTAATCTGTGGCAGTTTTCTGTTTTAAACGATGATGTATTAAATGATTTAATAAATGCCGAAGGCAAACGCGTGAAATTAAGCTATAAAGAAAGATACAAAGCTATGCCCTGGCAGGGTGAGACTAATTATTTTATAACGAAGGTTGAAACTATAAATCCTTAAGTCTGTTTTCGACCTCATTGAAGTCATAAGGCTTAGACAGTATTTTCTTTTCTTTATCCAATAAAAAATAGGTTGGTGTAGCTGTAATGCCATAAGTCTTTACAATGGTATTCTCCCATTTTCCTAAACCAATGGTATGTAAAAAATCAGGATAGTTTTTTATTTCTTCAGACCAACCTGAGGCTTCATTTTCTAATCCAAATGCTACGACTTTTATATTAGTATAATTAGTCACTAAATCTTTTACTAATGGGAGTTCTTTTAGGCAATGACCACATTCGCTACTCCAAAAAATCACTAGGTAATAGTCCGATTCACTTAAGTCGTAAAGCTGTTTTTTTATGGTAGAGCCATTTTTTGTAGTTACTTCAATATCAAAATTAGGGGCAAACGCTCCAATAGAGGTGTTTTTATAAGAGGTTATAGTCTCGGCTATCACCTTGTTATTAGTACCATTTGCTAAGTTTAACAAATAGGTATCTGTAATATAATTTGCTACTTCATGATTATTTATGTTTACAAAGCGTTGCCATAGCAGGTATAAAAGAGATGTTTTAATTTCCGTGCCCTCTGCACCAATGGTATTAGAAACATCGTCAATATGAGATTTATAAGTGTCATTAGTGGGCTCTAAAACAATATCAAAAACATAGGCCATTACACGGTCAACAAGAAACGACGAACACTGCAAAAAGTAATTATTAAAATCTATTTCACTCAGGTAATGCTCCTTTAAATTCTTAGAGTAAGTGCGAATATCTTCATAAGATTGCGGAATATACGGGCGATTAGCATCTATGAATGCCGACACCAACATGCCCTTAGAAGATTCTTCATAGGCGTTTTGGGTATCTGCAAGCACTTTGAATATAGAGGTGTAACCTTTTTCGTCAGTTTTTCCTTGCGCGTAATAATTGCTAATGGTTTGGTTTACCATTTCCATACTTTTTAAGTAAGAATCCCAGAGTTTATTCTCATCTGATTGTGTAAATTCCACACCAGATTCAGCATTAAACTTAAATTCCACAGACGTTTTACCGTCATATATAAAGTCGAAATTGTTTTCTTCAGGAGGAATGGCATAAACAATTTTATAAATTCCAGGAGCTATCGTACTATCTAGCTCTATCTCAAAATAGCCTTCTGCATTGAGTTTGCCACGATCTACATAGTTGGCCCCATCTGGAGTGGCGTTGTATAAAAAAGCATAAGTATAATCAGTAACTGGTGAGAAACTACCTTTCACCGTTTGCGATAAAATCAGTGTAGGTAAAAGAAGTAGGAAGAGGAATTTTTTCATAAGTAAAGCACGTATTATGCAATTAAATCAATATCGTCAAAAACTACGCCAATATGGGTTTAAGTAAAGCCAAGGCTTCATTAACACTTTTAACCTTATCAAAAGTAAGTAATAATCTTAGACCGTTTCTCGTTTGTTTTTCTTTCATTTTACATTTTCCAGAATTTAACTGTATAAATTGTAATACTTGAGTGAACGAGGAGCTTTGGTAGAACTTGCTCTGCTGATCTTTAATAAAATATCCAACAAGTTTACCGTGCTTCATAATAAGTTTTTCAAGACCCATATTGGTAGCAATCCACTTTAATCTAACACTATCAAATAAGTCTAAAACTTGAGTAGGTAATTCTCCAAAACGATCAACGATTTCAGATTCAAATTTTTGAAGTTCTTCTTCGGTTTTTATATCATTAAGCTTCGTATACAAATTAAGTCGCTCAGTGATATTGTTTACATAATCGTCAGGGAATAGCAATTCAAAGTCAGTATCTATGGTAATATCTTTGACGTATTGTTTTGGCTTGCCGTCATCTTTATATAAATCTGAAAATTCTGTTTCTTTAAGTTCTTCGATGGCTTCGTTTAATATTTTTTGATAGGTGTCAAAACCAATGTCATTGATAAAACCACTTTGTTCTCCACCAAGTAAGTCTCCAGCGCCACGAATTTCTAAATCTTTCATGGCAATATTAAATCCGCTGCCAAGTTCTGTGAATTGTTCTAAGGCCGTAATTCGTTTTCTGGCATCAGTAGTCATGGCAGAATATTCTGGAGTAATAAAATAACAGAAGGCTTTTTTGTTGCTTCTACCTACTCGTCCCCGCATTTGATGTAAGTCGCTAAGCCCAAAATTATTAGCATTATTTATAAATATAGTATTGGCATTAGGTACATCTAAACCGCTTTCAACAATCGTGGTGCTAATTAAAACATCAAATTCACCGTTCATAAAGGCAAGCATTAGCTCCTCAAGCTTTTTGCCTTCCATTTGCCCATGACCTATACCTATTTTAGCATCTGGGACCAATCGTTGAACCATACCAGCTACCTCTTTTATATTCTCAATACGATTGTGAATAAAGAAGACTTGTCCGCCGCGTTGAATTTCGTAGCTCACAGCATCTCTTATGGTTTCTTCATTAAATCGAATGACGTGGCTTTCTATAGGATATCTGTTTGGTGGAGGTGTAGTAATAACCGATAAATCTCTAGCAGCCATAAGGCTAAATTGTAAAGTCCTTGGGATTGGAGTTGCGGTTAGAGTCAATACATCCACATTTTCTTTTAATGTCTTTAGCTTATCTTTTACGGCAACACCAAACTTTTGTTCCTCGTCTACAATTAATAAACCAAGATCTTTAAACATTACATTTTTATTGGCTAGTTGATGTGTACCAATAATAATATCAACACTTCCTTTTTCTAATCCCTCTAAGGTAATCCGCTTTTCTTTGGCTGTTCTAAATCTATTGACGTATTCTACAGTAACGGGAAAGTCCTTCAAACGTTCTTTAAATGTACGATAATGTTGGTACGCTAGGATTGTTGTTGGTACTAAAACAGCTACTTGTTTACCGTTATCAACAGCTTTGAATGCTGCTCTAATGGCTACTTCTGTTTTGCCGAATCCAACATCCCCACAAACTAAGCGATCCATTGGACGCTCACTTTCCATATCTCTTTTAATATCTGCTGTGGAGGACATCTGATCTGGAGTGTCTTCATAAATAAAAGACGCTTCCAATTCTAACTGCATATGGCTGTCTGGGGCATATTGAAAACCTTTTTTTAATTTTCTCTTGGCATAAAGTTTAATAAGATTGAAGGCAATTTCCTTAACTCTAGATTTTGTTTTTTGTTTGAGCGTTTTCCATGCCTTGCTTCCAAGTTTATAAATCTTCGGAGGTTTTCCGTCCTTACCGTTAAACTTCGTAATCTTGTGAAGGGAATGAATACTCAAGTATAAAATATCGCGTTCGCCGTAAACGAGTTTAATGGCTTCTTGCTTATTACCTTCGACATCTATTTTTTGGAGTCCTCCAAACTTTCCTATCCCGTGATCGATATGTGTTACATAATCTCCAATTTCTAAGTTGGTCAGCTCCTTGAGCGTAATGGCTTGCTTTTTGGCGTAACCATTTTTTAAATGAAATTTGTGATAGCGGTCAAAAATTTGGTGGTCTGTATAGACTGCTATATGTTGGTCTTCATCTATAAACCCTTGATACAAGGACAAGACTACGGTTTTATAATGGACTTGCGCTTCGGCATCATCAAAAATATCATGGAAACGCTGCGCTTGTTGCTCACTGACGCAAGCGATAAAATTAGTAATCCCTTTATCGTGGTTTTCATTAAGGTTTTCAATAAGCAAATTAAACTGCTTGTTAAAGGCAGGCTGTGGCTTGATACTGAACGTTATGTCTTCACTTTCAAAAACAGGTTGGGATCCAAACTCAATTATGTTGTAGTCTAGAAATTGCCTTTTGAGTAAATCTGAATTACAAAACAACTCCTCTGGAGTGGCGTGTTTAATGTCTTGAGATAACGTATTAAATGCCTCTTTAGCTTTTTCAAAAAGACCGTCAATCCTAGAAAATATTAGAGAGGTGTTTTTAGTAAACACAACCGTTTTGGATGAGATGTATTTTATGAAGCTTTCGCGGTTTTCAGCGATTTGCTTGTTGGCCACATTAGGAATGATACTAACCTTTTTAATTTTCTCAGTAGAGAGTTGAGTTTCTACGTCAAATGTTCTGATGCTATCAACTTCCTCACCAAAAAATTCAATTCTATAAGGTTCATCATGAGAGAAAGAAAACACATCAATAATACCTCCACGTACGGAAAATTCTCCTGGCTCAGTTACAAAGTCAACGCGTTTAAACTTATACTCAAAAAGAACTTCATTGACAAAGTCAATACTTAAGTCGTTACCAACTGTAATTTTTAGGGTGTTTTTTTCTAGTTCCTTTTTTGTGACGACCTTTTCAAATAAAGCATCAGGATAGGTAACTATTATGGCTGGTTTTTTTCGGGAATTTATTCGGTTAAATACTTCAGCACGTAAAAGAACGTTAGCGTTATTGGTCTCTTCAATCTGATAAGGCCTTCTATAGCTTCCGGGATAAAACAGAACATCCTTATCATTAAGCAGTTGCTCTAAATCATTTAAGTAATATGCGGCCTCTTCTTTATCATCGAATACGATTAGAAAGGGTTGGTCCGCGGATTTAAAAAATTCTGAAATTACGATTGAAAATGAAGAGCCAACTAGACCTTTTAAATGAATCTTATGGTCGTTTTTGGCAATAGCGTTCCTCAGATTTTGCAGTTGCAAGGTCTGTGCATAGGTTTGGGTAATAACAGATTTACTCAAGTGCCTTTAATTGGAAGTGCAAATATAAAACAAATCAATGCTTACAGTCTTTATATATGGAATTCCTTAACAGGTTTTTTTTAGAATAAAAGTAGTTCATCTTCCGCAGCACAACCTGACCTAAATTAGTTTTTAAAACCTAAAAATTTCGTAGGTTTGTGAACCTTAATAAGAGGACTAAAATAAAACGTATTATATGTCAATTTCAGATTTATTCGATAGTGGTTTTAGAAAGCGTAACGAAGATCATTTTGCCGCTATTGTTAGAGTGGCCATGAGCGACGGTGTTATAAATGATGCAGAAAAAGCCTTCTTAGATCGATTAGCTACTAGGTTAGATATTAGCGAACATGATTACAAGAAAATTCTTAAGGATTATATGAGTCATCCCATCAATGCACCACACTCTTATGATATGCGTTTAGAACGTTTGTATGATTTGGCAAGAATGGTGTGGGCAGATCATATCGAGGGGCCTAATCAAGTATCCTTATTAGAAAAACTTTGCATTGGTTTAGGGTTTACACCTGATAATGTAAAATATATCGCGGATAAAGCACTAAGTTTGGTTTATTATGAGGTCGGTCAAACGGAATTTATTGAAAAAATGAAGACCATGAATCAATAAAAAGGTCAACGAAATCAAGTAGGAAGCGAACAATGATGTTCGCTTTTTTTATGCGTTGCGCATAAAGTCTTCAACTTTTTCTACCATGTTTTTGCTACCACATATAAACGGTACACGTTCATGCAGTTCTGATGGTTCAATATCCATAATACGAGTAAAACCGTCACTTGCTTTACCATTGGCCTGTTCTGCTATAAATGCCATAGGATTGCATTCGTAGAGTAAGCGCAATTTCCCTTTGGCATTTTTAGAACTTTTAGGATACATATATATACCACCCTTTATCATATTTCTATGGAAATCAGATACCAAAGAGCCAATATATCTACTGGTATACGGACGGTCGCCTTCCTCCATTTGGCAATATTTAATATAGTCTTTAATCCCTTTTGGGAAATGAATATAATTTCCTTCGTTTACAGAATATATTTTTCCATCCTCAGGAAATTGCATATCTGGGTGCGATAAATAGAAAGATCCAATTGCAGGGTTTAACGTAAAGCCGTTAACACCATCGCCAGTTGTATAAACCAACATAGTGCTGGTTCCGTAGATAACATAACCCGCAGCGACTTGCTGATTTCCTTTTTGTAAGAAATCTTTAAGTTGTACAGGTGTTCCTACTGGGGTGACACGTCTGTAAATTGAAAAAATTGTTCCGACCGAGACGTTGACATCAATATTTGATGAGCCATCAAGAGGATCAATTAAAACAACATACTTATTCTGATGATTTTCATCTTGGCTGTTAATGGTAATAAAGTGATCTTCTTCTTCACTAGCAATGCCGCAAACTATATTTCGTTTAGTCATGGTTTGAATAAACTTTTCATTGGCATAAACATCTAGTTTTTGCTGGTCTTCACCTTGGATATTGGTATCTCCTGCTGCTCCAATGATATCAACTAAACCAGCTTTGTTTACTTCATGGTTTACAACTTTTGCCGCTAAACGGATAGAATTAATAAGTCTAGAAAGTTCTCCCGAGGTGTATTTGAAGGAAGCTTGGTTTTCAATAATAAATTCACCAAGGGTCTGATTGCGCTGAGACATGGAGTTTGAGATTGATTTGTTGCACAAATATCGCATTTTTTGCCAAACTATATCGATATCGTGGCTTAAATAAATTGTTATGAAAACCTACTTTTCAACTATCTTTGACCTCGTTGAAAAAGTATTATGATTATCCCAAGATTAGCGGTAAAAGAAGACATGATGCAGGTATGGCAGCTGATAAAGGAGCTTGCTATTTTTGAAAAAGAGCCAAATGCGGTTGAAATTTCAATAAGTGAATTAGAAGAACATGGGTTTGGAGACAAGCCACAGTTTGTCTGTTTTGTCGTTGAAGACGATAAAAAATTATTTGGAATGGCCTTGGTTTACCCAAGATATTCAACATGGAAAGGTCAGGTCTTGCATTTAGAGGACCTAATTGTTAGTGAATCTTATAGAGGGCAAGGCTACGGAACGCTATTGTTAGATACGGTTGTAAAGTATGGTAAATCTTTAGGTGTTAACAGAATTAGTTGGGAAGTTTTAGATTGGAATGAACCAGCTATTGGGTTTTATGAAAAGAAAGGTGCAAAGGTATTAAGAGATTGGAATGTTGTTCAGCTCAATAAAGAAGAAATAAATAATTATTTAGATAAACTCTAATGCGTGTTTTCAAATTTGGTGGTGCATCTGTAAAAGATGCCAAGGGTGTAAAGAATTTGGCCAAGGTTTTAAAGACAGTAGGCCACGAACAAACCCTGGTGGTGGTCTCTGCTATGGGGAAAACCACCAATGCCATAGAGCTTGTGGTTAAAAATTATTTTGAAAACAAAGCGGAGTTACAAAGTTCCCTACATGCAATTATAAAATATCATAACGAAATTTTATTAGATCTTTTTGATAATGACCGACACAGGGTCTTTTCAGATGTAAAATCACATTTTGATGAGCTTTCTGCGTTTCTCAAATCTAACAAGTCTCCAGATTACAATTTTGTTTACGATCAAACCATTGGGTATGGTGAACTTATTTCTACAACAATAATTAGTTTTTTCTTAAATGAAATTGGATTGAAAAACCAATGGTTGGATGTTAGGGAGTTTATAAAAACGGATAATTATTACCGGCGGGCAAATGTTAAGTGGGAGCAAACACAAGAGTTAATTACATTATCTTTTGACACCTCTAAATTGAATATTACACAAGGATTTTTAGGGAGTGATGCCAATAATTTTACAACAACTCTAGGTAGAGAAGGAAGTGATTATACTGCGGCCATATTTGCCTATTGTTTAAATGCTAAATCCGTTACAATTTGGAAGGATGTTCCTGGTCTACTTAATGCAGACCCACGATACTTCGAAAATGCACAATTATTGTATCAAATATCTTATAGAGAAGCCATTGAGTTGGCATTCTATGGCGCATCGGTAATTCATCCAAAAACCCTTCAGCCATTGCAGAGAAAAGAAATACCTTTAAATGTAAAGTCTTTTCTTAATCCCAATGAAAGAGGTACGGTTGTTGGAAAAGGGAAAACTATAGAACCCGAAATACCTTGTTTTATAGTGAAGAAAAATCAAACCTTGATATCCTTGTCATCTCTCGATTTTTCTTATATCGTTGAAGAGAATATAAGTGATATTTTTAGCCTTTTACATCACTACAAGATGAAGGTAGATGTTATACAGAATTCTGCAATTAGTTTTTCGGTATGTGTAGATAATCTTTTTAATAACCTTGAGCGCTTATTGCAGCACCTTAAAGCTAAGTTTAATGTTACATGCTACGACAACGTGAATCTCTATACAATTAGGCACTACAACACCAAGGCTATTGAAGAAATTGAAAAGGATAAAACCATTTTATTGAAACAAATAACGAAAGAAACCGTTCAAATGGTCACTAAGTAAATAGTTATTACATTTGTTTTATGGGGAAAACATCTGATTTGGGTTTAGTATCAGCTAAGGAAGTTGCAAAGGCTATTAAAGCCGATAAATATGGCTTTCTTGGTACATTCTTCGGATGGGTGTTAATGAAGGTGCTTAAAATATCTACCCTTAACCGTATATATAGACGTAACAAGCACTTAAGTAAACTAGAATTTTTGGACGGTATTCTCGGAGAATTTCAAATAAAGTTTGAAATTCCAGAAGAGGACTTGAAGCGTTTACCAAAAGATGGTGCTTATATTACTATTTCCAATCATCCACTTGGCGGAATAGATGGTATTTTACTTTTAAAATTGATGTTAGAACAGCGTGGTGATTTTAAGATAATTGCCAACTTTTTATTGCATAGAATAGAGCCTTTAAAGCCCTACATTATGCCTGTTAATCCTTTTGAAGACCGTAAGGATGTAAAAAGTAGTATTTCAGGATTTAAAAATGCTATTCTTCATTTAAGGGAAGGCCATCCTTTAGGTGTTTTTCCAGCAGGTGAGGTCTCCACCTATCGCGATGGAAAACTGGTAGTTGATAAACCATGGGAGGAAGCTGCAATGAAGCTAATTCAAAAAGCAGAAGTTCCTGTCGTACCTATTTACTTTCATGCAAAGAATAGCAGATTGTTTTATAGGCTTTCTAAGATTAGTGACACCTTGAGAACAGCCAAATTGCCATCTGAATTGTTGACGCAAAAGCGACGGGTAATTAAGGTAAGAGTAGGTAAGCCTATTTCAGTTAAAGATCAAAAGGAACAAGAAAGTTTACAAGACTTTTCAGAGTTTCTTAGGCGCAAAACATATATGCTGTCTAAGACTTTTGAGGACAAACCCAAAATATTAGACAATCTACAATCCTCACTAAAGGCTCCAAAATTGCCTAAGAGAATAGTAACACCTGTTAACGCGGAGGTAATGATGGCCGAGGTAGAAAACCTTAGGGCTATTGATTCTAGACTTCTTGTTAGTAAAAACTATGAGGTGTTTTTGGCTGCACCGCGGGACATCCCTAATATTTTGAGGGAAATAGGTCGCCTACGCGAAATAACGTTTAGAGAGGTAGGAGAAGGCACTAACGAGGCTATAGATTTAGATAAGTTTGATACCTACTATCACCACATGTTCTTATGGGATAGTGAAAAAAGCGTAATCGCAGGTGCTTATAGAATGGGATTAGGGTCTCATATTTTTGAGCGCTATGGAATTGATGGGTTTTATTTACAAGATCTTTTTAGGTTTGAGCCAGAACTCTACAAAATGATGAGCCAATCCATAGAAATGGGACGTGCTTTTATAGTAGGCAGTTACCAGCAAAAGCCAATGCCTTTATTTTTATTGTGGAAAGGGATTGTACATACAACTCTTCGTCATCCCGAGCACAAATATTTAATAGGAGGAGTAAGTATTAGCAACCAGTTTTCAAATTTCTCTAAGAGTTTGATGATTGAATTTATGAAATCGCATTATTATGATCCATACGTGGCGCAATATGTTCATCCAAAAAAGGAGTTTAAGGTGAAGCTAAAAGATGCCGATAAGGATTTTGTTTTTGACTCTACGGAAGCTGACTTAAATAAGTTTGATAAAATTATTGATGAAGTCGAGCCAGGTGCTTTAAGGCTCCCAGTACTGTTAAAAAAGTATATTAAGCAAAATGCAAAACTGGTTGCTTTTAATGTAGATCCACTATTTAATAATGCGGTTGACGGCTTAATGTATATCAAAATTGCCGACTTGCCAGAAAGTACAGTAAGACCTGTTATGGAAGAGTTCCAAGCAGAGCTAGAGCGTAAATTCATGGAAAATCATGACAAGTAAATGGTACTTGCTCATATGTCTTTTAATTTCAATTACAAGCTATGCTCAAATCCTTAGTGGAAAGGTATTAGATGCTAAAACAAATGAACCACTTGAAACTGTTGCGGTTTATTTTGATAATACGACCATAGGGACTACAACTGACGAAAAAGGTGAGTTTTCTCTAGAATATACTGAAGCTGTACAGTCCACATTAGTGATATCTTATTTAGGGTATGATAAGGTTTATATTTCTGATTTTAGACAAAAAAAATCTATCACTATTTCATTGGTTGAAGCCAATAATGAACTTGATGAAGTTTATATAGAATATGACGACGAATTGACGCGTCGTCAGAAACTGAGATTATTTAAAGATCAATTTCTCGGTTCAACAAAAAGAGGAAAGTCCTGTAAAATTCTTAACGAAGACGATATTTACTTAAGATATAACAAAAAAGATAAAACGCTCTCGGCGAGTTCAAAGGAACCAATAGTTATTTATAACAAAGCTCTAGATTACGAAATAAGCTACGATTTAAATGATTTTGAAATACAATTTCGTTACGTAAATGCAAAATCTAACAAGTTTACTTTAAATACTGCATATTATTTAGGCACAATGTATTTTAAAGATTTAAATACTATAAACCAGAAGCGAAGCATTGTTAAAAAACGGGAGAAGGCATTTAAAGGTTCTATACAGCATTTTATGCGCGCATTGTACAATGAAGATTTAGGCTCGCAAAACTACACTGTGTTTAAAAGAGGGTTTAAAGTGAATGGATGGGACCATATTGAAGTCATTCCAATTGAAAACTCTAATCGTAAAAACGTATTTTTAAAAGGTAAAATTTCTATTCTCTATAATAAAAAAGTACAATCGGATATGTTTTTAGATAAAGACATCAAGGTGTTTTCGGTTGATGCTTATGGACATTATACACCAATAGTTGGGGTGTATTTTACAGGTTATATGAACGAGCAGCGCATAGGAGATATGCTGCCTTTAGATTATGGCCTAAAATAAAAAGCCCACAATTTTAAATCGTGGGCTTTTCTTATTCAATGTGTTTGATCTAGAACCAAGGCTTTTTCCCAACTTGGTATGTGTTATAGAATTCTTCGTCGGATTTTGTAAGATAGACAATACCTTCGATTAACCCAATCAATGCGGTTAACCAAACTATAAAAACACCTATGCCAACGCAAACTAAGATGTAACCAATAACTGTTATTCCAAGTAAAATGCCACCTTCTTTATTATAGCCTAAAATAAACTTATGTATGCCTAGGCTACCAAATAAAATGGCTAGAACCCCAGCTAATATTTTTTTGTTATCACCAGATGCTTTTGCAAATGTTTCTTTGGCACCTTCTGTAAATTCCTTAGCGCTTTCTTTGGCTTCTTCGGCAAATTCAGAGGCTTTTTCTTTAGCTTCTTTTCCTAATTCTTTAGCTTCTTCGGCGAATTCACTAGCTTTCTCACTTGCCTTGGAGGCTGCTTTTTTAGCGCCTTCTTTGGCATCTCCCAACATATCGTTGAGGTCATCACTTAAATCCTTGTTGTTATTTTCGTCAGACATGATTGATTTTTTAAAGATTAATAGTTCTTGCTTAAAGTTACTAAAAAATCAAATAGATTTATTTAAAAGCCTTATCGATAGGCTCCCATAATTCTATCTTATTGTTTTCATTATCTAGTATCCAAGCAAACTTTCCGTAATCATAAGTCTCCATATCACCAACGATTGTTACACCTTCTTCTTTTAAAACTTTTAAAAGTTTCTCTAGATTCTCAACTCTATAATTAAACATAAAGTCTTTTGAAGAGGGGTTAAAATAGTCCGTGTCTGCTTTAAAGGCACTCCATTGTGTTGAGCAATCATTACCTTCATTGTCTTTCCACCAAAAGGTTGAACCGTATTCATCTGTATTAAATCCAAGGTGTTTGTTGTACCATTCTTTTGATGCTTTTGGGTCTTTAGATTTAAAGAAAAGTCCTCCTATACCTGTTACTCGATTTTTCATCCTATTCCTTTTTTATGGCTGTTTCATAAATGTCTATCCACTCTTCACAGCTCATTTTTTTTGTGAGTTCGCCAATAAGGTCAAACGGAATATCCTCCATTTTCTTAAATCGTATACAGCTCTTTCCCATATCTAATTTTCTTTTTGAGTATTTTGGATATTCATTTACAAACCAATCACTGAGTTCTTTCTTTGCATAAATACCACTGTGATAAAGATTAACAGAGTTCTTTTGTGACGCAAAGCTCATAAAAGGTAAGGGTGTTTTAGGATCGCAGTGATACCCATCTGGATAAACTGAATGTGGTACATAATAGCCTATCATTTTATAAATTATGCCTTCTTCAAATCCCTTGGGTAAATTATCAGTGATAACTTTTCTAAGGTTATGTAAGGCCTCTTGCCGTTCTTCTGGAACTTGCTTAATGTAGTCCTCTGGAGAGTTTGCATTGTATTGCATAATAAGGTTGATTTAGCAACCTCCAAGTTAACAAAATTTCGCTTTAATTTTATCTACAATAGTTTGAGCTAGTTTTACATTACTTTCAGTGGTCCAGCCTGCAACATGAGGTGTAAGGATAACATTGTCAGCATTGATTAAATATTCAAAGGCTTCGGGTAGCTTAGAGCGTTTGCCTTTTCTCATCCATCTAAATCTAGGTTCTTCTGTTTTAAAAAGGTCTTCAAATGATACCTTTTCGTATTCCAAAACGTCTAAACCTGCCCCTAAGATTTTTCCAGATTCCAATGCCGATACCAAATCCTGGGTCACAACACTTTTTCCACGTGCTGTATTTATGAGCCAAAATGACTTTTTGAATTGAGAAATAAACTTAAGATTAATCATCCCTAAGGTCAAAGGTGTTTGAGGGGTGTGAAGACTAACGACATCTGACTTGTTTTGAAGTTCTTCTAAAGAAACTTGTTTGCAATTGTCGTCACCAACATTGGCTTTAATATCATAGCAAAGTACTTCCACATCAAACCCTCTTAGTTTTTTGGCAAATGCTTTGCCCATATTGCCATAGCCAATAAGTCCAACCGTTTTGCCATCTAACTCTACACCTCTGTTTTTTTCTCTTCGCCATTGTCCATTTCTAACTTCTCTATCCGCTTGGTTAAGTTTGTTTAGCAAGGATAAAAGCATGGCAAGCGCATGTTCTCCAACAGCATTACGATTGCCTTCTGGTGCAGATATGAGGTAAATACCTTTTTCCTTAGCATAGTTGCAATCTATATTTTCTAGCCCAGCACCAACTCTGCCAATAAATTTTAGGTTTGTTGCTGCATCAAGAAATTGTTTGTCAATGCTAAATCGACTGCGAATAATTATACCATCATAATCAGAAATTTTAGCTTCAATTTCTGACTTAGAAGAGGCGTAATCTTCATGATTATTAAAACCTAAAGCGTTGAGTTGATTTAAGAGTAAAGGATGGTTTGAGTCTATGTGTAATACTTTCATGATACTTTAAAAAAAATGAAAATCGTCATTTTATTCTTTTAATTCCTTTTCAAAAAGCTCTAAAATCTGTAACTGGAAGTCAAATAAATCTTTTGCCGCTTCAAGGGAATCACTTGCATCAATAATTCTTTCAGCAACAATGGTTTCAAATGCCATATCAGATAACAATGCTTCTTGGGAGAATTCAAATTTACTTTTAGATTTATTTTTAGTGATAAAGTACTTTAAAGCGCGTTTCAGGGGGTATTTTTTCTGTAAATAAGGCAAGACTAAATCAAATACATCCTTTTCGCTCCAATTTAAAGCAGTGTTATATTCATTCATTAAACTCGTCCATGATGCTAATTTAGAATTGAGTTCCGTATTTTTTATTAGAGAAATTTTACCAGAACTTATAACAGAATTTAGAACCCCTTCTTTAGGGTTGTAACTAGGTAACCAACCAAGACTGAACATTAATGAGTCTAGTCTTTTATCACTAATTAATTTTGGCTCAGGTTCTATATAATCACTTAATTCTGTTAGAAGACGTAAGACATTTGTATGTCTTTGTAAATCTTTAGTTAAGGTGATTTGATTTTCTGAAATTTCTGTTTTTAATGCCTTAAGAATTGTTTGTTCTTCGATTGTGTTTAGTCTATTTTCATTCCAATTATTAATCTGTAACGCAATTAAAATTCCTATAACTACAAGAATGATTTCTCCAATGGCGTATTTAATGTATTTACCTGTTTTGTTTTCCATAATTAGGTTTTGTCGAATACGCCGGAAGAACTTTATCATTGTTTTATCTCGGCTTGTATTTGTCCTACTAAACTTTCCATCTTATCTTTTAGTTGCTTATACCGCAATACTTGTCCTTCTGTAAGAAATAAGCGCTGCCTGAGCAGATTAATGATAAAGATATCTTTTTTGAAATCTTCGATTGTTTTCTGTTTAACTTCAAAATTGGATACATCTATCTGTGAAAAGTCGTTACTGGAAAATCGACCAGTATTCATCTCAAAACGATCGTAATTTACAATTGGTAAATAGTCAAAATTCATTAGATATGGCCCTATAACGTTTCTTGTATAATCCTTATTTGCTGTATCCCACCCTTTATAATTGTCGTTGTAAAAAACATTTAAAGAATCTACAAGTTTATCGTTTTCAATATTATCTATAGTTCTAGACTCTGTAATACTATTAAAAGTAGTTCTGTTCATATCAAAAAGAACCATAATCATACTGCTCGAAAAGCGTTGGTTAAACTCTTCTAAACTTGATTCTTTTTGATTGCTTAATACATCTAGACAAAATCTAAAATCCTCAATATAGATAATTCCTGAGGCAATTTGATTTTGTATCATTTTAATATCCTCTTGTAATTAAACCTCAAGCTTCTTTAATATGAGCTGCTCTTGTTTTGCCTCTTTTCTAGATTGATTCCAATTATTAATCTGCAATGCAATGAGGATTCCAATAACAACCAAAATAATTTCGCCAATGGCGTATTTAATGTATTTACCTGTTTTGTTTTCGTTCAAAAGGGTGTACCGTATTTTGCGAAAAAACTTAATCATATTTAAATCTTAGGATAATGTGTCTGTGTTTTCTCATGCTGAATATTCCCTGTATGAGCCGTGTTTAATTTTTCAAATAAAAGCACATGCACCTCTTCATCATTTTTGGTTTGTGGATTGTGTTCAACACCTTTAGGGACGACAATGATTTCGCCTTCATTGACCACTTCTGTACGGTCACGAAACTGCATGTACAATGTCCCTTTAACGACTTGAAATAGTTCGTCTTCATCATCATGACTATGCCACACAAACTCACCTTTTAATTTTGCTAAAATCACTTGCATATCATCAACCACTGCAATTTGATGTGGATGCCAGTTTTTACTAAATTTTGAAAGCTTTTCTTTAATGTTAATTGGCTTCATACTTTAAAGTTAAGTCATGTGAAATGGTGAATCAAATTCTGTACAACACAGTAAATTATATGCCAAGTATAAGTTTGGCTATCCAAAAATAAAGCAGTATTCCTAAAATATCATTACTTGTTGTAATGAAAGGACCAGTAGCAATGGCTGGGTCAATACCTTTTTTATCTAAAAATAAGGGGACAAAGGTTCCTATTAGTCCAGCAATAATAATGACAGCAACCAGAGAGACGGAAATGGCAACAGCTTTAAGCATCTCACCATTATAAATCCAAACAAATAAAAATAGAAACACTGCTAAAATAACACCGTTTAAGGCCGCTAGCAGCATCTCCTTAATTAATCTCCCATTGACGCTTCCCTTAACATCATCATTGGCCAGACCTTGCACGATTATTGCGCTCGACTGTACACCGACATTACCGGCCATTGCCGCAATTAATGGTGTGAAAAAGAATAAGACGGCATACTTGTTAAAGGCTTCTTGAAAACCTTCCATAATAATAAACGCACCAATACCTCCTAAAAGTCCTAAAAATAACCATGGTAAACGCGCTTTGGTAAGTTCTAAAATGCTATCGTCTAAATCTACATCTTGGGTAATACCAGCAGCTAATTGATAGTCTTTATCGGCTTCTTCTTTTAGAACATCTACAATATCATCAATAGTAATACGCCCGAGTAAGGTTTGGGAATCATCTACAACAGGAATGGCTTCCAAGTCGTATTTGGCCATAACTCTGGCAACATCTTCAACATCGTCATTTACATGAACCCAATCGACATTGTCTTTTTTAATCTCTGCGATTTTTTGTTCGCTTTTTGCAACGATTAAATCTTTTAAGGACAAACGTCCAATGAGTTGTTCTTGTTTGTTAACTACATATATAGAATGCACTCTTGTTACATCTTTGGCTTGACCTCGAATCCTCCGAAGACAACCAGCAACTGTCCAAGTTTCGTATACCTTAACGAGTTCTTTTGCCATGAGTCCACCAGCGGAATCTTCGTCATAGGCCAGCAGTTCCTGAATTTCGTCTCGATGTTCCTGGTCTTCAATTTGATTAATAACCGCTTGTTGACGGTCTTGAGGAAGCTCTGCAATAATATCAACCGCATCATCAGTATCAAGTTCTTCAACTTCTTCTGCGATTTCTTTTGCAGAAAGATTTTGTAATACCTTTTCCCTTGTATCTTCGTCGAGTTCGGTAAGTATATCTGATGTGGTTTCAGAATCCAATAGTTTTATTAGATAAACTGCGTCATCTAAATCTAGCTCATCGAGAATCTCAGCGATATCAGCATAGTGAAACTCATTTAAAAGTTTTTTAAGCTCCTTGTCGTTTTGTTCATTGACAAAAAGCTCAACTTTTTCTATAAGCTCATTTGTGAGTTGAAATTGTATGCTATCTTGAATCTCTTCCACTACGATATTTAATGCAAAGTTACTATCACAACGTTAAGTCCTGTGAGAACTATTGGTTGGTATCTTTTTCAATTAATGAAGTAAGTTCAATAAATTGGGTAACACTTAACTGTTCTGGACGTTGCCCAAAGATAGTATTTGCTTTTAAATTATCGGAAAGATTGAAAGTTTTTAAACTATTGCGAAGTGTTTTTCGTCGCTGTTGAAAACCGGTTTTTACAACCTTAAAAAACAGTTTTTCATCGCAGGGCAATTTGTAGTTGTCTTTTCGAGTTAACTTTAAAACTCCAGAATCCACTTTTGGCGGAGGGTTAAAAACAGATGGAGGGACAGTAAAAAGGTATTCTGCCCTATAATATGCTTGCGTTAAAACAGATAATATACCGTAAGTTTTAGACCCTTCTTTTGCACAGATTCTTTGCGCCACTTCTTTTTGAAACATTCCTGAAAATTCTGGGACACTCTCTCTAATCTCGAGTGTTTTAAAGACGATTTGAGATGAAATATTATACGGGAAATTACCTATTATGGCGAATGGGAGGTCATTAAAAAGAGACTTAAGATCACACTTTAAAAAATCTGCTTCGTAGATTCTGTTAGCCAAATTGAGAAAATGACCTTTCAGGTATTCTACAGATTCTGAATCGAGTTCTATTACATGGACATTTATGTGTTTTTCTAATAGGTACTTTGTGAGCACACCCATTCCTGGTCCTATTTCTAATACATCTTGATAATCTTGAAGACTTAAAGTATCTGCAATTTTTTTTGCAATATTCTCATCTTTAAGAAAGTGCTGACCTAGATGTTTTTTTGGCTTAACGGACAATATTAATTTCTTTATTGATTAAAAATTTACGATATAATCGTCAACAACTTCCAGCTCAGTCCTAAATGCAAGCATTTTATCTGCAAATTGCTGCAAACCTTCTTGTCTTAAACGTCCTGCGTCTTCTTTGTAATAGGCCTCTAATGCAGCTCTGTTATGAGCTCTATATTGTATAGAATATGTCACCCCTCCTAACTTCTCCTTAACAAGAACTTTAGTGAGTTTTGCTTCTGAAAATTTTCCAGTAGCAAGAACTCGAGGAATATGTGCCTTAATCCAAGACAGCCACTCTTGGTGGATTGACTCATCAATATTTACAGTAACATTATATATTATTTGAGGGTTTTGATGCATTTTGGCTATCAATTTAGTTTATGGCATCACCTCTGAGTTGCCTAAATTTTTTTCTTGCTTCAATGAAGTAAATACTATCTTCAAATTCAAAAATAATCCGCTCATATAAGGTTTTGGCATCTTCTGGTTTTGAGAATTGTGTGTTATACAACTCAGCAAGATGATAGATGGCATCATCCGCAAGGATATCCTCGCTGTAATCTTTAATGATTTCTAAATAATTGGCTTCAGCCTTAGGGTATATTTTGAGCTTTTCATAGAGTTTAGCTTGTCTGTATAGGGCTTGGTCGGTTATACTTTCTCCTTTGTGTTCCTCTAAAATCTTATCTAATAAGCTAATAGCTTGTTCTGTTTTATTTTGAAATGCCAGCAAATCAGCTCTTGCATAATATTTGAGAGCTGTTTGTGTACTGTCTTCATATTTATTATCCGATATCAGTAGTTTTAAATCTAGTGCATCATTAGCTATTAGCTGAGAGGTTGATGACTTTAGAATTTTTAGTTGAGATTCTGCCCAATCAAAATCACCCTTGTAATAACTCGTTTTGGCTACTTTAAAACGAGCTTCTTGTGAGATGGTACTATTCTTTAAATTAACCTGAATTTGAGAATAAAAAATCAAGGCTTCGTTAAAGCGTTCCTGCAGAACCAATATATCACCTAATAAGAGCTTTACTCTGGCCTTTTGATAGTCTGAAATATTTTGGTCGAGTGTTTCTTTTAAAAAGGTGTTTGCTTTTTCTTCTTGATTAAGATAAAATGCTAGAAATTCTCCATAGGCCAATTGCAATGATAGGGTTATGTCTGATTTACCGTAGCGGTAAAAAAGCTGATTGTATTCTGATTTGATGCGGTCTAGGTCTTTGGGCTCTGCATTTTCCGTTTCAATTTGTAATATATACTGGTGGGCTATTAAAAGCGTTGAGGTATCTTGTGTTGTTTCTAAAATGAAATTAAAAATTGCTTTTGCAGTTTCATCTGCATTATCATCGAGAGCAGTGAGGGCCAATTCTATAATACGTTCTAAACTTTCAGGGTTTCTTTTGTAAAGCGCTTTTTCTTGCACAAATGACTTTTGGTACGCCCTCTCTTGGATGTAAAGCCAGCTCAGCATTTCATACCAATAGCTGTTGGGCTCTTCCTGAATCTTCTTTAAGAGCAATCTTCTGAGATAGCGATTGTTATCATTATCTCGGTCTTCTTTAATAAAGTCACTTATTGACCTTTTTATATTATTTAAATAATTTGGACGATAGGCGATATAATCGATATAACTGGCAAACATTTGTTCTATATCTCCTTTTTCACCATAGATTCTTGCCAATTGAATACTGAAGTTTTTATCTGGGGTAAGTGTTTTACCTTTATCGTACACTGCTATAGCCTCATCGAGCAATGAGTGATCTTCAAACTTTCTGGCAATACTGAAAACATAATTTGGATTAACATCTATAAAACCAATAGCTTCATCGTACAATATTTGTGCACGTGCTGTACTATCCATAAGCTGATAATTATACCCTAATTCTACTAAAAGTTCAGGCCTTCTATATTTGGTTAATTTCTCAACCAATAGTTCTTCAGCCTTATCATAGGCCTCTATTTGTTGATAGGTTTTAACTACTTTATAGAGAAAATTAGTAAGATGAGGTTTCTCTTTTAAAAGACCTTGGTAGATAATCAGTGCTTTATCAAACTCCCCTTTTTTAAAGTAACTATCGGCTAGGGCTTCACTATTTTGTCCATGGGCAAAGCTAAGAGAGAATAGGATTAGAGCAAGTAGACGAAGTACTTCCATGCAGTTGTTTTTGTAAATATAACAAATGCCAAATCGAGATATTATAAATGTAATCATAAAAAATGCCTAAACGTACGTTTAGGCATTTTGACCAACAAAATAAATGTGCTATTAATCAGTATTCGTTACAAATATGATTCAGTTATTCTGTTTTGGTTTCTTACTATTTTTAAACTGATAGTTAAAACAAAACCTTGCTTACCATAACAACAAGTGCAAGTAGTAACACAATGCGTTTAATGTCTTTCATTTTCAGTTAAGTTTATTTTGGGACGTTTAACTCGTCGAATATAATAAAAAAACGAAGAAATGCGTAAAAACTCGATAAAAAACATCAAATTTTAACAAATAGGACTGTTTTGGGGTGTAAAGTTGTCTTAAAAAAATAAATTCTTTTTTAAGAAATGCGGTCAAAACCTGTGTACGGAACTAGTACATCAGGTACTTTTATGCCGTTATCGGTTTGATAATTTTCTAAAAGACCTGCAAGAACTCTTGGTAGGGCTAGGGAACTTCCATTTAATGTGTGGCAAAATTCATTCTTACCTTCATTATTTTTAAATCTAAGTTTAAGTCTATTGGCCTGAAAGGTCTCGAAGTTAGAAACGGAAGAAATTTCTAGCCATCGCCTTTGTGCCGTAGAATAAACCTCAAAATCATACGTAAGAGCTGACGTGAAACCCAAATCACCACCACATAATCTAAGAATACGGTAAGGAAGCTTTAATTCATCTAGAATTCCCTTAACATGTTCAACCATTTCATCAAGCGCCTTATAGGAATTCTCAGGATGTTCCACTCTAAGTATTTCTACCTTATCAAATTGATGAAGTCTATTAAGGCCTCTCACATGGGCACCGTAACTACCAGCTTCTCGTCTAAAGCAAGGCGTATAACCAGTTACTTTAATAGGCATGTCACGTTCATTCAATAAGGTATCCCTAAACATATTGGTTGCAGGGACTTCAGCCGTTGGTATGAGATAAAGATTATCTGCAGTGACATGATACATTTGCCCTTCCTTATCAGGTAATTGACCAGTTCCAAATCCAGAGGCTTCATTCACAAGATGTGGGAGTTGGTATTCTGTATAACCAGCAGCTGTATTTTTATCGAGGAAATAAGTGATTAAGGCACGTTGTAATTTGGCGCCTTGACCCTTATATACAGGAAATCCAGATCCTGTAATTTTGTTTCCTAAGTCAAAATCAATAATGTCGTATTTTTTTGCAAGTTCCCAATGAGGAAGCGCAGTTTCAGATAATTTTGGGACGTCTCCCTTTCTAAATATTTCTTCATTATCATCTTCAGTATTCCCCGCAGGAACAATTGTATTTGGTACGTTTGGGATTTTATAGAGCAATTCTGCCAGATCTTGCTTTTTTGTATTGAGGTCATTCTCTAATATTTTGGTAGATTCTTTAAGTTTAGCTGATCGTGTTTTGAGTTGATTAGCTTTTTCAATTTCACCAGATTTATATAGTCCTCCGATGTCTTTAGAAATTTTGTTAGCCTCAGATTTAATGGCATCTAGTTCCGTTTGGATGGCGCGTCGGTCTTCATCTAAAGCTATAGCCATATTTACCATCTCACTAGCGTCGATATTGCGTTTTGCCAATAAAGCTATGGCTTCATCTTTATGGTTTCTTAAATAAGCAACTTGTAGCATCTCTATTATTTTGATTTATGGCTAGATAGATTCGTCAAAGCCCAAACAAAAGTAAAAAGATTTTAAGCAGATAAAAACAAAAACTAAGCTATTTTGAAGGTAAAATCCAACTGTGATGTTTAAAGTGATGCCACTCTTCTGAGGCAAGGTCAATCTTTGGATCTATGAGTTGTTTAGAAGGCTTTCCGTTGACGCTTACAAATACCCTTGCGAATACTTTAACATCTTCACCTTTTAAAGCATATTCATGTTTTAGGTGTTGAGCAAATTGCCATATAAAGTCTGGTTTGGCGGCAACACTATTATATTGTTTTGGAGTTAAATAATCGCTCATATTAATGCGAGTACTGTTATTTGTGGCTTTATCTACGACATTGAAATTTGCTCTGCCTCTTTTGGTACGCAACATCATGCGCCATGCCAAGCGATGTCCTTCTTCTGTCCATAACACATCATCTTTAAAAAAGTAATGCCGAAGTGGCAAAGTTATATGAACTAGCATGTAGACTATAAGAATGATACTAATAAGCTTGTGGTTTTTAGATGGCAAAATGGCCGCTTGGTCATAAAAAGGTTTCTTTTTTAAAAATAAATCTCTAACGGTTTTGGGCTCAAAAAAGAATAGGCAAAACGCTAATGACAGAAAGGGGAATATACCAATATGAAACACCACTGAATTGAAAATATGAAAAAAGATAGAGCCAAAAAACGCAATTTTTCGTGTCGGTTTATATAAAAGTAGTGGTATTATTAACCCATCGAAAAGGATTCCACCATAGGCTATAAAATAGTGCATACCTTTGTTCTGAAGCACTTCACCAATTATAGGAAGCTCGGCTTTTCCTTTCATTAACAATTCAACGACAGTAGTATTTAGCCAATCTGGATATATTTTGGCGAGAGAAGCATAAGTGTACAATATAAATAGTTGAACTACAAATAGCCACCTACACCAATTAGGCATGGAATGCCGTACGAGTTTTGGAGTTAGTCGTGCATCGATTGATGCGTAGCGATTTGCTGGAAGAAACACCATGACAAAGCTTAGTACAAATAACAGGTAGTAATGATTATTGTATGAGGACTTTTGCATGAGATATGTTCCCGTCCACATAAGGGCAAACATCAGCATGCTAAAACGATATTTATAGCCTAGCATTACAAAAAGGCCAAAAAGACCCATAACTAAATAATAGGCATACATCCACTCGCCTGGAAGTGGTTGCAACCATTCAAACCCAATGAAAGAAAATGTAAATTCTGGTTCAACCATTACCCGTTTTACCCAACCAGTAAGAATAGCTCCAATAGACTCTAAAAAACACAGTAGGCCAAAAAAGATTCTAAAAACAATTAAGCTGGAATTGTCAATATGTTTAAAAAGAAATTTAGTCATGGCCCTCTTCGATATATAAATTAGCCGCTTTCATATCTTCTTTTAATTGTAATTTAAGAGCCTCTAAGTTTTCAAATTTACGCTCATCTCTTAAGCGCTTTAGAAATTCAATCTTAAAGGTTTCGCCATATATGTCTTGGTCAAAATCAAAAAAATGGACCTCTACTGATTTAGAAACACCATTTACAGTCGGATTTGTACCAATATTCATCATTCCAAAAAGAACTGTTCCATTATGTTTAGACCTTACAACGTAAACACCATCTTTAGGTATAAGTTTATAGCGTTCTTCTATATAAATATTTGCCGTTGGAAAGTCAATTGTTCTTCCAATTTTATTACCTTTTATAACAGAACCAGTTATAAAAAAGTTGTAGCCGAGATAGGCATTTGCTACATTAACTTCGCCATCTTCTAATGCAGACCTAATCTTTGTAGAGCTTACGGTAACATCTTCTATGTCTTGAGCAGAGATTTCTTCAACTTCAAAATCATATAATTTGGAAAATGCTTTTAAATCTGTAATGTTCGCGCTTCGACCTTTCCCGAAGTGATGGTCATAACCAATAACTACTCGTTTGCTGTTGAGTTCATCAATTAAGACATCTTTGACGTAATCATCTGCACTTAGATTGGCAAATTGTTTTGTAAACTCTTTTACAATGACATGTTTTATACCAAAAGATTTGAGAATTTCAACACGTTCATCTATGGTGTTTAAAAGTTTGATGGATTCATCTCCAAAGAGCACCATTCTAGGATGAGGGAATAGGGTAAGAACCGCAGATTCGTAGTCTTGCGACTCCGCCAACTTCTGCACGCGCTGTAAAATTTTTTGATGTCCGATATGTACACCATCGAAGGTGCCTATGGTGGTAACTTTTAAGGGTTTGTCAGCCAATGCCTTTGATTTAACAGATTATGATAAAAAATATCATAAAAAATTGAGGGGTTAAAAAATATTTTAAATTTGTAAAAATTTAATCTTAATCCCCACACTTATGAAAACAAAGCTACGTTTTGTTTTGTCAATTTCAATGGTTTTAACGCTATTTTCGCTATCTGCTCAACGTGGGTATTGGCAAGAAATAGACAATGCAAATGACAATCTTGGTTTAAATATTTCTTCTTTAAATGAGAAGTTTTATCAGACGTACCAGTTAGATTTAAATCAACTAAAAGCTAATTTGGTTAATGCACCACATCGCAGTTCTAATGTAAGTTCTCAGTCTCGAGTCTTGCTTCCAAACTTAAATGGAGAAACCTTAGATTTCATAGTTTTTGAAGCTCCGGTTTTATCCGAAGAATTATCCTTGGAGTTCCCTGAAATTAGAACTTATATAGGATTTAGTTCTAAAAACCCAGGGATTAGAGCTCGATTTAGTGTTACACCTCAAGGTCTACAGGCCATGGTAACATATCCAGATAGACCTATGGAATTCATTGTGCCTGTTTCCAAGGGAGATACTGCAAATTATGTTTTATATACAAGAGACGCAAGACTAACTAGTACTAAAGACTTTGAATGTTTAACAGAGGCTGAATTTATTCCAATGGACGGATCGGCCTTTGTCAATAGGGATGCAAATGACCAAACGCTGCGTACTTTTAGAATTGCTATTTCTACGACAGGAGAGTACACCAATTTTTGGGATGATGGAAACAATGCAAACGGAAATGCGCAGCAAGATGCCTTAGCGCAAGTAGTCTCTACTTTAAACAGAAATAATGAAGTTTTTGAAGTTGATATGGCCGTTAGCTTTACCTTGGTTAGCGGTACAAGTATAATCTATCCCAATGCAGCATCGGACCCATATACAGGTAGTTTCAATTCTCAGTTGCAAACCACTTTAACAAACAATATTGGAGAAGCAAATTACGATATAGGTCATTTGTTTAATTTCGGAGGCAACAATGGAAACGCTGGATGTATTGGTTGTGTTTGTGTTAATGGCCAAAAAGGTAGTGGTTTTTCATCCCATTCTTTTTTAGATAATGACGGAGGACCTTACATGTCTGATTTTTTTGATATTGATTATGTACCTCATGAAATTGGTCATCAAATGGGTGCAAACCATACATGGTCTTTCTCTAGTGAAGGAACAGGCGTAAATGCAGAACCTGGCAGCGGAACTACCATTATGGGTTATGCAGGTATTACGGGACCAGATGACGTGCAGGATCATTCAGATCCTTATTTTCACTATTACAGTATTTTACAAATCCTCAACAATCTTCAGAATAGAACCTGTTGGGTGGGTACGCCTATTGCAAATAATCCACCAGTTGCTGATGCAGGATTGGATTATACAATTCCTGCAGGAACTGCATTTGTTTTAAAGGGAGCAGCAACAGATCCGGATGGTGGAGACGTGTTAACCTATAACTGGGAGCAAATAGATAATGGTGTGACTACTACGGGAAATTTTGGACCCAATAAAACTACTGGAGCCGTCTGGCGTTCAAGGCCACCGAGCACCTCTCCAGATCGTTTTATGCCATTTGTAGAACGTGTAATTAGTGGACAACTCACCGAAACCAATCCTGTAGAGACTGTAGATAATTCTAGTTGGGAAACAGTATCTAATGTAAGTAGGTCTCTAAATTTTGCTTTAATAGTCAGGGACAGAAGTGAAGCCAATGGTACTGGTCAAACACCTCAAAGTAGCTATGATACCATGACAGTAACGGTAGATGGGTCGTCAGGACCATTCGCCGTGACTTCTCAGACAACAAATGAAACTTGGGATGCTGGATCTAATCAAACTGTAACTTGGGATGTTGCAGGTACTAACGGTGGTGCCGTGAACACCCCCACTGTTAATATTTTACTTTCAATAGATGGAGGATTTACCTATCCGTTTACGTTAGCAACTAATGTTCCTAATGATGGTTCTGCAAATATTACAGTTCCTGTAACTGGATCAGGAGATGTAACAACCGCACGTGTTAAAGTAGAAGGGAACAATAATATTTTCTATGCTATAAATAGTACTAATTTCTCAATTCAAGAAACTGAGTTTGTATTATCTGTGGCTCAAAGTGATATAGACGTATGTTCGCCAGATGATGTTGTATTTAACGTTACTTATAATACATTTTTAGGGTTTGTAGACCCTACAACTTTTAGTGTAACGGGACTTCCGGCTGGAACTTCTGCGGTATTTAATCCGGTTTCCGCAACTGCAGACGGTACAAATGTAACAGTTACTATCTCAGGAATTGGAGGTCTAAGTGTAGGAAACTATCCTATTAGTTTAGTTGGTACTTCAGGGCCAATTACACAAAGCACGCCTGTAGAATTTAATGTGTTTGACACCAATTTAAATGTATTGACCTCTCTGGCTCCGGCAGATGGAGCCACAAGTGTTGACCCGGCCTTGGTCAATTTTTCATGGAATGCTGATACAAACGCAACTGCTTATGAAATTGATATTGCTACGGATATGGCATTTTCAAATATTATAGATAGTGCTGCAGTAAATGACCCGAGTTATTCAGTTTCTAATTTAAATGTTGTGACACAGTATTACTGGCGCGTAAGGGCTGTAAATGATTGTGGTTCTGGACCGTATGCTATTGCAAGCTTTACCACCGCAAATATTTTGTGTAATACATTTACGTATTCTGGTCCGCCAGTGACAATTCCTGATAATACACCAGGAGGGGTCAACGCGGTTATTAATGTAACTAACCCGGTACTTATTACAGATGTAATTGTCACTGTTAATATTACACATTCATGGGTAGAAGATGTTGATTTAAAGTTAATTGCACCTGATGGAACAGAAATAATTCTATCTCAAGGCAATGGTGGTGACGGTGATAATTACACCAATACGGTATTTGATAATGATGCCACTACTCCAATTGGCAATGGTTCAGCGCCATTTACAGGGGTCTTTTTGCCTGAGGGAGATCTCACTCAGTTAAATGGAACAATTTCTGGCGGAATTTGGACTCTAAATGCAGAGGACACCATTTTTATTTTTGATGGTACTATTGATAACTGGTCAATAGAGATTTGTGGAGAACCTCAAACAGATACAGACGGCGACGGAATACCAGATAGTACGGATAACTGTCCGTCCATTGCTAATGTAGATCAATCCGATTTAGATAACGATAATATTGGAGATGTATGTGATGACGATATCGATGGGGACGGCATACTTAATGGTGACGATAATTGTCCCAATACTCCAAACGCCGACCAAGCGGACTCAAATGGAAATGGCATTGGAGATGCTTGCGACATAGAATGTGACACGCTAACGGCGACTGATACACCGATTACCATTACTACTACAGGAGGGGTAACTTACACATCAACTATTGATGTTGGATTTAATTTTGAAATTACAGATGTCAACGTTGGGATTACTATTCCACATACATATACAGCCGATCTGGATATTTTTCTAACAAGTCCGGCAGGTACTGTAGTAGAGTTAAGTACTGATAATGGTGGAAGTGCTGATGATTATATTGATACTATTTTCGACCAAGAAGCTTCTAATCCTATAATTTCTGGTGCTGCACCATTTACAGGGTCTTTTGTTCCCGAAGGTGATTTGTCAGTTTTATATGGAGAGTCTTCTGCAGGTACCTGGACCTTAAGTGTAACGGATGACGCAGGTCAAGACGGTGGCTCAATTGATGATTTCACTTTGGAGCTATGTGTATTAGGGACACTTTCAGTTGTAGAATCTGTTTTAGAGAATGGATTTACTATTTACCCGAATCCAAACACTGGAACATTCACAGTGCAATTAAATACACCTATATCTAATGATTTGAGTATTGAAGTGTATGATATTAATGGCAGACGAATCTATGAGCAGCGCATGGACGTCACTTCTAGTCTTGAGCATGAGGTAATATTGCAGAATGTCGCTTCTGGTATGTATTTGGTTAAGGTTAAAGATGGAACAAACCAAGCGGTTAAAAAGATAATTGTAGACTAATTTTAAAAATGAGAAAAAAAGAGGTGAATTTTTCACCTCTTTTTTTATGTTCCATTATATGAGTTCATGGTGTCCGAAACACCTGAAAGTACGAACGATTTAATAGTTTCTTTTGTTCGTTTTAACCGTTCGGGTAACTTTGAAGATTCTTCATCAGTCCATTCGCTTAAAACATAATCAACCTGTCTCCCTTTGCTAAAACTATCGCTAATCCCAAATCTAAGCCGGTTGTATTTGGTGGTTTGTAATTTTTCTTGGATGTCTTTAAGGCCATTGTGACCGCCATCACTGCCTTTAGTTTTGAGTCTGAGTGTGCCGAAGGGCAGATTAAGGTCATCCGTTACAATTAAGAGGTTCTCTAAAGGAATTTTATCTTTAGTAAGCCAATACTTTACGGCTTTTCCACTAAGATTCATATAGGTACTTGGCTTTAACAGAGTGATGCTTCGGCCCTTAACTTTAACTTTGGCCATATCACCAAGCTTTACGCTCTCAAATTTTACCTCATCATCTTCAATAAAATGGTCTAGAACTTTAAAACCGATATTATGGCGCGTATTTACATATTTTTCACCAATATTTCCTAGTCCAACAATTAAGAACTTTTTCATATCTGGATATTCAGATGGATTGGTTTCTATGTTTTTAGAAAACCATGATTTTAAAAAAGTAAACATCTATTAGGTTTACTGTAAAAATAAAAAAGCATCCTTAAACAGAATGCTTTTATTTTATTCAAAAAAAATGAATTTATTCTTGGCTAGATTCCGCTTCTGGAGTTGCAGCAGTTGCTTCTGCTCCTTCGGCAGTTTCTTCCCCTTCTTCATCCTCTTCTACCTCATCAACTATTGCCAGTCTACTACGTCTTACTTGACATACAACAGTATTGTCTGGGTGTAAAAGCTTATAGTCATCGTTTTTTAACTCTGTGATGTAAAGCTTACTTCCAATTTTAAGAGGCGTAATATCAATCTCTATAAAATCTGGTAATTTAGATGGAACTGCTTTTACTTTAAGTTTACGGTAAGGTCTTCTTAAGTTACCACCGTTTAGCACGCCTTTGGAGGTTCCTACGGTTTTTACAGGAATTTCCATGGTGATTTCTTTGTCTTCGAAAATTTGGTAGAAATCCACATGTAAAATTCTGTCTGTCACAGGGTGAAATTGAATGTCCTGCATAACAGCGTTATAAGACACGTCATTATCTAAGGCAATCACAACCGTATGCGCGTTTGGAGTGTATACGAGTTTTGAAAATGCCAATTCTGGTGCAGAGAAATGAAGTGGCTTATCTCCTCCGTATAATACGCAAGGAACCTGACCAGCATTACGTAAGGCTTTTGTTGATTTCTTGCCCACGCTTTCTCTTTGAGATCCATTGATTGTAATTGATTTCATTTTGAAATTGTTGTTTTAAATTTATAAAATCCTCATTTTGAGGGCTGCAAATTTATAAATTTAAAATGGAATACCTACAGAAACAGGTTGAGTTTTTCAATCAAAGTAATATTTCTTTGATTTTTAGGGGAATATGAGCGAAAAGTACCTGTTAGATGACAAACTTATTACTAATAGATTTGTTGTGGTGCACATTATACATCACTTCTGCAAATAAATTAGCACAGCTTATTACTCTTAATTTTTTACTATCCTTTGTCAAAGGAATTGAGTTGGTAACAATAAGTTCTTCAAGTGCAGATTTTTCTAATTTTTCATAGGCATCACCCGAGAGTATAGGGTGAGTACATATAGCACGGACACTTTTAGCACCACGTTCCATCATAAGGTCAGCAGCTTTTGTTAATGTACCAGCAGTATCCACCATATCATCAACTAAAACCACGTTTTTACCGGTGACGTCACCGATTAATTCCATATGCGAAATTACATTGGCCTTGGCTCTTTGCTTGTAACAGATAACAACGTCGCTTTGTAGTGCTTTTGAATAGGTGTAAGCTCTTTTAGAACCTCCCATATCTGGTGATGCAATAGTTAGATTATCGAGATTTAAACTTTTCAGATAAGGTAAAAACACGGTTGACGCGAATAAGTGATCAACAGGTTTTTCAAAGAAACCTTGAATTTGATCGGCATGTAAGTCCATTGTTATAATTCGCGTGGCACCTGCAGCTTCTAACATTTTTGCTACAAGTTTAGCTGCAATTGGAACTCTAGGCTTATCCTTTCTGTCTTGTCTTGCCCATCCGAAGTAGGGCATAACAGCTGTGATATGCCTAGCCGAGGCTCGTTTAGCAGCATCAATCATTAACAGCATTTCCATTAAATTCTTTGGACCAGGATGTGTAGAGCCAATAATAAAAATGCGTGTACCACGGATAGATTCTTCATAAGATGGTTGAAACTCACCATCACTGTAGGTTGAGGTAATAACATTACCTAATTTAACACCATATGCGGCTGCAATTTCTTCTGCAAGATATTGACTTTGCGAGCATGTAAAAATCTTGGCTTCAGCTGGTTCGTGTGGCATTTTTGACAGAAATTAGTTGTGTTAGTGTTAAATATAATTAGCATCCAAAATTAGAAAAATAATTTGCACGCTAAAAGATAAAAGAGAGTATTTTTAATTGGTTCACTTGAAATATTTTATATTTTTACGCTCCATAATTTTGCTCAAGTGGCGGAATTGGTAGACGCGCTGGATTCAAAATCCAGTTCCTTCGGGAGTGTGGGTTCGATTCCCACCTTGAGTACGAATAAATCAAAAAGCAAGCGAAAACATAAAGCTTGCTTTTTTGTTTTTGTAGTTTTTTGATTTTCAAAGCGACGCTTTGTGGGAACAACGACTGAATAGAAGTTAATCCCACCTTGAGTACCCAGACATGCCTCCAATAATGGAGGCATTTTTTATGAATAATAATTGTACCTTTGCCCTTCCCAAATATCGTAAATTATGCTTGAAAATTTTTGGTTCAATGTACAATATGGTATGAACCATGTTTTAGACCCAAATGGATACGATCATGTATTGTTTTTAATGGTCTTAGCAGTGCCCTACGTGTTTAAAGATTGGAAACGTATTTTACTCTTAGTTTCCATGTTTACCTTAGGTCACACTTTATCACTTGTCCTAGCCGCTTACGGTATTGTTAGCGTAAATGGCGCTTTGGTAGAATTTTTAATTCCAGTAACAATTCTTATTGCAGCTATATATAATGTTTTTACTGCTGGTAAAAAAGATAAAGGCAAATCTATTGGACTTCTATTTTTTGCCACGCTTTTCTTTGGATTAATACATGGCTTAGGTTTTGCGCGCGAGTTCAAAATGTTTTCTGGCCAGTCCGAGAATAAACTAGAACTTCTAATAGAATTCGCCTTAGGGATTGAGTTGGCTCAAATTATTGTAGTATTTGTAGTGCTGTTCTTTGGATTTTTATTTCAAACCTTATTCAGATTTTCTCGCCGAGATTGGGTAATGGTGTTGTCTTCTGTGGTAGTAGGGTTGGTAATTCCTATGATAGTTGGTAGCGATTTGTTAAACTAAGACTAAAGTTTGGTAAAACTTTAACTCTGTGCCAATTGGCTATAAAATACTATCCTTTTATCTTCGTTAAAAGGTTGTACGTTTGTGCAAACAAAAAATTGTAATGTCAGCAAAGAAACAATTACGTTATGACAAGGCTTACTTAAGAATTGCAGAAGAATGGGGGAAATTATCCCATTGCAATCGCAAACAAGTGGGCGCTCTAATTGTTAAAGACCGAATGATTATTTCTGATGGTTATAATGGCACACCTACAGGTTTTGAAAATTATTGTGAAGACGAAGAAGGTTATACCAAATGGTATGTGCTACATGCCGAAGCTAATGCTATTTTAAAAGTAGCATCTTCAACACAATCTTGCAAAGGCGCAACTTTATATATTACATTGTCTCCATGTAAAGAATGTAGTAAGTTGATTCATCAGGCAGGAATAATCCGTGTGGTATATCAACAAGCTTACAAGGACGACTCTGGATTACAGTTTTTAAAACGTGCAGGCATTACGTTAGACCATATAACAGATTTAAACGCTTAATGGCTACTAAAAATAAATACATACCACTTATTACAGGCATTGCCATCGCGGTGGGTGTTTTTATTGGTGGTAAATTAAATTTTACAGACACTTCAGATCGGTTATTTACTACTAACAGTAAAAAAGATAAGCTGAACCGATTAATTGATTATATTGATTATGAGTATGTTGATGAGGTAAATACGGATAGTATAGTTGACGTCACAGTTAATGGTATTTTAGATAATCTTGACCCACATTCAACATATATTCCAAAAGAAGACCTGAAACGTGTCACCGAGAATATGAAAGGTGATTTCGTGGGAATCGGGATTAATTTTTACCCTTATAATGATACTATTGCAGTAATTAAACCAACTGATGGTGGACCAAGTGAGCGGGCAGGAATTATGAGAGGAGACCGTATTCTATTAGCAGATGGCGACACCTTGTTTGGCAGAACAATTACAAATGATTTAATAACCAAAAAACTAAAAGGCGACAAGAATACCAAAGTAAATCTTACGGTTTACAGAAAGGCAGAAAATCGAATGTTCGATGTAGAAGTCCGCAGAGAAGATATTCCCATAAAAAGTGTTGTAGCGTCTTATATGTTAACAGATGAACTCGGTTTTATAAAAATGAATCGATTTGCGGAGTCTTCTTTCAAAGAGTTTAAGGCGGCCTTAGAAGATTTAAAAGCTCAAGGCGCCAAAAAACTGGCTTTAGATTTAAGAGATAATCCTGGAGGCTTTTTAGGAATAGCAGAACAAATTGCAGACGAGTTCCTGGAAAAGGGAAAACTCATTTTATTTACACGAGATAAAAAAGGCAGGGAAGAATACACCTATGCTACCAAAAGAGGAGATTTTGAACAAGGCGAACTCTTTATTTTAATGAACGAAAATTCTGCTTCAGCGAGCGAGGTCATTGCCGGAGCTCTTCAAGATAACGACAAAGGCATCATTATAGGACGGAGATCTTATGGTAAAGGATTAGTTCAAAGAGAGATGGCTTTAGGTGATGGTAGCGCGGTTCGCCTCACGGTTTCTAGATATTTTACACCAACAGGACGCTCAATACAGAGACCCTATTCAAATGGAGATAGTAGGTCTTACTACAATGATTATTTTAAAAGGCTGCGTAATGGAGAGTTGGCCGATGAGAATAATATCAAGGTAGATGACTCCTTAAAATTTACCACGCCAAAAGGAAAGGTAGTGTATGGTGGTGGAGGTATTATTCCAGATGTTTTTGTTCCTGTTGACCGTGCTTTCGATAATGAAACTGTTAACTTCCTTAGAAGAAGAGGGCATTTTGGCCGTTTTATCTTTGAAACTTTAGACAAAGATAGAACCCAATTTGGAGAATATTCAAAATATGATTTTATCAATAACTACGAAGTAAGTGATGATATGGTTATTCAATTTCAAGACTATGTCAATGATAAGGAGGGTACTGATTTTAGTTTCGCAGCTTACTACAGCCAATTGCGCAGACTTATAAAAGCTACTTTAGGAAATCAATTATTTGACGATAATGCTTTTGAAGAAATCCTGAATAAGGATGATATGATGGTGCAAGAAGTTATTTTATTGAGTACTGAATATCCTAATTTTAAACAGTAATCTTATCGTGTACTTTGGTATGCTTGCCGTTATTCCAAAGTGTTAAAATATCTGTTGCGACTTGAGCTCCACTTCCAGCGGCTATTGAAAATTGACTGCGCCAACCAGCCAAAGTCCCTGCAACGTACAAATTATCTACTATCTTATGATCTGTATTATTAAGCCAAATACGATTTTTTTCTAAAGCGGCTTTAGGGTGCGGTTCAATATAGGGCTCAAGACCTTTAATGGTCATTAGATTTGTATAGCCTACAGCTATCACCGCCGTTTCCGTGCTGTACTTATTTTTATTGGTTTCAACTATAAACCCATTAGAATAAGGTTCTATGGATTTCACTTTCTCCTTTTCAATTTGGATAACATGAGGATATAAATCTTGTAACTGTTGTTTTCCATTATCTAAAATATCCTTTCCTAATGTGCTAGGCGAAAGTCCAAGAACATTATTAAAAAGTGCATTTTGAAGGTGCGAGGATTTTTGATGCATAATAATGCCAATGGATTTGCCTTTAGCATATTCTTTATGCTGAGCTGACCCCAGAATTAAGGCACAAGACATACCTGCCGCTCCACCACCGATGATTAAGGCATCAAAATTCATTTGCGCTTATTTTGAAGAGTCTCTATCTTTTTTGATAGTCTTAAAATCTGTAATAAAATAATGGCACAAAATCCTGCAATTATAGTTAAAACCGCCGTATAACTTTCGCCCTCTAAAAGCGCGTTGAAGTTAAGCTTGGTGGCATTGAAAATAATAAGCCCAAGGGCCAATAGTGTTAGAATAAGTGTTGCAATCTTCATAAATCTACAGTTCGTTTGTGCAAAGATAAAGCTTGAAATTGGTACTAGGAAATAGTCGTTGTTAAACCAAAAGTGCTTTTATATTGTGTGCGAATAATTTAACTGCAATGGCCAATAAAATAACCCCAAATACTTTTCTAATGATTTTAATACCATTCCCACCAATAACACGTTCTATTTTAGCGGAAGTTTTAAGAACTATATAAATAACTATTACGTTGGCAATAACGGCAACAATAATATTTTCAATTGCAAATTCAGCTCGTAGGGAGAGCAGTGTTGTTAAACTGCCTGGCCCTGCAATTAAGGGAAAGGCTAGAGGAAAAACAGAGGCCGTTAGGGCGTTGTGGTCATCATCTTTGTAAAGGGTTATACCTAAAACCATTTCAAGCGCAATGAAAAAGATAACAAAAGCACCTGCAACAGCAAAAGAGTTGACATCAACACCGATAAGACTTAAAATACTTTTACCTAAAAAGAGAAATAATATCATTATAACACCCGCAATGAGTGAAGCTTTTTCACTCTGAATGTGTCCCACTTTTTTCCTTAAATCAATGATTATAGGGATATTGCCTATAATATCTATGACGGCAAAAAGGACCATAAATGCAGTAAATATTTCTTTAAAATTCAGTTGCATTATCATGCTTTTTAAAATTCGCGGCAAAGGTGCGATTTCTTTACTGATTTTCAATATTAATAAACTGTAAAGTTTAGCTATTTTTGTCCTATGTTTCAGTTAGGTAAAACACTAGTCTCAGAAGACATAATAGAAAACGATTTTGTTTGCAATCTTTCTGCATGTAAAGGCGCTTGCTGTGTTGAGGGTGATGCCGGTGCGCCCTTGGATAAGGAGGAGGTCGAGATACTAGAAGACATATATCCAAAAGTTAAACCATTTCTTCGCAAAGAAGGTATTGATGCTATTGAAGATCAAGGCACATCCATTACAACAGCCTTTGGTGAGAATGAAACCCCTCTAATTAATGGAGCAGATTGTGCTTATGTTATTTTTGATGAACACAACAAAGCATTGTGTGGCATAGAAGAAGCTTACAACCAAGGCGCTATTGATTGGAAAAAACCCGTGAGTTGCCATTTATACCCAGTTAGGATTAAAGATTATTCAGAATTCTCTGCAGTTAATTACGATAGATGGCATATATGTAATGACGCTTGTAGTTTGGGTAAAGAACTTGAAGTCCCTATTTATAAATTTGTTAAACAAGCGCTCATTAGAAAATTTGGGCAGGATTGGTATAGCGAATTAGAAAAAGTTGCAGAAGAAAAGCTAAAGAGATAGCAGAATACCATTAGTCTTTAGGGTTAAAATAAACAAGGTGCTTCAAATTAAAAACAAGACTAAAATTTAGCAAAACAAACTCCCTTTAAACACGGTACTTTATGGCTTATTTATTAGGTTAATTCTTACAATTTACCTTCAAGAAATATAATAGTATTACATTGAAAATCAGTTAATTAAGGGCTTTTTTGAAAAAACCATTTTAATACAGGTATTTTTTTTCACTTGTTAAAAACTTGTTGACAATGTTTATAAAATAACCTTTCATTATCCTTTACATTTTTAAATCTTTGTCCGTCCCAAATCGCTCCAAAATAATTCGTTTAATAGTCACAAAAAAAGTAAAAGAAACATGTCGCAAGCAGTAGAGCCAATTTTAGCAGAAAACAAAGATCGTTTTGTAATTTTTCCAATTCAACACCATGATTTATGGGAGTGGTATAAGAAATCAGAGGCCAGTTTTTGGACGGCCGAAGAAATCGATCTGCATCAAGATTTAACCGATTGGGCTACCAAATTAAATGACGACGAACGATACTTTATTAAACACATTTTAGCCTTTTTTGCTGCAAGTGATGGTATTGTTAACGAAAATTTAGCAGAGAACTTTGTAAATGAAGTACAGTATAGCGAAGCTAAATTTTTCTATGGTTTCCAAATAATGATGGAGAATATTCATAGTGAAACCTACTCGCTTCTTATTGACACTTATGTCAAGGACGAAGTTGAAAAAGATACTTTGTTCAATGCTATTGAAAATTTCCCAGCCATAAAGAAAAAAGCAGATTGGGCTTTAAAGTGGATTGAATCGCCAAGTTTTGCCGAGCGTTTAATTGCATTTGCAGCTGTAGAAGGGATTTTCTTTTCTGGTGCATTTTGTTCAATTTTCTGGTTAAAGAAAAGAGGATTAATGCCGGGATTAACATTTTCAAATGAATTAATATCTAGAGATGAGGGTGTACACTGTGATTTTGCTGTTCACTTGCATAATAACCATTTGGTAAATAAAGTGCCTAAAGAGCGTATAAGAGAAATCATCATTGATGCGCTTAACATTGAAAGAGAATTTATCACAGAATCATTGCCAGCAAGCTTAATAGGTATGAATTCTAAATTAATGACCCAATACTTAGAGTTTGTTACAGATAGACTTTTAGGAGAGCTGGGATGTGAAAAAGAGTACAACTCATCAAATCCATTTGATTTTATGGATATGATATCGCTTCAAGGAAAAACCAATTTCTTTGAGAAGCGCGTTTCAGAATATCAAAAAGCCGGAGTGCTAAATAAGGAAGAGGAGAAAGATAAATTTACTTTCGACGCTGACTTTTAATTGGGTTTAGTCTTAATAAGGCTAAAAAAACCCAATGCCCTTTCTGTCCCAAACCTAATATTGTGGCAGATTCAAAAACAATTAATTAATCTAATCAAAGTAGGTGCTTGTCCTGCAACGGGAGAGGTGTCTGCTCTAACTAACTAACGCCATGCTGAATTGGTGTATTCAGTAGGTAAATAAATTAAATAACGTATGTATGTAATTAAAAGAGACGGCCGAAAAGAACCAATGATGTTCGACAAAATCACTGCTAGAGTGAGAAAATTGTGTTACGGATTAAACGAATTAGTTGATCCGGTAAAGGTTGCCATGCGAGTCATAGAAGGCTTGTACGATGGCGTAACAACAAGCGAATTAGATAATCTTGCTGCAGAAATTGCCGCAACGATGACTACTAGCCACCCAGATTATGCAAAATTAGCAGCACGAATTTCGGTTTCTAACTTACATAAAAACACCAAGAAATCTTTCAGCGAGGTCATGGAAGATTTATATACATACGTTAATCCAAGAACTGAAAAAAAAGCACCTTTATTATCGGATGAGGTTTATAAAATCATTTCAGAGAATAAAGACAAATTAGATTCTGCCATTATTTATAATCGTGATTTTGGTTACGACTATTTTGGGTTTAAAACTCTAGAGCGTTCCTACTTATTAAAATTAAATGGCAAAATTGCTGAGCGTCCACAACATATGTTAATGCGTGTATCTGTTGGTATTCATTTAGACGATTTAGATGCGGTGCTAGAAACCTATGAGTTAATGTCTAAGAAATATTTTACTCATGCTACACCAACGTTATTTAATTCTGGGACACCAAAACCACAAATGTCATCTTGTTTCTTGTTAACCATGAAAGACGATAGCATCGATGGAATTTACGATACACTAAAACAAACAGCCAAGATTTCTCAATCTGCTGGAGGTATAGGATTGTCTATACACAATATTAGAGCTACAGGGAGTTATATCGCTGGTACAAACGGCACCTCAAACGGAATTGTGCCGATGCTCCGTGTATTTAATGATACAGCGCGTTATGTAGATCAGGGTGGTGGAAAGCGCAAAGGTAGTTTTGCCATTTATTTAGAAACATGGCATGCCGATATTTTCGATTTCTTGGATTTAAAGAAAAACCACGGTAAAGAAGAAATGCGCGCTCGCGATTTATTCTATGCGATGTGGATTTCAGATTTATTTATGAAACGTGTTCAGGAAGATGGGGAATGGACTTTAATGTGTCCTAACGAATGTCCAGGTTTAGCAGATACGCACAGTGAAGAATTTGAAGCGTTGTATACGAAGTATGAAACTGAAGGAAAAGGCCGTAAAACGATTAAGGCAAGAGAGCTTTGGGAGAAAATCTTAGAGTCACAAATAGAGACAGGAACACCTTATATGCTCTATAAAGATGCAGCAAACCGTAAGTCCAATCAAAAGAACTTAGGGACTATAAAGTCATCTAACCTTTGTACTGAAATATTAGAATATACAGCACCAGATGAAGTTGCCGTTTGTAATTTAGCTTCTATTGCTTTGCCAATGTTTGTAAAGAATGGTGAGTTTGATCATAAAGAGTTGTATAAAATTACCAAACGTGTTACCAAAAACTTAAATCGCGTAATTGATAGAAATTACTATCCAGTTCCAGAGGCTGAGAATTCTAATTTCCGTCACAGGCCAATAGGTTTAGGGGTACAAGGTTTAGCAGATACCTTTATAAAATTACGAATGCCTTTTACTAGTGATGAGGCTAAAACATTGAATCAAGATATTTTTGAAACCTTGTATTATGCAGCTGTTACTGCATCCATGGAAGAAGCTAAAGTAGACGGAGCTTACCAAACCTATGAAGGTTCTCCAATTAGCACAGGTGATTTTCAGCACAATCTATGGAATATTAAAGATGAAGAATTAAGTGGTCGTTGGGATTGGGCAAAATTGCGCAAGCAAGTATTAAAGCATGGCGTACGTAACTCTTTATTGGTAGCACCAATGCCAACAGCAAGTACTTCTCAGATTTTGGGTAATAATGAGTGTTTTGAGCCTTACACATCTAACATCTATACAAGACGTGTATTGTCTGGAGAGTTTATCGTTGTAAACAAGCATCTGTTAGAAGATTTGGTGGAGCTTGGCTTATGGAACGATGGGGTGAAGCAAGATATCATGAGAGCCAATGGTTCAATTCAAGGGATAGATATAATTCCAGAAGATATTAAAGAGCTTTATAAAACAGTATGGGAATTGAGCATGAAAGATATTATAGATATGTCTCGTCAGCGAGGGTACTTTATAGATCAGTCTCAATCGTTAAACTTGTTTATGGAAGGTGCTACTATGGCAAAACTAACATCAATGCATTTCTACGCTTGGAAAAGTGGTTTAAAAACAGGAATGTATTACCTGCGTACTAAGAGTGCGGTTGATGCCATTAAGTTTACATTAACTAATAAAAAGAAGGAGGAGCCTGTGGCTGAAACGGTTCAAGTAACTGAAGAAGCAGTAGTTGCCAAACAGAAGGTAAAGGCAGCCAAAACAGCAGCTAAGTTTACTCAAGAAACCACAGAAGTGGAGCCTCTTTCACCAGAGGAGATGAAGGCATTAATTGCTCAAGCTAAGGAAGCCGAAGGCGATGATTGTTTAATGTGTGGTTCTTAATTACTGCTCTAACAAATTGTTTTAAGTGTTAAAAAAGCCTCTCATTCGAGAGGTTTTTTTAGTTTTCAATTAAAGTGTCAGTACCCAAATGTTTATTGTCCTTGTTGTAGTACCAAGCCCTAGTCTGAGGCATTTTAATACCGTTAACAACAAATATTTCGCTTAGTAAAATGTATTCTCCAGAATCTAGTATCATACGACCAGAATCATCCGTTTTAAAAAATTGATAAACTTCCATTGCATAAGTAGAGGGGTTGAAATAAAAAAACCAAATATCGCTTCCTGTAGAGGCATCATAAGACACCTTTAAAACCAAATAATCCCTATTTTTAAATGTTCTTTTTTCTACTTCTTTATCTAAAACTGTTCCTGGATCTTTAAGTTTCATTGGTAGGCCATATAAATACGTATAATAGTTCTTGTAAAGCACAGCTCTATCACAACTCATTCCCTTGTCATTAATAGAATCTATTGACTTACCATTATAAAGCATTTTACATTGCCCTTTGTTTATTTCGTAATACGTGTTAACTGAGTCTCTTTTCGCGGACACGCTAAAGTATTCTAGAGGTAAATTAATTTTAATATGACTCACGCGCTTAGAGGCATTTGGAGTAGTCATTTCAACCGTAAAATCACCTTCAAATGTACTCCATTGGTTGTTTGGGTCATGAAATGCAATGGACTTATCTAAAAGTTGAGCTGCCGTTAACTCTTGGCTCCAGACTGAAAATAGGCTAAACAAAGTTACAACTAAGAACACTAATCTAACTGTCATGGTATTTTTTGATTTAGTATTGAAACACAAGTTAGGAAATAAAAAAAGCATCCAATGCCGAATTTTACGGGAGGATGCTTTTCTTAATTTTGAGGGATATGGATTAATTGGCCTCCATAAGGGCAAAGAACTTATCTATGTTTGGCATTAAAATAATGCGTGTACGCCTGTTTTTGGCTCTATTCTGTTTAGAGTTGTTATCAACTAATGGTTGGTAGCTACTGCGACCAGAAGCGATTAATTGCTCTGGAGCAACCTTAAATTGCTTTTGCAGTTTTCTTACAACAGAGGTTGCTCGCAAGACACTTAAATCCCAGTTATCTTGAATTTTGTTTGTATTAATAGTTCGAGAATCCGTGTGGCCTTCTACCATTACATCTAGGCTAGGTTCTGAATTGATAACATCAGCGAGCTTTTTCAATATCTTATCAGCCTTATTGCTAACACGATAGCTTCCAGTGTTAAATAGCATGTCATCTGCAATAGAAATCATTACAACCGTTTCGTTAATATCTATCACCAAGTCTTTATCTTCATCTAAATCACTCGTATCAATAGCCTTGTTTAGGTTGTATTGTACAGCCAAATTCATAGAGTCTTTAAGGGTTTCTGCAGATGCTAATTTTTCTGGGTCAACTTGCTCAAGTGTTTCAAGCATGTTTTGTTTGCTCATCCCAGATATTACTGTTCCGTCGTCATTAACCTCAAATTTAGCTTGGTTTTCTAGGGTTAGCCCTTCAACATCTTGATTTAGGGATTGAATTTTTGAATTATAGTCATTAACACGTGCCTCAATAACCGCAAATTTGTTTTCTAGGTCTTCTTTTTCAACTCGAGTTTTAGTGAGTTCACTTTTTATTTCACCATTTTCTTGTTCTAGGGCCAAATATTTTTTCTTGGAAACACAAGAACTAAAAATAATAGCACCAAGTAATAGAATTGAAATTTTTTTCATGATTTGGTTTTTAGTTTAAAGAATTTATATACTTAGATATACGATGAAAGGATTTTTTTAGACGTTAAAATGTAATTATTTAACAACTTTTTTTGGTTAACATTGAATTTACATTAAATTAAACTTCATTTAATATTTAATGGACTACGGACTATACGATATTTTAATGTTAGTTGGTGCTTTAGGGGTTTTCCTTTATGGTATGACTGTTATGAGTGATGCCCTTTTGTTGCTAGCAGGGGATAAACTGCGTAAGATATTGGCCTCAATGACATCAAATCGTGTTTTTGGAATTTTTACAGGCTTCTTAATTACATCTATAATTCAATCTTCTTCGGCTACAACCCTTATGGTAGTGAGTTTTTCTAATGCAGGGTTATTAACTCTGGTGGAGTCTATTGGTGTAATAATGGGTGCCAATATTGGTACAACAGTTACAGCTTGGATAATTGCCATTCTGGGCTTTAAAGTGAGCATGAGTGCTATAGCATTACCTCTAGTCGGTTTGGGTTTTGGCTTAACTTTCCTAAAGAACAAAACATATAAGAATCTTGGAAACTTCATAGTGGGCTTTGCGTTGTTATTTATTGGGCTTGAGTTTTTAAAGGATACCATGCCAGACATAAACAGCAACCCGGAATTGTTATCTGTTTTATCCAAATACACAGATTTAGGTTATTTGTCCATTTTTATTTTCCTATGCATAGGTACTATTTTAACCGTTGTGGTACAATCGTCCAGTGCGACGATGGCACTTACCCTAATTATGACAGCCCAGGGTTGGATTCCGTTTCATTTGGCAGCTGCAATGGTACTTGGCGAAAATATAGGTACAACTATTACCGCTAATCTTGCTGCAATAATTGGAAATTATAAAGCAAAGCAAACCGCAAGGGCACACTTGGTATTTAACAGTATTGGTGTGATCTGGATGCTATTATTGTTTTATCCGTTTTTGCGATTTATAGATTGGTTATCGGTTCAAATAGGGTCAGAATCCCCCTATATGTCTGCTGCTGCTATTCCCGTGGCCATTTCGCTTTATCACACGACTTTTAATTTTGCCAACAGTTTTTTATTGGTTTGGTTTGTAAAACCTATAGCAAAATTAGTGGAGTATTTGGTGCCTGAAGTAGCGCTTAAGACCTATGAAATTGACCAACCAAAATATTTAACACCAGAAGTTTTAAAATACCCGGAAACAGCAATTTCTGCATTGCGAAATGAATCTATATATTTATTTGAGAATCCAATTTTCGAGATTATAGCTCATGCTTTAAGCATAAGTAGAACGGATATTATGTCTGACGAGAAAACAAAGAATATTATAATGAAATCTAATATTCAGTTTAAGGCGGATCCAGGAAAATTGTATTTAACTAAAGTCAAATCCATTTATGGGAAAATTATTGAATACGGAACCAAGGCCCAAAGTGAATTAAAGTTAACCCAATCACAGCATCAGGAAATAAGTCAATTGAAAATAGCCAATAGAAAGATGGTTGAGATGATAAAGTTAGTCGAGGATCTTACCAAAAATATAAATCTTTATATGGTGTCTGATAACACGTATATAAAGGACGAATATGACCGATTACGACAAAAGGTTGTTAAAGTACTCCGTATTATTTATCGGATGAGAACCGAAAAAAATAAGGAGAAATATCACGATAAACTGATATTGCTTAAACAAAAGGCTAAACAAAACAAGCACCTTGGCTCAGTAAAAATTGATAAGCTAATAAGAAAGGATAGTATAACTGCAGATATGGCTTCGTCTTATTTTAATGATTTTGATAACGTTAATGATATTGTGAAAAATCTGATTGACGTTGCAGATTTACTGTTTGCATTAAGAGACCCGTTGTTTCTCAATGGAAAATAACTATTCGTCTAAAGGATTGTCAGTAGCTATAATCTTAGCTGGTTTCACAGAACTATCGTGGGCACTGTAATACTCTTCTAGAAGATTCATAATTGCAGTAAGGAGGTCTTTTGTTTCTAAAAGTAAACCGAAATAAAGCGTTGTATTTTTTGGACTAGATTCTTCATTACGAGTACGCTCTACTTGCATGGTAATTTTAGTCTTAACAATATTAAAAACAACATCTTTATCATGAAGAATGGCGCCTATGTCATTGAATGAACGCGATTCAAATGCAGATTGTGTATTTAAAAATAGTTTTTCAAGCTGCTCGTCCAAATCTTTCAATTCTTTTATCTGACTAAATTTGAGTTTTTTATGATTGTTGTTAACATGCTTTAAGCTCACCCTAGAAATATATTCTAAGGACTGGGCCATATCCTGCAGATAGTTTAGGATATTAAGATAGAAGTTACTAGCCGATAAGCTTGGTTCTTCTAGGTTTTTAATAAAATAAAAGATGTTATCCCTTAAATCATCAACTTCATTAGAAAGTTTTTCTACTTGCTTTTTATTCTTTTTAAGGACAGCTAAATTTTGTGTGGCTAATCCGTTTATGGCATTAGTGTATATTCTATTTCCTCGCTTCACAACAGTTGCAATGTTAGATGCGCTTTCATAAATTACCCCTTGAGTTGAACTGCTCTCTGCTTTTTCTAATTTATCTTCTTCTATAAGAACTTTATTGCTTTTGCGGTGAGATATGTAATTTTTACCAAGCATAATAAGTGCAAAAACAAATAAACCCACCAAAGCATAACCCTCACCATAAAATAGGATTATAGCCATAATAGATGCAGCAGTAAATGCGCTAAAGGCTGTAAAAAACCAGCCTCCAATAACATTTAGCACACCAGCTACGCGGTAAACGGCACTTTCTGATCCCCAGGCCCTATCGGCCAAGGACGTTCCCATAGTTACCATAAATGTTACGTAAGTCGTGGATAATGGTAATTTCATTGAAGTAGCAATAGAAATCAAAACACTTGCCACCATTAAATTAACAGCTGCTCTAACTAAATCAAAGGCAGGTGCATCAGCCGTTTTAACTACTATTTTAGGTTGTGTAAATTGTTTGTTGGCCCACGCTTTATAAGATTCTGGTAATACACGATTTAGGTTAGCACCAAGTCCTATAGAATAACGCACAATATTTCTAGATAGGAAATTGGGTTCAAAGCGTTCCTTACCCTCGTCTTGTCGCGCCAAATCTACAGAGGTTTTTACAACAGCTCTCGCTTTTGTAGAAAACCAAAGCGTTAGTACCATAATTAATCCTGCTAGCAAGAGCAAGAAAGGTTCGGTTTGCACAGGTTGTGCCAAAGCAGACATAACGTAGTTAGTAGCAAGTATTCCACTTGTTGACCAAACTTCATAAGAGTTGTAAGCAGCGATTGGAACACCTATGAAATTGACCAAGTCGTTTCCAGCAAAAGCTACGGCAAGTGCAAAGGTGCCTACAACAATAATAATAGTATAGATTTGAGCCTTAAATAGTTTAACGGCTAAATAGGAAAGTACCGTGAAAACGATAAAACTCCCTTCAACAAAATAAACAGGATGGTTATTTAAAAATTCTAATATCCCAGATGGTATAAATGTTGCATTTTTTAAACCTTTTATAATTATGAAATACATAATTGCTGTAACCGCAACACCACTGAAAATGGCACTGTACCAAGCAGGTTTTTCTTTAAAATTAAAGGTTAGCAATAGCCGTGATACGTATTGAACTAACGCACCTATAGTAAAAGCAACAACCACAGATAACAAAATACCCAGAATAATTTCTATAGCTTTTGAATTATTGATGTAGTTAGTAAGGTCTGTAAGACTTTGACTATTATCACTGTAAATTTTAATCAGAGCCATAGCCACAGAAGCTCCTAGTAATTCAAAGACAATAGAAACTGTAGTGGAAGTCGGTAAACCGAGGGTATTGAAAAAGTCCAGAAGTAAAATATCTGTAAGCATCACGGCTAAGAATATCACCATGATTTCATTAAACATAAACTCGCTAGGATTAAATATGCCCTTTCTGGCAACCTCCATCATACCGCTAGACGTTAAAGCACCTACCGCAACGCCAATACTAGCAACAATCATTATAGTTTTAAAGGAAACCGCTTTGGATCCAATAGCGGAATTAAGAAAATTCACAGCGTCATTACTAACGCCAACAACTAAATCTGCAACCGCCAAAAATGCCAATATGGCGAGCATATAGATGTAAAGATTCTCCATGCAGAGGTTGTTCTAAATTTTGTTTGCAAATTTCATCTTTTAATTTCAACGTTATGTTACCAAAGTGTTATGTTCTATAAGAAAACGTGAATAATATTATATCAAAGGTACGGCAAGCAGCAAATACAACAATTCTTATTTAAACATGAAATAAATAAATAAATATAAACAATTGAATAACAGATAAATACCCGGTTAATGTTAATTTAATGTTATCTTAAAGTTGGTTTAAAGTAAATTTAGTGTTATGTTTGTATCGTTATTATTAATAAAAGCCCAAATAGTTATGAAGAAAATAGTTGTAATTTTAGTGATGTTGTGTGTAGGTTTTACATATGCTCAAAAAGAAAGAACTTTAGAATTAAACAAAGAAAAAGATTTAATAGAAGTAGTGTATTACCATGATAATGGAACCATAAGTCAGACTGGGTTTTACACCAAAGAAGGTAAATTGCATGGAGAGTGGTTTAGTTATTGCGAACAAGGAAATAAAATTATCTCCGCAAAATATTACGATGGAAAGAAAGTTGGAAAATGGTTCTACTGGAATAATGATACTCTAACTGAAGTGGATTACAGTAATAATGTTATTGCGGGTATCAATAAGTGGACGAATTCTGAAACTTCGGTTGCAGCAAACGAGTAGATAAATAAGAAATATAAAAAAAGGGCTTCTATTCTAATTTAGAAGCCCTTTTTTTATGATGTAAGTTTTATAATTGTTAATACAATTAGTCCATACGTGCCCAACCTGCACCCCAAGTAGCAAAATCAGTACCTGTAGCATTAGCGGCATCTCCGAAGATAACGTCTCCTTCTGTAATGACATTTTCTAATTCGTCTAGTACAACTGTAGTGGCAACATTAGTAAAAGAAATATCAGTTACTGAAGTATCCCCATCCACAACACCTTGGCTAGTAGCTTGTCCTGGCTCGTCATCTTGGATAACAAATCCACGACCAAAGTCGCTTACAAGAATATTCGAGAATATACCTCTAGAACCTGCTCTCAATCTAAATGCGCGACCAGAATCTTGGTCTCCTATTACCGTAACGTTAGTCACTGTAGGAGCAGAAAAATAACCACCTTCATTTGAAAAATCTGTATTGAAACCATCCATTTCAAATCCACTATCATGTGGTATACCAACATTTTGAACAACATAAACATCAGTGATAGAACCTGTCCACCCTTCAGTCCAATCTATAGAGTCATCCTCAGCATCTGTAACCACTAAGTGGTTAGCATCTACAGTTCCACCAAAGAATTCAAAACCATCATCAGAACCTTTATAGATTTGTACATAGTCAATTATTGTTTGGTCACCAGCGGCATATACAGATAATCCGTTAAGCTCAGCATTACCATCAATAGCTCCACCTACATACTCTAAACGTACATATTCCATGCGTCCTGAGCTATCACCAGGTAAATTACCACCGTAAGATAGACCACCAACTTCGGTTGTCGCTGTATCAGTCGATCCATCAGCTGTTGAGTTAATTGGTGCTCTACCACAAAGTACGATTCCACCCCAATCACCTGAGCTTGGAGAACTTGCATTAGAAGTAAATACAATAGGATTAGAAGCGTTACCAATTGCTTGTATTGTCGCACCTTGTTGGACAGCGATGTAAGCATTAACTCCAACTGGCTCAACTCTAATTGTCATTCCGGCAGGTACAGTTAAAGTCGTACCATCTGCCATTAATACAGGTCCTGTAATTAAGTATTCTTGGTCTGCATCTAAGGTTAAGTCCTGAGAATATACACCACTAAGTGTAATAACTCCATTTCCTGGACCAGTACCACCATTATTTATGGTAGTAGTACTGTTATCATTGATAACAATATTTGGTGTATTATCTCTTTCACAGCCCATAAAGACCAATGCAAAAGAAAAAAGTAATAATAAATTGCGTTTCATTGTTAATTGAATTTAATTGAGATTATTTATTGTTTCTTGTTAAAATTTATAGCTAAGTTTTACACCAGTGTTTATACCGAGTTTAAATTGTGAAATAACTATATCTCCACTACCAGTACCTTCTCGTGTAAAGGTGATATTTGGGTTTAATAAGTTCTGTGCAAAAACCGTTAGTTCTAAGCCTTCAGAAATTGGACTTTTCCATACAAAGTCTAAAGAGGTAACACTATTTTCTACTATATTTCCTAAACTACCAGAACCAATAGAAAATATTCTATCGGAGAAATAAGAACTAACTAAGGTGAATTGTGGCTCGTAATTACCGAATTTTGGAGTATAATTAATATCGGCATTAAAAACCCAATTTGAAGCACCTTCTAATTCTTCGGTATCCTTGTTAAAAGCTGTTGTAAATGTCCCAGAGACGTCTCTTAAATCCTGTTCGGTATGCAGGTAAGATCCGTTAAAACCAAAAGCTAATACCGTTGATTCATCTTCTCTATTAATAAGGTTTTTTCTTACTTCTAATTCTATACCATAGACTTCTGCTAGGTCCCCTGTTCTAAAGAAGCGTTGTGTTCCCGTTGCGTCTGCAGCAACCACTCGGTTTACGGGGTCGTTGATTCGTTTGGCAAAACCTGCTACAGAGAATATCTCTGTTGGAGACATAAACCACTCATATTTTAAATCGAAATTATAGATGTCTGAATACGTGGCTCCTGTACCGTCAACACCACCAAGAAGATCTGGGTTACCACCATACCTCACAGTAACATCCTCATATATAAATGGTGCTACTTCCTTAAACTCCGGGATAGACGCTGTTTGACTAAATGAAAATCTTAAGTTAGAATCGTCATTAAGGGCATATTTTATATTTAAAGTTGGTAAAAGTAAAGTCTCATTAACGCTTCTTAAACCTGGATCATTTGGTGGAATATTAATTACGTCATATTCAATATCTTGTTCAAAATATTCTAATCTAAACCCAGGTACAAACAACCACTTGTCACCAACTGAGATTTCTGCATTCACATAGCCTGCATGTATTTCTAATTCACCATCATAGATATTTTCCGGTAAGCCAGGTACGTTTGTATTCCCTAGATTATTATTGATTGGGTTTAAGACCACGGTATTAAATAAGCCAGAACCAGCCGGAATATTAATATTATTAACATTCAGTATGGCATTAAGGTCATTGATGTTAGTTACAGGGGTGTTGTCTCTATCTACAATTTCATAACCGTAACGAATACTACTAAACGCTCTTCGTTTTAACCTTCCATTATGTCCAATGTTTAATTTGAAATTTTCTGAAAATTCTTTTTTAAAGTTTAAGAAACTCGAATATTCATTGTCTTGAATAGATTGAAAAAATCGCTGGTTATCAAATGGAATGTTGGTATAAAAAATTGGATTTGTATTAGGATCGTTGTCTAGAGCAAATTGGTAATTCTCAAATGAAAAACGACGTCTGTCGGGCTCATCAGACATCACTAAATTGTATCCAACACCCCATGTAAGTTCTAGAGTATCATCATCGAACAAGTGCTTGCCTAATAATTGATTAACTAAAACCATATCTTGATTAAACCTACCGTTAATCGTAAAGAAACCTAAGCCATTTGGATCTACACTGGCTATGTCATCACGATTAAAACCTTGGCCTTGAGTACCAAAATAGCCAACTTGATCGCTCGAACTATTAATAAATAAAGAGCTGAACTTAAAGGAGTTTGTATTGTCAAGTTTAAAATCTATATTCAGCATCCCTGTTGTATTAGTGCTGTAGTCATACTCCTCTACATTAGGAAAATCTACTTTTAAAACGTTTGTAAAGTCTCTTGCAACACCTTGTCTATACTCGTATCCGTTAGAAAATCCAAGAGTAGCAAAAAAGCTTAATCTTGTATCATCGTCAAAGTTATGCGAGTACCCGCCAGAAATTGTTCCATTTAAATTTATAGGTGAACTGCCATCCTGAGGATCTACAGTTTGTCCTAAGACGACATTGAATGGGTTTACATCATAACGGTTATAGTACCCAAAGAAACTTGGGCCATCATTTCTAACAAAATTTTCTCCAGCAGCTAAAGAGTTTACTCCACTCCCTAATGAGACTTTTACGAAGCCGTTTCCGTTATACTCTTTAGAATTGATATTTACGTTTCCAGCAGAGAAATCACCATAAAAACTAGAGGTAAAGGCTTTACTAACTGATACATTTTCTATAATGTCAGTTGAAAATAAGTCTAAATCAATATTCTTTTTGTTAACATCAGTAGATGGCAAAGGAAGCCCATTAAATGTAGTGTTCTGATAGCGGTCGCCCAATCCTCTAACATAGACGTCGCTAGAATTCTGCTGTTTAGAAATACCTGAAATCTTTGAAACCGCACCAGCAGCATCACCAACTCCTTTTCTCGATAACTCAATTGCGCCTATACTTTGTTTAATGGATACAGCTTTCTTTTGATCTAGTAAAAGGGCGGCTTCACTTTCTTTACGTGAAGAGGTTTTAATAACAACTTCCTCCAAGGCTGCAGCACTCGCTCCCATGGGTACGTTAATAGTGGTTACTTTACCGGCCACAACATCGGCTTCTATTTCTAAAGTTTCATATCCAACAAAACTAAAGATTAAGACATATTTTCCAGGGTCTAGATTATTAAGTTCATATAGACCATCAATATCCGAGGTAGTTCCCTTAGAAGTACCTTTAATAACTATGTTGGCAAACGGAAGTGGCTCATTATTAAACTCTTTGTCGGTTAATTTCCCAACTATAGAACCTGTATTTTGAGCTTGAAGACCAAGCGCTATAAAAAAACTAAAAATGAATAGTATTTGTTTCATTTGAATTTTAAAATTGTTGCTGCAAAGAAACTGTGATATTCCTATTTTTAAGTTAATCGAGAATTAAACATTTGTAATTAAAAAGTTAGTTTAGTGTTAGCTGAACATTAAGAGTGTTTAACTTGAGGCAACATTTAATTAACATCGAAAAAAGGCGAGTTTTCCTTTTGTAATCCTAACTAATTAAGGGTCAATTTCTCTATCTTGCGACTTAGAAAATAATAATACATGAATTGGGAACAATTATTATCTCTAAAACGGTACGGAGATAACTCTAAGCGCCTTAGAAAAGAACAAGATGAAACACGTTTAGGTTTCGAAGTAGACTATGATCGTATCATTTTTTCAACAGAGTTTAGAAGTTTACAAGATAAAACTCAAGTGATTCCCCTATCAAAGACGGATTTTGTACATACAAGATTAACCCACAGTCTCGAAGTAAGTGTAGTGGGACGCTCTTTGGGAAGAAAAGTTGGGCAGTGTATATTGGAAAAACACCCTCATTTATCAGAAGTTCATGGATATACTTTAAATGATTTTGGTGCAATTGTAGCAGCGGCTGCATTAGCGCACGATATAGGCAATCCTCCTTTTGGTCATTCTGGTGAAAAAGCCATAGGGTCATATTTTAAAGACGGCCATGGGAGTGCATTGACAGACCAACTAACAGCAAAGGAATACCAAGATTTATGTGATTTTGAAGGCAATGCAAATGGCTTTAATATACTTGCTCAAAGCAGAGAAGGACGCTCTGGCGGACTTAGATTAAGCTATGCTACATTGGGAGCTTTTATGAAGTATCCAAAAGAATCTTTACCCAAGAAACCAACATCGCATATCGCTGATAAAAAGTATGGTTTTTTTCAATCAGATAAGAAGATGTTTATTGATGTTGCTAACGAACTGGGATTGCAAAAGCGCAGTGAAGCCCATCACAGTTATCAGCGGCATCCCTTAGCTTTTCTTGTAGAGGCTGCTGATGATATCTGTTATACTATAATTGATTTTGAAGATGGTATAAACTTAGGTCTCATCGAAGAAGATTATGCATTGGAATACCTAATTAATTTAGTCAGAGACCGCATACAAACTAAAAATTATAACGCACTCACAACAAAACAAGATCGCGTTAGTTACTTAAGAGCTTTAGCCATAGGGACTTTAATTGATGAAGCTGCTTCTATATTTATGGAAAATGAAGCTAATATTCTTAAAGGTGATTTTGATAAAGCACTTCTAGATACATCTAAATACAAGGCCCAAATAGAAGACATTATCGCTTTGAGTATTAAGAACGTTTACAACTCTCAAGATGTGGTTTATAAGGAAATAGCAGGTTATGAGATTTTAAACCATTTATTAAACTGCTTTGGTACAGTTGCGACAAATTGCTTTAATAGTAGCTTGACGCATTATGATAAATTGTTGTTGGAGCTACTTCCGCCTTCAATTCATTTAGGCCAAGAATCACTCTATGAAAACGCATTAAGTATTTCACGTTTTGTTGCTTCATTGTCCGATTCTAATGCTATGATGCTACATCAAAAGCTTAAAGGACAGATCCACTAGTTGCATTTCATCGATTATTTTTGGTTTTTATCGTTTAATTATCGTATTTAGAAGTGAGTTTACCCCAAAAACCACCTACTTATGAGAAATAATATACTTGGAGGCTTAATTGTTTTTTTGGCCGTAGTGACGTGTTTAATTTTATTAGACGATATTACATCTTCAAAAGACCAGCAACAAATAACTACAGAATTTAGCCAGGATAACGCACATACAAAGGACTTAGCTTCTGTTGAAGCTGAGGAGAAGTGATTCTAATTTAGCTTTTACAGAAGCTACATCTAATTCTTGCAGTGTCATTAACTCAGGAATCGTTCCGTGCTCCACAAATTCATCATTTATTCCTAAGATTGAAATAGATTGGGGGTAATTGTTATTGTTTGCAAACGCTATTATAGAACTTCCTAAACCTCCTATAATCGTACCATCTTCAATGGTAACAATCTGCTCATAATTTTTAAAAATATGATGAAGCAGATTTTCATCTATAGGTTTAAGAAAGCGCATATCAAAATGGCCAATAGCATTCGTATATTTAGATTCTCCAATAGCCTCACTTATTGTATTTGCAATAGGTCCAATAGAAATAACAGCAAGTTTTTCACCTTTTTTAAGGCATTCACCTTTCCCGATTTCAATAGTACTAAAGGATTTTTTCCATTCAGTAATATGCCCTCGACCTCTTGGGTACCTTACGGCTAGAGGAAAATCTATACCTAATTGAGCTGTATACATAATATTGCGCAGTTCTGTGACATTTCTAGGTGAAAAAATAACAAGATTTGGGATGCAATTAAGAAAAGCTAAATCAAACACGCCATGGTGTGTTGCACCATCCTGGCCTACCAATCCTGCTCTGTCTAAGCAAAATATAACCGGTAAATTCTGCAAAGCAACATCGTGTATAACCTGATCGTAAGCGCGTTGCAAAAAGGTGGAGTAGATATTGCAAAATGGAATGAGCCCTTGAGTGGCCATTCCTGCCGCCAGTGTTACCGCATGTTGCTCAGCGATTCCAACATCAAAGGCTCGCTCCGGAAATTTGGCCATCATATACTTTAAAGAACTTCCAGTGGGCATTGCTGGTGTAATACCAATAATTTTATGGTTACTATCAGCTAATTCCACAATAGTATGTCCGAAGACATCCTGATACTTTGGAGGTAAGATTTCTCCAGACTTAGGTGTTAATTCTCCTGTTTTAGCATCAAATTTACCTGGCGCATGGTAAACCACTTGATTTTCTTCAGCTGATTTTAGCCCTTTTCCTTTTGTGGTAATGACATGAAGAAACTTTGGTCCATCAATAGTTTTTAGACGCTCCAACTCTGTAATTAGAGCATTGAGGTCGTGCCCATCTATAGGTCCAGAATATGCGAAATTTAAAGCTTCGAAAATATTCTCTCTTTTTTGGGTGCCTTTTTTAACATTAGTCAAATATTCTTTAAGAGCACCGACACTTGGATCAATTCCAATAGCGTTGTCATTGAGAATAACTAATAGATTGGTATCGGTAACACCAGCATGATTCAAAGCTTCAAATGCCATACCACTAGCTATGGAGGCATCTCCAATAACTGCTATGTGCTGTTTGTTTTCACCTTTTATTTTTGACGCAATCGCCATACCTAACGCTGCAGAAATTGAGGTTGAGGAATGCCCCACACCAAAAGTATCATAAATACTTTCTGCTCGTTTAGGAAATCCACTCAAACCGTTAAGTTGGCGATTGGTATCAAATTGATGTTTGCGTCCCGTCAAGATTTTATGTCCATAGGCTTGGTGGCCAACATCCCAAACCAATAAATCATTAGGTGTATTAAAAACATAGTGAATTGCGATAGTCAATTCTACAACACCCAAACTAGCACCAAGATGCCCTTCCTTTACTGCCACAATTGAAATAATAAATTCCCTTAACTCTTGGGCAATCTGACTAAGCTGGGTATAGCTAAAACTCCTTAAATCCTCTGGAGAATCGATGTTATCTAGTAAATCTTGTTTCACTTGGCAAAAATACGGGATCTCCTTAACACTATGTTTCAATCTATACCCAAGTACTTATAATTTTATCATAAAATGAAAGTTTGAGAAATATTCATTCATATCATTTAACAAATTGATGTTTATGTGTTAAAAATTTGAGTGATTTTAAATATTTAGTGGTATTCCTTATTTTTGAAAAAAATTGCTTACATCGCTAAGATGTATCATTCACTCTAACCATTATCTGCTATGACAAAAACATTACGTTTTTTTGCTGTAACTCTTTGTGCACTTTTCGCATTAAGTATTACAGCTCAGACCCCATTACAAGAGTCTCAATATGGAGATTTAATTATTACTTTTTTAGATACGAACAAGGAAAAGTACAATCTGGAAGAAAGTGACTACTCTGACCTAGTTCTTTTAAATGAAACCTATTCTAGAAGTACTGATATCAATCACTACTACGTTAATCAATCTTACCAGAATATTAGAATATTCAATGCAATCTCTAGCATCGCTATTAAAGAAGCTAAGGTATTTTATTTTGCTAATCGTTTTATTGGAAATGTCAATGATAAGGTAAATGCTATTACTCCAGTTATTTCACCTGAAGCTGCCATTCAAAAGGTTGCAAATCAATTTGAGCTTGGACAGATTAATGCTCTTGAGCAGCTCAATGTAAACGGTAAACGTTTTACGTTTAATTCAGCCGGAATTTCCTCCGAGGATATTCCTGTAGAATTGGTGTTGCTTCCTAAGGAAAATACACTTCAGTTAGCTTGGGACATACTCATTTTTAAAACGGATAATTCTAATTGGTGGAGTGTAAGGGTAGATGCCTTGAGTGGCGATGTTCTGGAGTCTAACGATTTAATTCTAAGTTGTAATTTTGACCATAAAGTATCGGAAGATAACCATGACCACGCAACGGATTTCAAGCTAGATTTATTCAAACAAGAATATACATCAATGCCTGCCATGGTTGATGGTTCTAGATATAATGTTTTCCCCCTTCCGGTAGAAAGTCCAAATCATGGTTCTAGACAAATTGTTTCTAGTCCTTCTGACCCTGTGGCCTCGCCTTTTGGATGGCATGACACAGATGGTATATTAGGTCCCGAGCATACAATAACAAGGGGTAATAATGTCTTGGCAAAAGAAGATGTAGATGGAGGAAATGAGCAGGGTGGTGTTGGATATTCACCAGACGGTAGTCAAGCATTGGTTTTTGACTTTCCTCTGGACTTCAGTCTTTCTCCATTTGATTACCAAGATGCTGCTATTACAAATTTGTTCTACATGAATAATATGATGCACGATGTATGGTATAAGCATGGTTTCGATGAGCAGTCTGGAAATTTTCAAGAGTCTAACTATATCACAGGGCAAGGTATAGGGAATGATTTTGTTTTTGCAGATGCACAAGATGGAAGCGGATTTAATAATGCTAATTTTGGTACGCCACCAGATGGTTCTAATCCTAGAATGCAGATGTTTTTATGGACGCCACCAGGAGGAGGAAATTCAGGCGATAGGCTGGATGTATTAAATGGACCATTATCTGGAAATTATGAAGCAGTCGGCGCCACTTTTGGAGCAGATTTACCAACTGATACAGCAATAACAGGACAATTGGGTCTAGCACTAGATTCAACAGCGGATTTTTACGACGCATGCCAAAATTTAATAAGTCCGTTTTTAATCAATGGTAAAATTGCTGTCATTCGCAGAGGTGGATGTCAATTTGGTACTAAGGTTCTTGCCGCTGAAAATGCTGGAGCTATTGCGGCAATTGTTGTAAATAATTCGCCAGATGCACTAATTCCAATGGGTCCCGGAAATGATGGAGGTTCGGTTACTATTCCTTCGGTTATGGTTACTCAAGCGTTTGGGGAGCAGTTGATTTCTGCTTTAGAAAATAGCCAAACTATAAATATATCCTTACAAGGGCCTGATTTAGTCGGTTTTGTAGATGGTGATTTTGACAATGTTATTGTAGCACACGAATATGGTCATGGAATTTCTAATAGATTAGCAGGAGGTCCACAAGCCGCAAATTGTCTATTTAATGATGAGCAGATGGGAGAAGGATGGTCTGATTGGTTTGGTTTAGTTATAACTATGACTGAAAATGATTTACCCGAAACAGGAAGAGGAGTTGGTACATTTGCATTGAGTCAACCTACAACTGGCGGAGGTATACGGCCAGCAAGATATAGTACAGATTTTGCCGTTAATCCTGCCACCTATGATGATTCTAATTTCCTCGCACAACCTCACGGTATTGGCTTCGTATGGGCAACAGTACTTTGGGACTTAACATGGGCTTATATCGATAAGTATGGTTTTGATTCAGATTTGTATAATGGTTCTGGGGGTAATAATCGTATTATGCAACTGGTAATTGATGGATTGAAATTGCAACCATGTCAGCCTGGATTTATTGATGGAAGAGATGCTTTGTTGGCAGCTGATATGGCCACTACGGGAGGTGAGAACCAATGCATTATTTGGGAAGTGTTTGCGGCGCGTGGTTTAGGATTTAACGCACAACAAGGATCTTCATTAAACAGGGGAGACCAAGTTGAAGACTTTACTTTACCTCCTACTGATGACCCTTCATTAGCAAATTGCTCTAGCTTAAATGTTGATGAGTTTGCACAGCAAAACGTAAGTGTTTATCCTAATCCAACTCAAACAGAATTGTTTATTGAGGCTAAAGAAAACTTAGGAGATGTTACCATAACACTTATAGATATAAATGGACGTCTGGTTTACAAAGGAAGTGACAGTTTATTTAATCCTATTTCTATTAATACCTCAGACCTAAAAGCTGGACTGTATATTTTAACTATAACTGGAGATAATTTCAGCTATAACGAGAAAATTATAAAGAACTAATTATCTTTAGTCTCGTATGATAACACCCTACGATGACAACTACTTTATGAAAAAGGCCCTTCAGGAAGCTGAAGCGGCCTTTGATAAAGGCGAAATTCCGGTTGGGGCAATAATAGTTGTTGAAAACAGAATTATTGCTAGGAGCCATAACCTTACTGAACTTTTAAATGATGTAACGGCCCACGCAGAAATGCAAGCTATTACGGCTGCCTCAAATTTTTTAGGAGGTAAATATCTTCATAATTGTATTCTGTATGTTACTTTAGAACCTTGCCAAATGTGCGCTGGTGCACTGTATTGGAGTCAAATCTCAAAGATTGTATATGGAGCTTCGGACGAGACTAGAGGATTTAAATCTATGGGAACTCAATTACATCCTAAAACCAAAGTCATTGAAGGTGTAATGGCAAATGAAGCTTCAGACCTTTTAAAACGTTTTTTTATACAAAAACGGAATTTAAACTGATGCAAAAAAAAACGCCCAGCTAAAAGCTGAGCGTTGAAACTGTAATAAAGTATATCTTAAAGAATGCTTACATTGGCAGCAACCATTCCTTTGCGTCCTTCTTCTTCCGTGTACTCGACATTATCGCCTTCGCGTAATTCTAAACCATTAAGGTTTGATACGTGTACGAAGATGTCTTTTCCTGTTTCTTCGTTTGTAATGAATCCAAATCCTTTTGAATCATTGAAAAATTTAACTGTTCCAGTCATTGTAAAAAAAATAATAAATTAAAGTGCAAATGTAGGATAATTATAACAGTCTTTTGTTAACAAATTGTATTTTTTTAATGTGGTTTTAATTAAAACTCTTTGGCTTTAACCAAAGAAAGCTTAGTCCATTTTAAATCTGTGGTACTTTTGTTTTGTGAATTTATAGCTTCTTCTCTTTTTGTGTTTTCCGCATTTTATCGAGATTTTCTTGGGTAAGCATATAGTCCTTAAAGTCCTTATCCTTCCAACGGTAATACGAAAAAAGAGGAAATACAACTAAAAAAAGGCCCACAACACCAAAACCAATGAGTTTTTGAGAATAAGACACATCTAAAATAAAACCACAAGTAATGCTTGCTAGGGAGGTTAAAAGAGCAATAGCTGTTATTGATTTAATCAATTTCATGAGGTAAAATTAATCAATTCGCGCCTGTATGCAGTCAATAATTTTGATTTAGAGACAAAGCCGTAATATTTATTGTCTTTAATAACCGGAAGATTCCATGCACCAGAATCATGAAATTTTTTCATAACCATTTCCATGGAATCATTATTGTATTGAATGTATTCAGGAGGTTTATGCATAAAGGTTTCAACAGTAGTTGAGCTATATAAGGATTGGTCAAACATCACTGTTCTTATATCATCTAAATATATAATTCCCACAAAATTACCAGTATCGTCAGTTACAGGAAAAAGGTTCCGATTAGACTTAGCCACACCTTTAAGTAGCATATTACCCAATGTCATTTCAGGGTGTAATTCTATAAAGTCTTTCTCAATAACCGTATCTAGATTCATTAAAGTTAAAACACTTTTGTCTTTATTTTGGGTTAACAAGGCGCCTTTCTCTAAGAGTTCCTTGGTGTAAATAGTGTGGTCTAACGTGTTTTTATTGATAATAAAAGACATGGAAGCTGTAATCATTAGCGGAACAAACAATTCATACCCTCCAGAGATTTCGGCAATTAAAAAAATAGCCGTTAAGGGCGCATGGAGCACCCCTGAAATTAGCCCAGCCATACCGATTAATGTAAAATTTGCTTCAGAAACCGAAAAACCCAAACCACTGTTATTAATAATCTTTGCCACTACATTTCCCAAGGCGCTTCCCATAACTAAAGTTGGAATTATAATTCCTCCTGTACCACCAGCGGCAAAGGTTGTGGTCATTGCAATAGCCTTAAAAATAGTAATACCAATAAGTAATGCAATTACAACCCATATATTGTCTAAGTAGGGATCAAAAGGTGTGCTACCCAAAGCTTTAATATCATTTCCTAACAATAAATCATTAATAAAACCAAATCCTTCACCATAAAGAGGAGGAATGAAATAGAGCATAGCACCAATGGCTAATCCTCCAATAATTAGTTTTTGACGCGCAGATTTTAGTTTGTTAAAAATTGATGTTATAGAAAAATAGATTTTTGAAAAGTAGATTGAAGCTATACCAGTTCCTATGCCTAAAACAATGTAGAAAAGGGTGTCTTTAATCACAAATTTTTCAGAAACATTAAAATCAAATAACACACTATCTCCAAGAAAAAAATAAGACGTAATTACAGACGAAACCGATGCAATTAAAAGGGGCAATAAAGAAGCAAAGGTTAAATCTAGACTAAATACCTCAATGGCAAATATTATGGCGGCAATAGGAGATTTGAAGATAGAGGCAATGGCGCCAGCGGAGGCACAACCAATTAAAAGACTTCTTGTTTTTCTATCTGTATGAAGTAATCCTCCAAGAGTAGAACTCACAGCTGAAGAAGACGCAATAGCAGGACCTAATAACCCTACTGAACCTCCGAAGCCAACAGTTAAAGGTGCTGTAACAATTGGAAAATACATGTTGTGCCTATTAATAATTCCGTTGCGTTTAGATAAAGCATAGAGTATTGAGGGAATAGCGTGTCCGCTAGGTCTTTTTGCAATGTACTGAACAAAAAGATAAACTAAAAAGAGGCCAACAATAGGTAGAATAAAGTAAATGCTATTTTGTGAAAGAACGATTCCTTTTTCAAGAATGGCCTCTATCCCAAACGTAATGTTTTTAATGAAAACAGATATTAAACCAGCTAATAGGCCAATGACCAAGCTTAGTAAAAACACAAAGTTCTTTTCTGAGATATGTCGATATCTCCAAATAAGTATGCGCTTAAATAAGTTTGATTTTGACATAACCTAAAACTAACAAAAAATCCTGCCATAAGACAGGATTTAATTATTATGATTCTAAATCTAATTTGAGATGTAATTCTTTCAATTGTTCCTTGTCAATAACGGCAGGAGCATCAATCATAACATCACGACCAGAATTGTTTTTAGGGAAGGCGATAAAATCTCGTATGGTCTCTTGTCCACCCAAAATAGAAACAAGTCTATCTAATCCAAATGCAATACCACCATGAGGTGGTGCGCCATATTCAAAAGCATCCATTAAGAATCCAAACTGCGCTCTTGCCTCTTCATCAGTAAACCCTAGATGTCTTAGCATTATAGCTTGTGTTGCTTTATCATGAATTCTAATAGATCCCCCACCGATTTCATTGCCATTTAAAACTAAATCGTAGGCATTAGCCTTAACATTACCTGGATTTGAATCTAACAATGCTAGTTGGCCAGGTTTTGGTGAGGTAAATGGATGGTGCATCGCATGATAGCGTTCGGTTTCTTCGTCCCATTCTAATAATGGAAAATCTATAACCCAGAGCGGAGCAAATTCATTTGGTTTTCTCAGACCTAAACGTTCTGCCAGTTCCATTCGTAAAGCGCTAAGTTGGGCTCGTACTTTATTGGTATCACCTGATAAAACGCAGATAAGGTCGCCTGGTTTGGCACCAGTAACTTCAGCCCATTTGGCCAAATCTTCTTGGCTGTAAAATTTATCAACCGAAGATTTAAAGCTGCCATCCTCATTATAACGACAATAAACCATGCCTAAAGCACCTATCTGTGGGCGTTTGACCCAATCAATAAGTTTGTCAATTTCCTTTCGAGTGTAACTATTTGCGCCAGGAACGGCTATACCAACAACAAGTTCAGCAGAATTAAATACATTAAAGTCCTTGTGCTGCGCCACCTCATTGAGCTCGCCAAATTGCATTCCAAATCTTATATCTGGTTTATCATTACCGTATAAGCGCATAGCGTCATCAAAGGTCATCCTTGGAAACTTGTTTACCTCAATACCGTGAGTTTCTTTTATGAGATGTTTTGTCAATCCTTCAAATGTATTGAGGATATCTTCTTGTTCTACAAAAGCCATTTCACAATCAATTTGAGTGAATTCGGGCTGGCGGTCAGCTCTTAAATCTTCGTCTCTAAAGCATTTTACAATTTGAAAATATTTATCCATGCCACCTACCATAAGCAGTTGCTTAAAGGTTTGTGGTGATTGTGGTAAGGCATAAAATTGACCTTCATTCATTCGTGATGGGACTACGAAATCTCTAGCGCCTTCAGGAGTAGATTTAATTAAATAAGGTGTTTCTACCTCAATAAAGCCCTCTTCCGATAAATAATTACGAACAGCTTGAGCAACCTTGTGTCTAAAAATCAAGCTGTCCTTAACAGGATTTCGTCTAATATCGATATATCGAAATTTCATGCGAAGGTCATCGCCACCATCGGTATCATCTTCAATAGTAAAAGGTGGTACAAGTGAAGCGTTTAAAAGGGTAAGTTCTTTAACCAAAACTTCGACTCCACCAGTTGGGATATTTGGGTTTTTAGAAGCACGTTCTACAACAGTTCCTTTTACTTGAATTACGAATTCTCTACCTAATTTTCGTGCCTTATCCATCAATTCCTTAACGGAGCGCTCCTCATCAAAATACAACTGTGTTATCCCGTAACGATCCCGTAGGTCTACATAAATCATAAAACCCTTATCTCTAACACCTTGAACCCAGCCTGAAAGTGTCACCTCCGTATTTATATGCGTGGCTCTAAGTTCACCACAAGTATGACTTCTATACATTTCATTTAATTAAGGCTGCAAATTTAAGCAACTTAGCCTATTAACACTAAAAAAGCCTTGACAATTGTCAAGGCTTTTCGCTATTAATCAACTTTGGTGTTTAGAACAAAAGTGGGTTCATTTGAGATTTTTGGGTCGGAAGTTTTAACTGTTTCGCTTGTTTCCGAGAACTGACGTTTTGACCACATTTTAAATTTAGTGATTAAGAAAAACAAAATTGGTACTACAATAAGCGTTAAAAAGGTTGCCACAAAAAGACCGTAGATTACGGTCCATGCTAGTGGTCCCCAGAAAATCACGTTATCACCTCCGACATAAATATTGGCATCAAAATCACTGAAAAAAGTAAAGAAATTGATGTTTAATCCAATAGCAAGAGGTATTAAACCTAGAATGGTCGTGATTGCCGTAAGTAATACAGGTCTTAAACGTGCTTTACCAGCCTTAACAACACATTCAAATAAATCTTTTACGGGTAGGTACTCGTTATCATCTAGATTTAGAGCATCTTTTCTTCTGTCTATAAGCAATTGGGCATAGTCCAAAAGAACAACACCATTATTTACTACAATACCGGCCAATGAAATAATTCCCATCATGGTCATCATAATAACAAAAGAAGATCCCGTAATTACAATACCTCCAAATACGCCTATTAAACTCAAGAATATCGCTATCATAATAATAGCTGGCTTTGATACTGAGTTAAATTGGAAAATAAGAATGAAGAAAATTAAACCTAGACCTTTGAAGAATGCACCCATTAAAAAGGATTGTTGCTTATTCTGTTCTTCAATCTGCCCAGTGTAATCTATCTTAATACTATTAGGAAAGTCTGTAAAGGCTTTCATCTCGGTTTTAATTTGGTCAACGACCGCTGCCGCATCTACAAAACCTGGCGCCAAAGCTGAATACACGGTGACTACCCGTTTAGTATCTCGGTGTTTTATGGCACTAAATCCGGAGCTATTACTTTGTTTAGCGAGAGCTGAAACCGGAATTGCCTTTACCTGACCCGAAGCCATATCTCTAAATGTGATATTCTGATTAAATAAGGCACTTTTGTTATATCGAATATCTTCACCAAAACGAACGTAAATATCATAGTCATCACCATCTTCTTTATAGATCCCAGCTTTAGAACCAAATAGTGCATTTCTGAGTTGCATTCCAACTTGTCCAACACTAACCCCAAGTTCACCTGCTTTTTCGCGATCTACTTCCACACTCATAGAAGGCTTATCTTTGTTAACATCTATTTTAAGTTCGTCAACACCAGGCACATTCCGAGTGTTGATGAAGCGACGCATTTGTTCGGCTGTAGCAATCAATTCATCATAATTGTCCCCTTGTAGCTCAATGTTTATTGGAGCTCCGGCAGGTGGCCCAGCGATATCTTTTTCTACTGAAATCAATACGCCAGGGTAAACCCCTGTTAAGGCTTCCTGCACTTTTTGACGTAACAATTCACTGTCTTGACCTCGACGGTATTTATATTGTCGCATGGTCGCCGTAATTTTACCTCGATGAGGCATTTCGGCCTGAGAACCGCCATCAGTTTGCGGATTTCCGGCTCCTTCACCAACCTGTGAAACTGCAGCTTCCACCATGTAATTATAACCATTATCCAGATACGTATCTTCATTTAAAATTTGATAGACACGCTGTTCTATTTCTTTAGTTATTGAATTTGTTTTATCAATATCGGTTCCTTCAGGATATTCGATATAAACAATGATTTGATTGGGCTTGTTATCGGGGAAAAACTCCACCTGTGTGCGTTGAGAAGCTATGGAAGCACCAAAACCTCCGAAGGCAACAAATAAAAGAATAAAGGTGCCTACGGCTATACTAACTGGTTTCCATCCACTTAATGCACTACGGAGCGTATTTTCATAAGCACTCTCAAGCCATGTTAATATTTTTCTTTGGAAATAATTTGCGGCGCCTCTTAAAAATAAACGATAAACCCAAAGCATTAGGGCTGTAAAAAGCATAACACCACCAAGACCGCGATAAGGTCCGCCGATAACAAGTATGAGTAAACCTAAACCACCAACAATTGCAGAAATTGAAATGATACGTTTTAAAGGCATTTCTTTATCCTCAATGGTCATAAACTGTGACACCAGAACTGAATTGAAGAAAATAGCAACAAATAATGAAGATCCTAGGACTACAGAGAGGGTCACAGGGAAGTAAATCATAAATTGACCAAATAAGCCTGGCCACAAGCCTAGAGGAACAAAAGCGGCAACTGTTGTAACAGTAGATATGATAATAGGAAAAGCAATCTCGCCGATACCTTTTTTAGCGGCCTCAATGCGTGAAAGCCCTTCTTCATCCATTAAGCGATAGACATTTTCTACAACTACAATTCCATTATCTACGAGCATACCAAGTCCCATAATAAGACCAAAAAGTATCATTGTATTTAGAGTGTAACCTAAGGCGCTTAAAATCATCAAAGACATAAACATAGACATAGGAATGGCAAACCCAACAAAAAGCGCATTTTTAAACCCTAGGAAGAACATTAAAACGGTTACTACCAATATAATTCCGAAGATGATATTATTGACTAAATCGTCAACTTGCCCAATGGTTTTGTCTGATAAGTCGTTGGTGATGGTAACTTCTAAATTTTTTGGAAAATAATTTTCTTGCGCCTCTTTTACAATAGTTTTTATTCGCTCTGCCGCTGCTACCATGTTCTTTCCTGAACGCTTCTTAACATCTAGCATTACTACCTTTTTACCGTCTTTTCTGGCGTAAGTCGTTTTGTCTTTTTCTTTAAATGTTACCGTTGCTAAATCTCGTAAATAGATAGGTTGATTATTTTCTGATTTTACGACAAAGTTGTAAAGGTCTCTTGGTTCTTCAATTTCACCTAAAACTCTTATAGTTCTGCGTTGTCCGCTTGCAATGAGGTTACCAGCAGAAGTAGTAACATTACCGCGATTTATGGCATTGATTATATCATCGAAGCTAACTTGCATAGCTGTCATTTTATAGACGTCTACTGCAACTTCAACTTCTTTTTCTTGAGCACCTCTAATATCTGCTTGTTTAATTTCTAATAAATCTTCAATATCATCTTGAAGATATTCTGCATAATCTTTTAACTTCTGGATAGGGTAATCTCCAGTAAGATTAATGTTTAGTATCGGGAGCTCCTCAGACATGCTCAGATCAAATACGTTTGGATCTACTTTAGCACCATTAAACGTTGGCCAATCTTCACCTGCTGTTTCAGTATCTATTTCATCCTTAACCAATTGTTTCGCCACCTCTACATCCATATCATCATCAAACTCAACGATAATTATGGAGTAGTCTTCTTGAGATGTTGAAGTAATCTCGACGACGTTAGTTACGGTTTTAAGTTTGTCTTCTAAGGGGTCAGTTATTAGTTTTTCTATGTCTTCCGCGGTATTCCCTGGATAGACAGAGCTAATGTATATTTTGGTTTCTTTTATTTCAGGAAAATCCTCACGAGGCATGCTAAAATAAGCTGTTATTCCTAAGATAAGGATAAACGCCATTAACACATACATTGTGGTTTTATTGGTAATCGCCCAAGAGGACAATTTAAATTCCTTATCTATGTTTTTCTTTTTTTTGGCCATGGGTAGTTAGATTTTTTGTGGTCTTATGATTGACGATCTATCTTAACGCGTTGTCCATTTTTAACGCTTCTTGCACCTTCTTTTATTAACTGCATATTTGGTTGAAGCCCAGAAATAACCTCAATGATATCGCCTTGGGTTTTTCCTGTTTTAATATCTATCCGTTCTACAGTTCCCATATTATTACTAATATCTTTTAGTGCAAAAACATATTGAGAACCTCCCGCATCTTCTGAAATAATATTTTGGGGTATGAGTATAGCGTTTTCATTGGTGTAATCATTAATCCTTAAGCGTGCTGTAAGATTTGGCTTTATATTACTGTCTTTTTCGGTTACAGGGACTTCTATAGTGTAAGTTCTATTAGACGGATTGATATAGTCACTCGCTTGGCGAATAGTTGAGGACATCGTTTTTCCTAAAAACGGAAATTCAATATCAACAGTTTTACCTTTGGTAACATCTGCCACATAGCGCTCTGGCACATCTGTTTCTATATACATATTATTTAGATTGACCAGGCGCATCAAAGACAGTCCTGCAGCAACGAGGTTGCCTTGTTCAATAAAAATTTCGTCAATTGTTCCTGAGATTGGAGCTGTTACCTTGGTTTTTGCAAGTTGCTGATTCATTTGGCTTATAGCTTCAGACTGCGCTTCATAATTAGATTTAGCTTGTAAATATTGTATCTCACTTCCTATATTTTGCTCCCACAAGCGCTTTTGACGCTCAAAAGTTGTTTTGGCTAGGTCGCGTTGTATTTTCATTTGAGCTATTTGTTGAGATAAACCACCGTCGTCAATCTTTGCTAATACCTGACCTTTAGATACTTTTTGACCTTCTTTTACGAAAACCTGGGTCAACTGACCATTGAATTCTGAACTAATAGTGACAACACTTTTTGTGGTTACATTTCCTTGTAATTCTATAAAATGGTAAAATGGTTCAGCTTCAGAGATTACAGTTGTAATTAGCGGTAACTTGCTGTTCTCGTCAAGTAAGGCAATGCGATCATTTAATTGTTTTAATTGTGCTGAGATTTCTTGTTGTGCTGCGTAAAGCTCGTCTTTTTTTGCCTTGATGGAGTCTAGATCTTTGGAGTTAAGAACTTTTTCTACACTAATTTTTGAGGCATCGATAGTTTCTTTTCCGCCGCAAGAAATAAGAGCTAAACTTGTTAGTACTAATAAGATATATTGGAATTTCATTTCATTAATTTTTTTAGTGGATAGATGGCTTATTAATTTGGGCGGTTTAATACCGTTTCAAGTTGTGTTTTATTAGTGATAACATTTAACATGGACTGTAAGTACTCCGACTGCGCATTATATAATTGGGTTTGTGCTTGTCTCAGTTCAAAACTAGAACCAATACCCTCAAAGAATTTTGTTTCATTTTTCTTTTCAATACGCTCGGCCAGTTTTAAATTCTGTTTTTTAATGTCATAATCTTCAATGGAAAACTGGTAATCGCTTTTAGCACGTGCTATTTCTAGTCTAATTTGTTGCTCTAGCTCTGTTAGACTCTCTTCAGCAATTTCTAATTCAATTTTGGCGCGCTGGGTTTTTGCCGTTCTGCCGAGGGAACTAAAAATGGGGATATTTAGATTAATACCAAAAGCAGAAAACCCAGACCAGTTTTGGTCCGAGTCTAAAAAAGTAAACTCATTACTAAAACCTAAATAACCACCATTAATAAAACCTGTTAATTGCGGTAAAGCTTTACTTTTTTCTAATTTTACCAACAACTCTTTGGAGGTTTTATCGTTTTCTGCAATCATGTAATCTATATTATCTTCTACATTTTCTTCGGCATTTAAAAGTTCTAGCGATATATTGGTTTCCGCGAGGTTTTCTAAAGAATCAGTTAGTACAGTATTGGTGTTTACATCTATGCCTAAAGTTATATTGAACATTTGATACGCGATGGTTTTAAGGCGTGTGGCATTTTTTAACAGACTTTCAATACCAGATAAAGTGATTTGCAATTGCTCAACACTTTCTTCTTCTTCAAGTCCGTTTTCGTAAATCTTTGTAGTCTCATCTAGGTTCTTTCTAAGAACATCTCTGTTTTTGACAAGAATGGCTTCACTTTCAATAGCCAATAAAACATTGCCATAGGCATTGATTACGTTTTGTCTTACTTGAAGTTCTGTTTTTTCTTTCGCATTTTTTGAAATTTCTAAAAAAACCTTAACAGATTGAAGACCTACAATATAAGAACCATCGAATATCAACTGATTTAAAGTTGCCGAGGCACTTACATTTTGTTTGGTTCCGAATATGACCTCTTCAAAGTCTCCGGGATTACCACCGAAGAATTCGGCAGGGACTACAGATACTTGTTGTTCTAAAAAGTTTTGATAATTAATGTTTCCGTCTATTTGAGGTAAACCCGTAGCTATGGTCTCCCATTTTTGTTCTTCTGCAGCCGCAACATCTCTTGAAGCATTTTTTACATTTCTGTTATTTTCTAAGGCATAAGTGATAGCCTCTTCAAGACTAAAGCTTTGTATCGCCTCTTGTGCTTGGCCAAAACCACCAACAAAAATGACCAGAAGGATTGAGATTATTTTTTTCATTTATTAGTATGATTTGTTGATGAAATTATTAAGTATGGCCATTCCTTTGTCAGTTACAATGGCTCTTAAATGGTATTCTAAGTAGCTCTCCATAAGATATTCCATCTGAAATTGCTGTGGAGGGAAAAACATATTGTCTTTTATGCCTGTCATACCTGTAAAGTACATGCGTGAAATAAAATCAACGTCAATGGAGTCTCTAAAAACACCTGTTTCAACACCGTCCTTTAAGCTCTCCTCTACCGATGAATGCATTTTTTCGAACTGTTTCATTTTAAGTTGGGTATAAATCTGAGGATAGTATTTTTTAAGCTGATGTTGGGGCGATGCCTTTTCGTTTTTTAAATGATGCATCACAAATAGCTTAATAGAGTACAGCTCTTCAATTGGGTTGGGTGCATTATCACAAATATCGTCAATGCCATTACAGATAGTATCGAAGAGGTGAAAGGTTACGGCCTCAACCAGTTTAGTTTTGTTTGGAAAGTGTACATATATAGTTTTTTTTGATATGCCCATAGTATTGGCAATGTCATCCATGGTAACGCTCTTAAACCCAAGATTTAGAAACAGTTCCGCTGAGGTATGTATGATTTTGTTTTTCATTAGAGCGAACAAAACTACGCACGGAAACTTTAAAAACAAAAAAAGTTTCCTAAGTTTTAATACTAATTTAACATTAGTAACATTGCCTTTAAATATGGGATATACATTATTTTTGCAGCATGCAACACATTGATACATACCGAAAAGACCTTCTAGAATTCATTGAGGTGTATACCAAGGATAGGGAACCTCAGAATCTGTATAACCCTATTCACTACATTTTGAAATTGGGAGGAAAGCGTCTAAGGCCTACACTTACGCTTATGACCTGTGATGTTTTTGAGGGAGATGTAACAGTGGCTTTAAATGCAGCTTTGTGTGTTGAGGTGTTTCATAATTTTACCCTCATCCATGATGATATTATGGATGATGCGCCATTGCGCCGAGGTCAACAAACTGTCCATGAGAAATGGGACGTAAACACAGGGATATTATCTGGTGATGCCATGTTGATAATGGCCTATCAACTCTTAGAAAAATACGGTACAGAACATTTTAAATCCTTAGTTACACTATTTAGCAAGACGGCAATTGAGGTATGTGAGGGACAACAATATGATATCGATTTTGAAACTAGAAATGATGTTGCTATACCAGAGTATTTAAAAATGATTGAATATAAAACAGCTGTTTTAGTGGGTGCTGCTATGAAAATGGGTGCTATTGTTGCTGGAGCTTCAGAAAAAGATCAAGATGCTATTTATGATTTTGGACGTTATTTGGGCATCGCTTTTCAGTTGCAAGATGATTATTTAGATGCTTTTGGAAATCCAGATACCTTTGGTAAACAAATTGGAGGTGATATAATTGAAAACAAAAAAACCTATTTGTATTTAAAGGCTAAGGAGTTTTCCAATCTAGATGATGAGAAGACGCTTCGGTCTTGGTTTGAAACCCAATCGGAAGATAATTCAGTAAAAATTAAGGCAGTTAAAGAATTATTTGTGGCCTCTGGTGCAGAGCGAGCAACTCTTGATGCCGTGGAGGATTATACCAATAAGGCGTTCACAGTTTTAGAACAATTGGCAATTTCTGAAGAGAAAAAAGCACTTTTAAAGCAATTTGGCCTAGGTCTGATGACCAGAAACGTGTGATGAATTTACCACAAACATTCGAAAATCTTATTGAAGAAGCGCATACGCTTAACCTTTACGAGAAGCTAATTGCACAACTCAACAAAGATTTAACATATGCCAATGTTGACCTTTATTTTAACACGAGTGTTCTCCCTTCTTCTTTAAGACTAATGCTTCAAGAAGTCGTCTATAAACTGATCAATGAAAAATTTATGGACTATCTCAACTTACTCTACATTGTAGATGTTTCGGAAGAAAAGGTGAGGTCATTAGACGGAATGGACACCTATAAACTTTCTGCAGATATTACTTTTCTTATTCTTCAACGCGTGTGGCAAAAAGTGTGGTTTAAAAACAAATACGCCTAAAAAAGAACTCGTACAAACGGAAACCATGAATCTGCGTAAATGCTACGATTTCTATCGTAGAGTAAATCATATTGTATACCAACCGTGACATTATTTGTGGTGTACCCTAATCCAAGAAAAATTGCTGGTACCCAGTATTTTTCGTCAGTAAAAGGGACATTAGCGTCAAAGGTTCTGTTAACATAGGACTGTTGGAATTCTGTTGATATTTGAATTTCTCTTATCGGATTGAAAAATCCAAGAAAACTACCACCGACAACAAAACTATCGTAAAAATTGCGCTCACTTGTGTAGGCAAAATTAAGGCCTACACCTGTAGAAACGTATTCGTTAAAACGGTAAACACCAATGGGAGCAAGGTTTCCGGCAAAAAAACCACTGCCAAAGTTCAATCCTATACCACCTCCAAACCTAACATTGTCCCAAAAAGAGGTCTGCATTGGTGTCGCATCTTGTGCATTTACAGCTCTTATATTGAATGCTGTGCATATCAGTATTAAACTTAGAACTTTGACAAATTTGGTTTGAGTAGTAGACATAAGAAAACAAGCTTGATTTTTAGTGTTATAAATATAATAAAACCCAAGCTATATTTGCTAAAAGTTGTATTTTTGAAGAAATTTTGTTGAAACGTCCACAGCGGAAATACTAATGGATAAATATTCCTTTCTCAACGCAGCACATACAGCATACTTTGCTGATTTATATGACCAATATCTAAAAAATCCTGATTCTGTAGAACCTAGTTGGCGAGCCTTTTTTCAAGGTTACGATTTTGGCTCTGAGAATTATGGTCTCGAAGGCGAAATCGTAGATGGTGTCTCTGCCCAGATTCCAGAACACCTTCAAAAAGAGTTTCAGGTAGTAAAACTTATTGATGGGTATAGAACTCGTGGACATTTGTTTACAAAGACAAACCCTGTAAGGGCCAGACGTAAATATGCTCCAACATTAGAAATTGAGAATTTTGGTTTATCGAAGGACGATTTGCAAACTACATTTTCAGCAGGTGAAATCATAGGTATAGGCTCAGCGACACTTCAAAAAATTATTGATAATTTAGAGCTTATCTACTGCGATTCTATTGGTGTGGAGTACATGTATATACGCAAACCAGAGGAAATTCAGTGGATTCAAGACAAGCTAAACATAAATGATAATCATAGTAAGTTCACAGCAGATGAGAAAAAGTACATTCTTAAAAAATTAAATCAAGCTGTAGCTTTTGAGTCATTTTTACATACCAAATATGTTGGCCAGAAGCGATTTTCATTAGAAGGAAATGAGTCATTAATACCTGCTGTTGATGCCATTATCGAAAAGGCAGCAGACCAAGGTGTTAAGGAATTTGTTATGGGGATGGCACATCGTGGCCGGTTAAGTACTTTGACTAATATTTTTGGTAAATCTGCTAAAGACATTTTCAGCGAATTTGACGGAAAGGATTATGAAGAAGAAATTTTTGATGGTGATGTTAAATACCATTTAGGATGGACGAGTAATCGAGAAACTTATAACAACAAGAAGATTAATCTTAATATAGCACCAAACCCTTCGCACTTAGAAACTGTAGGTGCTGTTGTGCAAGGCATTGCGCGAGCGAAACAAGATAAAAAAGAGATTGAAAATGCTACCCAAGTACTGCCTATCGTAGTTCATGGAGATGCGGCAATTGCAGGGCAGGGTTTAGTTTACGAGGTTGTTCAAATGGCCAAATTAGATGGTTACAAGACCAATGGGACAATACACATTGTTGTTAATAATCAAATAGGGTTTACAACCAATTATTTAGATGGTCGCTCCAGTACTTATTGTACAGATGTTGGAAAAGTAACTTTGTCTCCGGTGTTACATGTCAATGCTGATGATGCAGAGGCGGTTGTCCACGCTGCCCTTTTTGCACTCGATTTCAGAATGCAGTTTAAACGTGATGTTTTCATCGATTTATTAGGCTATAGAAAATACGGACACAATGAAGGTGATGAACCAAAATTTACACAACCACTACTTTACAAGGCGATATCAAAACATAAAAATCCAAGAGACATATATGCTTTACGGTTGATTGATGAAGGGATTATTGACGAAGGATATGTTAAACATATTGAGGCAGCTTACAAAGAACAGCTAGAAGAAAAACTAGAAGACTCCCGCAAAGAAGATAAGACTGAAATCACAGCCTTTATGCAAGAGGAATGGAAAGGGTTCACTCGTGTTACGGAAGTAACAATGATGGAGAACATTGACACTACTGTTTCAAAAGCAACTCTAGAGCAGGTTACAAAGGTAATTTCTAATCTTCCAAAGGATAAAAAGTTTATAAGAAAGATTCAACGTCTCATAGAATCACGTCAAATCATGTTTGACGAAAATCGTTTAGATTGGGCCATGGCTGAACATTTGGCTTATGGAACCCTTTTATTGGAAGGTTATGACGTACGCATTTCAGGTCAGGATGTTGAGCGTGGTACATTCTCACATCGTCATGCTGTAGTAAAAGTTGAGGATAGTGAAGAAGAGATTGTTTTACTAAAAAACCTATCGGATAATCAAGGAAACTTTAATATTTACAATTCCTTATTATCAGAATATGGTGTTGTTGGTTTTGATTATGGCTATGCCATGGCAAGCCCTAACACCTTAACAATTTGGGAAGCACAATTTGGCGACTTTAGTAATGGAGCCCAAATTATGATTGACCAATATATATCTTCAGGTGAGGATAAATGGAAAACCCAGAACGGATTAGTGATGCTATTACCTCATGGGTATGAAGGGCAGGGAGCTGAGCATTCATCTGGCCGTATGGAACGGTATTTACAGTTATGTGCTAAAGACAATATGTTTGTGGCCGATTGTACAACTCCTGCCAATATGTTCCATTTGTTAAGACGACAGATGAAAGCAGCGTATCGCAAACCATTAATTGTATTCACACCAAAAAGCTTATTGCGACATCCAAAGGTAATTTCTACAGTAGATGAATTTACAAATGGTAGTTTCCAAATGCTAATTGATGATAATAAAGTTGATGCAAAGAGTGTAAAAACTTTGGTTTTTGTTACTGGTAAGTTCTACTACGATTTATTAGATGAACGCCAGAAGCAAGGAAGAGAAGATATAGCGTTAGTAAGATTGGAGCAGTTGTTTCCTTTACCTATTAGTGCTATAAGGGAAATCATTAAAAAATACGGTAACGCAGATGATATTGTTTGGGCACAAGAAGAACCGAGAAATATGGGAGCATATAGCCATATGATGATGCATTTAGAAGAAGCTAGGTCTTGGCGTGCAGCTACAAGACGACCTTATGGAGCACCTGCGGCAGGTAGTTCAGTGCGTTCTAAAATGCGCCATAAAGAGGTTATCGATTTTGTATTTGACAAGTCTAAAGACAATCAAAAAAAGTATAAAGAACAATAAGAACTCAAATTAGAGCTTAATAAATCAAAAAGCATGATTTTAGAAATGAAAGTGCCTTCACCGGGCGAGTCCATAACGGAGGTTGAAATAGCAGAGTGGTTAGTAGAAGATGGTGATTATGTCGAAAAAGATCAGGCCATTGCTGAGGTAGATAGTGATAAGGCAACATTAGAATTACCTGCGGAAGCTAGTGGTACCATTACCTTAAAGGCAGAGGAAGGTGATGCCGTTGCAGTTGGTGAAGTTGTTTGTTTAATTGACACAAGTGCTAGCAAACCAGAAGGTGATTCAGCTTCTGAAACCAAAAGTGCTAAGGAGGAGAAGAAAGAGGAAGTGGCTAAGCAAGAAACTAAGCAACCTTCTCAATCTGAGCCAAAGACTTATGCTACTGGAACACCTAGTCCGGCAGCAAAGAAAATTTTGGATGAAAAAGGTATTAACCCCAACGATATAAAAGGCACAGGGAAAGATGGCAGAATTACCAAGGAAGATGCCGTTAGTGCAGTACCTTCTATGGGAACACCTACAGGTGGCACTAGAGGTGAATCGCGATCTAAGTTATCCATGTTAAGGCGCAAGGTTGCAGAACGTTTGGTTTCTGCCAAGAACGAAACAGCAATGTTAACAACATTTAATGAGGTAGACATGTCGCCGATTTTTGCTTTAAGAAAAGAGTACAAAGAAATCTTCAAAGATAAGCATGGTGTAGGTTTAGGCTTTATGAGTTTCTTTACTTTGGCTGTTGTTAGAGCGTTGAAGGAATTCCCTGCAGTAAATTCCATGATAGATGGTAAAGAGATGATTACTTATGATTTCTGTGATATCAGTATTGCTGTTTCTGGTCCAAAAGGACTTATGGTACCTGTAATACGGAATGCTGAAAACTTAACCTTTAGAGGCGTGGAATCCGAAGTAAAACGATTAGCTATTCGTGCAAGAGATGGTCAAATTACGGTTGATGAAATGACGGGCGGTACTTTCACTATTTCTAATGGTGGTGTTTTTGGAAGTATGTTGTCGACACCAATAATTAACCCGCCACAAAGTGGTATTTTAGGGATGCATAATATCGTAGAGCGGCCAGTTGCAGTAAATGGCCAAGTAGAAATACGACCAATAATGTATGTAGCGCTATCTTATGATCATCGCATCATTGACGGTAAGGAGTCTGTTGGCTTCTTGGTTGCGGTAAAAGAAGCGTTGGAAAACCCGATAGAACTTTTAATGCACAATGACATTAAAAAAGCACTAGAACTTTAAAATTATTTTTGAGTATAATATTGAAAAGCGAGGCATATAGTCTCGCTTTTTTGTGTGCTATTTTTTTGAGCAAGCTTAGAATTTATTGAAACCAAAAAAGCACAATTCATTAAGAATCGTGCTTTCTCCCCTTATTGCCAAGGGCTAACTAACTAAAATTAACTAATAAAATTAACTGCAACATTTGCAGAAATTACTATCAGAGATACTACTGTTAGCAGTACAATTAATAGTTTATCTGATTTTTCCGAACGATTATTCACTGTTTCCATACTGTTATTTGTTATAAAAAAGCCCTGAACTTTATTTAATTCAAGGCTTTTTAGACTTGAATTTGAGGCAGATGATTAATAGCACTGTAAAATTGTAAAATATAATATCATGATACAATACGTAGAACTACGTATTTTTTACGCAAATGCAACAAAAAAGCCCTGGACGTAAATCCAAGGCTCCTTAATCCCCTAAGAACTAATTAATAGCTCGTTATTAACCCTTAATTAATAACAATACTGTAAAGGTCTTAAATAATTGTGACTGATTTTATACGTAGTTCTACGTATTTTTTAAATAATTTGAAACCTCTTGGGCAAATAAATACAAACTTGCAGAGTTAGAGTCTAATGCAAGCTTTTGGCGTATATTACTTTTGTGTTTCTCTACAGTTCTGGCAGATATAAATAATTCTTTAGCTATTTCTTGAGCAGTTTTGGTCTCGCCTATTAACTTAAGGACTTTGATTTCAGTCTTAGTTAGAGACTTTATCTTCTCTTTTGCCGAATCAACTTCAATATATTCTACTAACTCAGGACTAAAATAAGGTGTGTTGTTTAGAACAGAATGAATACAGTTTTCAATTTCGTCTAAAGCGAACTCTTTAAGCACATAGCCAAAAATGCCTAGCGACTTTGCGGTATTGTAAATAGCTTCATCTTTTTCAAAAGTAATGAGTACAATCTTTGTCTTTATTTCGGCGTCTTTACACTTCTCGGCAATTTGCAAACCGGTAAAGAAAGGCATTTTAATATCTAATATGGCAAGGTCTGGTTGGTGTGCCATTATTAAGGCTAAGGCTTCTTTACCATTTTTTGCACTAGCCAACACATTATAATTATGCTCAACCAAAAAGTCGTGAAGACCTTTAAGTACCAGAGGATGATCGTCTGCTATAATTATACTTGGCTCCATTTTTAGATTTGAGTTTAGGGTAGAATTAAGATTTTGTTTTAAGGGTTGGTAATTTTAAATAGAGATATTTTTTTTCATAATCAATAATGGCCTTACCTTTTTTAAGAATATCAGCACCAATTATTCCATCAACAGGTTGAGCGTTATGGTTAATTAGACCTTCATTGACATGTGCGAGATTAAAAAGAATTAAAGCCATCCTATTTTTTTTCCATTTACCAATTTTAAGATTGTTGGATTTTGAAATCATTGTAGCCATATTAGAGGCACCAGCACCAACTGCTTTAATTTCAGAATCTTTAACCTTTAAGTTAAATCGTTCTATGGCCTCAAAACCCACACAACTACTAGAGGCACCAGTATCTAAAATAAATCGCCCTTTAATACCGTTGATTTGAGCTTTGATTTCAAAATGATTGGTTTTTGTCAACTTCAACTTAATTTTTGAATATCCTTTGCTCTCCAAAAATTCCATTAGTGTTACCATAGCCTTAATTTCTGTAAATATAACATTCTAAACGATTATTTTTGCAGCATGATTATAACAGATACACATACCCACTTATATTCTGAAGCTTTCGATGAGGATCGGGATGCAATGATTAAAAGAGCTATAGATAAAGGGATAAAGCGATTTTTTGTACCTGCTATAGACTCCACCTATACTGAAGGTATGCTGCAGTTAGAGAGAGACTATCCAGAATATATTTATCTTATGATGGGTTTACATCCTACGCATGTTAAGACCAATTACAAGAAAGAGTTATCACATGTAGAGGAAATGCTCGGTAAGCATAAATTTTATGCTGTAGGAGAGATTGGTATCGATTTATATTGGGATACTTCAACTTTAGATTACCAGAAAGAGGCTTTCAAATATCAAATACGGTTAGCGAAAAAACACAAGTTGCCAATAGTAATTCATTGTAGAGATGCCTTTGATGAAATATTTGACGTTCTAGAAGAGGAGCGTGCGGATGATTTGTATGGTATCTTCCACTGTTTTACAGGGACGATTGAACAGGCTAAACGCGCTATTGGATTTAATATGAAGCTTGGTATTGGTGGCGTAGTAACTTTTAAAAATGGTAAAATAGACCAGTATGTAAACCAAATTGATATAAGCCACATTGTGTTGGAGACAGATTCACCCTATTTAGCACCTAGGCCTTATAGAGGTAAACGTAACGAAAGCGCCTATATATATAAGGTGTTAGAAAAATTGTCCGAACTTTATAATTTAAGTACTACCGAGATAGCTCAAATCACAACTAAGAATTCAAAGCAAATATTTGGCATATAATTAAACTATGAGCAATCCCAAGATTTTATTGATTTACACTGGAGGCACTATCGGCATGATGAAAGATGCCGATACGGGTGCTTTAAAGGCCTTTGATTTTGATAGTATATTACAACGCATTCCTGAGTTGAGACTTTTGGATTGTGAAATTTCCACAATGTCTTTCGATAATCCTATCGATTCCTCTAACATGAACCCAACCTATTGGGCTGATATCGCTAATATCATTCATTTTAATTACGAGTATTATGATGGTTTTGTTGTATTGCATGGAAGTGATACTATGAGTTATTCTGCATCAGCCCTAAGTTTTATGCTAGAGAATCTAGAAAAGCCTGTAGTTTTTACGGGTTCTCAACTGCCAATAGGTGATTTAAGAACCGACGCCAAAGAAAATTTAATTACATCCATCCAGATGGCTTCACTTCAAAAGGATGGAAAACCAGTAATTAGAGAGGTGTGCCTTTATTTTGAATATAAGTTATATCGTGGTAACAGAACGACTAAAATCAATGCGGAACATTTTGAAGCTTTTGCATCCCCTAATTACCCAACTCTTGCAGAATCTGGCGTACACCTTAAGGTGAATTATGAATTTCTGCGACGCGAAAAATTCAAGGCAGAATTAATTGTAAGAACAGCCATGGATACCGATATTGGAATTCTTAAACTATTTCCAGGCATGTCAGAACATATTCTAGAAGCAGTTTTCGAGAAACAACTGCTTAAAGGGCTTATATTAGAAACCTATGGGGCAGGTAATGCCACAACTGAAAAATGGTTTATTAACTTATTAAAAAACGCTATTGATAATGGGTTGTATATCATTAATGTAACTCAATGTACTGCGGGTAGTGTTAACATGGGGCAATATGAAACGAGCTCACAATTAAAGTCTATTGGAGTTATTTCTGGTAAGGATATGACTACAGAGGCGGCCGTTACTAAATTAATGTATCTGCTGGGCTACGGATTAGAACCTTCAGAATTTAAACATTACTTTGAAAAATCACTTCGTGGAGAAATGGCTTAAAATTAACGACGTAAATTTTAGAGTTTAAAGTTTTTTTCGTTATTTCACGACCTGTTAATTTGAAATAGGCTATTCAGAGAGGTGGCCGAGTGGTCGAAGGCGCACGCCTGGAAAGTGTGTATACCTCAAAAGGGTATCGAGGGTTCGAATCCCTTCCTCTCTGCTTTTATTTTAAGTTTCAGTAATATATTTTTTTTATCTTTAACACTTTAACTAATAAAATTAAGATTAAGAACAATGAAAAGATTATTTTCTATCCTTGCCGTTACGTGTTTAATGGCTTTCGGAACTGTTAGTGCCAACGCAACGACATATGCTTCTGCAACGGCAACCGTAACCACTATAGTTCAAGACGATGCGGCAGCAGAAGACTTAGGCTTTCATCAAGAATTAAAAAAGCGTTTTATTGAAGGAGGTCCTGGATTTATGGGGATTGTACTGTTATGTTTAATTCTTGGTTTAGCTATTGCTATAGAGAGAATTATCTTTTTGAATCTGTCTACGACCAATACAAAAAAATTAACTCAGAATGTTGAAGACGCTTTGGCATCTGGAGGTATTGAAGCCGCTAAGGAAGTATGTAGAAATACAAAAGGGCCGGTCGCTTCAATTTTCTATCAAGGTTTAGATAGAGCAGATGAAGATATTGACGCTGCGGAAAAGGCGGTAGTCGCTTACGGCGGTGTTCAAATGGGCCAATTAGAGAAAAATGTTTCTTGGATTTCATTATTTATTGCCTTGGCACCGATGCTTGGTTTCATGGGTACGGTAATTGGTATGATTCAAGCATTCGATAAAATTGAAGCTGCTGGCGATATGCAACCTTCTTTAGTTGCAGGTGGTATTAAAGTAGCACTTTTAACAACAGTATTTGGTCTTATTGTGGCTATTATTCTTCAAATTTTCTACAACTACATCATCGCTAAAATCGATAGCATTGTAAATGATATGGAAGATGCTTCTATCACATTGATGGATTTATTAGTAAGACACAAAAAATAATTAAAAGACCAAACAAATTATGTTACACAAAATATTAAAAATTGTTGCAGCAATTCTTAGTGTCCTGGGCATAGTCTTCCTTGGAAGAATAATTGCACGAGGTGACGATGAAATAAAAGCTGCGGCACTTGCAGGAGATACGGCTATCGTTGACCCTATTGCCATTGTGGCTTACATAACATTAGGTCTTGTCCTTTTATTTGTTGTGGTTTTTGTAGTTAAAAACTTATTTACCAATACAGCAGGACTTAAAAACACATTAATAGGGGTAGGAGCTTTTGTAGCTGTACTTATTATATCGTACATGCTATCTGGCGGTGATCCAATGCAATATAAAATGCAAGATGGATTTGCCACAGAGGGGCAATCTCAGTTAGTAGGGGCTGGTTTAACAGCATTCTATATATTAATCATCGTTGCTGCGGTGGCAATGATTTTTTCAGGAGTTAAAAAAGTAATTAGTAAATAAGGATTTATGGCAAAAAGAGCAGCACCAGAGGTAAATGCAGGTTCAATGGCTGATATTGCTTTCTTATTGCTTATCTTTTTCTTGGTTACAACCACGATTGAAAAGGATAAGGGGATATTAAGAAGTTTGCCTCCTATTGACGACTCTGAGACTGAGCCACCAATTATTAAGCAGAAAAATCTTTTTACCGTTCTCATCAATAGAAACAATCAACTTTTGGTTGAAGATGAGCAAATGGAACTTAAAGATTTAAGACAAGCTGCGATAGATTTTCTAGATAATGGTGGAGGTGAAAATGCAGACGGAGAAAAATGTGATTATTGTAGAGGTGAGCGAGATCCATCATCTTCGGATCACCCTGACAAGGCTATTATTTCAATGAAGCACGATCGCGAAACGTCTTATGAACAGTACATAGAAGTGCAGAACGAGCTCGTAGCGGCTTATAACATCTTAAGAGAAAGAGAAGCACAACGTCTTTATAACAGAAGTTTCGAATCCATGTTAGCGGAAAAGGAAAAGAATCAGTTTAAAAAGGACGATAAATTAAATGAGCAAATAGAGACCATAAAAAAGATGTTCCCTATGAAGCTCTCTGAAGCAGAACCAGATAAAAATTAAAAGTAACGCATATGTCTAAGTTTAAGAACAAGAAACAAGGGGATTTGCCTGCAATTTCAACGGCATCCTTACCAGATATTGTATTTATGTTGCTTTTCTTTTTTATGGTGGCAACAGTGATGAGAGATAGCTCTCTAATGATTGAGAATATATTGCCGAGCGCAGATCAAGTTGAAAAACTGAAAAAGGATAGAACAACCTTCATCTATGCAGGTAAGCCAAGTAGCCAATACAAACAATTTGGTGAAGAGCCTCGAATTCAAATCAACGACCAGTTTGTTGGTATTGAGGATATAATGCCAGCTGTTTTACAGGCACAATCAGAGTTAAATGAAGAGCTACAGAGTAAAATAGTAGTGGGGCTAAAGGTAGATAAAGAAACCCATGCTGGATTAATTTCTGATATAAAGCAAGAACTACGTAAAGCAAATACGCTAAAGGTAATGTATATTACTAACGCGCGAGCGGAACAGTAAGTTCTAAATGCTTAATTTTATACAAAGCGCTTTGATAAGAATCAAGGCGCTTTTTTTATGTGCAATCCTCTAAAGATTTTGTAGCTTTATTCTATGAAGTATTTAATTGTTTTATTTGCCTGTATTATCAGTTGGAATGGGCTCTCGCAGACCAACTCAGAGAAAGATAAGGAAGAAATGTATAGGGACTATAGAGAAGATCAATTTTATTTTGCTATAACTTATAATCTATTAAATAATAAAGCCGGATTAATTTCACAAACTGGTTTTTCCCCTGGCTTTCACTTAGGGTTTATTAGAGATATGCCAATTAATAAACGACGTAATTTGGCTATCGGATTAGGAATAGGTCTATCTGCAAATTCTTATAATCAAAATCTATCTATACTAGAGAATAACAGTACTGTTGAATTTACGGTTTTAGATGATCGCCAATTTGATATCACTAAAAATCGATTTTCTACTTTTTTAATTGAAGTACCAATAGAATTTAGATGGCGTACTTCTACGGCAACAGAGTATAGCTTCTGGAGAATTTATACAGGTATGAAATTTGGCTATATGTTCTATAACACAACAGTATTAGAGAGTACTGCAGGTAATGAGCGATTGAGAAATTTAGATGTATTTAATCGGTTTCAATATGGAATAACTTTCAGTGCGGGATTAAACACATGGAATGTTCATTTCTATTATAATTTAGCGCCTTTGTTTAGCAATAATTCTCAATTGAATGGAGGGTCTATTGATTTATCAGCATTTAAAATAGGTCTGATTTTTTATATATTATAACCAATAATTGACAAATACCAGCTGAGGGAATAATCCTGTAAACAAACCTATTAAAAGTTCTCGATTGGTGTGTGCCTTAAGGTGTAGTCTAGAAGTGGCAATAGCACCAAGAATAATCATCATTAAAGCGATAGTACCATTAATATTTATTTTGTAATGAATTCCTATAGCTACTGCAAACATAAAAAAACCTGATGCTGCAATCATATGAATACTTGCTTTAATCTTAAAGGCAGCTAATATAAAACAAGCTAATGTTGAGCATAGAATGCCTAAAAAGAAATAATATAACTCCAAAATCTCGTTTGGAGGCATTACCCTGATAAGTATAAGGGTTACAATAATGCAATTGATTAGTAACGGAATAAGCCGTTCCTTTGTTTTTTTAAGGTAAATAGTTTCTACTTTATTTATGGTTTTTAGTAAAAAGAATAATAAGACAGGAAGAATAATGGTGAGAATCACAATAGAAAAAACCTTAGCCTTCATAACAGATTCTGGGATAAACCGTGGTGTTTTTGAAAAGTAAAATAGCACACCTAAGAGGGGCATAATAAGTGGATGGAAAACAAATGAAATACTTTTTAATATAAAATCCTTCATTAGTTTAAGCTTAAATTTTCTTTCTTAAACGAGCCACAGGTATATCTAACTGCTCTCTATACTTAGCGACAGTTCTTCTCGCGATAGGATATCCTTTTTCCTTTAGAATTTTTGACAGCGCATCGTCAGTGAGTGGCTTTTTTTTGTTTTCTTCCTCGATAACGGTCTCTAGTATTTTTTTGATTTCTCTCGTTGAAACTTCTTCCCCTTGATCGTTTGTCATAGACTCTGAAAAGAATTCTTTAATTAATTTGGTACCATAGGGCGTATCAACATATTTGCTGTTAGCAACTCGAGAAATGGTAGAAACATCCATGTCTATTTCGTCAGCGATATCTTTTAATATCATTGGGCGCAATTTACGCTCATCACCTGATAAAAAGTATTCTTTTTGGTAGTTCATAATAGCGCTCATTGTAACAAATAAGGTTTGCTGTCGTTGTTTAACAGCCTCTATAAACCATTTAGCAGCATCTAACTTTTGTTTGATGAAAAGAACTGCATCCTTTTGTGCCTTAGATTTATTTTTACTGTTCTTATAGCCTTTAAGCATATTGTTGTATTCTCTAGATACATGTAGCTCTGGAGCATTTCTTCCGTTGAGCGTAAGTTCTAACTCACCTTCTACAATTTTAATAGCAAAATCTGGCACAATGTGTTCAACAATTCGGTTATTACCAGCATAGGAGCCTCCAGGCTTAGGATTTAAACGCTCAATTTCTTCTATAGCATCTCTGAGTTGGCTTTCGTCGATATTGAATTTTTGCATCAATTTTTTGTAATGCTTTTTGGTAAATTGCTCAAAGGCTTTATCAATGATTAAACTGGCTAATTCTACATCTGGGCTTTTGGGTTTTCTGTGTAATTGAATACTCAAACATTCTTGTAGGTCTCTTGCAGCTACACCAGGTGGGTCTAATTGCTGTACAATTTTTAGGACTTTTTCGATTTCCTCTTCATTAGTATACACATTTTGAGTAAATGCTAAGTCGTCTGTAATATCAGATAAGGATCGTCTTATATATCCACTGTCATCGACACTTCCCACTAAAAAGCTAGCAATTTCCTCTTCTAGCTCATTCAGTCTAAAGGTATTGAGCTGATTTACTAAGTGCTGAGTAAATGTGGTGCCCGAAGCATAAGGTACCTGCTTGTCTTCATCATCAGCACTATAGTTGCTTGCTTGAGTTCTATATTCTGGTATTTCGTCATCACTTAAGTACTCATCTACATTAATATCTTCTGCATCAATGGTGTCATTATCATCGTAGTCGTCACTGCTATTATCAAACTCATCCAAGGTTTCTTTAGACTCTGTGTCCTTGCCAGTATCTAAAGCAGGGTTTTCCTCTAGCTCTTGTTTTAAGCGTTGTTCAAAGGCCTGGGTAGGAAGCTGAATCAGTTTCATTAACTGAATCTGCTGCGGTGAGAGCTTTTGAGATAGTTTAAATTGTAAAAACTGCTTTAGGGCCATAAGTAATTGTAAGTCTTACTATAAAAATATAAAAAAACCTAGCAGCTTTGGTCAAACTCTAGGTTTTATTCTTTTTTAGAATTCTGCGTTCTGAGGTGTACGAGGATAGGGTATAACATCTCTGATATTACCCATACCAGTGGCAAACATCACAAGCCGTTCGAAGCCTAGTCCAAATCCGGAGTGCACAGCCGTACCATACTTTCTTAAATCCAAGTACCACCAAAGTTCCTCTTCCGGGATATCTAAGGCTTTCATTTTCTCTTTAAGTACCTCTAAGCGCTCTTCTCTTTGAGAGCCACCGACCATTTCACCAATTCCTGGGAAGAGAATATCCATGGCCCTAACAGTTTTTCCATCCTCGTTTAAACGCATGTAAAATGCCTTAATATCGGCTGGATAGTCAAATAGGATAACTGGGCATTTAAAATGTTTTTCAACTAAATACCTTTCATGTTCCGACTGTAGATCAGCTCCCCATTCTGAAATTAAATAATTAAATTTTTTCTTTTTATTGGGTTTAGAATTTCTAAGGATATCAATAGCCTCTGTATAGCTAACACGTTTAAAATTGTTGTCTACTACAAACTTTATTTTTTCAATAAGAGGCATCGGGCTACGCTCCGTTTGAGGTTTTGATTTTTCTTCATCAATTAAGCGTTTTTCTAAAAACTCTAAGTCATCAGCATTGTGCTCCAAAATATAGTTGAGTACATCCTTAAGAAAATCCTCCGCTAAATCCATATTACCATCCAAATCCATAAAGGCTACTTCTGGTTCAATCATCCAGAATTCTGCTAAATGTCTAGACGTATTAGAGTTTTCAGCCCTAAAAGTCGGTCCAAAAGTATATACTTTACCCAAAGACATAGCATAGGTTTCAGCTTCTAACTGTCCGGATACTGTTAAGTTAGTTTCCTTACCAAAAAAATCTTCTTTATAGTTTATTGAGCCATCTTCATTCAATGGTGGATGTTTTGCATCTAGAGTGGAGACTCTAAACATTTCACCTGCACCTTCAGCATCACTGCCTGTAATAATAGGTGTATGCATATTGTAAAAACCATTTTCTGTAAAATATTTGTGTATTGCGAATGACAATGACGAACGTAAGCGCATAACTGCACTAAATGTATTGGTCCTTGTGCGCAGATGGGCATTTTTTCTTAAGAACTCAAAAGAGTGCTTTTTTGGTTGAATTGGATAATCTACAGGATGGGAATCTCCTAAAACCTCTAATTCTTTAACTTGTATTTCAACGGACTGACCTTTACCTTGACTCTCAACAAGTTCACCAAGGACATGAATTGCTGCGCCTGTAGTTATCCGTTTTAACAGATTTTCATTAAAATTTTCAAAATCAACAACGCATTGTATATTGTTTAAGGTAGAACCGTCATTTAAGGCAATGAATCTGTTTGCCCTAAATGTTCTTACCCATCCTTTTACAGAAACTTTTTCTGTTTTAGTCTTTTGAGCTAATAATTCGGCTACAGTGTTTGATGTCATTAATTCTTAATTTTGAGTGCTAAAATACGTCTTATTCTTGGTTATCTAAATCCTCATCTTCTGATGGAATAATATCAATTGTTGGTTTTCTGAGGACTTCTTTATTTGCAATATTACGTTCTAGCGATAAAAGCATAGATGGCAGTAACAAAAGATTAGATAACATTGCAAATAGTAAGGTAATGGAAACTAAGGCCCCAAGAGCTACGGTACCCCCAAAACTAGAAATGGTAAAGACAGAAAAACCAAAAAACAGCACGATGGAAGTGTAAAACATACTAACACCTGTTTCTCGGAGAGCCGCATATACTGATTTTCTAATTTTCCAATGATTGGCTTGTAGTTCTTGTCTATATTTTGCCAAGAAATGAATGGTGTCATCTACAGAAATTCCAAAAGCGATACTAAAAACTAAAATAGTTGATGGCTTAATAGGAACGCCTAAATAGCCCATAAGTCCTGCAGTGACTAGTAATGGTAGTAGATTAGGAATGAGTGACACAATAATCATTCTAAAAGAACGAAATAAATATGCCATAAATAGTGATATTAGAAATATGGCTAGAGATAAGGAGATTATTAGGTTTCTTACGAGATATTTAGTGCCCTTTTGAAATACTAGTGCTTTTCCTGTCATACTAACATTATAGCGTTCTTTTGGGAATACCTTATTGATTTTATTTTGGATATCCTCTTGAATACGCTCCATTTTGTCCGTGCCAATATCCTTCATAAATGTTGTAATCCTGGCATATTGTCCAGTACTGTCAACAAAATTCTTAAGTAAATCTACATCTGAGTTAGAATTTTTTGCATAGGATAGAATAAAGCTATTTTCTTGACTTGTTGGAAGTTGATAGTACTTTGGATTACCATTGTAATAGGCTTGTTTGCTGTATTTAACCAAGCTTACAACGGAAATGGGTTTAGATAATTCTGGTGTCTCGATAATTAGTTCTTCAACTTCGTTAATCCTTTTAAGCGTAGCTAGTTTCATAACACCTTTTTTTCGCTTGGTGTCAACCATTATTTCTAGGGGCATTATACCATTAAACTCTTCTTCAAAGAATCGAATGTCTTTAAAGAATTGTTTGTTCTTGGGCATATCCTCAATTAAACTACCAGATATTTTAATTTGATTGATACCAATCATACTTGCCATAATTAAAATAATGGCTGTGGTATAGATGGTTATTTTCTTATGCTTAACCATGCGCTCCATCCAGTCAACAAAACCACCTATCCAACGCTTATTAAGGTGTTCTAAATGCCTATCTTTTGGAAAAGGTAAAAAGGTGTATATAATTGGAATTATAAGTAAGCAAAGAATAAAAATAGCTAGAATACTTAGTGAAGCTACAATACCAAACTCTTTTAATAGTTTACTTTCAGTTAAAATGAAAGTGGCAAATCCCGACGCTGTTGTAACATTTGTCATTAGCGTAGCATTACCAATTTTGGTAATAACCCGTTGTAGAGATTTAACTTTATTTCCATGAGATTTAACCTCGTGTTGATATTTGTTGATAAGAAATATACAATTGGGAATACCTATAACAATTATCAGAGGTGGAATTAAGGCGGTTAGAACCGTAATTTCGTAGTTCAGTAAACCTAGGATACCAAAGGTCCACATTACACCAATACAAACCACTATTAACGAAATAAAAGTGGCCCTAAAAGACCTAAAGAATAAAAAGAAAATTAAAGATGTAACCAGAAGTGCAGCCCCTATAAATACGCCTATTTCATCAACAATATTTTGAGAATTTAGAGTTCTTATATAGGGCATACCAGAAACTCTCACATTGATATTGTGAGCTGATTCAAAAGACTCTATTTCGGCTTGTAAATCCTCAATAATAAAATCTTTTCTAACCGAAGTATTAACGATATCCTTTTTTAAATACAATGCAGTTCTAAGTGTTTTGGTCTCTGCATTAAATAAAAAGTTATCGTAAAAGGGGTATTTTTTAAATAAATCGTTTTGAAGTTTGATAATTTCCTGAGAGGAGGTAATAGAATCTTTGATGAAGGGCTCTAAATCAAATTGATTTTTATCTGTATTCTTTACTAACTTCTGAAGGTCTTTAATGGAGATAACGGTCTCTATCTCATCATAGGCTTTAAACCCTTCGGCTAAAGCATTCCATGCATTTAGCTTTTCAACTTCAAAAACACTAGAATCCTTAACACCTAAAACTATGAGATTTCCCTCTTCGCCGAAAATGTCTAAAAATGCCTTATAGGTTAAATTAACTTTATGGTCGTCGGGTAGGAGATTTGCTTCTGTATAGGTAAAGCGCATATTTTTCCACTGCATGCTTAAAAACACCGTTGCTATTGAAATAGCAATAAGTATAAAGATTTTGTTGCGTAAGATTAGCCGTGCAAGAGCTTCCCAAAATCCGGTTGTTAATAGTTTAAACATACATTTAAAAAATGAGCCGCAAAGGTAGAAAAAAGCAAAGTGAAAAAATTAGGTTTCACAAACATTTTACAAGGCTTTAACTGCGTTTATCGTCAAATCTAAATTTCATTAGTAAATACAATTTTTCGGGAGGTATTAAGTTTAACAGTTTTTAGGTGTTGTGGTCTTGACTGCTCATCCTTAAATACTTAATTTTAAATAAAACTTTAGCTATGAGTTTTCGCCTTCTTTTTTCCGCTTTAATAATCATTTCCGCTTTTAGTTCTAGAAGTGTATTTTCTCAAGATAATAATGAAGTTAAGCACGAGGCACTTGCCGAGAAAATCTATTTGCAATTAGATAACTCTGTTTATACAACTGACAAAACAGTTTGGTTTAAAGCCATTTTAGTAAATGCCTCAACACATTTTAGGGATATGGCTAGTGGTGTACTTTATGTTGATTTAATCAACTCTAACAAAGACATTATTGATAGCAAAATTTTGAGAATACAAAATGGTATAGGTAGCGGCTTTTTTGAACTAGACTCAAGCTACGAAATGGGTGATTACTTGGTTAGGGCGTATACAGAATGGAGCAAGAATTTTAATAATGACTTTATGTATGAAACCTATATCCAGATTTATCCAGAGAGAAAAGGTTTTGACGTAAAAGATGCGATTGCTAATATTAGAAAAGAAAATAGTTCTAAAGAGAACATCAATCTTAAAGCCGAATTAAATCCAAATATTCTAGATAAAACCCATAATAACGAAGTAACTGCGATTATTGCAACGAAAGATGCAATAGATACTGTTTTCGTCGAAAAGAAGAATAGAAAGTACATTTTAGATTACCAACTTCCTAAGACCACCAATGAAGTTAGCATTAAAATCATTGCAAAAAATGGATTGTCTTACAAAACATCTATTTACCCAAACAAAACCGGTATTGATGTTCAGTTTTTTCCAGAAAGTGGCGATTTAGTTGATGGTTTAACAAGTAAGATTGGGTTTAAGGCCATCGGTTATGATGGCTTGTCAAGGGAAGTAGAAGGAGAGATTTATGCCGATGACCAAATTGTGGCAACGCTTAAGAGCAACCGGCTAGGGATGGGTCATTTTATGATGAAGACAATAGATAAACAGCAATCTTATACCGCTAAGTTAAAAGAAATAGGGACCAATAAAGTTCAGACATTTTCATTACCCGAAGTAAAGGCAACAGGTAATGTAATGAGAGTGAAGCAAATTAAGGATATGATTTTCGTTGGTATTGAATCTAATTATCTCAAAACAGAACGTATAGCTTTAAAAGGGCATACTAGAGGATACCCTTACTATTCTCAAAGCGCTAGTCTAACCGATGGGCGATTTATATTTAGTATTCCAAACAAAGAATTTCCAGATGGTATTATCGCTCTTACGCTTTTAGATTCTAATAATCGACCTTTAGCAGAACGCTTGTTTTTTAATGAAAACCTTAGAAATAGAATTGGGTCAGAAATAAGCTTGAATAATAATCAATTTAATAAGCGCGATAAAATTAAGCTGTCGGTTTCCTTTGAAAAAAATAAAACAACAAAACCTATAAGTTCTTCCCTTTTGGTAACTAAAAGTGATGTTATTGGTTCGGAAGACTACAATTCAAATTTATTATCCTATTTACTATTGACTTCGGACCTTAAGGGACACATTGAAGAGCCTAATTCTTACTTTGAGAAGGATTCAGATTTAAACATCGATGATTTAATGTTAACTCAAGGGTGGCGAAACTATAATTATTCATCGTCTAGAATGAAATTACCTTATAAAATCGAGAATTGGCTTACTATAGATGGCGTGATTAATCCCAAGAAAAAAGGACTAGATGACCAGGTAGAATTAACACTTTTGAATTTAGGAGAAGACTATGCTGTACTATCTCAAAAAGTCCCTGTTCCGGGAAGTTTTAGTTTTGAACTGCCAGATTTATATGGCTTTGCTGGAGATATTGTTATACAACCCGCGGGAAATAAGGCAAAAGATAAAGATAATTACGCAATTGGTATAATAGACAAAACACCATGGCCTGTTCACTTTAATCAAAACAATATTTCATCATTTAAGGAACTTACAGAAATACCAGAAATGATTGAGAATTATCAAATGCAAAAGTCATCATTAGACAGTTTTTATTTAGATAATAATTCAGTTACAGAATTAGATGAGGTCATTCTAACAGGTTATCGTATGACAAGTAAAAGGCGAGAGATGTATGAACGCTATGGTCCACCCAATGTTGTCATTGAATCTAGGGAGCTAATGAGTAAAACTAGGGATTTTAATTATGGCTTATACGATGTGCTGCAAAGGGGGTTCGTAGATAAAATAACCATTACAAGAAGTGGTCCTTTCGGTGATTTAAAAGCATCCTCTATACAAGGTGGTAAAGGCCATGCAAATATAGTGGTTGTTGATGGTAAACCGGTGATGCCCTGGGATTCTTTACTTGTACAGTATATCAGACCAAAAGAAGTAACGAGTTTTGAAGTTATTGATATCCCTAAAAGATTTGCGAGGCTTTACCGGCAGCTTTATCCCCAGGCAACTATGCCACCTCTTACGGGGAGTATAATTGCTATATATACTAAAAATGGTATTGGGCTTCACGGAGCTATAAAGACCAGAAGCAATGTAGATATCCGGCAAAAGCGTTTATTTTCGGAGCCAAAGGAGTTTTATGTTCCAAAATATGGGACCGATTCAAGTTTAGATGCTCATATACCAGATTATAGATCTCCTGTATTTTGGCAACCTGAGGTTACATCAACTTTGGATAAAAACTTAAGTTTTGAATTTTATCATTCAGATGATATTGGGATTTTCACAGTTATTGTAGAGTCTATTTCTTATGATGGTAAAATTGGATACTCAACACAAAGATATTCTGTGGGTGATGAGAATCAGTCTAAAGAGTAATATTAAAGGTAAATTTAAAGGCAAAATTATCTGCAATTTCTGGTAGATGATAAGCCCCATATCGGTAAGCGAAACTCAATCCAAAACCAAATAATAGTTTGTTGATTTCAAATCCAGATTCTGAATATAAATGATTTAGGGTATTGAATTCTATACCTTCATGTCTGTCAATACTGTTCATATCACCAATGGCAAACCTGGAAATAAGAACTAGTTGTGGCTTAAACCATTCGGAAATCTTAAAAGGTTTAAAAAAGTGCTTCAATTGAAGGGTAGAAAACTTATCGCTAAAGAACTCATTAAAATACATAGTCTCAAAACTATTGAGGCCTGCCACAGAAAAGCGTTGAAGAATTGTTTCTTTATTGATGTTGTTAGGGTAGGCGTGATAGAGGTGGGTCAATGGGGCCTCACCTCCCGCAATTCCGGCTACAAGAGTTAATTTTGTTATGGCCTCATTACTATGGTTAAATTGTTGAATGGCTCTAAAATCTATCTTAGAAAAATTAAAATCGCCACCTAAAACAGAACTAAAAGCCTGTGTAAATTGAAGTGTAAATTTTGGATAACCGACTTTCTTTTCAATGGCTCTCTCGTTTATTATCTCGTAACTACTAAATGGGCTCCATTGTAGACTAATTCGTCCGAGACTTAAGTCGTATCTGGTATATTGAGCATCATCAAGAACAAATGTATATGTATATGTTGGGTCAATTTTGCTAGTGGAAATTTGGGTTTCTGTAAGTAAGTGATTGGATATTTGGTGTTCTACACCAATTGATTTTGTGATGTGTCTATGGAATAAACTAATGTTTAAAAGTCTAGGTTCAAAAAAAGTAAAATAGCGCTTATCTGTTAAGAAAGTAGAGCTTCCAGTTTCTTGTAAATCGTCTGTGTAGCTTAAGTTTACCCAAGTATTACTAGATTTATTAACTCTAAAACCTCCACCAAGGCTAAATTTATAGCGCTTATCTCTAAATCCATAAACACCATAACCATTTAAGCGATAAACACCTGAGAACCTTTCGTTAGTGGTGCCTCCCAAACCTGTTCTAAATCCTTCAAATTGATTAAATTTTATAAGGTAACGAAGGTCTAGGTTAAAGAAGCCAATAGGCAAATACCCATTACCAATATTTTTAAAAAATTCGGCTTTGCGTATGGAGTCTTTTTCTTGTTGTACAGAATTTTTTTCTTTGGTTACTGGGTTTTGGGCAGCACTGGTAGTTATAAAAATAAAAAAAAGGGTAAACAACAGATGCTTTACCATTAATAGGAGGAATATAAAAAATCATCCCATATTTTTATGGAATGATTTCTATGAGTAAATGTTATTATACAGTCATAATCTCGTTTTCCTTTACATCGAGAATATCGTCTATACGCTTAACGTAATTATCGGTTAATTCTTGTACGTCAATTTCTGCATTGCCTTGAAGGTCTTCCGAAGCATCTGTTTTTTTAATCTCGTTCATGGCCTCTTTTCTGGCACTACGTACTCCTACCTTTGCATGTTCTGCTTCAGCTTTGGCTTGTTTTGCTAAAGTTTTTCTGCGTTCCTCAGTCAATGGTGGAACATTTATTATTATCATTTCTCCATTGTTCATAGGGTTAAAACCCAAGTTCGCAAGCATAATGCCACGCTCTATTTCTTGAAGCATACTTTTTTCCCATGGCTGCACGGAAATAGTTCTACCATCTGGCGTGTTAACATTGGCAACTTGATTTAATGGTGTTTGAGAACCATAATACTCTACCATAACACTTCCCAACATTGCTGGACTTGCTTTACCGGCACGAATATTCACAAATTCTTTTTCGAGATGCTTTATAGCGGCATCCATGGCCTCTTTTGCCGTATCTAAAATAAATTGAATTTCTTCGTTCATGATTTATGTTTTACCTAGGCCTACAACTTTTAGGCCATACATTTTACAATTTAACTTTGGTCCCTATATTTTCTCCGGAAACAACTTTTAATAAGTTTCCTTTTTTATTCATATCAAAAACAATTATTGGTAATTCATTTTCTTGGCTTAAGGTAAAAGCAGTGGTGTCCATGACTTTCAACCCTTTCCTAAGAACATCTTCAAAGGTGATGTCATCAAACTTAATTGCTGAAGTGTCTTTTTCAGGGTCCGTGTTATAAATCCCATCCACACGCGTTCCTTTTAATATAACATCTGCTTCTATTTCTATGGCTCTAAGTACAGCGGCAGAGTCAGTGGTAAAGTAAGGATTACCAGTACCTCCTCCAAAAATTACTACTCGCCCTTTTTCTAAATGTCTAAGGGCTTTTCTTCTAATAAATGGTTCAGCAACTTCGTTTATTTTAATAGCAGACTGCAAGCGTGTGGGTATACCTGCGTCTTCTAAAGCGCTCTGCAATGCTAAACCATTGATAATGGTTGCTAACATGCCCATATGATCACCTTGTACGCGGTCCATTCCGTTACTAGCACCGGCTACACCTCTAAATATATTTCCGCCACCAATAACAATTGCTACCTCTACACCTTTATCGGTAATTGATTTAATATCTTCTGCGTATTCCGAGAGACGTTCTGGGTCAATACCGTATTGGCGTGATCCCATAAGAGCTTCACCAGAGAGTTTGAGTAGTATTCTTTTGTATTTCATTAGTGGGTTTGTGTGCTATTTTATAATATGATTTACTCGGCCTTTTTATGAGTTTTCCCCTGTGATTTCGTTTAACTCAATCGTTCAGATGAGACTCAAGCAAAACTACGTAATAATTGGCATCTGTAAAAGTGAAAAAAATGTCAAAAAAAAAGCCTCCTTTAAGGAGACTTTTTTAATCTATTTCAACTAGCAATTAGCCTAAAGCAACTCTACTGAATGTAGTTACTTTAACATCGCCTATAGTTTTTACGTATTCAGCAACACTAACTTTACTATCCTTAATAAATGCTTGGTTTACTAAAGTGTTATCTTTAAAGAAACGCTTTAATTTACCTTTAGCGATATTGTCTAACATAGCTTCAGGCTTACCTTCTTGGCGTAATTGATCTTTAGCAATTTCAATTTCTTTCTCAATTGTAACGGCATCAACACCACCTTCATCTAAAGCAATAGGATTCATAGCAGCTGCTTGCATAGCTACATCTTTTGCTACAACACCAGAGCCTTCTACGTTTGAGGAAAGACCAACTAATGTTGCGATTTTATTTCCAGCGTGGATGTAAGAACCAACAAATGGCGCTTCAATTTTTTCAAAAGCATTAATATCTAATTTTTCACCGATAACACCTGTTTGCTCAATAAGTTTATCAGCAACGGTCATGCCATTGAAGTCAGCAGCTAAGAATTCTTCTTTAGAGTTACAATTTAAAGCAAGTTCAGCCAACTCATGAGCTAAAGCCACAAAGCTTTCGTTTTTACCTACAAAGTCTGTTTCGCATCCAAGTACAATAGAAACGCCGACTGTTTTGTCTGCATTTACTTTTGCAATAGCTGCCCCTTCTGTAGATTCCCTATCAGCCCTTTTAGCTGCTACTTTTTGTCCTTTTTTGCGAAGTATCTCTATCGCTTTGTCAAAATCGCCACCTGCTTCTACTAATGCCTTTTTGCAGTCCATCATTCCTGCACCAGTAGCTTTTCTTAGTTTGTTTACTTCTGCTGCGGTAACTTTTACAGTATTTTCCATGGTTATGTGAGTTTAAAAAGGTCGAATAATTTCAAATTCTATATAGGAGAATTAATCGACTTTCTTATAAGTTTTAAATTTTTTTATTCTTCTTCTTGAGTCGTAACTGCTTCTTTTGTTGCCGCTACTGCTTCAACTTTTTTGGTTTTAGTCTCGACTTTAGCAGATTTACCTTCTTTGTCGGCACGCTCAGCTTTTCTCTCATTTAATCCATCTGCAATTGATGAAGCTACTATAGATAAAATCTTATGAATAGATTTTGAAGCATCATCGTTTGATGGAATTACATAATCTACCTGACGTGGGTCTGAATTGGTGTCAACCATTGCAAAAATTGGAATGTTCAATTTTTGAGCTTCTTTAATTGCAATATGCTCACGCTTAATGTCAACAACGAATAATGCACCTGGTAAACGTGTCATATCAGATATAGAACCAAGGTTCTTTTCTAACTTTGCACGTTGTCTGTCTACCTGAAGACGTTCTTTTTTAGATAAAGAATTGAAAGTGCCATCCTGCTTCATTCTATCAATAGAGGCCATTTTTTTCACCGCTTTTCTGATAGTAACAAAATTAGTTAACATTCCACCAGGCCAACGTTCTGTAATGTAAGGTTGGTTAACCCCTCCTGCCTTTTCAGCAACGATGTCTTTAGCTTGTTTTTTAGTGGCAACAAATAAAATCTTTTTACCTGATGCTGCAATTTTACTTAATGCGGCACAAGCTTCGTTAATCTTAGCTGATGTTTTGTAAAGATTAATAATATGGATACCGTTGCGCTCCATATAAATGTAAGGGGCCATGTTTGGATCCCACTTACGTGTAAGGTGACCGAAGTGTACACCTGCTTCTAGTAAGTCTTTTACTTCTACTTTTTCCATTTTGTAATAGTTTACGTTCTGTTGAATTAGCAATGATTAAGTGGTTGCTTTCGCTTGCCTTAACCATTTAGATGCTAAACTAAATCCCAATGTTTACATTGTGGACAACAATAACTGGTTTAAATTGTGCTGAATTATTCAGCGATTTCAATAAAATAAAACAATTCAGAATCTGAATATTCAGATTCTGAATTAAGTGTTGTTGGATATTAACGTTTCGAGAACTGGAATTTCTTACGAGCTTTCTTCTGTCCGAATTTCTTACGCTCTACCATTCTTGGATCTCTAGTCAATAGACCTTCTGGCTTCAATATTGTTCTGTTTTCAGGGTCTAGCTCGCACATTGCACGAGATAAACCTAAACGTACTGCTTCTGCCTGGCCGGTGATACCACCTCCATATACGTTAACAGTAATATCAAAGTTGCCATCATTGTTAGTCAAGGCTATTGGTTGATTGACTTTATACTGCAATGTTGCAGTAGTAAAGTAATCTGCCATGTCTTTTTTGTTCACTGTAATCTTGCCTTTTCCTTTGGCAACATATACACGGGCAACAGCCGTCTTTCTACGGCCAATTTTGTGAATTACTTCCATTAGTTAATGTCGTTTAATTTAATTGTCTTTGGTTTTTGAGCTTCGTGTTTGTGCTCTGCACCAGCAACAACAGTTAAGTTACGGAACAACTGCGCTCCGAGTTTGTTTTTAGGTAACATACCTTTAACCGACTTCTCTACTAATCTTGTTGGGTTTTTATCAAAAAGTTCAGTAGCAGTCAGACTTCTTTGACCACCTGGATAACCTGTGTGGCGGATGTAACTTTTATCCGTCCATTTGTTCCCAGTTAAGTTGACTTTCTCTGCGTTGACAACAATTACATTGTCACCGCAATCAACGTGTGGCGTAAAGTTAGGTTTGTGCTTTCCTCTAAGTAGAATAGCTACTCTAGAAGCTAAGCGACCTAAGTTTTGTCCTTCAGCATCAACAACAACCCACTCTTTGTTGACAGTGGCTTTGTTTGCAGAAACTGTTTTGTAGCTTAATGTATCCACACTAATTTGATTTGTAATTGCGCTCGTTGGCGCAATTGATTAAACAATTCTCTCTAAAAAAGAGTTTGCAAATTTACGATAAACTATTGGATAACCAAATGTTGTGAAAGATATTTTTGGGGTTGAAAACCAGGCAAATGGTAGAGTTGATATTTACTCTTCTTCATCAATGGGAACTACAAGTACAGGAATTTTAGTTTTTTTAATAAGCTTACTCGATACGCTTCCAACCAATGCTTCGTAAAGAAAGTTGTGATCTTCATATCCAACGATAATTAAATCGATATTTAAATGGTCAGCCTCCTTCAAAATTATTTCTAAAGTTGCACCTTGAATCAATATACCCTCAGCATTTACACCTTTGTTTTCTAAGTCATCAGCTAAGACTTGCAGTGCCTTGTGCTCATTTTTTAGTTCTTCGGCTCTAAAATCTCTAATGTACTGAGGACCTACTTCGTAGCCAACAAAGTCTGGGTCTGGAGCAGTTACATGAAGTAACCAAACTTTAGATGAATAGCTTTTTGCTAGGTTATAAGCCATTTTTACAAGCTTTTGTTCACTATTATTAAAATCAATGGTTACTAACAGGTTTTTCATGTCTAAAGGTGTTGCAAATAAGTCAACTGTATTACCTTATAATATACAAAAAATTCCTATTAAATTAACGTTGTTCTATTATGATTTTATAAGATAACCTTGGGGTTAAGGCCACGCAGGCTAGAAGGCATTAATTCTAATAACATCAATCTCTTCTAGTGAAAATACATTTTTATTGATGAGTTTTATATACTCATCAGAAACCGAGGCGTTAAACAGAATAAGGTCGTCGGTATTAATTGTCACTTTTATTCCATAATCGAATAAAGTTCTTACAGGGTGTGTTTCAATATCTGCTACCGCTCCCAATGCTTTATTACTTGAAGGGCAAATATTAAGACGAATATCCCGCTCTAAAATCATATCCATAGTCTTTTGAGAGTCAACAGCTCTAATACCGTGTTGGATTTCATCCGGATTTAACAGTAAAATGGTTTTTTCAATACTTGTGTGATCGGAAAATTCTCCAATATGTACTTTAGTTTTTATGCCTTTGTCTTTGGCCATATCATAGATTCTAATAAATGGATTGAGGTCTTTGCCAGCTTCTTGTCCATACAAATCGATACCATTAAAAACACCACTATCTATACATTTTGTACTGTAGTTATATACTTTTTCTAAATCTAAATCTTTGTTTACACCAAAGTCTGGTTTAAATTGAATTTGAGGGTTATATTTTTCTTTCAAACGTTTAACCTCTTCAATAACGTTTTCTATTGAGTCATTGAAAAATCGAGCTAAACCAATATCCACGCTTGCTTCAAGTAAACTTACATTGTCTTGTATGGCACTTTCAATAGCAATTTCCATAAAGTTAACTACATCTTTATCAGTTGTCATAATATTGTTGAGATGACCGTAGATAAATTCAATCATTCCATTTAAGCCATTATAACTTGTTGGAAAATTAATATTAGCAGTAGGATAACGCTGCTTAAAAAGCTCTTGAGACCCAGATAGGTGTAGATGATTATGGACATCTGCTTTTGGCAGATTTTTTATGTCGTCTATTTTGTCTTTCAAATTAATCCTATAAATGCGGAAGCAATATAATGAACTTTAGTATAAAGAAAATTATAGGATAGGTGATAGTTGAGCAAAACAATATAAAAGCCCTCCGTCAATTAATTGACGGAGGGCAAAGTCTAAAGTAATATAGTTTAGGACTATTTTTCTTGGTCGGTAACTTGTACAATTTCATACATATCCTTACCATCTACCTGGATTGGTTGATAGTAGGTGTCACCAAATTGCACATAGGTCTGCTCACCTATTTTAACTTCTTCCCCTCCTTCTGGCAGATTGGGTACAATGGTACCTGCTGTTGCGGGAACTACGATATATCCTTGATTATTTTTTTCGTAGAAGGCACCAGCATAGTAGTAATTATCTTTGTTGCTTTCATCGATAACCACCTTTTCTGCTTCATCAGGAATATCAGGGACTTGGGCTCCAACCGGAGCTTGAACAGCAACAAAGCCATCTTCAGTTTTCATATAGTAAGTTCCATTTTCGTAGTGGTACTCTTCCTTGTCTTCTTCTTTGGCATTGCTATCATTTACAATACTCACAATAATTGCTGTAGTAGCTATAGACGTTACAAAATAGCCCCAAGGACGATAATAAGGTCCCCAATAAAATGGTGTGTAAGGATGATAAAAATAAGGTCTATGACAATAGTAATAAAAACCGCCATAGCGATAAGGAGGTCGTCTGTAGGGTCTATAGCTTGGCCTAACAACGGTGTTTCTTCTATTAATAGTCACATTTCTGCTTCTGTCTATCTTTACATTGTTATTACCAACTCTATTTCTATTACCAACCTTATTATTGCCGCTTCTATTAACGCTGCGATCGGTTGTACGATTTTTTACATTTGAGGTTCTTCTATTAGTTGTCTTATTTGAAGTTGTAGGTCTTGTTACCTTTTTATTGGCCCCTCTATTGCTACCGCCATTTATAGACCTGTTACGTGTAGAAGGCGTAGTTGTTTTAGGTCTAGTCGTTGGTCTAGTTTGCCTATTTGTCGATTGTGGTCGCGTAGTTGTTTTCGGTCTAGACGTCGGCCTACTTACGTTTCTGCTAGGTGTTCTAGATGCACTATGACGCATACGCTGAGCTTCGAGTTGCTCTGGTAAAATAAACATCATAAGCGTAAATAAGAACGCAAGACTGATATGTGTTTTTTGTAAAGGAATCATTTTGTAAATTTTTTAAAATTAAGATTTGGCTAGGATACTAATCAATTTGGCACTTGTTGGAGGCCTAAAGTTAAACATGCTTTCTGGTAATATTGGGTTAATATTCCAATTGGAGAAAGTTCCTTGATAGTGTTTATGGCCATTTTCTTTATCGATAATTAAAAAGCGTTTTGGAGTAAACATAGCATTATTGTTTATCCAAATTTGAAAAGTCATATGCTTATTACTTGCCATTACATGAAAACATTCTTCTTCGTCTACAGTTTTAAAACCGAGATATTTTACAAATTCAAAATTTTCTAATACATCATCAACTAAACTAGGATAAAATATATCCGCTCCAGGGAAATCAATTCCAAACCGATTATTTATGTCATCTACCATGTCAATGATATTATCTGGTGCTTCAAGCGATACATAATTATTTTCATCGAAGGAGTAATAGGTTAGAATTTCACCATTGTACCAGATTGCTTTGTTGCCAGAATCTCCTTTGCTGTGAACAGCCATTTTATCAGGACCAACCATTTGAATTTTATGCGTACTAAAATGTCTTTCATTTTCCCTTAGGTCGTTCATTTTATCATTTGCCGTTTCAAGATTAAAAGTTACCGAGGTAAGTTCTCCAATCACAGTACTCATCTTACTGAGTAAATTAACTGCTACAGTATCTACTTTAGTCATTTCCTGGCTGTATCCAAGGACACCACTTGAGATAAAAATTAAAATAAAAAGTTTTTTCATAGGATATTGATTTCTGCTTTTAAAGCTACTATTAATTTAATCAAAAAAAAAGGAATAATTTCATAGGTTATAGTCCAAATCTGTATTGGAGGCCTGTAAAAAAGGTATTTCTACCTTCAGAAAAGCCATATTCAGCGCGGAGCATCCAACTCTTATTGATTTGAAATTGGCTCCCAACAACAAAATTCCACATACTTAACTGACGCTTGTCTAGACTATAATCAATGGTTGAGCTTTCTGCAGTATCTAATGCGGATTCTGCACCATTTAAAAATCGAGAGGCTACATTTAATTTGGCTTGGTTCGTTTCCCTTTTTACAATATTTACCGGGTTTTGTTGTTGAATAGGGCTTAAATTTTCCCACCATTGGTCTAGCTCTTGCTGAGCATCGCCAACTTTCGTTTGGCCCGCCGCCACTTTTGAATTCCATTCTTCAAATGGTAGTACTTCATCTAAACCAAGGCTGCCTCTAGTATCTCTTTTAACTTTAAGTCTGAAGCCTCCAACCCAAAATGAGATATTGCGATTTGGTTTTCTCAGCTGAAAGGTCTTTCCAATTCGTGGGTCAAAAACAAAAGCGAAAACAGGATTCTCCTGGGCATCTACATCGGTCCAGGTAAAATTCATATCAAAAGCAATCCAGCCGCCAAAAAAACCTGCTGTTGGAGTTAAACCAAATCCAACTGTTGTTGTATTAAAGAGCGGGTTGGTTTGAATATTAAACAATTCTTCGGCTTCATTAATTCTAGGAATTACAATACTTACATCGACATTAGTACGCGATTGCGCCTGGGCAAAAATACCATAGACATTTAGAAAAGGGAAGAGCCAAACATCTGGTCTAATATTTACACCGTTAGACTCTGCCGTTGTAGAATTAAAACGTATAATATCGTCGACATTAATTAAGTCGCCACTATTAAAACCAACAGCAACATTTGAGATGACAATATCTGATTTTTGCCATAAGTAATTAACACTTATTCCCGCAGAGTAGGGTAAATCAAATCCAAGCTCTTTTACTTTTTTTCCAAAAATGGGTAAAAGGTTTTTGTACTCAAGCGTATCTTGCGGTTTATCGGTGAGTTCGGAATATACTTGGCTATTAACACTACTTGTATAAAACAAGACCATTAATACCGTAACACAAAAAACTTTAAAATTCATAATCAAATGATAAGTGAGTTTAAAAATACTATTTTCACTAGATAACTGTTGAACAAAGTAATTTTTATTCGCCACCTATTTTTTTATTGAATTTACTAATTGTTTTCTCGATAATAGGAATTTCTAATCCTATTATAGCTTGATATCTTCTGTTTTTTAGATTTGAATTTTGTGTGTTGTTAAAATCTAGGCCAGATGCATTAATTTGAAAAGGGTTGTTAAAATCTGCTGAGCCTGTAGCATAGGTTATTCCTAAAATAATGTTTGCCCAAGACATCTTCCAATCGATTCCTCCACTAAGGTGAAAATAATTTGCGCCAATAGCTGTATTGTCTGAGTCGTTCGTAGTTAAATCTAAAACTGAAGCGTTGGTTTTATAGGCATTAAAGTCTGTTGAAAATCCAAAAAACGATTTAAATTTTTCAGATATATATACCTCACCACCTGCACCAAAGTTAATAATGGCTCTGCGTTCTTCATTAAATGGAACAGGTATTAGGTTGGGTTGACCAATATCAATATCTGGAATACGTATTCGAGTAAAATCTGAAATACCAGAAACGAAATCTAAATTGAGATGAATCTTACTCCTATTTACGGGAATACCCGCGCCAATTGAAATACCAAAAGGCTCCTTGCGTCTTGCATCGAGGCTATCGAAGCCATAAGTATAGAATACATCAGAACCACTTCCTGCACCAGATACCACTTGATTATAGTTGTAGGAGGCATCCTCATAGATTTCTAAATAAGGCAGATTGATATTTAAGCCTAGGTCAATTGAATTTAATTTATAGCTCATTCCTAGTTTTAGATAGAGCCCATATGATTTTTGACTAAATCCTGTTTGGGTCAAGTAATAGGCTACTGCATCTGAATTGTACTGGATAGTGTGACTTATACTTCGTGAGCCACTATCTTTATAGGACGATCCAAAAGCTGAAATCCCAAGACTTAGATTGTCATTTACCTCCGTTGCCCATGTTAAACCATACCAATCTTCTCTCACATTTGAATTAACAGAAGCATTTAAACCATAATTCTCAGTACTAGGAAAAAAGTTGAGAATATTATCGGTGATTTGATTGCTTGAGATGCCTAAATTTAAATCATTTCGCCTTCGAGAAATAAATGAATAACCAAAACGCTCACCAAAGAGTTTGAAAGTACCACCAGCCATTGAGGGTACCCCTCCAAAAGATGTATTCTCAATTTGCCTTTCTTCATCTAGCACGGTAGTCAAAATCAAAGAATTTAATTGATATGCCTTGGCATTAAATGCAAACCCTGTATTTTCAATACTTGTTAATCGTGCAGGATTGTAAAATACTAAACCAATATCTGAGACACTACCTGTAACATTACCTGACAAAAGTATAGACCGGTTACCAAAATTATTGAACTTATAATTACCTTGTTGACTCCAATTGAGCATAGTGCTGCAAATACCAATACAGAATAAAATTATTTTAGCCCGCATCCTATTACTTGGTAACACCTTCAGATTTATCTTTTGATTTTTTCGCTTTATTGGCACCAATAGGAATATTTAATTTTAAAAAAATAGAATTATTGTTTGTCCCTGATACGTTTTTATAGACGTTTGTAAGACCGTGATAATATTTAATCCCTATGGTCATGCCATCTGTGGCTCTGAGTTTGTAACCTGTACCAATGGTTAAACCTGTATCTATTTTATTAATGTTGTCTTTATTAAAATCCCTTATTCGAGTTTCTGTAGAGCTATTGTCTGCATTAAATTCTACAAAGGCATCGTACATGAGTCCAAATTGTGGACCTGCTTCCAAATAGATTCTGTTTTTAAAATTGTATTTCAATAGTACAGGTACTACAAAATAACTGATTCGTTGCGTGTAGTCACCATTTTCTTGTTTAGGTGTAATTCCAAGAAAAGCCAAGTCGTTTTCAGAGAGTCTGTCATCGCCAAGTCTTGCTTTTACTAAGACACCTGTATAGATATTCCATTGGTTTTTCAATCTAAAGTCAAAATAAAAACCAAGATTTAATGAGGCTAAACGCCTGTTGGCTTCTAAAGTGTTAATGTCTGAAAAATTAAAACCTCCTTCAAGTCCGAATTCAAGACCATCAGAATTCAACTTATCTCCAAAAATTAACGACAATAGTATTTGGGATTGTCCCTGAAGGCAAAATGTCAGGAAGAGCATTAGAAAAACTGATTTAAGAGGCTTCATTGGTCTGATTATTATGTGCGAAAGTTAATAAAATGATTTTAACGGCATTCATGAAGTTTATTTCGCCGCTCTTTTCAGTCTGTCATTAATAGACTTTCCCAAACCAAAATCTGGTAATCGCTCGGCAATTATGATATCTAAGTTCTGCTTATCGAGCATATGTAGCGCATCATAAAGCTTGGCAGCCGCTTCATTAAGGTTATTGCCAGTATTAGACAAAACCCTTTTGGCAGAAATATTCTCATCTTCCATGAAATCGTTAAAAGCTAAGATACCAATTTTAAGACCTGAATATTGTTTAATGGCGTCTTTAAGGGAATCCGTAAGAACTGTTTTGGTCTTTGGGGCGTAATGGCGTTCTAACATTCCAGGAGCTAATGGTTTATTTGTCTTTGTATTCTTTATACCAATGCGGCCTACTACCGCTTCTATGTCTTCAATTGATATGGATCCTAAACGATAAATCACAGGTTCTTCACCTTCAAATCCTATAATAGTAGATTCAATCCCTTTTTTGCATGGTCCGCCATCTAAAATAAGATCTATAGTGCTCCCAAAATAAGATTCAACATGCCCAACAGTGGTTGGACTAATTCGGTTAAATGGGTTAGCGCTGGGTGCCGCCAGTGGAAAATCTAATTTGCTTAAAAGTTCTAAAGTCAAAGGATGGTTTGGAACTCTAACAGCTACGGTGGATTTTCCTGCGGTTATTATATCAGGGATATGATTTCGTTTAGGTAAGACCAATGTAATAGCTCCGGGCCAAAATGTGTCGGCTAACAGTTGTGCTTTCTTTGGGACGTAGGAAGCAATGGTATCAAGATTTTTTTTGTTGCCAATGTGAACAATTAGAGGGTTGAAATGAGGCCGTTGTTTCGTCTTAAAAATGGCCTTTATGGCTTTTTCACTAAAAATATTTCCTGCAAGCCCATAAACCGTTTCCGTTGGTATGGCAACAAGTTGCTCAGCTTTAAGAATAGCAATAGCTTTATTTATATCGGTGGAGATGATACTCATTCAAAACTTATAAAAGGATTTATTTTAATGCGCCTCTAACCAATTATCACCAATATCTAAATCAACATCTAACGGAACTGAGAGTTGATACGCTTTTTCCATTTCAGTTTTGATAAGTGTTTTCATGGTTTCTAATTCTGGTTTATAAATATCAAAAACCAATTCGTCATGTACTTGCAATAGCATTTTAGATTTGTAATTACCAGCGGTTAATTTTTCATGAATCCTAATCATGGCAATTTTAATGATATCTGCCGCACTACCTTGTATTGGAGCGTTAACCGCATTGCGCTCTGCTGCTCCTCTAACTACTGCATTACGAGAATTGATGTCCTTTAAATAGCGACGTCTTCCTAATACGGTTTGAACATAACCATTATCTCTTGCGAAATCAACCTGCTTACTCATGTAAGCTTTTAACTTTGGATAGGTTTCATAGTACGTATCAATAAGTTCTTTAGCTTCACTACGAGATAAATCGGTTTGGTTACTTAATCCGAAGGCAGACACGCCATAGATTATCCCAAAATTTACCGTTTTAGCGTTGCTACGCTGCTCACGTGTCACTTCGGTAAGAGGAACATTAAAAACTCTTGAAGCAGTTGAGGCATGGATATCTTCACCATTTTTAAAGGCTTCAATCATCGTTTCTTCTTCGCTAAGTGCAGCAATAATCCTTAATTCTATCTGAGAGTAATCCGCAGCTAATAAAGTATACTCCTCATTTCTTGGGATAAAGGCTTTGCGGACTTGGCGGCCACGTTCTGTTCTTATAGGAATATTTTGAAGATTAGGATTATTACTACTTAAACGTCCTGTAGCAGCTACGGTTTGGATATAATCAGTATGAACTCTTCCTGTACTGTCTTCTACTTGTAATGGCAAAGCATCAACATAGGTGCTTTTTAGTTTTGCCAAACCTCTATACTCTAAAATATCTTGAATGATTTTGTGGTCTTTTGCCAAATAGCTCAACACATCCTCTGCAGTTGAATATTGACCCGTTTTGGTCTTCTTAGGTTTATCGACCAACTTCATTTTTTCGAATAAAATCACACCTAATTGCTTTGGTGAAGCAATATTAAACTCTTCACCAGCAGCTTCAAATATACTTTTCTCTAGATTTGCTATATCATTATTGAGCGCTTCAGAAAGTGAACTTAAAAAATCCTTATCTAAATTAATACCTTCTAATTCCATAGACGCCAAGACACGCAATAATGGAATTTCAATATCGTTAAACAGCTTTTGTGTGTTGGCTTCTCCTAGCTCTTTTTCAAAGTGCTCCTTGAGTTGTAAAGTAATATCGGCATCTTCAACTGCATATTCGGTTTGTTTTTCAATAGGGACTTCTCGCATTGAAAGTTGATTCTTGCCTTTTTTACCAATGAGCTCTGTTATGGAAATAGGGGTGTAATTGAGGTAAGTTTCTGCTAGGACATCCATATTGTGGCGCATATCTGGATTGATCAAATAGTGTGCTAACATGGTGTCAAAGAGTTTGCCTTTTACTTCAATATTGTATTTAGCCAATACCTTAATGTCATATTTTAAATTCTGACCGATTTTTTCAATGGTTTCACTTTCAAAAAATGGTCTTAAGATTTCTATTAAGTCTTGAGCTTCGTTTCTATCCTCTGGAAATGGCATATAAAAGCCCTTGCCAGCTTCCCACGAGAAGGCAATGCCTACTAATTCAGCGGTTAGTGGATTAAGTCCTGTGGTTTCCGTATCAAAACAAACCGAAGATTGATTTAATAAGTTTTTTACGAATAGTTGGGTTGCCATACCAGGAGCTATACTTTGGTAAAAGTGTGTGGTCGTTTCGGCAGTTTTTCGTGTAAATTCAGATACTGTTTCTGTTTTAGGACTATCATCTCCGCCAAACAATGAAAACTGTCCCGCTCCTGCAGATTTCTGTTCTTTTGAAGCAGCTTTAGGCACTTCTTTTTTTGTTGTATTTTCAGTTGAAGCAGAAGTCGATGCCTCTTGAGAAAATGTTTTTAAGAAGTTGTCCGTAAGACGTCTAAATTCTAGGTTTTGAAAAATTTCTTTTACTTTTTCAATATCTGGATGGTCGAGTTCAAAGTCTTTGGCATCGAAATCAACAGGTACATCTAGCATTATGGTAGCTAGTTTCTTAGAGAGCAGACCAAGTTCGCTGTTGGCTTCAACTTTCTCTTTCATTTTGCCTTTGAGTTGGTCTGTGTTTTCTAAAAGACCTTCCATACTGCCGAATTGATTAATGAATTTTTTGGCAGTTTTCTCTCCAACACCGGGTAAACCTGGGATATTATCACTGGCATCACCCATCATACCCAAAAAGTCAATCACTTGCAATGGGTTGTCAACTTCAAATTTTTTCTTCACTTCAGGAATTCCCCATGTCTCGTAACCTCCACCAAAAACTGGGCGATACATAAAGATATTATCTGTCACCAACTGTGCAAAATCTTTATCTGGAGTGACCATAAATACCTTATAGCCCTCTTTTTCGGCTTGCCTAGAAAGTGTTCCAATAACATCATCAGCCTCAAAGCCTTCTTTTACCATAATAGGAATATGCATAGCTTTTAAAATCTCATAAATGTATGGTACCGCAGTTTTAATACCTTCAGGTGTTTCATCTCTATTAGCTTTGTAGGCTTCAAACATTTCAACGCGGTCGGCACTGCCTCCTTTGTCAAAACAAACGGCCAAATGGTCTGGGCGTTCTCGTTTAATGACATCTAAAAGTGAGTTCATAAAACCCATAATGGCAGAGGTGTCTTCGCCTTTAGAGTTAATTCTGGGATTCTTTATAAACGCATAATAACCCCTAAAAATTAAAGCATAGGCATCGACTAAGAAAAGACGTTTTTGATCGGACATTGTATTGATTTTGTAAGAGTCTCAAAGCTACAAAACTTAAGTCTTGAAAAGAAAGATTGTACAGCTAAAAAAATAAAACACTTAAGCTAAATTTAACAGGTTTCAGTATTGGCTGAAATGAAAAAAAGAAAGCCGCTCTCTAATGCGGCTTTCTTCACTCAAATTATAGTTGAAGACAATCCAATAATGTGGTTTATCATCTAATATTAGACGATATGGATTACTTTTTTATGAATAGTTTATTAGTTATAGCAGTATTAGAGAAAAGATTTATGATGCAAACTCTAATTTTATAATTGGTATAATCAGAAGGGCTTGTAGCGAGCAACTTGTCTTCTACAAAAAAGACTTAAAAGAATAGTTCTATAAAAAAAGGTCGAAACAACGTTTCGACCTTTTTTTAGCACATTTATTTTATTGTTTAGCAAAGCTTCACAGTCTTAACCTTAATTTGAAGACTTTTTCGATAAGCTTTAATACTTATTAAATCGTTGCTCTTTTTTCGGTTTATCTTAAGAGCTTTTGCTTTCATTTGCGTTGTAAGTGTTGCTTTTTTAGCTGCAGGCTGTTCTAACTTAGTTTCATTCTCTAGTTCGTTACCTAATGCGCTAGCTGTGGCATCTTGCCCAAAACTGAGAGCAGATACTGTTAAGAATACTATAATGGCACAAACTTTTTTCATAATTAGAAGTCCTTTTTTTTAACTTCGAATCAAAGAAACAACCTATTCATTGTTTAAGTGATAACTTTTGGACGAAACAAGAGGATAAATAGACAACTGACATGCCTTAGTTAAAAACATCGATGAAATGCACAAAATGCGCTGTTAGCCCTTTAAAATCGCTTTATTTCTACCTGAAAAATGTTAAAATATAAGCTAAATAGGGTGCTTTACGGATAACATCGATGAAATGCAGCAAAACACAAGCGATACAGGCAAATAGATTAAAACTACTATGAAAGATTTTAAAGAAAACCCATATTACGACCTATTTTCAAAGCAAGAATCCAATAAGTACAATATTGGAAAGTCTAACTATAAAGAAAGGATTAAGAAACTGAATGCCTTGCAGATTGCCATTGAAAAGACATTTAGAAAAGACATACAAGAGGCTTTATTTAAAGATTTGGGCAAGCCTCGGGTTGAAAGTGAAATGACTGAAATCTATCAGATAGTCAGTGATATTAAATATGTAAAAAAGCATTTACGGCTGTGGATGCGCAAGCAAAGAGTTAGTACACCCTTGTCTATGTTAGGAGCTAGCTCTTACTTTATATATGAGTCTAAAGGAGTGTGTTTAATTATTTCACCGTGGAATTTCCCGTTTAACTTAACTTTTGGGCCCTTAATTTCAGCAATTGCTGCTGGCAATACTGCTATTATCAAGCCTTCCGAGATGACGCCATATTCATCAGCTTTAATGAAAAGTATCATAGAAACTGTTTTTAATGACGATGAGGTTGCACTTATAGAAGGCGAAGTTGAGGTTTCGACAGCCTTATTAGAATTACCTTTTAACCATGTTTTCTTTACAGGATCTCCACAAGTGGGTAAAATTGTAATGAAAGCTGCGGCCAAACATTTGGCATCAGTAACCTTGGAACTCGGAGGAAAATCTCCAACGCTTGTTGATAGTACTGCCAATATAGATTTAGCAGCAAAAAAGATTGTCTGGGGCAAATTTCTTAATTGTGGCCAAATTTGTGTGTCTCCAGACTATGTGCTTATTGATGAAACAGTAAAATCTCAGTTTATTGAAGCCTGTAAGAAATGGATTGCCAAATATTATGGTAATCATCCAGCGTCGTCTCATTCTTATGGTAGAATTGTAACAAACAAACACTTTAAAAGGTTACGGGCTCACCTTGACAACGCAAATCAACATGGTGCAGTAACAGAAATTGGTGGAATAAGTGAATCCCAGAGCAGGTATATTGCTCCAACGGTATTGTCTAATGTTACAGACGAAACAAGTGTAATGCAAGAGGAAATATTTGGTCCGCTTTTGCCAATTGTAACTTACAGTAGTTTTGAAGACGCCATTACCTATATTAACTCCAAAGAACGTCCGCTAGCACTTTATATCTACAGCAAATCAAAAACCAATATTGATAGAATAATTAAAAACACTAGGGCAGGCGGTACATGTATCAACAATAATATAATCCATTACGCTAACCATAACCTACCTTTTGGTGGTGTAAATAATAGTGGTATTGGTAAAAGCCATGGGTTTTACGGGTTTAAGGCCTTTTCAAACGAGCGGGCTGTGGTAAGGCAGCATACCTTTGGTATTACGGAGTTGTTGTTTCCACCTTATAATAAGTCAAAGGAGAACATGGCCAAATGGACTATAAAATGGTTTTAGATTTCAATTAGAAATTTTTAAAACTACCGTTTAATCAGTCTCTTGATAGATATTTTATTATTAACTTTAATTTTCAATAGATAAACACCAGCATCTAAGTTTCCAATATTTAAGGTTTTAATACCATTAAAGGTTGCAACGAGCTTACCATTAATGGTATATACCTTTACTTCATTAACTTCCAAAGGAGTATCTAAAGTCGTAATGTCTTTAGCAGGATTTGGGTAAAGGTCTAGGTCTTCTTGAAATAGTGTTGCATCATCAACATGTAGTACACTAAACATAAATGTGCCCTGTCCTGAGGCAATCCCGCCAAAATAGTCTTGAGTTGTTGTATTATCAATATTGGCATTATAGAAACTGTCTACCGTACCGCCTAAACCCAGGGCAATAGGATCAGAATTACTCAGTATCTCTAGCTGACCAGAAGTTGGCATATTAGTAACATCAAAAGAAGTGATGATAATTTGTTGTCCAGAGGTATGTGATAATAGGGTTTGTCCTGGTGGAAGATTGATTAAAAACCCATCACGAGTACCATCTCCAAGACCATTTGCCGTAAGAACAGCAGCAGTCACCTCAGTAGAAGATAAATTTCGTCCATTGAACTGGGTTAAATTGGAAACGTCTGCATTACCAGTAGGTAGCATTAGTGCAAAACCAATGTCTGAGATGTCTGTATTGCCAACAGAATCAAAATCTGGGATAGCAACCACTGAAAAATTGAAGTCCGAATTCTGTACTAGGGCAAACTCATAGCTTTGCGCACTTAGAACTGTAGTAAAAATTAGCGTAATAATTGTGTAAAAATGTTTCATGATATAATTATTTTAATTTGAAGGTGGAACTGTTGTTGAAATGGTGTAGGTTGGAAAGTTTAGAAAGTTTCCAGGATGATTTAGGACATTATCCTTAATAAGGTTGCTATCGTTGGCGGTACCAGAGAATCGTGCAATGCCATCTAGGTTGACATCTTCAATGAGATAGCCTGTAGATGAAAACGTGATGAAATTGAGAAAGTTTGCAGTATCTGCTAAAATGTAATCTTTAATGGTATTGGCATCATTATTAGCGCCTGAAAATGTCACAGCATTATTGTCACCAGCATCACCTGTCCAAAGGGCTGTATCACCAGTAGATAAAACAGCTTGTGCATTGAGGCCAAAGGTGTTAAAAAGAGAATTTGTAAAATCTACAATAGTCGTTATATCCTCAGCCAATACAATGGGCAACTGACTCATGGCACCAAGATGATTTCGGTGTTTAATCACAACAAAGTGATCTTTAGGAGGTGCATTCATGTTTAAGGTAGAGATACCATCTACAGCAACCACATCACCATCGCGTTGCAACAACCCAGACTTACCATTTAGTAGCTTGGTATTATCGTTACTAGAACGCAGTTCTACCCAAACCCAATCCACTATGGCATCATTACCAGTTACCGAAAATACGGAAGCATCGCACGTGGCATTATCAGCATAAGGACTCGTTGTTGGTATAAGCCCTGCACTACGTAGGTCATCATTCATAAAGCCACCAGTATCTGGATTAAGAATAGGGCCTTGTAGATAGACTACAGGGTCTATTTTTAGCTTAAAACTAGAGTTGATAAAACCTTCAGATACGGAAAGCGTAGGCATACTGTATTCTTGTACGTTAACTTCGCCTAAGGTGTACAGCATATTTACACCACCAGCAGAGGCAGATGCACCACCAGAATCTATGCTGAATTTTTCTATGGATTGGCCATAGTTAAAGAAGTTGTGAGCTATAATTATGAAAATTATAAAGTGTTTTTTCATGATTTTATGATATTAAGAGTAGTTTTTAGCTGTACCATTTTTAGTTCTTACCATATTATCCGATTTAATTAGTTTCTATTAAAAAAGCGTGTTAACCGAAATCGTTGTCGTAAAAAGTTGTACTAGTCTATTTTCATGAGTATTAAAATATATTCTGTTCCAATATACTGGCTATCAGATATTTTGATACGAATCTTATTTAGATTAGTATTTGCAAAACTATTTTCTAGGTTGACATATACTGAATTAGTATCTCCTGATGTATAATTGCCAGCAGTTGTATACCAATTGAGACCTTGAGCACCTCCAGTATTAGATTTGACCTTACAGCTTACTACATGAGTATTCTCCCAATTATAGCCTGTTGGGTAATCTATAATAGTGGTGCCTCCAGCATCACCAACACCTGTTATTTTAATGACCTCTGATATAGCCGTCCCTGATGAACCAATAGTTGTTGTATTATTAATCGTTAAATCTCCAGGAATATCAACCTTTCCATTCTTTAAAACCGTCAAGGCATTTGATCGATTTGTATCATCCGTGCCGTTGCCAATTTCAAAAAGGGGATCTGATTCTATCCAACTATTAGCATTACCATTTCCAATATTGTAGCGGCCTAGTGCAGCGCTACTAAAGGCTTGAGCTCTTGTAAAACGTCCTGCAGCAGTTGCGCTGCGGCCTGTGGCTTCTGTTGCACTTCCCATAGCAATAGAACCAATGTTAGTGGCGGTTGTAGCACTACCTAAAGCAACTGAAGAGCCTCCTGATGCTGTTGTTTCGCGCCCTAATGAAATAGAATAATCACCGCTAGCATTTGCAGAACTACCCATGGCTACTGCAGCAATATTTGTAGCATTATTTTGATTTCCTATGGCTGTTGCATATAATGCTGAGGCCGTATTGTTTCTTCCAGTAGCAAATGAATAGGCTCCAGTGGCACCTTGTGTACTTGACGCCACAGTGCTATGGCTTAAATCTACAGCATTATTACCAACATTTCCATAATTGGCAGCATCTACTCCATTTAACCTCCAACCATTTCCATTACCTTCGTCTAGGGCTTCTAGACCGGAACTGCCCAAATTTAAATCTGCATATTCTTTGGTAATTAATGCTTTATCATCGGTGATCTCAGATAGGTCAAAGCTAGGTGCGGTTATGGTACCGTTTTTAAATAGCGTTAGCGCATTAGAGCGATTGGAGTTAGATATGCCGTTTCCGATTTCGAAAAGTGGATCAGTTTCTACCCAATTGAAAGGATCTCCACCGCCAATATTGTAGCGCCCTATTGCTAAAGAGATAAAAGCTTCAGCGGTAGTTACAAATCCCATAGCAGTTGAATTGAAACCTGAGGCAGTTGTGGAAACCCCCATTGCTGTTGCGTAATTTCCTGATGCTTCTGTGCTAGTTCCCATCGCGGTTGATGAAGTTCCTGATGCTCCTGTGCTACTTCCCATCGCGGTTGAATTAGATCCAGATGCTTCTGTGCTACTTCCCATCGCTCTTGAATTTGATCCAGATGCTACTGATCTATTTCCCATCGCGGTTGAATTAGATCCAGATGCTTCTGTCCTAAATCCCATTGCAGTTGCTCCAGAACCTGACGCTACCGTCTCACGTCCCATAGCAGTTGAGTTGTTCTCAGATGCTTCTGTGCCAAATCCTATTGTGAATGAATTAAAACCAGTTGCACCTTTTGTAGTTGAAGACAAATTGTTAAAACTTAAATCTATGGCAAAAGCACCGATATTACCATAATTGTTGGGGTCGCTACCCTTCAATCGCCAACCCGTACCATTGCCTTCATCCAAAGCTTCAAGACCAGAACTGCCCAAATTTAAATCTGCATATTCTTTGGTAATTAATGTTTTATCATCTGTTATTTCAGAGATATCTAGACTTGGAGCGACAATGGTTCCATTTTTTAATATGGTTAAAGCATTAGAGCGATTTGAATTAGACGTACCATTACCAACTTCTAATAAGGGATCCGTGCCAACTACAGATTGTGGATCACCACCACCAACATTGTATTTACCAAGTGCTGTAGATTGTACGGATTCTGCTATGGTACCTTCTCCCATTGCTGTAGAATAAATACCAGAAGCTGTAGTGCTTCTTCCTAAAGCGGTTGAATTATTCCCAGAAGCAATAGTGCTGAACCCTGTAGCTAATGAGGAATCGCCTGAGGCCTCAGTTCTATTACCCATAGCCGTAGAGTTTAAGCCTGTGGCACCATAGGTAGATGAAGTTGCGTTAGAAATGCTTAAATCTACAGCGTTTATACCTATGTTTCCATAATTATTGGGGTTTCGGTCTTTCAATCTCCAGCCCGTTTTACTATCCTCAGTTATCGTATTAAGCCCATTGACATTATTCGCAGTTTCGGCATTAAGCGCATAGGGTACTGTCATAAACCGAGTTGTACCAAGATCTACTAGGCCACTGCCAGTATCGATCTGTACATTTAAAAAATGTTCGGCACTCGCCCAATCTATGCTTGAAAAGTCACCTGAATCAACAGTGCCTTCACCAATGTTTAAAATTACGAGGCCGTTGGCATCTGTAGTTGGTGTATGGGTCTCTTGATAGACATTGGTCTGAGTCACACCTTGTAGAATGGATAATTGGATTGTAATGGTTTCGTTAGCTACAACATTGCCCAAATTGTCTTTAATGATGGCTTTGTAGTTAATACTGTTGTTTTGAGCGGTAAGTGATACGGTGCTAAAAAGTACAAGAACGAGGGAATAGAGATATGTTTTCATGGATGTAGTAATTAATTTTTATTGACATCTGAACTTCTAAAAAAGAGTCCTTTAGCCCAGAATGATATCATAAAATTAATGGCAATAGCCCATGAACATCTAATAAATGGGTGGGTACACTAATTAAATTAGTGAACGGAATAAAAAAGGAAGTAAATGAAATTACAGCAAATTGAGTTTTCTAATCAATTGCTCTTTATGCGATTTGCTGTAGGGGATTTTATGGTTTTTTATAAAGATATAACCATCGTGAATAGAGTCTATTTTGGAGAAGTTGATGATATAAGACCGATGTACTTTTAAGAATATGGAAGCAGGTAATTTTTCTTCTACTTTTTTTAAGGTATTGCTCAGTAAGTGCTTTTTTTCTGAAGTATATAGATTACAATAATTGTCGTAGGCTTCAAAAAACAGAATGCTACTTTGTTTTACTTTAATGAGTTCGCCCTTGTTCTTAATAAAGAAATCATCACTCTTTTCATTTACCGTGATATTAGATTTAGCGGTTTCATATTTATGGTAGGCCAATTCTATATTGGCCATTAATGTGTTTTCATTAAATGGTTTTACAATATAGCCCGATGGATTTGTGGATTTAACACGCTCAAGCGTATTTTCATCAGAAAGCGAGGTCAGGAATATAAAGGGAATATCTAGTTTGTTTTTAAAATGATTTACGACATCTACACCATCCATATCGCCTTTAATCATAATATCAACAAGGACTAAATCTGGTTTTAGGTCTTCTATATCAAAGATGGCGTCTTTACCTCTGAGACTTATACCTGTAATGGTATGATTATCATTTTCCAAGATGGTTTTAATTGTCTCTGCAATTAATGGTTCATCCTCAACAATATGTATGTTTAGTCCTTTCAAGGTGTTTTAATAATGTCAAAATCGTTAATAATTAGTTGTGCTTCAGTACCTTCAGTTGTCTTGGCTTTTATGGTAAACGTTGCATCTAATTTTTTAGAAAGCGAATTTATAAGTTTAAGTCCAAAAGAGTTTTTTCTTCCATTTGCTTCATTGTATCCAATGCCATTATCATCAACTTTTAGGATTAATGAACCATTGTTTTTGTAAAAGTTTATAAGGAGTTTATTGTCTTTACTATTGTCTTTGAAAGCATGCTTTAATACATTCACAATAAGCTCATTTAAAATAAGTCCTATGGGTGTTAAGCTATCAATGTTTAAGATTATATTTTCAACATCTAATTCTGTATTTAAATGTTGTGATTCTAATTGATGACTGCTAAAAATATCTTGCACTAAATCTGTGATATAGTCTTTTGTTTCAACACCAACCAAATGTTTTTTACTGTATAATTTTTGATGTATCAATGTTAAGGAGCGGACTCTGTTTTGAGCATCCTTTATAGCTTCTTTTGCTTGCGAATCGATTATGTTCTGAGATTGTAGAAAAAGGAGCGAAGAAACTACTTGAAGACTATTTTTCACCCGATGATGAATTTCTTTGAATAGTACGTTTTTCTCATTAATTGTTTTTTCTAAATCCTTTTTTTGATGGGCTAGTACTAGTTTTTGCTTTTTGAGTTTGTATGCAAATAAGGCAAATAGTGCAGCAATGATAAGACCAGATAGTGCTAGAATGAGATAGAGTTGTTTGGCTTTTTCTTTTGTGGCGTTTTCTGCTTTTAAAAGTTGTAATTCGTTAGCTTTTTTTTCAGTCTCATATTTAACTTCTAGTTCAGTAACCTTTTGGAGGGTTTCCTTTTTTCTTATATCATTTACAAGGGCGTTTTTGGAGTTGAGTGCATCCAAAGCCTTTTCATAATCCTTGTTTTTATAATATGCTTGATATAAATTTTCATAGCTAATAACTTTGCTGTAAGGACTTACGTTTTTATCGTTATAGCGTAAAGATCTTTTAAAATAATAAATTGCTTCTTTGTACTTGCCTATTTCCGATAATTTGCCACCTAAATTATTTGCTAGTTGAGGCAATAAAAAACTGTATTTTAAGCTGTCATTACTATTTAGAATTTGCTTAAGCTCCATTATTTGCTCATCGGTATTGTTAATTTTGAGCATAGATGAAAGAGATTCGTGAGCTTTTGGAGAATTAAAACCATCTCTTTTTAAATATAATGCTTTTAATTGTTGTGCGTAATAGGCATGTTTAATGTAATTTTTCTTTGTTTTGAAATGGTAAACAACCATAGCTAAGTTAAATGCATTTCCGCTTTTATCTGGATATAATGAAATAACTTCCGCTATTTTTTCAATGTAGTTGTCTTCTTTTTCTGGATGTCCTAATTTTTGTTCAAGTAGGGCACGTTGTTGATAAACTCTCGTCATATTATAACCAAGTTCTTTTTTGTTTTTGGTTATTATTTCTTCTGCCTTATTAATATAAAATATAGTAGAGTCTAAAACAGCTTCATCATCAAATATATTGGCACGCATTTGATAATATTCAAACAAAAAATAGGGCCAGTAAAGGCTTTTTGCTAGTTGTAATCCCTTAGTATTAATTTTTAGAGCTTCGTTGTTTTTTCCAGCACGTAATAATGTACTAGTATAGTATGAGTATGCATGTAAGCGTAGTGAGTCTCTGCTTTTAATGGCATCATCAATATATTCAAATTTAGGTATAGATTCACTGCTCGGCAATTGATCTATTTTACGAAGAAGGCTTTTAAATTCTTTTAGATTTTCATCTTTTTCCAGAGCTACAACACTATCAATAGTGGCTTGAGAAGTATTTTGTGAAAATACCACAATTGGAAAAAAAAATATGATTAGTAAAAGTCTCAAAAGCTCAGCTATTAATTTAGAAAGTCACGACTTCAAATCTACATTTCTTTCGCGATTTTAATAATATGACCGTAGAAATCACCCTAAATTTAAAAACTCTCTAAGATATGACTTAATTTTTTTGGTCACTGACACTATTTTTTTAGTGGGCAGAGGTGTTTTTACTTTAAAAAGATAAATATTGAATACATAAGCTAACCAGAGCGTGTAACCATAAAGCTTAATTATGGTTATAAAGAGTGGTCTTTTAGTGCTACTAAAAGTTCAGAGCGGACATGGCCCAATGGACTATAAAATGGTTTTAACTTTTATTATAATAATCTGATTGTATCTGCTCATTAACACCATCTTGAAACTTCGTCATACTAAACCATTGGTGGATGGAGTAACTTCCTGTTTCCCCTTTTTTATTTACTGCAATATAGCCTACCTGAAAGTCCTTGAAGTTGCTATTGGGTTTTGTAACAATACGGTTAATGGCCTCTTCACACGCTTCTTGTGGGCTTTTGCCCTGCCGCATCAATTCTACAACTAAAAAACTGCCAACAGTTTTAACCACTTCCTCTCCAAGTCCAGTCGCTACACAAGCACCTATTTCATTATCTACGAATAATCCAGAACCTATAATTGGAGAATCACCTACACGTCCTCCCATTTTATAAGCTAATCCACTAGTAGTACAAGCACCAGAGATATCTCCATTCTTATCAATCGCTAGCATACCTATAGTATCGTGATTTTCAATATTGATGATAGGTTTGTATTTGGCTTCAACTTTCCATTTCTCCCAAGCTTCTTTTGATGCTTCTGTTAGCAAATCTTCGGGTTCAAAACCGCTTGAAATAGCAAATTGTTTGGCACCTTCTCCTGCAAGCATCACATGAGGCGTCTCTTCCATAACCTTGCGCGCTACAGAAACAGCATGAGTGATATTTTGAAGGTAAACAACTGAGCCGCAATTACCATGTTTATCCATTATGCAGGCATCTAAAGTTACATTGCCATCGCGATCAGGCAAACCACCTTTACCAACCGATTGACCTTTTTCATTGGCTTCTTCTACCATGCACCCTTGTTCAACGGCATCAAGCGCATTTCCGCCAGCTTGCAGCACTTCCATAGCCTTAGCTGTGGCCTCTTTTACATGCCATGTTGCGATAACTAATGGTAACCTTTTTGAGTCTGCTATTACAGTTTTATTAGCTTCATTGATGGGCTTTGATTTGGTCTCATCACAGCCTACCAAGGAATTTCCAACCGCTAGGCCTACTCCAGTTAAAGAAGCATTTTTAATGAATTCTCTTCTTTTCATAATTCAATTTTTAATAAGTTACACCTTGTTTGTCTAGCACATTTTTTGTTCTAAACGCATAAAACAATAGATATATGAAACACGCTACGGCAATCCAATAAGACGATTGAATATTAAATACATCAGCTAGTTTCCCTTGTACTGGTGGAATGATGGCACCACCTAAAATCATCATAATTAAAAATGCCGATCCTTGAGAGGTGTATTTTCCTAAACCAGCTATACTCAATGTAAATATACATGGCCACATAATAGAACAGAACAATCCACCAGACAAGAAAGCGAACAGTGCCACGTTTCCTGATGCAAACAAGCCGATTAGCATCGCAATAATTCCAAATAAACTGAATATTTTGAGTGTTTTAACTGGTCTGTCTTTTGCTAGAAAGAATCCAAAGATTTGAACGGCAATACAAATAGCAAAGAATAACATTTCATTAATCGAAAATTCATTTCCAGCGATATAGTTTACGGCAAGAATAACTCCAAAAGCAACATATGGGACAATGATTAAAAGGACTTTTTTTAGACCTTGACTTGGTTCAAATACAGTTATAGCACCAACCCAACGACCAATCATTAATCCTCCCCAATATAAAGAAATGTATATGCCAAGCTGAGAATCGTTAAGTACTGGTAATCCTAGTGAATTTAAACCTGTTGTACCAACGCCTTGTTTTAAAAGCTCTCCAAGATTACTGCCAATAGTAACTTCTACTCCTACGTACATAAAAATAGCCAACATCCCTAAAACGAGTTGTGGATATTTCATGGCTCCCCAGCCTTCTGATTTTTTTGTGGCGCTAGAATTTGCAATAAAAACAGCAGCTATGACGGCAAAAAGCGCAACAAATAATACAATTAATCGAGTTTCTTCCACACTTTCAGTAGGGAGAGCATCTCCAGCGTAAGTGCTAAATATGTATCCAAAACATCCAATAATAACTAACGTTAATATGATTAATAAATTACGAGCTTTATTCGCAGGTTCGAATGCGGTGTCTGATTTTAATGCAGGCAATTTCTTTGAAAAATAGAATAATGCCGCTGCGACTAAAAATAAAGCACCAACACCTAAGTAGAGACTCTGTACGGTAACCAAAGTAATTTCATTATTAGCTATCATAGTTGCAAGTTCATCAGTACTCCAGGATGCGGACCCAAAGATGACGAGACTTACGACAACAGGTCCAATGGTTGTTCCAAATGAGTTGATTCCTCCTGCAAGATTTAAGCGATGCGATCCTGTTTTAGGGTCTCCCAATGCTATGGCGAAGGGATTAGCGGCGGTTTGTTGTAGAGAGAAACCCAAGGCAACAATAAAATAGGCGACGAGTACCAGATAAAAAACACCTGTCTGACCTTGTTCTGCACCAGCCGTCGCAGGATACATCACAAATGCACCAATAGCAGACAACAAAAGACCATAAATAATCCCGTTTTTGTAGCCCCAATTGTTCATGATATCCTTTTTAATAGAACCAGATAGAACAAATAAAAGAAGCGCACCTATGTAATAGGCACCATAAAAGGCAAAATCAACTAATTGCGATTGAAACTGATCGATATTAAAGTACGTTTTACAAAAGGGGATGAATACACCGTTAGAAGCGGCGATAAATCCCCAGAAAAAGAAAACCGTCACTAATGTAGCTAATGCCGATTTGTTGTTTTGATTGCTCATTATAGTTAATGTAAGTTATTGTTTATTTAATTGATATTTCATCTGCAAAAATCCAGCTGCGGCCATCCATTGGGTAGCCTAAATGCCATTGTGGAAGTACTCCCAGTTTTTTAGCAATGATTTTTACGTATTTATATTCGGTCATCGGAATTTTAAACTCAACAGTTTTAATTTCAAGTTCACTATTTCGTTTTGAGGCATCAATTATTTTAGATGGCAGGGCTTTAAAGGTTATATTGTCTTTTGAAACCAAACATTGAACCTTTGTCGGATAAAAAATCCATGCACCTTGATCTTGTAGAAAGTTGATGGAAATAGTATTAATTGGTTTTTGACGACCTAGGTCAACAGTTGCCACTAAATCCGTATTCCAATAGCCTTGCCAACTGCCTGTTCTATAATTTTTGGTACTTCTAATGCCGTCTATTAGGGCATCATTTCCCCCTGCTGAATATTGATTTGCATATTCACTTTCAAGCGTAATGCTGAGGTTTGGGTCAATTTTATAGAAAGGTGTAGTTAGGACAGGACTTTTTAATTCTCCTTTTTCTGAATACAATTTCACCTTGGCATCTTCAGTTATGGTGAATGGTTTTTCATATAATTTAAAATCATAATTATCAATAGCATAATAGATTTTGGCATCTTGTTCTGAAGTATTTAAAACCACCTGAGTTTTTCCCCTGAAGGTAATGTCTCCTTTTTCAATGTAAGGTGATGGTAAAATAATATGATCTGTGATTTCAGTTTTTGGTTCGTTTCCTTCTCTACTTCCCCAAACTGCCGGATTATCAGACATGGTAAACTCTAAAGTGCCTCCAGAAATAATATCCTCATGTTTTAAATAGGTTACATCCATATCTTTTCCATTGAGTTTAACATATTCAACATAAATATTGGTGTCACTTAAATTATTTGCAATAATTGTGAACTGTTTTCCATCTTCGAGATTAATGGTGGCTTTATCAAAAAGTGGTGTTCCAATGACATATTCATTACTTCCTGGAGTTACCGAATAGAAGCCCATTGAACTCAAAACATACCAAGCACTCATTTGTCCACAATCTTCATTTCCCGAAACGCCGTCTGGTTCATTTTTATAGAGTTCAGTTAAAATTTGGTGTACTTTTTCCTGAGTTTTATGAGGGCTATTTACAAAATTGTATAGATAAGCCATGTGATGGCTAGGCTCATTACCATGAGCATATTGCCCAATTAAACCTGTAATGTCAGACTGATTGCGACCAGAAGTTTCTGTTTTTGCAGAAAACAATTCATCGAGTTGTGCTTCTAATTGGTGTTTTCCGCCGAGTAGATTTATAAATCCTGAAATATCCTGAGGTACGTAAAAACTATATTGCCAAGCGTTAGCTTCTGTATAATTAAAGTTAACCTCGTAAGGATCAAATGGTGCAAACCATGTGTTTCGGAATCGTCCTCTCATAAATTTTGATTCCGGATCAAACATATTTTTGTAATACTGTGCACGTTGTATGTATGTTTTATAATCTTCAGATTTACCCATAGCTTTTGCCATTTGTGCAATCGTCCAATCATCATAGGCATATTCTAAGGTTTTAGAAACTGATTCACTTTCCTCATCAACAGGAATAAAGCCATATTTCTTATACGATTCTAGCCCGAATTTATTTCGCGTTGCGGAGTGTTTCATCGCTTCAAAAGCTTTTTCGGTATCATAATCTCTAATACCTTTTAAATAAGCATCAGCCACAACGGGTACAGCATGATAACCAATCATACAATCGGTATAATTTCCTGCTAAATCCCACGTGGGCATAATACCTCCCTCATCATATTTGGCTAAAAAAGTATTAATGAAATCGTTGGTGCGTTCTTGCTCTATAATTGTATAAAGCGGATGTGCAGCTCTGTAGGTGTCCCAAAGTGAAAACACAGAATAATAATCAAATTCAGCATTGTGAATTTCCAAATCCATCCCTCTATAACGACCGTCAACATCTTGATAACGGTTTGGTGCAATCATGGTATGATATAACGCGGTGTAGAAATTCGTTTTTTTATCCGAATCGTCACTTTCAATCACTACCTTTTCCAGTTGTGACTCCCAGTATTTTTGTGCTTCTTCTTTTACAGTTTCAAAATTTTTGTTGCCTATCTCTGCTTCTAAATTTTTAAGAGCCCCATCAATGTCAACGGCAGAAATGCCGACTTTAATAATTATGGGTTCATTATTCGGATTAATAAATTTTAATGACGAACGTCGTGCACCTGGCATTCCGGATTCCGGTGGTGATTGTAGTATATCATTAAATGGATGGGACGTTTTAATTGCGAAGAATAAACGTTGGTCTTTTGCCCACCCTTCTGAGTGTCTGTAACCGACAATCTCAGTATTAGAAATCTTATTTATTTTTGCATCTAAGACTTTATCTCGATGTACTAAATCTAAAATCACAAATTGATTTTCAGCTGAAGGAAATTGATATTTGTGAATACCGCTTCGTAGGGAAACCGTTAATTCTACATCAATATTGGTAGAATCTAAATGAACTTTGTAATAGCCAGGTTCTGCAAATTCATTGTCATGGCTAAAATGCGCACGATAGCCTTTTTTACCGTCTGCGCCATTATTGAAATTGGTTTCATTGGTTGGCATTAACAACACATCACCATAGTCGCTAATACCTGTGCCACTTAAGTGCGTATGCGAAAATCCATAGATATACTCATCTGTATAATGGTAACCAGAACATCCATCCCAACCATCTAAACGGGTGTCAGGACTCAATTGCATCATTCCAAAAGGTAATGTGGCACCTGGATAAGTATGACCATGACCACCTGTTCCTATAAATGGATTTACATAATTAATAAGAGGTTGGTCTTTTTCGGCAGGACTTATTTCACTTTGCTTTGAGCAGCTGATGCAGACCATAAGACTTAATAAAATGTAGAATCGATTTAAAGTCATTGAAAAAAGGATTGCTTATTTTAGAGCAACTAATATACTAAAATGCACTTCAAGCAGTTTTTTCAAGCGTTACTTTTGTCATTATTTGTATTTGGGTGTACTAAACGTAGTCCTTTAATTGAGGAAACTGCGCTTATTCCTATGCCATCTCAAATACAAGAGGGAGATTCTTATTTTTCTATCACCTCAGCAACTGGAATGTCTTACGATTCCATTTTTAAAATAAGTCCAATATTTTTTAAGTCATTCATTGAAGAAGGTAGCGGTATTACACTCAAAAGAGGCAATGATATTAGGTTTATATTAGACAGCACTCTTTCAAAGGAAGCTTATAATCTTCAAATTTCTAAAGTTGGAATCTCTGTATCGGCAAGTACTGATGGAGGTGCTTTCTATGCCGTTCAAACATTAAGGCAGCTATTGCCAATAGCTTTAGAGGAGGATAATTATACGTCATTAGAATTATTGATTAAGTATCAATCCATAAAAGATGCTCCACAATTTCCATACCGAGGCATGCACCTCGATGTTGGTAGACATATGTATTCTGTTGATTTTATTAAAAAATATATTGATGCGCTGTCCTTATTAAAGATGAACACCTTTCATTGGCATCTCACCGAAGATCAGGGTTGGCGCATAGAGATAAAACAGTATCCTAAACTGCAAGATGTTGCCGCGTATAGAGACGAAACCTTAGTTGGTCATTATAGTGACCAACCACATCAATTTGATGGTAAGCGTTATGGTGGCTACTATACTCAAGACCAGATTAAAGACATTGTAACCTATGCCCAAGAACGTTTTGTCACTATAATTCCAGAAATTGAAATGCCAGGGCACAGTCAGGCTGCTATTGCCGCTTATCCAGAATTAGGTTGTGTGGGCAAACAAGTTGAAGTAGCAAAAAAATGGGGTGTTTTTGAGGAAATTTACTGTACTAAAGACTCAACTTTTGAGTTTTTAGAAAATGTTTTGGATGAGGTTTTAGAATTATTCCCAAGTGAATATATCCATATTGGTGGAGATGAAGCTCCAAAAACACGTTGGAAAAACTGTCCCAACTGCCAAAAGCGGATTAAAGAGGAAGGTTTAAAAGATGAGCATGAGTTGCAGAGCTATTTTATACGACGTATTGAAGGTTATCTCAACGCTAAGGGACGACAAATCATTGGTTGGGATGAAATTCTAGAAGGTGGCTTAGCACCAAACGCTACGGTTATGAGTTGGCGTGGCACCAGCGGTGCCATTGCTGCTGCACAGCAGCACCATAACGTTGTTATGACGCCAACGTCACACTGTTATTTCGATTACTATCAGTCTGAAAAAGAGGATGAACCCTTGGCCATAGGGGGTTTTCTATCGTTAAAAAAAGTCTATAGTTTTAATCCCATTCCTGAAGAGTTGAACCTAGAGGAGTCTGAATATATCCTAGGTGCGCAGGGTAATGTTTGGACAGAGTATATGCCCACAGAGTCGCAGGTAGAATATATGGCGTTTCCAAGAATGTTGGCTATGAGTGAAGTGGTGTGGACAAATCCTAAACAAAAAGATTACTCAGGTTTTACCAATCGAGTAGAACGATTTTATAAGCGATTGGAGGCTATGGATATCAACTATGCTAATCATTTTTATGATATTGAGGGTGACATGCTATTTAAGAATGAAGAAAGCTTTTACAGCCTCACTACTTTATCGGAAGGTAAAGACATTAGGATGACTACAGATGGCACTGAGCCTAATATTAATTCTAAAGTTTATCAGTCTCCTGTAGCTGTCACCGAGAGCGGCATTATAAAAGCTGCGGTTTTCAATGATTCAATACAATTGGGAGCAACCTTCGCACAAAATATTAACTATCATAAAGCCATTGGAGCAAAAATTTCAATCGATAAAAAACCACATAAAGCTTATGTTGGAAGTGGACCGGAAGGATTAATTAATGGGATAGTTGGAAGTGATAAGCGCTTTGGCGATAAAGAGTGGCTAGGCTTTTGGGGTGATGATATTGAGGTTACGATTAATTTCGATGAACCAAAGGAAATTAGTGTTATTGAGACAAGATTTCACAATGGACAAGGACAGTGGATTTATGCGCCAAAGGAACTCTATTTTCAGTTTATTTTAGATAATGGAAGTATTATATTGGATCAGAGAGAACTAAAACCTGCTGATGGGCTTCACGTAAATTTAAATTACAATTTCAATACGCCTGAAGGTATGAGAATAAAAGTAAAATCAATTGCCATTACAGTTCCTAATTATGGAATTATCCCGGAGGGCAACCAAGGTGCAGGGAACAAGGCATGGACTTTTATTGATGAAATAATTGTCAATTAATATGAAATTAGAAATCTGCGCAAATTCGTTTCAATCTGCTTTAAATGCAGAAATTGCAGGTGCACATCGCGTGGAATTATGCCAAGAATTATCCGTTGGAGGAATAACTCCTTCATATGGGTTAATGAAGAAGGTTTCCAAAAAGCTTAATATTCCAATATTCGTTTTAATCAGACCGCGTTCGGGAGATTTCGTGTATTCAGATGCTGAATTCGAAGTCATGAAATACAATATTGACATTTGTAAATCCTTGGGCTGCCATGGTATTGTTTCGGGAGTTTTAAACCCGGATAACACAATTGACGTAAAGCGAACTCGAGAATTAGTTATCTATTCAAAACCATTGCCTTTTACATTTCATCGTGCCTTTGATGAAGTGACCAGCCCAAAACATGCACTGGAGCAATTAATAGCACTAGGCGTTGATCGAATTTTAACTTCTGGTCAACAGACAACTGCAGAAAAAGGTGTAAAGTTACTTAAAGAATTGAACGCTCTTGCTCAAAATAGAATAAGTATCTTACCTGGAGGAAGCATCACTACTAAGAATGTTCAGCTGTTTAAATCTGCTGGGTTTAAGGAGATCCACGCCTCTGCTTCCAAAACACTGAAGCCAAGCCAAGGGATGTTTAATGCGACCCGAACAGTCTCAGATATAAATAGGATTAAATCTATTTTGAATGCGTTATAGTGTTGTTTTCATTTTGGCCTTTATTCTCGGATGTCAACCAAAATACGATGTTCCTCAGACTATTGAACTTCATTTAAACTGGCAGTTTCGAAAAGCAGGTGATAGTATTTGGAATTCTGCAACGGTGCCCGGAAATGTGTTTTCAGATTTAATGAAAAATGGACTTATTGAAGACCCATTTATTGGCGACAATGAACAAAAAGTCCAATGGGTCTCCGAAGAGGATTGGGAATACAGAACGACCTTTTTAGCAGATGAAGAAACACTCCAAAAGAAAAATGTAGAATTAAATTTTGAAGGTCTAGATACTTATGCCTCCGTTTTTTTGAATGATAGCTTAATCTTAAAAACCAACAATGCATTTCGAGAATTTAAAGTCAATGTAAAACCACTTTTAAAATCTGAAAATGAATTACGAATTCTTTTTGAATCTACTTCAAAATATGAAGAAAAGGAAAAACAGAAATTGCCTTATGACTTACCAGAAGGCGAGCGTATTTTTACTAGAAAAGCACAATTTCAATACGGTTGGGATTGGGGCCCAAAACTAAATACTTCAGGGATATGGCGACCAATTGAGTTAATCGCTTGGGATGATTTTAAGTTTCAAAACCTTTTCATAAATCAATTGAAATTGTCAGAAAAAGAAGCTGCTCTAAGTATTAACTTAAATGATAATGGTCAAATTAATCCCGAATTACAATTTGATGTTTTTGTCAATGATAGCTTATTCATAGAATTTAAGAATCCAAACGCATTAATGCCAACACAAATTCCAATAACAATCCAAAACCCAAAACTTTGGTGGCCACATAATTTGGGAGAGCCCTATTTGTATGCTATTAAAGTGGTAGTTAAGGATGACGAAAGAATCTTAGATAGTATTTCTACACCATATGGTATCCGTGACATTGAATTAGTAACAGAGAAAGATAGTATTGGTGAGTCTTTCTATTTTAAAGTTAATGGTAAACCGGTTTATGCAAAAGGAACGAATTATATTCCACAAAACAGTTTTCAAAACAAAGTGACTGCTACGGATTATGAAAATCTTTTAAATGATGTTGTCGAAGCCAATATGAATATGCTCCGTGTTTGGGGTGGTGGCATTTATGAAAACGATATTTTTTATGATTTATGTGATGAAAAAGGAATTTTAGTTTGGCAAGATTTTATGTTTGCATGCGCGATGTATCCCGGTGATGACGCCTTTTTAGAAAACGTAAAACAGGAAGCCATTGATAATGTGAAACGCCTTAGAAATCATGCCTCAATGGCATTGTGGTGTGGTAATAATGAAAATTCTGAAGGTTGGTATCGTTGGGGTTGGCAGAACGGAAGAAGCGAAAGAGAGAAGGAAGAAATTTGGAATAACTATTTAAAAGTTTTCGACTCTATTTTGCCTCTTTCAGTTGCTCAACTTACTGATACAGATTATTGGGAAAGTTCCCCTAAATATGGACGAGGTAATCCAAAACATAAAACTGAAGGTGATGCTCACGATTGGTGGGTTTGGCATGATGGGTATGCGTTCGAGCATCTAGATAAAAATGTACCACGTTTTATGAGTGAGTTTGGGTTTCAATCTCTACCCAATTATGAAACTATCAGATATATCAACCAAAGTGATAGCATAGAAATTTTTTCAAAAGGGTTTAAAAATCACCAAAAGCATCTCCGAGGGTTCGAACTCATCAGAGATTATATGGAGCGAGATTTTCCAATGCCAAAAGATGCCACGGATTACGTTTATATAAGCCAGTTGTTGCAGGCTTATGGAATTGCTAAAGGGATAGAGGCGCACCGTAGAGCCAGACCACATAATATGGGCACTTTGTATTGGCAATTAAACGACTGTTGGCCTTCTGTATCTTGGTCTAGTATCGATTTCCTTGGAAATTGGAAGGCCCTTCATTATAAGGCGAAGCGTAGCTTTGAAAATAGATTAGTTAGCACAAAAGTTGAAAATGACACGCTGCAAGTCTGGATAGTAAATGATGATTTAAAGGCTTTAAAGGAGAATTTAAAAATTAAGGCTATTGATTTCTTAGGTAAGGTATTGCAATCGTATAATCTGTCTGTAAATGTCGCATCGGCTTCAAGTAATTTGGTATTCAAATTACCTTTAAAAGGTTTGGAAAAAAATCTAAATGAAATGGCTGTTATTACTGAATTTCAGAATTTAAAACGAGTCCATTGGTTGGTATCGCCAAAAAACCTTTACTTTAAAACGTCACCAATTAGAAAACATATCTCACAGAATAAAGACGGTTTTAGTATTGAATTATCGAGCAAAACCCTTCAAAAAGATGTGTTTTTGTTTACAGATACGAAGGGAAGATTCTCTGATAATTTTTTCGATATGTTACCCAATACGATTTATACTATTATGTTTGAAACTTCGGAATCCTTCAAAGATCTTCATATTAAAAGCTTTAACAATTTCATAAGATAAGTCGGTAGGCATCTTTGTACATTTGATTAGATAAGAAAATAGCACATGCGCTGGTTTATTTTTATTCTTCTGGTTGGTATAGCAGATTATTACGCTTTCCAGGCCTTACGTACTATAACAAAAGGCAATTGGTGGTACGTTTTATATTGGCTGTTTACCCTTGGTGTCATCGGTAATTTTGTGTATCAGTTTTATGGGTTTAATCGAAGTAACGGTTTCTCTCAAAGTAATTCTTTGGCGGTCGGTTTTCTGATTGCTATGGTCGTTCCCAAATTAGTGCTAATAGCTATAATGTTTACAGAAGATGTCTTTAGAGTGCCTCAAGGTCTGTATAGCTATTTTATGCAAGACACTGGTGGAGAAAATGGAGTTAAACATTTTCCGTCCAGACGAAAGTTTATTAGTCAAATTGGCCTTGGTTTAGCAGCAATACCATTTGCTTCCATATTGTATGGTATGTACAAAGGCAAATACAATTTTAAAGTACTTAAGTATGTATTGCATTTTGAAGATTTGCCATCGGCTTTTGATGGATACCAGCTTACTCAAATTAGTGATATACATTCTGGTAGTTTTGATAATGTAGATAAGGTTAAATATGCTATTGACCTTATAAATGAACAGAACAGTGACGTCATCCTTTTTACTGGTGATATGGTTAATAATAAAGCGACCGAATTACAACCATATGTGCCAATATTTAAGAAATTAAATGCCAAAGATGGTTTATATTCGGTATTGGGCAATCATGATTATGGGGATTATGTCAGGTGGAATTCAGAGGAGGAAAAAATCCAAAATCTTGAGAATTTAAAAGATTTGCAAAAGGAGATTGGTTTTGACTTATTGCTCAATGAAAATCGATTTATAGAAAAAAACGGTGAACGCCTTGCTATAATAGGCGTTGAAAATTGGGGAAAGGGTGGTTTTAAAAAGGCTGGTGATTTAAAACGTGCAATACAAGGAGTTGATAGTGATGATTTTAAGGTTCTATTGAGTCATGATCCAAGTCATTGGGATGCCGAAGTTGTTAATGACGATTACCATTATCATTTAACCTTAAGCGGCCATACCCATGGAATGCAATTTGGCATTGAAATTCCAGGAGTGTTTAAATGGAGTCCTGTGAAATGGCGATATAAGCATTGGGCAGGAATTTACGAACAATTAGGACAGTATATTAATGTTAATCGTGGATTTGGATATTTGGCTTTTCCAGGTAGAGTTGGTATATGGCCAGAAATAACCGTAATAGAATTAAAGAGAGGAACAAAAGAGGCATAATTGCTAACAATTGTTTATTTTTATGATGCTCGGAATGAACTTTCTATAATTTTGGTATTATATTTTTAATTAGGTTTGTATAACAACGTTTGACTAAAATCCATTTTATATGTCAAAATTTGGAGAATTAATTGATGTAGACACTCCTGTTCTTCTAGATTTCTACACAGAATGGAACGAACAATCCATAGCAATGCATCCCGTATTGAGAGACGTCGCGGCAGCATTAGGAGATAAAGCCAAAGTGATTAAAATCGATGTAGATAAAAATAAGGAACTTGCAGAAGCATTGCGGGTAAAAGGCCTTCCTACATTAATTATTTATAAAAACGGTGAAATGAAATGGCGTCATAGTGGTGAGCAAGATGCGAATACTTTAATTGGCATCATCCAAGAATACGTATAACGTATTAATTTATTGCCTTAAAATTATAGCCTTCCCTTGAGAAATGGTCTAAAACCTTTGGAAGTGCATATTTAAGATTTCTTTCGGCTTTTAGACTGTCGTGAAATACTACAATACTTCCAGGTTTAACTTTTAAGATAACATTTTCCAAACATTCTACTTCGGTTGTGTTTTTATCCCAATCAAAAGATAAAACATCCCATAAAATTATTGAATAGCCCAAGTTTTGAAGCGCCTTACTCTGTTTGGATTTAAACTTGCCATAAGGTGGTCTAAAGAGTTTTTTTTCTTTTGATGTTATATGCGAAGTCGTTTTGAGCATTTGGTTAGTCCCAACCGTAAAACTATTAAACGCCCCCGAAATCAAATGATTAGTTAACTCTACATCATTTATGTATTCCTTGGTTTTGATTTGCCATCCTTTTAAATGATTAAAGGTGTGGTTACCTATGGTGTGTTCGCCCTCAATGATTTCATGCAAAATCTCAGGAAAGGATTTGATGTTATTTCCTATACAGAAAAATGTGGCTTTTGCTTTATAATCCTTGAGTGTTTGTAATACCCATTGTGTAATTTCTGGTGTTGGTCCATCATCAAAAGTGAGATAAATATCCTTACCATTTGTTGGGATAGTCCAGACAAAATTTGGAAAAAGTGATTTTACAAATTCCGGTGTTTTGGCTGGTATAATTTTCATCCTTTATTATTCTTGCTCTGGAGCAATAAGTCCTGAACTGTCATTAAGTAAAGAGTTGATATCAAGATCTTCGCTAGGGGTTAAATCTTCTTCAGAAGGTCCCATGAGGGGGTCAAATAGCTTTAAATAACTATTAAATTTCTTAGTTTCCTCTAAAACAAAATCTTCGTCATCATATACCACAAGTACATCTACTAATGCCCTGTAGCGTTGAATATCTGTGTAAATCTCTTCGATTAATCGCTCTTGGGTTTTAATCGATTGACTACTCAGATACATCAGATTTTCTTGGTATTTCCTAGCGACATCCTTAAATAGGTTTCGAGCTTTTTCGCTGTTGCCAACTTCGTAGTAAGTACTAACATAAGGTTCTAATAAAGAATAAAAGCTAAAGGTGTCAACTGGCATCTTATCCATTGCTATATCTGCAATTTCTTCAGCCTTTTGCAGTTTATCTTCATTAATAAGTTGTTCTATCAATCGCGCAATGTTCCCTCTGTAAGTAATACCATTGCGTCGTGTTTCAATATCGTGATAAATGTCTTCACCACTTCCACCCCAATCCCAAGATTTAACTAAGTCATACATCAAGTCTGCATCAACTCGGCCCATATCGTATGGATTAGCTCTATCTACAGGAGTTTTTATAGGCACTAATTTATAACACATACCATCTAATTGTAGGTAGTCTTTTAGCCAAATATAGTCTTCATCACTAAAGGCGCCACCGGAGAAATATATTGGTCTCTCCCAGTTGTTATTGGCAATAATATCTAGCATTAATAATCTATTTTTATAAATATAACTTCCGTCAATTTGCAGGTATAGGTTATTTTCAATTTTTGAAGCATCTTTTGGTTTAACAATACCATTTCTTAAAACGGCTTCTTTGTCCACAGGAACACTGATATTCCGTGTTGGAAAATAATTAGAATTGAGTAGATGCTTTGGATAAACCCTCGGGTCTTCCCCTCTGCGCTCAATAATATATTTTAATTTGGTGGTCGGTTCTTCACTCCCTACAAAATCCATGAATTGATTAATGTCTAGAGTGTCTTTTGCTACTTTTTCACTAATCTCTCTATAGATTACAACATCCCTGTTGCTTCCTCTGTATTGATCGTGAGTAAGCTGCGAGGGAATTGGGTCGCTTTCATAGGCTTTACGCTTCATTTGGTCTATATACCAATCTGTTTGAAATAAGCTTGTATTAACAACTCTTACGTCAGTTCTTACACCTTCTATTTCTTGCAGATACCATAGTGGGAAGGAATCATTATCGCCAATTGTAAACAATATAGAATTTGGCGCACAAGATTCTAGATACTTTCTTGCCATAGCATTAGCAGTATATTTGCCGGAGCGATCGTGGTCATCCCAGTTGTTAGCAGCTAATATACCTGGTACTAAGAGAAGACATAATAGACTAATAGCGGGAGCGAGAAATTTAGACTTAATTTTTTCGTTTAGTAAATCATATATAGCATAAACTCCAAATCCAATCCAAATTGCAAAGACATAGAACGACCCTACTACCGAATAATCGCGCTCCCGAGGTTCAAAAGGTCTAATATTAGTATAGAACTGAATGGCCAAGCCTGTCATTAAGAAAAATACTAATAGTACCCAGAACCGTTTTTTGTCTACGTTGAGTAAGAAAAAGAAGCCCACAAGACCCAATAACAATGGTAGAAAATAGTAGGTATTCCTTGCTTTGTTTTCTAGTACATCTGTAGGAAGATTATCTTGAGACATACCAAGATGTATCTCATCTATAAAATCGATTCCAGAAATCCAGTTCCCATTAAAGTCATCATACTTGCCTTGGACATCGTTTTGACGACCCGTAAAGTTCCACATAAAATAACGCCAATACATGTACCCAAATTGGTATTGAAACATATATGCTAAATTATCTGCAAAAGAAGGCTGTTCAACAATAAAATACTGTTGGGCAAATCGCCTTAAGAATTGGTCATAACCTTCATAATCAATCTCGCCATTAGCTACTTTCATCCGAAAGTCCATAACCATTTGGTCTATTCTACGTTTTTCTTGTAACGCATATTGTCCAGCACGATCTTCGTCAAGGCCATAGCTTAAAGCTTCCTCGTATATATCATTTTGTAGGCTAGGATCAATTTTAAAATCGATCAAGCCCGTAAACATCATATAGTTTTGAGCATGCTCGCTGCTCCACATTCTTGGGAGTACAAAGGCATGATCGTGATTATAGTTTTGTTTACTTTTTTCCCAATCGTTTATGATAACGTACTTTCCTAATGCCTCGTCCTTCTCATAGTTTTTTTTGTCGTCAACAAAGGGCTCGTTTTTATCTGCTCCCGAGTAGATTTCGGTAAATTGAGGGCCATAAAAAAGGTGAGTTTCGGGGTATTGCTCTAAATTGTAGTAGGCCAGTAATTCCCTAGCATCAGAAGGATTATTTTCATTAATTATTACATTGGCATTTGCCCGAATAGGTAACATTACCCAAGAAGAAAAACCAATAAAAATGAACATAAGACACAGCACCATTGTGTTGAGATGCGGCATTTGGTGCTTTCTTGTATAGTTAAGTCCAAAATAGAATAGAGCAATAACTATAAGACCTGTGATTACAGTACCTGAGTTAAAAGGAAGACCTATTGAGTTCACAAAAAAGACCTCAAGATTTCCAAACAATTTTAGCGTTGTAGGCAATAATAGTTTGAAAATAAACAGCAAGATTGCAGCTGATGCAACATTAGCTATGATAAAGTTCTTAACTGTTATGGTTTTATAATTTTTAAAATAATAGATAAGTCCAATAGCAGGTATAGTTAAAAGTCCCATAAAATGAACACCAAAAGACAAGCCAATAATAAATGCCATTAGAACAAGCCAACGATTTCCTCTGGGTTTATCCATATCTTGCTCCCATCTTAAACCGACGTAAAATAAAATGGCCATAATTAACGTAGCCATGGCATATACTTCGGTTTCAACGGCATTAAACCAAAAAGAGTCAGTAAATGTAAAAGCTAAGCTACCTACAAAGGCACTACCTAATATGGCATGTCCTTTAGAAGTAGAAGACGAATCATCATATTTAACCAGCTTAACTAACAGCATACTAATAGTCCAGAACATAAATAGTATGGTAAATGCACTGGCCACGGCACTCATCATATTCATAATCATTCCTATTTGCGAAGGTTCAAACGCAAATACGGAAAAAAATGCACCTAACATTTGGAATAATGGCGCTCCAGGAGGATGTCCCACCTGTAATTTTGAAGAAGTTAAAATATATTCTCCTGCATCCCAAAAACTCACCGTGGGTTCAATAGTTGAAGCATAAACGACAAATGCAATAGCAAAGACACTCCATGCTAGAATAGTATTCCACTTCTTAAAATTAAAATTACTCATGTAATCTTGTTTAATGATGCTGGCGAATTTAATAATTATTACAATACAGACACGTGTTTTAAGGTAACGTTAAGTAAATTAGGTTATTTTTAAAGAAAATTTTTGTTCGAGAAAAAGTTTATTATAAATTTGCAACCTCTTTTGAGAGATTGGCCCATGGTGTAACTGGCAACACGTCTGGTTTTGGTCCAGAAGAGTCTAGGTTCGAGCCCTAGTGGGCCAACAAAAAATAATCCTTGTTCATTGTTTTGGGCAAGGATTTTTCATTTCGTATACCTAGGTTTTTATAGAAGTTAGTACTGTGCTGGATGCATCAACAATACATAGTTCAAAAACACGTTGAGGTAAAGCCTAGTGAGTAATTATTTTATTGCCTTTTGTAGCTTAATGACGACGTTGTTTATCAAAATAATTAATTTTAAATCTTAAATGTAATTACAGGTCTTTTTGCGTGATTTACCAAATCTTCGCTAATACTTCCATTTAAAAAATGTGCAATGCCTTGCCTGCCATGAGTGCTAATACCAATTAAATCGGCATCAATATCCTTTGAGAAATTTAAAACACCTTGCTCTATAGTAATATCATTATGTATATTAATAGTATAATTTTCAAATGATTGACCTGAGATGAAATCCTTAATTCGTGCGTTAGCTTCATAGGTAGTAATAAATTTGTTCGCGGTATTAACCATTAAAAGATGAATTTTAGCGCCAAAGCCTTCAGCAAGTTTAACGGCCTGTTTGTAAGTTGCTTTATTATCATTTTTAAAATCAGAAGCAAAAACAAAATCCTTAATATTGAAGGATTGATGTTCGTTTTTAATAACTAATACAGGGACATCAGAAGTCCTAACCACCTTCTCCGCATTTGAGCCAACAAACATTTCCATTAAGCCAGATGTTCCATGAGAGCCCATTATTATCATATCGATATCAAATTCCTTACAAGCTTCTTTTATTTCATTAAAAGTGATATCTGCTTTTACCGTTTCGTGTACAGTTAGTCCTTTGAGATAATCGCTATCCATTAAATCTTCAAATTTTTTATGTGCCAACCTCATAAAAAATAGTGCTTCCGGCACATCGCTATGTGCATTGATTGGATCTATTTGCTGCATAGGGATTTCCATCATGTGCAATAAATAGATGTCAGCATTAAATTTATTGGCCAGCATAGCGGCAACCTTTAAGGCATGCTCCGCCTGCTCAGAAAAGTCGGTAGGGACTAGAATGCGATTCATACAGAAATGATTTTTGTTAGTCTTATAAATTTACTAAAATAAATCTAGTTTACTCTGTTTGCCTGTCTTATTATTATATTGTATATTTGCATCAGCATTTAAGAAAATGAATATATGAGAGGACGGACGTCCTCTCTTTTTATATCAAAAAATAATGCAGGATATTGTTCAAAAGCTATTAGATGAGGCCCTAGAGGAGCGAAGTGATTTGTTTCTGTTAGATTTATCCATTTCTTTAGATAATTCTATTAAAGTGGTTATTGATGGTGACAATGGTGTTTTAGTAGAAGATTGTATGTATGTGAGCCGAGCTATAGAGCATAATTTAGACAGGGATGAGCATGATTTTTCCCTTGAAGTATTATCGGCAGGAGCCGCGGCTCCCCTTAAAATGCCTAGACAATATACAAAACATGTTGGGAGAAACCTGCAGGTAAAAACAGAGCAAGGTGAATCGTTCGAGGGCCAGCTCAAATCTGTTGAGGATGATACCATTCTTTTAACATGGAAAACAAGAGAGCCAAAGCCAGTTGGCAAAGGAAAAATTACTGTCACCAAAGAGCAAGTTATTGCATTTGTAGACATAAAGGAAGCAATAGTTAAGATTAAATTTTAATTCAAACCAATTATGGAAAATGTTGCGTTAATTGAGTCATTTTCAGAATTTAAAGATGATAAATTAATTGATAGGGTAACGCTAATGGCGATTCTAGAAGATGTGTTACGTAATGCATTGAAAAAGAAATACGGTGATGACGATAACTTCGACATTATCATTAATCCAGATAAAGGTGATTTAGAGATCTGGAGGAACCGAATTGTTGTTGCTAATGGTGAAGTCGAGGAGCCAAATCAAGAAATAGAACTATCTGAAGCTCAGAAAATTGAACCGGATTTTGAAGTTGGTGAAGACGTTGCAGAAGAGGTGAAATTAATTGATTTGGGACGACGTTCTATTTTAGCATTAAGACAAAACCTGATTGCTAAGATTCATGAGCACGATAACACCAATATCTACAAGCAGTTTAAAGAATTAGAAGGTGAAATTTACACGGCTGAAGTTCACCACATAAGACATAGAGCAATTATATTGTTGGATGATGATGGAAATGAAATTATTTTGCCTAAAGAGAAGCAGATTCCTTCGGATTTCTTTAGAAAAGGTGAAAATGTCCGTGGTATTATTGAGAGTGTAGAACTCAAAGGAAGCAAGCCGGCCATTATTATGTCTAGGACATCTCCTGTATTTTTGGAGAAGTTGTTCGAGCAAGAGATTCCAGAAGTTTTTGACGGGTTAATTACGGTTAAAAAAGTAGTGAGGATTCCGGGCGAAAAAGCAAAAGTTGCTGTAGATTCTTATGACGATAGAATTGATCCCGTGGGTGCTTGTGTAGGGATGAAGGGCTCAAGAATTCATGGTATTGTTAGGGAGCTAGGAAACGAAAACATTGATGTGATCAACTTTACCAATAACATTCAGTTGTTTGTAACAAGAGCATTAAGTCCAGCCCGTGTTACTTCGTTAAAATTAGATGAAGAAAATATGCGCGCCGAAGTACTGCTAAAACCTGAAGAGGTTTCTAAGGCCATCGGTAGAGGAGGTCACAACATTAGATTGGCAGGACAATTAACAGGATTTGAGATTGACGTATTTAGAGAAGGGGCTGAAGAGGATGTAGAGCTATCGGAATTTAGCGATGAAATAGATGGGTGGATTATAGAAGAGTTCAGTAAGGTTGGCCTAGACACGGCTAAAAGCATATTAGAACTAGACATTGAGGATTTAGTTAAACGTACAGATTTAGAAGAGGAAACTATTACAGAGGTGATAAAAATTCTGAGAGAAGAATTTGAAGAATAATACCTATCAATTCAAATGTTTCACAAAGTTGAATTGATAAAATAATTATAAGTTTTATATTACAGGCAATTTATGGCTCAAATAAGAATAAATAAAGTATTAAGGGAATTGAATATCTCGTTAGATCGTGCAGTAGATTTTTTAGAATCTAAAGGCATTGAAATTGAGAAGAGCCCAAATACAAAAATTTCACAGGAGGTTTATGATACATTAGCTGATGAATTTCAGACTGATGCAACCAAGCGTGAGAAAGCCCAGGAAGTGAGCGAGGCCAAACTCAAAGAGAAAGAAAAGCTCAGAGAGCAAAGAGAGCGCGAGATTGAAGAAAAACAGAAAAAGGAGCCTGCACAGGAAACCGTAGTTAAAGCAAAGGCAGAGTTGAGTGGACCAAAGAAAGTTGGTAAAATAGAATTAGACAAGCCAAAAGCCAAGCCTAAAGAAGAACCAAAACCTGAAGCCGAAGTGCCAACTGAGCCAACTAAGCCAGTTGAAATAAAGGAAAAAAAGAAAAAAGCTCCAGTAACTCCTAAAAAAGGGGAAAAGATAAAAGAAGAAGTTTCTGAGCCTGAGTCGAATGAACCTGTTGAAGCAAAATTAAAAACACAGTATCAAAAGCTGTCGGGTCCTACAACTACTGGGAAGAAAATAGACCTTTCTAAATTCAATAAACCTAAAAAGAAAAAAGAGGATAAGCCTAAAGACGATAAGGGCGGAAACAAACGTAAGCGACGAAGAATAAGTAAGGCAGGTGGTGATAAACCGAATTTTGATAATCGCAGACAACGTGGTAAAACTGGCAACAGGCCTAAAGTTGTAAAGGAAGAACCAAGTGAAGAAGATGTACAAAAACAAATTCGTGAAACTCTAGAAAAGCTTCAAGGTAAGTCCAATAAAGGAAAAGGTGCTAAATATAGAAGAGAGAAAAGAGAACAACATAGAGAGCAGACAGAGAAAGATCTTCAAGCTGAAGCAGCAGAGAGTAAAATTCTAAAAGTAACAGAATTTGTTACGGTTAGTGAAGTTGCCACAATGATGAATGTTGGTGTTACAGAGGTAATTTCTGCATGTATGTCATTGGGAATGATGGTTACTATGAACCAAAGACTAGATGCTGAGACACTGTCTATTGTTGCAGACGAATTTGGTTATGAGGTTGAGTTTGTAACCACAGACATCGAAGAAGCCATAGAAGAAGCACAAGATAGTCCTGAAGATTTAAAACCGAGGGCACCAATTGTTACTGTAATGGGTCACGTTGATCACGGTAAAACTTCTTTGCTTGATTATATAAGAGAAGAAAATGTAATAGCAGGTGAATCAGGTGGTATTACCCAGCATATCGGTGCTTACGGCGTTGAGTTGGCTAATGGCCAAAAAATAGCATTCTTAGATACTCCTGGTCACGAGGCCTTTACCGCAATGCGTGCTCGTGGGGCACAAGTTACTGATATCGCTATTATCGTTGTAGCAGCAGACGATGCGATAATGCCGCAAACTAAAGAAGCTATTTCACACGCTCAGGCAGCAGGAGTGCCAATAGTTTTTGCAATAAATAAGATTGATAAACCAGATGCCAATCCAGAAAAGGTAAAAGAAGGCCTTGCGAATATGAATTTGTTGGTAGAAGATTGGGGTGGAAAAATTCAATCTCATGATATTTCTGCAAAGGTTGGAACGGGCATTAAGGAACTTCTAGAAAAAGTATTGCTAGAGGCCGAGTTGTTAGAACTTGAAGCTAACCCTAATAAACCTGCTAATGGTACTGTAGTTGAAGCCTACCTAGATAAAGGTAGAGGTTATGTTTCTACAATTTTAGTACAAGCAGGTACTTTAAGAGTAGGAGACTACGTTCTTGCTGGCAAGCATAGTGGAAAAGTTAAGGCTATGCAAGATGAACGAGGCAACGAAGTTAAAGAAGCAGGTCCGTCAACACCAGTTTCTATATTAGGTCTGGATGGGGCGCCTCAAGCGGGTGATAAGTTTAGTGTGTTTGAAGATGAGCGTGAAGCCAAGCAAATAGCTACAAAACGCACCCAATTGCAACGAGAGCAATCTGTACGAACTCAGCGTCATATTACTTTAGATGAAATTGGTAGACGTATCGCTTTAGGAGATTTCCAAGAATTGAACATTATTCTTAAAGGTGATGTGGATGGTTCTGTTGAAGCATTAACAGATTCCTTCCAGAAATTATCAACAGAAGAAATACAGGTTAATATAATTCATAAAGGCGTTGGAGCCATAACCGAAAGTGATGTGCTTTTAGCTTCTGCATCAGATGCCATTATCGTCGGATTTAATGTAAGACCTGTAGGTAATGCTAGAGCAATTGCTGATAAGGAAGAAATTGATATAAGAACATATTCCATTATTTACGATGCCATTAATGATCTTAAAGATGCAATGGAAGGTATGTTATCTCCAGAGCTCAAAGAAGAAATTACTGGTACAGCTGAGATAAGAGAGACCTTTAAGATTTCTAAAATAGGAACAATTGCTGGATGTATGGTAACCAATGGAAAAATTTACAGAAATTCAGGAGTTAGAATTATTAGAGATGGAGTGGTAGTCTTTACTGGTGAGTTGACTTCTTTAAAACGTTTTAAAGACGATGTTAAAGAAGTGTCTAAAGGTTACGATTGTGGTATGCAAATCAAAAATTATAATGATATCAAAGAAGGTGATATTATAGAAGCATTCCAAGAAGTAGAAGTAAAGAAAACGCTGAAGTAAATAGAATTTTATAGAAATAAAAAAGAGCGGTTTTACCGCTCTTTTTTATTTTTTAATAAGTCTGTTTTTGGTTGAAAAATAATAGCATTCATATAATTTTTCTTTATTTTTTGAAGAGCTCGATCCGCTTCAAGCCTTGAGGCAAAATTGCCTACCCAAACTTTATAATTTGGTGTATTCCATTCTATTTCAACAGGAAAATTATCGTATAAGTCCAGAAAGTTTGCCTTTTCTTTTTGCGCCTTATCTGGATCAACACTTTGGTAAACTTGTATCTTGTAAACTTTTAAAGTAGAAATATCTTTCTTATACTCTAGGAGTTTATCAATGTCTGGGTGCTGTGTTACGGTAACTTGCCCTTCTTGAGCAATCATCCATAAGGGATGTCCAATAAAGCAAATTGTAATTAATATAAATCTATAGATATTTTTCATTAATCATTATTTTGAGACAAAGTTATATTTATTTCTAAAAACGCTTTCTTACAACACATTATTACTAATTATAAAGATATATAACGTATATATTTTAACCAAAAAATAGATTGAAAGTACAGCAAAACAAGTTAGTTCGGCTATTATTTAGAATAATTATAAATTAGCTATTAACACTTCACTAACATTCCGAAAATCGACTTTATATCTTACTTTTGCCAGAGTTTTTATCAACATGATTTTTATCATATTTTGAAAAAATCGTACCAAACTTTAGAAGATAATTCAACATATAATATGAAACACGTTATCTACCGTAATTTAACCTCTAAGATTCTTAGTTTCGGTTTTATTTTTTTCCTTACGTTTTCAATTTCACTTAATGCCCAAGACGAAACTGCAGCAACTGCTGGCGACCCTGTAAACGGGAAGTCGTTGTTTAATGCAAATTGTGCTGCTTGTCATAAATTAAACAAGCCAATGACAGGTCCGGCTTTAGCCAATGTTGAGCAACGTCTTTATGACGAGGAAGGGCTAGACAGGGAGTGGTTGAATAAGTGGATTAGAAATAGTTCTGCATTGATTAAGTCTGGTGATGCCTATGCAAACAAGGTTTACAATGAATGGAATCAGGTAGCAATGAATGCTTTTCCTCAATTGACGGATCAACAAATCACTGATATTTTAGCCTACACGGCTGCACCACCTCCAGCACCTGTAGTTGCGGATACGGCTGTTGCCCAAGAAGGTGGAGGTGCTCAAGGAGGCATTTCTAATGAGATTATTTTAGGAGCGTTAGCTGTTCTCTTTGGCTTGTTGGCCATGGCTTTAATAGTCGTAAAACGTACATTGAATCGTTTTGCTGATGCTAAAGGTATTCCAGTAGTTGAAGAAGGCGAGAAGCGTTTACCCTTATGGAAAGCTTTCGCACAAAACCAATTTTTAGTTTTGGTAACGTCAATTTTCTTTTTACTATCCAGTGGTTATTTTGTCTACGGTTACTTAATGCAAGTTGGAATTGACCAAGGATATGAGCCTGTGCAACCAATACATTACTCACATAGAATCCATGCTGGTGATAATGGAATCGATTGTAAATACTGTCACTCTTCGGCAAGAGTATCTAAGCATTCAGGTATTCCATCACTTAACATCTGTATGAATTGTCACAAAGCTATCGGTGAAGTTGCTGAAGTTACCCAACAAGAGGGTATTAATGAGTACGGTGTAGATTACAATGCAGAAATTCAGAAGTTATATAAAGCCGTGGGCTGGGATGAAAGCACACAGTCTTATACAGGTGAAACAGCTCCTGTAGAATGGATAAGAATTCACAATTTACCAGATTTGGCTTATTTTAATCATGCTCAGCACGTGTCGGTTGCAGGTGTAGAATGCCAGACATGTCACGGACCAGTTGAAGAAATGGAAATAATGTATCAGCATGCGCCATTAACTATGGGTTGGTGTATTAATTGTCACAGAGAGACGAATGTGAACGTGAAGGATAATGGCTATTATACTAAGATACATGAAGAGTTGTCCAAAAAATATGGTGTGGACCAATTGACCGCTGCACAAATGGGTGGTTTAGAGTGTGGTAAGTGTCACTATTAATTGTTAATTAGAAGTAATTCATAGATATATGTCATCAAACAAGAAATACTGGAAAAGTGTTGAAGAACTAAACGAAAACAGTTCTTTAATAGAGACGCTTCAACAGAATGAGTTTGTAGAAGAAATCCCAACAGATGAGTTTTTGGGTGATAAGGATTCTTTAGAGTCGTCATCAACATCGCGAAGAGATTTCTTAAAATATGTAGGTTTCAGTACAGCAGCGGCATCTTTAGCCGCTTGTGAAGGTCCTGTAATTAAGTCTATTCCTTATGTGGTACAACCTAAGGAAATCATACCTGGTGTAGCTAATTATTATGCTACTACAATAGCAGATGGTTACGACTTTGCAAGTGTTTTAGTTAAAACTCGTGAAGGACGACCTATAAAAATAGAGAACAATACTGATGCCGCCACTAATGGAATGGCAAATGCAAGAGTGCATGCATCTATTTTAGGTCTTTACGATAACTTAAGAGTAAAGGCACCAACGAAAGGAGGTTCAGCAATCTCTTGGGATACATTTATGGCTGAAACTACATCTAAGCTAGATGTGTTAAAAGCAGAAGGAAAGGAGATAGCTATCCTTACACAGACTTTTTCAAGTCCGTCTACACGAAATTTAATAGCAGATTTTAAGGAAGAGTATACAAATGTGCGCCATGTAGAGTATGACGCTATATCAGAATCTAAAACTTTAGAAGCTTTTCAAGCTAAATATGGAGAGTATGCTATGGCTAACTACGATTTCTCTAAAGCCATGACCATAGTCTCTGTAGGAGCAGATTTTCTCGGTGATTGGCAGGGCGGAGGATATGAATCAGGTTATGCCAAGAATAGAATTCCGCAAAATGGAAAAATGTCTCGTCATATCCAGTTTGAGTCCAATATGAGTTTAACTGGAGCTAACGCAGATAAGCGTGTTCCAATGACTGGATCCGAACAGAAATTGGCATTGGCAAAATTATATAGCTATGTAACTGGTAATTCGGTTGGTGGTAGTTTGCCCGAAGGTTTAGATAAAGCAGTAAGAAGTGTTGCCTCTGAAATTAGTAAAGCAGGTAGCAATGCCGTAGTAGTTACTAGTATTCAGGATATAAATGCACAAACTGTAGTTTTAGAGTTGAACGAATACTTAAAAAGTAAGGCTTTTGACCCAAAAACAACCGTAAAAACAAGACGAGGTAACGATAACGCGGTTAAAAGTTTGGTTAATGATATGAAAGCAGGTAAAATTTCTGCAATTATCATGGCTGGTGTTAACCCAGTGTATACCTTGCCAAATAGCTCAGATTTTATAGAAGGTTTAAAGAAAACGGAGTTATCAATTTCTTTCTCAATGAAAGAGGACGAAACCTCGAGTGAGTGTCAATATATTGCGGCCTTACCTCATTATTTAGAATCTTGGGGAGACTATGAGTTTAAAAAAGGGCACTATAGCTTAATGCAACCAACCATAAGACCTTTATTTGACACCAAGCAATTTCAAGAAGTTTTAATGGGATGGACAGCTAACCAGCAGTCCTACCGTGACTACATAAAGCTAATTTGGTCTGAAGATATCTTAAACGGAGCATCTTTTAACAAAGCTGTCCAAGATGGTGTTTTCGTATCCTCCTATGATGAAATGGGCGATTATGACAAATTAGAGGAAAATAACTCAGGAAATGAAGATGACATAGAAATGCCTAGTGGAAATGCAGCCAGAGCGTTGGCTTCTTCTGCGAAGTCCAAAGGAATGGAATTGATTCTCTATCCCAAAGTAGGGATGGGAGACGGTCAACAAGCAAATAATCCTTGGTTACAAGAGTTCCCTGATCCAATAACAAGAACCTCTTGGGATAACTACCTTGCAGTTTCTAAAGCAGACGCTGACACTATGGGTTTTGTCAATGAGAACGTAGCAAATGGCGGACTTAATGGGTCTTATGCTAATGTTACCGTTAATGGTGTTACAGTATCAAATATTCCAGTTATCATTCAGCCTGGCCAAGCCAAAGGAACTGTTGGATTAGCATTTGGGTATGGAAAAACCAAAGGCTTAAAACAAGAAATGCAAACAGGTGTCAATGCTTATCCTTTGTATCAAAATTTTTCAAGTGTACAGAATGTAACAATTGAAAAGGCATCCGGAATGCATGAATTTGCCTGCGTTCAACTTCATAATACCTTAATGGGTAGAGGGGATATTATCAAGGAAACTACACTTGAAATCTTCAATACTAAAGATAAGAACTATTGGAATGCGATTCCAAAAGTATCTAAGGACCATATAGAAACACCTGTTACATCGCCAGATGTAGACCTTTGGGATTCTTTTGATCGTTCAATAGGTCATCACTTCAATTTATCAATTGATTTAAATGCATGTACAGGTTGTGGAGCATGTGTTATAGCGTGTCATGCAGAAAATAACGTCCCAGTCGTTGGAAAATCAGAAATGCGTCGTAGCCGCGATATGCACTGGTTGCGTATAGATAGATATTATTCATCTCAAGATTCTTTTGAAGGTGATAATGAGAAAAAGGATAACATCTCTGGACTTAGCAGTTCGTTGAGCGAATTTGGGGAAATGGAGAGCCCAGCGGACAATCCGCAAGTCGCTTTCCAGCCGGTAATGTGTCAGCACTGTAATCATGCACCTTGCGAAACAGTGTGTCCAGTTGCTGCTACAGTACATAGTCGTCAAGGTCAGAATCACATGGCTTACAACCGTTGTGTAGGTACGCGTTATTGTGCAAATAACTGTCCTTATAAAGTAAGACGATTTAACTGGTTCTTGTATAATAAAAACGATGAGTTTGATTACTATATGAACGATGACCTAGGACGAATGGTCCTTAACCCTGACGTAACTGTCCGTTCTAGAGGTGTGATGGAGAAATGTTCATTCTGTATCCAAAAAACTCAAAAAACTATATTGGACGCGAAGCGTGCTGGTCGTCCTGTTGAAGATGGAGAATTCCAAACAGCTTGTTCTGCTGCATGTGGCAATGGCGCTATGGTGTTTGGCGATATAAATGATGAGAGCAGTAAGATTGCAGAATTGAAAGAAGATGACAGAGCTTATCATTTATTAGAGAGCGTAGGTACAAAACCTAATGTGGTTTATCAAGCAAAAGTGAGAAACACAGCAAAAGCATAACTAAATTAAAGATTCAATTATATAATTATGGCGTCTCATTACGAAGCACCTATTAGAAGACCTTTAGTAACCGGAGAAAAATCCTATCACGATGTTACTGTAGACGTGGCAAGACCAGTTGAAGGTAAGGCCAACAAAGCTTGGTGGATAGTTTTTAGTATTTCTTTGGTAGCCTTTCTTTGGGGAATAGGTTGTATCATTTACACCATTTCCACAGGTATTGGAGTTTGGGGTCTCAATAAAACAGTAAACTGGGCTTGGGATATTACCAATTTTGTTTGGTGGGTAGGAATTGGCCACGCAGGAACTTTGATTTCTGCAGTACTGTTGTTATTCAGGCAAAAATGGAGAATGGCAATTAACCGCTCAGCAGAAGCGATGACTATCTTCTCAGTAGTACAAGCAGGTCTGTTTCCAATCATTCACATGGGTCGTCCATGGCTAGCGTATTGGGTACTCCCAATCCCAAACCAATTTGGATCTTTGTGGGTAAACTTTAACTCTCCATTATTGTGGGATGTATTTGCGATTTCTACATATCTGTCCGTGTCCTTAGTATTCTGGTGGACAGGATTATTACCTGATTTCGCAATGATACGTGATAGAGCGGTAAAGCCTTTCCAAAAGAAAATCTACTCATTAATTAGTTTTGGATGGTCGGGAAGAGCAAAAGACTGGCAACGGTTTGAAGAGGTTTCGCTGGTATTGGCTGGTTTGGCAACGCCATTAGTACTTTCCGTACATACGATAGTATCTTTTGATTTTGCTACTTCTGTAATTCCAGGTTGGCATACAACAATATTCCCACCCTACTTTGTTGCGGGTGCTATTTTCTCTGGGTTTGCTATGGTAAATACCCTTCTTATCATTATGAGAAAAGTATGTAGCTTAGAAGATTACATTACAGTACAACACATTGAACTAATGAACATAGTAATTATGCTTACAGGTTCTATAGTTGGTGTGGCCTATATTACAGAGCTTTTTATTGCCTGGTATTCTGGTGTTGAATATGAACAATATGCGTTTTTAAACAGAGCTACAGGACCTTACTGGTGGGCTTACTGGTCAATGATGACGTGTAATGTGTTCTCTCCTCAATTTATGTGGTTTAAAAGACTTAGAACTAGTATTATGTTCTCATTCTTTATATCTATAGTTGTTAATATTGGTATGTGGTTTGAGCGTTTCGTAATCATCGTTACATCGTTACACCGTGATTACTTACCATCATCATGGTCAATGTTTTCACCAACCTTCGTAGATATAGGAATATTTATAGGAACTATAGGATTCTTCTTTGTGCTATTCTTGTTGTACTCTCGTACATTCCCAGTAATTGCACAAGCTGAAGTAAAAACAATATTAAAATCATCTGGTGAGCGCTATAAAAGAATTAGAGAGAGCGGAGAAAGTTTAGTAGGTACTGGTACTGATGAAAGAACATCTAAGCCTTTAGAGGTTTCCAAATTAAATGTGAAGGCAGATGATAATAACCAGCATAAATTGAATAGCTTGTTTGAGGGCATTGGTAAATTTGATGCAGAAACTCAGACGGCTGACGATTTAAAGGTTATAAACGGCATTGGGCCAAAAATGGAAGAGGTGCTTAATAGCATAGGAATTTTCACTTATCTTCAGGTAAGCAGAATGACTAAAAAAGAATACGACTTGCTAGATTCAATTACAGGTTCATTCCCAGGTAGGGCTGAGCGCGACGATTGGTCTGGACAAGCTAAAAATTTATTAAATAACTAATATAGTCTATGGAAGCTTCAAAAGTAATTCATGCTATTTATACAGATGACGATATTTTAATGTCGGCCGTTAAGAAGGTTAAGGCAGAGAAACATCATATCGAAGAAATATATACACCATTCCCTGTTCATGGTCTAGACAAGGCAATGGGATTGGCGCCAACACGTATTGCAATAACATCGTTTATGTATGGTTGTGTTGGTTTGGCTGTAGCAATATTAATGATGAATTTCATTATGATTGAAGATTGGCCTCAAGATATTGGAGGTAAACCAAGCTTTAGTTACATAGAGAACATGCCGGCGTTTGTTCCAATTATGTTTGAGCTTACTGTATTTTTTGCAGCGCACTTAATGGTAATTACATTTTATTTACGAAGTAGAATGTGGCCGTTTAAAAAAGCTGAAAATCCAGACCCAAGAACTACAGACGACCATTTTTTGATGGAGATTGCAGTGCATGACAATGAAGATTCACTTACGAATTTATTAAAGGAAACAGGAGCTGTAGAAATTAATATTATTGATAAAGACGAAGAAGACGCACATTAATATGAAAACATTATTAAAATATAATCTCTTAGCGCTTATAGTAATTAGCTTGTCGTCTTGTAAGGATAATGCAAGCAGAAACTATCAGTACATGCCTAATATGTATGAGCCTATTAGCTATGAGGCATATCAAGAATCTGATGCATTTGCTAATGGTGTAGAGGCCCAAGTTCCAGCAGAAGGTACAGTACCACGAGGCGGATTTATGCCTTATGAATTCAAAGATACTAATGAAGGTTACGAATCTGCAAAAGCTACTTTAAAGAGCCCTATGGACTCTACTCAAATAGATTACGACAGAGGCAAGGAACTGTATGATGTATATTGTGGAATTTGTCACGGAACAAAAGGAGCAGGCCAAGGAAAACTTGTGAAACGAGAGAAAATATTGGGTGTTCCCAGTTATGCAGACGCAGGAAGAGCCATAACTACAGGTAGTATTTACCATGTCATTTATTATGGTAAAAATTCAATGGGTTCTTATGCAAATCAGCTTAATGAAGAAGAGCGTTGGCAGGTAGTTGCTTATGTTGAAAAACTTAAAGCAGAATTAGAAAAATAAGATTTAGATAAAGATTATATAAATGGAATATACATTTTCAAATCGATTAAAAATAGGTGCTATAGTCTGTATGGTCTTAGGGCTAATTGGTGTTGCTTATGGCTTCTACGATTCTCATAAATACGCAACTGTAGAGGACGTAAAAGTACTTCTTGCAAGTGAGGATCATGGAGGAGAACATTCAGCAGATGGTCACGGAAGTGCTCATGCAGAAGAAGGACACGGTACTGGTCATGCAGCTGCTGAAGGAGACCACGGCGAAGAAGCACATGTAGAGGGCCATGAAATGAGCCATGAAGAGCATGTATTGCACCAAATTCATAATAGACCATATGCAGCCTTGTATGTGGCGGCATTTTTCTTTTTCATGATTTCTTTAGGGGTTTTAGCATTCTATGCTATTCAATATGCAGCCCAAGCTGGTTGGTCACCTGTTCTATTTAGGGTTATGGAGGCTATAACAGCTTATGTTTTACCCGGAGCCCTTATTGTTCTTGCTATAGCTCTAGTTGCAAATAAGCACTTATTTGTATGGATGGATCCAGAAGTGGTAGCACACGATAAATTAATCCAAGGAAAATCAGGATTTCTGAATAAAGGCGTATTTATTGGGTTGAGTTTGTTCTTTATATTAGGGTGGAGTGCCTATCGCTATATAGTACGTAAGTTCTCTCTTGCACAAGATAATTCAGATAATAATTCTTATTTCAAAAAGGCCTTTAGATGGTCAGCTGGTTTTTTAGTATTCTACATAGTCACTGAGTCAATAGTATCTTGGTTATGGATAATGAGTGTTGACCCTCACTGGTTTAGTACTTTATTTGGATGGTACGTATTTGCCAGTATGTTTGTAAGTGGTATAACGGTTATAGCACTGATTGCGATATATCTAAAGTCTAAGGGATTATTAGAATTTGTAAATGATAGTCATATACACGATTTGGCTAAATTTATGTTCGGTATTAGTATTTTCTGGACGTACTTATGGTTCTCACAGTTTATGCTCATATGGTATTCAAATATTCCTGAAGAGGTAACCTATTATATTACTAGAATTGAGTATTATAAATTGCCATTCTTTGGTATGGTAGTAATGAATTTTATATTCCCATTGTTATTATTAATGAATAGCGATTACAAACGTATTCCTTGGTTTGTTGTAATGACTGGTATTGTTATATTATGTGGGCACTATATAGACGTCTTTAATATGATTATGCCTGCTACTGTGGTAGACAGATGGTTTATTGGAATTCCAGAAATAGGATCTGTTCTCTTGTTTGGTGGTCTATTTGTATTCTTTGTCTTTGCGGCCTTGAGTAAAGCACCGCTATTAGCAAAAGGGAACCCATTTATGAAGGAAAGTAAACACTTCCATTATTAAAAACTTTTAAAAACGAATAGATAAATAATGACTGCTTTATTAACAATCATAATTGTACTTTTTGTAGCTGTTGCCATGTGGCAAATGGTTAAGATTTTTGATTTATCCCAAGTAGGAGCATCAAATAATCAAATCGCAGATGATAAGGACAACAGAGTAAACGGTTACTTAATGCTAGGCTTTTTGGTATTCATATATGCCATTACAATTGTCAGCTTTATGTATTTAGGGGATTTACCATTAGTAGCTAATTCAGCTTCAGACCATGGTCCTGAAATAGATAATTTAATGGTCATTTCTATGGTTGTTATTTTCTTAGTTCAGATAGTAACCCAATTTTTACTGCACTATTTCGCATTTAAGTATAAGGGCGAGAAAGGAAGAAAAGCATTATTTTATGCAGATAATAATACCCTAGAATTTATCTGGACAATCATTCCTGTTATAGTCCTTGCTGGGTTAATTATATACGGTCTATTTACTTGGAATGACATAATGGGTATCGATGAGGAAGAAGATCCTATGGTCATTGAGTTATATGCGCAACAATTTAACTGGAAGGCTAGATACTCTGGCGATGATAATGTCTTAGGTAAAGCAAATGTTAGATTGATTGATATAGACAAGGCAAATATCCTTGGGGTAGATGAAAATGACCCTAACGCTCAAGATGATGTTATTGTAACAGAACTACACTTGCCAAAAGGCCGACCAGTATTGTTTAAGATGCGTTCACAAGATGTATTGCATTCTGCTTATATGCCACACTTTAGGGCTCAGATGAACTGCGTCCCAGGGATGGTTACACAATTTGCATTTACACCTACTGTTACAACAGAGGAAATGAGATTGAACCCAGATATAGTTGAAAAAGTAAAAAATATTAACGAACTTAGACAAGAAAGAAAAGCACAAATTGAGGAAGCTGGGCAAGACCTGCTTTATGAGTTTGATTATCTTTTATTGTGTAATAAGATTTGTGGAAAATCGCATTACAATATGCAAATGAAGATAATTGTGGAAACGCAGGAAGAGTTCGATGCCTGGATGGCAGAACAAACAAAGTTTTCAAACTCGTTATTGAAATAAAAAATTGTAAAAAAGAAAAAGATTAGAAGATTATGTCAGCAACAGTAGAAAATCACATTCACGACGACCACGACGTACATCACCACAAAGAAACGTTTATCACTAAGTACATCTTTAGTCAAGATCATAAAATGATAGCTAAGCAGTACTTAATTACCGGTGTACTAGTAATGGGTGTTATTGGAATTTTAATGTCCTTGATGATACGCATGCAAATAGCGTGGCCAGAACAACCAAATGTAATATTTGACACGCTACTTGGCAAATGGGCACCAGATGGTGTTATGGACGCAGATATTTATTTAGCACTAGTTACAATTCACGGAACCTTAATGGTGTTTTTTGTACTTACAGCTGGATTAAGTGGAACCTTTAGTAACCTCTTAATTCCATTACAAATTGGTGCAAGGGATATGGCATCTGGATTTCTTAATATGGTCTCATATTGGTTATTCTTTGTGTCATGTGTTATCATGATTGCTTCATTTTTTGTTGAGGCAGGTCCGGCAGCAGCTGGTTGGACGATATACCCACCATTATCGGCTTTACCTTTAGCTCAAGGTGGTTCGGGTCTAGGTATGACACTTTGGTTAGTTTCAATGGCAATATTTATTGCGTCGTCACTTTTGGGATCCCTAAATTACATCGTAACTGTTATTAATTTAAGGACCAAAGGTATGTCAATGACCAGATTACCACTTACAATTTGGGCATTTTTTGTAACTGCAGTAATAGGTGTAATTTCCTTCCCGGTATTGTTGTCTGCGGCTTTATTGTTAATAATGGATAGAAGTTTTGGAACTTCATTTTTCTTATCGGATATATTTATTCAGGGAGAGGTTTTACACTATCAAGGTGGTTCACCGGTATTATTTGAGCATCTATTCTGGTTCTTAGGTCACCCTGAAGTATATATCGTGTTATTGCCAGCATTAGGTATAACATCTGAAATTATTGCGACAAATTCGCGTAAACCTATCTTTGGCTATCGCGCCATGGTAGCATCAATTTTAGCTATTGCCTTTTTATCCACTATAGTTTGGGGTCACCACATGTTTATTTCTGGTATGAACCCATTCTTAGGATCGGTATTTACATTTACCACTTTATTAATAGCTATTCCTTCAGCAGTAAAGGCATTTAATTACATAACCACCTTATGGAAAGGTAATCTACAAATGAATCCAGCTATGTTGTTTTCAATTGGTTTGGTATCTACATTTATTACTGGTGGTTTAACAGGTATTATTTTAGGTGATAGCGCATTAGATATCAATGTTCACGACACATATTTTGTAGTGGCGCACTTCCATTTAGTAATGGGTATTTCAGCACTATATGGTGTATTTGCTGGAATTTACCATTGGTTCCCAAGAATGTATGGACGAATGATGAATAAAAATTTAGGATACTTGCATTTCTGGGTTACGGCAATATGTGCCTACGGTGTATTCTTCCCAATGCATTTTATAGGAATGGCAGGTTTACCAAGACGTTATTACACCAATTCAAACTTCCCACTTTTTGATGATACAACAAATACCCAAATGGTTATTACAATGTTTGCTTTGGTTGGTGGTGCTGTACAGTTAGTATTCTTATACAACTTTATTAGTAGTATCTTTTATGGAAAAAAATCAGAACAGAATCCATGGCGTTCTAACACATTAGAATGGACGGCTCCTGTAAAGCATATGCACGGTAATTGGCCCGGAGCAATCCCTCATGTATACCGTTGGTCATACGATTATAGTAAGCCAGGGCACGAGGAAGATTTTGTACCGCAAAATGTACCTTTAAAAGAAGGAGAGGAAGAACTACATCACTAAGTTGAGTATCATCCTAGAAATTATAAAAAAGCCTTTCCTCTTTGGAAAGGCTTTTTCTTTATCTTTGTTTAAAGCTGATGTTTTATAGACTTTAAATGTTTAATGTAATTTCAGCAGACTTCAAAACTAAATATGAACGAAAACCTTAATCCATCTAACGATAATTTTAGTCCAGAAGAACTCGATGTAGAAAAGAAGTTAAGGCCCTTAACGTTTGAGGATTTTACTGGTCAAGATCAAGTCCTAGAAAATCTCCTTGTTTTTGTTCAAGCTGCCAATTTACGTGACGAAGCTTTAGATCACACGTTGTTTCACGGACCTCCGGGATTGGGTAAAACAACACTTGCACATATTTTGGCTAACGAGTTAGATGTTGGTATCAAAGTTACTTCAGGTCCTGTATTGGATAAACCAGGAGATTTGGCAGGATTGCTTACTAATTTGGAAGATCGTGATGTGCTTTTCATTGATGAAATTCATCGCCTAAGCCCAATCGTAGAGGAGTATTTGTACTCGGCAATGGAAGATTATAAGATTGATATTATGATAGAGTCCGGACCAAATGCAAGGACAGTACAAATAAATCTTAATCCTTTTACTTTAGTTGGTGCGACAACCAGATCAGGTTTATTAACTGCACCAATGCGTGCCCGCTTTGGCATTAGTAGCCGTCTTCAATATTATAAAACAGATTTGTTAACTGCCATTGTCCAACGGAGTGCATCAATTCTGAACGTGCCAATATCTATGGAAGCTGCTATTGAAATAGCAGGTCGTAGCCGAGGAACACCACGTATAGCAAATGCATTGTTACGACGCGTAAGGGATTTTGCACAGATAAAAGGCAACGGAAATATTGATATAGCTATAGCCAGGTTTGCCCTAGAGGCGCTAAACGTAGATGCACATGGCTTAGATGAAATGGATAATAAAATTCTTAGTACAATAATAGATAAGTTTAAAGGAGGTCCTGTCGGAATTACCACTTTAGCTACAGCAGTGAGTGAGAGTGCAGAGACTATAGAGGAGGTTTATGAACCATTTCTGATACAACAAGGCTTCATCATGCGCACACCCCGTGGCCGTGAAGTGACAGAACAGGCTTATAAGCATTTAGGAAAAATTAAAGGACCAACGCAAGGCGGATTATTTTGACACCTTTTGTCATTCTGAACTTGTTTCAGAATCTTTTAATATGATCAACAACAAATCCAAATACACTGAACTTATTAAAACCGGAGCCAAACGCCTCGGTTTTTTATCTTGTGGTATAAGTAAAGCCGAATTTTTGGAAGAGGAGGCTCCGAGACTAGAAGCTTGGCTCAATAAGAGTATGCATGGCGAAATGCGCTATATGGAAAACTATTTTGATAAGCGCTTAGATCCAACCTTACTGGTTGAAGGTTCTAAAAGTGTGGTGTCTTTGCTGTTGAATTACTACCCGTCGGAATTTCAAAATGAAGAATCATATAAACTATCTAAATACGCCTACGGTACAGACTATCACTTTGTGATAAAGGATAAGTTAAAAGAACTATTGCACTTTATTAAAGAGGAAATAGGACATGTTCACGGCCGTGCTTTTGTAGATTCTGCACCTGTTTTGGACAAAGCCTGGGCTGCAAAGTCTGGTTTAGGTTGGATGGGCAAGCACTCAAATTTACTGACCCAACAAGTAGGTTCCTTTTATTTTATTGCAGAGCTTATCATTGATTTAGAATTAGAATATGACACGCCCGTAACTGACCATTGTGGTACTTGTACGGCGTGTATCGACGCTTGTCCAACAAAAGCCATAACTGAGCCTTATGTGGTAGATGGTAGCAAGTGTATTTCCTATTTTACCATAGAATTAAAAGAAAATATCCCAACAGAATTTAAAGATCAATTGGACAATTGGATGTTTGGCTGTGATGTTTGTCAGGACGTCTGCCCTTGGAACCGCTTTTCAAAATCCCATAAGGAGCCTCTGTTCTATCCGCATCCAGAATTATTGGATATGACTAAAAAAGATTGGGATGAGATTACAGAAGATACCTTTAAGAAGGTATTTAATAACTCTGCCGTAAAACGTACAAAATTTTCTGGATTAAAAAGGAATATTGAATTTTTGAAAAAGTAAATTAAAGCTGACGTTGCTTATCTTTGTTTCATAATCCATTAGGTATATGAGCAAAGAAAGTAAACGTATTGAAGCTTTGGTATATCATGCCAAACCAACTCCAGGTAAGATAAAAGTAGTCCCATCTAAGAAATACGCCACTCAGCGCGACTTATCACTCGCCTATTCTCCAGGTGTTGCAGAGCCCTGTTTAGAAATTGAAAAGGCTATTGAGAACGTGTATAAGTACACTGCAAAAGGAAATTTAGTTGCAGTAATTTCAAATGGTACAGCAGTTCTAGGTCTTGGAAATATTGGTCCTGAAGCCTCTAAGCCAGTTATGGAGGGTAAAGGCCTTCTCTTTAAGATTTTCGCGGATATTGATGTATTTGATATAGAAGTTGACACTGAGGATGTGGACGCTTTTGTAGAAACCGTGAAACATATTGCACCAACTTTTGGAGGTATTAATCTCGAGGACATTAAAGCCCCAGAAGCTTTTGAGATAGAACGAAGACTTAAAGAAGAGTTGGATATTCCCGTGATGCACGATGACCAACACGGAACAGCCATTATCTCTGCGGCCGCTTTATTAAATGCGTTAGAACTGGCCAATAAAACTATTGAAGAGGTTAAAATTGTTGTTAGTGGAGCAGGTGCGGCTGCTGTATCTTGTACAAGGCTTTACAAAGCTTTTGGTGCAAAACAAGACAATATAGTTATGCTGGATAGCAAAGGTGTTATAACCCAGGACCGTGAAAATCTAACACCTCAAAAAGCTGAATTTGCAACAAAACGTAATATTGGAACCTTGAATGAAGCCATGAAAGATGCTGATGTATTTATTGGATTGTCGAAAGCAAATATTGTGACTCCTGAAATGTTGAGTTCCATGGCTAAAAATCCAATCGTTTTTGCCATGGCGAATCCAGACCCAGAAATAGCCTATAAACTGGCTATTGAAACACGTGAGGATATTATAATGGCTACAGGTAGGAGCGATCATCCTAATCAGGTAAATAATGTGCTGGGCTTCCCATTTATTTTTAGAGGAGCGCTAGATGTTAGAGCTACAAAAATAAATGAGGACATGAAAATGGCGGCAGTAAAGGCATTGTCTAATTTAGCTAAAGAACCAGTACCAGAACAGGTAAATATCGCTTATGGAGAAACACGTCTCACTTTTGGGCGGGACTATATAATTCCGAAACCATTTGACCCTAGGCTCATTGCTGAAATTCCACCTGCGGTTGCTAGAGCTGCAATGGATACCGGTGTGGCTAAAGAACCTATTGAAGATTGGAATAGATATAAAAACAATCTTTTAGACAGATTAGGGTCTGACAACAAGTTGGTAAGACTATTGCTCAACCGAGCACGTACCAATCCAAAGCGAGTGGTATTTACCGAAGCAGACCAACTAAATGTTTTAAAGGCAGCACAAATTGTATATGATGAAGGAGTGGCAGAACCTATTTTACTAGGAAGGGAAGACGCTATAAAATCCATGATGCAGGAAATAGACTTTGAGGCTGAAGTACAAATCATTGACCCCAAGGCAGATAACCAAACGGAGCGCAAAAATAAATATGCCGACGCCTATTGGGAGAAACACAAACGCGATGGTGTTACTCAATATTCTGCGCGAAAAATTATGCGCGAACGGAATTATTTTGGAGCAATGATGGTTAATGAGGGCGATGCCGATGCCCTAATATCTGGTTTTTCCAGAAGTTATCCAAGTGTGGTTAAGCCAATGCTAGAACTTATTGGGATGGCTAAAGGGGTTACACGTGTTGCCACAACTAATGTAATGATGACCCAACGAGGACCATTATTTCTTAGTGATACGGCAATAAATATAGATCCCACTGCGGAAGACTTAGCGCGAATTGCATATATGACCTCAAAGGTATGTAAGATGTTTGGCGTTGACCCAATAATTGCTATGACCTCCTATTCAAACTTTGGGTCATCTAATCACCCAAATGCATCTAAAGTTAATAAAGCCGTAAAAATACTTCACGACACCTATCCTAATATGGTAGTCGATGGAGAGGTACAAACAGATTTTGCACTTAATCCAGATATGCTTCAGGATATCTTTCCGTTCTCTAAGTTGGCAGGCAGAAAAGTTAACACCTTGATTTTTCCGAATTTAGATTCAGCTAACATTACCTATAAACTCCTTAAAGAATTAAATAAGGCAGAATCTATTGGGCCTATAATGATTGGCATGAACAAGCCAGTTCACATCCTGCAATTGGACGCTAGCGTTGATGAAATTGTAAACATGGCTTCCGTTGCCGTCATCGATGCTCAAGAGCGCGAAAAACGACAGCAGAAACAATGAGATTTTTAACTGATATATCCCAATTTGAATTGTAAATAAATTTATTACATTTGGGACGTTAACCTATGAACTAAAAGAAATACTGATTAGATGCTTTTTATATGAGAAAAGCATTCATAATTCCATGGTTTAAATAGGTTAATCTAAGTTCAGAGTAGAATTTTATGATTACACACTTAGAGGGTAAACTTGTTGAAAAAAACCCTACCGATGTTGTTATAGATTGCAATGGTGTAGGTTATTTTATAAACATTTCGCTTCATACATTTTCACAGATTCCAGATAAGGAACATCTGAAGCTGTATACGTTTTTGCAGGTTAGAGAGGATTCTCATAGTCTTTACGGGTTCTCGTCAAAGATAGAACGTGAAATTTTCAAATTATTAATTTCCGTTAGCGGTATTGGAGCCAATACGGCACGCACCATGTTATCATCACTTTCTCCGGATCAAGTAAAAGAAGGAATAGCCAATGAAAATGTGGCTTTAATTCAAAGTGTGAAAGGCATTGGAGCGAAGACCGCTCAACGTGTTATTATTGATTTAAAGGACAAAGTGTTAAAAGTCTATGGTCTAGACGAACTTTCATTAATACCGAACAATACTAACAAAGATGAAGCGTTATCTGCTTTAGACGTTTTAGGCTTTAACAAAAAACAGTCGGAAAAAGTAATAGAGAGAATTATAAAAAACCAACCAGATGCCCAAGTGGAGCAAATCATTAAAGAAGCTCTTAAAAACTTGTAATGCAATTGACCAGAACTAACTATAATCAGCTTAAATCATCTTGTTTTCATTGCCTTATAGTCATACTATTGCTATTTGGTGCTGGCGTAAGTGCACAAGAAACTGAACCAGAAGGTGAAGTACAAGACTCTACCAAAACAACCTTTGCCTTTGGTAAAATAGCAATGCCTAACCCAAACAGTATTGTTTCTAAATATACTTACGATCCTATATTGGACAGATATATCTACACTGAAAAAATCGGCAATTTTAATGTTAACTATCCGCTAATCCTTACACCTGAAGAGTTTAGAAAATTAGTGCTTCAAGAAAAGCTCAAAGAGTACTACAAGCGCGTGGCAGATGCTCAAGAGGGAAAAAAAGAGGGAACTGAAGAGGACCAGAAGAATTTATTGCCAGAATTCTATGTGAGATCAGGATTATTTGAAACGATTTTTGGTGGGAACACCATTAATGTAGTACCTCAAGGTTCGGTTGAAGTAGATTTGGGTGTTTTGTTTTCGAGGCAGGACAATCCATCTTTTTCCCCTAGAAATAGAACAAATTTCACCTTCGATTTCGATCAACGCATAAGTTTAAGCCTTCTAGGAAAAGTGGGGACGAGACTTCAGGTAACTGCTAATTACGATACCGAATCTACTTTTGATTTTCAGAATTTAGTGAAATTAGAATATACTCCTACTGAAGATGATATAGTTAGAAAAATTGAAGTTGGTAATGTAAATATGCCTCTCAATAGCTCATTGATAACAGGTGCTCAAAGCCTATTTGGTGTTAAAACTGAATTGCAATTTGGTAAAACTAGAGTAACAGCGGTGTTCTCAGAGCAACAATCGCAATCACGATCTGTAGTTGCAGCAGGAGGAGGAACGCTAGAGGAGTTTGAATTCTTTGCAAGAGACTATGACGAAAATAGACACTTCTTCTTAGCACAGTATTTTGAGGATAATTATGATAAAGCGTTGTTACAATATCCGTTTATAGATAATCAAGGTCTTCAAATTACAAGAGTAGAAGCCTGGGTGACCAATAGGAATAACCAAACCGAGAACGTAAGAAATGTTGTTGCCTTTCAAGATTTAGGAGAATCTGATCCTACCCCAGATAAAGTAAGCTTACCTTTTGATGATTTAGGAAACCCAATTCCTGGTTTCCCTGCCAATTTTTTTAATGTAGCGCCAGGAGCTTTTCCAGATAATGGTAATAATGATTTAGATCCAACGGCAATTGGTTCAACATCTATTCTTAACGACAACATTAGAGATATTACTAATGTTGAAGCTGGAATTTCGGTAGATGCACAAGAAGGGTTTGATTATGGGAAAATGGAAGGTGCGAGAAAGTTAATTGAAGGACAAGATTATTTTTTAAGCACGGACTTAGGTTATATTTCTTTAAATCAGCGTTTATTAAATGACGAAGTGCTTGCGGTTGCATTTCAATTTACAGTGGGTGGCCAGGTGTATCAAGTAGGTGAATTTGCAAACGACGGTGTTGATGCGACACAGGTAGATGAAGGAAACAATGGAAATGAGGTTATCAATAATCAGAGTTTGGTTTTAAAGATGCTAAAGAGTGCTGTAACAGCGGTGGATCAACCTATCTGGACTTTAATGATGAAAAACATCTACGATACTGGGGCTTTTCAATTAAGTCAAGAAGATTTTAGACTGAACATATTTTACACGGAAGCATCGGCACTTAATTATATCACACCAGTGGAAGGGACGTCATTCCCAATTTACGACAATAACACACCAAACAATCCTAATGACGATTCTCAAATTCAAGAAACACCATTAATACGGTTGTTCCATCTAGATAGATTAAATTTTAATAATGACCCTCAAGAGGGAGGTGATGGGTTTTTTGATTATGTGCCAGGACGAACCGTTTTAGTGCAAAATGGTAAAATTGTATTTACCAAAACAGAACCGTTTGGGCGATATTTATTTGACGTGTTGGACGATCCAAATGACCCTGGCGATTATGAGGATGAATTATTTGACAACCCAAACCAAGAGAAGTATGTTTACGACTTACTCTATAAGTCAACAAAAACTCAAGCTTTAGAAGAAGCTCAAAAAGACAAGTTTCAAATCAAAGGACGCTTTAAAAGTAGTGGTGGCGATGGAGGTATTCCAATAGGAGCATTTAATGTACCAAGAGGCTCGGTTAGAGTTACTGCAGGTGGTAGGCTTTTAGTAGAAGGGATTGATTATACAGTTAATTACCAGCTAGGTCGCGTAGAAATTTTAGATGAAGCCTTAAAGGCCTCAAATACACCAATCAATGTTTCGGTTGAAAACAATGCCGTATTTGGTCAGCAAACAAGACGATTCTCAGGTATAAATGTAGAGCATCAGTTCAACGAGAATTTTGTACTTGGGGCAACTTTATTAAACCTAAATGAACGCCCCATAACGCAAAAGGCAAATTTTGACACAGAGCCCATTAATAATACCATCTTTGGTTTTAATGGTAATTATTCTACAGAAGTACCCTTTTTAACTAGACTAGCCAATAAATTACCTAATGTTGATACTGACGTTCCATCGAATCTGTCTGTTAGGGGTGAATTTGCATATTTGTTGCCAGGAGCTCCGAAAGGAACAGATTTCAATGGTGAAGCTACTGCTTATATTGATGATTTTGAAGGTACCCAAGGTGCAATTGATTTACTAAGTCCATTGTCTTGGTTCTTATCAAGTAGGCCGGCAGAATTACCAGGCATAAGAGGAAATAGTATTAACGGTCCAGAAAGTGGTTGGGGAAGGGCTTTTTTAAATTGGTATACCATTGACCCTATATTTTACAGTAACCAGAGACCAGATGGAATAACGGATGATGATGTTTCCAATTTATATACACGTAGAGTATTCATAGATGAAATATTCCCTCAAATTGATATCGTTCAAGGGCAAACCTCAGTTATTAATACTTTAGATTTAGTCTATTACCCCTCTGAGCGTGGACCCTATAATTTTGACCCATTTGCTACAAATGATGTGCTCAATCCAAATGAAAGTTGGGCAGGGATATCACGGCAAATTACTTCAACCGATTTTGAGCAAGCAAATGTAGAGTATATAGAATTCTGGCTGCAAGATCCATTTTTAGATAATCCGGCAAACCCAGGCGGTAAGTTATTGGTAAATCTTGGAAACATTTCTGAAGATGTACTAAGAGACGGTAAAAAACAGTATGAAAATGGACTACCAGAAGACGGCGACATAACAGGTTTGAACCCAACAGATTATGGTAGTGTTGTTCCGCAGAACCAATCTTTAATATACACTTTTGCAACGGAAGGAGTAGAGCGTGACAATCAAGATGTTGGTTTAGATGGTTATGATGATACTGAGGAGATTGCAGCTTTCGGTAGTCAATTTGGAGACGACCCTGCGAAGGATAACTACACATATTACCTCAATACCGACGGTAATGTTTTTGAACGCTATAAAGCTTATAATGGTTTAGATGGAAATACACCAGATGTATTTACAGATACCAATAGGGGCTCAACTACCCAACCAGATGTAGAAGATATTAATCGTGACAATACAATGAACACGATTGATAGCTATTTCGAATATGAAATAGATATAAATCAAACAGATTTAAATATTAACAATCCTCAAATTAATGATATAAAGGAAGCGACCGTTACACTGCCTAATGGAGACCAAAGAGATGTAACTTGGTATCAATTTAGAATACCAATTAATCAAGAAACTCGTCGAATCGGTGGAATAACGGATATTAGATCTGTCCGTTTTGCGAGAATGTTTTTAAGAGACTTTGTACAAAATACTGTTTTAAGATTTGGTTCTTTTGATTTGGTGCGCAGCGACTGGAGGAGGTACACTCTAGATTTAGACAATGACCCGTCCAATGGAAGTCCAAACGCAGAATTTAATGTTGCCATTATTGGTATACAAGAAAATGATGGTAATTATGTTAGTCCTCCAGGCGTAGTGCGAGAAGAACTTAATAATAATAATAATATTATTCGACAAAACGAGCAGTCGCTTGTGCTTCAGGCATGCGAGTTAGAACCAACCGATGCACGAGGGGTTTTTAAAAATATTAATTTAGATATGCGCCAATATAAGAGGTTGCGCATGTTTATGCATGCTGAAGGGCTTAATGGAGAACCTCTAGATCCTGGGGAATTAGTCGGTTTTATAAGGATGGGTAATGATTTTACCCAGAATTTTTATGAAATTCAGGTTCCTTTATTACCAACCGATTTTGCCGAAGGAAGTATAGAGGAACGAGTATGGCCGGCTTTAAATGAGATAGATATACCGTTAGAATTTTTACAAAAAATAAAAGCACTAGGAATTTCAGCGGGAACGTTAGGCAACGAAACTCCAACATACTACAATGTTGTTGATGATAATCTTAACGAAACACCACTATTAAATGGCAATGTACCTTTTGATGATATCTTAAGCAGCGGAAAACAACAGCGTATAGCCATTCAAGGAAATCCAAATTTTGGTAACGTAAGGGTTTTAATGGTTGGTATTAAAAATAGCGGTAGCTCAATAAATAACCCAACAGCTTGTGGAGAGGTTTGGTTCAATGAGCTACGTATGTCTGATTTAGAAAATGAAGGCGGTTGGGCTGCTGTATTAAGTATGGACTCCAATATTGCCGATTTTGCCGATATAAGTGCCACAGGTCGCAGAAGTACAATTGGTTTTGGAGGTATAGAACAAACGCCTAATGAGCGTAGCAGGGAAGATATACAACAATACGATTTTGTGACCAACATTCAATTGGGACAATTGTTTCCGAAAGAGTGGGGAATTCAAATTCCTTTTAATTATGCTCAAAGTGAAGAGTTGGTTACACCTCAGTTCGACCAATTTTATAATGATTTAACTCTAGAATCACGCATAGAGGCTGCAGCAAATGATGATGAGGAAGAAGAGATAAGACAGCAATCTGAGAGTTATACCAAACGAAAGAGTATTAATTTTATTGGGGTAAGAAAGCAGAAAACCGGAGATTCTAAGAGACGACCCTATGATGTAGAAAATCTTACGTTCAATTATTCATATAACCAAGTTGAACATCGAGATTTTGAAATTGAAAGTGCCTTAGATCAAAATATTAGAGCAGGTGTTAATTACAATTATGCATTTGAACCTGCTAAAATAGAACCATTCAAGAAAAATGATTCACTTTTTACTGGTGACTATTGGAAAATATTAAAAGACTTTAATTTCAATTTACTGCCATCGAGTTTTTCGGTAAATACAGATGTAAATCGACAATTTAGTAAACAAAGATTCCGAGAGGTAGATTTAGGAGGAAATAACATTGCTGTTGAAGAGCTTTTTAGAAGAAACTATACATTTGATTTTCAGTATGTAATTAATTACAACCTAACTGACGGACTGAGTCTTAACTTTACGGCGGCCAATACAAATATTGTAAGGAATTATTTTATAGATGACCGCATAAACGGAAGGCAGGACCCAAATTTAGATGTTTGGGATGGTTTCTTTGATTTTGGGGACCCTAACTTCCAAACTCAACAGTTGCAGGTCAATTACGAATTGCCACTTTACAAAATACCAACTTTAGCCTTTTTAAGGACGACCTACGCATATAATGGAGCATTCCAATGGCAGAAAGGTTCTGATTTAAATGAAAATCTAGTAACTGATTTGGGAACCTTCAATCTTGGTCATTCAATACAAAATTCTAACACCCATAATATAAATACAACCCTTAACATGGAGACGTTATACAGATATTTAGGGTTTGTAAGAAAGGGAAGGCCGAGAAGTAGAAGAGCCAGAGCGCCAGCTCCAACTAGAGGAGGAGGTACTCCTGATACAAAGGATAAAGAAAACGAACAAAAAGACCCAAATAAACCTAACGTTGGCACAAAAGCATACAATACACTTGTAGATATTGTAACCATGGTAAAAAGAATTCAGTTCGGATATACTGAAAATAACGGAACCTTTCTACCAGGCTATCTCCCAACTCCAGGTTTTATTGGCACCTTGAGGCCAACCTTGGGATATACTTTTGGTAGCCAGCAAGATGTAAGACGAATTGTTGCTCAAAATGGTTGGTTGACCGTTTTCCCAGAATTCAATCAACAATATACAGAGGTCACGAACAAAACTTTGGATTATTCGGCAGATGTTGAGCCAATGAGAGATTTAAAGATTAATCTTATTGGTAATAGAACCTACGCTGAAAATCTGAGCCAAAACTTTAGAGGGTTGGACAACAATAATGATGGGCTAAGTGACGAGTATGAAGAATTGATTACTAATTCTTTTGGTAATTTCAATATCTCTACAGCATTAATACGAACTGCTTTTAGCCAGAGTGATGAGACCCAATCTGTCGCATTTGATGATTTTAGGGCTAATAGGTTAATTGTTGCAAATCGATTAGCTCGTGAGTTTTATGGCACGGATAACTATGCAACTGATGCAGAAGGTTATCCTTTAGGTTTTGGAAAAAATAGTCAACGAGTATTATTACCAGCCTTCCTCGCAGCCTACCAAGGTAGTGACGCAGAAAACATAAGTACTGGTGCATTTAGAGATGTACCAATACCTAACTGGCAAATAAAGTATACAGGTTTAATGCGAATCCCGTGGTTTAAGAAAACCTTTAGACGTTTTTCTATTCAGCATGGTTACAGGTCACGTTATACCATAAATCAATTTAGGAATAACCTAGACTTAGATGAATCCTTGTTAAACCCAGGTCAGCCCTATGAAGATCAGCCAGATGATGTCTTAGATCAAGCAGGTAATATTAAGAATGGCACCTTATTTAGTAATATTAATTTAGAAGAGCAGTTTAGTCCTTTAATACGTTTAGAATTCGAGCTAAAAAACTCTTTAAAAGTCTTGGCAGAGGTGAAGACAGATCGCTTATTATCTCTAAGCTTTGATAATAATCTGTTAACAGAAATTCAAGGAGAAGAATATACTCTTGGTTTGGGATATCGTATTAAAGATTTAAGAATTAGATCAAAGCTTGCAGGTGCAAAGCAAATTATAAAGAGTGATTTAAATATGCGGGCAGACATTTCGGTGCGGGATAATAAGACTATAATTCGGTATTTAGATTTAGAGAATAATCAAGTGACCGCTGGCCAAACCATTTGGAATGCTAAATTTACGGCAGATTATGCCTTTAGTAAAAATTTAACTGCGATTTTCTATTTTGATTATACTTTCTCAGAATTTGCGATTTCTACCTCATTTCCTCAAACCTCACTAAGGACAGGGATAACACTTCGTTATAATTTTGGTAATTAATCTTGAATTGAAGCAATTAAAAAATTATTTTTGTTTCACTAATATTTTACAACCTAAAAGATGAATATACCATCAGAATTAAAGTACACCAAAGACCATGAATGGGTTAAATTAGAAGGTGATGTTGCAACAGTAGGGATTACAGACTTTGCTCAGGGTGAGCTAGGCGATATCGTTTATGTAGAAGTCGATACTTTAGATGAAACTTTGGATGCCGAGGAAGTATTTGGTACCGTGGAGGCCGTAAAAACCGTATCGGACTTATTTTTGCCTCTATCTGGAGAAATCATAGAATTTAACGAGGCTTTAGAAGATGAACCAGAAAAAGTCAATACAGATCCATACGGTGAAGGCTGGATGGTTAAATTAAAAATTTCTGATACTTCAGAAGTTGAAAACTTAATGTCTGCAGAGGATTATAAAGCACTAATTAGTGGTTAAAAAAGTACTTTTCCTGGCAGCAGTAGTATATACTATTGCGCTAGTGATAGTTACTTTGGTTGATTTAAATGATGTTCCGAGTCTTGGGTCTTCATTTGATGATAAAATATACCATGTCCTAGCGTATGTAGGGTTAGGATTTTTGTGGCTGACATATTTCAGACCTATAATATCAAAAGCAGGATTTCTTTATGTTTTAGCAGTTCTACTCGTGTTTGGGATGTTTTTAGAGTTAATTCAACATCAGATTAATTCCAACAGAACCTTCGACATACTAGACCTATTTTCTAATTGCCTTGGAATTGTCCTTGGCACAATTGTTGCTAAATATTGTAATATCTATAAGTTAAATATATTCAAAGCCTTGTTTATTTTATTTATTATTAATTAAATTAGCGCTTCTACAAATAATAACAACTATGGAACCTAAAAAGAATCCAAAATCAGATGTAAGTCGAAATAGTTCGATTTACTTTGCAGTAGGATTGGCACTAATGCTAGCCGTTACCTATTTGTCTATTAATTATAAGACCTATGATAAGAGCGATATCGCTATCGATTCGTTAAATCTAGACGATGATCTAGAAGAAGAGGTTCCAATTACAGAACAAATTATAACGCCGCCACCGCCACCGCCACCGCCACCAAAGGCACCAGAAATCATTGAAGTGGTAGAAGATGAAGAAGAAGTTGAAGAGACAGTTATTGAATCTACTGAGACTGAAATGGATACTGAAATAGTAGAAGTTGAAGAAATTGAAGAGGTAGAGGTAGAGGAAGATATAGAAGTACCATTTTCAGTAATTGAAAATGTACCGATATTTCCGGGTTGCGAAAAGAAGAAAGGAAATGAAGCCAAAAAGAAATGTATGTCTGAAAAGGTGGCTAAGTTTGTAAACAAAAAATTTAACGTTGACTTGGCAAGCGAACTTGGATTGCCTCCAGGTAAAAAGAGGATTTTTGTGGCGTTCAAAATAGATAAAAATGGAAACATTGTCGGTGTAGCGGCAAGAGGTCCTCACCCAGGGCTCGAAAAAGAAGCTAAGCGCGTAATTAGTTTGCTGCCGAAAATGAAACCAGGAAAGCAAAGAGGAAAATCAGTTGTTGTACCGTATTCTTTACCAATCGTTTTCCAAGTTCAAGACTAAAAAAAAAGTTTTTTTAATATTCAAAAATCCCGTTCAAAATACATTGGACGGGATTTTCTTTTTGGTATGCTTATTGTGACCTTATCATAATATTAACATTTTAAATAATAAGTATTATGAAAAATTCTAAAAAGAATTTCGGTTTTGCTGGTCAGAGCAAAACCGAACAAAAGGTATTACACAAGCATGATACAAATTTACAAAAAAACTCAACCCTCTATTTTCAGATTGGTTTGATTCTTTGTTTATTAGCTACCTATGCCTTGTTTGAGATGCAATTTCAAAAACAGCAAATCGTTATGAGTCAACAAGACTATGGAAAAGAGACCTCTATAGATGTTGCCACTGTTTTTCGTTTAGAACCTAAAATGAATGAACAACAAAAATCCAAATTAGAAAGAGCTACACAACTCACAGAAACTTACACGGCAGTAGAGAATTTTGTAGAAACAGCAGAAACAAAACTAGTAACACCAGAGGAAAACAATCTGATTGAGGCATACCATCCAAGTAATATAACCGATATTGAGGATACTACAAATACACTAGATGATATCTTTATTGGGGCTGTACAGGTAGTACCCATTTTTCCTGGTTGTGAAAAATACAGTACTAATGAGAAGCGAAAAAAATGCATGTCCAAAAAAATAGGAAAACTAATTAATAAAAAGTTTAATACAGAAATTGGCTCTGAATATGGTATAGTTGGCAAACAAAAAATCTACACACAATTTACCATAGATAGTAATGGAGAGGTTTCGGATATTAAGGTTAGGGGACCTCATCCTGCTTTGGAGAAGGAAGCGCAGAGGGTTATTTCCAAAATTCCGAAAATGCAGCCTGGACTGCAACAAGATAAACCTGTTGGGGTGATTTATACACTACCAATAACGTTTTTAATAAAGCAATAAGTTATAAGAATCAAAAAGCCGTTGTTACAAGAATAACGGCTTTTTTAATTGAAAATCTAGGCAAAAAATAAGTATCTTTCGACCTTAAAATTAACAAACGGTATGAGGTATATCTTGGTTGTTGCGTTGCTCTTTACTTGGTTTATTGGTAAAGCACAAACCTTATCAACTTATGAAAAACCTCCTATATTCGAAGAATGTAATAATGAAGCTTTTGAAAATTTAAAGCCTTGTTTCAATTTTACATTAAATAATTTTGTCTATACCAATTTTAAAACACCTCAAATTGTTAATCAAGAGTCTTATAAAGGGAGCGTTGATGTCCTTTTTGAAATTGATAAAGAAGGTGAATTTAAGGTGATTTACATAGATGCGGTCTATGATGAACTTAAAGAAGAAACGAACCGAGTCTTTGATCTCCTTCCAAAAATAACACCGGCCTCATATAATGGGAAACCAACTTTTGTACAATACAGTTTAAGTGTTGCAATTCCTTTAACAAAGCCTACTGAATCGTTAGCTGAAACACAAAAAAACGAATCATCGGGAAATTTAACTGCCAAGGATAGTTTAAATATGGAGCTGTCTTCAGAATATGAGGAAATTAATAAAAGCATAAAAAAGTATAATGGTGAAGAATATAGCAGTGAGTTAAATATTCCATTTACCCATTCGTTTTATGCAAGGTTTGATGATGAGATGAACGCTGTAGGAACCAATAGTCATACAGCAGCTAAGCCATTTACTTACGGTGAGGTAAAGAAGTATTATGATATAAAGGCAGAAAAACAGAGTTTAGCAAAGGATGTAGATTCTTGGTTTGGAAGAAAATTATATAACGAGCATCTTGTAGCTGTTAAGGGAAAAGGATATTGGTTTACCATAGATCCTATTTTAGACTTACAAGTAGGGCAAGACACAGAGGCCGATTTTAATACGACATGGAATAATACACGCGGTTTATTCATTCAAGCAGGTCTTGGCAAAAACTTAACCTTATCAACATCAATTTATGAAAGTCAAGGTCGCTTTGCGGAATATTTTAATCAATATGCGGAAAGCTTAAGAGCTTTTGGTCCTGATCCAGCCATTATACCTGGAAGAGGTATTGCGAAGCGTTTTAAAACAGATGCATATGATTATCCCGTTGCTGAGGCTTATCTTTCCTACACCCCAACGGAGTTTTTGAACATCCAATTTGGGCATGGTAAAAATTTTATTGGAGATGGTTACCGTTCATTGTTTCAGAGTGATGTGGGTAGTCCATATCCATTTTTAAAACTGAGTGCAAAATTTTGGAAGATTAAATACACCAGTACATGGATGTGGCTCAGGGATGTAAGGCCAGAAGTTGTTGTGGATGACGGCTTTTTGCCAAAGTATATGGCTAATCATTACCTTAGTTGGAATGTCTCTAAACGCCTAAATATTGGTTTGTTTGAGTCTGTTATGTGGGAGGATACCAATGGAAGGGGTTTTGATGTGAACTATCTTAATCCAATTATATTTTTTAGGGCTATTGAATTTCAGACAGGTCAAGGTGCTGGTAACGCCATTCTAGGATTAAGTTCTAAATACAAATGGAATAATAAGGTGAATCTTTATGGCCAGTTTATTTTAGATGAGTTCTCCTTAAGTGATGTTACAGGAGGCAATAAGAGTTGGAAGAATAAGTTTGGTTTTCAGTTAGGCGCCAAATATTTTAATGCTTTTAAGGTTGATAATTTACTACTTCAAGCAGAGTATAACCAAGTAAGACCTTACACCTATTCGCATAATACTATAGTTTTAAATTATGCGCATTTTAATCAACCAATGGCGCATCTTTGGGGTGCAAATTTCAGAGAACTCGTGTTAATTGGAAGATATTACTACAAAAGATGGTTTGCCGATGCAAAGTTTATTATTGGGCAAAGAGGTTTTGATTTCAATACCGCTACTGATGGTTTTGCTTATGGAGGTGATATTTATACTTCTGAGAACGATAGGGTTGGAGATACAGCAATTACTATTGGACAGGGAAATAAAACAAATAGTTTTATGACCGAACTACAAGCAGGGTATCTCCTGAATCCTGAAACTAATCTTAAGGTTTTTACAAATATAATTTTCAGGGACTTTAATCCCCAAGCTATAACAGCCACTACGATGGATTCTAATACGTTATGGTTTAGTGTAGGTATTAGAACCGACCTCTTCAATTGGTACAATGATTTTTAATGGTCGATAGCATCATAGTTATTTGAAACTTTAGTTATTCACTAAGAATTAATTTTCTCCACATTCGTTAAAAAAGCGCTTCTTATTTTAAACCTCTCCCGAAGTAAAGATAAATCCCTGTTAACTAAAACTAAAACTAGTCTTTAACGTTGGTGGAAAATATTTTTAAAGTTATCTTTGCACGCGATTTAAAAAGAACTAATAAAGGAAATTTGAGCAATACAAATTCTTCAATTACAACGACTTCAGTGATGACTGATTTTAAGGAAATTACCAAAATGGGCTTGTCCATTAGTGTGGTTTTTTCCTCAATTGCGGGTTATCTTTTAGGAGCAGAAGTAATTAATTTTGGAACATTAGTCTTATTATCCTTTGGAGGTTATTTTATGGTTGGTGCATCTAATGCCTATAATCAAATTATTGAACGAGATTTAGATGCTTTGATGGACAGAACCAAAAATAGACCCATTCCTGCAGGTCGAATGAGCGTTAATACAGCCTTTATTATTGCCACCTCATTTACTATTTTGGGTTTAATTACGCTTTATGTTATTAATCCAAAGACCGCAATGTGGGGAGCAATTTCTATATTTATATACACTTGTGTTTATACACCTTTAAAAACAAAGACAGCATTATCAGTATTTGTGGGTGCGCTTCCTGGTGCTATTCCCTTTATGCTGGGTTGGGTCGCGGCGAGAAATGACTTTGGTATAGAGCCAGGAACGTTATTTGCAATCCAGTTCTTTTGGCAGTTTCCTCATTTTTGGTCTATAGGTTGGTTTTTATATGACGATTATAAGAAAGGCGGGTTTTTTATGTTACCAACAGGGAAACCAGATAAAGGAACCGCTGTACAAATTATTCTATATAGTATATGGACGATTATAGCTTCAATAATACCGGTTTTCGGTTTTACTGGAGATTTAAAGTTGTCATTAGTCGGAGCTGTGCTGGTCTTTTTATTGGGAATGGTAATGTTGTTTTATGCCTTTAGGCTGTTTAAAGAACGCACAACTAAGGCAGCTAAACAGTTAATGCTTTCAAGTGTATTTTATATAACAATGCTGCAGATTATTTACGTAGTGGATAAATTTTTGAGTTAGAAAGATGGATTTAACACAAGGAACATCAGAAGAGAAGAGAGCACGTTCAAAGAAAATGATGCTTTGGTTTGCTATTGGTTCTTTAGTAATGTCTTTTGCGGGATTACTTAGTGCTTTTATTGTAAGCAGTCAGCGAGAAGATTGGTTAACCGATTTTCAATTACCAGATGCATTTATTGTAAGTACAATTATAATTTTAGCTAGTAGTTTAACATTCATAGTTGCAAAGCGCGCTCTAGGCCAAAATAACAACCAGATAACATCTTTTGGTCTTCTGTTAACTTTAATTCTCGGAATTACTTTTGTTTATTATCAGTTTCTTGGATTTAGACAAATTGTTGAAGCAGGATATAATTTCACGGGCCCTACAAGCAACGTTACAATGTCATTTATTTACCTGATTGCTATAGCTCATATAGCTCACGTCGTTGCAGGGCTTGTATGTATTTTGGTTGTAATTTTTAATCATTTTAGAAAGAAATATACTCCATCAAAAATGCTTGGTCTCGAATTGGCTGCTATTTTCTGGCATTTTATTGATTTACTGTGGCTCATCCTCTTTTTATTTTTATATTTTTTTAGATACATAATTTGATTATTTTTGTCCAATCTTAAAATTTGTTAATACTACTTTATGGATTCTACTGTAGCTAGTACTGGAACTGAAGGAAAAACTTGGGGCGGAGGTAATAGACCTCTTGGCGCAAGTTATGGAAAGTTGATGATGTGGTTCTTTATTGTTTCTGATGCGTTGACTTTTTCTGGCTTTTTAGCGGCCTATGGTTTTTCAAGATTCAAATTTATTGAGTCCTGGCCAATTGCTGACGAAGTGTTTACGCACGTTCCTTTTCTTCACGGGCAGGAGTTACCAATGATTTATGTTGCCTTCATGACATTCATACTTATTATGTCATCTGTAACCATGGTTCTAGCTGTTGATGCAGGTCACCATATGAATAAGGCGAAAGTGACCTTGTATATGTTTTTAACCATTATCGGTGGTGCAATTTTCGTTGGTTCACAGGCCTGGGAATGGGCAACATTTATTAATGGTGACTATGGTGCGGTTCAAACAAAGGGAGGCAATATTTTACAATTTGGTGAATATGTGACCGTAGATGGTGAAGAAAAGTTTAAAAGAATATCAGTTGATGATTTTGCCATGACCGTTGAAGGTCAGCGCACAGAGCACGAAAGAAAAAATGGACTTTGGTTTGTGGATGAAGGGCCACTACCAGATTACTCCGTTAGTGAAATATATAATGGCCTTGCTGCTAACGAAAATATTCTTGTTAGAACCCAAATCATAAATGAGGAAGGTGAAAAAACAATATTGTCTAGAGAAGAATCTCTTAAACAAGTAAAAGATAATGGTCAGCTAGTTGTAAAAGGTGCAAACCTAATTGTTAATGAATATGGAACATCTCTATTTGCAGATTTCTTTTTCTTCATAACAGGGTTCCATGGATTCCACGTATTCTCTGGAGTAGTAATAAATATAATCATTTTCTTTAATGTCATTTTAGGCACGTATGAAAGACGAGGTAGCTACGAGATGGTGGAGAAAGTTGGATTGTACTGGCACTTTGTAGATTTAGTTTGGGTATTTGTTTTTACATTCTTCTATTTAGTATAAAAAAAGAAAAAAAGCTTTATGGCACACGAACATAAATTAGAAATATTTAGAGGTCTTTGGAAGTTTAAATCAAATCAACATAAGATTTGGGGCGTATTGGTTTTCTTAACTTTTGTAACAGCAATAGAGGTTATATTAGGTATTTATAAGCCAGACAGTCTAATGGCACCTCTTATGACACCATTTGAGGGTGGGTTTTTTGCTACCCTAGGTAACATTTTGTTTTCGCCTGTTATTTACATGAAGTCTCTAAACTTAATTTTTATAGTATTAACTATTGTAAAAGCTTATTATATTACTTGGGACTTTATGCACATGAGAGATGAAAAAGGTAGTCTTAGAAAAATGGTGGTTTGGACAGGAGTTTTCCTAATCTGTTATTTAATATTCATTCTGCTGCAAGAAGGAGGGTATGTATTTGATGTTTACAATGCAGATGACTCCTTAATTAAGCGAGATTTTTAAAAACGATTATAATCGTTAAAGGATATTAAAAAGGTGGTTTTTATGAGCCACCTTTTTTATTTTTGCATTTTAAGGTCTCTAACAAAGAGTATTGAGAAAAAATTTGTTTTTTCTTTAATTTTAAGATACTTCTAAAGTAATGACAGTAAGTACTACAAAACGAAATATTGTACTGGGAATATTATTTTTTCTTCCGGTTGCCTTCCTTTTAATGCTGTACCCTGCAAAGCACAACTATATACCATTAGATATTGTAAATGAGAGGGTTTCAGAAATAAATCAGTTTTATTCAGTAGAAGGAGACACTATTCAGTTAACTAATCACATAACGGTAATTGGATTTTTAGGTAAAACACCAATTAAAAATGCTACTGCAGCATCAAATCTAAAAGAATTAGTCTATGATAAATTTAAAGGGTTTAAAAAATTTCAAATTGTAATTGTTGCTCCTGTTGGGACGGAAGAAGATATAACGGAGCTTAATAAAGAAATAAGCACCTACGAAGATATGAGATTTTGGCACTATGTTTTTGCAAATGAAAATCAAATAAATGCCTTGTATAACTCCCTTAAATCAGTATCTGATTTAAGGGACGACTTATCTACTGATAATGTTTTTATAGTAGATAAGGATTTAAACCAAAGAGGCCGTATCGATGGCCGGGAAAAAAAGGAGATAGAAGCTAATAAACCAGAGTATAGTGTATATAGCTACAATACCATACAAGTGGCAGATATTAAGAATAAAATGAGTGAGGATATGCGTATTCTATTCACGGAATACAGGCAAAAGCGCAAAGGGAGATTTGATGATTCCAATACAAGAAGAGCTAACGATTTAAAGCAATAAAATGAGTAAAAAAACAAACTATTCTTACGTTGGTGTAGCCTTTATTATCCTGGTTTTTGGGATTATTTTTATTCCAAGAATAATAGATAGAATAAGTCAAGGTGATATCAACAGGGCAGACGAAAGTAGAAGCTCTCAGGTGTCCAATAGCGAAGGTAAAAAGTCAGATTTGACCTATATTCCTTCTGCCGATGGTGGAAAAAGAAAGGTGCCAGAATTTAGTTTTGTAGACCAAGATGGTGATACCATTTCAAATAAAGATTATGAGGGTAAAGTTTATTTAGTAGAATTTTTCTTTACGACATGCCCAACGATTTGCCCAAGAATGAATAAGAACCTAGTTCAGATTCAAAATCACTTTGAAGAATTTAAGGATGAGTTTGGAGTTGCATCATTTACAATAACACCAGATATTGATACTCCAGAGGTGCTTAAGGCCTATGCAGATAATTATGGTATTACCAATCCTAATTGGCACCTAATGACAGGCGACGAGGAAACCATTTATAAATTGGCTAACGAAGGCTTTTACCTTTACACGGCAAAGGATGAAGCAGTTGAAGGTGGATTTGAACACTCAGGAAATTTTGCCTTAATTGATAAAGAAGGCTATATAAGGTCTAGAATGTTGTCAACCGGAAATCCCTTGATTTACTACAATGGAATTATTTCTGAAGAAGAGGGTGTAGATGATGAAGGGATTCCACAAGAAATTACCATGTTAAAGGAAGATATTGCTAAACTCTTGAAAGAATAAAAATGAGTACTGAACAAAATCAATTGGAGAAAAAATATAATAAATGGATTGTGGTACTATCCATAGCAGTTCCACTCGTTGTTGCAGCCTTGTTTGGAGTAAATCTTAGAAAGCTAGGCTATGATGTTGAGCCTTTGAGATTTTTACCTCCAATTTATGCCACAGTAAACGGAATTACTGCCGTTGTATTAGTGATGGCTGTTGTTGCCATAAAGAATAGTAAAAGACAATTACATGAGAGATTAATGAAATTTGCAATTGCCTTGTCTGTAGCTTTCTTGGTAATGTATGTTGCTTATCACATGACAAGTGATTCTACAAAATTTGGAGGAGAAGGATTTATTAGATATATCTATTATTTTATTTTGATAACTCATATTTCGCTATCTATTGTAATTATTCCATTTGTATTGATTACCTACGTAAGAGCTATAACCAATAATTTTGAAAGACATAAGAAAATTGCCAAGATAACTTTTCCAATGTGGTTATATGTTGCTGTAACAGGTGTAATTGTTTATCTTATGATTTCTCCATACTACGTATAATAATGAGACGAAAACTACTATTAACAGTAATAACGCTATTAGCATTTGTCCATTCCAACGCTCAGTGCGCCATGTGCAGAGCTGTACTTGAGAGTGAAGAAGGGCAATCCACTGCACAAGGAATCAACGACGGCATAATGTTTTTAATGGCTATTCCATACATTATTGTTGGTACTATTGGCTATTTTATTTACCGCACTTATAAAAAAACACAATAGTCAAGCAGTAAATAAACTCCTGTATTTCGCTGTTTATGGGATATAATTAAGAATTGTTCTAAGATATTTCTTAACACTTTATTGGCAGAGATTGGTTCTATTAATTGTTAAAATTGCAATCCAATCTAGAGGCACAATGATACAAATTAAAGATTTACACAAGTCTTACCACATGGGAAGCAATTCTCTTCATGTACTAAAGGGTATCAATTTTGATGTCAAGGAAGGTGAATTGGTTTCAATAATGGGGTCTTCTGGGTCAGGAAAATCTACGCTTCTAAACATTCTAGGAATGTTAGACGAAGCAGATAGTGGGAGCTACGTCTTGGATGGTGTGCCCATTAAGAACCTCAATGAGAAAATAGCAGCTCAATATAGAAATAAATTTTTAGGATTTATTTTTCAATCCTTTAATCTTATAAATTATAAATCTGCTTTAGATAATGTGGCAATGCCATTATTTTATCAAGGTATGAAACGAAAGGAGCGTGTTGAAAGGGCAGAACACTATTTAGAAAAAGTGGGATTGGCAGATTGGTCACACCATTTACCAAGTGAGCTTTCAGGTGGTCAAAAACAGCGCGTTGCGGTAGCAAGAGCATTAGCGAGTGACCCTAAGGTTCTATTGGCTGATGAGCCAACAGGAGCCTTAGATTCTGTAACATCTCACGAAGTTATGGATTTAATACAAGGAATAAACGACGAAGGAAAAACCATACTTATTGTAACTCACGAGAACGATATTGCTCAAATGACCAAACGTATTGTTCAGTTAAAAGATGGAGTAATTATTGACGATAGCCCAGTAAAACAAGTTAGAGCTAAGGAATATGTTTAATATAGAACGTTGGCAAGAAATATTTGAGACGCTTAAAAAGAACAAGCTAAGAACTATTCTTACTGGGATTTCTGTGGCTTCAGGTATTTTTATTCTCGTGGTTTTATTAGGATTTAGCTCTGGTATACAAAATGGTGTAACTGAACAATTCTCTGGGGATGCTACCAACGAAATTAGTGTACGTACCAGAAGAACTACTAAAAGTTATAAAGGATTAAATCCCAATCGTAGAATACAACTTAAAAACGAAGACTTCGAAAATGTGAGTTCTACTTATGATGATTATTTAGAATTTCGTTCTGCAAATTACTCCATATGGAGTGGCCAGATTGTTTATAAAAATGAAACTGGAAATTTTAGTGTCCAGGGAGTTCATCCAGACTTTCAGTACATTGAAAACTCAAGTATTCTTCAAGGAAGATTTATTAATCAAGCAGATTTAAATGATGCCAGAAAAGTCATCGTAATTGGAACGAAAGTAAAGAGTGAGATGTTTAAGGGTAAGAATCCAATAGATGAAATGGTTTCTATCTTCGGCATAAACTTTAAAGTTGTTGGAGTTTATTCTGATCCAGGAGGAGAACGTGAAGAGGATAATGTCTACATTCCCATAACAGCAGCACAAGTAGCTTTTAATGGTGGTGATAGAATACGCAATATGCAATTTACAGTGCCAATGCAAAAAAGTTTGGCTAAATCTGTTGAGGTGTCAAATTTACTCTTAGAGAGCATAGAGAGAGATTTAAAGCAAAAATATATTATTGCACCAGATGATAGAGCTGCGATTCGTGTAAGCAATACCCTTGAGGAAGCGCAGAAAATTTATTCATTGATTGATATTATTAAAGCCGTGTTCTGGTTTGTAGGAATTGGGACCATTATCGCAGGTGTGGTTGGCGTTGGCAACATAATGATTATCATTGTTAAAGAACGCACAAAAGAGATAGGCATACGTAAAGCATTAGGAGCTGTGCCAATGTCCATTGTTGGTATGATTCTCCAGGAAGCTATTTTCGTAACCATGTTTTCTGGTTTGTTCGGTTTAATACTTGGCTTAGGCTTGCTCGAACTTGTTGGTCCTACTATTGATAATGATTATATAAAATATCCTCAAGTAGATTTTAATACGGCTCTTTATACCGTATTTCTGTTAGTCGCCGCAGGAAGTCTTGCAGGATTTGTTCCAGCTTACAGAGCAGCAAAAATCAAACCTATTATTGCACTAAGAGACGAATAGTATGTTTAATAAGGATCGCTGGGACGAAATATTAGAAGCGCTAACCGCTAATAAGTTTAGAACACTGCTTACTGCATTTGGAGTGTTCTGGGGAATTACCATATTGGTTTTACTATTAGCACTCACCAACGGACTTAAAAATGGTGTAACTGCAAGTTTTAATAATTTCGCTGCAAACTCAATGTTTACTTGGACACAGCGTGCATCTATATCCTATAAGGGATTACCAAAAGGCAGACGATTCAACTACAAATTAGATGATATTGCAGCACTAAAATCTGAATTTCCAGAATTAAAATATGTCTCACCGAGAAATTCTCTTGGTGGGTATCGTGGCGCCAATAATGTAACTAGAGGAACTAATATTGGAGCTTTTCAAATATATGGCGATTATCCAGAATTTATTGAGCAACTTCCAATGGATATCCTTCAAGGAAGGTTTATAAGTCATTCAGATATTGACGCAAAAAGAAAAGTTTGTGTTATTGGTATCGATGTTGTTGCTGGTTTATACGATAAAGGGGAAGACGTTATTGGCACCTACATAAAAATAAACGGTGTCAACTTCATGGTAGTCGGTGTTTTTAAAAATGTCAATAGTCAAGGGGATAGTGAAGAGGAGGCCAATACTATATTTATTCCGTTTACGACATTTAATCAAGCGTTCAACTACGGAGACCGCGTGGGTTGGATGGCCATAACAGCTTATGATGAATTTAGTATTACTAATTTAAAAGATAGAATATTTAGTGTTCTAAAAGGTAGGCATACAGTACACCCAAATGATGATCGTGCCTTTGGCCATAGAGATATTTCAGAGCAGTTTGCAAAAGTAACAGGCTTGTTTACCATTTTAACTCTTGTGGGTTATTTTGTTGGAGCGCTTATTTTGCTTTCTGGCATTATAGGTATTAGTAATATAATGCTAATAGTGGTTAAGGAGAGAACTAAAGAAATTGGTGTAAGAAGAGCACTAGGCGCAACACCTTGGAATATTAGATTACAAATTTTACAAGAAAGCTTAATACTGACCATTCTAGCAGGAATGACGGGTGTCGCATTTGCTGGTGGTGTTATATGGTTAATGAATTATTCCTTGGAACAAAGCGGACCGGTGGAAAATTTTGCGAACCCAAGTGTTGGAATGCCTGTTGTATTTACAGCCTTAACTATTTTAACGGTTTCAGGTTTATTGGCAGGTATGATACCAGCTAATAGTGCAACTAAAATGAAACCAGTTGATGCCCTTAGAATTGAATAACTAAATAAAGAATAACTAATTACATTGTAATGAAACGAACAACTACGGTAATTTTATTAATAGTCATTGTCGCGGCCTTTTCAACCGCCCTTATTTATTTATGGCAAAAAAACCAAGAAGATCCAATAGTATATTCTACAGAGACACCTTCTGAACAAACAATTGTTGTAAAAACAATGGCAACAGGCAGTATTGTACCTAAAGAAGAGGTCTTAATAAAGCCAAATATTTCTGGGGTTGTAGAAGAAGTATTTATCGAAGCTGGCGAATTTGTACAACAGGGTGATTTAATTGCAAAAATTAGAGTAATTCCTAATGTATCGTCACTTACAAGTGCGAAAAATAATATATCCTCGAACCGAACATCCCTAGAAACGGCAGAAATTAATTTTAAAACTCAAAAAGCAATTTACGATAGACAAAAAGCGCTTTTTGAAAAAGGAGTGGTTTCAGCTAACGATTTTGATCAAGTAAATAATACCTTTTTGCAAGCAAAGCAGCAGGTAGAACAAGCTCGGATAGACTTGCAACAGTCTCGTCAAAATTATGATATTATAAAAACAGGAACAACCTCTGGCCTTGGCAATATTGCACAAACACAAGTGAGAGCAACAGTAGCTGGTATGGTGTTGGATGTGCCAATAAAGGAAGGTAACCAAGTTATTGAAGCTAACAATTTCAATGAAGGTACCTCAATAGCTTCTTTAGCTGATATAAAGAAAATGATTTTTGAAGGTAAAATTGATGAGAGTGAAGTAGGGAAAATTAGAGAAGGTTTACCTCTTGAGATTACAGTTGGAGCTATAGAAAATAAAAAGTTCGATGCCATTCTAGATTATATTGCACCTAAAGGGGTGGCAGAAAATGGAGCTATTCAATTTGCAATCAAAGGGTCTCTAAAAAACCTAGATTCTACATTCATAAGAGCTGGTCTTAGCGCCAACGCTTCTATTATATTGGAAAAGGCTGACAAGGTTTTAGCCATACGCGAAGCATTAGTTCAATACGATAGAAAGACGCAAAAACCATTTGTTGAAGTAGCCGTTGGAGACCAAGAATTCGAAAGACGAGATGTAGACCTTGGAATTAGCAATGGTATCTATGTTGAGGTCAAAAATGGTGTCTCCAAGTCAGACAATCTCAAAATCTGGAATCAAATTCAAGGTATGCCTGCATTCGGCAGTAGAAATTAATCAATTATTAGTGTAACACTTTAACACTAACCTAGACAAATAAGCACAATGAAAAAATTAATCTTAGTTGGTCTGCTACTTTTTGGTGTAGCAGTGCAGGCACAAAATAAAAAATGGACGCTATTAGAGTGTGTAGAATATGCTTTAGAAAACAATATTTCTGTAAAACAAAGTGAACTAGATCTTGAGACTGCAGAGATTGAAAAGCTAACGGCTACAGGTAATTTTGTTCCATCTATTAGCGCCAATATTGGTTTAAATGAAAATACAGGTTTAAGTTTTAACCCTGTTACAAATAGAGCACAGACTACTACATTTCTGTCATCTACAGGAAGGATTAATGTTGGTTACACACTATTCGATGGATTAAGAAATTTCAGAGCAATGCAGCGTGCAGAAATTTCTAAACTTGCCAGCCAATATCGTCTCAGTAAAATGAAAGACGATATCTCCTTGGCGGTGGCTAATAATTATTTGCAAGTCATTCTTAACAAGGCAAATTTAGAAGTACTCGTTTCTCAGAATGAAGTTACAAAAGAGCAAATACAACAAACCCAAGAATTGGTAAATGCAGGTGTACTACCTGACGGTGATTTATTAGAGATTAAAGCTACAGACGCAAGCGAGCAACAGTCCATTGTAAATGCTGAAAATCAAGTGCAAATATCATTAATAAGTTTGGCGCAGTTACTATTAATTAAGGACTACGAAAGTTTTGATATTGTAGAAGAGGGCTACGGCATCGTAGATTCATTAGGTGAAACCTCTGTAGATGAAATCATTCAGAGCGCAAAAGAAAATAGATCAGAAATTCGAATTGCAGAACAAAATCTAGAGCTTGCTAAAAAAGACTTGCAAATCTCTAAAGGGGCTAATTTACCTACCCTATCTGCTTTCTTCGGTTACGATACGAGATATACAAATACACCAAATTTCAGTAATGTTGTTGATCCAGACAACCCAACGGTTATAAGACAAATCGGTACAGTAGAATCAACTGGCGAAGCTGTTGTGTCTCAATTTCCAAATACTTTTCCAGTAGAAACTCCTCCAGATAAGTTTGTTGAACAGTTATGGGAAAATGACGGTATCGCCTACGGTTTTCAGCTTAACATCCCTTTTTTAAATGGATTTAATACTAAAGCTAGTGTTAAAAGAAACAAAGTCAATGTAGAACGTTCGAAATTTTTGTTAGAGCAGGCAGAGTTAGATTTAGAATCTTCAGTATATCAGGCTTATGTTGATGCCAAAGGAGGATTAAAATCTTATGACGCAGCAAAAACAGCATTAGAATCTCAAGAATTAGCTTATGAATATGCCAAGGCGAGATACGATGAGGGTTTAACTAATGCTTTCGATTTTAGTCAGGCTAAATTAAGATATGACAATGCTCAAATAAACCTAAATAGAGCAAAATACGATTATATATTCAGGCTAAAAGTTCTGGAGCTATTCTTTGGTATTCCGGCGACAGAATTAAAATTTTAATTATGAGTAAAAAGGTAAAAATCATTATTGGGGTCGTGGTCCTACTGCTAGTTGCTTTAGTAGTTGGGTCTAAGTTAGGATGGTTTGGAAAAAAAGGCAATTTTAAACAAGTAACCACTCAAAAAGTTGAGCTAAGGGAAATTGTTGAAACGGTCTCTGCCACTGGTAAAATTTATCCAGAAGTTGAGGTTTCCATTTCTAGTGAGGTCTCGGGCGAAATATTAGAATTACCGTTCAAAGAGGGGCAGCAGGTTAAAAAAGGTGATTTACTGGTCAAGGTCAATCCAGATTTAATAGAATCTGCCTTAGAACGCTCACAGGCGTCGTATAAAAATTTTACGGCCAATTTAGCACAAGCTGAAGCTACACTAAAGCAAGCCGAGGCAGATTATAATCGAAATAAAGGTTTATTTGAAAAGGGCGTAATTTCTAGAGCAGATTGGGACAGAGCCATAGCAGCTTACGAAACAGCTTTAGCAGGCAAAAATTCAGCGTATTATAGTGTTCAAAGTGCTGCTGCTACTGTGACTGAAGCTAGGGATAACCTGAGTAGAACAACAATATATGCTCCAATGGACGGAACAATATCATTATTGAGCGTTGAGTTGGGAGAGCGTGTTGTTGGGACGCAGCAAATGGCAGGTACAGAAATTCTTAGAGTTGCAGACCTAAAGAATATGGAGGTTGAAGTAGATGTTAACGAAAATGACATTGTTAAAGTAAATATTGGCGATTCTACCATTGTTGAAGTTGATGCTTATCTCAAAAAAGAATTCAAAGGACTCGTTACGGAAATTGCCAACTCAGCACAAGGAACATTATCAGCAGATCAAGTCACCAACTTCAAGGTCAAGGTAAGAATTTTGGAAGAATCTTATATGGATTTAATTGAAGGTAAGCCCGCAGCCTATTCACCGTTTAGACCTGGAATGACGGCAACCGTTGATATTATAACCAATACTAGACCAAAGGCTATTTCAGTACCGATAAGTGCTATCGTTGTTAAGTCAGATACCTCTTCGGTAAGGAAATCTTATGGTAAAGGAGCATCCGCTAACCAAACAACTTCACAGAATAGCGATGAAAAATTCGAATGTGTTTTTGTTAATGATGGAGGAAAAGCTAAGCTTAAAGTGGTTGAAACGGGCATACAAGATGACACGAATATTGAAATTACTTCAGGGTTAAGTGAAGGCGACAATATCATTACTGGTCCTTATAATCTAGTATCTAAAACCTTAAAGCCAGGCGATCTTATCGAAGAGAAGAAAGAAGAAATGAAGGAATAAAACTGTAATTTTAGATTATGGCTTTAATTCTCAATATTGAAACGGCTACAACAAATTGTTCGGTCTCTTTGTCTTTAGATGGAGAGACTTTGTTTTTAAAAGAAGATAACAGCTCAAGTTATTCTCATGCCGAATTATTGCACGTATTTATTAAAGATTTATTTTCTGAATCTAAATATAAGCCAGATGAAATCCATGCCGTTGCTGTGAGTAAAGGTCCAGGGTCTTACACAGGCCTAAGAATTGGAGTGTCTACAGCCAAGGGATTGTGTTATGCCTTAAATAAACCGCTTATTGCCATAGATACCTTAGAGATTTTGTCTCGTCAGCTAAATATTGATAAAGGCTATATTGTAGCTATGTTAGATGCCAGGCGAATGGAAGTGTATTCAGCAGTTTTTACATCCAATTTTCAGTTAGCAAGAGAGGTAAAGGCAGAAATTTTGGACGCTAATAGCTACAACTTAATATTAGAAAGTAATGATGTCTTTTTTATTGGCAATGGTGTTGAAAAGACTAAAGCATTAATACAGCACAGTAACGCTAATTTTATAGAAGATAGATTGCCATCAGCAAGAGAAATGGGTGAGTTAGCAGAGTCTAAATATAAAATAAGCGACACCGAAGATGTCGCTTATTTTGAACCATATTATTTAAAGGACTTTATTGCTATTAAGAAGCAATCTTAGCCTTGTTTATGTATTTCCACACTATGCGGATATGGTATTTCGATACCAGCTTTATCTAGTTCTAGCTTAGTGTTTTTAGTAATATCGAAATAGACATCCCAATAATCTTCAACTTTACACCAGGGTCTAACAGCAAAATTAACCGAACTATCAGCTAGTTCAAGAACGTTAACCGTTGGTTGAGGATCTTTCAAAACCTTTGGGTGGGAGGTTAGTACGCTCATTAAAACATCTTGAGTTTGTTTAATATCTGCGTCATAACTAACACCAAACACTAAATCTACACGGCGTGTGCCTTCCGTAGTATAGTTAACAATATTACCATTGGATAAAGCACCATTAGGTATAATGATTTCCTTATTTGATAATCCAGTTAACTTAGTTGTAAATATTTCTATTTCTTTCACAACACCGATTTCGCCCTGAGCTTCAATTAAATCACCAATCTTAATTGGTTTAAAAATCATAATTAACACACCACCTGCAAAATTACCTAATGACCCTTGCAGTGCCATGCCAATAGCGAGACCAGCCGCAGCAATAAGAGCAGCAAAAGATGTGGTTTCAACGCCTACAGTGCCAAGAACAACTATTATTAATACAATCTTAAAAATCCAATTGATTAAGTTTAACAGGAATTTTTTAAGACTTTCATCATAGCTCCTTGAATTCATTGCTTTTTTGATGCCTTTCAGCAATACTTTAATTACCCAACTACCAATAATCCATATGAGAATGGCAGCGATAAGTTTTGGTCCAAATTCAATAATTAAATCAAATCCTGTGTCGATCCAATCTTGTGTATTCATGTATTTTAATTTTTGGTTAATAGAAAAACTCGGTCCGAGAACCGAGCAAATATAATTAGTAAATAGGTATTTATTTTACTTCGAAAGTTAACTTTAGGTTTACCCTAAATTCTACCACATCATCGTTTTTTACTATCGCACTTTGATCTTGAACGTAAACAGACTTTATGTTCTTTACTGTTTTTGCCGCCTCTTTAACGGCTTTTTTTGTTGCATCTTCCCAGCTTTTGTCTGAGTTAGATAATACTTCGATTACTTTTAATACTGCCATAATGAAATTGTTTTTATGAGTTCCTAACTATTTATTTAGATACAAAAGTTACGGAAAAGTCACTAAAATGCAATTATTAATAGCAATGAATAAAATCGAAGAGGCTGAAACATAAGTTATTGACCAGCCAAAAATTCTGCAATTTTTACTAAATCTTCTTCATTTTTAGCATTGAGCTTATTTTTTTTCATAAAGCCTTTCAATGCTTTGGCATCCTTTGGGAAGGCACTCAAAACTTTTTTGTTCTTATTTGGCACATACGTTATTGTACCATTTAAATTAATGTAGTAATTGTCGTCACTTCTTTTAAATTTAGGAGCAACATCCTTATCGTAAGATGTTTGGGCCTGTCTTCCTTCTATATATTTAATTTTTTCTTCTTTTAATAGCTGAAACTTCTCTTCACCATGCACCACCATTAAAAATCTTCGTTGCCGGTTGTTGTTAGCATCCATGTAGTCGTATACTCTGTAAGTATCTCCAGAACCGATAAAGGTCACTTCTATTTCACTACTTATGTCTAAGGCTATGATTTTACCATTGCCTAAGTCTACTTCCATTTCACCATTATAAGCGTTAAAACGGCCCGTGTATACCTTATCCGGAATTACTGAAACCTTAATAGGTAGATAGGTTTCATTGATAAAAGGGGAGCCTTCAGCATCAGGTAAGGTATTTGTGTTTTTCCACATGAGATTCCCTTCGGAGGACACATCCATATTAATATTATTTTGAGCTGTTATATGACTCGTAAATGTTAGGAGTACAATAAATAGCGCAACTTTTGAAATAATCTGAAATATTTTCATCATTGAATTTTTTACGTTAAAATTTATTTTTCTTATTCATACCGTTCTTAATATACCAAAAAAAAGACGGTTTTAGCCATTTATGGCATCAACCGTTAGCTCCGTGTCATTTAGCATTTCCCGAAGCATGTTTTCTATGCCGTTCTTAAGGGTAAAGGTAGATGATGGGCAACCACTGCAAGCACCTTGCAACAGCACCTCTACCTTTTTGCTATTTGCATTATACGATTTAAACTCTATGTTTCCGCCATCACTTTCAACAGCTGGTTTTACATATTCCTCAAGTATGTTCACTATTGATTTTGAAATGTCATCTAAAGCTTCAAATTTCTCTTCTTTTGCCTTATCCGTTTTATTTAGTTTTTGTGGGGCATCATCGGTTAAAATGGTTTTGCCTTCTTCAATATATGATTTTATAAACTCTCTTAATTGAAGTGTAATCTCCTCCCATTCAATAATATCGTACTTTGTAATAGACACAAAATTCTTTTCAATGTACACATTCTTTACAAAAGAAAACTGAAAGAGTGCCGTTGCAAATGGCGAGAGCTTGGCCTCTTCAATAGAGGTAAATTCATACTGATTGGGTACTATAACCTTATTGCTTACAAATTTTAATACACTAGGATTTGGTGTGCTTTCTGCATATACCGTAACGGCAGCTTTGGGTTTCGCTGCTTCTTCTTTTACGGCAATTCCACCCTCGTTTAGGTAAGATTCAATTTGCTTAGCAACTTCGTCTTGAACATCGGCCCATGAGACAATATCATACCGCTCTATGGCTACAAAATTTGACGCTATGTATACCTTTTTCACAAAGGGTAAGTGAAATAATTGTTGAGCTAAAGGAGAAGGCTTTGCCTCATCTATATTATTAAATTCGTAGCTATTATGATTGGTTAAAAATCGCTCGGCCTCAAATTTTACGATTGAGTCATTTGAAGTAGGAATTATAGAGATCTTCATTTCAAAAAATTTTACTGCAAAAATATGAAATAACAAGCGTTAACGTTAAATCTATAGAATATGTTTTGTGTCTAAAATTTAAAGTCATTTCATATAATTTAGCTAAATTTCGGATTCGTTTATAAAAGTAAGGAGCAAATACCGTGCTAAATATACTTTTATAAGCGTTTTTTAAGAATAATTACATGCGATATATAAAATTCTTTGTTTTCATTTTGTTTGGTATCCAAGTTCATGCACAGGATATTTCAATGCAAAATGGCACATTTAACAGGTGTCAGCCTGATCGTTTTTTCGATTCTGGAGGCGAATTTGGAAACTATGACGATAACGAAAACTTAGTAACCACTATTTGTCCCCAGAACACAGGAGAATTTATGGTTGTTGATTTTCTGAGTTTTACCACGCAATTAAACCTTGATATTTTAACGATTTACGATGGTGACTCAACGGCAGCACCTGTAATTGGTACCTATTCTGGTTCTACATCTCCAGGAACTATATCTGCATCACCAGCCAATACCTCAGGGTGTTTAACCTTTCAATTTGTTTCAAGTGCAATGGCAAATACAACAGGCTGGGAAGCAAATATTGGTTGTGCCACACCTTGTCAAGATATCGTAGCTTCTGTGGATTCCACCGTCCCAACACCTAATCCATCAGGGGTGGTAACCATCTTGCCTGGTGAAGAAGTCACCTTTAATGGAAGCGCAACGTTTTCTATTGATGGTACTAATGCGACTTACGATTGGGATTTTGCCGATGGCAATACAGCTACAGGTACAACAGCCTCTAATATATTTAATAATCCAGGGACTTACAATGTAACTTTAACCGTAACAGATGATAATCCGCAATCTTGTACAGACGTAGTAACAATTACGGTGGTTGTAATAGGGGAGAACGTTATTGTAGATCAAGATAGTTTTACACCCGAGGAATTGATAGAAGATGTTTTAATTAACAGTCCATGTGCTACGGTGTCGAATATTATTTCATCTACAGGTTCAGACTTTAATCCTGCTTTACCGAGTGGAATAGGATATTTCATTAGCAATGGAATTAATTTTCCGTTTGAAGAGGGATTGTTGCTAACCTCAGGTGATGCTGGCAGAGCTGGAGGGCCTAACCAATTTCTTGGTGATGGAGCTTGGCCAGGTGATGCTGATTTGGATTTAGCAACAGGCATTAATTCAAATGATGCAACGTTTATTCAATTCGATTTTACACCACTTGCAGATAACATTAGCTTTGATTTTATAATGGCATCTGAGGAATATGATATGGGTTCGTTTGAGTGTGATTTTTCAGATGCCTTTGCATTTTTATTAACGGATAATAACACTGGAGTCACAACAAATTTAGCGGTTTTACCAACATCAGATACTGGAGTTTTCGACATTCTCGTGACAAATATCCATCCAGACAATGGTGCATGTGGTGCGGCCAATGCACAATATTTTGGGGAATACACTCCGGCTGGAGGGCCTCCAATGTCATTTGACGGAAGAACGGTAGTTTTTACAGCCCAATCAGCTGTTACGCCTGGGGACAACTATACCATTAAATTAGTAATTGGAGACGACAATGATAATAATTTTGATTCGGGAGTTTTTCTGCTAGCTGGTAGTTTTGATCTTGGAGGAGATCTTGGTGAAGATATTACTATTGCAGCTGGTACTGCTGAGTGCGATGGCGATTTAATAACTCTAGACACAGGTATTCCAACCGCAACGCACACCTGGTTTGTAGATGGTGTAGAAATTCTAGGAGAAACAGGTTCTACAATCGATGTCGGCGTAACAGGTACCTACTCTGTAAACGTAGAATTTACTGGTGTTTGTCAATCGTCAGATTCAGTTTTTGTGGAGTTTAGATCAAGTCCAACAGCAAATCAACCACAAGATTTAGTTGTTTGCGACACAGATGGAACCGCTCAATTTGATTTATCAGAAAATACAAATGTAGTGCTGGGAGCACAAGACCCACTTGCTTTTGCAGTATCCTATCATTTAACGGAAGATGATGCGAATAACAATGCCAATCCTTTACCAACAAATTATACAAATACATCGAATCCACAAACCATTTGGGTGAGAATAGCAGACAACACCCAAGAGTGTTTCGATACCAGTTCATTTCAATTATTGTTTAGTCAATTGGATATTAACAACAATATTACACCTATTGAATTATGTGATGATGCAGTTACCGATGGATTTACAGAATTCAATTTGTTAGACAGAGAATCGGAAATTTTAGATACAAATGATGCAGCTGACGTCAATATTACTTTTCATTTAAATATGGCAGATGCAGAAAATGACGCGGCACCTCTACCAACAATCTATACGAATGTAACACCTAATAATCAGACCATCTATGTAAGGTTAGAAACGGTAATAAATGAAGATTGCTACAACGTCACGACGCTTGATTTGGAAGTATTGCCCAATCCTATCGCAAATGCACCTACGGACTTCGAGGTCTGCGACGACAATAATGACG